>NZ_JBNPVB010000022.1:0-114159 GCF_051168495.1 Bradyrhizobium oligotrophicum | reverse complement strand
CCCTGGCAAACCCGAAATCTTTGAGAAAGATTCACACCCTCTCAGGGTGAGGAGCGAAGGTGTGCCCCGAAAATGAACGTGCCGCGCCGCCGCCTTCGACGCGAAACCCTCTCCATGAGCACGCCTCTCGGCGTGTTCATGGTCCGGTGTGCAGTGCTTCGGCTTTTGAACCTCATGGTGAGGAGCGCGTGAGCGCGTCTCGAACCATGAGGCCCCCAGGCATCCGGGCCCCATCCTTCGAGACGCCGCGTGCGCGGCTCCTCAGGATGAGGAGAAACTACAGCGTCCAGCCGCCGTCGATGGTGTGCGCCACGCCGGTGGTGAATGCGCTCTCGTCGCTGGCGAGATAGACGGCCAGATGCGCGATCTCCTCGGCGGTGCCGAGCCGGCCCATCGGCTGGCGCGAGATGAACATCTCCAGCCCGTTCGGGCCGGCGGAGGCGGCTCGGCCGAGCATCGAGGGTGTTTCGATCGTGCCCGGGCAGATGCAGTTGCAGCGGATCTGCTTGCCGACGAAATCGGCGGCGACCGAGCGCGTCAGCGCCGCCACCGCGGCCTTGGTCGCACCGTAGACGTAGCGGTTCGGCGCGGCCTTGAACACGCCGGCAGCGGAGGCGATGTTGACGATCGCGCCGCCGCCATCAGTCAGCATCTTCGGCAGGAAGGCGCGGATCGTGCGGTGCATCGACTTGACGTTGAGGTCGAACGAGAAATCCCAGTCGTCATCCGAACAGTCGAGGATGCTGCCATTGTGCACGAAGCCTGCGGCATTGAGCAGGATCTCGACCTTGCCCACCCGCTCGGCCATCGCGTTCACCGCTGCCGTGTTGCTGACGTCGAGAGTTGCGACCTCGGCAATGCCCTCGCTCTTCAGCGTGGCCAAGCCCTTCTCGTCGATATCGCTGGCGAACACGGTGGCGCCTTGCCGCGCGAAAGCGACGGCGCAGGCACGGCCGATGCCGGCGGCGGCGGCGGTGACAAAGGCGCGTTTGCCCTTGAGGCGGTCGGACATGGGGTCTCCCTGGGACTCTGGTGTTTGTCTTTCTCCGTCATTGCGAGGAGCGAAGCGACGAAGCAATCCAGAGTCTCTTGCTGGGCCCTGGATTGCTTCCGCCGTCGCCCTTCGGGCTATGGCGGACAGGTCGCTTCGCTCGCCATGACGATAGCTGGTTCAATGATTATGCCTTGCCACACCCACGGTGCCGGCGATGTTCTGGTATCGCGTGGCGAGCTCCATGCAGGCGCCGGTGGCCTGCTGGCCGACGGTGTTGCGATAGAGCTCCTGCCACGGCGTCTGGTTGGCCGGATGCGGGAAGCCCCCCCGGGCCTTCAGCTCGGCGCGACGCTTCGCCAGCTCCTCATCCGAGATCAGGATGTTGGCCGAGCCCTTGTTGAGGTCGATGCGCACTCTGTCCCCCGTCTTCAGGATCGCAAGCCCGCCATCGGCCGCAGCCTCCGGCGAGGCGTTGAGGATCGACGGCGAGCCCGAGGTGCCGGACTGCCGGCCGTCGCCGATGCAGGGCAGGGACAGGATGCCGCGTTTGATCAGCGCCGCCGGCGGCTGCATGTTCACGACCTCGGCGCCGCCGGGATAGCCGATCGGGCCGGCGCCGCGGATGAACAGCACGCAGTGCTCGTCGATCGCAAGCTGCGGATCGTCGATGCGGTCGTGATAGTCCTCCGGGCCCTCGAACACGATGGCGCGGCCCTCGAAGGCATTGGGGTCCTTCGGGTTGACGAGATAGCGGTCGCGGAACTCCTTGGAGATCACGCTGGTCTTCATGATCGCGGAATCGAACAAATTGCCGCGCAGCACCAGGAAGCCGGCATCCTTCACCAGCGGCTTGTCGTAGGACCAGATCACGTCGTTGTCGGGCTTCGGCGCTGCGCGGCAATTGTCGCCCATGCTGCGGCCGTTGACGGTGATCGCGTCCTCGTGGATGCGCTTGTGGCGAATCAGCTCGCCGATGACCGCCGGCACGCCGCCGGCGCGATGGAATTCCTCGCCGAGATAGAAGCCGGCCGGCTGCATGTTGACCAGCAGCGGCACGTCGTGGCCGAATGTCTGCCAGTCATCGATATTGAGCTCGACACCGACATGGCGCGCCAGCGCGTTGATGTGGATCGGCGCATTGGTCGAGCCGCCGATCGCCGAGTTGGCGACAATGCAGTTCTCGAACGCCTTGCGCGTCAGGATGTCCGACGGCTTGAGGTCCTCCCAGACCATGTCGACGATCCGCTCACCGGTCTCATAGGCGATCTGGCCGCGTTCGCGATACGGCGCCGGGATGGCGGCGCAGCCGGGCAGGGACATGCCGAGCGCCTCGGCGAGCGCATTCATCGTCGAGGCCGTGCCCATGGTGTTGCAGTGCCCGACCGACGGCGCCGAGGACGCCACGATCTGCATGAATTCCTCGTAGCCGATCTCGCCCGCGGCCAGCCGCTCGCGCGACTTCCACACCACGGTGCCGGAGCCGGTACGCTGGCCCTCGTGCCAGCCATTCAGCATCGGCCCGCCCGACAGCACGATGGCGGGAATGTTCACGGTCGCAGCCGCCATCAGGCAGGCCGGTGTGGTCTTGTCGCAGCCGGTGGTCAGCACCACGCCGTCGAGCGGATAGCCGAACAGGATTTCGACGAGGCCGAGATAAGCGAGGTTGCGGTCGAGCGCCGCGGTCGGCCGCTTGCCGGTCTCCTGGATCGGATGGGTCGGAAATTCCATCGCGATGCCGCCGGCGGCGCGGATGCCCTCGCGGACGCGATGCGCCAGCTCGATGTGATGCCGGTTGCAGGGCGAGAGGTCGTTACCCGTTTGTGCGATGCCGATGATCGGCTTGCCGGACTGCAACTCGGCGCGGGTCAGGCCGTAGTTGAGATAGCGCTCGAGATAGAGCGCGGTCATACCCGGATTGTGCGGATCGTTGAACCAGGCCTGTGACCGCAGCTTGCGGCTCTTGTCAGCGCCGTTGCCGGCATGTCCGTTGGATTTTGTCATTCGTTTTCTCCCGCAGTGCAAACGGTGCGAGCCGGTCTGTCAGGGGTGCTCCGCTCCCGCAACGATTGCGTGAAACGGAACACAGCAGTCAGGAGCAATTGACCGGCTTCGATGATCGCCTACGTCTTTGGTTTAAGTGGTCGTCGGCTCGCGTGGTTCTAGATCAGCAGTTTTGGTTGCGCTACCATTTTGTTCCCGAGGCCCGGTCGGCTTGCGCCGCGGCGGTCGCGGCCGCGCGCTGCAGCGTCGAACTCTGCCGTTCGATCACCTCGAAGCCGAGATCGACGACGCGGGCGGTGACCTCGCGCCCCTCGATCTCGTCCATGATCATGGTCGCAGCGCGCAGGCCCATTTCGTAGCGATTGGTCCGCACGCTGGTGAGCGCCGGAACGGCAGCGGCCATGAACTCCATGTCGTTGAAGCCGACGATCGCGATCTGCTCGGGCACGGCGATGTGCCGCCGCTGGCATTCGAACAGCACGCCCAGCGCGAGGTCGTCATTGGCGCAGAACACGGCATCGAGATCCGGCGCCCGCAGGATCAGATCCGAGAACAGGCTGCCGCCCATGGTCGTCGAGGTCGGAACCGCGGTTGTGACGATCAGTCGCGGATCGAACAGCCCGGCGCCTCTCATCGCGTTCTGGTAGCCCTGCAGGCGGCGCTGCACCCTTGGGTCCATGCGCGCGCCCAGGAAGCCGATGCGCCGGCAGCCCTGGGCGAGAAGGTGCGAAATCGCTGCAAAGCAGGCGTCGACGTGAGAAAAGCCGATCATCATGTCGATCGGATCAGTGCCGAGCTCCATGATCTGCACCACGGGACAATCGGCCGCCTGCACGATCGCACGGCCTTCCGCCGTCTGATCCACGCCGGTCACGATCAGGCCGGCGGGCTTCTGCATCAGGAACAGCCGCAGCAGGCGCTCCTCCTGCAGCACACTGTAGCGGGTGTTGGCCAGCTGGATGCTGTAGCGGCTGCCTTCGAACGCGTCATAGATGCCGCGCAGCACGTCGGAGAACACGTTGTTGGTGAGGGACGGTATCAGCACGCCGATCACTTCGGTGCGTTGCGATGCGAGCGCGCGCGCAGCGAGGTTCGGGACGTAGCCGAGATCCTTGGCGGCGCTCTCGATCCGCAGGCGGCGCGCGGCCGAGACCGTGTCGGGATTGCGGAAGAAGCGTGACACCGTGATCGGGCTGACGCCCGCCAGTGCAGCGACTTCGGTCAGCCGTGCTTTGCCCGGCGTGATGCGTTTCCGTCCCATGCGTTGCTCATAGCATAGGCGGTCTGGTACACAAGCGATATTGACAGCGCTATCACGTGGTTGCTAAGCGAAGCATTGCGACGGATTTGAACTGCGGACGATCTCTGCGAAGCTGGTTTCCAGTTTCGCAACGCAGTCGAGACGATCAAGAACAATAACAAGAAACGCGGCGAACGAGACAACGACAAGCGGCCAGATCAAACGGCCGAGAACAACGGTCAGGAAGCCGCCGGCATGCAGCCAATGCTGCCGGTCTTTGAGGAGGAAATTGATGTCGTCGGTGCAAATTCGCGACGTGCGCAAATCGTTCGGCGGATTCGAGGTCCTGCACGGCGTGACCATCCCGATCGAGGATGGCGAGTTCGTCGTGCTGGTCGGGCCGTCCGGCTGCGGCAAGTCGACGCTGCTGCGCATGCTCGCTGGTCTCGAGAACATCACCGCCGGAACGATCTCGATCGGCGAGCGCGTCGTCAACAACGTGCAGCCGAAAGAGCGCGACATCGCGATGGTGTTCCAGAACTACGCGCTCTATCCGCACATGACCGTCGCCGACAACATGGGCTTCTCGCTGAAGCTGCGCGGCGCGCGGCCCGAGGACATCAAGAAGGGCGTGGCGCGCGCCGCCGAGATCCTGGCGCTGACGCCGCTGCTCGACCGCTATCCGCGCCAGCTCTCCGGCGGCCAGCGCCAGCGCGTCGCGATGGGCCGCGCCATCGTGCGCGATCCGCAGGTGTTCCTGTTCGACGAGCCGCTGTCCAATCTCGACGCCAAGCTGCGCGTGGCGATGCGGACCGAGATCAAGGAACTGCATCAGCGGCTCAAGACCACCACCGTCTACGTCACCCACGACCAGATCGAAGCCATGACCATGGCCGACAAGATCGTCGTGATGCATGACGGCATCGTCGAGCAGATGGGCTCGCCGCTCGACCTCTACGACAAGCCGGACAATCAGTTCGTCGCCGGCTTCATCGGCTCGCCGGCAATGAACTTCCTCAACGGTCATCTCAAGTCCAACGGCTCGGTCTATGTCGAGACCGAGAACGGCGCCAAGCTGCCGATCCTGACGGCACCTGCCGCGTCCGACGGCCGTCCCGTCGTCTACGGCGTGCGGCCCGAGCATCTCGAACTCGCCGACGACGGCATCGAGGCCGAGGTCGTCGTGGTCGAGCCGACGGGATCGGAGACCCAGATCGTCGCCCGCATCGGCACCCAGGACATCATCGCGGTGTTCCGCGATCGCCACGAGGTCAATCCCGGCGAGAAGATCCATTTGCGTCCGCGCGCGTCGGCGGCGCATCTGTTCGACAAGGACAGCGGCCGGAGACTTTGATCCGGCCGCGCGACGCAAGAATACAACAAGCAAAACAAGCAATATATTCAACGGGAGAAAACTTCAGATGACGCATTTCCCCACGGACCGGCGGTCTTTGCTCAAGGGCGGCGCGACCCTTTTGGCGGCAGCCGCCACGATGTCGGCCGAGGATCTGCTCGGCTACGCCAAGGCCTGGGCGCAGACCTCGCCGTTCAAGCCGGAGCCCGGCGCCAAGATCAACATGATGCGCTGGAAGCGCTTCGTCGAGGCCGAGGACGTGGCCTTCATGAAGATCGTCGACGCCTTCCAGAAGGCCAACAACGTCACCATCAACATCTCCAACGAATCCTATGACGACGTCCAGCCCAAGGCCTCGGTCGCGGCCAATACGGGACAGGGGCTCGACATGGTGTGGGGCCTGTACACGCTGCCCTTCCTGTTCTCCAACAAATGCGTCGACATGACCGACGTTGCCGACTACCTCGGCAAGAAGTGCGGCGGCTGGACCGACTCGGGCAAGGCCTATGGCATGCTCGACGGCAAGTGGATCGGCATCCCCGTCGCCGCCACCGGCGGTCTCGTCAACTACCGCATCTCCGCGGCCGAGAAGGCCGGCTTCAAGGAGTTCCCGAAGGACCTCGCGGGTCTGTCCGAGTTCTTCAAGGCGATGAACAAGAACGGCACCCCCGGCGGCATGGCGCTCGGCCACGCCTCGGGCGACGCCAATGGCTGGGTGCACTGGGCGCTGTGGGCGCATGGCGGCAACCTGATCGACAAGGACAACAAGGTCGTCATCAACTCGCCCGAGACCGCCAAGGCGCTCGAATACGTCAAGGGCCTGTACGACAACTTCGTGCCGGGCACCGCGTCGTGGAACGACTCGTCCAACAACAAGGCGTTCCTGGCCGGCCAGCTTTACGCGACCGTCAACGGCATCTCGATCTACGTCACCGCCAAGAAGGAGGCGCCGCAGATCGCCGAGGACATGAACCACGCGCATCTGCCGCCCGGCCTCGACGGCAAGACCCGCGAGATGCATCTGGGCTTCCCGATCCTGGTGTTCAACTTCTCCAAGTACCCGCAGACCTGCAAGGCGTTCACCGCCTTCATGCTGGAGCCGGAGCAGTTCAATCCGTGGATCGAGGCGGCGCAGGGGTATCTGTCGCACTTCCTCAAGGCCTACGACGCCAACCCGATCTGGACGGTCGATCCGAAGAACACGCCGTATCGCGAGGTTGCCGCCACAGCGACCACGCCGGCCGGCCTCGGCAAGCTCGGCGAGGCGGCTGCGGCCGCGATCGCCGACTTCGTCCTGGTCGACATGTTCGCGAACTACTGCACCGGCCGCGAGGACGTGAAGACGGCGATGGCGAGCGCCGAGCGCTCGGCCAAGCGCATCTTCCGCTGAGGCGGTCAGCGCCGGCGTCAATCGCGCCGGCGTTTGTTGACTGCGTAGGGTGGGCAAAGGCGCGCCGGGATCGACGCGAGGGATCGCGATGTCTCGCGCGCCGTGCCCACCGACCATATCGCACCACCGGCGGTGGGCACGGTCTCGGCACGATGCGAGCATCGCGCCGAGTCCTTTGCCCACCCTACGGGTTCGTGATTTTCGTCATTGCGAGGAGCCGAAAGGCGACGAAGCAATCCCAGACCTTCTGTTCGGCCCTGGATTGCTTCGCTTCACTCGCGACGACGAGGACGCGGATTGATCGCCGCCTGCTGCTACGTCTCCGGAATTGGAGCTGCTGGATACATGAGTACCATTCAGACCACGTTGCCGCGAGGCGCCGCCATCAGCGAGCCTTCGGCATGGGCGCGGATCAAGACCAACCGCAACGTCATCGCGCTGTGGTTCATGCTGCCGGCGGCGGCGTTCCTGATCCTGTTCCTGGCCTATCCGCTCGGCTTAGGCGTCTGGATGAGCTTCACCGACGAGAAGATCGGCCGCAGCGGCGTCTTCGTCGGGGTCGAGAACTATGAATGGCTGTGGGACGATTCGATCTTCTGGCTGTCGGTATTCAACACGCTGCTCTACACCATCGTGGCATCAGCCATCAAATTCGCGATCGGTCTGTATCTCGCGCTGCTCTTGAACCGGCACATGCCGTTCAAGGCACTGATCCGTGCCATCGTGCTGATCCCCTTCATCGTGCCCACCGTGCTGTCGGCGATCGCGTTCTGGTGGATCTACGACTCGCAATTTTCGATCATCTCCTGGTCGCTGATCAAGCTCGGCGTCATCACCCAGAACATCAACTTCCTCGGCGACACCTCCTGGGCGCGCGCCTCGGTCATCATCGCCAACATCTGGCGCGGCGTGCCGTTCGTCGCCATCACCTTGCTCGCCGGCCTGCAGACCGTGTCGCCCTCGCTGTATGAGGCCGCGACGCTCGATGGCGCCACCAGCTGGCAGCGCTTCCGCTTCATCACCTATCCCTTGCTGACGCCGATCATCGCGGTGGTCATGACATTCTCGGTGCTGTTCACCTTCACCGACTTCCAGCTGATCTGGGCGCTGACCCGCGGCGGCCCGGTCAACGCCACCCATCTGATGGCGACGCTCAGCTATCAGCGCGGCATCATCTCGGGCCGGCTCGGCGAGGGCGCCGCGATTGCCACCGCGATGATCCCGTTCCTGGCCGCGGCGATCGCGATCTCCTGGTTCGGCATGCAACGGCGCAAATGGCAGCAAGGATCCGACCAATGACCGACACCACGCTGCACGCCAAGGCGCCCACCACGGCCGGCTCCGACGAATCCGAGGGCATGAGCTACCTCGAGTCGCTGCCGCGCCGGCTCGTCACGCTCTATCTGCCGCTGTTCATCATCCTCGTGGTGCTGCTGTTCCCGTTCTATTGGATGGGGCTGACCTCGATCAAACCCGACGAGCAGCTGATCGACATGGAGAAGTACAACCCGTTCTGGGTGGTGCATCCGACCTTCAAGCACATCTCGAAACTGCTGTTCGAGACGCAATATCCTCGCTGGCTGTGGAACACGATGTATGTCGCGGTCGGCGCCACCACCTTGTCGATCTTCGCCTCCGTGCTCGCGGCCTACGCCATCGTGCGGCTGCGCTTCAAGGGCGCCGACACCGTCGGCGTGCTGATCTTCTTCGCCTACCTCGTGCCGCCGTCGATCCTGTTCATCCCGCTGGCCTCGGTGATCCAGGCCTACGGCCTGTTCGATTCGCCGCTGTCCCTGATCCTGGTCTATCCGACCTTGCTGATCCCGTTCTCGACCTGGCTCCTGATGGGCTACTTCAAGACCATCCCGTTCGAGCTCGAGGAATGCGCCCTGATCGACGGCGCCAGCCGCTGGCAGATCCTGGTCAAGATCGTGGTGCCGCTCGCGGTGCCCGGCCTGATCTCGGCCTTCATCTTCTCGTTCACCTTGTGCTGGAACGAGTTCATCTACGCGCTGACCTTCCTGCAATCGACCCCGAACAAGACCGTGCCGGTCGCGATCGTCAACGAGTTCGTCGACGGCGACATCTACAAATGGGGATCGTTGATGGCCGGCGCCCTGGTCGGCTCGCTGCCCCTCGTGATCCTTTACGCCTTCTTCGTCGAGCATTATGTGTCGGCCATGACCGGCGCGGTGAAGGAGTAGGGCGGCTTTCGCACTAGAACGGACACGGCGCCGCACGGGTGGTGCACCCTCTCCCCTTGTGGGAGAGGGTGGTGGCGCGCGAAGCGCGCCGCCGGGTGAGGGGTCTCTCTCCGCGACGGCGGAGCTCGTGGGACCAACCCCTCACCCAATCGAGCATGCGGCACCTGCGGTGATGCCCTCTCCCACAAGGGGAGAGGGCACAGTAATGTCGACCGCATTCGCAACGGCGATGATCGCGGCCGTGATCAAACAAAAAGAAACAAGGAGCATCCCTTGCATATTCTCGTTCTCGGCGCCGCCGGCATGGTCGGGCGCAAGCTGGTGGAGCGGCTCATCCGCGACGGCCGCCTCGGCAATAGCGCCATCACCCGCATGACCCTGCAGGACATCGTCGCGCCGTCGAAGCCCGACACGGCCATCGCGGTCGAGACCATCGCCGGCGACTTCGCCGTGGCAGGCTTCGCCGAGAAGCTCGTCGCCGGCCGTCCCGACGTGATCTTCCATCTCGCCGCGATCGTCTCGGGCGAGGCCGAGCTCGATTTCGACAAGGGCTACCGCATCAACCTCGACGGCACGCGGATGCTGTTCGACGCGGTCAGGCTGATCGGCGACGGCTACAAGCCGCGGCTGGTCTTCACCTCGTCGATCGCGGTGTTCGGCGCGCCGTTCCCGGACGCCATCGGCGACGAGTTCGTCAATGCACCGCTCCTGAGCTACGGCACCCAGAAGGCGATCGGCGAGCTCCTGCTGGCCGATTACAGCCGCCGCGGCTTCTTCGACGGTGTCGGCATCCGGCTGCCGACCATCTGCATCCGTCCCGGCGCACCCAACAAGGCCGCCTCCGGCTTCTTCTCCAACATCCTGCGCGAGCCGCTGGCGGGCAAGGAAGCGGTGCTGCCGGTGTCCGAAGACGTCCAGCACTGGCATGCGACGCCGCGCTCGGCCGTCGGCTTCCTGCTGCACGCCGCGACCATGGATACGGCCAGGATCGGCCCGCGCCGCAACCTCACCATGCCCGGGCTGACGGCGACCGTCGGCGAGCAGATCGCAGCGCTGCGGCGCGTGGCCGGAGACGCCGTCGCCGCCCGCATCCGGCGCGAGCCCGATCCGTTCATCGTCGGCATCGTCGCCGGCTGGCCGCGGACATTCGAGGCGAAGCGGGCGCGCGAGCTCGGCTTCACGACCGAGGAAAAGACCTTCGACGACATCATCCGGATCCACATCGAGGATGAGCTCGGTGGCAAGTTCGTGGCCTGAGACCGCCACCAGCCTCTGGACTCACATGGCGCAACGCGCCATGTGAGGGCAGGGAGACATTCGGGAGAGACAGCATGACCGCCAGCATCGTCGGATGGGCGCATACGCCGTTCGGGAAATTCGACGCCGAGACCGTCGAGAGCCTCGTCGTCAAGGTCGCCAATGAGGCGCTCGCCGACGCCGGCATTTCGGCCGGCGACGTCGACGAGATCGTGCTCGGCCATTTCAACGCCGGCTTCTCAGCCCAGGACTTCACCGCCTCGCTGGTGCTGCAGGCCGATCCGGCGCTGCGCTTCAAGCCGGCGACGCGGGTCGAGAACGCCTGCGCCACGGGCTCTGCCGCCGTCCACCAGGGCATCCGGGCGATTGCCGCTGGCGCGGCCAAGATCGTCCTCGTCGTCGGCGTCGAGCAGATGACGCGCACGCCGGGTCCGGAGATTGGCAAGAACCTGCTCAAGGCCTCCTATCTGCCGGAGGACGGTGACACCGTCGGCGGCTTCGCCGGCGTGTTCGGCAAGATTGCGCAGGGCTATTTCCAGAAATATGGCGACCAGTCGGACGCGCTGGCGCTGATCGCCGCCAAGAACCACAAGAACGGCGTCGCCAATCCGTTCGCGCAGATGCGCAAGGATTTCGGCTTCGAGTTCTGCCGCTCCGAGAGCGAGAAGAATCCGTATGTCGCCGGCCCCCTGAAGCGCACCGACTGCTCGCTGGTGTCCGACGGCGCTGCCGCGCTCGTGCTGGCCGACAGCGAGACCGCGAAGTCCTTTGCCAAGGCCGTCAATGTCCGCGCCACAGCGCATGCGCAGGACTTCCTGCCGATGTCCAAGCGCGACATCCTCGCCTTCGAGGGCTGCACCGTCGCCTGGCAGCGCGCCCTGGAAAAGGCCGGCGTCACTTTGTCGGATCTCTCCTTCGTCGAGACTCATGACTGTTTCACCGTGGCCGAACTGATCGAGTACGAGGCAATGGGCCTGACGCCGCGCGGGCAGGGCGCCCGCGCCATCAAGGAAGGTTGGACGCTCAAGGACGGCATGCTCCCGGTCAATCCGTCCGGCGGCCTGAAAGCCAAGGGCCACCCGATCGGCGCAACCGGCGTCTCCATGCACGTGATGACCGCGATGCAGCTCACCGGCTCCGCACCCGGGGGCATGCAACTCCCCAACGCCAAGCTCGGCGGCATCTTCAACATGGGCGGCGCCGCCGTCGCCAACTACGTGTCGATTTTGGAGCCGGTGAAGTAGGCGGAGTATTCTCCAGGCAGGTACCTCGGCGCACGCCTTGCAATGTTGCGAGGGCGCGAGCCCAGGCTTAGCTGTCGTAGGGTGGGCAAAGCGGCCGCCGCAGGCGGCGGCGTGCCCACCATCGAACGGCGAACTCATCAGCAAGATGGTGGGCACGGCGCCACTGCGATCTCGTGTGAGGAGACAGCACGTCTGCGCCTTTGCCCACCCTACGATTGCCACGGCTCCTCAGCCCTTCCACACCTTCTCCTCGCTGAACCCCAGCGCGCTGAAATCGCCGGCCCGCAACGTTGCGTCGTCGGCCGGGAAGAACTCGTCGAGCTGCGGCGGCGCGACCGATGTCGACGACAGCATCGCGTGGGCCTGGCCGCGGTGATGGATGTCGTGCTGGAACAGATGCAGCAGGAGTCGGTCGCAGCGCTCGTTCTGCACCCGCGTCTCGCGGTTGATGCGGACGGTGTCGTCGAGCCGCGCCGGCGTCAGCGCCTCGCAGAAGCCGATCAGGCGGCGGTCCATCGCGGTCTGCGCCTTGACGAGATCGGGCAGGCGCGGGAACGGCACCTGGTCCTGCCACGCCATCGGGCCGAGCCAGCCGCCCTCCAGCGCGTCGACGTAGAACAGGTCGATGACGTAGATGTGGTTCAAGGTCTTCTGCAGGCTGGGGAAGAAGCCCGTGCGCTCGGCGGCGAATTCTTCCGCGCCAAGCTTGGCGCAGGCGGTCAGCAGGCGATGGTTCGCCCATGCGTTGTTGTAGGCGAAGGCGCGAAACGTCTGGACGAGATCGGCGGGCATTGTGTCAGGGCACCCCGTGATGGCTCGTGTCCGATCATACGGAACCGATCGCGATCTTCACCACCGAATTCGCGAGCCGGATGGGCATCATCCCCATGCATCTGCCCGGGGGAACTCTGCCTCACTTGGTCGCGGTGCGCACAGCGCCATCCTGTGCAACAAGTCGAGATGCCGCACGACACACCTCTCATCGCGACCATCGTCGCTGGCCTCGGCCTTGCCTTCGTCTTCGGAGCCCTCGCGCAGCGGTTCCGGTTTCCGCCGCTGGTCGGCTATCTCCTGGCCGGCGTCGCCGTCGGCCCCTTCACGCCCGGCTTCGTCGCCGATCAGGCGCTGGCCACGGAGCTCGCCGAGCTCGGCATCATTCTCCTGATGTTCGGCGTCGGCCTGCATTTCTCGCTCAAGGATCTGATGTCGGTGCGCGCCATCGCCGTGCCCGGCGCGATCGTGCAGATCGCCGCCGCCACGCTGATGGGCATGGCGCTGGGCTGGGCAATGGGTTGGCCGATCGGCGCGGGCCTCGTGTTCGGTCTCGCGCTGTCGGTGGCCAGCACCGTGGTGCTGTTGCGCGCGATGCAGGAGCGGCGGCTGATGGACACCGAGCGGGGCCGCATCGCGGTCGGCTGGCTGATCGTCGAAGACCTCGCGATGGTGCTGGCGCTGGTGCTGATCCCGGCCTTCGCCAGCCTTTCCAACGGGAATGGCGAGGCGCTCATGTCGGACCCGCTCGCCGCCCGGTTCGGGCTCGGGCTTCCCGGCGTGCTGCTGCTGACCTTCGTCAAGATCGGCGTCTTCATGGCGCTGATGCTGGTGGTCGGACGCCGGCTGATCCCGTGGATCCTGCATTACATCGCCCACACCGGCTCGCGCGAGCTGTTCCGGCTGGCGGTGCTCGCGATCGCGCTTGGCGTCGCCTTCGGCTCGACCAAGCTGTTCGGCGTGTCGCTGGCGCTCGGCGCCTTCTTTGCCGGCATGATGCTCGGCGAGTCGCCGCTGAGCCAGCGCGCGGCGCAGGAATCGCTGCCGCTGCGCGACGCCTTCGCGGTGCTGTTCTTCGTCTCGGCCGGCATGCTGTTCGATCCCGCCAGCATCATCCGCGAGCCCTGGCCGCTGCTGGCGACCCTGTTCATCATCCTGTTCGGCAAGTCGCTCGCCGCATTCCTGATCGTGGTCGCGTTTCGCCATCCGGCCTCGACGGCGCTGACGATCTCGGCCAGTCTCGCCCAGATCGGCGAGTTTTCCTTCATCCTCGCCGAGATCGGCGGCGCGACCAACCTGCTGCCGAAAGCCGGCCGCGACCTGATCCTGGCCGGTGCCATCATCTCGATCATGCTCAATCCGCTGATGTTCGCAGCCCTCGATTGGCTGCTGCCGCGGCTGGAGCGCCGCCGCGCCGACGTCTTGGCTCCCGCAGCGCCGCCGCCGGCCGAGATCCGCGTGACGCAGCTGACGGAGCATACGATCATCGTCGGCTACGGTCGCGTCGGCCGGCTCGTCGGCGAGGCCCTGCAGCAGCGCGGGCAGACCTTCCTCGCGGTGGAGACGTCCGAAGACATCCTGAAGCAGTTGAAGGACGCCGGCGTCGAGACGATCGTCGGCAACGCGGCGCGCGGCAACGTGCTGCGGGCCACCAACCCCGCCGGGGCGCACACCTTGGTGATCGCGATCCCCGAGGCGTTCGAGGCCGGACAGATCGTCGAGCAGGCGCGTGCGGCCAATCCGGGCCTGCGGATCGTGGCGCGCGCGCATTCGGACGCCGAGGTCGACCACCTCAGATCGCTCGGCGCCGATGTCGTCATCATGGGCGAGCGCGAGATCGCGCGCGGCATGATCGAGGAGCTGGACCGGCGCCCCCCCGACACGGCGCCGGAACTGGCGCCGCAGCGGGATGCGGAGAGGGCGCAGGTCTGAGCAGATCGCGCCAGCGAACCGGCGCAGCCGGGCCTCATGGTTCGAGACGCGCCGCGATCGACGACGCTACTTCGAATTGATAGAATGGCGCGGCGCTCCTCACCATGAGGTTCGGGTTCCGAGATTGGCGCGGCAGGTTGGTCATCAGCCGCGTGTTCATGGAGAGGTTCAAAAGCCGAGGCACTGCACACCGGACCATGAACACGAAGAGTGTGCTCATGGAGGGATCGTCTCGCTCTATCGTCCCGCACGACCGTCACCCTCACCCTGAGGAGACCGCCCCCAAGGCGGTCGTCTCGAAGGGCGAGGCCTCACTGCGGCCTCATGGTTCTCAGGGGATGCGAGAGCATCGCCTGAACGCGTCGCAAGGCGGTGCTCCTCGCCATGACGGTGAAGCTCCGAGGCCGGTGTTGCATAGCGTCCAGGCGCGCTGCGCCGATCGGCGAATTTCGCCTGTCCGTTCAGGCTGATTTGGGCTGTCCAGTCCCTTCGCGAAAAATATTCGACTTTCGCTTTTACAGAAATTGTGGTTGAGTGCCGCCATCCTGCTTCGCCAGAGGGGCGCTTCGCGATCGTCACGAACGTTGAGGCAGGGATGCGGTGGCCGCGATTTGCCGCAGCGTGCGAGAGCATGCGGACGAACGGCAGGTTGCGGACGTGAATTCGCGTGGTCCCGGCATCCCGATGCTGATGCCAAGCCGGCGGGTGATGATCCCAAGGGCGACGGTGGCCAAAAGGCCGGTGCACCGAGGAGAGCGCGAGATAAGCGTGAAAACCATCGCGCAGGGAAGGCCGGGTTGATCCGGCTGAACCTGTGGTTCTCTCCCCGTGCTTTCTTTCGCACGGGAGCCACGGGTGCCAGTCGGCACCTGGCCTTCCCTGCGCCCTCTGTCTCGAAAGAGGGCGGACTCGCTCAGCAAAGCTCGGACAGATCCTGTCGCGAGGTCCAACATGCTCGTGTGCGCACCATGCGCGGTGCCCGCATCACTCCGGCATCATCTCGCCGGAGCCGCCGAACTCGGCCGGAAAGTCCTTCAGCTTCGGCAGCCCGTCCTTGATCGGCAACACGCTCTCCGCATAGTTGACGTGGACGCCGGGCGCGAACTTCAGGCTCGGAATCGTCGCGGCATAGACATCGATCATGCCGAGCGGCGGATGGTCGGTCATCAGATGCCCGCCGCATTTGGTGCAGTATTTGCGGTGGCTCATGTCGGTCTTGTGATAGGTGCCGATCGCATCCGCGCCCTTGGTCACGCGCACATTGGCCGGCTTCCACAGGGTGAAGGCGTTGACGGGGCCGGCCGACCAGGACCGGCACGACGCGCAATGGCAATAGCCCATCGCCTCCGGCTCGCCATCGGCCTCGAGCTCGACCGCGCCGCAGAAGCATTTGCCCTGATAGAGCGTCATGACAGCGTTCTCCCTGTGTGGTGTCGTTGGATGTCGGGCGGACATGCTGACACAGCTCCGCGGCGGAAGGGAATCGCAGAATGCACCAGTTCGCATGGAACATCTGGTGCGGTGCAGCGGCGAGATATCAGAGATCTCCATCCGGTCGGCGCTCTCGACCCTCTCCATGAACGCGCCACTCGGCGTTTTGATGGTCCGGTGTGCAGTGCCGCCCCAGCTTTCGAACCTCTCCATGAACACGCCTCTTGGCGTGTTCATGGTCGGTGTGCAGGACCGCCTTGGGTGCCAGAACCTCATGGTGAGGAGCGCCGCGCGCCCCAGAAGCCAGGGAGAGGACGACTCTTGAGCGCGTGGCGCGTCTCGAACCATGAGGCCCCAAGGGCGGCCTCGCCCTTCGAGACGCCCGCCTGCGGCGGGCTCCTCAGGGCGAGGGGAAACAGCTCACCCGAGATCTCGAAAAAGTTCATACGAGCATCGCTCTCAACCCTCAGACTGAGAACCATGAGGCCTGGGTGCCTCGAAATTCCGTGTCACGGCGCCGTGCATGGCCCCATACGCGTGGAGCGGCTTGCCCCAAAACCCGCAGTGCCGTTAGCTCTGGCCACAATAACGAACGAGGGAGACGGCGCTGCGATGGGACCGCTTGCGGGCATCAAGGTCATCGACATGACCACCGTGCTGATGGGGCCGTATGCCGCCCAGACGCTCGGCGACTACGGCGCCGACGTCATCAAGGTGGAGTCGCCAGAGGGCGACGTCACCCGCAAGATCGGCCCGTGGCACCATCCCGGCATGGGGCCGGTGACCCTCAACACCAACCGCAGCAAGCGCGTGATCTGCCTCGACCTGAAGAAGCCGACGGGCCGCGAGGCCGTGCTGCGCATGGTCAAGGACGCCGACGTCCTGCTCTACAACATTCGTCCGCAGGCGATGGCGCGGCTGAACCTCGGCTATGAACTGATCTCGGCGCTCAATCCGCGGCTGGTCTATGCCGGCGTGTTCGGCTTCGGCCAGGACGGCCCCTATGCGGCCAAGCCCGCCTATGACGATCTGATTCAGGGCGGCGCCGCGCTGTCGCACCTGATGGCGGTGGCCGGCGACGGCACGCCGCGCTATGTGCCGAACGCGCTGGTCGACCGCATCGTCGGGCTCACCGCCGTCGGCGCCATCTGCGCGAGCCTCGTGCACCGCGACCGCACCGGCCGCGGCCAGCGCCTGGACGTGCCGATGTTCGAGACCATGGCGGCCTTCATCATGGGCGACCACATGGGTGGACTGACCTACGACCCGCCGCTCGACCGCGGCGGCTATCCGCGCCACTTGTCCCCGGATCGCCGGCCGTACAAGACGGCCGACGGCCATGTCTGCGTCATCGTCTACAACGACAAGCAATGGGACGCGTTCTTCACCGCGTCCGGCCGCACCGACCTGCGCGCCGACGAGCGCTTCAACAGCTTTGCCAGGCGCGCCGCCAATATCGATCACGTCTATGCCGAGCTCGCTCGCATCTTCGAGACGCGCACCACGGCCGAATGGACCGCGTTGCTGGATGCAGCCGACATCCCGGTCATGCCGATGCACGACCTCGAAAGCCTGCTGCACGATCCGCATCTCGCCGCGACGAATTTCTTTCCCGTCGTGCAGCATCCGACCGAAGGCCCGATCCGCAGCACGCGCGTCTCGGCAACCTGGTCCGAGACCAAGGCAGAGCCGCAGCGTCTGGCAGCGCGGCCCAACGAGCATGGCGAGGCGATTTTGCACGAGCTCGGATTTTCGGATGACGAGATCGCCGCAATGATCCGTGACGGCGCGACGACGCCGGCACCTGCGAAGGAGTGATCAGATGGATTTCGCGCTCTCGGCCAATCAGGTCTCGATCCGCGATGCGGTGGCAAAAATCTGCGCTGATTTCGACGATGCCTACTGGCTGAAGAAGGACAAGGAGGGTGGTTTCCCCGCTGACTTCCACAAGGCCTTGGCCGCGGCCGGCTGGCTCGGCATCTGCATCCCCGAAGAGTATGGCGGCTCCGGCCTCGGCATTCTCGATGCGGCGATCATGATGCGCACCATCGCCGAATCCGGCGCCGGGATGTCCGGCGCCTCGGCGATCCACATGAACGTGTTCGGCCTCAATCCGGTCGTCGTGTTCGGCACCAAGGAGCAGTGCGCGCGCATGCTGCCGGGCATCGTCGACGGCAGCGAGAAGGCCTGCTTCGCGGTGACCGAGCCCAATACCGGCCTCAACACCACGCAGCTCAAGACCCGCGCCGTGCGCAAGGGCGACCGCTACATCGTCAACGGTCAGAAGGTCTGGATCTCGACCGCACAGGTCGCCGAGAAGATGCTCTTGCTGGCGCGCACGACGCCGCTCGATGAGGTGAAGCGCCCGACCCATGGGCTCAGCCTGTTCTACACCGATTTCGATCGCAGCCGCATCAAGGTCCACGAGATCGAGAAGATGGGCCGCAAGCCGGTCGACTCCAACGAGCTGTTCTTCGAGGATGTCGAGATTCCGGTCGAGGATCGCCTCGGCGAGGAGGGGCGGGGATTCGACTACATCCTGCATGGCATGAATCCGGAGCGCATCCTGATTGCCGCCGAAGCCGTCGGGCTCGGCCATCTCGCGCTGTCGCGCGCCAGCGCCTACGCGAAGACGCGCAACGTCTTCAATCGGCCGATCGGCCAGAACCAGGGCATCCAGCATCCCCTGGCCAAGAACTGGATGGAGCTGGAAGCCGCGTGGCTGATGGTGCTGCAGGCCGGCTGGCAATACGACCAGGGCCAGCCTTGCGGACCCGCCGCCAACGCCGCGAAATATCTCGCGGCAGAGGCCGGCTTCCACGCCTGCGAGCAGGCGGTCATGACCCATGGCGGATTTGGCTACGCGCGCGAGTACCACGTGGAGCGATACTTGCGCGAATCCCTGATCCCCCGGATCGCCCCGATCAGTCCGCAACTGATCCTGTCCTTCATCGCCGAGAAGGTGCTCGGCCTGCCCAAATCGTACTGAAGATGCGCTCGCTGAAATGATGAAGACAATTGTGATGGACGCACGATGCCCGCATTCCCTCCCGCCTTGTGGGGAAGTGGCAGGGAGGGGGGTACCCCGCAAAGACTCGTCGTGTGAGGATCACGGCGCTAGCCGGTTTGCCGGACTGGCCGACGCGAGCACATGCCGCGGGGCCCGCGCGGTGCTCGCCTCTCCCCGCGTGCGGGGAGAGGCCGGATTGCATCGTAGATGCAATCCGGGTGAGGGGGGCTCTCCGCGCACCGAGTTCGTGGAGAGTCCCCCTCACCCCAACCCTCTCCCCGCAAGCGGGGCGAGGGGGCGCACCGCCTGCGGCGCGCGATCTCGGGTCAAGCGCCATGGGGCGTTCGCCGATGCGACCCTGGGTGCAGCGAGACAAGCGCAGCAGAGCAGGTGGATGGCACGATGACCTACATCACCGGCACCGGCCTCACCTCGTTCGGCAAGCACGACGGGCGCTCGTCACTCGATCTCATGAGCATGGCGGCGCAGCTTGCGTTGGACGACGCCGAGCTGACGCGGCGTGACATCGACGGCATCCTCTGCGGCTATTCCACCGTCTCGCCCCACATCATGCTGGCGACCGTATTTGCCGAGCATTTCGGCATCCAGCCATCCTATGCCCACGCGGTTCAGGTCGGCGGCGCCACCGGGCTGGCGATGGTGATGCTCGCGCATCACCTGGTCGAGGCCGGCGTCGTCAGGCACATGCTCGTCGTCGCCGGTGAGAACCGGCTGACCGGGCAGAGCCGTGACGCCTCGATCCAGGCGCTGGCCCAGGTCGGCCATCCTGCCTACGAACTGCCGCTCGGCCCCACGATCCCCGCTTACTACGGCCTCGTCGCGTCGCGCTACATGCACGACTACGGCGTCACCGAACAGGACCTCGCCGAGTTCGCGGTGCTGATGCGCCGGCATGCGCTGGATCATCCGGGCGCCCAGTTCCGTGAGCCGATCACCGTTGCCGATGTCATGGCGTCGAAGCCGGTGGCGCGGCCGCTGAAGCTGCTCGACTGCTGCCCGGTGTCCGATGGCGGTGTGGCCATCATCGTCAGCCGCGAGCCGACCGGAAACATTGCGATACGCGTGCGCGGCTGCGCTCAGGCCCATACGCATCAGCACGTCACGGCGGCGCCTCGCTTGAGCGAACTCGGCGCCGAGATCGCGGTCGCCAAGGCCAAGACTGCTGCGGGCGTCGAGATCGCGGACGTCGACTACGCCGCAGTCTATGACAGCTTCACCATCACGCTGTGCATGCTGCTCGAGGACCTCGGCCTGGCCGGTCGTGGCGAGGCGGCGGCGCGAGTCAGAGCCGGCCATTTCAGCCGTGACGGCGCCGTGCCGCTCAACACCCATGGCGGGCTATTGAGCTACGGCCATTGCGGCGTCGGCGGCGCGATGGCGCATCTCAACGAGGCGCATCTGCAGATGACAGGGCGGGCCGGCAGCCGGCAGGTGCGCAATGCGGCGCTGACGCTGCTGCATGGCGATGGCGGCGTGCTGTCGTCGCATGTCAGCATGTTCTGGGAGCGGGTGCGATGAGCGAATCGGCCGACTGGACCAAAGGCGCCGCAGCGATTCGCTATCAGCGTTGCGCGTGCTGCGCCCATGTCCAATATTTCCGCCGCGACTTCTGCGCCGCCTGCGGCTCGCTGGCGCTCACCGATCACGCCGCGAGCGGCGCAGGCATCATCTACGCCACGTCATTGGTCTGCCGCGCCGCGACGCCGGAGACGCGCGCGCATGTGCCCTACAACATCGTGCTGGTGGATATGCGCGAGGGCTTTCGCATGATGGCCCATGGCGACCACGATCTTGCGATCGGCGATTCGGTCGAGGCGCGCTTCACAGCCTTCGCAGGCGGCACGGTACCCTACTTCGGGAAGGCGCAATGACGATGGAGCGACGCTCTGTGACAGCGCAAGCCGAGCACGACCGGCCGAGACGGGACGATACGCAACACACATTCGTCCCGACCCGGATCGCCGCGCGATTGACGCAATACTGTGACGCTACGCTACCAACTCAAACGCAACTCAACTCTGTCGTTCGCGTGAGCAATCAAGCTCACAAATCCTACCTACGGGCGATGAAGCAACTGCGACGCAGAACCTCCAGACAGCCCTTCATCGCCCGTAGAACAGGACGCTGGCGATGACGATCATGGACGTGACCGCCAGCATGTGCGCGAGTGCTTCCGATCTTGCCCTCTTTGTGGCTTCCTTCATGCCGTTTCCTCCCTGGACACTGGACACGACTCTCCGTTGCGCAAATACACGCGCGACGGCGGCTGGAATTTTACTCGGAAACACCCCACATCGACGTCTGCTTCGCGAGTCCCCACTCGGCGTTCATCGACGGTTCACAACATCGTCGGGTAATGCGGCGCGAATTGGGCTCGCTTATGGTTGTCCTGCGACCGACTCCCGGTAACGTTTGGGCGAACCCGTACAAGTACGAGTGATGAGCAGCATCGACCGCAAGCTATCAGTTGTCGTGAATTGCAACCTTAGGTGCGCGCCTGCTGCGCATGACACTTCGACGGCCGTCTCAATCCGCCGCGAGCAGGTTCAGCCGCGCATTGGCGATCGTCAGGCGTTCGGCCAGCAACTGGGCCAGATTGCGCATGATGCGCTCGCCGGCTTTCGGATGCCGTGTGCGGAAACGCTCGAACTCGTCGAGCGCGACCTCGAACGCGGTGGCGGAGAAGTCGGCGATGACGTCGGCGGAGCGCACCGGTTCGAGCAGCGCCATCTCACCGAAGCATTGCCCCGCCGTCAGCGTCGCCAACCTGATGCCGTCCGGCAGCGTGACGTGAACGACGCCGGAGCGCAGGAAGAACAGCGAGGTCGCGGCGTCACCGGCGGCGAGAATACGTTCGCCCTGCTGATAATGCCGGATGATCGCAAGCGCCGCGAGTTCGTGGCGCTCGTCCGGCGACAGGCCGGCGAGCAGCGGCTGCTCGGCCAGCTCGGTGGTCTCCAGGAAGTCGATCGCGCCGCCGTAGCGATAGACGATCTGATCCTCGGCCCATTCGATGGCCGTGTCGAGCAGATAGAAGTCGCGAACGTTGCCGATGTCGCCGGTGAGTGCGGTAATCTCCTGCCACTCCGGCGACGTCCGGCGGATGCCGGAGAGCACGACGGTGACGTGAAAATCTGCGAGCTCATGAAACAGTTCGGCGACGAGGCGCAGACCGGCGGGCGTCATGGCGGTGACGCGGTGGAGATCGAAGATCACGAATTGCGGACGCGCGCCCGCTGCGAGCTGGCGCGAGACGTAGTCGACATTGGAGAACGACAGCGTGCCGACCAGTTCGAGCACGCGCACCGCGTCGGGATGGGTGGCGAGGATGCTGCGCTCCTGCGCGCGGCGGCTTCGGCGCGACGGGTTGGCGCCGATGTCGTAGTCGGCAATGATCGAGGTGCGGGCATCGTCCGAGCGGTTCAGCATATGCAGGCCGTAATGTGCCGACAGCGCTTCGCAGACCTTGATGCCGCGCACGCTGTTGCCGTGGCCGTCGAGCCTGGGCGAATAGCTGCCGAGCCCGAGCCGCGCCGGCAGGCTCGCCAGGATGCCGCCGCCGACGCCGCTCTTTGCGGGAATGCCGACACGGTAGATCCATTCGCCGGCGAAGTCATACATACCCGAGGAGGTCATCACCGAAAGCGTGCGCGATACCGCGTAGGGCGTCACCACCTGCTCCCCGGTGACCGGATTGACGCCGCGATTGGCCAGCGTCGCCGCCATGATCGCGCAGTCGCGCGCGGTCACGAGCACGGCGCATTGCCGGAAGTAGACCGCGAGCACGTCTTCGACCGGCTCCCTGATGACCTCGGAGGTCCGCAGCAGATAGGCGATGGCGCGGTTGCGGTCGCCGGTTGCGGCTTCCGATGCAAACACGGCGTCGTCGACGTCGAGCTTGCGGCCGGCGAAGCGGCCGAGCGCATCGCGGATCGTCTCGAACGCATCGGCGTGCCGGGCTTGTTGGATGAGGCCGCTGCAGGCGATCGCGCCGGCATTGACCATCGGATTGAACGGATGGTTCTCGGCATTGAGCCGGATCGAGTTGAAGGGATCGCCCGACGGCTCGACGCCGATGACGCGTTCGACCTGGTCCGATCCGAGCGCATCGAGCGCCAGCGCGAACACGAACGGCTTCGACATCGACTGGATCGTGAACGGCACCCGGCTGTCGCCGACTTCGTAGACGTGGCCGTCGAGCGTCGCGAGGCCGATGCCGAAATGCGCCGGATCGGCCTTGCCGAGTTCGGGGATGTAGTTTGCGACCGCGCCGTCATGGTCGGGCCAGAAGTCGGCATGGCAGGCCGAGAGGAAGCGCTGCAGCGGCGGCATCGCGGCGGACGCCCAATGCTGCGGATTGCGGATCGGCCGCGGATGTTCGGAGGTCATGGCAAGCTCGGTGGGGACCAGAGGGCGCGGTGGTTATGTCGCAGCGGCGGTGGGGCATCCAGCCCACACTTGTTGCAGGGTGGCGAAATGTTGCTGCTGCTCATGGATTGAGCGGCCGAGGCATTGCGAGACGCGCCACATCACGCCCGCCGTCGACTGAGTTGCGATCGACGGTGGTGTTAAAATACCATGTCGGGTGTCCATACCGTCGGGCCATTGCGACTTGCGCGGACACGTCGAGTCTTGTGCCAACACGCTGAAGAACGATGGGTTTTAGAAACGCTCTGCTGTTGTGAGGGAAAAATGGCTGGGTTAGCTTGTTCTGTAAGCGGAATTTAATTCCGCATCATGGAATTGAGTGGAACGCGCATGGGACGACGGTCTGAGCGATTGAGCAGGGTGGGCATGCTGCCCGGAGATCTCGCGGGTGAAGGCGAGGTGATCCAGGTGGTGTCGCGGGCGTTCGACGTGCTTCGCTGTTTCGAGGGACACGACTCGCGCCTGGGCAATCTCGAAATTTCCAACCGCTGCGGCCTGCCGCGCTCGACGGTGTCGCGGCTGACGCACACGCTGACCCGCATGGGGCAGCTGGTCTACCTGCCGCGGGATCAGAAGTATCGCATCGGCCCGAGCGCCGTCGCGATGAGCACGTCGATGACCAGGGGCTTGCAGCTCCGCAACCTGATCAGGCAGCGGCTGCAGGACGTCGCGGAGCAATTGCCCGGGACCGTCGGCTTCGTCATTCCGGACCAGTTTCATCTCGTCTATCTCGAGTTCGGCCGCGCCGCGAACGCACTCGGTCTGCACGAGACCACGGGCAGCCGCATCTCGATGGCGTCGACGGCCGCGGGGCACGCCTATGTCGCCGCGCTCGAGCCGGACGTGGGCGACGCGCTGCTCGCCGAGATGGAGCGGGAGCTGCCGGATGCCGCCAAGCTGCTGCGGCCGCGGCTGGAGCACAACAGGCAGTTCCTCAAGGAGCACGGCTACGTCGTCGCCTGCGGCCTGTGGAGCCCGCACATCAATGGCCTCGCGCTGCCGCTGTGGTCGCCGCAGTACCAGACCTATGTCGTGCTGACGATCGGACTGCTGTCGGCGATGTATGACGAGCAGCGCCTGCATGACGAGGTGGCCGAGCCGATGCGCGAGCTCGGTCTCAGCATCGCGGCGCTGCTGCAGGGCGCGGAGGCCGATGTCTTCAACAGCCGGATGGAGAGAAAGCCGCTTCAGGTGAACGCGAAGTCCAATCATAAGAACAAGACCATCACCGCGGCAGGGGGAACGAATGAGTTGGCAGCCGGAGCTCGAGGAACTGGCCCGGCGCGAGGCCTTCGCGCGGGAGATGGGCGGGCCTGACAAGGTCAAGCGTCAGCACGACCAGGGCCGCCTCACCGTTCGCGAGCGCATCGACGGCATCGTCGATCCCGGCAGCTTCCACGAGATCGGCGCGGTCTCAGGGATCGGCGAATATGACGCGCAGGGCGAGCTCGCGCATGTGACGCCCGCCAATTGCGTGTTCGGGCGCGGGCGCATCGACGGCCGCACCGTCGTCGTGGTCGGTGACGACTTCACCGTGCGCGGCGGCTCGGCCGATGCGTCGATCGCCGCCAAACCGCTGATGGCGGAGGAGATGGCGCACGACTTCCGTCTGCCCATCATCCGCATCATCGAAGGCTCCGGCGGCGGCGGCTCGGTCAAGACCATCGAGACCAAGGGCGCGGCCAATCTGCCCGGCGGCATCGGCGGCAATCGCTGGTACCGCTACACGACCGAGAACATGTCGCTGGTGCCCGTGGTCGCGCTCGGCCTCGGCTCGGTGGCGGGGCTCGGCGCGGCGCGGCTCGCGGCGAGCCACTACTCGGTCATGACCAAGCAGTCTGCGATGTTCGTCGCCGGACCGCCTGTCGTGAAGCGGCTGGGGCAGGACCTCGGCAAGATGGAACTCGGCGGCGCCGACATCCAGACCCGGGCCGGTGGCGTCGATCACGCCGTCGACACCGAGGCGGAAGCGTTCGCCTGCGCGCGCCGCTTCCTGTCCTATCTGCCGTCGTCCGTTTACGAGCTGCCGCCGACCTTGCCGTGCACCGATGATCCGCAGCGCGCCGACGAGCAACTCATCAGCGCCGTGCCGCGGGATCGCCGTCGCGTCTACAAGATGCGGCCGATCATCGAGTCCGTCGTCGACAGCGGCTCGTTCTTCGAGGTGGCGCAGAACTACGGCCGGCCGCTCATCGTGGGGCTGGCGCGTCTCGAAGGCCGCGCCGTCATGGTGCTGGCGAGCGATCCCTATCACACCGGCGGGTCGTGGACGGCGGACGCCTGCCAGAAGGTGATCCGCTGGGTCGATTTCGCCGAGACCTTCCATCTGCCAATCGTCTATCTGATGGACTGCCCCGGCTTCATGGTCGGGCTCGAGGCGGAGAAGGCGGCGACCATCCGCCATGGCGTGCGCGCGATGGCCGCGGTCAACCAGTCGACGGTGCCGTGGTGCACGGTGATCGTGCGCAACTCGTTCGGCGTCGCCGGTGTCGTGCACCAGCCGGCCGACCGGTTCTCGATCCGCTACGCCTGGCCGTCGGCCTATTGGGGCTCGCTGCCGCTCGAAGGCGGCATCGAGGCGGCCTATCGCGCCGAGATCGATGCGGCGCCCGATCCCAAGGCCAAGCTCAAGGAGATCGAGGATCGCCTGAACAAGCTGCGCTCGCCGTTCCGCTCCGCCGAGAAGTTCTGGGTCGAAGAGATCATCGACCCGCGCAAGACGCGCGCGCTGCTGTGCGAGTTCGCGCGCCTCGCCGAGCCGCTGCGGACGGTCGGTCCGCCGCTGGGGATGACGACGCGGCCGTGAGGAATGTTACGCCGCGGCAGGCTTGGCCTGCCGCGCGATCATGAGAGCAAGCAGCGCCGCGATGATGCACAGCGCGCCGGCGGTGAAGAAGGCCGGCAGGTAGCTCTGCAGCAAGGTGCGCGACAGGCCGGCGCCGAAGGCGGCGGTGCCGGCGCCGAGCTGATGTCCGGCGAACACCCAGCCGAATACCAGGTTGGCGCGCTCCGGCCCGAACCGCTGCGCCGTCAGCCGCACCGTCGGCGGCACGGTGGCGATCCAGTCGAGGCCGTAGAACATCGCGAACAGCGACAGGCCATAGAACGAGAAATCGGTGAAGGGGAGAAACAGCAGCGACAGGCCGCGCAGCCCATAGTACCAGAACAACAGCCAGCGATTGTCATAGCGGTCCGACAGCCAGCCCGACATGATCGTGCCGAAGAAGTCGAAGATGCCCATCGCCGCGAGCAGGCTGGCGGCCTGCACCTGCGGGATGCCGAAATCGAGGCACATCGGGATCAGATGCACCTGGACCAGACCGTTGGTCGAGGCGCCGCAGATGAAGAAGGTCGCGAACAGCATCCAGAACACCGGCGCGCGCGAGGCGTCGCGCAGGGTGCCGAGTGCCGCCGCGAGGATCGGCGTGGTGACGGGGGCCGGCGGGACGATCGGGTCGGTGCCCGTGTCGCCATAGGGGCGCAAGCCGAGTTCGCTCGGCCGGTCGCGCATCAGCAGCAGCACCGCGGTTGCGGAGACGCCGAGCATGACGCAGATCAACCCGAGCGCGACACGCCAGCCGAGCCGCTCGGTCAGGCTCGCGAGCAGCGGCAGGAACACCAGCTGCCCGGTGGCGACGCTCGCCGTGAGGATGCCGACGACGAGCCCGCGGCGCGCGACGAACCAGCGCGTGGCGATGGTGGCGCCCAGCACCAGTGCGGTCATGCCGGTGCCGATGCCGATCACCACGCCCCACAGCAGCACGAGTTGCCAGACCTGGCTCATCGCCAGCGATCCCACCAGCGCCGATACCACGATCAGCTGCGCCAGCAGCGTGATGTTGCGCAGGCCGTAGCGGTTGAGCAGGGCGGCGGCGAACGGCGCCATCAGCCCGAACAGGACGAAGCGGATCGACAGCGCCGAGGAGATCTCCGCGGTGCTCCAGCCGAACTCCTGCTGCAGCGGCACGATGAACACGCCCGGTGCTCCCACCGTGCCGGCGGACACGAGCGCCGTGAAGAAGGTCACGGCGACCATGACCCAGCCATAGTGGATGTTGCGCCGGTCGAGGGCCGCTGCAAGCTGGTTCGAGATCATGAGAGTCCTGGTCCAATCCGAGGGAGGCCCACTCATCGTGCCAGAGCGGGCGTGTGACATGAATGACAATGTTCCCTCATTTCAGGACATTGCCGTGACCCCGCTACCGCTCGACCGCGATCGCCGTTGCCTCGCCGCCGCCGATGCACAGCGCGGCCACGCCGCGCCTCACTCCGCGGGCCTGCATCGCATGCAGCAGCGTCACGATCAGGCGCGCGCCGGTGGCGCCGATCGGGTGTCCGAGCGCACAGGCGCCGCCATTGACGTTCAGCCGGTCACGCGGAATGCCGAGGTCGCGCTGCGCAGCCATGGCGACGACTGCGAACGCCTCGTTGATTTCGAACAGGTCGACGTCCTCGACCCGCCAGCCGACCTTGTCGAGCAGCTTGCGGATCGCCGGGATCGGCGCCGTCGTGAACCATTGCGGCTCTTGGCTGTGCGTCGCGTGCCCCTTGATCTCGGCGATGACAGGCAGCCGGTCGCGGTCGGCCCGTGATCGTTGCGCGAGCACGAGAGCCGCGGCGCCGTCGGCATTCGCGGAAGAGGCAGCCGGCGTGATGGTGCCGTCCTTGCGAAAGGCCGGCTTCAGTGCGGGGATCTTCGCCGGATCGACCTTCAGCGGGTGCTCGTCATTGGCGACCAGCCGAGGGCCCGACTTCTCGACGAGCGTGATCGGCGCGATCTCGGCCGCGAACGCATCGCCCTCGACCGCCCTGCGGGCACGGGTCAGCGTCTCGATTGCATAGGCATCCTGGTCGGCGCGGGTGAACTGATAGGCCTCGGCGGTCGCCTCGCCGAAATCGCCCATCGAGCGACCGGTCTCGTAGGCATCCTCGAGCCCGTCCAGCATCATGTGATCGAGAATGCGGTCATGGCCGGCGCGATAGCCGCCGCGGGCCTTGGCGAGAAGATAGGGCGCGTTGCTCATGCTCTCCATGCCGCCGGACACGACGATATCCGCGGAACCCGCGCTGATGATGTCGTGCCCCAGCATCGTCGCTTTCATGCCTGAGCCGCACACCTTGTTGATCGTGGTGGCGCCCGTGCCGTCGGGCAGACCGGCGCCGCGCGCGGCCTGGCGGGCGGGCGCCTGGCCCTGACCGGCGGACAGCACATTGCCCATGAATATCTCCTGCACCGCATCCGGCGCGACGGCCGCACGTTCGAGCGCCGACTTGATCGCATGCGCCCCGAGCTTGTGCGCGCTCAGCGGCGACAATTCACCCATGAAACGGCCAAGCGGGGTGCGGGCGGCGGACAGGATCACGACGGGATCGGACGAGGCCATGGCAGGCTCCTGGATAAAAAGATTATGATCATCATATAATGCTGCCATGGAAAAGAAAACCCCGGTGATGTCGCTCAACGTGTCGTGACGACGATGCGAGATTGCCGAGAACTGCGCAGGGAAACTTGGAGAAACTTGCGCTCTAGCGCTTGCGGTCGATGAAGTGCTGCATCAGGCGTTTCGGCTCGTCGGTGAGGAACGATCGTCCGAACGCGCCGATCGACATCTCGATCGCGTCCTTGAGCGGCAGGTCCTCCCACTGTCGCAGCAGGGCCTTCTGCGATCGCAGAGCTTCGGGCCCGCATGCGAGCAGCGATTCAACGACTTTCTCGACCGCGCGATCGAGCTCTCCTTCTGCGGCGACGGCATCGACCAGGCCCCAGGCGAGCGCGGTCGGCGCGTCGATCGTGTCGGCCGTCATCAGCAGCCAGCGTGTGCGGCCCCAGCCGATCAGTCGCGGCAGCAGCGCGGCATGAATGACCGAGGGAATGCCGACGCGCACCTCCGGCATGCCGAACTGGGCATCATGTCCCGCAACGCGGATATCGCAGGCGGCCGCGACCTCCAGGCCGCCGCCGAGGCACCAGCCCGGCATCCGGGCAATCACGGGGGCGGGAAAATTGCGTACCGCTTCGCAGAGTCCCGCCAGTCGTGAAATGAACCCTTCCGCGGAGGCCTGGTCGAGCTTGGCCATCTCCTTGATGTCGGCGCCGCCGATCATGCTCTTCTCGCTCTCTCCCGCGAGCACGAGAACGCGGATGCCGTGGTCCTCCGCCAGAGACTGCAGTGCCGTTTGGATGCCAACGATTGCAGCAGAGCCGAGGATGTTAAGTGCTCCCGCATTGCAGATCGTCAGCCGGACGACGCCGCGGCCGTCGCGACTCACGCGGCAGTGAGAATCGGGCATGTCCATATTGCGCCTCTTGGTGTTTTGGGGCGGGTGAGTTCCGGTATCTGGAATGGTGTCACGGTCCTGATTTAGATCAACTCGAATTCATCAGATAGCTGCAGCGAGCTGGGCGCAGAACTGCTATTGTATGACCGCAGACATTCAATGGGACGGCTATGCGTTATTCTCCTGAACACAAGGCGGAAACTCACGCGCGAATCGTGCGCAAGGCGTCGGTGCGATTGCGCGAGAAGGGCGCTCACGGCGTCGGTGTTGCCGACCTGATGAAGGAGGCTGGGCTGACCCATGGCGGCTTCTACGCGCATTTCGATTCGCGCGAGGCGCTGGTCGTTGAAGCGTTCAGCTATGCGGTCGACCGTTCGGTGGCGCGTTGGCGCGAGCTGCTCGATGAGCTGCCGCCGCAGAGACGGCTTGCCGCGATCGTCGATGGCTATCTTTCCGCGCAGCATCGGGACGACGTCGGTCATGGCTGTGCGGTCCCGGCGCTCGGGGCGGAGATTGCGCGCGAGAGCGCAAAGACACGCAAGGCCTTCGCGGCCAAGCTGGAAGAATTGATCGGCCTGTTCGCCGACTACGTGATCGATGTGCCGCGCAAGACGGCGCGCAAGCGCGCGTCGGCGATGCTCGCGACGCTGACGGGGACGCTGGTAATGGCGCGGCTGACGGGCAGCGGCGAATTGTCCGATGAGATCCTGAGCTCGGGACGCGAGGTGGCCCTGGCGATCGCGGCTGGCGGATCGGCCGGCAAGGCCACGGCGCGGCCGGCCGCGCAAAAGCCGGTGAAGAAGGCTGCAGCCGCGAAACGCTGAGTCGGGGAACGACCAGGACGTACCCGTGGCAGGGGTCTCGCCGGGGAAGTCGGGGCTGCAATTTCGCAGCGCCGATCAGCGCTTAAACCCTTCCCAAACGGCGCAAAGGCTGCAAGATGCCGGCCAAATCGGCATTGATTACCCCCTGCGGAGGATACCACATGCGTTCAATCGGCCATTTCATTGGCGGCAAAGAGGTCAAGGGCACGTCCGGTCGGACGGCCGACGTCTTCGAGCCGATGACCGGCGACGTGCAGGCGAAGGTCGCATTGGCCTCGCGCGCCGAGCTCCGGGCCGCGGTCGAGAACGCCAAGGTCGCGCAGCCGGCCTGGGCTGCGACCAACCCGCAGCGCCGCGCGCGCGTCATGATGAAGTTTCTGGAACTTGCTCAGCGCGACTACGACCAGCTCGCCGAGCTCCTGGCCCGTGAGCATGGCAAGACCGTTCCCGATGCCAAGGGCGACATCCAGCGCGGTCTCGAAGTGGTCGAGTTTGCCTGCGGCATTCCGCACCTGATGAAGGGCGAGTACACGGAAGGAGCGGGGCCCGGAATTGACATCTACTCGATGCGCCAGCCGCTCGGTGTCGTTGCCGGCATCACGCCGTTCAATTTCCCGGCGATGATTCCGCTGTGGAAGTTCGCCCCCGCCATCGCCTGCGGCAATGCTTTCATCCTGAAGCCCAGCGAGCGCGATCCGGGCGTGCCGATGAAGCTCGCCGAGCTGATGATCGAGGCCGGCCTGCCGGCCGGCATCCTCAACGTCGTCAACGGCGACAAGGAGGCGGTCGACGCCATCCTCGAGGATCCGGACATCATGGCGGTGTGCTTCGTCGGCTCGTCGCCGATCGCCCAATACATCTATGAGCGCGCGGCCGCGCATGGCAAGCGTTGCCAGTGCTTCGGCGGCGCCAAGAACCACGCCATCATCATGCCCGACGCCGATCTCGACCACGCGGTCGATGCGCTGATCGGCGCCGGCTACGGCTCGGCCGGCGAGCGCTGCATGGCGGTGTCGGTGGCGGTGCCTGTGGGCAAGACCACGGCCGACCGGCTGATGGAGAAGCTGATCCCGCGCGTCGAAAGTCTGAAGATCGGCACCTCGATCGATCCGTCGGCCGATTATGGTCCGCTGGTGACGCGCGAGGCGGTCGAGCGTGTGAAGAACTACGTCGACATCGGCGTCAAGGAAGGCGCCACGCTTGCCGTCGACGGCCGCGGCTTCAAGATGCAGGGCTATGAGAACGGCTTCTACATGGGGGGCTGCCTGTTCGACAACGTCACCAAGGACATGCGGATCTACAAGGAAGAGATCTTCGGACCCGTGCTGTCGGTGGTGCGCGCCAAGGACTACGCCGAGGCGCTGGCGCTGCCGTCGGACCACGACTACGGCAACGGCGTCGCGATCTTCACCCGCGACGGCGATGCCGCGCGCGATTTCGCCGCCAAGGTCAATGTCGGCATGGTCGGCATCAACGTGCCGATCCCGGTGCCGATCGCCTACTACACCTTCGGCGGCTGGAAGAAGTCCGGCTTCGGCGACCTCAACCAGCACGGCCCGGATTCGATCCGCTTCTACACCAAGACCAAGACCGTCACCTCGCGCTGGCCGTCGGGCGTCAAGGAAGGCGCGGAGTTCTCGATCCCGCTGATGAAGTGATACGAATGGGAGCCCGCGAGGGCTCCCATTTCGTCATTGCGAGCGAAGCGACGATCCAGGGCGTCGTCCATAAGTCTGGATTGCTTCGTCGCTTCGCTCCTCGCAATGACGGAGGTTGAGGATACGCCGAACGCCAACAATCAAAAATCGGGAAACGCGGAGAACGGATGCAGTTCGCTCTCGACGAGGATCAGATCGCGGTGCGCGACATGGCCCGCGCCTTCGCGGCCGAGAAGATCGCGCCGCATGCGCTGCGCTGGGACGAGGAGAAGCATTTCCCTGTCGACGTGATGCGCGAAGCGGCCAGTCTCGGCATGGGCGGCATCTACATCCGCGACGATGTCGGCGGCTCGGGCCTGACCCGTCTGGACGCCGCGCTGATCTTCGAGGCGCTGGCGACGGGCTGCCCGACGGTGTCGGCCTTCATCTCGATCCACAACATGGCGTCGTGGATGATCGACACCTTCGGCACCGAGGCGCAGCGCCAGGAATATCTGCCGAAGCTCTGTCCGATGGACCTCATCGCGAGCTACTGCCTGACCGAGCCGGGCGCCGGCTCCGATGCGGCGGCGCTGCGCACCCGCGCGGTGCGCGACGGCGACGACTACGTGCTGAACGGGCAGAAGCAGTTCATCTCCGGCGCCGGCGCCACCGACATCCTCGTCGCCATGGTGCGCACGGGCGCTGACGGTCCCGGCGGCATCTCGACTCTCGTCATCGACGCCAAGACGCCCGGCGTGTCGTTCGGCGCCAATGAGCGCAAGATGGGCTGGAATGCGCAGCCGACCCGCGCCGTGATCTTCGAGAACGCGCGCGTGCCCGTGGCGAACCGGCTCGGCGAGGAAGGCATCGGTTTCAAGATCGCGATGGCCGGCCTCGACGGCGGCCGTCTCAACATCGCCGCCTGTTCGCTCGGCGGCGCGCAGAGCGCGCTCGACAAGACGCTGGCCTACACGAAAGAGCGCAAGGCGTTCGGCAAGCGGCTCGACGAATTCCAGGCGCTGCAGTTCCGCATCGCCGACATGGCGATCGAGCTGGAGGCGGCCCGCACCTTCGTCTGGCGCGCCGCGGCCGCGCTCGACCGCAAGGATGCCGACGCGACCATGCTGTGCGCGATGGCCAAGCGCTTCGGGACCGACGTCGGCTTCGAGGTCGCCAACCAGGCGCTGCAGCTGCATGGCGGCTACGGTTACCTCAGCGAATACGGCATCGAGAAGATCGTGCGCGACCTGCGCGTGCACCAGATCCTGGAAGGGACCAACGAGATCATGCGGCTGATCGTCTCGCGCAAGCTGATCGAGGCCGCGCGATGAGCGAATTGGTCGAAGGCGACCTGATCGTCCGGCGCGAAGGTTCGGCCGGCATCATCCGGCTGAACCGGCCCAAGGCGATCAACGCGATGACCTTGGAGATGTCGATGGGCATCGACGCGGCGCTCGATCAGTTCGAGGTGGATCCCGCCGTGGCCGTCGTCGTGCTGGAAGGCGCGGGCGAACGCGGCCTGTGCGCTGGCGGTGACATTCGCGGGCTCTATGAGAGCTCGAAGGTCAATGGCGACCTCGGCAAGGTGTTCTGGCGTCAGGAATACATCATGAACGCGCGCATCGCCGCGTTCCCCAAGCCCTATGTCGCCTACATGGACGGCCTGGTGATGGGCGGCGGCGTCGGGCTCTCGGCGCATGGCCGCCATCGCATCGTGACCGAGAAGACCAGGCTCGCGATGCCCGAAGTCGGCCTCGGGTTCTTTCCGGATGTCGGCGGCACCTGGCTGCTGTCGCGCGCGCCGGGCGAGCTCGGCGCCTATTTCGGCCTGACCGGGCAGACCATGAACGGGCCCGACGCGATTCATGCGCGGTTCGCTGACGCCGTCGTGCCGACCGAAAAATGGCCGGTGCTGCGCGAGGTCCTGACCAAGGTTCGGCCGGGCACGCTGTCCGTCGAGATCGACCGGCTGATCGCAGGCTTCGCGACAGCGGAGGCCGCCGGGCCGGTTGCCGCGCAGCAGGCGCAGATCGATGCATGGTTTGCCCATGACGGCATGCACGACATCTCTGCGGCGCTCGAAGCCGATGGCTCCGAGCTCGCGCTCGCGACCCTGAAGACGTTGAAGGAGAAGTCGCCGCGCGGCATGGTCGTGACGTTGAAGCTGCTGCGGCTGGCGCGCGGCGCGGTGTCCCTGGAAGAATGCCTGGTGCGCGAGTATCGCGCCGCGCTCGAAGTGTTCCGCAGCGATGATTTCCGCGAGGGCGTGCGCGCCGCGATCATCGACAAGGACCGCAATCCCCGGTGGTCGCCGCCGGATGTCGATCAGGTCACGCCCGAGATGCTCGCGCGCTATCTCGCCGAGATCGGTGCCGACGAGCTGACATTCCCGCAAACGAGATAACAAGCAGGTCGAGGGAGACAACGAACCATGGCAACGATCGCATTCATCGGCCTCGGCAACATGGGCGGCCCGATGGCCGCCAATTTGGTCAAAGCCGGCCACACGGTGGTCGCGTTCGATCTGGCCGAGGCCTCGTGCGCGCAGGCCAAGGCCGACGGCGCCGAGATTGCCGGCAGCGCCGCCGCGGCCGTGAAAGGGGCGGACGCCGTCGTCACCATGCTGCCGGCCGGCAAGCATGTGCTGGCTGTCTGGAATGATGTCGTGCCCGCAATGTCCAACGGCGCGCTGATCATCGATTCGTCGACCATCGACGTCGAAAGCGCGCGCGCCGCGCATGCGCTGGCCGCCAAGCATGGCATCGACGCCATCGACGCGCCGGTGTCCGGCGGCACCGGCGGCGCCAAGGCCGCGACGCTCACCTTCATGTGCGGTGGCGAGGAGGGCGCCTTCGCCAAGGCCAAGCCGATCCTGGAGAAGATGGGCAGGAAGATCGTGCATTGCGGCGGCGCCGGCGCCGGCCAGGCGGCCAAGATCTGCAACAACATGATCCTGGGCATTTCGATGATCGCGGTCGGCGAGGCTTTTGCGCTGGGTGAGAAGCTCGGCCTGTCGCACCAGGCGCTGTTCGACGTCGCCTCGACCTCGTCCGGCCAGTGCTGGTCGCTGACGTCCTATTGCCCCGTCCCCGGGCCGGTGCCTGCCTCGCCCGCCAACAACGACTACAAGCCCGGCTTTGCCACGGCGCTGATGCTGAAGGATCTCACGCTGTCGCAGGATGCGGCCAAGGCGTCCGGTGCTGCGACGCCGCTCGGCCAGCATGCGCAGGAGATTTACAAGGCGTTCGATGCCGCCGGCCATGGTGGCGTCGATTTCTCAGGCATCATTCAGCACGTCCGCAAGCTCGCCGGGACCCGCTGATGACGACATTCAAGGACGCACGCGCGTTTCTGCTGGCGCATCGCACCGACTACGACGCTGCGGTGAAGGGCTTCCGCTGGCCGGATCCGATGCCGTTCAATTGGGCGCTCGACTGGTTCGACGCGGAGCTCGCCTCCGATCCCGAGAGCCGCGACCGCACTGCGTTGTGGATCTTCGATGCAGCTCAGGACCGCCAGACCAAGCTGTCCTTCGCAGCACTGTCGCGCCGCTCAAGCCAGGTCGCGAACTTCCTGCGCGCGCAGGGCCTGAAGCGCGGCGACCATCTGCTGCTGCTGCTCGGCAACGTCGTGCCGCTGTGGGAGACGATGCTGGCCGCGATGAAGCTCGGCGTCGTCGTGATCCCCGCGACCACGTTGCTGACGACCGACGAATTGCGCGACCGGCTGGAGCGCGGCCGCGCCAAGGCGGTGGTCGCAGCGCAGGACCAGGTGGCGAAGTTCGCCGATCTCGGCGCCGGGGATCTCGTCCGCATCGTCGTCGGTGCCCCGACGACACCCGCCGGCTGGCTGCCCTTCGAGCAGGCTGCCGATGCCGCCGAGGCGTTCACGCCGGACGGGCCGACGCAGCCGGATGATCCGATGCTGCTGTATTTCACGTCCGGCACGACGGCCAAGCCGAAGCTGGTGCGGCACAGCCATCGCAGCTATCCGGTCGGACATCTCTCGACGATGTACTGGCTCGGCCTGCAGCCGGGCGACGTGCATCTCAACATCTCCTCGCCGGGCTGGGCCAAGCACGCCTGGAGCTGCTTCTTCTCGCCGTGGAATGCCGGCGCCACCGTGTTCGTGGTCAACCAGCCGCGCTTCGACGCCAAGGGTCTGCTGGCCATCATCCGCCGCTGCGGCGTGACGACGCTGTGCGCGCCGCCGACGGTGTGGCGGCTGTTCATCCAGGAGCATCTCGCCGATTTCAAAGTGAGTTTGCGCGAGGCCTGCGGCGCCGGCGAGCCGCTCAACCCGGAGGTGATCGACCAGGTCCGCGCTGCCTGGGGCCTGACGATCCGCGACGGCTACGGCCAGACTGAGACCGCCGCCATCGTCGGCAACTCGCCGGGCCAGACGCTGAAGATCGGCTCGATGGGCCGGCCGCTGCCCGGCTATCGCGTCGAGGTCGCCGACATCGACGGCAATCCGGCGAGCGAAGGCGAGATCACCTTGGCGCTCACGGGCGAGCGTCCGGCCGGCCTGATGCAGGGCTATCAGGGCGATGACGGCAAGCTCACTGGCGCCGACGGTACGCGCTATCGCACGGGCGATGTCGTGTTCCAGGACGAGGACGGCTATCTCACCTTCGTCGGCCGCTCCGACGACGTGTTCAAATCCTCCGACTACCGCATCTCGCCATTCGAGCTGGAGAGCGTGCTGCTGGAGCATGAGGCGGTCGCCGAGGCCGCCGTGGTGCCGAGCCCTGATCCGATCCGGCTTGCGATTCCCAAAGCCTATGTGCTGCTCACATCCGGCGCGGAGCGCTCGCGCGAAACGGCGCTGTCGATCTTCACGCATCTGGCCGCGCGGCTGGCGCCGTTCAAGCGTATCCGCCGGCTCGAGCTGGTCACCGAGTTGCCAAAGACCATCTCCGGCAAGATCCGCCGCGTGCAGCTGCGCCGGTTGGAGCACGAGGACAACCGCACGGACCATCTCCGCGGCACGGAATTCAAGGAAGAGGATTTCCCCGAGCTGAAGACGAGGCCGTCCGGGCACGAGGTCTAGAAGACGATTTGGTTAGGGCTACAATGGCGGCGTGAGTTGGGTTACTCGTCATGCCCGGGCATCCACGTCGCGCTGAGCAGGCCGGACGACGTGGATGGCCGGGACGAGCCCGGCCATGACGGCGCGGTGAGGTCGGCGGATCACGTGGCTTCCCAAACCGGGCTTGAACAAGGCAGGATCAGTAAGAAATGAATCATCAGATCTGGAAGAAGCCGCCGATTTCGCTGGAAGCCTACCAGGCCATGGTCGGGCAGGAGATTGGCGTGTCGTCCTGGCACATGCTCGATCAGAAGCGCATCGATACCTATGCCGATGTGACCGAGGATCATCAGTTCATCCATGTCGATCCGGAAGCGGCCAAGGCGACGCCGTTCGGCACCACCATCGCGCACGGCTTCCTGACGATGTCGATGCTGTCAGTGATGGCCTATGAGGTGGTGCCTGCGATCGAAGGCACCGCGATGGGCGTCAATTACGGCTTCGACAAGCTGCGCTTCATCTCGCCGGTGAAATCCGGCAAGCGCGTCCGCGGCCGCTTCGTGCTCGCCGAAGCCACGCTGCGCAAGCCCAAGGAATTGCAGTCGCGCACCAACGTCACGGTCGAGATCGAGGGCGAGGAGAAGCCCGCTCTGGTCGCCGACTGGATTGGACTGATCTATCTGAGCTAACTCCCTACCACACCCATCCCTCGTCATCGCCGGGCTTGACCCGGCGATCCATCAAGACCGAGAGTCATCTCCAAGTCGATGGATGCCCGGGTCAAGCCCGGGCAGGACGAGCCAAGAGCCTAGGACACAGCATCATGGCAATCAGATTTGACGGACGCGTCGCCATCGTCACCGGCGCAGGCAATGGTCTCGGGCGCGCGCATGCGCTGGGGCTGGCGAGCCGCGGCGCCAAGGTCGTTGTCAATGATTTCGGCGGCGCCCGCGACGGCACCGGCGGCTCGATGACGGCGGCGGAGACGGTGGTCGAGGAGATCCGCAAGGCCGGCGGCACCGCGATGGCCGACGGCGCGGACGTCTCGAACTTCGAGCAGGTCACCGCGATGGTCGAGCGCGCCACCAAGGAGTGGGGCAGCGTCGACATCATGTGCGCCAATGCCGGCATTCTCAGAGACAAGTCGTTCGGCAAGATGGAGGTGGCCGACTTCGCCAAGGTCCTCGACGTGCACCTGGTCGGCAGCTTCTATTGCTGCAAGGCGGTGTGGAACGGCATGCGCGAGCGCAACTACGGCCGTATCGTGCTGACGACCTCGTCGTCCGGCCTGTTCGGCAATTTCGGCCAGGCCAATTACGGCGCAGCCAAGACCGGCATGGTCGGCCTGATGAACGTGCTGGCGGAGGAGGGCCGCAAGACCAACATCCGCGTCAACATCATCTCGCCGACGGCGGCCACCCGCATGACCGAGGAGCTGCTCCCGCCGCAGGCGCTGGCCCTGATGAAGCCGGAATCGATCACGCCCGCGGTGGAATATCTGCTCAGCGAGGACGCGCCGACCCGCACCATCATGGGCGCCGGCGCCGGCTCCTTCGCGGTGATCAAGATCCTGGAGAGCGAGGGCATCAATCTGCCGCCGGAGGAGTGGACCCCGGACGCGATTGCCGCGCATTTCGCCGAGATCAGCGACATGTCGAAGGCGAGGGCGCTGCAGGGCGCGTTCGAGCAGACGCAGAAATACGTCGGCCAGGCTGCCGCGCGGCTGGGGCTCAAGCTGTAAGTGCAAAGTCGTCTACCCTCTCCATGAACACGCCTCTCGGCGTGTTCATGGTCCGGTGTGCAGTGCCGCCGTCGGCTTTTGCCCCTCATGGTGAGGAGCACGGCGAAGCCGTGCGTCTCGAACCATGAGGCCGTGCACGGGCCTCATCCTTCGAGACGCGGCTTGCAGCCGCTCCTCAGGATGAGGGGCTAAGCCGATGCCTGGAGATGTCGTGTCGGACGCGGCCAACCGCTTGCGCAAGAATGTCGCCGTCATCGGGGCCGGGCCCGCCGGACTGATGGCGGCCGAGGTGTTGGCCGAGGGCGGGGCTTCCGTCACCGTCTACGACGCGATGCCGTCGGTTGCGCGCAAGTTTCTGATGGCCGGCCGCGGCGGCCTCAATCTCACCCACAGCGAGGAGCTGCCCGCCTTCCTGGCGCGCTATCGCGAGGCGGCGGAATGGCTCGAGCCGGCCATCCGCGCGTTCCCGCCGCAGCGGCTGCGCGACTGGTGTGAGGCGCTCGGCGAGCCCACTTTCATTGGCTCCTCGGGCCGCGTGTTTCCGGTTGCGATGAAAGCCTCGCCGCTGCTGCGGGCATGGCTGCGCCGGCTGGCCACGCAGGGCGTGCGCCTTGAGCTGCGGCATCGTTGGACCGGCTGGGACGGCGCAGGGCGGCTGACATTCGAGACACCGGCAGGACCGCGTGCGATCACGGCCGATGCGACCGTGCTCGCGCTCGGCGGCGCGAGCTGGCCCCGGCTCGGCTCCGACGGCGGCTGGGTCTCGCTTCTCAGCGAGAGGGGCATCGCGATCGCGCCGCTGCGGCCGGCCAATTGCGGCTTTACCGCCACATGGTCGGACATCTTCCGCGACCGCTTCGAGGGCCAGCCGCTGAAGGGCATTGCGCTGGCGTTCGCCGATCGCAGCGTGCGCGGCGAGGCCGTCATTACGCGCGACGGGATCGAGGGCGGCGCCGTCTATGCGCTGTCGGCCGAGTTGCGCGAGGCAATCGCTCTGGAAGGCGCGGCCAGTCTTCACGTCGCGCTGCGACCCGATCTCGCGACCGCCGATCTGGTCAAGCGGCTGTCAGCGCACCGCGGCAAGCAGTCGTTCTCGAATGTGCTGCGCAAGGCGCTGCAACTGTCGCCCGTCGCGATAGGGCTGCTGCAGGAGGCGGCAAAAGCGCAAGGCCTGTCGCTGTCATCGCTCTCGCCGGACCGTCTCGCCGCGCTGATCAACGCCGTGCCGGTCAGGCTGACGGGCACCGCCGGACTGGCGCGCGCGATCTCCAGCGCCGGGGGCATCGCGCGTGATGAACTCGACGCCGACCTCATGCTCAAGCGTCTACCCGGCGTGTTCGCCGCCGGCGAAATGCTCGACTGGGAAGCGCCGACCGGCGGCTATCTGCTGCAAGCCTCGTTCGCGACCGGCGCCGCCGCAGGAAGAGGGACGCTGAGGTGGCTGAAGAACAACATATGAGCGAGCAGATTCCCGAGCCCTGGTACCTGCTCGCAGATGATGATCTTCGCGCAGCGTTGGAAGCCGAGCTCGCGCGCGAGCTTTCTCCGCGGCATGTGCTCGCCGGGCTGTCTGTCCATATTATCGCCAAACGCGACGATTGCGACCGTGTGCTGGGCGCGCTGAACGACGGGCGTGTTGCCCAGATCCATCTGACTTGGACCGGTCGTCGTGAGCACGGTCCGCGCTGGCCGGAAACCACGGTCTACAACTCCATGGATGAGTGGCGAATTGCCTCTGCATCGGAATCGTAGGGTGGGCAAAGCAGCCGCCCGCAGGGGCGGCAGCGTGCCCACCGTCCGCGCTTGCGTTGACCGCGGTGGGCACGATGCGACGCGGCGTTGCCGCGTGCGCCTCTTTGCCCACCCTTATTAGTCGTCATTGCGGGGATCGCTCCTCGCAATGACGGTGGAGAGAGCGTGAGCCTATCGCAGCTTGCCGCGCGCGGCGACGGGCAACACGCCCAAAATCTCCTCGCCGCGCACCATCACGACCTCGTCCATCATGTTGACGACGACGCAGACGTGGTTGGGGACGATGCGGACGACGTCGCCGACATTGGGGCGGGTGTTGCTGCGGGAGAGATCGAGGAAGCCGTGCTCCTCGGCGAAGCGGGCGATCTTGGCTTCCGGGTGCTCCAGGATCAGGCCGTGGCCGTCGAGGCCGCCGGTGTCGGTCGTGAGCGTCTTCGAGCCGGCGTCGAGGATGCCACGCTCGGGCGCGGCGCGGCTGACGACGGTGGAGTAGATGTGCAGCGCGCAGTCGTCCCAGCTGGCGACGCCGGCCGCGACCTGCATGCGGTCGTTGTAGATGTAGGTGCCGGGCCGGTGCTCGGTGGCGCCCTTGAGCTTGCCGAGATTCTTCAGGTTGGGCGAGCCGCCGGTCGAGACGATGGTCGCCTCCAGCCCTTCGGCGCGCACGCCGGCCAAAGCCTCGTCATAGAAGCGCTGCGCCTCGTCCCAGCCGGTTTCGGTCGGGTACATCATGAAGCCGGCGAAGCGCAGGCCCTCGCTGGCCTTGATCTGGCGCGCCAGCTGGATCGCCTCGGCCGGCGTCTCGACGCCGGCACGCTTGCGCCCCGTGTCGCATTCCACCACGACGGACAGCGTGCGTCCCGACTGCTTCGCGGCCTGCGGCAGGTCGTCGATGACGGTGGCGTTGTCGGCGGCAACCGTCATGTCGGCCTTGGCCTGCAGCGCGGCGAGCCTCGCCATCTTCTCCTCGCCGATCAGATTGTAGCTGATCAGGATGTCGGTGATGCCGGCATCCGCCATGATCTCGGCCTCGCCGATCTTCTGGCAGGTGATGCCTTGCGCGCCGGCCTCGATCTGCAGCTTCGCCAGCACCGGGCTCTTGTGCGTCTTGATGTGGGGACGGTTGGCGACGCCAGCCGCCGCGCACTGCGCCTGGATGCGCGCGATGTTGCGCTCGACCTTGTCCATGTCGATGACGGCGCAGGGCGTGCCATATTCGCGGGCGATTTTCGCGGCGAGCGGCGTGGTCATGTCATTCACTCCATGTTGCCGTCATTGCGAGGAGCGAAGCGACGACTTGTCCGCCATAGCCCGAAGGGCGACGGCGGAAGCAATCCAGAGTCGCGACTGCAGCCCTGGATTGCGTCGCTTCGCGCGCAATGACGAAGAGAACGTAGGGAGGGCAAAGCGAAGCGTGCCCACCAATTCTTCTTGCGTAAGATCGCGGTGGGCACGGCGCTTGCGCGCCTTTGCCCACCCTACAGGACGCGTCACCCGCCCTCGATCTCCTCGCGCAGCACCTCGAGCTCCAGCCAGCGGTCTTCGGCGGCGGTGAGCTCGGCCTGCGCTGTGGCCAGCGCGAGGGAGGCGGCGTCGAACTTTTTGCGGTCTTTCGCGTAGAGCGCGGGATCGTCGAGCAGCTTCTGCTGTTTCGCGATCTCTCCTTGCAGCTTCGCGATCGTCTTCGGCAACGTCTCCAGCGCGTGCTTCTCGTTGAAGGACAGCTTGCGCTTCGGCGCGCTCGATGGCGCGGCGGCAGGCTTCGACGCCTTCTTCTCGTCGGCGGCGGCGGCTGCGGCCGCGGCGTGCTCGCGCTTCAGGTCGGCGCCGCGCTGCACCAGCATGTCGCTGTAGCCGCCGGCATATTCCTGCCATTTGCCGTTGCCCTCGGGCACGATCACCGAGGTGACGACGCGGTCGAGGAAGTCGCGGTCGTGGCTGATCAGGATGACCGTGCCCTCGTAGTCGCCGAGCATGTCCTCGAGCACGTCGAGCGTCTCCAGATCGAGATCGTTAGTCGGCTCGTCCAGCACCAGCAGGTTCGACGGCTTGGCCAGCGCGCGGGCCAGCATCAGCCGGCCGCGCTCACCGCCGGACAGCACTTCGAGCGGCGTGCGCATCTGCTCGCGCGCGAACAGGAAGTCTTCCATGTAGCCGACGACGTGCTTGGGCTTGCCGCCGACCATGACGTGATCGCCACGCCCGCCGGTCAAGGCCTCGGCCAGCGTCGTTCGCGGGTCGAGGCTTTCGCGATGCTGGTCCAGCGTCGCGGTCTCCAGATTGACGCCGAGCCGGATGCTGCCGCTGTCGGGCTGGTCGCCGCCGGTCAGCAGATTGACCAGCGTGGTCTTGCCGGCGCCGTTCGGGCCGACGATGCCGATGCGATCCCCGCGCTGGATGCGGATGGAGAAATTATCGACGATCTTGCGCTCACCGAACGCCTTCGAGGCGCCCTTCGCCTCGATGACGAGCTTGCCGGATTTGTCGGCCTCGGCGGCAGCGAGATTGGCCGCGCCCGCCGTGCCCCGATAGTCGCGGCGCTGCTGGCGCAGCGCATGCAGGTTGGCGAGCCGCTTGACATTGCGCTTGCGCCGGCCCGACACGCCGTAGCGCAGCCAGTGCTCCTCGTTGACGATCTTGCGGTCGAGCTTGTGCTGCTCGCGCTCTTCTTCCGCGAACACCTCGTCGCGCCACGCCTCGAAGCCGGCGAAACCGCGGTCGATCTGCTTGATCTGGCCGCGGTCGAGCCAGGCGGTGGCGCGCGACAGATTGGTCAGGAAGCGGCGGTCATGGCTGATCAGCACCAGCGCGCAGCGCCGGCCGTCGAGCTCGTTCTCCAGCCATTCGATCGTCGTCAGGTCGAGATGGTTGGTCGGCTCGTCCAGCAGCAGGATGTCGGGATTGGGCGCCAGCACGCGGGCCAGCGCCGCGCGGCGCGCCTCGCCGCCCGAGACATGAGCCGGATCTTCCTCACCGGTCAGCCCGAGCTGCTCGACGAGATAGCGCGCCTGATAGTGATCGTCGCCGGGCCCGAGGCCGGCCTCGACATAGGACAGCGTAGTGGCGTGGCCGGAGAAGTCCGGCTCTTGCGGCAAATAGCGCACGGTGGCGCCGGGTTGCACGAAGCGCGTGCCGCTGTCGCATTCGACCAGGCCGGCGGCGATCTTCAGCAAGGTCGATTTGCCGGAGCCGTTACGGCCGATCAGGCAGACGCGCTCGCCGGGCGAGACCGAGAGTTCGACGCCCTGCAGCAGGGCTGTGCCGCCGAAGGTCAGGCGGATGTCTTTCAATTGGATGAGCGGGGGCGCCATGATGCTAACTCTGTTGCTGCGCGTGCTGGTCGGCGCGCTGGCGCTGGCTGCGGCGAATGGTCTGGTCCAGGGCTGACAGGAAGGCCGAGCGGTCGCGCGGCGTGAAGCCGCGCGGTCCGCCCGTGACCTCGCCGGACGAGCGCAGGTCGGTCATCAGGTTGCGCACGGCGAGCGCCATGCCGATCGATTCCTCCGTGAACGCCTTGCCGTTGGGGGCCAGCACCGCGGCGCCCAGCTTGACGCAGCGGCTCGCCAGCGGGATGTCCGACGTGATCACGATGTCGCCGGTCCTGGCGCGTTCGGCGATCCAGTCGTCGGCGGCATCCATGCCGGAGCCGGCCGCGATGCGTTCGATCAGCGGATCCTGCGGCACGCGGATGAAATTGCCGGCGACCACGCTGACCGGCACGCCGTGCCGGAGCGCGACGCGGTAGATCTCGTCCTTCACCGGGCAGGCGTCGGCGTCGACATAGATTCGGATCGGGGCGGGTTCGGTGGTTTCGGTCGTCATCGGGCCATCTGTTCGAATGGCCGGTTGGTACCCCATCGCAGACAGAATTGCGAGCCGCTTGCCAGGACCTGTCCGGCCGCTACCATCGCCGAAAAACGGGTCAAAGGGAGGTGTGGATGGCAGACATGGCGGCCTATGCGGTCGAGGCGTTCAACACGGCCAAGCAGTCCGAGAACAAGATGCACGACGACAGCGTGGCCAAGCGTTTTGGCTTCGCAGGCGGCCTCGTGCCGGGCGTCGAGGTGCTGGCCTATATGGTGCATCAGCCGGTCGCGCGCTGGGGCCGGGCGTTCCTGGAGCGCGGCCTGATCGAGGCGCGCTTCATCAAGCCGGTCTATGACGGGGAGATCGCCGAGGTCAAGGCAGAGGAGGTGGGCGATGGGCTCAGCCTCGCGGTGATCAGCAAAGGCGAGCTCTGCGCCACCGGTTCCGCGTCGCTGCCGGCGTCGGTGCCCGATGTCGCGCTGGCGGATTATCGCGATGTTCCGCCTATCGTGGTGCGGCCGCCGGTCGGCGCGGAGTCGTTCGCTCTCGGAAGCTGGCTCGGCGCGGCGCCGCGTGCGTGGCCGGGACAGGCGGCGACGGCGTATCTCGCCGAGATCCGCGAGCGCGATCCGATCTATGCGGAACAGCGGTTCGGTCATCCCGGCATGCTGCAGCGGGTGATGAACCGCCTGCTGGTCGACAATGTCGTGCTCGGCCCCTGGATTCACGTCGGCAGCCGGATGCAATTGCTGTCGGCGATTGCGGAGAGCGACGAGATTACTGCGCGGGGACGGGTGGTCGCCAACTACGAAAAGAAGGGCCACCGCTTCGTCGAGATCGACGCACTGGTGGTGGCGAACGGCACGCGGCCGCTGGCACATTGCCACCACGTCGCGATCTATCAGCCGCGCGAACAGGTGGCCTGAACAGGGCAGCTGCCTTCAGCCAGGCACGCTGTCATGCTCCGCCTGCGCGGACGAGATGAGAGGCACGCTGCCTCCAAACAAAGATCGTCATGCCCGGGCTTGTCCCGCCTGCGCGGCCGAAGCCGCTTCGGCGCGGCGAAGGCCCGGGCACTCACGTCGATCGTCGCTGGGATTCGTGGATGGCCGGGTCAAGCCCGGCCATGACGGAGGAGAGAGCGGGGCACCCACTCAGCACTGCACTTTGCGGCAGCGTGTCTCACGCCGCCGACTTCGCCTTGCCGTCCTGGATCGCGCGCCAGAGTTTTTCCGTCGTCAGCGGCATGTCCAGATGCTTCACGCCATAGTCCGACAGCGCGTCGATCACGGCGTTGATGACGCTCGCCATCGAGCCGGCGCAGCCGGCTTCGCCGCAGCCCTTGGTGCCCAGGGGATTGCTCTTGGCGGGCACCGGATGGTTGTCGACCGTCATCATCGGCACGTCGGAGGCGCGCGGCAGGGCGTAGTCCATCAGTGAGCCGGTGATCGGCTGGCCGCTCTCGTCGTAGCGCAGATGCTCCATCAGCGCCTGACCGATGCCTTGCGCCACGCCACCATGCAGCTGGCCGGCGACGATCATCGGGTTGATGACCGTGCCGAAATCGTTGATGGCGGTGTAGGCGACGATCTGCGCGACGCCGGTGTCCGGCTCGATCTCGACCTCGCAGACATGGCAGCCATTGGGGAACGTCGACTCGGTCGCGGTCGAATTGTGGTCGACGTCGAGCGAGGCCGGCACGCCCTCGGGCATCTTGCCCTCGCGCATGCGCCGCGCCAGCTCCATGATGTCGATGCTGCGGTCGGTGCCGGCGATGGTGAATTGGCCGCCCGCGAACTCGATGTCGGCCTCGGACGCCTCCAGCAGATGCGCGGCCGCCTGCTTGCCCTTGGCGATGACGAGCTGAGAGGATTCGACGATGGCCTGTCCGGTCGCGGTGATCGAGCGCGAGCCGCCGGTGCCGTTGCCGAAGCGCACGAGATCGGAATCGCTCTGCTCCAGCCGGACCTTGTCGAAGGGCACGCCGAGCTGCGCCGACAGCACCTGCGCGAACGGCGTCGCGTGGCCCTGGCCGTAGTCGAGCGTGCCGGTCGTCAGCGTGACGCCGCCATCGGCATCGAAGGTGATCTTGCCGAGCTCGCCGCTCGGCGGCGCGGTCACCTCGAGATACGAGCCGACCGCAATGCCGCGCAGCTTGCCGGCCTTGCGGCTCTCGCGCTTGCGCTTGGCGAAGCCGGCATAGTCGGAGACCTCCAGTGCCTTCTCGAACACGGCGGCGAAATCGCCGGAGTCGTAAGTGACGCCCGAGGCGGCCGGGAACGGCATCTGGCTCGGCTTGATGAAGTTGCGTTTGCGGATGGTGAGGCGGTCGATGCCCATCTCGCGCGCGGCGGTGTCGATCAGCCGCTCCATGAAGTAGTTCGCCTCGGGCCGGCCGGCGCCGCGATAGGCGCCCATGAGTGTGATGTTGGTCAGCACCGTCTTGATGTCGACGCCGAGCAGCGGCGTCTTGTAGACGCTGGCGAGGTTCTTGCCGACGTTGAGCGACAGCGGCAGCGGCGCGACGCCCATGATGTAGGCGCCGAGATTGCCATAGCCGGAGAGCCTGACGGCAAGGAACTTGCCGTCGGAATCGAGCGCGAGCTCGCCATGGATGATCTGGTCGCGGCCCTGGCTGTCCGACAGAAAGGCGGTGGTGCGCTCGTCGCGCCATTTCACCGGCTTCCCCAGCTCCTTCGCGGCGTGCAGGATGCAGACATACTCCGGATAGGAGACGTTCTTCATCCCGAACGAGCCGCCGACATTGGTGGTGAGTATGCGGACCTTGTCCGGCGCGACGTTGAGGATCTTGGCCAAGGTCGCCTTGTTGCCGGACACGCCCTGGGTCGGCACCTGCAGCGTGAAGCGCTCGCTCTTGCCATCGAACGCGGCGAGCGCCACGCGCGGCTCCATCGACACCACGGCGACGCGGGTGTTGACGATGTCGAGCCTGGTCACATGCGCGGCCTTGGCGAAGGCCTCGTCGATCTTGGCGGTGTCGCCATAATGGTAGTCGAGGGCGACGTTGTTCGGGATGTGGTCATAGAGCTGCGGCGCGCCCGGCCTGGCGGCCTCCTCGGCATTGGTCACGGCTGGCAGGGGCTCGATATCGAGCTCGACCGCCTCGGCCGCGTCGCGGGCCTGGGCCAGGGTTTCCGCCACCACGAAAGCCACGGGGTCGCCGACGAAGCGCACCTTGTCGGTCGCCAGCGCACCGCGGTTCGTCTGCAGCAGCGGCGAGCCGTCACGGCTCTTCAGCGGCAGGCCGCAGGTGAACGGCCCATAGGCGGCCGCCGCGAGGTCCGCGCCGGTCCACACCCCGAGCACGCCCGGCATCGCCTTGGCGGCCGTGGTGTCGATGCCCTTGATGATCCCGTGAGCGTGGCTGGAGCGCACCATCCAGGCGTGCGCCTGGCCAGGGAGATTGAAATCATCGGTATATTTGCCGTGCCCGCGGACCAGCGTGTCGTCCTCCTTGCGCCGGACCGGCTGCCCGACGCCGTATTTCTGCAGCGCGATCGCGTTTTCGAGGGAGGCCGGGGAGGTGTGATCTTGCATGGAGACGGATCCGGGGAGCTGGATGGGGCGCAAAAGCGGGCTGTTCCCAGATAGTGCAGGGTCCGCGGCCGGACAACGGTTGATTAGGAATGGTGCATCACGCCTGACAGAGGGGCTGTTGCGCCGGCGCACTCCACTGATAATGTCTCGGAAAGAGAACTTCCATCTGGGCCGGTTCGGCCAGCGGAAAGACATTTGAATGATCAATGACACGCGGCTGCGGGAGAGTCCGAGGCCGCGCGGGAACCTGGGGCCCGGCTTGCATCCGGGTCTGGACGTCGCGACGCCTTCCTGCGCCAGCAATGGCAGCAGCGTCTATGCGGCCCTGGACCTTGGAACCAACAATTGCCGGCTCCTGATCGCCTGTCCCTCGGGCGACAGCTTCCGCGTGGTCGACTCCTTCTCGCGCATCGTCCGGCTTGGCGAGGGTATCTCGACCACCGGTTGCATCAGCGACGCGGCGATGGATCGGGCCATCGCGGCGCTGTCCATTTGCCGGGACAAGATCCAGTCGAAGAAGGCGCGCCGACTGCGCCTGATCGCGACCGAGGCCTGCCGCGCCGCGGCCAATGCCGAGGGGTTCCGCAGCCGGGTAGCCGCCGAAACCGGCATCGATCTCGAGGTGATCGACCGCGAGACCGAGGCGGCGCTGGCCGTGAAGGGCTGCGCGCCGCTGCTCGATCCGGGCGGGCGGGGCGCGATCCTGTTCGACATCGGCGGCGGTTCCAGCGAGCTGGTCAGGATCGAGCGCGACCCGGCCGACCGCAATGCGGAACCGCGGATCAAGGCCTGGATGTCGATCCCGCTCGGGGTCGTGACGCTCGCCGAGCGTTTCGGCGGTCGTGACGTGACCCCGGAGGTCTATGCTGCGATGGTCGAGACCGTGGCCGGCCATGTCGGCCCGTTCGCGGCCGAGCATGGCGGTGACCTCGCCGGCATGCATCTGCTGGGCACTTCCGGCACCGTGACGACGCTCGCCGGCATCCACCTCAACCTCGCGCGCTATGATCGCCGCCGGGTCGACGGCATCTGGATCAACGATACCGACATCACGACGACGATCGCCAAGCTGCTGACGATGAGCTACCAGGAGCGCGCCGAGAACAACTGCATCAGCATCGACCGCGCCGACCTCGTGCTCGCCGGCTGTGCCATTCTCGACGCCATCCGCGACGCGTTCCCGCTGCCGCGGCTGCGGGTCGCCGATCGCGGTCTGCGCGAGGGCATGCTGGTGGAAATGATGCGCGAGGACGGGGCGCTGAGAACGGCGTGAGTTCTTCATCCTCCCCTGGAGGGGGAGGGTCGGCTCACATGAGCGAAGCGAATGGGAGACGGGGTGGGGGGTGAGCCCCACGGGCAGTCTTTCCGTGGCTCACCCCACCCCGATCGCTCGCTTCGCTCCCGATCGACCCTCCCCCTCCAGGGGAGGGTGACCCTCGCAACTGGCGTTGTTGCTCGAGTACCGAGCGATCCCATCGACGATGGTTCGCAGGACCACTACAGAGACCCACATGGCAAAAGACACCACCGGCCGCATGCATGTGCAGGTCAAGACCGGGGGCAAGCGCAAGCTGTCCTCAAAACTCTGGCTGGAGCGCCAGCTCAACGATCCCTACGTGGCCCAGGCCAAGCGCGACGGTTATCGCTCGCGCGCGACCTACAAGCTGATCGAGATCGACGACAAATATCACATGCTCAAGTCCGGCATGACCGTGGTCGATCTCGGCGCGGCGCCCGGCGGCTGGAGCCAGATCGCGGCGCGGCGCGTCGGCGCCGATGCGGGCAAGGGCAAGGTGATCGCGATCGATCTGCTCGAGATGGGTGAGATTCCCGGCGTCACCTTCACCCAGCTCGATTTCCACGCGGAGGAGGCGCCCGAGAAGCTTCGGGAAATGATCGGCGGCCGCGCCGACGTGGTGATGTCGGATATGGCCGCCAACACCACCGGCCACCGCAAGACCGACCAGCTGCGCATCGTCGGCCTCGTCGAACTCGCGGCGCATTTCGCCGGCGAGGTGCTCAAGCCCGGCGGCAGCTTCCTTGCCAAGACCTTCCAGAGCGGCGCCGATGCCGACCTGATGACCCAGCTCAAGCGCGATTTCACCAGCGTCCGGCACGTCAAGCCTTCGGCGAGCCGGCAGGATTCGTCGGAGCGCTACGTGCTGGCGATGGGCTTTCGCGGCAGCCAGGATCCGGAGCAGGCGGGCTGATCCGCGAAGGACGTTGGTCTAGCGCTCCGGATAGGGTGTTCCGTCCGTGTGCAGGAAGCGGCCATCGGCATTGCTGCTCATCATGTCGACGTCCGAGCAGGTCGTGACGTCATCAGGCGATCGCGAGCCGACTTCGAGATAGGTTGCGGTGGTCACCGATCTGTTGACCAGGTGGTGCCCGTTTCCAGTGCCTTTTGCGAATGCCGCGCAATCGCCGGCGCGCAGGATCGATTCGCCGCCGTCCTCGATCAGGACCAGTTCACCCGCCAGGACGTAGACGAACTCGTCCTCGTGAGAGTGCCAATGACGCTGGCTCGACCAGCCGCCGGGCGGCAGCTGCATCAGGTTGACCCCGAAATCGACCAATCCCCCGGCCTCCCCGAGGCGCTGCCGAATCCGTTCGGAGCAGGGCTGATCGTGCGGCGCCGGATAGCCGGAGCCCTTTCGGCGTGGAACGGCAGCAATCTCGACCTTGGGCATGATGCAAGCCTGTTTTTGAATGCGGTCCCGTGCCCGTTGGGCTACGCCTGCGGTATTTTCCGAGCCTTGCACGAATGCACGCGTTGCGACAGCCGTCGGTGACGGATAAACAGCGCCTGTATCGGCTCGACCGGCTGACTCACGGGCCGAATTGAGGTGGAGATTCTGATGCGTGTCCTGGCCTGGAGCGCTCTCGCGCTCATCCTGACGTTGGTTCCGGCTCACGCCCAGGCCTACGATCCGCGCTATCCCGTCTGCATGAAGGTCTATGAAGGCCGGTGGGGCGGTGGCGAGTGGATCGACTGCAGCTATACGTCGCTGCCGCAATGCCGCGCGTCCGCGTCGGGCCGGTCCGCGATGTGCGACGTCAATCCGTTCTTCGCGCCGCCGTCGCCCCCGCCGCGGCGCGCGCATCGGCGGCATCGCTGAAACATTTCATGACGGTCCGGCCGTTGCCGCGCCGCAATCGAGCTTAAAGATTCCAGCCGTCGCACCAAACGGGCTTCCGAGATGCCGCATCGTTTCATCGTGTCGATCGTGATGCTCCTGCTGCTGGTGCCGGCCATCGCCATTGCCGCGCCGGCGCACAAGCGCAAGGCGCATCGCTGGCAGGGCTATGGCTTCCTCCCGGGCTACAAGCAGCCGCCCAACAATAGCCTGCCGCTCTATGCCGACAAGGAGGCGATGCGAAACGGACCGCGCGGCAGCCGCCGCAACTGGTACATCGACGGCACGCCCAAATACATGCTCTACAACGGCGAGTGGCACTATTTCGGCCAGCCCGGCTTCTATCGCGGCCACTACAATGGCGGCAGCTTCGGCCCGTGCTGGACGCGGACGCCGGTCGGCATGGTCTGGACCTGCGGCTAGCCCGCTCGGCCCCGTTTCCGTCGCACGCGTTCTCGGCTTGACGCAGCAGATATGCCCGATGGCGGGCCTGTCGCGGCGCGATAGCGCGCGCGGCCATTCCTGTCTGGACACAGCCGCCGTTTCCCGCTGAAATGCCGCTTCTGAGAAGCAAGACAAGAAACGCGAGCCGCTCGTTCGGCCCACCCTGGAGGATCGCCTTGAATTCGTTGTGTACGCGCCTGTTCGGCGCCGCCGTTGCTCTGACGGTCCTGGCCAGTGCTCCGGCCGTTGCCCAGCAGCTCGAGCTCAAGGTGATGGCGCCGGCCGCGCCCGGCGGCGGCTGGGACCAGACCGCGCGCGCCATGCAGCAGGCCCTCGTCGCATCGGGCGTGGCGCGCAGCGTCCAGGTGACCAATGTCGCCGGTGCCGGCGGCTCGGTCGGCATTGCGCAGTTCGTCAACGGCGCCAAGGGCGACGGCAACCAGCTGATGGTCAACGGCTTCGTCATGGTCGGCGCGCTCGCCATGAACAAGTCGCCGGTGACCCTGGAGCAGGTGACGCCGATCGCGCGGCTGACCGAGGAGATCCAGGTCATCGTCGTGCCGGCCGCCTCGCCGATCAAGACCGCGCAGGATCTCGCGGCCGCGCTGAAAGCCGATATCGCGAAGGTCACCTTCGCCGGCGGCTCGGCCGGCGGCGTCGACCACGTGATGGCCGCGTTGTTCGCGGGCACCGTCGGGGCCGATGCCAAGAAGGTCAACTATATCCCGTTCTCGGGCGGCGGCGAGTCGCTGGCCGCGATCCTCGGCGGCAAGGTCACCGCCGGCATTTCCGGCCTGTCGGAGTATGACGGGCAGATCAAGTCCGGCAAGCTGCGCGCGATCGGCGTCTCCTCGGAGAACCGCGTTCCCGGCGTCGACATCCCGACCTTCAAGGAGCAGGGCATCGACCTCGTGCTCGCCAACTGGCGCTCGGTGGTCGCGGCGCCCGGCATCACGCCGGAGCAGAAGAAGACGCTGAGCGAGGCCGTCGAGAAGATGGTGAAGTCGGACGCGTGGAAGGACATCCTGAAGCAGAAGGGCTGGGATGACGCCTATCTCGCGGGCGACGCCTTCGCCGAGTTTCTCAAGAAGGAGAACATCCGCGTCACCGACGTGCTGAAGTCGGTCGGTCTCGTCAAGTCATGACGGCGGACAGCGCCGGCCCTGAGACACCCGCCTCGCGAGGCGTCGACAAGGCCGGCATCGTCATCGCAGGCTTGCTCGCCGCCGTCGCCCTGGTGCTGGTCTATGACGCCAACCAGATTCCGGCGACCACGATGTACGGCATGGGCCCGCAGGTCATGCCGGTGGTGATCGCGATCGGGCTCGGCATCCTCGCGGCTGCCAATCTGATCGATGCGATCAGGGGCCATCTGCCGCCGCGCGAGAGCTCCGATCCGGTCGCGGTGGTTTTGATCCTCGCGGGGCTTGCGCTGCTGATCGCCATCATCGGCTTCGGCGGCGGCTTCATCCTGGCGACCACGGCGCTGTTCGTGACGACGTCGGCCGCGTTCGGCCGCCGCGCCTTCGTCACCGACCTCGTCATCGGCGCGGTGCTGACGACGGCGATCTATCTCGCCTTCGACCGTCTCCTGACCCTGAGCCTTCCCGCAGGTCCCCTGGAAAGACTGCTCTGATGGACACCTTTGCCGCGCTCGCGCATGGGATGGCGATCGCCGTCCAGCCCATGAATTTACTCTATGCGCTGGTCGGCGTGTTCCTCGGCACCGCCGTCGGCGTGCTGCCGGGCATCGGGCCGGCGCTCACCGTCGCGCTGTTGCTGCCGGTCACTTACAAGCTCGATCCCGGCGGCTCGCTGATCATGTTCGCCGGCATTTACTACGGCGGCATGTATGGCGGCTCGACCACCGCGATCCTGATCAACACGCCCGGCGAGAGCGCCTCGATGGCGACCGCGCTCGAAGGCAACAAGATGGCCAAGGCCGGTCGCGGCGGCCCGGCACTGGCGACCTCGGCGATCGGCTCCTTCGTCGCCGGCACCATCGCCACCATCGGTCTCGCCTTCCTGTCGCCGTACCTCGTCGACATCGCCGTGCGCTTTGGGCCGGAGGATTATTTCGCGCTGATGTGCGTCGCCTTCGTCACGGTGTCCGCGACGTTCGGCGACTCGCCGATCCGCGGCCTGACCAGCCTGTTCATCGGCCTCACGCTCGGCCTCATCGGCATCGACAAGCTGACGGGGCAGGCGCGGCTTGCCTTCGGCGTGCCGGAGCTGCTCGACGGCGTCGAGGTGACAACGCTCGCGGTTGGCCTGTTCGCAGTCGGCGAAGCGCTCTACGTCGCCTCGCGCCGGCACCACAGCGAGGAGAAGATCGAGGCCATCAAGGGCTCGTTGTGGATGACGCGCGAGGACTGGAAGCGGTCGTGGAAACCGTGGCTGCGCGGCACCGCGTTCGGCTTTCCCATCGGCGCGCTGCCGGCGGGCGGCGCGGAGATCCCGACCTTTCTGTCCTATTCGGCCGAGCGGCGGCTGACCAAATATCCGGAGCAGTTCGGCAAGGGCGCGATCGAAGGCGTTGCCGGGCCCGAGGCCGCCAACAACGCGTCTGCCGCCGGCACCCTCGTGCCTCTCTTGACCTTGGGTCTGCCGACCTCGGCGACGGCCGCGATGATGCTCGCCGGTTTCCAGCAATACGGCCTCAATCCGGGGCCGCTGCTGTTCGCCGAACGACCCGATCTGGTCTGGGGCCTGATCGCGAGCCTGTTCATCGCCAACACGATGCTGCTGGTGCTCAATCTGCCGCTGGTCGGCCTGTGGGTGAAGCTTTTGGCGATTCCGACGCCCTGGCTCTATGCCGGCATTCTCGTGTTCGCGACCATGGGCACGATCGCGGCCAAACCGTCGGTCGTGGAGCTGTCGATGCTGGCCGGCTTCGGCGTGCTCGGGTTCCTGATGCGCCGCTTCGACTTTCCGATCGCGCCGGTCGTCGTCGGGCTGATCCTCGGGCCGATCGCCGAGAGTCAGTTGCGCCGCGCGCTCGCGATCAGCCTCGGCGATCCCATGATGCTCTTGCAATCGCCGATCTCTGCGACCCTCCTCGTCGTGGCGTTGATCGCGCTCGTTGCGCCGTTCGTGCTGAAGGGGCTCGGGCGCTTCAAGGCGAATGAAGATTAGGTATGGCGAGCAAGCGGAAACGGAGCCACTGTACGGCATGCTCTCGTCGGACGGGCAGCCGGGCGCGGTAACAGCCAGATGAGACTCTTGTCCATGATCCTGCTGTCGATCGCGCTGCTCGGCGGCGGCCGGCCTGCGGACGCCGAGGTTTCGTTCTGCCCGGGTCTGATGAAGGCGGTCGGACCGAAGCTTGCGGGCCGGGACGCGGCCTTCATCCGCAGCTACGAACCCGGCGCTGACGAAAGCGACCTGCCGCTCGGTTTGTCCACGACGGCGTTCGTCTACGACAACGCGCTCGCCGCGATCGCGCTGGTCGCATGTGACCGCGTCGATCAGGCGCGCACGATCGGCAATGCGCTGCTGCATGCCGCGTCCCACGATCGCACCTTCGACGACGGCCGGCTCCGCAATGCCTACCGCGCCGGTCCGGCCGGCCTCGGTGCGGCGCTGCTGCCGGGCTGGTGGAATGGCCGGAAGAACATCTGGGGCGAGGATGCCGCGCAGGACGGCACCTCGACCGGTAACGTTGCCTGGGGGGCGCTGGCGCTCCTGACGTTGCATCAGGCGACCGGCGATGCGAGCTATCTGTCTGGCGCAAGGCAGCTGATGGATTGGGTGATCGCCAACGCGACCAACGGAGCGGATGGCTTCAGCGGCGGCTTTCACGGCTATGATCCGCAGCAGGTCCGGCTGACCTGGATGTCGACCGAGCACAACGCCGACGTCCATGCGGTGGCCGACTGGCTGTTTCGCCTGACGAAGGACGGGCGCTATCAGGACGCGGCACGCAAGGCCCGCCGGCTGCTCGACCGCAGCTTCCGCGGCGATCATTTCCTGCTCGGCACCAAGCCGGACGGCAGCCTCGCCGACGACGATCTGCTCGCGCTCGACGTGCAATTGTGGCCATGGATGGCGGTGCCGGATGCGCTCGCCTGGCGCAAGGCGCTCGGTTTCGCGGAACGGGCACTCGCCGTCGACGGCGGCTTCGACTTCAACGGCGATCGCGATGGGGTCTGGGTCGAGGGCACGGCACAGGCCGCGCTGGCCTACCGCATGGTCGGCGATCCCGCCGCGAGCCAGCGGCTGCTCGCGGCGCTGCGCGACGACCGCACGCCATCGGGGCTGTTGAACGCGACGCGCATCGCCCGCATCACGACTGGTCTCTCGATCGATCCGAGCGGGGCCAGCAAGATCCCCGACTTCTTCTACTACAAGCGGCCGCATCTCGGCGCCACCGCCTGGGCTGTGCTCGCCGAGACCGGCTGGAATCCGTTCACCGGCGCGCGTGTGCCCTGACGTTTCCAGCGTGGCTGCGACCAGACCGATCCCGCCCGGCACGATCAGCTCGCCTGCAGGAGTTCTGGCGGCAACCAGCGTGGCCTTCTGCATGCCAGTCATTGAGACAATCAGTCGGTCTCGTTCCTGCGAATTTGATTGGATGTGTCAGGAGGCCTTCGTTGCCGCCATAAAGCCTTCATGCAATCGTCTGGCGAGAAGATCAGTCGATGGAACTGATGGATGAAGTGACTACTCAGAACTATGAGTTGTTTGTTAAAATGTCGCAGGGGCTTGTTGGCCGATAGCCGATTCTTACATGGTCCGCACCGTCCACAGGAGAACAGAGACGTGTCTACCGTTGTGAAATCTACAATGTCGGCGCTCATGATTGTGGTATCCGCGAGTGCGGTCCAGGCCAAGAGCATGGAATGTCCAACGACCTCGGAATCGCAGATCGAAGGCCTGTTCGCCAGCTTCAATGACTCTTGGGCGACCAAGGATCCGGCGAAGGTCACCGCGCTCTTCACCAAGAAGCCGGTGCTGCTCGCCACCGTGTCGAACCAGCCGCGCACGACGCCGGAGCAGGTCAACGATTACTTCGTGAAATTCCTCAAGGGCAGCCCGGTCGGCCGCATCGACACATCGACGGTCGAGCTCGACTGCAACACGGCGACGCGTCTCGGCACCTGGACGGTGACGTTGACCGACCCGGCGACAGGGACGAAGTCCGACGTGAAGGCGCGCTACTCCTTCATCTATCGCTATGAGGATGGCGCCTGGAAGATCGACCATCTCCACTCCTCGTTGATGCCGGAGAAGTAACCGCGCACGAGACGATCGCGGTGTGGTGCCGGCATTCCGCTTCGCGATGAATACCGCAGGAATGCAAAGCCATTGGAACGCCATGCCGGTCGACGGCATGGCGCGCCGGTGGGGGCGCGAGCAGGGCCATGTCGTGGACACCGTGTCGCGCGAGATCGTGCTGCCGGTCTCGAATTTTTCAAGCCACCGGACGCAGAGGGTTAATTAAGACTAACATCAAAATACCCGGTGCCCCGGCCGGATGTGACGGCACTGCAAAGCCCCGTGCGATATGACTTGGCGGAACGCCGCGCGGGCGTCGCAGGGATCATGGACCGGACGCGACTGCGCGACAGGGCAGGGCATGTCGGGCATGGATGCTGGAACGCAGAGGGCGTCGGCCGAAACCACGCGCATGGTGTGGATCGACTATGCGCGCGGTCTCGGCGTGATCCTGGTGGTGGTCGGTCACGTGCTGGGCGGCCTGGTGCGCCCGGGAATCTTCCCGGATGAGGCGCTTGCGCGCTGGATGGACTACACGCTCTACACGTTCCACATGCCGCTGTTCTTTTTCCTGGCCGGCTTGAACGTGCAGCACAGTCTGCGTCACGGCGCGCGACCGTTCCTGGAAGCAAAGCTCTGGACCATCGCCTATCCCTATTTGCTGTGGTCGTTGCTGCAGGGCGGGACGACGATGCTGTTGGCGCGGGATGCCAACATTCCGATCCAGCCGAGCGATCTCGCCGCGATCTGGTATCGTCCGATCGCGCAATTCTGGTTTCTCTACGCGCTGATGATCTGCCACCTGATTGCGGTGCTCGTTCCCTCGCGGACGGTGCTGATCTCACTTGCAGTGGCCGGCTTCGCGGTGTTTCTGATGCTTCCGGTCCGGCCGGATCTCGCACTGACCTTGCATCATCTGCCGTTCTATGTCGCAGGCCTGTACGGCGCCCGCCTCGTCGCGGAATGGCGCCCGCAGGGCTGGTCCTTGCTGATGGCGATCGTTGCAGCGTTTGCGGCCGCGGTGGTTCTCGGCGGTCAGCTGTCCGGCATGGACGCCAACGGGCTCGCCTCTCTGCCCGCCTGCGTGCTCGGGATCGCCGGCATGGTGGTGCTGTGCCGGCTGCTCGACCCCGCGCATCACCGCTGGCTTGCCGCCGTCGGCATTGCCTCCATGACGATCTATGTGCTGCACATCCTCGCCGGCTCGGGCATGCGTATCATCATGCTCAAGGCGCACATCCCATCGTGGCCCTGGGTCTATCTGCTGGCCGGGACCGCGGCCGGCGTCGTGTGTCCCCTCATCGCGCATGCCGCTTTGCGGCGGCTGCACCTGCTCACGGTCTTTGGACTTGCAGCCCCCGCCAGGCGCAAGCCGCAACCTCAGGCGATTGCGCCGCGTGTCGCCACCTCCGATCAGGCGCCGGTGTGATGCCGTTGCGGACCAGCGGCGTGCTGCGTCTGGCTGGCGGTCTGCTCGATCGGACAGGCCATCGCGACCAGCATCCAGAACAGCGCGGAGACCTCGCCCGAGGAGATGCTGGTCAGCGGCAGCTGGATAAACAGCGCGCTGATGGCGAGTGCACCGAGAACGACGCCCTCACGCGTCGGCATCCGCCAGGCGGCGCCGGTGGCGGTGAGACCGACCCAGACATAGGCCGCGAGGCAGATCAGTCCGACCGGAATGCCCATCGTCACCCAGCTGGCAATGATCTGCCCGTCGATCGGCATCGTCCCGGCGACGCCGACGTCGGTGATGGTGAAGCCCGATCCCAGCACCATGCTGTTCGGTGCATTCCAGAGCGTCACGAACTCCTCGAGCCGCTCGCTGCCGCTGCTGTCCTGCGACACGCTGCCGAGCGACTCCAGACGGGAGGTGATGACCTCCGCGAATGGCGTGAACAGGACGGTGACGACCACCGCGGCGAGCAGTCCGAGCGTGAGCGACGCCGAGCGCTTTCGCGTCGCGGGGAAGGCCAGGCAGAACAGGACGCCCACGGCGAGCGTGATCCAGCTGGTGCGATAGAGCGACAGCAACAGGCCGAGCGCCGCCGGTGCCATCGCGACCATCGAAAGCCATCCCGGCCGCAGGAAGCCGACCAGCAGCAGGCCCGTCGCCGTGAAGGTCGCGTAGCTGGCGGGCCCATTCATGGTGCTGAACACGCGCACCATGTAGGGCAGCGGATACCCGGCCGAGGTGATGCTGGCATTCACCATCCAGAACCGGTCCCAGTCCTGCGGATCGACATATTGCCAGATGCCGTAGAGGCCGGTGAGCGGCAGCACCAGCATGAACACGCGCGTGATCGCATCGATCAGGACGCCGTCGGATCGTGCCTGCTGCTGCAGGGCGATCGCATAGAGCACCGGCGCCGCCCATTTCATGCCGCCATTGGCGGCGTTGAACCAGTCGTTCTGGAACATCGACAGCGCGCCGCCATAGACGATGCAGGCCAGGATGATGAGCGGCGGCACCAGCCACGGATTGCCTGGCGCGGCCTTGTCCGCAGGCGACAGGATCAGGCTCGGGAGAGGCGCGAGAATGAACAGCAGGGGACCGCTCAGCATGATGCCCGAGGGGTCGAAGCCTGCGGAGACGTCGACCAGGCGACGCACGAACGGGGCGAAGGCGAACATCACGATCGCCGACTGCATGTGAGCCGCGGCGCTGCGGCGCCACGCAAACCACCCGGCGACGGCGCAGCCGAGGACGAAGGCCGGTCTGACCAGTCCGCCCAGCGCCGGGACGGCCAGGGCCGTTGCCACCAGCAGAAGCGTTGTTGGCCAACAGTCCATCGCCAGGGCGGCGAGCGGCCGCGCGTCGATTCGGCTCTCCTTCATGGTGGCGGACTATAATGGAAAAGCCGGCGCGCGATGCACCCCGCGAAGACGGGCGTCCGGTGATGGCCAGGAAGAAGTGATCGAAGCATGACACGACGTATATCGATCGCCGCATGTGTCGGAGCCTGGCTGGCGTTGCTCGGCGTCACGGCTGGCGCCGCGGAGGTGCTGCCGGCGCGCGATGTCTGCCTGCCGACTACCTCGGCCAAGTCACGTGACGGCAATTGTGTTTCCTGCATGGTCGGGGCGATCTCGACACGACCGCACTTTCTGGCGCTGGTGGAGCAGGTGCGTACGCGCGGCGCCGTCTTCGACGACATCGATCGCCGGATCGACGGCGCAAGTGGCGACCTCGCGGTGCAGGGCCTGCTGAAGGGACGCAATCTGGCGCATGCGCTGTACGGCTCGGACGCGGATTTCATCGCGGGCGGAAGCGTTTCGCGCTGCCTCCTGCCGGACAATGAGCAGGCGCGCGCCAAGGCCACGCCGGTTCCCTGTGACGCCATTCCGCGCGACGGGCTTGTGGTGCTGCTGACCGCGGGGCAGTCGAACATCGCCAACACCGGCGCTCCCGATCGGAGTGGGACGCTCTATCAGCCGCATCGCCGGTTCTACAATTTCGACCGCTTCGACGGCCGTTGCTACGTTGCGCGCAATCCCTTGCTGGGAACGACGGGGGACGGCGAGAACGTCGCCACGCGGCTTGCGGACGAACTGATCGATCGCGGGCTTGCGAAGACGGTCGTGATCGCACCCGTCGCCATCGGCGGCACCTATCTGGAGGAGTGGCGCGCCCGCGGCGGCAAATATTTCGAGGTGCTGCTCGCGACCCTTGCCGGCCTGCGCGACGTCGGGCTCGAGCCGAGCGCCGTGCTCTGGCATCAGGGCGAGCACAACGCCTTCGCGTTCTCGACCCATGGCGCGGAGGACGGCACGCGCCTGCAAGTCACCGCTCAGATGATGGAAGCGGGCCGGCTGTCGTACTTGCGGAACTATCTCGAGATCGTCGCCGGGCTGCGCGCGGCCGACGTGACCGCACCGATCTTCGTGGCGACGGCGACGCTCTGCGGCAGCATTGCCGACGAGATCATCCGCTCGGCGCAGGCCGCCGTGCCGAACCCCGCGCTCGGTGTCCATCCGGGTCCGGACACCGACCAGATCGGGCTCAAGCTGCGCCACGACGGCTGCCACATGAGCCATGCCGGCACGGAGATGCACGCGCGGATGTGGGCCGATCGCCTCGCCGACTACTGGACGTCCGGCGCGCGGCGGCCTTGAGCCGCAGGCGGGAGGAATCAGCCGAGCCGCTGATCCCGCGCGTCCTGCGTGGTCTCGCTCGCCGACTTGGTCGCGGCCTTCTCCGCGGTCTTCTCGGCGCCCTTGCGGCTCGCGATCGCGTCGACCTTGCGGCCCGAGATCTCGCTGCCGGCATCATCCGGCATCTGCCAGAAGAAGATCGACGACAGCGCCGAGGTGATGGCGACGACGATGAACGCCGGTGCGAACGAGGTGGCGGTGATCTGGCTTGCCCCGTGCGCCCACATCGTGGTCTCCACCGAGAACGCGCCGACCGCGACACCCGCCGAGATCGCGAGCTGCTGGTTGACGCTGGTGAGCGTGGTCGCTCGGCTCATTTGCGCGGTCTCGACCTCGGCATAGGCCACCGTGTTGATGGCGGTGAACTGCAGCGAGCGGAAGAAGCCGCCGACGACGAGAATGATCAGGATCAAGAGCAGCGGCGTCGCCGGCGTGAACAGCGCGCAGGCGGCGAGGAAGACCGAGCTGACGACCGCGTTGACCGTCATCAGATAGCGGAAGCCGAAGGTGCGGATGATGCGCGCGGCCAGCGCCTTCATGCCCATGGCGCCGGCCGAGGAGCCGAAGGTGACGAGACCGGACTGGAACGGCGACAGCCCGAAGCCGATCTGCATCAAGAGCGGCAGCAGGAACGGCAGCGCGCCGATGCCGAGCCGGAACATGAAGCCGCCGATGATCGAGGCGCGCAGCGTCGGCAGCCGCAGCAGCGAGAAGTCGAGCACCGGCGAATTGGTCCGCCAGGAATGGCGGACATACAGCGTCATCGAGATCGCGCCGATCGCCACCAGGCTGCCGACCACCGACCATGGCAGCAGATTGAGGCCGGCGACCGACAGCCCGAAGGCGATGCCGGCGAGGCCGATGCCGGCGAGCACCATGCCGTAGAGATCGAATGGCTCGGGATTGTCGCTCTTGATCGGATCGATGAAGCGCAGCGCCATGACGATCCCGACGATGCCGATCGGGATGTTGATCAGGAAGATCCAGTGCCAGGAGAAATAGGTGGTGATGAAGCCGCCGACCGGCGGCCCGATGACGGGACCAATCAGCGCGGGGATCGTGACCCAGGCCATCGCGCCGACCAGCGCGCTCTTGTCGACCGAGCGCAGCAGCACGAGCCGGCCGACCGGCGTCATCATCGCGCCGCCCATACCCTGCAGGATGCGCGCGAACACAAAGTTCTCGACCGAGTTGGCGAGCGCGCAGCCGATCGAGCCGATCATGAACACCGCAACCGCGCTGGCGAAAACGCGCCGCGCGCCGAAGCGGTCGGCGGTCCAGCCGCTCGCCGGGATGAATACCGCCAGCGACAGCAGGTATGAGGTGATGGCGAGCTTCAGGGTCAGCGGGCTGGTGCCGATGTCGGCCGCGATCGCCGGCAGCGAGGTCGCGATGACCGTGGAATCCATGTTCTCCATGAACAGGGCGGTGGCGACGATCAGCGGAATGATTCGTTGCTTGTTCATCAGCGGGGGGATTCGGGAGCGAGGGGCAGGGCGGGCCGCGCGGCTTTAACACCCTGCGACCAACGAGGCCATTGCGTGGGCAGCATGGCCCCCTAAATCCAGCGTGACGCTGTCGCGTCCGCAAGGGAGATGTGCCGATGATCTACCTGCTTGCTGCGTTGGTGCCGCCGCTGGGCCTGCTGTTCAACGGCCAGCCGTTTGCCGCGATCTTCAATCTGGTGCTGTGCGTGGTCTGCCTGGTCCTCGGCCTGGTGTTCCACATCCTGCTGCTGGTGCCCTCGGCCCACGCCCTGATCGCCGTGCACATGCGGCGCGAGGACCGGCGGCACCGCGAGGTGGTGGATGCGATCCGGCGGTATGGACCGCCGCCAGGTGCCTGGCGCTAGGCGGAGGCCCGGCGCGGAATTTTGGCATCTGAATCGCCGTCAGCGCGATCTTTTGTTGCGCGCGCGGCGTCAAAGATGGGCTCTCGCCGGCCGTCCTTCGCAATCGCGGGATGAGCTTGCGAGGGCCCTTTGATTCGTCACAGGCCCATGCTATCGACCCGCGTCAACCCCCTCCGATGGGCTCCGATTCGACGGCGAGGCATGGTCTCGACGGCGGCGCCGCTCATCCGTAGCACCATCGCGGCGCTATCCGCCGCAGAACAAGGAGTTGACGATGGCCACCGTGCAGACACTTCGCGAAGCCTTCACCTTCGACGACGTGCTCTTGAAGCCGGGCCTGTCCGATGTGCTTCCCTCCGAGGTCGACATCCGCTCGCGCGTGACGCGCGAGATCCCGCTGAACATTCCGATCATGGCGTCCGCCATGGATACCGTCACCGAAGCGCGCATGGCGATCGCGATGGCGCAGGCCGGCGGTGTCGGGGTCATCCACCGCAATTTCGATCCCGAGGGCCAGGCCGCCCAGGTGCGCCAGGTCAAGAAGTTCGAATCCGGCATGGTGGTCAATCCGCTGACCATCTCCCCTGATGCGACGCTTGCCGACGCCCTGGCGCTGATGAAGGATTACGGCTTCTCCGGCATTCCCGTGGTGACCGGCAGCGGTAAGGGCATCCCCGGCAAGCTGGTCGGCATCCTGACCAACCGCGACGTCCGTTTCGCCACCGATCCGCGGCAGAAGATCTCCGAGCTGATGACGCATGAGAACCTCGTCACCGTGCGCGAGGGCGTCGGCCAGGACGAGGCCAAGAAGATCCTGCACAAGCACCGCATCGAGAAGCTGCTCGTCGTCGACGATCAGTATCGCTGCGTCGGCCTGATCACGGTCAAGGACATGGAGAAGGCGGTCGCGCATCCGCTCGCTTGCAAGGACGGCCAGGGCCGGCTGCGCGTAGCGGCGGCGACCACCGTGGGCGAGGGCGGCTTCGAGCGCACCGAGAAGCTGATCGAGGCCGGCGTCGATCTCATCGTAGTCGACACCGCGCATGGCCATTCCGCGCGCGTGCTCGAGGCGGTCAACCGCATCAAGCGGATCTCCAACGCCGTGCAGGTGATCGCCGGCAACATCGCCACCCGCGACGGCGCGCAGGCGCTGATCGATGCCGGCGCCGACGCCGTCAAGGTCGGCATCGGCCCGGGCTCGATCTGCACCACGCGCATCGTCGCCGGCGTCGGCGTGCCGCAGCTCACCGCGATCATGGATGCGGTCGAGGCGGCCAAGAAGGCCGACGTGCCCGTGATCGCCGATGGCGGCATCAAGTTCTCCGGCGATCTCGCCAAGGCGCTCGCCGCCGGCGCCGACGTGGCCATGGTCGGCTCGCTGCTCGCGGGCACCGACGAGACCCCCGGCGAAGTGTTCCTGTGGCAGGGCCGCTCCTACAAGGCCTATCGCGGCATGGGCTCGGTCGGCGCGATGGCGCGCGGCTCGGCCGACCGCTACTTCCAGCAGGACATCAAGGACACGCTCAAGCTCGTGCCGGAGGGCATCGAGGGCCAGGTGCCGTACAAGGGCCCGGTCGGCAACGTCATGCACCAGCTCGCCGGCGGCCTGCGCGCCGCCATGGGCTATGTCGGCGCCAAGGATCTGGCCGACTTCCACGGCAAGGCCGAGTTCGTCCGCATCACCGGCGCCGGCCTGCGCGAAAGCCACGTCCACGACGTGACGATCACGCGCGAAAGCCCGAACTATCCGGGCGGGGCGTAATTGAGCTCGCGGCCGTCCTTCGAGACGCGCGCCCAACTGGGCGCGCTCCTCAGGACGAGGACTTTTTCTGCGGAGACGCTCTCAACCCTCTCCATGAACACGCTGCTCATGGTCAATGTGCAGCACCGGTCTCGGTGCCAAAACCTCATGGTGAGGAGCGCCGCTCTTGCGGCGCGTCTCGAACCATGAGGCCCAAATCTGCCGATCACAACCAACGAAGAAGAGGAAACATCATGTCCCAAGCCAAGCGCATCGTTCTCGCCGCCCGGCCCGTCGGCGAGCCCAAGCCCAGCGATTTCCGCCTCGAGGACTACGCCATCCCGACGCCCGGCGCCGGCGAGGTGCTGCTGCGCACGATCTGGCTGTCGCTCGATCCCTATATGCGCGGCCGCATGAGCGACGGGCCGTCCTATGCCCAGCCGGTGCCGGTCGGCGGCGTCATGGAGGCCGGCACCGTGTGCGAGGTGGTGGCCTCCAACAATCCGGGCTTCAAAGCCGGCGACATCGTGCTGGCGCGCGCCGGCTGGCAGACGCACGCGATCTCCGACGGCAAGGGTCTCGCCAAGGTCGACCCCAAGCTGGCGCCGATCTCGACCGCCGTCGGCGTGCTCGGCATGCCCGGCATGACCGCCTACACCGGCCTGCTCGACATCGGCCAACCGAAGGAAGGCGAGACCGTGGTGGTCGCCGCCGCCTCCGGCGCGGTCGGCTCGGCGGTCGGCCAGATCGCCAGGATCAAGGGCGCCCGCGCCATCGGCATCGCCGGCGGCAAGGACAAATGCGACTACGTCCGTTCCGAGTTTGGCTTCGACGACTGCCTCGACCATCGCGACCCCGACCTCGCGGCGAAGCTGAAAGAGGCGTGTCCCAAGGGCATCGACGTCTATTTCGAGAATGTCGGCGGCCCGGTGTTCGAGGCGGTGTTCCCGCTGTTCAACGCCTTCGCCCGCATGCCCGTCTGCGGCCTGATCGCGCATTACAACGACACCCAGTCGGCGGCGCCGAAATGGGCCGGCGCGCTGATGCGCAACGTGCTGACCAAGCGGCTCCTGATCCGCGGCTTCATCGTCTCCGACTTCGCCAGCCGCCATGGCGACTTCCTGCGCGACATGTCCGGCTGGGTCCGCGATGGCAAGGTCAAGTACAAGGAGTTCGTCACCGAGGGCCTGGAGAACGCGCCCACGGCGTTCATGGGCTTGTTGAAGGGCGCCAATTTCGGCAAGCAGCTGGTGCGGGTCGGGCCGGACAAGGTGTGATGCCACACCTCAAGTGAAAATTCAGCACGACCGCAAAAATACGGGAACCACAGACGGTTGTCGGGAGTCCTGAGGGAACCGGTTCAATCACGAGGGCCCGGCGTCGCGCCGGGCCTTTGATTTTCTCGAGGGGGATCTTTCGATGTCGCTGACCATGGTGCTGCTGCCTGTCTTCGCGCAGATCGGGCTCACTTTCGCGCTGCTGTTTTGGAACAACGCCCGGGCGCAAGCCTCTGATGCCGCTGACGAGTTCGGCCTGCCGACCTTGTTCTACGCGCTGATTGCGATAGCGCTGCCGCTGCGCCATGCCGATCTGGTCATCGTGCTGCTGTCCTGGGTGTTCGTGGTCGCCCGTTTCGCCAATGCCGGCCTCGTCAGCGGCGCCAAGGACAGCCGGCAGCGCGGGCTGGCCTGGCTCGCCTCGGCGCTGGTGCTGCTGGCGATGTGGCTGTATTTCGCCCTCAAGATTCTGCTTCTGCTCTAGCTCTGGATTTGCAATGACCCCTGCCGCCCGGCTGTCCGCCGCCATCGACATCATCGAGTCCATCGAGGCCCAGCGGGCGCCGGCGGCCAAGGCGCTGAAGGACTGGGGCACCAGCCACCGCTTCGCCGGTTCCGGCGACCGCGCCGCCATCGCCGGCCTGGTCTGGGACGTGCTGCGCCGCCGCGCCTCCAGCGCCTATGTGATGGAGGATGATACCGCGCGTGCGCGGGTGCTCGGCATGCTCAAGCTCGAACGCGGCCTGGATGTCGCGACCATCGCCGCGATGTGCGACGGCAGCCGTTTCGCGCCGCCGCCGCTGACCGCGAGAGAGGAGGGCGCGCTGGCCTCGCGCACCACCGACGGCGCGCCGCCGCCGGTCGCCGGCGACTATCCCGACTGGCTCGACCCGTATCTCGCCGCCGTGTTCGGCGACGTCCGCGTGGCTGAGGCCATGGCGATGGCCAGCCGCGCGCCGCTCGACCTGCGCGTCAACACGCTGAAGGCCAAGCGCGAGAAGGTGGAGGCTTCGCTCAAGCATCTCGGCGCGACGCCGACGCCATGGTCGCCGCTCGGCCTGCGCATCGCGCTGGGCGCCGACGCGCGCAATCCCGGCATCCATGCCGAGGAGGATTTCATCAAGGGCGGCATCGAGGTCCAGGACGAGGGCTCGCAGCTCGCAGCACTCTTCACCGCGGCCAAGCCCGGCGAGCAGGTCATCGACCTCTGCGCCGGCGCCGGCGGCAAGACCCTGGCGCTGGCCGCGATGATGGCCGGCAAGGGCCGCCTGATTGCCACCGACGCCGACAAGCGCCAGCTCGCGCCCATCCACGAGCGCCTCTCGCGCGCCGGCGTCCACAATGCCGATGTGCGGACCCCGAAGGGCGACGCCGATCCGCTCGCCGACATCAAGGCCTCCGCCGACCTCGTCGTCATCGACGCCCCCTGCACGGGCACCGGCACCTGGCGCCGCAACCCCGACGCCAAATGGCGCATGCGGCCCGGCGCGCTCGAGATCCGTCTCAAGGACCAGGCCGAAGTGCTTGATCGGGCAGCCGCCCTGGTCAAGCCCGGCGGCCGCATCGCCTACATCACCTGCTCGGTGCTCCAGCCGGAGAACGGTGACCAGGTCCGGGCGTTCGTGGCGCGCCATCCGGAGTTCACCATCCAGCCCCCGGATCAGACCGCGACCGTCCTCTGGGACAAGGCCGAAGCCTTCGCCGAGGCTGCCCTGCAGACCCCGGAAGGCTGGCTTATGACCCCCCGCCGGACGGGGACGGACGGGTTCTTCGTGTCGGTGCTGAAAAAGGCCTAGCTGCCGCAAACACCCTCCGCTGTCGTCCCGGGCAAGCCCTGCGCGCGCAGCGCGTGGGGCGCCGACCCGGGACCCATACTCCGCGGCCGTTATGAGGCGCGAGATGGAGCGGCCAGCGTGCCCGAGCGCCGCATCCTGTGGTTATGGGTCCCGGCTCGGCGCGGCCCGGCGCAATGCTGCGCATTGCCCCAGCCCGCTTGGCCGGGACGACAGCGGTGGGCGCGGCACGCGCCGGTGAATCGCCCGCTTGCAAGGGTTGCGAGACTCCGGCTCTCGGCGTAATTCCTTGCCATGACAGCCCCAGCCAACAACACCCCGACCGCCGCCGCCGCCGACACCTCTGTGGCCGCGCTCCACGACAAGATCCTGATCGTCGATTTCGGCAGCCAGGTCACGCAGCTGATCGCGCGCCGGGTGCGCGAGGACGGCGTGTATTGCGAGATCGTGCCGTTCCAGAAGGCGGAGGCCGCCTTCCGGCAGATGAACCCGAAGGCCGTGATCCTCTCCGGCGGCCCCGAATCCGTCCACGAAGAGGGCTCGCCGCGCGCCCCGCAGCTGATCTTCGAGTCCGGCGTCCCGGTGATGGGCATCTGCTACGGCCAGATGACGATGGCCGCCCAGCTCGGCGGCACCGTCGAAGGCGGCCACCACCGCGAGTTCGGCCGCGCCGACGTCGAGGTGAAGACCTCGAGCCTGCTGTTCGACGGCGTCTGGCAGCCGGGCGAGCAGCACCAGGTGTGGATGAGCCATGGCGACCGCATCACCCAGATGCCGCCGGGCTTCTCGGTCGCCGGCGTCTCGCCCAACGCGCCCTTCGCCGTGATCCAGGACGAGACGCGCAAATATTACGGCCTGATGTTCCACCCCGAAGTGGTGCACACGCCGGACGGCGCCAAGCTGATCCGCAACTTCGTCCGCAACATCGCCGGCCTCGGCGGCGACTGGACCATGCACGCCTTCCGCGAGGAGGAGATCAAGAAGATCCGCGCGCAGGTCGGCAAGGGCAAGGTGATCTGCGGCCTCTCCGGCGGCGTCGATTCCGCCGTCGCGGCGGTGCTGATCCACGAGGCGATCGGCGACCAGCTCACCTGCGTGTTCGTCGATCACGGCCTGCTGCGCCTGAACGAGGCCGAGACCGTCGTCGACCTGTTCCGGCACCACTACAACATCCCGCTGGTGCATGTGGACGCCTCACAACTCTTCCTCGGCGAGCTCGCAGGGGTCACCGACCCCGAGCAGAAGCGCAAGACCATTGGCAAGCTCTTCATCGACGTGTTCGAGGCCGAGGCCAAGAAGATCGGCGGCGCCGATTTCCTGGCGCAGGGCACGCTCTATCCCGACGTGATCGAGAGCGTCTCCTTCACCGGCGGCCCCTCGGTGACGATCAAGTCGCACCACAATGTCGGCGGCCTGCCTGAGCGCATGAACATGAAGCTGGTCGAACCCTTACGCGAATTGTTCAAGGACGAGGTCCGCGTGCTCGGCCGCGAGCTCGGCCTGCCCGACGTGTTCGTCGGCCGCCACCCGTTCCCGGGCCCTGGGCTGGCCATCCGCTGCCCCGGCGAGATCACGGTCGACAAGCTCGACATCCTGCGCAAGGCCGACGCCATCTACATCGACGAGATCCGCAAGGCCGGCCTCTACGACACCATCTGGCAGGCTTTTGCCGTGCTGCTCCCCGTCAAGACCGTCGGCGTCATGGGCGACGGCCGCACCTATGACTACGTCGTAGGCCTGCGCGCAGTCACCTCCACCGACGGCATGACCGCCGACTTCTATCCCTTCGACATGAAGTTCCTGGGCAACACGGCCACGCGCATTATCAACGAGGTGAAGGGCGTGAACAGGGTAGTGTACGACGTGACCAGCAAGCCGCCCGGGACGATTGAGTGGGAGTAGGTGGGCCGTCATGAGCGGGATATCGCGACGCCATCTGTTGACCATCCTCAGCGGCGCCGTCGTCCCGGCCCCGGCCTTCGCTGGCCAGGCGTTCGCCCCGGCCGAGCATTTCTTCTCGGTCGAGTTTCCGACGCCACCGGAGGAAAAGTCGAGCGGCCTGCTGGGACTTTCCTCGACGACGTTCTTGGCCAAGGACGGAAACAAGGCCTTCGCCGTTTTCCATGCGTCCTGGCCGATCCAAGGCAAGCCGGCCCTGATGATGCAGTCCATGCTCGACGGACTGGTGGAGCGCATCTCGGGCGAATTCCTCTCGATCGACAAGACCGAGTTCAAATCGGCGAGCGGCGCCATGCTCCCCGCCAAGCGCTTCACCTTCGGTAGTGACAAGGTGTGGGGAGGCGGCCTGACGACGGTCTCCGGGCCACACACCTTCCTCGTGCAGGTCATGAAGCGCAAACCGCTGGAGGGCTGGGATGCGGCCGACCGGAAGTTCATGGCCTCGTTCAAGGTGCTGATCTGAGGGCCCCGCCTGTTATCTGCTAGGACGAGATGCGCTGCTCCTCGTCAGCACAGTCGGCGCCTGGGCGACGCCCGCACTTTCGATTACGTCGTCGCCTGCGCGTCGTCACCTCGACGGATTCTATGCCTTCGAGATGACGTACCTCGGCACCTCTTCAACGAGGCGAACGCTGGGACGGACTATCACCGCAGGTTTTGCTCACAATTTGTCCGACATCTACCTTGAATTGCATTCGAGAAGATTTAGGTTCCAGCGACCCTACTGGTCCATATTGCCCAAGTTGAGACTTACTTGCAGCTGGACGATTTAAAGCTCTTGCTTCAGCGTCATTTCACCGATGGTCTCGTCACCGTCGTGGGATCGGGCCTGTCGTGCGCGGAAGGACTCCCAGGGATGGGAGCGCTAGCCGCTCATTTGCAGTCAACCATCGAGGCCGTAATTTCCGACGATGATAAGGAGCTTTGGGCCCAATTGTCGCCGATGATTGCGCAATTGGGTCTCGAAGCTGCGCTCCTGGCCAAGCCGCCCAGTGCTACTCTTGAGGCGGCAATCGTGTCTAAGACGGCAGAGTTGATCGCTCAGCGAGAGCGGGAAATTGTGACCGAGGTATTCCAGAAAAAACGAACCCTCCGATTTACGCGACTCTTAGCCCATCTCCTAAAGCCAACAGCTGGCATTCCGGTCGTGACGACAAACTATGATCGCTTAATTGAAGTAGCTTCCGAAGAAGCGGGTCTGGGAGTTGATACGCTTTTTGTTGGACAATTCGCCGGGCACTTGAACGAAAAAGAAAGCCGTCTCAGTTTTTGTCGTGACGTTACCCTAACTAAGGGCCGAGTCCATTATCGGTTTAGAGAGCGAGTGAACGTTTTCAAGCCGCACGGAAGTTTGGATTGGTATTATCGAGAGGGTAAGCCAGTCAGCTATGCTGGGGAGTTGCCCCTTCCGAGGCTTATTATTACGCCTGGATTGAACAAATTTAGGAACGGGTACGAAAGCCCGTTCGATCGCCATCGGGAACGTGCAAATAGTGCAATCGACAAAGCAAGCCGCTTCTTGATTATCGGATACGGTTTCAACGATGATCATCTTGAAACCCACCTTACCCCGAGAATCAGAAGCGGTATTCCAACTCTGCTCTTGACGCACTCGCTCTCGGAAAACGCGTTAAAGCTTGCGCGAGAAAATGCCAACGTAATCGCTGTCCAGCATGCAGTCGCCGCTGATGGCAAGGAAGGCTCGCTACTGTTCGTCAATAAGATGGAAGAGTTCGTGCCAGACTTGGCGTTGTGGGACTTAGGTGTGTTAATATCGAAGGTGCTTGAGCCATGACTGATGCTGCTCTTCAGTTCTCTGATGACGAAAAGCTTGGCCGAGTTGCTTCGGTGGATACGAGTCGGGTCGCGCTGACAGTAACCAATTCCGTTCTTCTTACTCGAATAGGTATTGGCCAGCTAATTGCGATTCGTGGCTCGACTGAGCGCGAGTACCTTATTGCCATCACTGAGCGTGTAACTCGGAGCATACAGAATGAGCTTCCTGATTTAAGTGCCGACGACGATAGCGCATTGCTGGTATCGGTTCCGACTGATTTGGTGCATGCGATACTCATAGGGACGTTCCGGACGGTGGAAGGGGCAAAATCCAACACTTTCAAGAGAGGTGCTGACAGCTTTCCGCAGATTGATCGAGAGGCCTACGTCGTCTCTGGTAGTAACCTCCAGAGGTTTATGGGTATATTGGGGGCGGGCTTTACTCCGGATGAGCGCCTCAAGCTCGGCTCGTTCGTTGCAGATCGGTCGGCTGATGCGATCGCTAGCGGCGACAAGTTTTTTCAGCGTCACGCTGCAATATTGGGGAGCACCGGCTCCGGAAAGAGTTGGGCAGTGGCCCTTATCCTAGAGCGTGCCGCAAAGCTTAAGTATCCAAATATCATCGTGTTCGATATGCACGGCGAATATGCCCCTTTGGCTGACGAGGCCAATGGTGGATTTGCGCAGCGGTTTCGCATAGCCGGTCCTGGCGATCTTGATAATCCAGATAGTAATGTTCTCTTTCTTCCGTATTGGCTATTAAACCGCGATGAAATGCTATCGATGATACTTGATCGAAGTGACCAAAACGCTCCAAATCAAGCATCGCGATTCACATTGCATGTGCGAAATTTGAAAGGAGCAACGCTCGATCTCGAGAAGCGCGAAGCCGTAAAGAAGACGTTCACCGTGGACTCCCCGATTCCTTACGATGTGCGAGAGTTGGTGAAGCGTCTTGATAGCGACAACACGACAAAAGGTGTCGGATCAAAGGGGGCGCCTGTAAAGGGTGAGTGGGAAGATAAGCTAACAAGATTCTTATCTCGGCTTGAAGCGAAGCTCGATGATCGACGATACGGGTTTATGTTTTCTCCGCCCAGATCGTCGATGTCTTATGATTGGCTTGCAGGGCAGGTGCTGAGGCTATTAGGCTCAGATGGCGGTTCCGGAATTAAAGTCATAGACTTTTCGGAAGTTCCGGCAGATGTGCTTCCCGTCGTCACGGGCACTCTTTCTCGTCTGCTTTATGATGTGCAGTTTTGGATGAGTCCGAAAAGCCGGACGCCAATAACGCTGCTGTGTGACGAAGCCCATCTGTATCTTCCGGTTCGAGATGATGCGGATGCTGTTCAGCGCCAAGCGCTCGGCTCTTTTGAAAGAATTGCAAAGGAAGGTAGAAAGTATGGATTTTCGCTGCTGGTCGTCAGTCAGCGGCCTTCTGACGTTAGTCGAACCATCTTGAGTCAATGTAATAATTTTTTGGCGTTACGGCTGACCAACGAGACGGATCAGGGTGTAATAAAGCGGCTTATGCCCGACTCGTTAGCTGGTCTGACGAGCATTTTGCCGCTGCTGGATACTGGGGAGGCGCTGTTGTTGGGAGATGCGGTGCTTCTGCCTACGCGCATCAAGCTCGATATCCCCAAGATAAGGCCAGATAGCGCTACACGCGATTTTTGGACGGAATGGGGTAATGTTCAGCCCGAGGACGCTGCGATTAAGGCCGCCGTCGAACGCTTGCGGAGCCAGGCCCGAAGTTAGGCGTCGTGGTTACGATGGCAGTGTGCGAAACTCGTTGGCTCTAATCGGTGCGAATGACCACGTTGGCCCGACGCAGCGACGGCGAAAGCCACGCACGGGCATTCCGTCTCGTTAGACTAACCATCTGCCCGACGGGCAATCCTTGCATGCCCAGCATGCGCCAACTGCCCGTCGTGCCAGTTTGTCGCGGACTCATCACTTGCGCCGTCGGGCAAATCAGCTGCACATTTCCGCGCATCCCGGCTCGCTGAAGAGGGACGTTTCGCGATCGTCACGAGCGTCGAGCAGGGGAAGCGGCGGGCGCGTTGCTCTGCAGCCTGGTGTCGCAGCCGGGCCGACGAACGGAGTGAGGCGACGGCGAAGTGGTGTGGTCCTGGCATCCCGGTGCTGATGCCAAGCCGGTGGTGATGATGATCCGCTGGCGACGGGGGCAAAAAGCCGGTCCCCGGGGAGAGCGCCTATAAACCGTCAAACCGTTGCGCGGGGAAGGCCGGATATTGGGCTGTACCTGTGGTTCTGCCGCGTGCTTTCTGCTGCACGCGGACCGCGGGTGTCAGCCGATACCCGGTCTTCCCTGCGCCTCTTCTTCCGACGAAGAGGTCGATTGATCGCAAAGCTCGGGCGCATGCAGCCGCGAGGCGGCTCAGCCATGCCTGCTGTTTGAGACGTGGAGAGATGTGGCGGTGCGCTGCCCAGGGATCCCGCGATTGGCGCCGTCTCGTCCCGTCCATCGCTGGCGCGGAGGCGCGATGACGATGGACGCGGGCGAACGCCAGCCGTGCGGCGATGATCCCGGGCGCGACTGCGGCCAGCTACGACTTCGGCAGCGCATAGACCGCGACCTGATCGCCGACCTGGTCCTTGAGGATCGTGTTGCCGCCGGCGATGAAGGCGACGTATTCGCGGCCCTTGTATTCGTAGACGGCGGGATTGGCGACCGCGGGGGCCTGGACGATGTCGGACCACAGCTCCTTGCCGTCGGCCAGCGCATAGGCCCGGACCTTGGCATCCATCGAGGCGCCGATGAAGATCACGCCGCCGGCCGTGACCGCGGGGCCGCCGATCGTCACCGAGCCCATCGACTCCGGCATGTAGAAGCCCCATTTCTGGGACGCGCCGATCGGGCGGCGCCACTTGATGTCGCCGGTAGACATGTCGATGGCGGCGATCTCGCCGAACGGCGGGGCCCAGCAGGGCATGCCGAGCCAGTTCAACGCATTGTCGAGCGACATGCCGTAGGGCGCGCCCTCCTGCGGATAGAAGCCCTGCTCGTTGCCGGAGCCGCCGGCGAGCTGCTCATATTCCTTCCTTGGGTAGAGCTTGATCGACTGCACCACGTGCGAGAAGTTGACGATCGCGGTCTTGCCGCGGGGATCGAACGCCACGCCGCCCCATTGCACGCCGCCGGCCGAGTCGGGATAGGCGAGCACGCCATTGTTGTTGTGCGTCGGCGGCGAGTACATGCCGGCGTAGTCGAGGCTCTTCCAGAGCCGCGAGCATTGGCCGAGCCCGAGAGCGTCGGCGACCCACCAGATGGGGGGCTTCTTGGACTGGTCGAGCAGCGGCGCCGGCCTGGTCGGGAAGGGCTGCGTCGGCGCGTAGACTTCGCCCTGGATCGAACCGTCGCCGCCGGGCACCTTGCGCTCCTCGATCGGCCAGACGTCCTTGCCGGTGCGGCGATCGACGACGAACAGGAAGCCCATCTTGGTGGCCTGCATCAAGGCCGGGATCTGCTGGCCGTTGACGGTGATGTCCATCAGGGTCGGCGCGGAGTTGATGTCGTAGTCCCAGATGTCATGGTGCACCCATTGCCGCGACCAGACGACCTCGCCGGTCTCGAGGTTGAGCGCCGTGGTCGAGGTGGCGAGCGGAATCTTCTCGGTGCGGTTGCCGCCCCAGTAGTTGGGCGAGGGGCTGGACACCGGGAGATAGACCAGGCCGAGGCCCTCGTCGACCGACATGCCGGTCCAGACATTGGCGGTGCCGGTGCGCGGCGCGATCTCAGGCGGCAGCGCGGCGAACGACCATTGCCGCTGGCCGGTCTGCGGATCGACGGAGAACACGGTGCCGGGAGGGGCTTCGGCATAGGCCCAGTCCTTGCCGGCCCAGCCCATGATCACGTGATTGCCGGCCACCGTCGGCGGCTGCAGCAGCGACAGCGGATATTTGTTGTTGACGTCGTTCCACTGATCGACGTTGAGGACGCCCTTGTTCGCGAAACCTTGGCAGAGCTTGCCGGTGTCGGCGTCCATCGCGAACAGCTGCGCGTCCATGGTGCCGAGATAGACGATCTTCTGGCAAGGCTGGCCGGCGACGGGATTTGGCGACTGCCAATAGGCGACGCCGCGGTTCTTCAGCGCCGGCTGCGTCAGCGCCTTCAGCGTCGACTTGGAATCGAAGGTCCATTTGACCTTGCCGGTGCCGGGGTCGAGCGCAATCACGCGATAGAACGGCGTGCCGATGTAGAGCGTGTCGTTGGCGAAAATGGGCGTGGCGGACCAGACGCTGGTCGGCCGGTCGCCCGAACCGTCCGACATGTCGCCGGTGTGATACTCCCACACCTTCACCAGCGACTTGACGTTGTCGGCCGTGATCTGGGTCAGCGGAGAATATTTCTGCGCGTTGAGCTGGCCGTGGAATGTATTCCAGGTGGCCTGCGCCGGGACGAGCGGGACCTGTTTCGGCGGGGGCAGAGTGCCGGAAGGCTGCTGCGCGGCGGCGTCGGTGGTCGACGACGGACTGCTGGCCGGGGCAGACGACGGGGCGACCACATTGCCGCGCGGCGGCTCGGCGCCTGGGCCCGACGGCCCATGCTGTTCCTGGCCGGGGATGCCCCCCGAGGTCGCGCCCGGCTTGTTCGTGTCGTTCTGGGCGATGGAAGCTGGAAGTGCGACCAGTAGCGCCAGGCCAAGCGCCGCAGCCGGGGCGGACCGGAGGAGTGTGCGTATTGTCATGCGGCGGCCCTCCGGGGATGGGAGGGACCGGCAAGTGTCACGATCAATCCGGCGAAGACGAAGACGATCGCGGCCGCCAGCCACCACGCGTGCAGAAACCAGGCGGCGACGATCGTACCGAGCGCGCCGAGCAGTCCGAGCGCCCAGAACACCCCGAACAGCCATCCGCGCCCGCCGAACCAGAGGATGAAGGCGTCGAGGACGAGGGCCAGGCTGGAGCCGATGACGAGCAGCACGCCCGGCGCACCGGTGATTCCCGTCAGAGGGGTGAAGTAGTAGTCGAGCCCGAGCAGCACGCCCGCGGCGGCTGCAACGAGGACAATGATCGGACCGAGCGGTTGGCTGTGAGATGAGGTCAAGTCGACGCTTCCAAGCTTTCTGGCCTGCCTGTGCGGCAGCGGCGATTTTAACGAGCAGGGAAGGAATGTTCTTTCGACGTGCTGGTTCCCTTGGCCGCCGCCCGTTGGGCTCGCGTTTGCTCAAACATTGTCCGCGACCGCACGCATTCTGTCGGGCGCACCACGCAAACAACGTCGATCGCAGATGATCACGGCGCAGAGCTGGCCCAGAATGTATCAACTCCGGAAGCGGCCCAGCGGGCCATCTTCGCAGACCGCAGTGAAGACGCGATGATGGCTGCGAACGGCGTCGAGATCGCTGGGATTGCGGATGCATCGCTCGGCGTCCGCGAGAACGAGATCGGCGTGCTTGCGGACACACGCGATCCGATGCGGGTCGCGCTCGCAGCTCGCGACCTGGATCATCACCTCGATCATGCGGATCATCACCGGAGATGCATCCGCCGCGTTTTGCCGGATCATGTCGAACATGGCGGCGACCAGTTCAGCGTAACGGAGATGAGGAACGACCAGCGCGGGTTTTCCATCCTTGATCCAGACGCCCGTCTGCAATCGCAGCGGCTGCATCTCGCACAGGGCCGCGCCGAGCCGGTCGAGGACGGTGATCGCCGTATGCGGATCGTTGATCCCCGGCGACAGCGCACGGACCGCGACCTCGACGAGTTGCCGAACCGCGAAGCGGAGATCGGCCGAGGTGACCTGCTGCGGGCCGAGCGCTGTCGCATCGCGGATCGCTTCCTCGAGTCCATCGCGCGTCCTGGTCGCCATCGCGATCGGCGCGCCGGGAAAAACGTAATCGCCCGGCCGCACGAGGAGATGGATAGCGGTGTCGTGCTCGCACGCCCACGTCGCCAGTCCGCTCTCGTCCAACTGGACCAGATAGCCCTGACGCGCGTCGACGATCGGAACGGCATGCTGCCAGAAACGCGCAGGCGGAGGCGCAGGTTGGCTGTCCTCGCGGGTCAGCGAGTGGATCATGGCCTGCACGTCGTCGCTGACCAGGCCGATGACGGTGTCGACATTGATCCGTCCGGACATGTGACCGACGAAATAGACGAGCGTGGCGACGGAGAGAAAGGCGAGCACGATGCCGATCGTGGTCGCGAGGTGCGGCACGAACGCGCCTTCCGCCGGAGTGCGCACGCTCCGCAGCACGATGAGCGCGTAGCAGAAGGTGGCGAGGAAGACGCCGAGCGTGATCTGGTTGCCGCGATCGCGCGTGAAGTTGCGCAGCAGCCGCGGCCCCATCTGCCCGGCTGCGAGCGACAGCGCCGCGATCATGATCGAGAACACCGTGCCGGCGACGCCGATCGTCGAGGACGCGATGGCGCCGAGAAGGGTGCGGGCGCCGGTCGCGCCGCCATTGTAGAGCCACTCGTTGCGCAGCCAGTCAGGAACGATGGTGCCGCGGTCGATCTCGATCACCAGAAACGCGATGCCGATACCAAGCAGGACGATCAGGGCCGGCACCAGCCAGAACGTCTCTGCGAGATCGTCGAGCATCTTGCGGAAACGTGCGGTCATGGATCCTCGATGCGCGTGTCAGAGGCCCTCGCTGGCGATGACGCGTCAGCAAGGCCGGGCGGAGGGCGTTGATCCGCCGCCTGTCAATGGTTCCTCTCCAGGAAGGTTCCGCCATCGGCCCTGCCGGCCATTCCGGTGCTCGCGATCTGGAGGACGCTGCCGGCGAGGCCAGCCAAGTCGGTCAGAGCGCGAAGGACGTGAGAAACGCGCGATCGGAAGGGACGCCGGCAATCAGAGTACGAGAGCGTACGGAGCGCCTTTGAATGCGTCGAACCTTCGTCACCCGCTTCGGTTCAAGGTCTGCATCACAAGTCAATCCAGGAGGATATGGAATGCTTGTACGGCTCATCGCATCGTCGTTGTTGGTTCTCGCTGCGTCTCAGGCTCCGGCAATCGCCCAGGGCAGCCGCTCTCATGCCGCAACCCAGAACAGTCAGGCGAGCAATTCGGCGTCGCAGCCGATTCCGCAGGAGATCAAGCAGAAGCTGCAGAAGCAGGGCTTCACCGACATCAACGTGGTGCCGGGTTCGTTCATCGTGAGCGCCAAGGACAGCAACAACGATCCGGTGACGATGGTGATCGGGCCGCACTCGCTGACCATGTTCAGCGAGATCAGCCCGCAGAGCCAGACCACCGGCAGCGCCAGCGGTGCGGCGCATTCGGGCGGCGGCTCCAGCAGCATGCAGAACGGCAGCGGCCAGAGCAGCAAGTAGTCGGATCATTCATCCGAGGCCGATCTGGCGCGGGTCACACGCTTCAGCGTGGCCCGCGCCGCCACGTGTCGACAGCGATACCGTCGTTGTGTGAACTGCTCGTCTGGCTGGCCGGCCGCTCGGTCATCGCTGAAGATTGCACGGAGCAGGGAAGCGCCCCCTTACAGTCAATCCTTCTTGCCCGACAGCGACAACGTCCGCTTGGCGACGAGGCCGAGCGTCGATCCTTGGACGATCACGCTGAACACGACGACCGCATAGGTGGCTGCGAGAATGGGAGCCTTGGCCTCTCCTTCCGGAAGCGACAGCGCGAGCGCTACGGAGATTCCGCCTCGAACACCCGCCCAGGTCAGGAAGGGGATGTTGTGGGCCGAGACGAGGGTGGTCCGCGCCAGGAACAGCAGCGGAAGGCTGACGGCGGTCAGCCGGCCTAGCAGCACGATCGGGATCGCGGTTGCGGCTCCCAGCAACGCCAGTGTGCCGAAGCGGAGCAGAAGGACCTCCAGGCCGATCAGCAGGAAGAGACCGAATTCAGGATCTCGTCGATCAGGGTCCACAGGCCGAACAAATAACGCTGGGTCTGCTCGCTCATGGCGTATCGCGGGCCGCGATCTCCGATCAGCAATCCGGCAGCGACCACCGCGAGCGGCGCGCTGCAACGGAGCCGCAAGGCAACCGCGTAGACGGAGGTGACGAGCGCCAAGGACAGCAGAACCTCGATCGCATAGTCATCGATCGCGTGCATGGCCCTGTAGGCAATGTAGCCGCCCACAAGGCCCAGGAGAATTCCGCCCCCGGCTTCGAACAGCAGCAACCGGCCAATGTCGGCAGCACCGACATCGCCACCTCCCGTGGCATAGCGAAGCAGAATGGTGAACAGGACGATCCCGATGCCGTCGTTGAAGAGCGACTCGCCCTGCATCTCGATCTCGAGGTCCGGCGGGACACGGATGTTCTTGAGCGTGCTCAGAACCGCCACGGGATCGGTGGGACTGATGAGGGCGCCGAACACCAGCGACCAGGCGAGTGAGATCGGCAGGCCGATGGCCGTGCACGCGCCGTAGAAGCCGAAGCCAACCACGACGGTCGAGATGCCCGTACCAAGCAGGGCCAGAGTGATCACCGGAACAGCCCGGCGCCTGAGCTGCTTGAGGTCGACGTGCAGCGAGCCGGCGAACAGGAGAAAGCCGAGCATCCCGTTCATGACGACCGAGGAGAAGTCGATCTGGAGCAGCGCGTTCGTCAGGGGCGCGAACAGGTGATGCGACGGCGCGGCGACGTCGACCAGCACCAGAATGCCGGAGACCACGACACTCATCAACAGCAGGCCGATCGTGTGCGGCAGCGGGCTGTACTTCTGATTTAGCCAGCCGAACAGCGCCGAGAGTACCAGCAGGATCGCGCTCAGGTCCAGGAGGGAAAACGCCAAGTCGCTCTCACTGCTTTGTCGGGCGTCGCGATGCGGAGCTGGACCTGATGCTCGACCGCACGCAGCCGTCCAGACCAGCCGTGCCTGCTCGGGCGGACCGGCAGCATCGTCTCAAGGAATGCCGTCGGGAGATCGTTCGTTCCTCGCGAAAGTCCCAGGTGGTCCCCCGAAGGTCACCGCCGCTCGATGTGCAGACCGGGATTTCCGAACAGGGAGTTCTCGTGGGCAGCCTGGATCACGCGATGGCAGTTGCAGCTCAGTTCCGCCATGCAGGCCTCGTTGGTGATCGCAATGTGCTTGCGGCTGCGGCGGATGAGCCCGGCAGCCTCCATTTCGGCGAACGTGTCGGTGATGCTCGCCCGCCGCACGCCGAGCGCCTGGGCGATCGAGCGGTGGGTGATGCCGATCTCAGGGCTGTCCGTCCGGTCCCTGGCGACCAGCAGCCATCGCGCGACGCGCTGATTCAGGCTGTGTCGCGAATTGCAGGCCACGAGCTGGGAACTCTGGATGAGGGTCGCCTGGACATACCGCAGCAGCATCTTTTCGACTTCGCGGTCCGTGGTCATCACATGAATCAGCGCCTCCGCGCGAATACGCAGCGCGGTTCCCGGCACTTGCACAGTGCACGTATGTGGTGAAATGCGCATGCCGAGAATCAGCGGAATACCGACAAAGTCTTTCTTGCCCAAGGTCTGAATTTCGACTTGCAGACAGTCCCCGGCCCTGGTGCTCACAGAGGCAGCGCCTGATTCGATAAAATAGGCATACTGAATGGGAACCCCACGATCCTGAAGATGCATTCTGGCCGCGAGATCGACGTTCTCGCAGCGCTCGAGCAGGTTCTGGCGCGAGCGGCGCGAAAGCCTGCTGAGCAGCGCGTTGCCTGTCTCCTGCGGATCTGAGCAGAGCAATCCCTGGTCGTTGATGGTTCGCGGTGGTCGCGGGGTCCACGCGCGATCGTCTATCGTGTCGGTTTTCAGCATGTCCACCGTCCTCACCATCGCCATTTGACTATTGATGGTGAGTGCAGGACGCTCATCCCAGTCGGGCTGACGGTGAGGCGCCGTCAGGAAAAACCTGACCCGGAGAGAACTTGGTTTTTGAGGGATAGATTGACCAGTCAGAAAGCGAGTGCCGCCCGGCGGTCCCTGGTGCTCCTGGTCATGGCCGCCGCAATTCCCCTGATCCTGTTTGCTGGCTGGGTGGTCTTCCTGAACGCCCGCCAGGCGCGAACCGATTCGCGCCTCGCTGCACTCGAGACGCTCAACCGCGTCGTCGGCCGTCTGTCATCCGAGCTGGGCCTTCAGGTGGAGATTGCGGAGACGCTCGCCACCTCTGCGAGCCTGGATGCGCCGGATCTAGACTCGTTCTACATCGAAGCGATTCGCATCAAGCAGGCAAGGCCGCTCTGGGAGACGATTGAGCTCGTCGACCCCAAAGGCAATCAGGTGCTCAATCTGCTGCGGCCCATCGGGGCCGACCTCGGAGCCACGGCAGACCGCGAGAACTTCGAACGGATATTGGCGACCCGCAAGGCGGCGATCGGCGGCATCGGCCCGATCGGCCCCATTTCCGGCAAACGGCTCGTTGCGCTCAGGGCGCCGGTCGAACGGCACGGTGAGCTGAAATTCGTGCTGACGGTCGCCCTCGTGCCGGATGCGGTGAGCCAGATCTTGAAGGGCGCCGGCGCTCCACCCGGGTGGGTCGGTGTCGTCGTCGACGCAAAGGGCAACATCGTCGCGCGGACAATCGGCGAACCGTTCGAGCTCGGAAGGCCGGCCGGCGCCGCCGTCCGGCAGGCGATCTCGGAAGGATCGGAAGGAAACTACACGGCCACGACCCCGGAAGGCGCCCGCGTCGATTCGATTTTCAAGGAGCTGCCGGGCACCAGCGGCTGGTCGGTTCATCTCGGAATCCCGACAGATCAGCTTGATGCGCCGGTTCGCCGATCGGCCTTCGTCCTTGCCAGTGGAGGAGCGGTCAGTTTGACGCTGGGCATGGCGCTCGTGTGGTTCACTGCTCGCGATATCTCGCAGCGGCGTCTGGAGCAGGAGGCTCAGGCGGCGCTGGCCCTGAAGGCCAGTGAAGAGCGCCGACGCATCATGGTCGATGCCGCGGACCTCGGCGTCTTCAGTCTGACCGTGTCGACGGGTGACGTCATTGCCTCCGGGCGAACCCTTCAGATGCTGCAACTCAGCGACGAGGCCGGCCATGAGGACCTGACGCTCGCCCTCGATCGCGTTGTCGAAGCCATCGAGCCGGCCGACCGTGCTGCGGTCAGGAACGCACTGCTGCATTGTCGTGGAGACGAGGCCGTCACGGTGGACTTCAGAACGGCGACGCCACCGGCGCGCTGGCTGCGTGTGAACGGCCGCTGCTCGCAGCGGCCGGATACGGGCGGTGAGGTCGTGGTCGCCGTTCTCGTCGACATCAACGACAGCAAGCGCGCGGAGCTCGACCGGCAGCGTCTGCTGAGACGACTGGGCAAGGCGGAAGAGGATGAGCGCAAGCGCCTGTCGCGCGAATTGCACGATCAGATCGGCCAGACCGTGACCGGCCTGCTATTTGGCCTCAAGAACGTCGAGCAGGCGATCGCGCAACTCCCCGGGCAGGCCGCGCAGCTCGACAGTCTGCACGCGTTGCAGGCGCTCGCGAGCGACATCGGGCGTGACATCCATCAGATCGCTGCGGATCTTCGTCCCGCCGCGCTGGACGATTTGGGATTGTACAAGGCGGTGGAAGCGTTCTGTTCGGAATGGTCGCGACGATTCGGCGTGAGCACCGATGTCCAGACGTTGGGACGAGCGGGCCGGCTTCCGCCGGAGGTCGAGAGCGCGATCTATCGCGCTATTCAGGAAGCCCTGACCAATGTGGCAAAGCATGCGGACGCGCGGCATGTCAGCGTCGTGCTGGACCGGCGCGAAGAAGAGCTCCGCGTCATCGTCGAAGACGATGGCAAGGGATTTGATCCCAGCCGCCGCGCCAGTCCTGACGGCGCAAGCCAGAGGCTGGGGCTCTCGTTCATCGAAGAGAGAATATCACTCCTGGGAGGAACGCTCGCGATCGAAACCGAGCCCCGGCACGGAACGACCCTCTTCATGACGGTGCCGGTGATCAACGGGAGTCTGAGATCTTGACGCCGATCCGGATCACGCTCGCGGATGATCATCCTCTCGTGCTCGCAGGGATGAAGGCGCTCCTGGAGCGCGTCGGCGACATGGAGGTCGTCGGCGAAGCCACGGATGCCGAGACCGCGCTTGAACTCATCGCGCGTGAAACACCGGATATCGCGGTTCTGGACATTTCGCTTCCCGTCATCGGCGGCATCGCGCTGGCGCATCGGATTGCGGACAAGGTGCCCTCGGTGCGGATGCTGGCGCTGACGGTCCACGAGGATCGCGCCTATGTCGAGCCGATGATGCAGGCCGGTGTGCGTGGCTATCTGCTCAAGCGCTCCGCGGCAGAAGACCTGGTGCGCGCAATCAGGGCGATTGCGGAGGGCGGCGTCTATCTCGATCCCGCTGTCGCGGAGAAGGTGCTGCCGGCTTCAAGAGTTGACGAGTCTCATCCGGGCAAGGCGTCTCAACACGAGCTGACGCCGCGCGAGACCGAAGTGCTGCGCTTCATCGCGCAGGGCTTCAGCAACAAGGAAATCGCCGGACGCCTGGACGTCAGCGTGAAGACGATCGAGACGCACAAATCGAGGGCGATAGAGAAGCTCGGCCTGTCCACCAGAGCCGACATCGTGCGTTATGGCGTGTCGCAGGGATGGCTCGGCGATCTCGCCAAATAAGCTGATGATCGCGACAGATTGCCGCTGATGCACGGTAGCCCGCATGGTACGCAGCGGTACACTTCAGGAGAACTCGGGCAGCTGGCGCGGATTGGTCCTTCGCAAATCGAAACGAAGGAGAACTCCATGCCCATCAGAAACGCAGTTCCAGTCGCAGCTGTTGCGTTCGTGGCGATCCTCTCGGGCGCCGACATGGCGTCCGCGGCGACCGTCATCTCCCCCAAGGCACCGATCGCAGCCGGAAGCAGCGTCAGTGCGACGAACGTGATCGAAGCGCGCTGGCGCGGCGGCGGCTGGCGCTACGGTCACCGGGGATACGGCTACCATCACGGATATGGACGCGGTTACGGCTGGGGACCGGCGATCGGCGGTCTGGCAGCGGGCGCGGTGATCGGTGGAGCCATCGCCAACAGCCGCGCGCAGGCGGCAGAGACCGACGCCTATTGTTCCCAGCGCTACAGGTCCTACGACCCGAGCTCGGGCACCTATCTCGGCTATGACGGACAGCGCCATCCCTGTCCGTAAACCGCGACGCGATCGTGAGGAGAGGAAATCTTCCTCATCACATCGACGGTCGCTCGAGATCGAACACCTACTTCAAGAAGGTATATCCCATGCGAAATCTGACGACAGCGCTCGCGCTGACAGCCATGACAGCCTTGGCATCGACCGCAGCGTTTGCAGAGACGGCATCGCAAGCACCGGCCGCAAATCAGAGCGGTCGCCAGGACATCGTCGCCAACCTCCAGCAATCCGGCTTCACGAACGTGAAGGTGATCTCCGCCCCGACCGTCATCCAGGCGAAGGACAGTTCGGGCAATCCGATCATGGTGTTCGTCGGAGCGAATGCGATGGACGAACCCGCGACGGTCGGAGCGAACACCGCGGCATCGGCGGGCTCCGCGCCGGATGCAGCTCCCGGCGGGGCCTTCACATCCGTGCCGGCCAAGGACGGGCTCGGATCGCGGGTGATCGGACTCGACGTCTACAACATGGCCAAGCAGAACATCGGCACCATCAAGGATATCGCCTTCAACGAGAATGGCGTCGATGGCTACATTCTGTCGGTCGGCGGCTTTCTCGGCATCGGCGATCAGTACGTCGCCGTGCGTCCGTCCGCGATCAAGATCAAATATGATCAGAGCGACAAGCGGTGGCATGCCTCGATGGACACGACGGCAGAGCAGCTGAAGGCCGCCCCGTCGTTCAAGTACCCGAGCAACATGTGAGCGACGACGAGCCGGAGCGGCGTGCAGCCGCTCCGGCTCCGCTGCCACAGCTGCTTTTCAAATCCGATAGACAGCGAGAACGAACATGTGGCGTAGCAGGTCGGCAGCTGACTGGATGGCGCTCCTCCTGGGCGCCGTGATGATCGTCATCGGGATCGTGCTCGCCATCGGCGGCGCCTGGCTCATCGCCCTTGGCGGCTCGTTCTATTATCTTCCCTCCGGTATAGCCCTGATCCTGTCCGGCTATTTGCTGGCGCGCCGCCGTGCCGAGGGCGCGTGGCTGTACTCGTTGCTGTTTCTCGTCACGGTCGCCTGGGCGTGGTGGGAGGTCGGGTCGGACGGATGGGCATTGGTGCCCAGGACGGTCGGTCCTGCCGTGTTGCTGATCTGCGTCATCCTCCTGGCGCCGACATTGCGCGCCTACCGCCATGCGTTCGAGCTCCCGGCCACGATCGCAGTGGGCACGCTGATGCTGGTGGGAACGGGCTATCTGATGTTCGTGTCCTCGAATGCTGCGGCTGCCGTATCGGTGCCAGGGATGGCGGCCAGCATGGCGGCCAGCTCTGCCATGAACGATCCTTCACCGCTCAAGGCAGGCGCGGACTGGCCCGCCTATGGCAGGAGCTACAGCGCACGACGCTATTCGCCGCTTGACCAGATCAACCCCAAGAACGTGAGCCAACTGACCAGAGCATGGGTGTTCCACACCGGTGATCTGCCATCCGACGAAACGCAAAACAACTATGGCGCCGAGACGACTCCGTTGAAGGTCGGCAACCTGCTGTATGTCTGCACGCCCAAGAACATTCTGATCGCCGTCGAGGCGTCGACCGGAAAGCAGCGCTGGCGCTACGATCCTCGCGTTCCTGACGCGTTCATTCCCTATACGGCCGCCTGTCGCGGCGTCACGTACTTTGCGGTGCCGGATGCCGATCCCGCGCAGCTTTGCGCGACACGGGTGTTCGAAGGAACGCTGGATGGACGTCTTGTCGCCGTCGACGCCGAATCCGGTAAACCTTGCATGTCGTTCGGCTACGGAGGTCAGGTCGACACGGCGACGGGGATCGGGCGGCATGATCCCGGCATGTACTCGATCACGTCGCCGCCGACCATCGTTCGCGGCGTCGTCGTGGTAGGACATCAGATCCTCGATGGACAGAAGCGCGATGCTCCGTCAGGCGTCATCCAGGGCTACGATGCGATCTCGGGCAAGCTGCGCTGGGCCTGGGACATGGCGAGGCCGGATGGAGCTGCGCCGCCGGCCCTCGGCGAGACCTATAGCCGCGGCACGCCCAACATGTGGACGACCGCGTCTGGCGACGAACAGCTTGGGCTGGTCTATCTACCGCTCGGGGTCTCGGCGGTCGATTATTGGAGCGGCAGCCGCTCGGAGGTCGAAAAACAATATGCCACGTCGCTCGTGGCTATCGATGTGACGTCGGGCAAGCCGGCCTGGCACTTCCAGACCGTTCACAATGACGTCTGGGACTACGATCTCGGCTCTCAGGCCACGCTGGCCGAGTTCCCCGACAAGACGGGCCAGTCTGTTCCCGCCCTTGTTCTGCCCAGCAAGCGAGGAGACATCTTCGTGCTGGACCGCCGGACCGGCGAGCCGCTGGTCGGCGTGGAGGAGCGCCCCGTGCCACAAGGCGGCGTCGAGCCGAAGGAGCGTGCCAAAACGCAGCCGTTTTCCTCCTACCACACGCTTCGTCGGCCCGATCTCACCGAACGCGACATGTGGGGCATTTCTCCCATCGATCAGATGGTGTGCCGCATTCAGTTCAGGCGCGCCGACTATCAGGGGATGTTCACGCCGCCGAGCGCCACACGGCACTGGATCGAGTATCCCGGCTACAACGGCGGCTCGGATTGGGGCGGTGTTGCGCTCGATCCGGTCCGCGGCATCCTCGTTGCCAACTACAACGACATGCCGAACTATAACAGGCTGGTTCCGCGCGACGAGGCCAATCGGCGCGGCTGGGCTCCGCGGGAGCAGGCGCGCGGGACGATCGGAGGTCCGGAAGGGGCCGGGGATCCACAGCAGGGTGCACCGTACGCCATCAACGTCAACGCCGGCTGGCGTCTGCCTTTCACGGGCATGCTCTGCAAGCAGCCACCTTACGGCGGCATCCGCGCCATCGATCTGAAGTCTGGAAAGACGTTGTGGGACCGACCCCTGGGCTTGGCCCGGACCAACGGACCGTTCGGCATCCCGTCGATGCTGCCCATCCGCATCGGAACGCCCAACAATGGCGGCTCGGTCGTGACAGCAGGAGGACTGGTGTTCATTGCCGCCGCGACCGACAACCTGATCCGCGCGATCGATATCAGGACCGGGAAGACGGTCTGGAGCGACACCCTTCCGGCGGGCGGCCAGGCGACGCCAATGACCTACGAGGCAGACGGGCGTCAGTATCTCGTCATCATGGCGGGCGGCCACCATTTCATGGAAACGCCGATCGGTGATGCCGTCGTCGCATATGCCTTGCCGCAAAGTCCTGCCGCAACGACCCGGAGGGAAGCTCAATGACGGTTGAAAGCAATACGTGGCGTACTCACCGAGCCGGCGGGCATGCACCGGCCTTGAAGCGTTTCGATCACACGTCGTTCAGGAGTGCGGCGAGCGGAGCGTTCTCGAACGGGTCCTGGTGCGACGTCGCGAATTTGATTGTCGGGGCCTTCCTGTTCTCGTCGCCCTGGGTGCTCGGCTTCGGAGGTCCCGTCACAAACGTCGCAACGCGGACGGCCGGCGTGCTGGGGGCGGTCATCGCTGTCACCAGTGTGGCAGCCCTGAGGGCGTTCGAAGCTTGGGAAGAATATATTCTGGTCTTGGCATCGGCATTGGCGATCCTGTCGCCGGCCTTCATCGATCTGCCTGGATCGGCGGCCGTCACGGTGGGGCTGAGCGGCATCGCGACATTGGCCTTAGCATCATCGCGACTCTGGTTGTTGCGTCAGACGGCGCCGGACGTGCGCTGAGCGCGACATCTCGTTCGGAGCTCGCAGCCAGCCGAGATGATCTAGGCCGACCGTCGCTGTGACTCCGGCTCGACCGAGCCGATACGCTGGCGCTGCCGGATATGCGATGCGTCGAGCAGCATCTGCGCCGCCCACCGATACACGTTGCGTTCCCGGATCAGCTCTCGCATCAGCCGCATGCGGTTGCGCTGTTCGGACGGGGACATCTGCATCGCATGCTGCAAGGCGTCCGCCATGCCGTGTGTATCGTAGGGATTGACGAGCAGGGCCTCGGACAATTCGCGCGAGGCGCCGGCGAAGGTTGACAGGATCAGCAGGCCCTGTTCGTCGTCGCGCGCGGCGACGAATTCCTTCGCGACCAGGTTCATGCCGTCATGCAGGCTCGAGACGACGCAGATGTCGGCGGCCCTGAACAGCTCGAACACCTCATCGGGTTCGTGGTGACGAATGACCAGCCGGATGGGCTTGGCGTTGATCCAGCCGACCTGGGCGACAGTGTGAATGTGCTTCAGGATGAAATCCTGAATGGTCTTGGCCAGGGGCTGTATGGGCATGAAGCGTCGAGATCTCGGTGGCCCGCAGATTGGTGCAAGATCGACCGCGGATCAAGAACTCTCACGGACGCTTGAGTGGGCAGTCTGGTTCCGGAGTGATGTTCCCGCCGTGCCGGATCCTCGTACGTGAGAGTTGGTACGCGCGCGTACCAACTGCGGAGCCGCTGCGGACGTTGGCTGCGAAGGCACCTGATGCGAGGCGCCGAGTCGCATGGCGGAAGGCCACCAGTCCTTCGCGAATCGGCGGGCGGTCCGGAAGCACACCTCTTGCTGGATGCGCTGCCGGGACGATGAGAGCTGGTGGCGAGGGCGCAGCGATCAGCGAGCAGCGCCGCTCGTATCGACCGCGTCGCCTACCAACGATGGTGCGCGCGAATGACGCCGTGGTGGTGACGCCGCCATGGCCGCGGCTGCCAGCCATAGCTGTTTCGCCAATGCGGCCGGATCGTGTAGCCCCAGGGAGCGGCGCCGTAGCCGTAAGTGGTGTAGAAGCGAGGGCCGCCACCCCACCCATATCCGCCCCAGTAAGGTCGGTAGGTGTAGCGGGGGTAGTAGGCTGGCCCGTACGAGTAACCGTAGCCATAGTAAGTTGGATACGGCTCGTAGTAATAGGGAGCGGCAAAGGCGGAGCCGATGAGCGCGTCGGCGAGAAGACCGGCTCCAATGCCCCAGCCGCCACGCCAACGGACTTCCGTCACGTCGCTTCGCATGCTGGAAGCTCGTTCGAGAGGTTTGGCAGCTGCGGACAGCGACGTCAGCGGGGCCGCAGTGGCGCAGGTGACCTGCGTGATTGCCAAAATGCCGGAAAGGGATAGCGCCAAGCCAACACTGCGCATCTTTCGCCTCCTGTCTTCGTCGTGGGTACGAATCGATACAGGCTCGACGCGGCCCGCCGGGCCTGACTGCTTCTGGTCTGTGCTATGACGCCTGATCGCGGAGAGGGCCCTGTTCGGCGGAGAATGAATCATGGCCCTCGGCTTGGTGCGGTACCGGACTGGATGTCGAAGGACGAGCCGGTCGCTGCGCGCTGTTGCCATCGGAGAGTGAAAGCCAACGATCGATCTCCGCAGCCGTCGCGCTTGCGGAAGCTTTCTTCAGCAGGTCGCGGCGTGCAGTCCCGGCCGGCAACGTCTTCGCTGCAGCATGGGCCTGCGCAGCGAACTCCAGCAGCCGCTCCCGAAGCGATGAGGTCGGGGAGGTGCGCTTGCGTCGCTTGCTCATCGAGGAACTCCGTCGAGCCTGCCGACGATCGACGTGCCGAAGGGGCGGATCGTTGGCGTTCACCGCCTTCAACACTCCAGCAAGCATGTCGACGCAAAGGCGCGACGGTTCTTGGTACGCGTCCGTACGGGCGCGCCGATCTTCGAAGTGCCTCGATGATTGCGTACGGGCGCGAGTGTCACTGGGCGCTTTACGCAGCGCCAGGAGAGCCTTCGGCCAACGCGGCCTCGACGAACCGTGCGAATTCGCGCGCCTTGGCGCTTGCGAGGCGGCCGGCGGGGAACACCGCCCAGAGATCGAGCGGCGGCAGGCTCCAGTCGTTCAGCACGCGGCGCACGGCGCCGCTGGCGAGCTCTGGGCTGAACATCCAGTCCGATGCGATGGTCAGGCCCATGTCCGCGAGCACCGCAGCCCGCAGCCCCTCGGCCGCGCTCACCTTGATGCGCCCATGCACGGAAACCGAGACTTCGGCGCCGTCGCGCGTGAACGACCAGACGTTCGGAAGCTGACTGTAGATCACCGCCTCGTGCTCCGCGAGTTCGGCGGGACTCCGCGGCTCGCCCGCGCCCGCGAGATAGGAGGGGGTGGCCAGGACAGAGCGTCTGCCGGTCGCGAGCTTGCGCGCGACCGCCGACGAGTCGGCCAGCGCGCCCATGCGCAGCGAGACGTCGATGCCTTCGGCCACGAGGTCGATCACCCGGTCGTCGAGGATCACGTCGATCTCGAGTTCGGGATGCCGGTCGAGAAAGCGCGGCAGCAGCGGCACGATGTGCAAGCGCGCGAACGTCGTTGCAGCGGAGACGCGCAGGCAGCCGGAGAGTCCGGCGCCCGCTCCACGCGCGGCGAGCTCGGCCTCATCGGCCTCTTGGATCGCGGCCTTGGCCCGCTCGTAGAAGCGCTGCCCGGCTTCGGTCGGCGTCAGTCCGTGCGTCGAGCGGATCAGCAGGCTGACCTGAAGCCTGTCCTCGAGCTGCGCGATGGTCTTCGACACGGCGGGTTGGCCGACATTGAGGTGCCGCGCCGCGGCCGAGAAGGAGCCCGTTTCCACCACCCGCACGAACGTCGCCATCGCCTGATATCGGTCCAACGTCATTCCTCCGTGGAATGAGCGTTATCGCTCATGGCCCGCTGCCCTGTCGAGCGGCCAGGGCGCATCAATCCGCTGTGCTGACCGATCAATCGGATCAGCGGGAGCCGCCCGCGGCACCATCGTGCTGGCGGCGCGATCTTTCAGCCCGCGGCCACATTCGAGAGGAAGAGGACCCATGCTCGACGTCTATGCTTTCGCCACGCCCAACAGCGTCAAGGTGCCGATCGCGCTGGAGGAGCTCGGGCTCGACTATGCGCTGCACGGCGTGAACGTCCGCAAGGGCGAGCAGAAGGCGCCCGACTTTCTCGCGCTCAATCCGAACGCCAAGGTGCCGGTGCTGGTCGATGGCGATCTGGTGCTGACCGAGTCTGCCGCCATCCTGGTCTATCTCGCCGAGAAGACCGGACGTCTGTTGCCGGCTTCGGGCGAGGGCAGGGCGCGCGTGTTCGAGCAGCTCTTCTTCCACGCCTCAGGCTTAAGTCCGGCGTTCGGCCAGTCCGGCTTCTTCCAGCGCTTCGCGGCCGAGCCGCAGCCGATCGCGATCGAGCGCTTCTCGAGCGAGGCCAGCCGCACGGTCTCGATCCTCGATGGCGTCCTCGCCCGGCACCGCTTCGTCGCCGGCGAGGCGCTGACGATCGCCGACATTGCCCATTTCGGCTGGCTGTGGCGGCGCGAATTTGCCGGTGTCAGTCTCGAGGGCACGCCCAACGTTCGGCGCTGGTACGCCGATATCGAAGGCCGGCCGGCCGTTCAGCGGGCCATTGCGCGTGTCAACGCGCTCGTTCCTGCCGTCTAAGTGATGGCGCTCGCGAGGCTATTCCCACGTGGAATGAACGATAGTCGCACGGCGCCGCTGCCGCCGCGTCCCTGAAACGCTCACCCTCCACTCTGCCAACTCAATCCAAGGAATACATCCATGACCCTTCAGTCCAAGCTCGATGCCTTCAAGGCCGATTTCGAAGCAGGCAAGCCGTCCTACAATGTGCCGCCGTCCGTGATCGAGACGATGCACCGCGCCACCGCGGAGCTGATCGCCAGCGGCGCGGCGGCGCGCGCGCTCAAGGCGGGCGATACGGCGCCTGCCTTCACGCTCAACGATCCCGAGGGCCGGCCGGTATCATCGGCGGATCTGCTTGCCAGAGGGCCGCTGGTGGTGAGCTTCTATCGCGGCGTCTGGTGCCCCTATTGCAACATGGAGCTGCAGGCGCTGCAGGCGGCTCTGCCCGCGTTCGAAGAACTCGGCGCAAGCCTGGTTGCGATCTCGCCGCAGACGGCGGCCAACAGCCGCAAATCGGTGCGTCAGAACGAGCTGCGTTTCCCGATCCTGTCTGACGTCCGCAATGATGTCGCCGCCGCCTTCGGCCTGCGCTTCGCGTTGCCAGACTATCTCGTTGATCTCTACAAGAGCCTGAAGAACGACCTGCCGGCGTTCAACGGCGACCCGAGCTGGACGCTGCCGATGCCCGCCCGCTACGTCATCGGGCGGGACGGCAGGATCCTCTATGCGGAGGTGAACCCGGACTACACGCGCCGGCCCGAGCCCGAGGACATGCTGCCGGCACTCCGCCGCGCGTCTGCCATCGCCGCCTAGCCGAACACGCACGTCTCCCGATCGACAATGGTTCTCGCGAGGTCCTCATGACACGTACTTTCCTCATCACCGGCGCGAGCAAGGGCATCGGCCGGGCGCTCGCCGATCGTCTGACGCAGGACGGGCACGAGGTCGTAGGCCTCGCGCGCGGCGCGGCGGCGGACTTCCCCGGCACGCTCGTCTCGGTCGACCTCGCGGATGCCCGCGCGACCGCCGAGGCGCTGCGCGAGCTCGTTGCCCGCCACCGCGTCGACGGCGTGGTGAACAATGTCGGCCTGGTCCGCCCGCAGCGGCTCGGCGCTGTCGAGCTGTCTGCGCTCGACGAGGTGATGCGGGTCAATCTGCATCCGGCGCTGCAAGCCGTGCAGGCCGTGCTTCCAGGCATGATGGAGCGAGGCTGGGGACGCATCGTCAACATCTCCAGCCTGACGGTGCTCGGTTCGATCGAGCGCACTGCCTATGCCGCGGCCAAGGCCGCGCTGGTGAGCTTCAGCCGCAGCTGGGCGCTCGAACTCGCGACCACGGGCATCACGGTCAACGCGGTCTCGCCGGGACCGACCGAGACCGAACTGTTCCGCGCCAACAACCCGCCCGGCAGCGACGGCGAACGTCGTTACCTCGCGGGTGTCCCGATGAAACGGTTCGGCCGGCCGGAGGAGATCGCCGCCGCGATCGCCTTCCTGTTGTCGGATGGGGCTGCCTTCATCACCGGCCAGACCCTCCACGTCGACGGCGGCGCCTCGATCGGCAAGGCGACGTTCTAGAGCTAGTCCCGAAGGGGCAGGCCCGGCGGTCGCCTCATGGTTTCGAGACGGCCGCGTGGGCAGCCGTCGCGGGGCAGGCGACGGAGTACGGCGCTCATCACCATGAGAGTCCAGTGCCGAAATCCGTGCGGCACATGCCTGGTCGGGCGCTACGACGACATCCGCAACAGATTGCGCACGGCGGGGCGCCATTCGCCGGTCATCGTGTACTCCAACCCCAGCCGCGCGCCGCAGCTGATCGCAACCATCGTCAGTGGCGCTGACAGCGCCAGCGTCGAGAAGGCGGACAGGCCCTGGCCGATGGTGCAGCCCATCGACATGATGCCGCCGGTGCCCATCAGCAGCGCGCCGATCATGTGACGCTTCAGCTCGCGTGCGTCGTCGCAGGCCTCCCAGCGGAAGACGCGCGAGAACATGGCCGCCACGAACGAGCCGAGGATGACGCCGGCGACCGAGCCGATCGCGAAGTCGGCGTGGCTGCCCGAGAGCGTGGCGATGTAGAGCACGGTGTTGCCGAGCGGAGCGACGAAGGTGAGCGAGGCCACCCGCTCAGGGTCGAAATCATCATGGCCGAGCCAGCCGGTTGCAAACCAGCCGAAGGCGACCGCGCCGCCGACCGCGAGGCCCGACAACAGCAGGCGGGGCGATCTGATCAGCTGGCCATCAGCCAGGGCCCAGGCCGCAAGCGTCACGGCGACGAGCGAGACAATGACAGGTCGCCCGTAGGAGCCGATGGCCGCGGATAGCAGTGTGTCCATGCCCTGGTTCATCGCCTCCGGCAGACGCACCGACAGTGGCTCGATCAAACCGACGCGCACGAATCCAGTGAGGCCACGCATCGCCGCCAGCGCCGAGACGCCGAGCACGAGAAAGACGACGATCGCGCGCAGGTCACCGCCGCCGATGCGCACCAGAGTCCCGAAGCCGCAGGTGCCGACCAGCGCCATGCCGATCCCGAACAGGAAACCGCCGAGAATGGCACCGCCGATCGGAATGGAGGCGGTCAGGTAGATCGAGCGGGAGAGATCGACGAGGCCGAAGCTGGAAAGCAGCTGGGTCGCGACCAGCGCCACGGCCGCGGCCAGCGCGAACGATTTGAGCCGCCGCGTATCGGCGCCGAAGAATGCGTCCTCGAGCATCGCGAGGGTACAGAAACGACCCGCACGGCCGGCGACTCCGAGCACGGCGCCCGCCAGCAGCCCGCATAGGAACGTCATTGCTGACGGACTGAGCATGCCTCCCCGATGTCCTTGTTCTTGTCCGGCCGATTGTGCGCCAGGATCGTTGGCGAAGCCAGAACTCTTGCGCAGTCCGTTACCGGCGTTTGCGTCCCCTTGCTTCGCCGGCGCGGCCGACGATGTCGCGGCGCAGAGCGCCGTTCAGCGGCGGCGCTTGCGGACCGGCTCGCAGAAGACGTCATAGATCGCCGTCAGGATCTTGCGCACGTCCTCGCTGGCGAGACTGTAATAGATCGTCTTGCCGTCGCGCCGTGTCGTGACCAGCCGGTCGAGCCGGAGACGGGCGAGCTGCTGCGACACCGTCGACTGTCGCTCGCCGAGGAACTGCTCGAGCTCGGTGACGGATTTTTCGCCTTCGGAGAGGATGCACAGCAGCAGCAGCCGGGACTCGTGGGACAGCGCCTTCAGCATCTCGCTGGCCTCGCGCGCCTTCTCGATCATCTGCTCGAGCTCGGCGGAGGTTTCGATGTCCTTCAACTTCGGCAGCGGCATGGATTTGGGGTCCTCGATTGTCGGTCAGGAGCGGGCAGGCGTTCCGCTTGTAGCATTGATGATGCGGCCGAGCAGCCCAAAGAAGAACGCGTCGCCCGGATAGCCGCGGATCCGGCCGATCTCGCGGCCCTGGTCGAGCACTACGAAGGTCGGCGTGAAGGCGCCGGGGTCGATGCCGGCGAGATCCGCCGGCAGCTTCTGGGTGAGGTCGACCCGCCGCAGGGGAAGGGCGCGGCCCTCGTCGGTCTTGGCATAGATCGGCGCGATCTCGGCGTTGAACCGGGCGCACCAGCCGCAGCCGGGGCGCTCGAACATCACGAGCTCGGAGGCGAGGGCCGGCGACAACAGGCACAGCAGGGAGACCGCCGCCGATGCCACGGTTGCGAGCCTGCGATTGGTGATTGGACCCGCCATGCCGCCATCCTCTCTGGACTTGCCGGCCATTCTATCATTAAATTCGAATATGTACCAGTGCGTGAATTCCGAAGCCTGCCATGCAGATGGGGCCGCAGCACTGGTCAAGGGGGAGGTGAGATGGATCTCGACGTCACGCTCGGCGCTGCGCTTGCCGCCGGCCTCCTGTCGTTCCTGTCACCCTGCATTCTGCCGCTCGTCCCGCCGTTCCTGTGCTACATGGCCGGCGTCTCGGCGGCCGATACCATCACCGAGGGCAGCATGGTCCAGCGGCGGCGGACGGTGCTGACGGCGCTGTGCTTCGTCGCCGGCTTCTCGCTGGTGTTCATCGGCCTCGGGGCGACAGCGTCCGTCTTCGGGCGCTTCATCGCCGGTCATCTCGGCCAGCTCGGCATCGTCGCCGGGCTCGTTATCATCGCAATGGGGCTGCATTTTCTCGGGGTGCTCAGGATTCCCTTGCTGTACCGGAGCGCGACGATCGACGTCGGGCGCAAGCCCGCCGGCCTGCTCGGCGCCTTCTTGATGGGGCTCGCCTTCGCCTTCGGCTGGACGCCGTGCGCGGGGCCGGTGCTCGCCGCCGTGCTGATGATGGCCGGCGCGGAGGCGACCGTGGGGAAGGGCGCGCTGCTGCTCGCGGCCTATTCGGTTGGCACGGGAATCCCGTTCCTGATCGCGGCCGCCTTCACCGGACAGTTCATGACGATGCTGAAGGGGATCAAGCCGCATCTGCCATTGGTCGAGAAGACGATGGGCGGCTTTCTCATCCTTACCGGCGCTGCCTTTCTCGCCGGTGTCATTCCGGAGATGTCGCAATGGATCTTCGAGCGCTTTCCATCGCTCGCCACTATCGGGTGATCAGCCATAGCGGAAGTCGAGCAGGTTGACGAAGGACTGCAGCTCGATCTCGTAGCGATGCACGAGACCGGCATCGCCCTCGCGAGCGGCGCGGCCGATCTCCTGGGCGCTCGCAGTGGCGCCATCGATCAGGCGGCGGAACTCGGCCTGGTTTGCAACGTCAGGCGTGGCGAAGCCGTTGCAGCGCTGCAACTGCGCGCGCAGGGCGGCGCCGGCCTCGACGACCTCACCAGGTCCTGCCTTGGTCGCGGCGAACCGTGCCGCGGCGTCGCGCAAGATATTCATGACGGGAACGAGTTCGAATACGCAGTCGCTGAGCTCGATGACGCCCGCATCGCGCCTCAGGGCGTGGATCGACTGGCGCAGCGCGGCGATGTCCGCCGCAGCGCGAGCGCCGTCGCCGGATGTCAGCGCCGCGTCGGCCTTGCTCAGGTGATCATTGCCGCTGGCGATCAGCACCGACAGCGACTTGTCCAAATGGGAGGGCGCCGCGCGCTCGGTCAGATCGCCGAGCCTTGCCCAGGCCCGACGGGCATCGTCGAGTTCGATCTGCGCAAGGCCGATGTTGCCGGTCCGCGCATAGCTCGCAGCCGCGCGCAGGCTGGCCATTGCCGCCGGCATCATCGCCGCGATGTCCGCTTTCTCGGCGGCCTGCAGATCGACGCTTGAGGCGAGACACGACAGCGCGAGGGACAGGATGATGGCGCGGCGCAGCATCGAATGTCCTTTTCACATTCTATTATTCGAATATGGTGTATCGAACTTCGAGAGATTTGGCAAAGCGCGGGCAGGCTCATGACTTCGAACCCGATGATGTCGCGGCGCGAACTGGTTGCCATGGTACCTGCCGCTGCTGTCCTCGGTGCCATGCCGACGCTGGCGCGCGCCGATGCCGTGCTCGGCGACGACGGGCTCTATCATCAGTCGTGGTTCCTCAACAGCTTCCTCGATCTCCGCGAAGATCTCGACAGCGCTGCATCGGAAGGCAAACGGCTTGCGATCATGTGGGAGCTGCGCGGTTGTCCCTATTGCCGCGAGACGCATCTGGTGAATTTCGCTGATCCCCTCATCACCGACTACATCCGCGCGAATTTCGAGGTGCTGCAGCTCAATCTGCTAGGCGCCCGCAAGGTCACCGATTTCGACGGCAAGGAGCTCACCGAGAAGGAGCTCGCCGAGCGCTACGCCATCAGGTTCACGCCGACCTTCCAGTTCTTTCCGCCGTCTGCGGACGGCGTCGCCGCCAAGGAGCCGCTCGCGCGCGAGGTTGCGCGGGCGCCGGGCTATCTCAAGCCGCCTCATTTCCTGGCGATGTTCCGTTTCGTGCGCGACAAGGCCTATGAGCGCGGCACGTTTCGCGACTATCTCGCCGCCTCCAGAGGTTGAGTGCACCGCCGCATCGATTTCCGTTGACTTCAATCACATTATCAAATCATAATTCGTGAATATGACGGGCCGTAAGTCCGTTGCATCAGCGGGCGAGGGGAAGCCTCGTCGGTCAGGGTGGAAACATGCGCCGTTTGATTCCGGCCGCCTTGTTCTGCGCGTTGCTCTCGGCAACCGCGCGAGGTGACGAGCCGATCAGGCTCGATGTCGTCGACTATGCGATTCCAAAATCCCTGACGGGCGCGCCGGGCAGTGCCGAAGCCGGCAAGAAGGTGTTTCTGACCCGGACGCTGGGCAATTGTCTCGCCTGCCATCAGGTGTCTTCTCTGAAGTCCGAGGAGTTTCACGGCGAGTTCGGTCCATCGCTCGACGGCGTCGCGACCCGCTACAACACGGCGCAGCTGCGCCTGATCGTCGCCGATCCCAAGCGGATCTTCACCGATACGGTGATGCCCGCCTTCTACAAGAACGACGGCCTCAATCGCTTGCGTCCCGAGTTTGCCGGCAAGCCGGTTCTCACCGCCGCGCAGGTCGAGGATGTCGTGGCCTATCTCGAAACATTGAAATAACCGCCTCTGGAGGATGATGCATGGGCGCAATCAACAGACGACAGGCATTCCTTCTCGGCGGCGGCTTCGTCGCCTTGACGGTGCTGCCGATGGCCGCCAACGCCGAGCCAAGCAATGACGCGGCCGAGCTGATCAAGAAGTTCACCGGCGGCAAGGAAGCCACGAAGGGTAAGATCACGCTCGATCTGCCTGAGATCGCCGAGAACGGCAACACCGTGCCGCTCGCGCTCACGGTCGAAAGCCCGATGACGGCTGACAACTACGTCAAGGAAGTGCTGTTCGTGGCCGACGGCAATCCGAACGCCGGCGTCGCGACGCTGATGTTCACGCCGATGTCCGGCAAGGCCGAGGCGTCGATCCGGATCCGTCTGGCGCAGACCCAGAACGTGATCGCGGTCGCCAAGATGAGCGACGGCTCGATGTTCACCGAGCGCAAGACCGTCAAGGTCACCATCGGCGGCTGCGGCGGCTGAGGCAGGGGAGAGAAGACATGGCAGACAAGCCGCGGATCAAGCTTCCGAAGGAAGCCAAGAAGGGCGAGATCATCCAGATCAAGACGCTGGTCTCGCATCTGATGGAATCGGGCCAGCGCAAGGATGCGCAGGGCAAGCCGATCCCACGTAAGATCATCAACAAGTTCGCCTGCGAGTTCAACGGCAAGCCGGTGTTCTCCTGCGTGCTGGAGCCGGCGATCTCCGCCAATCCGTACATCCAGTTCGACGCGAAGGTCGACGAGGAAGGCACCTTCAAGTTCGCCTGGACGGATGATGACGGCTCGGTGGTGGCGGCCGAGGAAAAGATCGCGTTGAAGGTCTGACCGGCCGCGTGTGATCGCTACGGGGAGTGACGGATGTCCATTCGCTACGGTTCTCTCGCTGTCCTGGCCACGGCCGCGCTGACCCTCTCGGCCATCGCGGTGTTCGGCCAGGAGGCGGAACGGAAGGGCATTCCGGCGCCTCCCGGCCACGTCTTCAAGACCATCATCTCGGGCTATCAGTTCCGCACCAAGGAAACGCGCGCTCTCCAGGACGATGACCTGGAGAACCCGGGCTTCCTCGCGGTGGAGCGGGCCGCCGACATGTGGAAGACGGTCGACGGCAGCGAAGGCAAATCGTGCATGAGCTGCCATGGCGAGGCCGAGACGACGATGAAGGGCGTTGGTGCTGCCATGCCCAAATGGAGCGAGAAGCTCAACAAGCCGGTCAATCTCGAGCAGCAGATCAACATCTGCCGCAGCGAGCACATGAAGGCGCAGCCCTGGGCGTTCAAGTCCAAGGAGCTGACGGACATGACGACCTTCGTCCGCTTCCAGTCGCGCGGCATGCCGGTGGCGGTGAAGACCGATGGTCCGATGTCGCCCTGGTTCGAGAAGGGCAAGGAGATCTACTATACCAGGGTCGGCCAGCTCGATCTCGCCTGCGCCTCCTGCCATGAAAAGAACAACGGCAAGTTCATGCGCGCCGATTTTCTCAGCCAGGGCCAGACCAACGGCTTTCCGACCTACCGGCTGCGCGATCAGCGCCTGATTCCGCTGCACGAGCGCTTCGAAGGCTGCATGTTCGACGTGCGCGGCGTGCCCTATAAGCCGCTGTCGGATGAGTTCCTGGCGCTCGAGCTCTACGTCGCCTGGCGTGGCATCGGCCTGCCCGTCGAGACACCGTCGGTCCGCAACTAGCGGACACAAGGATAGACATCATGATATCGCGTCGCGAATTCGTTCAGGTCGCATTGGCGGCGGCTGCCTTGACGGGTGGCACGTCCCGGGCTTTTGCGCAGCAGAAGCTGACCGAGAAGGAGCTTTTGGCCTTCGAGCCGGTCGGCAATGTCACGCTGGTGCATGTCACCGACATCCACGGCCAGCTGATGCCGCTGTATTTCCGCGAGCCGTCGACCAATCTCGGCGTCGGCGACGCCAAGGGCCAGCCGCCGCATATCACCGGCAAGGACTTCCTCACCCGGTTCGGCATCGCGCCGGGCTCGTCGTCCGCCTACGCGCTGACGTCGGAGGATTTCGAGGCGCTGGCCAAGACCTACGGCCGAATCGGCGGGCTCGACCGTGCCGCCACCGTCATCAAGGCGATCCGCGCCGAGCGCTGCGACAAGGTGATCCTGCTCGATGGCGGTGATACGTGGCAGGGATCATGGTCGTCGTTGAAGACCCGCGGCCAGGACATGATCGACTGCATGGCGCTGCTGAAGCCGGATGCGATGACCGGGCATTGGGAGTTCACCTACGGCACCGAGCGCGTCAAGCAGGCGGTGGATGCGCTCGGCTTCCCCTTCCTTGGCCTCAACATCCGCGACACCGAGTGGAACGAGCCGGCGTTCGAGCCCTCGACGATGATCGAGCGCGGCGGCGTCAAGATCGCGGTGCTCGGCCAGGCCTTTCCGTACACGCCCGTCGCGAATCCGCGCTGGATGATCCCGAACTGGTCGTTCGGCGTTCGCGAGGAGGACGTGCAGACGCAGGTCGACAAGGCGCGCAAGGATGGCGCCGGCCTCGTGGTGCTGCTGTCGCACAACGGCTTCGACGTCGACCGCAAGCTGGCCAGCCGGGTCAAGGGTCTCGACGTCATTCTGACCGGGCACACCCATGATGCGTTGCCCGAGGCCGTGAAGGTCGGCAAGACGCTGCTGATCGCGTCCGGCTCCTCCGGCAAGTTCGTGTCGCGGCTCGATCTCGACGTCAAGGACGGCGAGGTCAAGGGCTATCGCTACAAGCTGATCCCGTTGTTCTCCGACGTGATCACGCCGGATCCGGCGATGGCGGCCAAGATCGCCGAGGTGCGCAAGCCGTTTGCCGCCGATCTCGGCCGCTCACTGGGACGAACCGAAACGCTGCTGTACCGCCGCGGCAATTTCAACGGCACGTTCGACGACCTGATCTGCCAGGCGCTGCTGCAGGAGCGCGATGCGGAGATCGCGCTGTCGCCGGGGTTCCGCTGGGGCACCAGCGTGATGCCGGGCCAGGACATCACCTTCGAGGACGTCACCAATGCCACCGCGATCACCTATCCCGCGGTCTACCGCATGGGCATGACCGGCACGCGCCTCAAGGAGATCATCGAGGACGTCGCCGACAATCTGTTCAACGTCGACCCGTACTACCAGCAGGGCGGCGACATGGTCCGCATCGGCGGCATGTCCTACGCGATCGACGTCAACAAGCCGCAGGGGCAGCGCATCTCCGACATGCGCCTGATCAAGACCGGCGCCGCGATCGACCCGGCGCGTGAATATCAGGTCGCCGGCTGGGCCAGCGTCAATGAAGGCACGCAGGGGCCGCCGATCTGGGAGGTCGTGTCGAGCTATCTGCAGCGCCAGAAAACCGTGCGTCTCGAGCCCAATCGGGCCGTCAAAGTCTCCGGAGTGTGACGACGATGTCCAAGGACAAATCTCTCTCCTCAGTACCTCGCGCGTCGCGCCGTGGCTTCCTGACGGCAGCGGGCGGTCTCGCGGCCACGGCGCTGGCGTCGCAGGCGCGTGCCGGTGCCGGCAATCCCGCCAATCAGCCGCCGAACGTGCCGGAATGGACGCGCACGCTCGGCGAGGGCGTCGCCGTGCGTCCCTACGGCAAGCCGTCGAAATTCGAGAAGGATGTCATCCGCCGCGACGTCGAATGGCTGACGGCCTCGCGCGAATCCTCGGTCAGCTTCACGCCGCTGCATGAGCTCGAAGGCATCATCACGCCGAACGGGCTGTGCTTCGAGCGCCATCACGGCGGCGTCGCCGAGGTCGATCCGGCCGATCACCGGCTGATGATCCATGGTCTGGTCGAGCGGCCGCTGCTGCTGTCGCTCGACGAGCTCAAGCGCTACCCGCGCATCAACCGCATCCATTTCATGGAATGCGCGGCCAATTCCGGAATGGAGTGGCGCGGCGCCCAGCTCAACGGCTGCCAGTTCACCCATGGCATGATCCACTGCGTGCAGTACACCGGCGTCTCGCTGCGCACGCTGCTGGAAGAGACTGGTGTCAAGCCGAGCGGCAAATGGCTGCTCGTCGAGGGCGCCGACTCCGCGTCGATGGATCGCAGTCTGCCGATCGAGAAGGCGCTCGACGACTGCATCATTGCCTACAAGATGAACGGCGAGGCGCTGTATCCCGAGCAGGGCTATCCGATGCGGCTCGTGGTGCCGGGATGGCAGGGCAATCTCTGGGTCAAATGGCTGCGCCGTATCGAGGTCGGCGATCAGCCCTGGCACACCCGCGAGGAGACATCGAAGTACACGGACCTGCTGCCGAACGGCAAGGCGCGCCGTTTCACCTGGTCGATGGACGCGAAGTCCGTGATCACGAGCCCGAGCCCGCAGGCGCCGATCAAGCACGGCAAGGGCTTTACGATCGTCTCGGGCCTGGCGTGGTCCGGCAACGGCAAGGTCAAGCGCGTGGATGTGTCGCTCGACGGCGGCCGCAACTGGTGGCCGGCGCGGATCGATGGCCCTGTGCTCGATAAGGCGCTGACCCGCTTCTATTACGAGTTCGACTGGAACGGCGAGCCGCTGCTGCTGCAGTCGCGGGTGCAGGACGAGACCGGCTACGTCCAGCCGTCCAAGGCCGAGTTGCGCAAGGTGCGCGGCTACAACTCCATCTATCACAACAATGGCATCCAGACTTGGCATGTGCAGGCAAACGGTGAGGTCGAGAATGTCGAGGTCGCCTAAGCTGATCATTGCAGTCGCGCTCGCCACCCTTGCGGGCTCGGTCGCGCTCGCCGGTGGACCGGGAGAGAAGATCGCGGCCAAGTCTGACGCAAAGACGGACGCAAAGACCGAGGCGAAGACGGAAGCTGCTGCGCCGCAGCGCTTCAACATCGGCCGCGCGCCGACGGTCGAGGAGATCCGCGGCTGGGATATCGACGTGCGGCCGGACGGGCAGGGCCTGCCGGTCGGCAAGGGCACCGTCGCCCAGGGCGAGAAGCTGTTCATGGACAATTGCGCCAGTTGTCATGGCGAGTTCGGCGAGGGTGCCGGCCGCTGGCCGGTGCTCGCCGGCGGCAAGGGCTCGCTCACCTCGGACAATCCGGTCAAGACCGTCGGCTCGTACTGGCCCTACGCCTCGACCCTGTTCGATTATGTCCGCCACGCGATGCCGTTCGGCAGCCCGCAGTCGCTGAAGGTCGACGAATACTACGCGCTGGTCGCCTATGTGCTCTATCTGAACGATGTCATCACCGATCAGAACTTCGAGCTGACCGACAAGAATCTCGCCACCATCAAGATGCCGAACGAGGGCGGCTTCATCATGGACGACCGGGCGACCAGCGAGAAGGCCTTCTGGCAGAAGGACCCGTGCATGAAGAACTGCATCGCGCCGGTCAAGATCACCGGACGTGCGACCGCCGTCGACGTCACGCCCGAGGACAAGGACGGCAAGCCGCGGGGCGTCGAGTGACGATGGCCGGATGCACCCGCCGCCAGATGCTGCTGGCGGCCGCATCCGTCGTGCTTGCGATAGGCGGGGTCGCTTCGATTGCCGCCGCGGCGGAGCCGCACCGGCTGGCGCTGCAGATCAGCGACGACGATCCGGCCAAGATGCGCGCGGTACTCGACGTCGCCGCCAATGTGTCCCGGCACTATTCGGGCGAGGGCGACGAGGTCGAGATCGTGGTGGTCGCGTTCAACGGCGGGCTCGACATGCTGCTGGCCGACCGCTCGCCGGTGAAGGAGCGCGTGCTCGGCTTCGCCAAGTCGATGCCCAATGTGAGCTTCATCGCCTGCGGCAATACCTTGGAGACGCTCGCGGGCAAGGAGGGCCGGCAGCCGCCGCTGATCGATGGCGTCACCGTGGTCAAGACCGGGGTCGCGACCCTGCTGGAGCTGTCCGAGAAGAACTGGACGATCGTTCGTCCGTAAAGGAACTTGTCATGCGCTGGTGGCTCGCGCTCGTCGTCTGTCTCTCTGCCTCGGTCGCGCTGGCCGCTGAGGAGCCGCGCGAGCTCGTGATCGGTGGCCGCACGGCGCTCGCCACGCTCAGGCTGCCGGCTCAATCGAGGCCGGATATGCCTCTGGTCCTGATGACTCACGGCACGCTGGCGCACAAGGACATGGAGACGATCCAGGGCCTGTCCAAGGCGCTGGCCGAGCGTGGCATCGCCTCGCTCGCGCACAACCTCGTGCTCGGGCTGGATCGCCGCACCGGCATGTACGACTGCGCCAAACCGCACGACTACGCGCCAGATGATGCGATCGAGGAGATCGCCGCCTGGCTCGCCGAGGCGCGCAAGACCTCGTCGCGGATCTTCGTGCTCGGGCACTCGCGCGGCGCCAATCAGCTCGCGCGCTATCTGGTCGCCAACCCGAAAGCCGCGATCGAAGGCGCAATCCTGCTGGCGCCAGCCACGGTGGGCATCGAGACCAGCCTGAAGGCGGCCTATGCGGAGAGCTATGGCGAGCCCTTGGCGCCGCTGCTTGACAAGGCCGAAGCCGCTGTATCAGCGGGACGCGGTGGCGACTGGATGTCGGTGCCGGGATTCATCTACTGCCGCGATGCCAAGGTGACCGCGCGCGCCTTTGTCGCGTTCTATCGCGCCGACCGGCGCCAGGACACGGCGGCGCTGATCGCGGACGTCAGCCTACCGATCATGGTGCTTGCGGCCGCGCAAGACAAGACCGTGCCGGACGTGGCAGCCTCGTTCGCGCCGCTGGCCGCCCGCGCCGGCAGCCGTGTCCGGCTGGAGACGATCGATGATGCCGATCACTTCTTTCGCGATCTCGCCGCCGAGGATGCCGCGGATCGCATCGCAGGATTCATTGCAGCCGCGCGTTAGGAGTAGCCCATGGAACGACGATCCTTGATGCAAGCCGGGCTTGCCAGCCTGTTCGGACTGTTGGGTGTCGGCAGCGCCCGGGCCGCGACGGAGTCTCCGCGCCAGCGCGTCGCCTATCATCTGGCCGACCAGGATCGCGCGCTCTTCGTGCTCGGCAACATCCAGAACCATGTCGACGGCACCGGCGGCCCCGGTCGCGCCGACATCCGGCTGGTGATCCACGGTCCGGGCTTGCGGGCCTTTCACGCGATCTCGGCCGATCAGGCCATTGCGGCGCTGGCGGAGCGGCTGATGAAAGCCGGGGTCGGTTTCGATGCCTGTGCCAACACCATGAAGGCGCAAGGCGTGAAGCTGGACGATCTCTTGCCCGGCTTCGCGGTGGCCTCGAAGGGCGGGGTGGTGCGTCTCACCGAGCTTCAGCAGAGCGGATATGCATATCTGCGTCCGTAGTAGGTGCATACTTCCTTGCCGCAGCCGCGCGGCGGATTGAGCAGCAGATCTGAACGACGAGAGCGCCCGTGCTCACCGCATTGATCGACCTGTTGGGTGAGGAGCTGGTGTCGCTGCTGGGTGGGCTCGCGGTCGGCGGCGCGTTCGGCTTCTTCGCCCAGCGCAGCCGCTTCTGCTTGCGGGCGGCGACGATCGAGTTCGCGCGCGGGCAGGGCGGGCCGCGTCTGGCGGTGTGGCTCCTCACCTTCGCCTCGGCGCTGCTCGGCACCCAAGCGCTGGTGGCGATGGGGCTGCTCGATGTCTCCGAAGCGCGCCAGCTGGCGCAGCAGGGAAGCATCTCCGGCGCGATGGTCGGCGGCACCCTGTTCGGCTGCGGCATGATCCTGGCGCGCGGCTGCGCCAGCCGGCTGCTGGTGCTCTCGGCGAACGGCAATCTGCGGGCGCTGCTGTCGGGCCTGATCTTCGCGGTGACCGCGCAGTCCGCCTATCGTGGCCTGCTCGCGCCGGCGCGCGAGTGGCTCACCAATCTCTGGCTCGTCGACGGCGGGCCGTCGCGCGACATCATGAGTCTGTTCGGCGGCGGCACGCCGGAGAAGCTCGGCTTCGGCATGTTGTGGTTCGTGGCCGGCCTCGCTGCAGTGTCGAAGTTTCAGGTCGGTGCGAAGGCCCTGGGTTCGGCCGTCGCCGCGGGCGCGGCAGTCGCGGTGGGCTGGCTGCTGACCTATCAGCTCGGCCAAGCCTCGTTCGCGCCGGTGCCGCTGAAGAGCCTGACGTTCAGCGGCCCTTCCGCCGAGCTCCTGATGCAGGTGCTGGCGAGCCAGCAGCTGAAGCCGGGCTTCGATCTCGGCATCATCCCGGGCGTGTTCCTCGGCTCGTTCGTCGCCGCCGCGCTAGCCCGCGAGCTCAATCTAGAAGGCTTCTCCGATGGGCGCGGCATGCGTCGCTATCTGATCGGTGCCGTCCTCATGGGGTTCGGCGCGATGCTGGCCGGAGGCTGCGCCGTCGGGGCCGGTGTGACCGGAGCCTCGGTGTTCGCGCTGACGGCCTGGATCGTGCTCGGCGGCATGTGGCTGGGCGCGGCCGTGACGGATTTCGTCGTCGACCGCTGGCTGTTCGGTGCCAAACAAGCGCTGCGCGAGACGCTGTCGGGCGCGACGACGCGACCATAAGTGATATTCACAAGTGCGAATATACGTATATAATGCGCGGCATCAGTGCGGCGTGCGCCGCGCGCCAGCAGGGAGGACAGGCGTCATGACGATCATGACCGACGTCGCAGTCGGAGATGCGAGGAAGTCCAGACGGATCGATTGGTCGCCTTATCTGGTCGGGGCCGGTATCGGCATCCTGAGCTGGGTGGCCTTTGCCGGGTTCGGCGATCCGCTCGGCGTAACGACGGCGTTTTCCCGTGTCGCCTCGCTGTTTGCTGCGCCGGTGGTCGGATCCGACGTCGTCGCCGCCAACAGCTATTGGAAGTCGATGCCGCTGAAATGGGACTATGGCGTGTGGTTCCTGGTCGGCGTTCCACTCGGCGCGTTCCTGTCGGCGATCATCTCGGGAACATGGCGCCTCGAGCTGGTGCCGGAGGTCTGGAAGCAGCGCTTCGGTCCCTCGGTGTTCAAGCGCTTCGTCGCCGCTTTTGTCGGCGGCATCGTCATCATGTATGGCGCGCGGCTGGCCGGAGGCTGCACCAGCGGACACGGTATTTCCGGCGGGCTGCAATTGGCGCTGTCGAGCTGGCTGTTCCTGGCGGTGATGTTTGCGACCGGCCTTGTCGTGTCGCGCCTGATGTTCCGCAAGGCCTGAGAGGGAGAGAGGTCATGACGTCTTTGATGAGCATCGCCGGCCCGATCCTGATGGGCGCCGTGTTCGGCTATCTGCTGCAGCAAGGCAAGGTCACGAGCTGCAACGTGATCGAGAACCAGTTCCGGCTGCGCGATTTCACCGTCCTGAAGGTGATGGGCACCGCGATCGTGGTCGGCGGCATCGGCGTGCTGCTGCTTGTGGACACCGGTAACACCAAATACTACGTCAAGGATGCCAACATGTTGGCGGTCGCGCTCGGCGCGGCGTTGTTCGGCATCGGCATGGTGGTCTACGGCTACTGCCCCGGCACCGCGCTCGGCGCCATCGCCAGCGGCAGCGTGCATGCCGCCGTCGGCGCCTTCGGCATGATCGTTGGCGCCATCCTGTATGCGCTCAGCTTCGACTGGGTGAAGGCCCACATTCTCAACGTCTGGGCGCTCGGCAAAGTGCGGTTGCCCGATATCACTGGCGTGCCGGATGGTGTCTGGTTCGCCGCGCTCGCGATCGGCGCCGGCGCGTTCTTCTTCTGGGTCGAGGCTTCGGAGGCCAAGGCGAGCCGCGCGCAAGGTTAGGCCGCTTCGCTCGATCCCCCCTCATCAGCAGTCGAGAGGTTCATCCCATGCTGGCAGGATTGTTCAACAAGCTCACGGGATCGGCGAGCGTGCCCGCCATCGAGCATGACGAGCTGGTCAAGGCGCATCAACAGCGCAGCTGCGTCATCGTCGACGTCCGCGAGCCGCACGAGTTCAAGGGTGGCCATATTCCAGGTGCCATCAATCATCCGCTCTCGCGTTTCGATCCGGACAGCCTCGTGCACGACAAGCCGGTGGTCCTGATCTGCCAGGCCGGCGGCCGTTCGGCCACGGCATTGCGGCGAGCCATGGCGGCGGGGCAGCAGAACATCCGCCACTACGCCGGCGGCATGAGCCGCTGGCGCGCACAGGGCGGTCCGGTCGCCTAGGCGGCCGGTCCGGATCTGCTGAACATCACGCCAGCAGCGTGCTTGACGACGGCCGTCACTTCCGCGACGCCTTTCGCGCGTCGGCGATGGCTTGCTTGAACGCCTGGGCGTTGGGCGCTCCCGGCACGCGGAAGCGGCCGATGATGAAGGCCGGGGTGCCCTGGAAGCCCAGGCCCATGGCCTGGTCGTGGTTGCGGGCGAGGACGGCATCGATCTCGCTGCCTTTGGCGGCCAGATCGGCCTTGGCGCGCGCGAGGTCGATCCCGGCGGCAGAGAGCGCGGCGTCGGCGTTCGCCTCCGAGAGCTTGTCCTTGAGGGAGATCAGGGCCTCGTGGGCTTCGGCGAACTTGTCCTGGTACTTCGCCGCAAGCGTCATGCGGGCCGCGTAGATCGACGGTCCGCCGAAGATCGGCCAGTCCTTGAAGATCAGGCGGACGTGACCGTCGTCGCGAACCACCTTGGCGAGCTCCGGGCTGATCTTGCGGCAATACGGACATTGATAGTCGAAATACTCGACGATCGTGATGTCGCCATCGGCATTGCCGAGGACGGGAATGGCGGGATCGCGCAAGATTCGCGCCTCGCTCAGAATGTCGCCGTCGTCATCCTCTGCGCGGACCTGGAGCGGCAGTGTGGCAGCCGTGAGCAGCAGCAGCGTCGCGAGCGAAGCGGAGAAGGTCTTCCTGGTCATCATGTCTTGTCGGTCTCCTTTGGTGGGATGGTCGATGCGGTGTCGATGGCGTCGAGCACGATCTGTGGTGTGAGCAATTCGGGCAGCACGATGCCGGCGGGCGCGCCGGGGCCGAACACGACGTTGAAGGGCAGGCCGTAGCGGCCGAAGGATTGCAGGTAGGCCGCGATCGTATCGTCGTGCGAGGTCCAGTCAGCCCTGACGGCAACGACATCCGACGTGAGGCGGCTGCGCACGGCGGCGCTGTCGATCGCGAGCTTCTCATTGACCTTGCAGGTCACGCACCAGCTGGCGCCGATGTCGACGAACACGGTATGGCCGGCGCGGACCTGGGCCGCGATGTCCGCCGGCGCCAGCTTCTGCCACGCGATCCCGTCCGACCGTCCTGGGCTGTCCGGCGGACTGATCACGTTGGCGGCGGTCAGCACCAGCCCGATCGCGACGATGACGCCCGCGCCGGCGACCGTTCGCCGCAACGGAAAGCGCAGCATGGTCAGGATCAGCGCGGGCACGAGCAGGACGGCGGCGAGCACGGCCGCGGTCGCAACGCCGCTGATGTCCGCGAGCACGCGCAGCAGCCATGATGCAGTGGCGATCATCGCGAGCGCCGCAACGGCGCGCAGCGTCAGCATCCAGCGGCCCGGCCGAGGAAACAGCGTGGCCAGGCGCGGCGCCGCTGCGAGGCCGAGATAGGGGGCGGCCATGCCGAGCCCGAGTACGGTGAACACCAGCAGGATCTGCGGCGCAGCCTGTGACAGCGCGAACGCGACGGCGGTGCCGACGAACGGTGCAGAGCAGGGTGTCGCGAGCAGCGTCATGACGAAGCCGTTGATGGCGTGCCCCGCCATCGTGTTGCGGCCGGTGGCGCCGCCGAGGCGGCCGGCGATCCACCAGGGCAGGCGGATCTCGAACAGGCCGAGCAGGTTGGCGCCGAACGCGGCGAGCACGACGATCATTGCGACGAGGAAAGCCGGTTGCTGAAACTGCAGCCCCCAGCCGACTTCCGCGCCCGCGGCTTTGAGGACGGAGAGGACCAGGGCGAGAGCCACGAATGACGCGATGATCCCTGCGGCCGTCGCCAGGAAGGCCGGACGCCGTGATGGCGCGTGGGCCGGATCGTGATCGACCAGGGAAACGAGCTTCAGCGACAGTACCGGAAACACGCACGGCATGAAGTTGAGGATGAAGCCGCCGAGCAGCGCCACGCCGAGGATGCTCCAGAGCGATGCCGCAGCGGCATGCGGCCTTGCCGGTGCCGACTTCGCGGCGACAGCATCAGCGTCCACGGGCAGCGTGGCTTCGATCGCGCGGTCGCCATCGACCAGCGTGACTCGCAACCTTTGTTCAGCGGCGGCCTGATCGAGGCCTTGCAACGGCACATGGATCGTGACGGCGCCATCTGAGCTGTTGCTGACTTGAGCACGACCACCGGACACCGCCTCATTGCCATCGACGAAGACGTCGGGCGCGCGCAGCGGCGGCGCGGCCCGGGCCTCGAGACGCAGCTGCGGTTTGGGCTGGCGCTCGATGCGTAGCGCGGTGACGGAGAGGCCCGGCGCGGTCTCGCGCGGCACGCTCTGCCGCCATTCCTCGATCAGGCCCTGATCGTTTGGCTGATGCGGCGTCGCCGGGATGTCGGCCTCCAGCTGCGCCTCCTGCTGGGTGCAGATGATCGAGCAGACGAACAGGACTGCCTTCAGCTTGAGATGCGCCGGCGCTGCTCCATCCTGCAGCCGCACCCGCAATGGAAACAGCACGTGCTCCTCATAGCCGAACGTGTCGATGTCCTGCTCGCTGAAGCGGCGCGGCGCCGGCCATTCGACCGTGACATCAGCGACATTGGTGGACCCGGTCCAGTCGAACTCCGGTGGCGCGCCGGCGTCGCCCGCGGAGCGCCAATACGTATGCCAGCCGGCGTCGAGCCTGACGTCGAGGCCCGCCCAGGCCGTCGTCACACCGCTGTCGGCGCGTGCGACGTCGCCGACCACCAGGCGCGTTTCGAGGTTCGGTTGAGGCCGCGACGCGCCGGCGCTCGCACCCGTCGTCGCAACGAGAAGCGCGCCCAGCAGCAGGCCGAGCCAGCCAGGATGGCGGATGGACATGATGATCTCCCTGCGCGGTCAGCGCATGTCTCAAGCGGTCGTGCCGCGCGGTTCGACGCAAGGCGGCCCGAACACGCGGCTGCGCTATGCGATCCGTTCGATGCGCGATCGATGATGGAATTTCGCTCGCTCGGGCCGCAGCGTTACGCCGCGCGCGAAACGATGATCAGGAGCGGCGACAGGGAGGACGGTAGGGCGAGGACGCGTGGCATTGCGTCGCCAGCGCGTCATGCCGGGATTGCCACGACAGCGTGCGGGAGGCGGCCAGCGGCTGCGCAGTTGCGCCGTCATCTGCCGGGAGAGCGGTGAGGCTCGCCGCGGCGAAGGGACAGAGGTTGATGGTGCCGGGCAGCACGGCCTTCCGGCACGGCTTCGGCGCAGGTGTCGTCGTCGACGACCATTGCTGCGCATGGACGCCGTCGGCCGTTGTCGCCGTTGCAGCTTCGAGCGTGCCGAGCAGCGGAACCAGGCTCATGGCGACCGCGACCAGCGCCGCCACGAGGCGGCGGGTCAGCACGGGCACCTTGAAACCAGATCGCCTCATCTTCGGCTCGCTTCTCCAGCACAGACACGTCGCGCGGACCGCTCGTGGTTGGCAACTGACATCTTCGTGACGGTGCGATCGTGCAACTGAGGTCACAGCGCGTTGATCGGCACCTTCAGGAAGATCTTTCCGCTGTCGTCGGCGGGAGGAAGATGTCCAGCGCGGATATTCACTTGCAGCGAGGGGATGATCAGCCGCGGCATGCCCAGCGTCTTGTCGCGGGCCTCGCGCAGGGTGACGAACGCGTCCTCGGTCATGCCATCGCGGGCGTGAATGTTGTGGAGGCGCTCGTCGCCGACCGTCGTCTCCCACCGTACCTCACGTCCGTCAGGGCCGTAATCGTGGCACATGAACAGCCGGGTCTCGCGCGGCAGCGTCTCGAGAATCCTGCGGATCGACCGAAACAGCGTCCGCGCGTCGCCGCCGGGGAAATCCGCGCGAGCGGTGCCGCCGTCGGGCATGAACAGCGTGTCGCCGACGAATGCCGCATCTCCCATCACATGCGTCGCGCAGGCCGGCGTGTGGCCGGGCGTGTGCATCACGAAGGCGGTCATCTGCCCGACCTGATAGGTGTCGCCGTCCTTGAACAGCCGGTCGAACTGGCTGCCGTCGCGGCGAAACTCGGTGCCTTCGTTGAAGACCTTGCCGAACGTCTCCTGCACGATGAGGATGTGCTCGCCGATGCCGATCTTGCCGCCGAGCCTGTCCTGGATATAGGGCGCGGCCGAGAGATGATCGGCATGGGCATGCGTCTCGATCAGCCATTCCGGCCGCAGATCGTTCATCCTGATGTAGTCGATCAGCGTGTCCGCGGAGCGGGTGCCGAGGCGGCCGGCCGCATAGTCGATGTCGAGGACGGGATCGATGATCGCACAGGACGGCGATGACGGATCCTTCACGACATAACTGATCGTGCTGGTGTCCGGATCGAAGAAGCCGGCCACCTTGGGCCGCACGCGGACATCGATCGGATAGGACATGGCTGCTGCTCCACAATGAAGCTCCAGGGCGGCATCGCCGCCCCGTACTCTCTGTTATTTTGCCGGGTCTAAGACGTCGGGCTCGACTTCGTTCCGCAGGTGTTGATGCCGAGCAAAGCGTAGGGCGGACACCAGCCGACCAGCGCGGTGCCGAGCGGGATCAGACCAAGCAGGCCCCACATCGTCTGCGGGCCGACGAACATGAGACTGAGAACCGCCAGTCCGACGACGATCCTGAGCAGCCGGTCGACCTTGCCAACATTCCGTGTCATCTGACGCTCCCCACTGGCGTTGTGATGAAGCGAACGTTAATGCGGCAGAGGCGCGACGGTCTGTAACTAAGTCACCGAGACGGTCGGGTTTCTAACCATGCTGGGCCAGCCGCGCGAGCGCTGGTCTGTCGGTGATCTCGACCACTCCGCGAGCCACTCGCAACCAGCCGCGCCTGGCGAATTCGTTGAGCTGGCGGCTGATCACCTCGCGGGCGCTGCCGAGCTCGTTGGCCAGATCCTGGTGGGTGGCGAGAACCTGCTGCTTCGCCCCGGCAAGCTCGAGCAGCTTCTGCGCCAGCCGGGCGTCGATCCGCTCGAATGCCACCTCCTCAATGACGCGAAACAGGTTCGTGACCCGGCGGCTGAACGCCGTGAACACGAACTGGCGGAATTCGCGCGAGGTGGCGATCAGCCGGTCGAACAGTGCGCGAGGAATCGCCACGGCCCGGATGGGCGTCTCGGCGATGCCCTCGGCCTGGTATTCCTCGTAGCCCATCAGGCAGGCGGTGGTCAGGGCGCAGCTCTCGCCGGCCTGAACGCGGTAGAGCACGATCTCGCGCCCGGACTCCGACGTCTGCTGAACGCGAATGGTTCCCGCCAGCAGCAGAAGAAAGGACTCCGGAGCCTGGCCAGGGCCGAAAATCCGGCTGCCTTCGGGAAGCTCAACGATCAGGCTCGCCTCGCGCAGTTGCTTGAAAATCTCTTCCGGCAACTGCTGCAGCGGCGGGAACGTGTCCGTCCAATCTTGCTTCGATGACATCACAAAGTCCGACCGTTCTCGTCATCTGTTTGCTGAGCCCGACTCAGGTTCCCGCCTGCTGCTGGAACTGCTCGAAGGCGCCGATCGCATCGGCGGCGTACATCAGTGACGGGCCGCCGCCCATGTAGATCGCCATGCCGAGCGTTTCCTCGACCTCCTGTCGCGTGGCGCCGAGGCGCACCAGCGCCTCGGCATGGAAGCCGATGCAGCCGTCGCAGCGGACGGCCACGCCGATCGCCAGCGCAATGAGCTCCTTGGTCTTCTTGTCGAGCGCGCCGTCGGCAGTGGCAGCTCGCGCCATCGCCGAGAAGCCCTGCATGACGTCGGGGATATCCTTGCGCAGCGTCTTCAGGTTGCCGGAGATGTCCTTGCAGATCTCGCTGTAGTTCTTGGTCATGGAGATGTCCTAGGATGCTTTCATGGTCGGTTTGCCGGGCGCGCGCAGGGCAATGTAGATCGCGGGGATGACGAGCACGGTGAGCAGGGTGGACGAGGCAAGGCCGAACAGCAGCGAGATCGCCAGGCCCTGGAAGATCGGGTCGAGCAGGATCGTCGCCGCGCCGATCATCGCGGCCAGCGCCGTCAGCAAGATCGGCTTGAAGCGCACGGCGCCGGCCTCCAGCACGACATCGCGCAAGGTCTTGCCTTC
>NZ_JBNPVB010000021.1:0-131220 GCF_051168495.1 Bradyrhizobium oligotrophicum | reverse complement strand
AAACCGCCATCTCAAAGACGGAACGCATGTTGACGATCAAACCGCCAGCAACAAGGTGGGGGGAAATGATCGCTTACGTTCGAGTTCGATGGTGACTAATTCATCATCTCCCATTAGCTCGATTTCTTCTTCAAGGATTTCTCGGTCTTCCTCGTGGACACGGTCGCCTGGGCCCCATGTCCTTATCTCGCGAAGCGTGGCGAACACATCTCGCCACGGCGTAAACCCACTTCCCAGTTCCTGCCCGGTTGTCCAACGCTTCCAGAGCGACAGGATATTCTGTAGAGCGGCCGCGTCCGGAACCAAGAGATAAGCCTCAGGGGCCTTGTCCTGGTCATCGCCCTCAAGCTCTTCCTCGTCGATCAACTCAAGTCCCGGAACCTTCTTGATCGCGTTGGCGAAGGTGCCAACCGCGCCGCGAACCTCGAAGACGAGCAGCCGCTCTGGCGCAAGAGCGGAAGGGTCGGCACGAAGGGTTAAGCCAGATGGATCGCGACGCAACGCGTCGTCCAAACGCCGAAAGCGCGGGCCGAAAGCGGCATTCTGGGCTGCGGGGGATGACTTAGTCGGCCTCGGTATTTTTAGCGGCTTGCCTGCTGGTCTTGCGGTTTGATTGCTTGGCGTTAGTCGCAGCAATGGTTTGGTTGGATCGGCCGCCATAAACGTTCTCTGGTTTTACTCTCGATGACCAATATTCAAGTTCAGCCGCAATTGCCGAATCGATCGAAAGCTCTCCAAGGCCGAGAATTTGCCGACGGCGTACGTTTTGACAGAAATCCAACACCTCAGCATACGAAGTTGCTTCGATCTTCTCAGCTAATTCATTGGCCAGTAGCGACGGTCGCTCCGGCCAGCTTTTAAAAACACGTTCGACAAAATGAGCTATTTCAGCAACCTGCGGCGCTGGGAATGACAGCTTCAACTGAAAGCGACGCCACACCGCCCGATCGAGCAACTCAGCATGATTAGTAGCCGCTATGATAACAACGTAACTGGGAAGCTTGTCGATCTGCATCAATAGAAACGAGACGACCCGCTTTATCTCGCCAGTTTCGTGATCGTCTCCGCGCTCTTTTCCGATCGCGTCAAACTCATCGAAGAAGAGAACGCAGTGTTGAGTACGTGCGTAATCGAATAGCGCGCGAAGGCGCGCGTTTGTTTCGCCTAGATAACTTCCAACCAACGCGTCGTACCGGACGACGAAGAACGGCAACGAAAGCCCCTCCGCGATCGCTTCTGCGAAGGATGTCTTGCCGTTGCCAGGGGGGCCGGACAGCAAGATGCGATGTCGCGGTTCATAGCCGCTCGCTCGGAGCACATCAGCGCGAACATGCTCCTCGATCAATTGGAGGCCTTCTGCCCGAGCGGGTAACGGCAGGACCAATTCGTCGAGAGAGATGCGCGGGGTGACTTCGAGGATTGTATCTCGGCCGGCTGCGGTCGTCGGACGTAAAGACGACGTCGTGGCCAAGCTTGGCGGGGTAACGGCAACCGTTTGCAACGCGCGTTCGAGCCGATCCGCATACGCGTGATGGCTCTTCGCGCGCTCGTCAGCAACTATCGCCTCTACCGTGGAGCGCAGCATGGGTTTGTCCCCGCTAACGCCGGCACGCACTAGGGAGACTAGGAGGTCGCTTTTGGCCATAATGGACAACCTATACGAATATTCTGGCGTCTCGACACTGCTACGAAAGGCGCTTCCTTGTGAACAACTGGGCGCCGGTTGCCGTTCCGGACCGGCTGGGGTTGGTCGCGCAGCATCGTCTAAGCGCATTAAGATATTGAGACCACGCCCGAATCGTCTAGCTCTCTTTCAGAGACTAGGCCCTAGGCCGCAGATGGTCGATCCGTCGGTATGCCGTCATCACCACGGCGTGGAAGGCGTTTGGCGAATCGCCGACCCGGTAGCCGCTATCGGTCTGCTGGTTATGGCTTATCTGGTCGCCGGGGCCAAAAACAAGGATGGAGTTCCTCGTCAAGGAGGGGGGGCAAATTGCCGACTACGGAAGAGAGCGGCTTGCCGGGGTGCTTAGCGGCTTTCTGTCGGGCCACATCGGCTAGCCACTCGTCTTCGTGATCGTCTTCACAACAATGAACAGCCCCAGGATCGTAGAGATCAAACTGCCGAAGACAGAATAGCCTACGCTCAACCAACCGCTCGTCCAAAACGAGCCGCCAGCGAGGCCAATTTGGAGGAGGAGATATAGCGCAATTAACGGCCAATTCTTTTCCCAAGCGACCCGGCTCAGCGTCCACGACGCCTCAACGTTGGACCTGGCCTCAATCGCGAGAGCCGCATGATGTGTCTTCTTGGTACCCCCACAGGAACAGGTGACTTGTCCGAGAGGCCATGGTTTCCCGCAGTCCGTGCAAGTTACATGGTTCATGGCCATCTGACAGCCTCAGGGGAGAGAGGCGATCTCCCTGCAGTCTCCCCATGAACTCAATGGTCGCCTAATTTTACCGGCGAACACCCGAGCTAAGTCTTTGATTTGATTGAGTGGAGGCCACGACCAGAATTGAACTGGTGTAAACGGTTTTGCAGACCGCTGCGTAACCACTCCGCCACGTGGCCCCAACAGGGCGGATCGATACCGGAGATCAATGGGTTAGGCAACCGGCTTGTTTCGTTCTGCAGGAAGATCTCCTTCGACACGATCTTCGCCCGCATGGAGAGGCTCGGGCAACGCGATCGAACCTCCGCAGGCTAGGCGATAAGCTGGCCGGCAAGTGCTGATTTCCCCCTTCGTCATGCATGGCTGGGTCCGATCCGGCCCATCCATCGAAACTGAAGGCGGCGTGGCGGATGATTTCGATTCTGGTCTGGGTGCGCTGGCCGGCACTGTGGCAACGTTGATGGCTGGAAACAAAAGCCGGGGGGGATTGTGTCGCTCCCGTTCCTTGCCGTCATTGGCTATCTCGTCAAAATCTCGCTAAGGTCGCGCCATTGGGGGACGAGCATAAGCAATGGGGCGCAAATTCGGATTTCTGTTCTATGCTGCTACGGTGATCATAGCTGGGTGCCTAGCCGCTCCTTTTGCCTATAGCGGCAAGGGAATCTCTATCGCCGGGTGCCGGTTGGCGCCGGCGCCTGATCAATTCATCAGCTTGTGCGGTTCGCGCCGATTTGGGGACTTCGAGCATGCTGCCTTCTGGTTCGGAATCGAGCGCAGAGCGCTCGCCAATCTGAAGGCGGCGGACGTGGTTTTTACAGGCTCGAGCCGGACGATGTTCGCCTTCAGCACAGCCGAAGTGCGGGCCTATTTCGCCAAGCGCGGGCTGCGTCAGTTCAATCTCGGATTTGGCTACGAGGACCAGCAGGCCTTTTTTTCCGCACTGGCCGTAAAGCATCATTTGCGTCCGCGCGTGCTGGTGATCGGCATTGATCCCTATTTCAATGATCGAGTGAGCGCTCCCGCGGTCGCCGCAATGCACGACCATTGGGAGCTCGGGCGGGCATTGGTCAAGAAAGGGGAGATTTGGCTTCAACCGTCCTTATGCTATCTACGGCTCATCGACTGCGGGAGGGAACCGACGGCCTTCAGGTCCTCGGAGGATGGCTACTTCCTGTGGCGCGACGTGTTGATGCCAGACAGGCAGCGCCCACGCACGCATCAAACCCGATCGCGTGACTTTCAGGTCAATCTGCCTCTCTCAGTGATCGAGGCCGATAAATTCCTGAAGCGAATTGGCCAGCGTGCCGAATGCGTCATTCTGGTTCCAATGCCGACGACCGAGATCTGGCCAAAGCCGGATCCCATCGCTCAACTCGCCGAGACGATCGGAGCGATGTATATCGATGCCGACACGGGTGACGATCTCACCTTTGTCGACGAGGTTCACCTGTCGTACGAGAGCGCAAAGCGATTTTCGCGAGAGTTCCTGCTTGCCTTCGACCGGCTGCCGCAAACCTGCCTGGAGGGGCGTCCATCGCCGGCCAGAATCTCTGCGCTTCCGATGGAGCAATAGGCGGGCTGGACGCGAAGCAGATCGCATCGCTCGGCGCGCTCTCGGCCGCCATTAGCCGCCATTAGGTGTCAACGCGCCGACCGGTGGCGACACCTCGATCACATGGCTCGGCACGAATGTTCTGCTGCATCAGCAATGCCGCGCAGCAGCGACGATTGTTGGAAACATCACGGCGAAATCGCGCGCCACGCCTTGATTTCGTCTGGTTGTATTGTTCTAATTACTCCATTTTAGGGTGCGCTGCGGGGCGCCGGGCTGCTGAGCAGCATTCACTTTCAAGATGACAAGCAAAGTTCGGTCATGGACGAGCATCCGACACGCCGTTCGGTGGTTCTCGGCACGCTTGCCGCTTGCGCATCAGTTTCCAGTGCGGCGGCCGACGACGACGATCCACGCAAGGAAAAGCGGCCGCAGAAAGGCGACCAGCTCGTCTTTTCGGAAGGGGAACGCACGGGCCAGACGATCACGCCCGCTGACCTGAAGATTGGCGAGCCGGTCCATGCTTGGCCGAAGGACGCGGCGAATGCGATCGTGCGAGACGGGTCGCGCCTGAATGAAGTGCTGATCGTCAGGCTCGATCCGAGCGAACTCGATGACGACACGCGCCCGCGCGCGGCCGCGGGCATCGTCGCCTATTCGGCGATCTGCTCGCATGCGGGATGCCCTGTGACGGCCTGGATCAAGGCCACGGAGGGCAATGACGATGTCTTCAAATGCATGTGCCACAACTCCGAATACGACCCGAGGCGTGGGGCGCAGGTCGTATTCGGTCCGGCACCGCGGCGGCTTGCGGCGCTGCCGCTCGTCATCAAGGACGGCGCGCTGGTCGTTGCTGCACCCTTCACTGGAAAGGTAGGTGGCCAGCAGGGCTAGCGACATCTCGTGTGCTTATCGGACCACGCATCGTCACGACAACGACTGAAGCAAAAAGAATCAGGGGAGGTTTGTCCATGACCGTCACGTCCAACACCATCAAGCAATGGCTCCTGTCGAGCACCGTCGCGTTCACCTGCCTTGCGGCGCCCGCCGCGCTCGCCGGCCCCATCGAAAATTACAGTCCGGTCACTCCCGCGCGGCTCGAGAATCCGGAGCCCGGCAACTGGATGCTCTATCGCCGGACCTATGACGGCCAGGGCTACAGCCCGCTCGATCAGATCAACACCACGAACGTCAAGAGCATGGTGCCGGTCTGGACGTTTGCCACCGGCGTGGTCGAGGGTCACGAAGCGCCGCCGCTGGTCAACAACGGCGTCATGTTCATCACGACGCCGATGGGGCAGGTGATCGCGCTCAATGCCAAGACCGGCGATCAGTACTGGCGCTACAAGCGCGAGCTGCCCGACGATCTGTTCCAGCTGCATCCGACCAATCGCGGCGTCGGCCTCTGGCAGGACAAGCTCTATCTCGCCACCACGGATGACCACCTCGTGGCGCTCGACGCCAAGACCGGAAAGGTGCTGTGGGACAAGAAGGTCCAGGACTACAAGAAGGGACAATACCTGACGCTGATGCCGCTCGTCGTCGACGGCAAGGTGATCGTCGGCGGCTCAGGGGGAGAGTTCGGCGTGCGCGGCTATGTCGTGGCGTACGACGCCGAGGATGGCAAGGAGCTGTGGCGCACCTTCACCATTCCGGGCGAGGGCGAACCCGGGCACGACACCTGGAGCGGCGATGATTGGAAATCCGGCGGCGGATCCGCCTGGATGACCGGCACCTACGACAAGGACACAAAGACGGTGTATTGGGGCGTCGGCAACGCCGCGCCGTGGCCCGGCGGTCTGCATCCCGGCGACAATCTCTATACCAGCTCGGTGATCGCGCTCGATCCGGCGACCGGCAAGATCAAGACGCATTTCCAGTATCACCAGAACGATTCCTGGGACTGGGACGAGGTCGATGCACCGATGCTGGTCGACCTGCAGCGTGACGGCCGCAGCTTCAAGAGCCTGATTCATCCCGGCCGCGATGCGATCTTCTGGGTGCTCGAGCGCACGCCGGAGCGCATCAACTACGTGAGCGGCTGGAATTTCGTCTACACCGACGTGTGGAAGGGCATCGAGCCGGAGACGGGACGCCCGATCGTCGATCCCGCGCACAAGCCGACGCTCGGCAAGCGCGTCGACTTCTGTCCGTCGCTGTGGGGTGGCAAGGACTGGCCGTCGGCGGCCTACAGCCAGAAGACGCGCTTCGTCTACGTACCGGCGAACGAGAACTTCTGCGGCGGGTTCACCGGCGAGAAACTTCCGCTCGTTCCGGGGCAACTCTGGCTCGGCACCAAGGCCGAAGACATCGGGCTCACGGTGCGGCCGGGCGCGGATCATTTCGGCGAGTTGCAGGCGTGGGATCCGGCGTCGGGCAAGAAGGTCTGGTCGCACAATTTCCCGAAATCGCAACTGTTCGGTTCGGTGACGGCGACGGCCGGCGATCTCGTCCTGGTCGGCGGCACCAACGACCGCATGTTCCGGGCCTTCCATGCCAAGACCGGCGAGCTGTTGTGGGAGCAGAAGACGAACTCGGGGATCATGGGCATGCCGGTCGCCTATGAGGTCGACGGCAACCAGTACATCGCCGTGCAGTCCGGCTGGGGCGTCGACGCGCAGCGCATTCAGGATGGGCTCTCCAAGGGCAACACCGGGCTGGAGGACAACGTCCCGCAGGGCGGCGTGGTCTGGGTTTTCGCCGTCAAGAAATAGGCGGTGTGATCGACATGACGGCGGCCTCGTGCCGCCGTGATATCATCAGAAGTATCGCCGGTGAGTCGGATGGGATGTGGTTGCGGATCCAAAGCTCCGGCAAATCGAACGTATGAACGATCGACGCGCGTCAGCAGGCCGCGAACCAGCCATCGGGGAACGGTATCAGCGGCCAAGCACTCTGATTGTCGTTGGCAGCCTTGGGCGACGGGAGAATTGAAAACAAGCGGGCCATGGAATCGGTCTCGAACCTAGGCGCAATAGCCGTTCTGACAACGTCCAGCAACAACTCGTATTCGGCTTCGCTCATCGGGACCTCTCGCAACTGCGAGCATGATGGCAAAGCTCCACTTCGTTCGAATTGACGGGATCATTCGAAGTTTAACGGTCCGGCACCAAAGTCCTAATTGGTTACCGCTACCTTTCGTTCCCATCACAAGGTACCGCGGTCTGCACGCGAATGCTGTGAACGAGGTCACATCTTCTGCAACTAAATCGGGCTGAAACCGCTCCATTGCAACTGCTGCTGCCGGATTTGGCTGTTGGATTGGGGGAAGGCAATGCAGACGATGCGAACTGCGATTCGGACGGCGGTTCGTCGCACCGCAGTGACGAAGCAATGCACGATACGAGGCATCATCACGCGTTCGAGCATGCAGCCGACCAATCGCGGGATGCGATTCCGATGTCCGCGACGCGCCTGGCCCCGACGAATGCCGAGGCGCGGCCTCCGCGATCGACTCACTGCCGGGTCATCGTCGCGACGGAGAGGGGCTCGATGTCGTGCGTGAGAATCTCGCGCATCAATTGCGACAGATCCCGCGGCTTGAACGGCTTTGCCAGGCGATGCAGGCCGACCACGCGGGCCGAGAGTCCGAGGAAATCGGGCGTTCCTCGTCCGGACTCCAGCACCATGCCCGACATCAGCACGATCGGCATGTTCGGCCGCGCCGCGCGAACGGCCCGAATCACGTCGTTACCGTCCATGTCGGCCAGGTTGAGATCGATCAGCGCCGCGTCGAAATCGTCACGAGCCATGGCATCCATCGCAAGCCGACCGTCGGTGACGGCCGTGACCGCGTACCCCTCGCGCACCAGAAGATGCTGGATGACACAGCAGACGCCGACTTCGTCATCAACGACCAGGATGTTTGTCATGAGGCCTTCCTGACGGATGTGGATGCGGAGCCAGGTTGCCGGGCTTCGATCAGCAGTTGTTGACGGACCTCGATTGCGCGATCGACCGCTTCGAGCAGATCGAGGATGTCGAACGGCTTTTGCAGCGCCGCCGTCGCCCCGAGCTTGATCGCCATGCCGAGAAAGTCGGGAGCTCCCTGCTTCTTGTCGGTGAAGGCGTAGCCGGAGATCGCGATGAACGGCACCGTGGGATCGATCTTGATCAACTCGCGAATGGTTGCGATCCCATCCATGCCCGGCATGAACATGTCGATCACGACGGCATCGAACGACACGCTGCCGATCAGTCGGATGCCGGTCGGCCCGTCCGGCGCGAGAAACACGCAGAACCGCTTCTTCTTCAACAATGTTTCCAGCGCAGCGCGCGTGGCATAATCATCATCTATTATGAGGACGGTAGGCATGGGCCACCTCAGCAAAGCTGGACTGAAGGACGCTCACGCTACAAGGACAATAGGCTGGGACTCGAAAATGCCAAAGTAATTAACACTGAATTAGTTGCTGCAGGTTTACAACCAGGAGTTTTACGGGGCCTTGCTTCTCCGAAGCAGTATCATCACGTGTTGTGCACTATGCGATGAACATGGAACTATGAAGTCGGTGGACGAGTGGTAATTGGTTGTGTGCAGGCCATTCAGGCGGGTTTGAGCACGGCGACGGTCGTGAGGCCGATTGCGATCAATGCGGCGCAGCAGAGTCGTTGCGGTGTCGCGCGCTCCTTCAGAAACAACACCCCGATCATCGTCGCAAAGAGCACGCTGCATTCGCGGAAGGCCACAACGTTCGCGATCGGATTCCGGCTCAACGCCCAGAGGAAGACGGCAAACGATGCGAGGCCCAATAGTCCTGCGATGAGCACAGGGACGAGGGCGTCGCGGATATCCGACACGATCGCCGGCCCACGCAACGTCGTCGCCACGATGAAGAACGTGAGGCTGTCGAGCACGATCACCCAGACCGTGAACGAGCCCCAGCCCTCCGGCTGCCGGGTGCCTGCGGCGTCGATGACCGAATAGGCTGCGACCATGGCAGCGGCGCAAATGGCAGCCGAGAACGTGCGGCGGTCGATCGGGCCGTGGATGCGGTCGCGCGCGAGCCCGAGAATGCCGAGCACGATGATGACGACGCCGGCTGCCTGTCCCGCTCCAGGGAGCTGCTGCAGCCCGACATAGGCGAACAGCGTTGCAAACAGCGGGACGGTGCCGCGGGCGATCGGATAGGAGCGGCCGAACTCGGACGAACGATAGGCTGCTGCAAGACTTGCCTTGTACCCGGCGTGCAAGGCGAGCGAAGCAAGAATGATCGGCCATGTCGACGCGGACGGCGCCGGGACGACAAACATGAAGGGCAGCGTCAGCACGCTGCTCACCAGACCCATCCCGGCCAGGATGGAAAGACCGCTGCCGGTCTTGACGATGGCATGCCAGGTCGCGTGAAGCAGACCGGCCAACAGCATCAGGATCGCAGCAACGGGGTCCAACGTATGCAGGCCTCGACGTTCGACGCGTGGAGATCAGATTTCGGGCCGCCAGCTCGCCGCGGCGAAAAAGGGGACCGGATCGCGGTCGAATGCCTGTCGCGAGATGATTCGGCTCGACTGCGACACGGGAAGCTGTTCCCAGTCGCGCCGATCGACGAAGCGCAGGCTCGCGATCTCCTCGCCGTCGGGCACGAGCGTTCCGCCGACGATGGCGGCTTCGAAAGCGATCACGGTGTAATAGGTCAGATCGCCGTTGGGGTAGCGGATGAGAAACTCGGGTCCTCCGAAAACGCCGAGCAGGCGCTGCGGCCGAACCACCAGCCCGGTTTCCTCGAAGCATTCGCGGCTGGCCGCGTCGGCCGGATGCTCGTTCGGATCGATGGCGCCGCCGGGCAGGGTCCAGAGATTCGTTTCGGCGTCACGCCCGAGCAGGAGGCGGCCTGCATCGTCGAACACCGAGATGGAGACCGCGGTGGTAGCCAACAGGTCGTGGCCGATCTTGCTGCGGACGGCCTTGAGATGATCGGAAATCGGCATTGCTGACCGTTGCTTGCAAAGGAAGAGGAACCCGCTTGCCCGAGCGCTCCTGCGCCGTCAAGGCAAGGCGCGGTCGCCGAGATGCGGCACGCCATCCGGCGTCATCGCGGTGATCGACGACATCCGCAGCAAGCCGGTCCGTAGGGAAGGGAGAGAATGATGGAGTATGTTTGGTGAAGAAGAACCATTCGGCATGGCCAGAATGGCTCCCCGGGCTGGATTCGAACCAGCGACCATTCGATTAACAGTCGAATGCTCTACCGCTGAGCTACCGAGGAACAAGCGAAGCAATGTTCGCGAACGCGGCTGCGTATAACAAAGCCCTTTCGCCTTGCATAGAACGAAATCGCATCTTGATGAGGATTGCGGATGTGACGGCAATTTTATGGAATTTCAGTGGCTTAGTTTGACTTTGAATACCTGGTGGGCAGCCGCCGCCCACAATTGGATGACAGGAATTTCACTTGGAGGGGAGTAAATCGGCACCGATAGTTCGAAGGAACGTGCCAGCGCCGGGTCAGGGAGTGTGTCCAGATGCCGAATTCTATCATTCAGCTCACCCAAGCCGTTGCCGCTCCCTCGCTGATTCCCGAGCCGGTCGAGCGACTCAGCGATGACGAATGCCTCACGCGCCTGGCCGATGCGGTGACACGCGGCGATTCGGAGCTCCTGGACGAAATCGTGCCGTTGATCGGCCGGCTGGCCGTCGTGATCGAATAGCCGCCCGCAGTAGCCGCACCCGCAGCAGGTCCGGTCTCAGGACATCGCGCGGCGGATCGATTTGAAGCGCGTGTTGCCTTTTCGGGAGCCTTGTACCAAAAGATTGCGCAGATCGTTCGCGGTTCCATCCGCAATTGCTTGCAGGTCTGCTCATGTCTTCATTCGCGACGGCGCGTCAGAAAATGGTCGATGGTCAGGTCCGGACCAGCGACGTCACCGATCACCGCGTGCTGGATGCATTGTTGACCGTGCCACGGGAGGCATACGTTCCCTCCGACCGGCAGCCGCTGGCCTATCTCGATCAGAACCTCGACGTGTCCGAATCCGCCGGTGCCCGGCGGTTCTTGATCACGCCGATGCTGACTGGAAAACTGTTGCAGGCAGCGGAGATCAAGTCGACGGACAGCGTGCTCGTCGTGGGCTGTGCGACCGGCTATCTCGCCGCCTTGGCCGCAAAGCTCGCCGCAAGCGTGACGGCGACCGAGGTGGATCCTGCCCTGGAAGGACGGGCCAAGCAGCTGCTTGCGGCCGCCGACGGCTGCCCGGTCGCGATCCGAGTCGCTCCCGCGGTGCAGGGCGACCCTGCCGACGGCCGGTTCGACGTGATTCTCCTCAACGGCGCCACTGAGGTCCCCGTGGACGGTCTTTGCCGCCAGCTCAAGGAGGGCGGCCGGCTGGTCGGCGTTTTCGCCAAGATCAGGCCCGCTCGCGCCATGATCTTTACGCGATCGCATGATGACATCGGCAGCAGGGTTCTGTTCGATGCCGCGGCACCGGTTATCCCCGGCCTCGAACGAATCCCCGAGTTCGTGTTCTAAATCGTCCTTCGAAGCTTCGGCCGACTCACTCGCGTGCGCCGTGATCCCGTTCCGCAACGGGATTTCGTTGCGTCGTCTTGAGGCTTCCGACGGGCAAAATTCTGTTTCAAATCAGAAGTGTGGCTCGGATGCTGCACGTCAGGAGATTTCCGCAGCAGTTCCAGGGGGGGTGGTTCCGTTACGCCGACTTGGAGAATAAGGTGCGACGTGTGCGGGAGTCTCTCAACAGGTTACGGCCCGGCTCTGGCGTTCGAGTCGGTGACAACAATGAATGGAACAGGGATGTTTGGGGTGAAGCACGTCACCGCGGCGGCGGCTGTGGTTCTCGTGATGGCTTGTGCGGGCCCGACGCCAGCGCTCGCCGACACGATCGAGGCTGCGCTGGTACGCGCCTATCAGAACAATCCGCAACTGAATGCGCAGCGGGCTTTGGTCCGCGCGACCGATGAAGGCGTTCCCCAGGCGTTGTCGGGATATCGGCCTAACGTGAAGCTGCAGGCGACCGGCGGCGTCTCCTATACGGATCTGCAGGCAGCTCCTGCCACGCCGGCGGCCCACGGCCTGCAGCGGCCGCGTAGTGTCACTTTGACGGCGAACCAGACACTCTACAACGGTCAGCAAACGGCCAATGGCGTCCGGAGGGCTGAAGCAAACGTCTCCGGCGACCGCGAAGGACTGCGTGTTCTTGAGCAGAATGTGCTGCTGTCGGCCGCCACCATCTACATGGACTATCTGCGCGATGCGGCGATCGTCGAGGTGCAGCGCAGCAATACGCGGGTGCTGGAGCAGACGCTGAAGCAGACGCGCGACCGCTTCAACGTCGGCGAAGTCACCCGCACTGACGTTGCGCAGTCCGAGGCGCAACTCGCTGCCGGCCGGACGCAGCAGCTCACGGCCGAAGCGAATTTGACTGCGACGCGCTCGAACTTCCGGCGCATCATCGGCAGTGAGCCGGTCAATCTGACGCCGGGCTCACCCGTCGATCGGTACTTGCCTCCGTCGCTTCAGCAGGCGGTCGAGACCGCCCTGACAGAAAGCCCGGCCGTAACCTCCGCGATGTACGGCATCGACATTCAGTTCCTTACGCTGAAGATCAACGAAGGAGCTCTGCTGCCGACCGTCACGGTTCAGGCTTCGGCGAGCGAATCGTATGAAACCTCGGTTCAATCGTACAAGGCATTCAATGCCGCGGCGACGGCTACGCTCACTGTGCCGATCTATCAGGGCGGTGGTGAATATGCGTTGATCCGGCAGTCGAAGGAAACGCTCGCTCAGCGCCGTCTCACCCTTGAGCAGACGCGCGATCAGGCTCGTTCCGACGTGGTGTCGGCGTGGGGCAAGCTGCTGGCGGGCAAGGCCCAGGTGCAGTCGGCTCAGGCCCAGGTCTCGGCTTCGGAGATCGCTCTCAATGGCGTCCGCGAGGAGGCCAAGGCCGGCCAGCGCACCACCCTCGACGTCCTTAATGCCCAGCAGGCCCTCGTCAATGCGCGGGTCTCGCTGGTGACCGCCCAGCATGACCGTGTGGTCGCATCCTACTCCGTCCTGCAGACCGTCGGACGCCTGTCGCCTCAGGTCCTGAACCTGCCGACGACGACGTATGATCCGAGCGTGCACTACCAGCAGATCCGCGACAGCTGGGCCGGCGTCCGCACGCCCGATGGTCGTTAGTAAAGTATTAACGCCAAGCTCTGATCCCTCGGTCCTTGGCCGAGGGATTTTTTTATGGCACATTTTCAGGTTGTGATGAATGGGCGACGCTTGACCGGCGATCTCCGTGCTCCACCGGTTCGCGGCGGGCGTTGCTTGCATTCATTTGTTGCCATGACATAGCCTCAAAACGGCCGCCGAACGATTCGGACTACGTCGGAAGTTCCCCCAAGAATAGACTCCGACATAAGCAGTATCGTTCTGTTGTTTTGCATCGATCGGGCCTCGTCCGGAGACAGGTTGGCATGTCCGTTGAGAAGTCCAAGCCAACTGGATCTGGTGCCAGGGACTTTTGCGCTGGGCCGACGCGTGCGGCGGCGGCGTCGCTGATTTGGAGTCGGAAATGACGCAGCCTGCGAAGGTCCAAGAACCCTCGATGGAGGAGATTCTGGCGTCGATCCGGCGTATCATTGCCGATGATGAGGGCAAGCCGCCGGCAGCCGAGAAAGCTGCTGCGCCGGATCCGGTGAAGGCCGAGAAACCGGCCGCGCCGGCGCCGAAGCCGGTGATGAGCGACATTCCGCCGTCGAAGATTGCTGCCGCGGCGCCTGCCAAGCCCGCGCCACCACCTCCCGCTCCGCCGCCCGCGGCGGCCGCGAGCAACAGCCAGGATGACATCGACGCATTGCTGGCGGGTTTGGATGAAACGACTCCCGCCGCAGAGGCTCGGCCGGCAGAACCCGAGCCTGCTCCCGAACCAGAAGTACTCGAGTTGACGGACGACATGGCAGTGGCACCACCGACCCCCGCTCCAGCACCAGCGCCGGCCCCCGCGGCTGCTTCCTTTCGCAAGGTGGATCCGCAGGACGACATCGAATTCATCGAGTCCGGGCGGCTCAACCAGAAGGCCGCCAGTTTCGAAACCTCGTTCGACCCGGTCACGCCGAAGCAACCGATTCTCGCACCCTCCACGGTCAATGCCGTCGAATCGGCGTTCAACGCGCTCGCCAATACGGTGCTGAGCAACAATGCCCGGACACTGGAGGATCTCGTCAAGGAGATGCTGCGTCCGATGCTCAAATCCTGGCTGGACGATAATCTCCCCGCGCTGGTCGAACGCATCGTCAAGGCCGAGATCGAGCGGGTATCTCGCGGCCGGTAATCTCCAGGGCCGCGTGATTGCGACCATCGGCCGTCGCTCACCCGGGCCGAGGAGGCAGCTGGTGTACGGGGCGCGCCCCACGAATGTTCGCCGCCGCTGTTGACTTGGCGGGCCCTGGCGGCTTTCTAGCCATTTCAAGCTGATGCCGGATCGGGACGTACTCCCCGAGCGTGGTCCGCGGCCGGACGTCAGCCCTAAAAGAGCCCAAGCCCACCAACAGCTTGCGCGAGCTTTCTCAGGTCGCGACGAAAGACCGGGACAAGTTCCGCGACATCCCGAATTGGACGGCAGGCCTTGGCGCCCGCTGGGAAATGTCATGATCGAGAAGAATTATCAGCCCGCCGACCTCGAAGGTCGCATGTCCCTGATCTGGGAGGATGCCCGCGCGTTCTCTGCCGGCCGCCCCGATCGCCGCGAGGCCGATCCCTTCACCATCGTGATCCCACCGCCGAACGTGACCGGCTCGCTGCACATGGGGCACGCGCTCAACAATACGCTGCAGGACATCCTGTGCCGGTTCGAGCGCATGCGCGGACGTGACGTGCTGTGGCAGCCCGGCACGGACCATGCCGGCATCGCGACCCAGATGGTGGTCGAGCGACAGCTGATGGAGCGCCAGCAACCGGGACGTCGCGAGATGGGCCGCGAGAAGTTCCTGGAGCGCGTCTGGCAGTGGAAGGACGAGAGCGGCGGCACCATCATCAACCAGTTGAAGCGCCTCGGCGCCTCCTGCGACTGGGGCCGCGAGCGCTTCACCATGGACGAGGGCCTGTCCAAGGCCGTCGTGAAGGTGTTCGTCGAACTGCATCGCGCCGGGCTGATCTACAAGGACAAGCGCCTGGTCAACTGGGACCCGAAGCTCTTGACGGCGATCTCGGATCTCGAGGTCCAGCAGCTCGAGGTCAAGGGCAACCTCTGGTACCTGCGCTATCCGATCGAGGGCACGATCTTTAGCCCCGAGCATCCGACCAGCTTCATCGTCGTCGCCACCACGCGTCCCGAGACCATGCTCGGCGACAGCGCGGTTGCCGTGCATCCGGATGACGAGCGCTACCAGCACCTCGTCGGCAAGCGCGTGATCCTGCCGCTGGTCGGGCGCGAAATCCCGATCGTCGCCGATACCTATTCCGACCCGGAGAAGGGCACCGGCGCGGTCAAGATCACGCCTGCGCACGACTTCAACGATTTCGAGGTCGGCCGCCGCCACGGCCTGCCGCAGATCAGCATTCTCGACCGCGAAGGCTGCGTCGCCCTCGTCGACAACGAGGACTATCTGCGCGGCCTGCCCGAGGGCTCCGAGGAGTTCGCCAAGGAATTCCACGGCGTCGAGCGCTTCGCCGCGCGCAAGAAGATCCTGGAGCGGCTGGAGGCGTTCGGCTTCCTCGAGCGCGTCGAGCCCAACACCCACATGGTGCCGCATGGCGACCGCTCGGGCGTCGTGATCGAGCCGTACCTGACCGACCAGTGGTACGTCGACGCCAAGACCCTGGCGCAGCCGGCGATCGCGGCCGTCAGGTCGGGCGCGACGACGTTCGTGCCGCGCAACTGGGAGAAGACCTATTTCGACTGGATGGAGAACATCCAGCCCTGGTGCATCTCGCGCCAGCTGTGGTGGGGCCATCAGATCCCGGCCTGGTACGGTCCGGACGGCAAAGTGTTCGTTGCCGAGACCGAGGAGGAGGCGGTGTCCCACGCGCTCGGCTACTACGTCGAGCAGGAGGTCATCACCGCGGAGCAGGGCCGCGAGATGGCGCTCGACCGCAACAAGCGCGAGGGCTTCATCACCCGCGATGAAGATGTCCTCGACACCTGGTTCTCCTCGGCGCTGTGGCCGTTCTCGACGCTCGGCTGGCCCGACGATACGCCCGAGGTGAAGCGCTACTACCCGACCAACGTGCTGGTCACCGGCTTCGACATCATCTTCTTCTGGGTCGCCCGCATGATGATGATGGGCCTGCAGTTCATGGGCGAGGTGCCGTTCTCGACCGTCTACATCCACGCGCTCGTCCGCGACGAGAAGGGCGCCAAGATGTCGAAGTCGAAGGGCAACGTCATCGATCCCTTGGCGCTGATCGACGAGCACGGCGCCGACGCACTGCGCTTCACCTTGGCCGCGATGGCGGCCCAGGGCCGCGACATCAAGCTGTCGACCCAGCGGGTCGACGGCTACCGCAAGTTCGCCAACAAACTATGGAATGCCAGCCGCTTCGCCGAGATGAACGGCTGCACGGTCCCGGACGGCTTCGATCCGGCCTCGGCCAAGGAGACGCTGAACCGCTGGATCGCCCATGAGGCGGCCGCGGCCACGCGCGAGGTCACCGAGGCGCTGGAGGCCTATCGCTTCAACGATGCGGCCAACGCCATCTACCGCTTCGTCTGGGACGTCTATTGCGACTGGTATGTCGAACTGTGCAAGCCGACCCTGCTTGGCGAGGACGGCCCGGCCAAGGCCGAAACCCGGGCCATGGTCGCCTGGGCGCGCGACGAGATCCTCAAGCTGCTGCATCCCTTCATGCCCTTCATCACCGAGGCGCTGTGGGAGAGCACGGCCAAGCGCGACGGCCTGCTGACCCTTTCGCCCTGGCCGCACCGCGTCGAGGCGCCGACCGTCGCCGAGATCGCCGCGCTGTCCGCGGCGAGCTTCGGCGATCCCTTGGTGCCGCCGGTGCTGATCGCGTTCGATGCCGCGACCTTCAAGGACGAGGCGGCCGAGGCCGAGATCGGCTGGGTGGTCGATCTCATGAGCACGATCCGTTCGGTCCGGGCCGAGATGAACATCCCGCCCTCGACCCTGATCCCGCTCGTTCTCGTCGGCGCCTCGGCCGAGACGCGGGCGCGTGCGCCGCGCTGGCTAGAGGCCATCAAGCGCATGGCCCGGGTCGCCGACATCTCCTTCGCCGACACGGCGCCGGAAAGCTCCGCCCAACTCGTCGTCCGCGGCGAGGTGGCAGCGCTGCCGCTGCAGGGCGTCGTCGATCTCGCCGCCGAGCGCACCCGGCTCGGAAAAGAGATCGCCAAGGCCGAGGCCGACATCGAGCGCGTCGACAAGAAGCTCGGCAACGAGAAGTTCGTCGCCAACGCGCCGGAGGAGCTGGTCGAGGAGGAGAAGGAGAAGCGCGAGGCGGCGCTGGCCCGCAAGGCCAAGTTCCAGGACGCGCTCTCCAGGCTGCAGGGCGTTTGAAATCGGCTCTCTCCGTCGTCATTGCGAGCGCAGCGAAGCCATCCAGAGTCTTCACGCAGCCCTGGATTGCTTCGTCGCTTACGCTCCTCGCGATGACGGAGGAAACGGCTTGCTCAGGAAGAGCGAGCCCTTCAGGCCGAAGCGCCAGGGCAGGTCGACGGCCTTGGTGATGCCGATGCGCTTGCCGGTCACGACCTCGACGTCGCCGGGTCGTGCGAACTGCTCGATCGGCTGAGCATCCAGCGCCAGGCCGTTGTGGGCGATGGTGATCCCCATTGCCTGCGTCAGCTTGCCCGGCCCCGAGCACAGCGTCCGCACGTCCTCCAACCCGCGCCGCCGTCGCATCTCGTCAACGCCGAAGGTCGGTTCAATCGCCCGGATCAGCACCGCGCTCGCCGATCCCTCGGGCTCGCAGACGAAGTTCACGCACCAGTGAATGCCGTAGGAGCGGTAGACATAGGCAAAGCCGGGCGGGCCGAACATCACCTGGTTGCGCGGCGTCGGTCCGCGGAAGGAATGCGCCGCCGGATCGGTGTGGTGATACGCCTCGACCTCGACGATGACCCCGCCGACGCCGTCGACCAGGAACGTCGCCCCGATCAGGTCCGGCGCCACGTCGAGCACATCGCGGGCGAAGAACGACCGCGCCAGCCGCCGGCCTGCGGCCGCGCGCCGGGGCCGTGAAACCCCGGTGGATTTTGCCGGTTTTTGCGCCATTCTGGAGAAAATCAGCCTCGGTGCGCCCCCGTCGGCGCTGCCCATATCTGCCATGCCCTGATAGACTCGGCCAGCCGGTTGCGGCGCGCCGCGGCACGGAATAGCTAGGGCGCAACAGAGGTTTGTGCGAATCCCATGGTCACAATCGTCGATACGCTCTCGAACACGCCGCTGCGCCCGCGCCATCCCGAGAAGGCCAACCGGCCGGACTCGATCTCGCCGGCCAAGCCTGCCTGGATCCGCGTCAAGGCGCCGACCACCCGCGGCTATGCCGACACCCGCAACATCGTGCGCGAGAACGGCCTCGTCACCGTGTGCGAGGAGGCCGGCTGCCCGAACATCGGCGAGTGCTGGGACAAGAAGCACGCCACCTTCATGATCATGGGCGACACCTGCACGCGGGCCTGCGCCTTCTGCAACGTCAAGACCGGGCTGCCTGAAGCGCTCGACGCCGGCGAGCCCGAGCATGTCGCGGAGGCCACCTTCAAGCTCGGCCTCGCCCATGTCGTCGTCACCTCGGTCGACCGCGACGATCTCGCTGACGGTGGCGCCGCCCATATCGCCGCGACCATCCGTGCGATCCGTGCGAAGTGCCCGACCACCACGATCGAGGTGCTGACGCCCGACTTCCTGCGCAAGGACGGCGCGCTGGAGCAGGTCGTGGCGGCCAAGCCCGACGTCTTCAACCACAATCTCGAGACCGTGCCGTCGCGCTATCTGTCGGTCCGTCCCGGCGCGCGCTACTTCCATTCGATCCGGCTGCTGCAGCGGGTCAAGGAGATCGATCCCACCATCTTCACCAAGTCCGGCATCATGGTCGGCCTCGGCGAGCAGCGCCACGAGGTGCTGCAGGTGATGGACGACCTGCGCTCGGCCGAGGTCGATTTCCTCACCATCGGCCAATATCTGCAGCCAACGAAGAAGCACCACGCCGTGATGAGCTACGTCACGCCTGAGGAGTTCTCCAACTACGAGACCGTCGCCTACACCAAGGGCTTCCTGATGGTGTCGGCGAGCCCGCTGACGCGCTCCTCGCACCATGCCGGCGAGGATTTCGCCAAGCTGAAGGCCGCGCGCGACGCGATGACGCGCTGATCGAGACGAAATGCCGAGATTTTCCAACAAGCGGCGGGTACCGCACACGGCCGAGCAGATGTTCGACCTCGTCGCCGACGTCGAGCGCTATCCCGAATTCGTGCCGCTGTGCCAGTCGCTGACGGTGCGCCAGCGCACGCAGCGCCCGGACGGCACCGAGATGATCGTCGCCGACATGACGGTGTCGTTCAAGCTGGTCCGCGAGACCTTCACCAGCCGCGTCACGCTCGATCGAGCGGGACGCAAGATCCTGGTCGAATATGTCAACGGGCCGTTCTCGAGCCTGGAGAACCGCTGGAGCTTCGAGCCGAGCGGCGAGGGCGCCTGCGACGTGTCGTTCTTCATCGCTTATGAATTCAAGAGCCGCATGTTGTCGATGCTGATGGGCTCGATGTTCGACACGGTGTTCGCGCGGATGTCCGCGGCGTTCGAAAAGCGCGCCGACGCCATCTACGGCCGCAAGCCGGCAGTATCGTCGACGTAAGTCTTTCCCCATGCCTGCCGGTGCTAGACCACAGACGGCGCCACACCCTCAGTCGTCATCCCCGCGAAAGCGGGGATCCATAACCACTGGATTGCTTGTGACGGCAGGCAGGTAACTCGGAGCTCGTCTCACCACATCTGCTGCGGCGTATGGGTCCCGGGTCGGCGCCTCCGCGGCGCTTTGCGCCGCTCCGGCTTGCCCGGGACGACAGCGGAGGGTGGGGCTCGCGGTCTACCAACTCACAGCGAAACAAGCGCCGCTCGCTCGAACAGCGTCGCTCTAGGATTCTTTTCCACGTCTTCAAACAGCTGCTCCGTGACATCGTCGCGGAGCCGTCCTGATCGCCGACGTCGGTCGTCAACGATCGAAACTCACGCCGCCTGCAGGGCGGTCAGGAAATCCTTCACCTTGCCGCGCAACTCGTCGGCGTGCTTGGCGAGCTGTCCCGCCGCGCCATGCATCTGCCGGGCGGCGCCACCGGCGGATTCCACCGTCTGGCTGACCGAGCCGATGTTGGTGGCGACCTCTCGGGTGCCGCTGGCGGCCTGGCTCACCGAGCGGGCGATTTCCTGCGTGGCGTGACCCTGCTGGTCGACGGCGGTGGCGATCGTCTTGGCGATCTCGCTGATCTGGCCGATGGTGCCGCCGATGCCCTGGATCGCAGCGACCGTGTCGCCGGTGGCGCGCTGCATCGCGCTGATGTGGGCCGAGATCTCGTCGGTCGCCTTCGCGGTCTGGCTCGACAGGCTCTTCACCTCCGAGGCGACCACGGCGAAGCCGCGTCCGGCATCGCCGGCGCGCGCGGCCTCAATGGTGGCGTTCAGCGCCAGCAGATTGGTCTGGCTGGCGATCGCATTGATCATGTCGGTCACCGCGCCGATCTTGGCGGCGGCATCCGCGAGGCTGTTGACGAGGTCGTTGGTGCGCGACGACGCCTCGACGGCTTCGGCGGCGATGGTCGAGGAGGTCGCGACCTGGCGGTTGATCTCGCTGACCGAGGTCGACAGTTCTTCGGTGGCGCCGGCCACCGACTGCACGTTGGATGACGCGGAGCTCGAGGCCGATGCCACCAGCGCCACGCGCTGCGCGGCCTGGTCGGCCGTGGTGGTCAGCGAGGCCGCCGTGGTCTCCACCTCGCGCGACGCGCCGGAGATCGCGTTGGCGATGGCGCTGACGCTGGTCTCGAAATCCTTGGCGATCCGGTTCAGCGCGCGCGCCTTCTCCTCACGTGCGGCGACGAGATCGGACAGATCGCGGCGGAAGCTCATGACGTAGGTCTGGCCCTCGACCTGGGTCGGGACCAGGGTGATCTGCACCAAAGCAGGGCTGCCGTCGGCGCGCTTGGTGGTCCATTCGAAGCTCGCATGGCCCTCGCGCCTGGCCTTGGCATCCATCTCGCGGACCACGTCGGCGGAGCGCTTGCCATTGGGCTGAACCTCCGGCGCCATCGCCGCCGGCGAGCGCGACAGCAGGTCCTGCTTGCTGCGGAAGCCGCCGAAACGGACCGCGGTCTCGTTGCAGGCGATGATCTTGCCTTCGGACATCACCAGGATGGCATCGCGATGGCGTTCGAACAGTTCGGCCATCAACAGGTTGTGCACGCGATCAGCCGACTTGCCGGAAAAGAAAGCCATGGGTCCCGAATCCACTGTCAGAGAAGAATGAGCCAGAGCTATCAGGGCAAAATTAACCAAAACCTTTCGATTGCGGGTCGCAGCCGGTAAATATACGGGGTGTGGTCCGGACCGAGAGAGCCTGTCCACGCGTCCGCATCTCCCGCGGCGCCGAGGCGTCCGGGGTGGGACCGACAGGGACCCTCGCAAACCGGCGAGGGCGCAGGGAATGCCGGGAGCTGGCCGCCCCCATGGCCCCCGTGCGTGAAAGAGTGCACGGGGCAGGAACCACAGGTGCCGCCGAGACATCCCGGCATCCCCTGCGCGACGGTCTTCACGCTTATACGCAGTCTCCCCGGGGACCGGGCTGTCTTGCCCCCGTGACCGGCGGATCATCATCTCCACCGGCGTGACACCAGCATCGGGGTGCCAGGACGCTGCGACTTCACGTCCGCCAACTGCCGTTCGTCCGCACGTCCAAAGACGCGCTGCGGCACATCCGCGGCCATCGCATCCCGACCTCGCGTCTCGTGACGATCGCGATACGCCCCTCGTGTCGAGGCGGGATGAGGGATAAGAAACATGAATTCCGGAAAAGCGAAAGAAGATTATTTTCGCGGGAAGGACTGGACAGTGAGTCGACCGTTGAACGCGTTGAAGAAATTCGTCTCGCGGCGCACGGCCTGGTGCTACGCTTTCGGCGGCTGCGAGCCGCACGCAGCGTGCCTTCCGCGCCACTGGTTGACAGCCGATTTGCCCGACGGGTCGGCTATCGTCGTGCTCGACGAGCAAAGACTGGAAATGACGTCCGTGAACCCGACGGCTCGACTGCTGGTCTGATCGCGCCTGCACTGAAGAAGGAAGCAAGCCAATGTCACTCTCGCATCGCTATGACGCCGCGCTGGTCTATGCCGCCGAGCTGCATCGGACCCAATTGCGCAAGGGGAGCAACGTGCCCTACGTCGCGCATCTGCTCAGCGTCTCCAGCCGCGTGCTGTCGGCTGGCGGCAGCGAGGTCCAGGCCATCGCCGGGCTGCTGCACGACGCCGCCGAAGACCAGGGCGGGCAGGTCACGCTGGATGAGATCCGCCGGCGCTTCGGCGACGGGGTCGCGGAGATCGTCGCTGACTGCACGGATGCCTGGGTCGATCCGAAGCCGGCCTGGCGCCTGCGCAAGGAAGCCTACCTCGCCAAACTGCCGTCCAAGCCGGCGTCATCGCTGCTGGTCTCGCTCGCCGACAAGGTCGACAATGCCGAGGCGATCGCGCGAGACCTGGACGAGGTGGGTGAAGCGGTGTGGCAGCGCTTCACCGGCGGAAAGGACGGCACGATCTGGTACTACCGCACGCTGAGCCGGATTTTCGATCAGGCCCTGCCTGGAGTTTTGGCTCGGCAACTTGCGCGGACCGTAAGGGCCTTTCCGTCCTGACCAGATCGGGCAGGCGCCTGCTGCGGACCGGATTCGAGGATGACAACCACAGATGGATCAGCTATAGAGCCGGCCATGATTACCGTCGCCTCCCATCGTTTTGGTCGCATCACGCACCGTAGCTCGCTGGCGGCGGGAGGATCGCGCTCAATCTGAGACATTGCAGCATTTGATCCGAACAGCCGCCAGGGACCTGGCGGCTTTTTTGTTGCCGACAGGTTCTTCATTCGAAGGGGAGCCCGCCATGCCGAGCACGAAAGATGATCCGAGCATCAGCGCCATCGAGGCGCATGAACTCCGCGACGCCTTGGGGGCACCTGGGCTCTCCGCGCGCGGTCGCGATCGCTCGGCGCGCCATCATCCCATCCCGCCCAAGCCCGGCGCCACCATCCACTACTTGGCGCGACCGGCACTCGATCAAGGCTGCGCCGCGCCCAAGCCCGCATCATTGCTGCGGCTCTGGTGGGCGCGCTGGCGCGAGCGCCGCCGCTTCGCCCGGGAGCTGCCTTGGATCGCCGACGAGGTGCTGGAGGACTACGGCCTCACGCGCGACGAAGCGCGGCGGTTGTGCCGGCGACCGTTCTGGCGTGCGTGAAGACTTCAGCTGAAACTGAGGGGCCGGCCCACCCACAACTGTCATCCCGGGCAAGCCGGAACGGCGCATAGCGCCGTGAAGGCGCCGACCCGGGATCCATACTCCGCAGCAGATCTGGTCAGACGAGATCTGAGCCACCGACGTGCCGTCACACCGGGGCCTGTGGTTATGGATCCCCGCTTTCGCGGGGATGACGACTGAGGGTGGGGCGGCAGCGTCGCCTCAACCTCACGAGCAGGCAAACGCGGGTCGTTGAAGATTGGTCGGCGGCGGGGCAAAGTATAGCCAGTCCGCACAGTCGCGAGCGGCGGGGGACTTCCACCTATCGCTTGCCGGTCCAGATTTCCAACATGACTACTCTGCTTGACAAAGCTTTCGATGTGGCACGCCAGCTTCCGGCCGAAGAGCAAGACGAGTTGGCGCGGGTGCTGCTGCGGCTGACAGGGTACGATGAGGGTCGCGCCGAATTGACCCCAGCAGACCTTGCTTCGCTGCAGGAATCTCTTCGCGAGGCGGATCAATTTGCGACCGACGACGAGATCAACGCGCTATGGGCCAAGCACGGTCTCTGAAGCTTCGCTTGACGGAACGAGCAGCGTACGAACCCGAGGATGTTCTCGGGTAGGCGTACCCGAGGTCGATCCGCTTTGATGGATCAAGTCCGCCGAAGTGATCCGAGCGCATCTATCGTTCCATACAGTCTATCTTCATGCCATCTTTCTGCATTAAATCTAGCCGAGTGGACATTCTTACACTCGGTGTAAGTCCATTTGATCGGATCGAAAACGCGCCCCCCTTTCTGGCCATGGATGAAGTGCGATGCAACCGACATCGGCTCAAGGGCGACGCAAGGCAACCACTTCAGTTTTGGGTTGCGAGCAATGATGCATGATCCCATGAAGACTCCGAGATCAAAAACAACGTTCAGCCCGACTAGGGACTCAACCCAGGGAGTGTTGAAGTGATTGTACGCGGTCCAGAGCGCTTCACTCTCTTGATGCTGAAGTCCATCTACCAACAGGTCCGCATGGGATGCACACCAGGCCGAGACTGTTTTGATTTTCTGGTCCTCAAAACCTAGCACGACCTGCAACTTCCCGAGAAAGCTGCGCAAGGCTTCGATACGACGATCCTGCTGATTGAAGAAGTAAGCAACATAGTCCTCGTTCGCGCTCACGTCGGACTGGTCGTAGGATTTCCAAACAGGTGGCGCGTAAGGAGGATACCCGGCGAGCGCGTCCAGAACGCGGAGCTGTTCGGGGCTAGGCGCAGCTGGACGACGACCAAACCAAGACAACATTGCCTGCCTCCGCTCTCATCTTGACGTCCGCTCAATTGACAAGCACTTGAGTGGTTACCCTCGTGATGACACTGCGGCAAGAGCATGGCGCATCGAACTACGTCCGCGGCCGCCTCGGCGGCCGCTTCACCGGATGTAGCCGCGGCGCCCGTGCGACGCGCGGGCGCAAGCGCGTCGCCGCTGCGCGTTTCGGCTTGGCCGGCACCTGCGGCCTCGCCAGTTCCATCAGCATGCGCAGCGCCTCGATCACCGATCTCGTCCGCACCGCGCTGCGGCCGATGGCGCCGAAGCGATGCTCGCGGTGGGTGATGCGGCCGTCGCGGGCGGCGACGGCGAAGTGGACGAGGCCGACCGGCTTGCCGGGGGTGGCGCCGCCGGGGCCGGCGATGCCGGTGATGGCGACCGCGAGGTCGACGTCGGCGCGTTCGAGCGCGCCGACGGCCATCTGGATCGCGGTTTCCTTGGAGACGGCGCCGAAGGTCTGCAGGGTCGAGGTCTCGACGCCGAGCATGGCGCGCTTGGCCTCGTTGGAATAGGTGACGAAGCCGCGGTCGATGACGTCGGAGGAGCCGGGGATTTCGGTCAAGGCTGCGGCGACCAGGCCGCCGGTGCAGGACTCCGCAGTCGCGATCATCAGCTTGCGCGACCGGCACAGGTCGAGCAGCGAGCGGGCCAGCGCGCTGGTGGAGCCGATTTGACGTTCGCTCGCCATGTGCAGCGTTTCCTCGATACCGATCGAGACTTCAGGATTCGCCACCAAAGCGATGGCGTTTGATGAGTTCGAGATGGCGCCGCGAACTCCGCCTCTCCCCGCGTGCGGGGAGAGGCCGGATTGCATCGCAAGATGCAATCCGGGTGAGGGGGACTCTCCGCGCGCCGCGCTCGTGGAGAGTCCCCCTCACCCCAACCCTCTCCCCGCAAGCGGGGCGAGGGAGCGCACCGCGCTCGCGGTGATGACTTGATTCCAACTTCCAGAGATCAGCTCGATCTCGTATCTCTACTTAGCGGTCGACGTCCTCTCTCGTATCGATCGCTCCGATCTCACGTCCTCGACGCAGCCGGCGTCACACACTCCACGGCAGGCGGATCGTCGCGCTCGCCGTGGCCGCGATGCCTTCCTCGCGGCCGGTGAAGCCGAGGTGCTCGCTGGTGGTGGCCTTGACGGCGATGCGCGAGATGTCGACGCTGGTGATCTCGGCGATACGGGCGCGCATCTGGTCGCGCAGCGGGCCGATCTTCGGCCGCTCGCAGATCATCGTGACCTCGAGATTGGCAATGCGGCCGCCGCGCGCGGTGACGCGCTCGATGGCATATGCCAGGAATTGGTCAGAGGAGGCGCCCTTCCACTTCATGTCGGAAGGCGGGAAGTGCGAGCCGATGTCGCCGTCGGCCAGGGCGCCTAAAATTGCGTCAACCAGAGCGTGCAAGCCGACGTCGCCGTCGGAGTGCGCCAGGAAGCCCTTGCTATGCGGTACGCGCAGGCCGCACAGCCAGACGTGGTCGCCCTCGCCGAACGCGTGCACGTCGTAGCCGGTGCCGGTTCGGATGTCGCCGAGCATGGCCGCGAGCCGCGCCTCCTCGCGCACGAAATCTTCAGGTGTGGTGAGCTTCATGTTGGCAACATCGCCCTCAAAGGTCGCGACGGTCAATCCCGCCCATTCGGCAATCGCCGCATCATCTGTGAACTCGGTGAGACCATCGCGCGCGGCACGGCGATGCGCCTCGAGGATGACGGCGAATTTGAAGGTCTGCGGCGTCTGCGCGATGCGCAGTTTTGCGCGCTCCGGCGTCGCGGTAACGTCGCCGCTCGCGGTGACCTCCTTGATGGTGTCGGTCACCGGCACGACGGGGATCGCAGCGCCGGTCGTGCCGGCCGCTAGAATGGCACGCGAGATCACGGCCGGCGTGACGAACGGGCGCGCGGCGTCGTGGATCAGCACGATGTCAGGCTTGTGCTGCACCAGCGCTTCCAGGCCCGCCAGCACCGAGGCCTGGCGCGTCGCGCCGCCATGCGCGGGTGCCTCGTGGCGCAGGCCGCTGACCGCGGCGTTGAAGACGTCGATGTCGTCTGGGTTCACCACCGGCTGCACCACCGCGATCTCGGGATGATCCGCGAAGGCGGCGAGCGCGCGGTGGATGACGGTGCGGCCGCCGATCGTGCGGTATTGCTTCGGACCGCCGGCGCCGGCGCGCAAGCCGCGTCCGGCCGCGACGAGAATGGCTGCAGTCCGCTGAGAAGTCGTCATGGGAACAAGATATCGATGCTGATGAGAGACGAGGATGAGGAGATTTGCCGGCTTCTACCATCTGCAGAGCATGTTAAGCGAGCAGGATCACACGTGACGTGAGCCGCGGCGCTAACCCCCGGCATCCGCAAATGCGCGGGACGAGCGGGCTGCGAACGCGGATCTTACCGTTACTGAAAGGCAGTCCGTGTCGAGCTCCGCGAGCCATGCAAAAATCCCGCGGCTGAAGGGTTTACCATGACTGCCGAACAAGCATAACTTGCTGCACTGCACTTGAAATGCTGGCGGTTTTGGCTAAAGTGTAGGCATGACGCTTGACTGCCCAAGAATTGTGCTCGAAAGTGCAGGGCAGACGCATGATGCGTCGGATGAGCTGAAGAGTCGTTCGTGACCGGTCCGGCCAATACACCCGCCAAACAATTGAAGATAGGCGACGTTTCGCTCGCCAACCGGGCCGTCCTCGCGCCGATGTCGGGGATCACCGACGCGCCGTTCCGCCGACTCGCGGCCGAACTCGGCGCCGGGCTCGTCGTCTCCGAAATGACTGCCAGCGACGATCTGGTCAGGGGACGGTGGATATCCCGGCTGCGCTGCGAGGCCAGCGGCATCGGGCCGCACGTGGTCCAGCTCGCCGGCTGCGAGGCGCATTGGATGGCCGAGGGCGCCAAGGTCGCCGCGGATGGCGGCGCCGACATCATCGACATCAACATGGGCTGCCCGGCGCGCCACGTCACCGGCGGCCAGTCCGGCTCGGCCCTGATGCGCGATCTCGATCACGCGCTGACGCTGATCGAGGCCACGGTCGAGGCGGTCGACGTGCCCGTCACCCTGAAGATGCGGCTCGGCTGGGACGAACGCAGCCTGAATGCACCGGAGCTGGCACGCCGCGCCGAAGCGGCCGGCGTGCAGCTGATCACCGTGCATGGCCGCACGCGCCAGCAGTTCTACAAGGGTGAGGCCGACTGGAGCGCGGTGCGCGCGGTCAAAGCGGCGGTCGACCTGCCGGTCGTCGTCAATGGCGACATCACGAGCTATGAGGACGCGCGCGAGGCGCTCGACGCCTCCGGCGCCGACGCCGTCATGATCGGCCGCGGCGCGCAAGGCGCCCCCTGGCTGCCCGGCCAGATCGGCCGCCGTCTCGACGGCGGCGCCGAGGAGCGCGCGCCGGAGCTCGCTCAGCAGCTGAGTTACCTCACGGCACTCTACGACGAGATCTGCCGCCACTATGGCGAGCGTGTCGGCCTGCGGCACGCCCGCAAGCATCTCGGCTGGGGGCTCGACGTCGCCGCTCAGCACGCGAATGCGCCGGTCGAAAAGCTGAAGGCCTGGCGCGACCGTATCCTGACATCCGAGCAGCCTTCCCTGGTGCGCCGGGCGCTGCCCGACGCCTTCGACGATTTTGCCTGGAGTGCAGCCGCATGAGCCCAGCCGCAGAACAGCGCAAGCGACTTCCATCGGATGGCGACGCCATCCTCAACGCCCTGCCGAATCCGGTGCTGGTGGTCGGCCCGGATGGCATGATCATGGACGCCAACATGGCGGCGGAATCGTTCTTCGATTCCTCGACGCAGTTCCTGCAGCGGCAGTCGCTGAAGAAGCTGGTGCCGTTCGGCTCGCCACTGCTGGCGCTGATCGACCAGGTGAGGACGACCAATGCGCCGGTCAACGAGTACAAGGTCGACCTGGGCACGCCGCGCACCGGCGCCGACCGGCTGGTCGATCTGCATGTCGCGCCATTGCCGGAGCGGGCAGGGCACATCGTGGTGATGCTGCAGGAGCGCACCATCGCCGACAAGATGGACCGACAGCTCACCCATCGCAGCGCCGCGCGCTCGGTGATCGCGCTCGCCGCGATGCTCGCGCACGAGATCAAGAATCCGCTGTCGGGCATCCGCGGCGCCGCGCAACTGCTGGAGCAGCAGGCCTCCTCAGAGGACCGCATGCTGACGCGGCTGATCTGCGACGAGGCCGACCGCATCGTCACGCTCGTGGACCGCATGGAGGTGTTCGGCGACGACCGTCCGGTGGCGCGCGGGCCGGTCAACATCCACTCGGTGCTCGATCACGTGAAGCGGCTGGCGCAGTCGGGCTTCGCCCGCAACATCCGCTTCATCGAGGATTACGATCCGTCGCTGCCGCCGGTGCTGGCCAATCAGGATCAGCTGATCCAGGTGTTCCTGAACCTGGTCAAGAATGCCGCGGAAGCCGTCGTCGATCTCGGCTCGGACGCCGAGATCCAGCTCACGACGGCGTTCCGCCCGGGCGTGAGGCTGTCGGTGCCCGGCAAGAAGTCGCGGGTGTCGCTGCCGCTGGAGTTCTGCGTCAAGGACAACGGCCCGGGTGTGCCGGAAGACCTGATGCCCAATCTGTTCGATCCGTTCGTGACCACCAAGCCGACCGGAAGCGGCCTCGGACTTGCATTGGTCGCGAAGATCATCGGCGACCATGGCGGGATCATCGAGTGCGAGTCGCAGCCGCGCAAGACGACCTTCCGGGTGCTGATGCCGATGTACAGCGCAACCAAACAACAAGACCAAGGCCCAAAGAACGGCAATGGCGACGACGTTTCGGGGACGCCGTTGCACGCCTCACAGGGATCAAATTGAGGACCACCCATGCCTGCAGGTAGCATTCTCGTTGCCGACGACGATACGGCCATCCGCACGGTGCTGAACCAGGCGCTGTCACGCGCCGGCTACGAGGTGCGGCTGACCGGCAACGCCGCCACGCTGTGGCGCTGGGTCAGCCAGGGCGAGGGCGATCTGGTCATCACCGACGTGGTGATGCCGGACGAGAATGCGTTCGACCTCCTGCCGCGCATCAAGAAGATGCGGCCGAACCTGCCCGTGATCGTGATGAGCGCGCAGAACACGTTCATGACCGCGATCCGGGCCTCGGAACGCGGCGCCTATGAATATCTGCCGAAGCCGTTCGACCTGAAGGAGCTGATTGCGATCGTCGGCCGCGCGTTGGCCGAGCCGAAGGAGCGCGCGGCGAGCCAGCCCGACGACGGCGAATTCGAATCGATCCCGCTGGTCGGCCGTTCGCCTGCGATGCAGGAGATCTACCGCGTGCTGGCGCGGCTGATGCAGACCGACCTCACGGTGATGATCTCCGGCGAGAGCGGCACCGGCAAGGAGCTGGTGGCGCGCGCGCTGCACGACTACGGCAAGCGCCGCAACGGCCCGTTCGTCGCCGTCAACATGGCGGCGATCCCGCGCGACCTGATCGAATCGGAATTGTTCGGCCATGAGCGCGGCGCCTTCACCGGCGCCAACACGAGAGCCTCGGGCCGCTTCGAGCAGGCCGAGGGCGGCACCTTGTTCCTGGACGAGATCGGCGACATGCCGATGGAGGCGCAGACGCGACTGTTGCGCGTGCTGCAGCAGGGCGAATACACCACCGTCGGCGGCCGCACCCCGATCAAGACCGACGTGCGCATCGTCGCGGCGTCGAACAAGGACCTGCGCATCCTGATCCAGCAGGGCCTGTTCCGGGAAGATCTGTTCTTCCGCCTCAACGTCGTGCCGCTGCGGCTGCCGCCCCTGCGTGAGCGCATCGAGGACCTGCCGGATCTGGTGCGGCATTTCTTCGCACTGGCCGAGAAGGACGGGCTGCCGCCGAAGAAGCTCGATGCTGCGGCGCTGGAGCGGCTCAAGCAGCACCGCTGGCCGGGCAACGTCCGCGAGCTCGAGAATCTCGCCCGCCGCCTCGCCGCGCTGTATCCGCAGGACGTCATCACCGCCTCGGTGATCGACGGCGAGCTGGCGCCGCCAGCGGTGACCACCGGCGCCAATGCACCGACCTCGATCGACAATCTCGGCGGCGCCGTGGAGGCCTATCTGTCCTCGCACTTCCAGGGCTTTCCGAACGGCGTGCCGCCGCCGGGCCTCTATCACCGCATCCTGAAGGAAATCGAGATCCCGCTGCTGACGGCGGCACTGGCGGCGACCCGCGGCAACCAGATCCGCGCGGCCGACCTGCTCGGTCTCAACCGCAACACTCTGCGCAAAAAGATTCGCGACCTCGACATCCAGGTCTACCGCAGCGGCGGCTGATGACGGCTATTTGATACCGTCGGCGGTCTCCCAAGGTCGCCGCAGATGAGAAATATTGTAGACAAATCCGCGTCGGTCTTCCGCGCCGCGGATTTGTCGCAATTTGGCAACAGCGTGGTAGGAATGCATCAGTCCGATTCCCGGACGAGCCGCGTTCAGTATCACCCATTGCCGGAATGACCAGCGCAGAGACTTCGGCCACCCCCTTCGATTCGTCCGCCGCAGATGGCAGGCGCTGGAACTGGCGTACGTGGCTGGCGCCGGCGGCGGTGGCGCTCGCGCTGCTGTCGGCCTTCCTGACCTTCATCGTCCTGGTCGGCTTGAGCCCCATCGAGCCGACGCCCGAAGTCGTCAGCACCTTCCTCCTGATCGACGCCGGAACGATCCTGATCCTGGTCGGGATCATCGTCCGCGAGGTCTGGCAGATGGTGCAGGCGCGGCGGCGGGGCCGGGCGGCAGCGCGGCTGCACGTCCAGATCGTCAGCCTGTTCTCGGTGATCGCGGTGCTGCCGGCCGTGCTGGTGTCGCTGGTCGCCAACGTCACCATCGACCGCGGCCTCGACCGGCTGTTCTCGGGACCCGCCAAGGAGGCGATCCAGAACTCGCTGACGGTCGCGCGCGCCTACACCTACGAGCACGCGCAACTGATTCGCGGCGACATTCTGGGCATGGCGAACGACATCGCCCATGCGCGGCCGCTGTACGACCAGGACCGCGGCACGTTCCGCGAACTGCTCACCGCCAGTGCCGCCTCGCGCAACCTGCCGGGCGCGATGCTGATCGACAAGGACCGCACGGTCCTGGAGACGGCCGAGACCGGCATCCAGCAGAGCTTCCAGACGCCGCCGGCCGACTTCCTCAGCAACGTCAACGAGACCGAGCCGCAGATCGCGGTGTTTCCCGACGCCAACTACGTCGCGGCGGTGATCCGGCTGCGCGCCTTCAACGACACCTTCCTGTATGTCGCCCGGCTGCTCGACCCGCGCGTGATCGCGCAGCTCAAGCAGACCGAGACCTCGGTTGCCGAATATGCTGCGGTCGAGTCGCGCCGCCTCGGCATCCAGGTCGCCTTTGCGCTGATGTTCGCGGTGATCGCGCTGACCATCCTGATGGCCTCGGTGCTGATCGGCCTGAACTTCGCCAACTGGCTGGTGTCGCCGATCCGGCAGCTCATGAACGCCGCGCACACGGTGGCGACCGGCGACCTCAACGTCCGCGTTCCCGAGCACCGCTCGGAAGGCGATCTCGCCCAGCTCGGCCAGACCTTCAACAAGATGACGCAGGAGCTGCGCACGCAGCGCGACGAACTGGTCAGCGCCAGCGAACTGATCGACAGCCGCCGTCGCTTCATCGAGGCGGTGCTGTCCTCGGCGTCTGCAGGCATCATCGGCGTCGATGCTTCCGGCAGCGTCGGCATCCTCAACCGCTCCGCCGAGAAGCTGATCGGTCATGCCGAGCAGGAGGTGCTCGATCATCCGCTGTCGGACGTGCTGCCCGAGCTCGACGACATGATGAAGACCGCGCGCGAGGGCAAGCAGCGCCTGGTGCAGGGACAGATCACGATCCAGCGCGACGGCCATGAGCGCAATCTGTCGGTGCGCGTCACGGCCGAGCAGACCAACCAGGCGCGCGACAGCTACATCATCACGCTCGACGACATCACCGAGCTGGTCTCGGCGCAGCGCACATCGGCCTGGGGCGACGTCGCGCGCCGCATCGCGCATGAGATCAAGAATCCGCTGACGCCGATTCAGCTGTCCGCAGAGCGGATTCGCCGCAAATTCGGCAAGGTCATCACCGAGGACAAGGCCGTTTTCGAGCAGTGTACCGAGACGATCGTGCGGCAGGTCGACGACATCAGGCGAATGGTCGACGAGTTCTCGCGCTTTGCGCGGATGCCGAAGCCGGTGATGGAAGGCGAAGACGTCGCCGATGCGGTAAGGCAGGCCGTATTCCTGATGAAGGTCGCGCATCCCGAGATCGACATCGAGACCGACATCAAGCAGGATCCGCTGCGCGCGCAGTTCGACCGCCGGCTGATCTCGCAGGCGCTGACCAACATCATCAAGAACGCGACCGAGGCGATCGAGGTGGTGCCGCCGGAGGAACTCGGCAAGGGCCGAATCGACGTCGTCGCCTCGCGCGAGGGCGGCGACGTGCTGATCGACGTGATCGACAACGGCATCGGCCTGCCGAAGGTGGCGCGCCAGCGGCTGCTCGAACCCTATGTCACGACGCGCGCGAAGGGCACCGGGCTCGGGCTCGCGATCGTCGGCCGCGTCCTGGAGGACCATGGCGGCAAGCTGGAGCTGAAGGACGCTTCCGATTTCCGCGACGGCCAGCGCGGCGCCTGGATGCGGCTGCGATTCGCCGTCTCCGGTCAGGCTGCAAAGCCGGGGGGCAAGGACCAGGCGGTCGCTGCGGGCGATGTGCCGACCACCGCGCCGAACGGGGAAACCGCAAGCCCGGTTCAAGCGACCAATGATCAACCAAAAATCCAAGCCGCAACCGGCAGCTGACGAGACAGGCGTAATCCATGGCGAGTGATATTCTGATTGTCGATGACGAAGCCGATATCCGGGAGCTGGTCGCCGGCATCCTGGACGACGAGGGCTTCACGACTCGAACGGCTCGCGACAGCGATTCGGCGCTGGCCGAAATCGCGGGGCGCCGACCCAATCTCGTGTTTCTCGACATCTGGCTGCAGGGCTCCAAGCTCGACGGCCTGCAGCTGCTGGAGCAGATCAAGAAGGATCATCCCGATCTACCGGTCGTGATGATCTCCGGCCACGGCAACATCGAGACCGCGGTCGCCGCCATCAAGCGCGGCGCCTACGACTTTATCGAGAAGCCGTTCAAGTCCGACCGGCTGATTCTCGTGGCGACGCGCGCGCTGGAGACGTCGCGGCTGAAGCGCGAGGTGCGCGAACTGAAGCAGCTGGCGCCGACGGCGAGCAGCATGACCGGACGCTCACCGTCGATGAACCAGCTGCGCCAGACCATCGAACGCGCCGCCAAGGCCAACAGCCGCATCTTGATCGTCGGTCCGCCCGGCTCCGGCAAGGAGCTTGCCGCCCGCACGCTGCATACGCAATCGCCGCGCGCCGAAGGGCCTTTCGTCGTGATCAACGCGGCCGCGATCACGCCGGAGCGGATGGAGGAGGAGCTGTTCGGCATCGAGCAGTCCAACGGCGAGCAGGCGCGCAAGACCGGCGCGCTCGAAGAGGCGCATGGCGGCACGCTGTTCATCGACGAGATCGCGGACATGCCGCGCGAGACGCAGAACAAGATTCTGCGCGTTCTGGTCGATCAGACCTTCCAGCGCGCCGGCGGGACGACGAAGGTGCACGTCGATGTGCGCATCATCTCCTCGACCGCGCGAAACCTGGAGGAGGAGATCGGGGCCGGCAGGTTCCGCGAAGATCTCTATCACCGCCTCTCGGTGGTTCCGATCAGGGTTCCGCCGCTGTCGGAGCGGCGCGAGGACATTCCCGAGCTGATCGACTATTTCATGGACCAGATCTCGATCACGACAGGCCTGCCGAAGCGGCAGATCGGGCAGGACGCGATGGCCGTGCTGCAGTCGCATGTCTGGCCCGGCAACGTCCGCCAGCTCCGCAACAACGTCGAGCGCGTGATGATTCTCGCAGCCGGCGGCCCGGAGGTGATCATTACCGCCGACATGCTGCCGCCGGACGTCGGATCGATGGTGCCGGCGATGCCGACCAGCAACAATGGCGAGCACATCATGGGCCTGCCGTTGCGCGAGGCCCGCGAGGTGTTCGAGCGCGATTATCTGATCGCCCAGATCAGCCGCTTCTCCGGCAACATCTCGCGCACGGCAGAGTTCGTCGGCATGGAGCGGTCGGCCCTGCATCGCAAGCTGAAGGCGCTGGGGGTCGGCTGACCGGCCCAACCCGGCAAACTTTGCCGACCTGGACGAATTTACGTTGGAAAATTCGTCCGGTTCCGAAGTTTTACGGGCGAATCCGGCGCTTTTGGAACCGGCCTCCATGCAATCGGCTTGCCTAATATGCTCGCCTGTCTTCTAATCCGGCCGTCCCATGCTCCCTCGAGGGGGATCTCAATGGATCATGGGACACCGCGACGATTCCGAAAGCTGCAATCGGGTCGCCGATGGTCCAATAAGAAAAACACAAGACTGCGAGATAACAACGATGGCGGCAGACCGCGCACAAAACCTACAAGACACCTTTCTCAACCATGTTCGGAAAACCAAGACACCGCTTACGATCTTCCTGGTCAATGGCGTGAAACTGCAGGGGATTGTCACATGGTTCGACAATTTCTGCCTGTTGCTCCGGCGCGACGGTCATTCGCAGCTCGTCTACAAGCATGCGATCTCCACCATCATGCCGGGGGCTCCGATCCAGCTGTTCGAGGGCGGCGAGGACGCTTCGGCGTGAGAGTGACCTGATTGGAACCCCGGGATCGCGAAGGGGCCATCGGCCTTTCGAGGCCGGATGACGTCAAGACAACGGGCCGAGTCATCGTGGTCGGCCCGTATCTGCGGACACGCCGTGGCGATGACGGCGCGCCGGCCAGCCATTCCGACATGCGTGACGTCGAGGCGCGGATCGACGAGGCCGCGGGGCTGGCGCGCGCCATCAACCTCACCGTCGCCGAATCGATCCTCGCTCTGATCGGACAGATTCGTCCGGCGACCTATCTCGGCAAGGGCAAGGTCGAGGAGATCGCCGGCGTGATCGCCAGCCAGGGCGCAGAACTCGTGGTGATGGATTGCGCGCTGTCGCCGATCCAGCAGCGCAACCTGGAGAAGGCCTGGAACACCAAGGTGCTCGACCGCACCGGCCTCATCCTCGAAATCTTCGGCCGCCGCGCCAAGACCAAGGAGGGCGCGCTGCAGGTCGAGCTCGCCCATCTCAACTATCAGCGCAGCCGCCTGGTGCGGTCCTGGACCCATCTGGAGCGCCAGCGTGGCGGCTTCGGCTTCATGGGCGGCCCGGGCGAGACGCAGATCGAGGCCGACCGCCGGCTGATCGGCGATCGCATCGCCCGGCTCGAGAACGAGCTGAAGAAGGTGCAGGCGACGCGCCGGCTGCACCGCGCCGGGCGCCAGCGCGTGCCGTATCGCGTGGTGGCGCTGGTCGGCTACACCAATGCGGGCAAGTCGACGCTGTTCAATCGCCTGACCCGCGCCGACGTGCAGGCGGCCGACATGCTGTTTGCGACGCTCGATCCGACCCTGCGCGCGATCGGCCTGCCGCATGGTGGCAAGGCGATGCTGTCGGACACCGTGGGCTTCATCTCCAATTTGCCGACGCAACTGGTCGCGGCGTTTCGCGCCACGCTTGAGGAGGTGCTGGAGGCGGATGTCATCCTGCACGTCCGCGACATGTCGCATGAGGACGCCGAGGCGCAGCAGCACGACGTCGAGCTGGTGCTCAGCCAGCTCGGCATCGATCCCGAGGCCACCGACACCATCATCGAGGTTTGGAACAAGATCGACCGGCTGGACGAGGCGGCGCGCGAAAACCTCGCCAACGTCGCCGCCCGCCGGCCGCCGGAGCGGCCGTGCTTCCTGGTATCGGCCGAGACCGGGGAGGGGGTCGCGCCGCTGCTGCAGGCGATCGAAGACCGGCTCGCTGCGGCCCGGACCACGCTCGACCTCACCATCGACGCGGCCGACGGCGCCGGCATCTCCTGGCTGCATCGCAACGCCGAGGTGCTCGCCAAGGAGCTGCACGAGGGCCATTACGACATGACCGTGCGCGTCGACGCCACCAAGCGCGACATCGTCGTCGAGCGCTATCACGGCGTGCCCAGGGTGGCGTGAACGCTGCTCCTCGTGTGCGCTTCGGCGCAACTGAGCGAGGCCCTTGAGATCCTGCATGGCCATCCGGCGCCGCTCTCCGATGGCTACAACGGCGTGATGTCGACGTGCAGCACTGCGGCGCGCCCGGTCTCGAGGGCCGCAAGGCAGCGCGTGATCGCCGCATCGAGGTCGTCAGGATCGTCGACCCGTTCACCATGGGCGCCGAACGCGCAGGCGATGTCGACCAGACGCCGCTGCTCGCCCTGATGATCGGCAGAGAGCCTCGACAGGAACGAATCCGTCTGCTGCGCGATGCCGTCCGGATAGACGCGTTGCACCGATGCCTTCACGGCCTGCCAACCCTTGTTGTCGAGGATTACGGAAAAGATCGGCAGTCCGTATTGCTGGGATACGGCGTAGACGGAATCCGGCGCGGCGAAATGGTAGGCGCCGTCGCCGACGATCTGCACCACGCGCCGTGAAGGATTGGCCAGCTTGAGCCCGAGCGCCATGCCGCCGCTGAAGCCGAGGCCGCCGCCCGCCAGACCCACATAGGTCATCGGCTTGGTGCGGCGAAGCTGCTGCTGCAGCACCGGCGCGTTGCGGACCGCCTCGTTGAGAACGATGTCATCCTCGGACAGAAGCACCTGCAGCCGTGAAAACAGGTAGGCGGCGTCGATCGCGCCCAGTGAGCCCTTCCGAGCGGCCGCCGCCATCCGTCTGGCCTGCGCGGCTTCGCGCGCGGGATGCCAGCTCGCGATCCGGTCCCGCACCTTCCTCAAATGGGCATCGCCGCCGCGGGCGACGACGATCTCCAGCACCTGGCGAAGAATGACGGCGGAATCGCCCTGGATGCGGAGGTCGGTGGCAAATCCCCACATCGGAATGTCCGCCTTCAGGGCATCGATGTCGATCTGGATCCAGCGCAGCCGATCCGCCGGCTTCAGCATCTGAGGAATGAACGGCACGTCGATGTCGATGAGCAGGCCGAGGTCGGCACCGGCGATGACCGCGGCCGGGTCGAAGCCGGCGAAGCACGGTGAGTCCTGGCAGATGTTCATCGTGACGGGATTGAACTCGACGACACGGATTCCACAGACGAGCGCCAATCGTTCCAGCACCGAAACGGCCGCGGCGCTGCGGCCGAGGTAGGAGGTCAAGGCGATCGGGTCGCCTTCATGAGCGCATCCGCCACGGCATGCGCACGCTCCGGCTCGATGCCTCCGGCCTTGACGCTGCCGTAGCGCGCGGGCGGGTAGGCCGGCATCGCCGTGTCGTCCCAGTCCTCGGCCAGCACTTCGCGCGGCAGCATCATGTAGACCGGGCCAGGCGGATCGCTGTGCATGAACGCGGCCGCGCGGGCCAGCGCCTCCTTGACGACCACGCCGGAGGGCAATGTGTACTCCCACTTTACGTAGGGCCTGATGATGCTGGCTTGGTCGAAACTGTCCTGCACGAAGTGGACGTAGGTGTCGCGTCCGCCCGGCAGCTCGCCATGCAGCGCGAACGGGGCCCGCCCGGCACACAGCAGCACCGGCAGCCGGTAGCGAAACGCATTCTGAATGGCCATGCACGCATTCGCCGTGCCGGCATCGACATGGACGAAGACGGCCTGGCCACGGCCGGTCGCGCTCGCATAGCCCATTGCCATGTGCACCGCGACCACTTCGTGAGGACAAAGAATCACCTCCGGACGCCGCCGGCCCTCGCTGTCCCAGCGCGCAATTTCCTCGATCAGCGACACATGATCGGTGCCGAGATTGGCAAAGATGTAATCGACGCCGAGATCTACGAGGGCCTCGAGGAAGTAGTGCGCGGTGCGGCGGCTTGTCATGGTCGGGTGACGGGGATCAAAGGAGGAGGGCTTCGTCACGGCGCGTCGCGCCGTGCTGCTCCGGGACGCCGCGCAGGCGATCGAACAACGCGCCCGGCGCAGGCGGGGCGGCCATGCCGCGCCAGGCGACATGCGAATCAGGCCGCACCACGAGCAGGCTTTCCGCAAAGCCATAGCCGGCCTTCCCCCGGTCGACGTCGACGAGCGTCAAGGGAACGCCTTGGCGGGCTGCGGCGTCGACCAGCGGCGCGGCATCGACGGTCCGGTCGAACCGGACCAGCGTGTAGGCCGGGCCGAGTGCATCGAGCAGCGAGCGTCCGTCGGGCAGCCAGACGTGCGGCGCGCGCGCACTGGGCACCGTCGAGGCTGTGAAATGGCCCATGCCGTAGGGCGGCGGCGTTTCGCCGTCATAGGCGATGGCCGGTGACTCGTCGTAGTAGTAGCCGAAGTTCAAGCCGGCGCAGCAATATTGCTGGACGTTGAGATCGTAGGCGGCCTTGCCGACCTTGCTGCGCGCCGCATCGCCGACCGGACCGTCGATCTCCACTTCGGCAGGCACCGAGCGCCGCTGGCTCATCACGGCGAGGGCGTGGTTCATCGCGAAGTGCGACACCTGCTCGGTGATCGGCTGCCGCTCCGCTTCATAGGCGTCGAGCAGGGCCGGGTGGGCCCAGCCGTTGATGACGCCGGCCAGCATCCAGCACAGATCGACCGCATCGGCGATCCCGGCATTCATGCCGTAGCCCGCATAGGGGATCCACAGATGCGCGGCATCGCCACAGATGAAGGCGCGGCGATCCCGGAAGCGATCGGCCACCAGCCGGCGGCCGATCCAGTCCTCCTTGCTGATGATGTCATATTGGAAACGGTCGTCGACGCCGAGGATGGTGCGCAGCGCCCAATCGCGATCCACGCTGTCGAACTCCACCTCCTCGGCGGCGAGGTGGTTGTGGATCAGCCAATTGTCGCGGCCATCGATCGAGACCGTGGTCCCGCAGCGGCGCGGATTGAGCGACATCGTCATCCACGCCGGCTTCTGGGTGATCAGGTCCTTCAGTGCGGGAGCGTGGATGTAGGTCGACTGCACCCGCTGCACCACGTCGGTGCCGCTGAGGCGCGAGCCGATCAGCTTGCGTATGGCGGAGCGGCCGCCGTCGCAGCCGATCAGGTAATCAGCGGAGATGGTGATGTCCTGATCGGCGTCGAGATCGCGCGCCCGCGCGATGACGCCGTGGTCGTGCTGCTCGAAATGATCGACCTGGACCCGGTTGAGGATTCTGATTTCGCGCCGCGCCTGCGCGCAGGCGAACAGGATGGGCTCGAGATAGATCTGGTTGATGCGATGGGGCGGCTCGGGCGTCGGCCAATCGGTGTCCGGCCCTCCGGTCGCCGTGTAGCGGTCGTTTCGGGACGGGATCGGGATGCGCGTCAGTTCGCGGCCGACGACCGCGGTCCGATAGGCGCAGTCATTCGGAAAGTCGGCCGGCAGGCCGCCCTCGCGCACCTGGCCGACGACACCGAGGCGGCGGAACACCTCCATCGACCGCGCGGACACGTGGTTGCACTTCACGTTGGGTGGCTCGCCGGCGCGCCTGATCTCGGCGACGACGACGTCGATGCCGCGTGAGGCCAGGTCCATGGCGGCGGTCAATCCGACGGGGCCGGCGCCCACGATGAGGACCTGGGTCTGAATCGTCTTCATGTCAGCTTCTCTTGCTCTTGAATCCAGCCACGCTCGGGCGCCGAGAGCGCCTCTCGTTGGGTGTCGTCGGAGGTCGGAAGGCTGCCGCGCATGCCGAGCACGGCGAGGCCGACGATCACCAGCGCCGAACAGAGCTGCGGCACCGCGCTCGCCTGAAACAGCGAGGCGATGTCCCAATGCGCCGCGAGCATCAGCCCGCCGAGGGTGACGCCGAGGATCGAGCCGAGGCGGCCGATGCCCAGGGCCCAGCCGATCCCGGTGCCGCGGATGTAGGTCGGATAGATGCGCGCGGCATAGGCGTTGCAGCCGATCTGTCCGCCGATCACCGCGACGCCGGCGATGAACACGGCGGGCACGAGGATCGGCAATGATGCTCCGGCGATGCCGATGGTGACGATCGAGAGGAATCCCGCGACGTAGGTCACGAACAGGACGCGATCGAAGCCGAACCGTTCGATCAGCACGCCGAGCCCGATGGTGCCCAGCATTCCGCCGAGCTGGAACGCGACGCCGATGGCGATCGCCGCCTGGACGTCGAGCCCGACACCATGGGTGAGCGTCGGCAGCCAGCTGTTGAGGAAATAGATGTCCATCATGTTCATGAAGAACATGACCCAGAGCAGCAGGGTCGGCAGCAGGCGTCGCTTGGTGAACAGCTGCGGCAGCAGGAAGCCCTTGCCGCTCTCCTCGACGATCGTGAAGCGTGCATCGGCCGGAAGCCGCGCCGAGGGATCGATGCGGGTCAGCAGCGCGCGGACGCGATCGCTCTTGCTGCCGTCGAGGGCCAGCAGCGACAGCGATTCCGGCAGCCAGACGATCAGGATCGGACAGAGGATGAGCGGCAGAACGCCGCCGATGAGGAAGATGACCTGCCAGCCATAGGCGGTGATGAGCTTGGCCGCCACCGCGCCGCCGAGCGCCGAGCCCAGCGACACCGTCATGAACATCAGCATGATCAACAGCGTCCGACGGCGCTGCGGCGAATACTCACCGGTCAGGGCGATCGTATTGGGCAGCACGCCGCCGAGCCCGATGCCGGTGACGAACCGGATGATGACGAGGTCGGATACGCTGGCGGCCTGCGTCGTCGCCAGCGATCCCAGCCCGAATACGAGAACGCCGGCGACCACGAGCCATTTGCGCCCGAGATAGTCGGCGAGGGCGCCGAACACCAACGAGCCGATCATCACGCCGAACAGGGATGCGCCGAAGACGGGGCCCAGGGCGCCCGGCGCCAGATGCAGGTCCTTGCTGAGGGCGGGGGCGACGAAGCCGAGCGCCTGGGCGTCGAAGCCGTCGAGCCCGACCACGAGCGCGCACAGGCAGATGACACGAATCTGGAATCCCGACAGCGGGCGCTCGTCGACGTAGCGCGTGAGATTGATCCCTTGCGTCAAGTGCTCTTCCCCCGTTTTGTTGTTGTGTAGCCGCTTCGCTGCAGCTTCCGGCTGTTTGCGAATATGTTGCATGATCAAAATCTTTCGATTAGCCACAAAATTCTCATTCATTCATGAGGAAAGCTAATGTCCCCGAGCCTGCGGCAATTGGAGGCGCTGGTCCTGGTGTATCGGCTCGGCAGCATCACCAAGGCGGCCGCCGAGATGCGCGTTACGCAGTCGGCCATCAGCCTGCTGATCCGGCAGATCGAGGAGAATTTTCAGCTCAAGCTGTTCGACCGGACGACGCGCGCGCTGCATCCGACGGCGGCATGCCGGGAGGCGATCGCCGCCGCGGAGCGCATCCTGGCGGGGGCGCAGGGCCTGTCACAGCGGATGCGCGACCTCGCCGAGATCAAGGCCGGCCGGATTTCCATCGCGGTGTCAGCAGGTGTCGCCTCGGCGCTGCTGCCGCGCGTTTTCGCGACGTTCCGGTCCCGTCATCCCGAAGTCAGCATCGACCTGCTCGACGTCGCGCCCGACGAACTGCTCGCCGTCGTGATGGATGGGCAGGCCGAATTCGGCCTCGGCAGCGTCGAGAACGACGGGGTGCCGGAGGCGCGGGTCGAGACGCTGATGCGAAGTCCGCTCTCGGCCATCGCGATCAAGGACGGGCGGTTCGAACAGCACCGCCGTCTGACATGGGACGGCATCATGAGCTCGGACCTGATCACGATGCGCCATGGCACGCGAATCCGCCGTCAGATCGACGAGGCGCTGGCGCAGACGGGGCGAGCGCTGAAGCCGGCCTGGGAAGTGTCGCTGATCACGACCGCGCTGGCGCTCACCGCCGAGGGGGCCGGCATCAGCATCCTGCCCGGACACATGCTGCCGAAGGCGCAATTTCCGACGCTCGCCGCGGTCCCGCTGTCGCAGCCGACGATCTATCGGCACGTATCCCTGCTGAGCCGCGCCGACTTCGGGTTGTCGCCGGCCGCGCAGCGCTTCGTCGAGATCGCACGAGGCCTGCTCTCGACCAAGGGCGGCTGATCGCGGCCTCGGAGCGGCGGAGCTACGTCTCCAGTTCCTTCGCCTCGTTCCACAGCTCGTCCATCTCGTCGAGCGAGGCTTCCTCCAGCGTGCGGCCCTTGGCGGCGAGCGCCGTCTCGATGTGCGCGAAGCGGCGCTCGAACTTGGCGTTGGTGCCGCGCAGGGCGGTTTCCGGATCGACCTCGGCGTGACGGGCGAGGTTGACCAGCGCGAACAGCAGATCACCGGTCTCCGCGCTCAGCTCGGTCGCGTCCTTGTTGTCAAGCGCGGCCTCGATCTCGTCGGCCTCCTCGCGGATCTTCTGCAGCACCGCGCGCGGGTCGTTCCAGTCGAAGCCGACGGTCGCCGCCTTGCGCTGCAACTCCATGGCGCGGACCAGCGCCGGCTGGCCGGCCTTGATGCCCGACAGCAGCGACGCTTTGCTCGCTTGGTCCTCGGGCGGCCGACGCGCGGCGCGTTCGGCCTTCTCCTCGGCCTTGATGCGATCCCAGGTCCCCTTGGTCGGCTTGGTGACGTTGCCGTCCTTGTCGGGAAACACATGCGGGTGGCGGCGGATCATCTTTTTCGTGATGCCTTCGACGACGTCGCCGAACGCGAATGCGCCTTGCTCCTCGGCGATGCGGGCGTGATAGACCACCTGCAGCAGGAGATCGCCGAGCTCCTCGCGGAGATCGTCAAGATCGTTGCGGGTGATGGCGTCGGCCACCTCGTAGGCTTCCTCGATGGTGTAGGGCGCGATCGTCTGGAAGGTCTGCTCGACGTCCCACGGACAGCCGGTGACGGGCGTGCGCAGCGCAGCCATGATCTCGATCAGGCGTGAGATGTCGCGGGAAGGGATCATGGCGGGTCCTGACAGCATCTTTCGATCGGGCCCTGTATGCCCCAAGCGGGGCGCGCGTCCCAGCAAAAACGGCCCGGAGCCGCGCTCGCCGGCGGGTTGGCCTGGCCGGACGATGGTGCTAAGCGAAAGCCATGAGCGAGCAGGATGCAACGGCGCTGGTGCTGTTCTCGGGCGGGCAGGATTCGACCACCTGCCTGGCGTGGGCGCTCGACCGCTTCACGCGTGTCGAGACGATCGGCTTCGCCTACGGACAGCGCCACGCGATCGAGCTCGACTGCCGTGCCCGTCTGTTCGAGGGCCTCGCGCAGCTGCGCCCGGAGTGGGCGGGCAGGCTCGGCGACAATCATACGCTGGACATTCCGACGCTGGCGTCGATCTCCGAAACGGCGCTGACGCGCGACGTCGCGATCGAGATGGGCGCCGACGGGCTTCCCAACACCTTCGTGCCGGGCCGCAATCTCGTGTTCCTGACCTTTGCGGCGGCCTTGGCCTATCGGCGCGGCATCCGCCACATCGTCGGCGGCATGTGCGAGACCGACTATTCCGGCTATCCCGACTGCCGCGACGACACCATCAAGGCGCTGCAGACGGCGCTGAGCCTCGGTATGGCGCGCCCCTTCGAATTGCACACGCCGCTGATGTGGCTGTCGAAGGCGGCGACCTGGCAGCTGGCCCATGATCTCGGGGGCAGGGGCCTCGTCGATCTGATCCGCGAGCAGTCACACACCTGCTATCTCGGCGAACGCGGCGCGCGCCACGATTGGGGCCATGGCTGCGGCCGGTGTCCCGCCTGTGAGCTCCGCGCCAAGGGCTGGCGCGAATACATCGCGGTCGGCGGACAGGCCTGAACGACGACGCGGAGCCCGGACGTCGCGTGCATTGAGCTCCGCGTGCGACGGACGATGAGATCGCCGTTGCTGATCTCAGGCCGCCTCGTGGTCGGACGACTCGCGCTGGCTGACGATCACGAGATCGCCGTCGGCGACGTCATGGCCGTCGTCGGAGTCATTGGCTGCAGCGGACGCTGCCTGCGCGGCGAGACGGGCGGTGATGTCGTCCTTGCCGCTCTTCTCCCAGGCCGGCGCATTGAGCACGACGATGTCGTCGTCATGGGCGGCATCGGCGTCATGTTCGACGGGCACGATCGAGGGCGATTTGACCGGAGCATCGACGACGCGCAGCGTCGCAGCCTCTTCCTCGGCCTCTTCCTCGGCCTCTGCAATGGCTTCTGCGGGCTCGGCGGCAGCAGGCGCTTCGGCGACCTCGGGCTCGGCATTCGCGTGCTCGACGTTGTCCTGCTCGACCTCGGGCTCGGGCTCGCCGGCGGCGGTCTCTGCTGATGCGCTGTCGTCGACGGCTTCCGTCGATGCGACGGCGACCGCGGCGTCAGGCGCCGGATGATCCGATTCTGCAGCCGGACTCGGTTGTGCCGGCGCGTCGTCCTGGGCGGCGAGGCCCAGATGCTGCGAGATCTCCTTGATCACCCTGTCGATCGCGACGAGCACGCGATATTCCCGGATCGACGTCATGTGCTGCTCGAAGCGGGCGCGCGCATATTGCAGCGAGTCGATCACGTCGGTGGCGATCGATGACGACGACGCCTCGGTGCCGTTGAGGGCTCCGGCAGCTTTCTCGGTCGAGCTCTCGATCAGCAGGAAGGCCTCGTATTGCGGGATCGATTTGAGCTTCTCGTGGTAGTCCCGGCGCACGCCGGCGAGCGTGTCCACGATGGAAGCGAAAGATTCTGACGCAGGCATTTCGACGTCCCCTCAACTTCATCAAAGAAGATGCGGGGGACGCTACGGACACACTGATGAATGTTCAATTTCGAGCAGATACGGCTCTTGGCATCATGAATACCCGGCCGTTAAGACGAGAACGTCAAATGGTTCGCGACTTGGTCACCCGCGCTTAACGATACAAGCGAGGATACTCAGCCGGCGAAATCCTCCGGGCGCAGCTCGATCGGCTTGCCGTGCGGGGTGCGGTCGGCGGCGTGATCCCAGGCATCGCGATAGCGCGCGAGGTTGGCGGGCGTGGTCACGCCCTTCTCGGCGACCAGCCGCTCCAAGGTCGCGAGCCAGTGCCGGTAATAGGTATCGCCGCAATCGGCGTCGCCTGCAGCCTGCGCGCGGGCAATCTCATCGGCGAGCGCCGCCGCCCATTCGGGCCAGGTGAACAGCCCACGGGCGTGCAGCGTGACGGCCATCGCGAAGGCGTGCGCCTCCCACGGCTCGCGAAACACCGGCCCGTCGGCGTCGACGGGAATGCCGGGCAGGGCGCGCGCAGCCTCCAGGGTGGCGTGCCGATCGGGCGTGGTCATGCGCGCTCCAGATACGGCTCGAACGCGTCCACCGTCACCTCGAGCAGTGGATCGGGTGCATCGGCCCACAGCTCGGCGCCGCTGAACGACACCGTGTAGAGCCATTGCGGGTCCTCGCCATGCCCGTGCGCGTTGCTGTCCGGAAACACGTGGACGCCCCTGACGGCCTCGATGCGGCCGAGATGGCCGCGCACGTAGCGCGGCAGCCTCGTATGCGTCGGCGGATGCATGTCCTTGGCGCGCACGCGGTCGCCGACCGTGAACAGCGCCGGCTTGGTGACGGTGCGCTCGGTCGGACCGCCCCGCCGCAGCATCGCAGCGACCTCGTCGGCGGTCAGGATCTTCGCGACCGGCTGCGGCGGATGCAGCGCCTTGCCGGCGGCGAGTTCGTCGGCTTCGAGCAGGTGGCGGTCCTGCATTAGCCGTTCGAGGCCGGCCAGCCAGATCTGGTAGTAGCTCATGCCGAGATAGTCGGCCGGCGGGCGGTTTTCCCGCGCGAACCGCGACATGTCGATGTTCCAGCCGCCGGGCAGGGCCATCGCCAGCGTGATCGCCAGCGCGCGGCGCTCCCACTCGGCGTGGAAGACAGGTTCGTTCGGTTCGGGGCGGACCGGACCGAAGCCGGAGGCGCCGCCCATGTCGTGTGCGCCATCCATCAGGCCTTCACCTCAGCGTTTTGCACCTTGCCGGGCCGCATCGGCAGGCCGGTGCCGATCATGCTGTCGCGCGTCACGAGCTCGGCGAGCTGCTCCTCGCTCCAGCCGTCGGTGCCCTCAGGGCGCATCGGCAACACGAAATACCGCACCTCCGCGGTCGAATCCCAGACCCGGATCTTCGTCGCCGGCGGCAGCGCGAAGCCGAAATCGCTGAGCACGCCGCGCGGATCCTTCACCGCCTTGGCGCGATAGGGCGCCGACTTGTACCAGACCGGCGGCAGTCCGAGCACCGGCCAGGGATAGCAGGAGCACAGCGTGCACACGACCATGTTGTGCAGCTCCGGCGTATTCTCGACCGTCACGATGTGCTCGCCCTGGCGGCCGGCATAGCCGAGCTCGCCAATGGCCGGCGTGGCGTCGGCCAGCAGCCGCGCGCGGAAGGCCGGGTCGGTCCAGGCCCGCGCCACCACTCGGGCGCCATTGCGGGGGCCGACCTTGCTCTCATAGGTCTCGATCAGCACGTCGAGCGCGGCCGGATCGACATAGCCCTTCTCGGTGAGGATGCTTTCCAGCGCGCGGACGCGCAGCTCGGTCTCGGACAATTCCGAGTGATCGTGATGATGGTCGTGGTGGTGATCGTGATCGGTCATGGCGCGAAAATAGGCCTATGCCCCTGTGCTGTCGAGCGATGCCCGGCCCAGGTGGCGATATCTCGCGAGGGCACGCTCAGACTGTAACTTCAATTCCACGGGTTCCACCGGTTCAAATCGGCGCCAAGATGTGGTTCCTGACGGGGGCTGCCCGCCGGGGCTGGGGGGAAAAGACCAATAGATTGAGGTTCATCAATGCCAAACGACGTCTCCCGCCGTGATCTTGCCAAGCTGGCCGGACTGGCAGCCCTCGGGGCAGCGAGTGGACCGGCGCAAGCGGAGGAGGCCGCAGTGACGGATGATGCCGGACGTCGTTTTCCTGCCGATTTCGTCTGGGGCACGGCCACATCATCCTATCAGATCGAGGGCGGCGTCACTGCCGATGGCCGCGGGCCATCGATCTGGGACGTGTTCAGCCATCTGCAGGGCAACATCGAGGACGCCAGCACCGGCGACGTCGCCTGCGATCACTACAACCGCTACAAGGACGACGTGCGCCTGATCAAGGAACTCGGCTGCCGGGCCTACCGTTTCTCGATCGCCTGGCCGCGGCTGTTTCCGGATGGCGGGATGACGCCCAACCCGAAGGGCCTCGACTTCTACGATCGCCTCGTCGACGAACTGCTGGCGAACGGTATCGAGCCCTATGCAACGCTGTATCATTGGGACCTGCCGCAGGCGCTGCAGGACCGGGTCGGCGGCTGGCGCTCGGCCGAGACGGCGAAGGCCTTTGCGCATTACGCCGGCCACGTCGCGCAGCATCTGAGCGACCGGGTGAAGACCATCTTCACCATCAACGAATGCGGCCGGTTCGTGCCGTTCGGCTATGGCCTCGGCATCGATGCACCCGGGCTGAAGCTGCCGCCGCAGGAGGTCAACCAGGCACGCCATCACGTGGCGCTGGCACATGGCCTGGCCGTGCAGGCAATCCGCGCCAAGGGGCGGCCCGGCACGCGCGTCGGCATGGCCGAGAACATCACCGCCTGCCTGCCGGCCATCGATACGCCCGAGAACGTCCGCGCCGCGGAGATCGCGACGCGCGAGATGAATGCGGGCTTCCTCAACGTCATCCTCGCTGGCCGCTATACCGACGGCTTTCTGGCCTGGTCGGGCAAGGATGCGCCGACCTTCACCTCCGACGAGCTCAAGACCATCTCGGCGCCGGTCGATTTCGTCGGCCTCAACATCTACGCGCCACAGGCCTATGTCGTGGCGTCGGATCGCGCTGCGGGTTTCGACGTGCTGCCGATGCCGGCCTCGTTTCCGCACATGAGCTCGCCCTGGCTGCTGGTGGGACCGGAGACCGCCTATTGGGTGCCCAAGCTCGCCGCCAAGGTCTGGAATCTCAAGACCATCTACATCACCGAGAACGGCACCTCGTCGGACGACAAGATGACTGCCGACGGCAAGATCCATGACCTCGACCGCGTGATGTATCTGCGCAACTATCTCGCCCAGCTGCAGCGCGCGACCTCAGAAGGCGTGCCCGTGAAGGGCTATTTCCTGTGGAGTCTGCTGGACAATTTCGAGTGGGTGTTCGGCTACAAGCAGCGCTTCGGCGTCTATCACGTCGATTTCGACACTCAGCTGCGCACGCCCAAGCTCAGCGCGTCCTATTATCGCCACGTCATCACGCGCAACGCCGCGAGCGCCTGAACAGGCCGCGGGCGCGGCGCGTCCAGCAGGACCGCCCATCACCCGACGTTGATTGTTCATCCGCACGGCTTCACACGCGGAGATGGCGACTGCACGACTTGGAAAGCACACCGCGTGCGACTCTTTTGCGCGTGCGCGGTTTTCGAGGCGAAAGGACGAGGAATCTGACGTAAACCGCTGGCTCTCAGCTCCACAACCGAGATTTTTCTGCATGCTAGTATCGATCGTTCGTCCGACCGCCCTCATCCTGCGCGCAGGCGTACTGTTCTGCGTCGTGGGAGCGATTGCGGGCACCAGCGCATGGGCGCAGAGTTCGGCCGACGACGCGGCCAAGCCCGCCACCGAGAGTTCTGCCGCCGCGCCGGCCGACAAGCCGGCGGAGCCCGAGGCGAAACCCGCATCCGCCGAGACCAAGCCGGCCGAGCAAACCGCGGACAAGCCGGCCGGCGCAGCGGAGCCGGAGAAGGCCACTGCCGAAAAGTCAGCCGAGCCCGCCCCGGCGGCCTCCGCCGAGGCGCCCAAGGCTGTCGAGGCCGAGGCCAAGCCGCCGGCCTCCGAGACGCTGGCCGTCTCCAAGAGCGAGGGCAAGGACGAAAGCAAGAACGAAACCAAGCCTGAGATCAGCAACGCGCCCAAGGCAGAGCCCGACCCCGCCGCCAAGCCGGCCGTGACCGAGGCAAAGCCTGCCGCGCCGGCGGTCGACACGCCCGCCGTCGCGAACGACGTCCCGGCGCCGGCCAAGTCTCGCGACGGCGTTGAAGAGAAGGCCGCTGAGAGCCAGCCGCCGGTGGCGGCGCCCGTCGAAAAGCCTGCCGCTGCTGCCGAGGTGAAACCCGCGCCAGCCCCAGCCGAGAGCAAGCAGCCCGACCTGCCGGCGGCATCCGCCGCCGCCAAGGACAAGCCCGCTGCCACCAAACAGGATGGTGCGAGCGCGTCAGCCAAGCCGGAGGGTCGGCATGCGCGTCATCATCACGCCAAGGACGATGACGACAAGCCGGCCAAGCGCAAGCGCCACGTCGGCAAGAAGAAGGACGTGAAGCGGGGCAGCGTCAGCTGCAAAAGCTTCCGCACCTATGATGCCGGCAAGGGCACGTATCGCGGCTATGATGGACGGCTTCACGCCTGCTCATAGCGGGTCCCACTGAGATCCGCGACGGGGCCGCCGCTGATCGCCAGAGTCAGCGCGGCAACGGCGATTGGATGCCCGAGGTGTTGCGGGTCAGGAACGATCCGATGGTCGAGCCCTGCTGCTGCGGCCGCGCCAGTCCCGTCGTGGTCCGCGGTTGCGGCGTCACGACGATCTGCTGCGGTGGAGACGGTGGGAGCGCTCCGCCGCGCGTCTGCGCCGCCTGGTTCGACATCCGCGAGACCAGACGCATCAACTGGTCCTGACCGGCCTGCAACTGCTCGATGGCCCGGGTGTGATCGCGGCTGGCCTGATCCTGCGTGTTCTTGATCTGCTCGATACCCTGCTGCAGCTCGGCGATGTCGTGCGCCATCCGCTGCATCAGAGTGGTTGGACCGCCGCTCGTCCCGCCGTCTTCCGTCCCTCTCAGGGAGGCGTTCGACATCATGGCGTCCTCATTGCCCTGCTGTGCGGCGGCCTCGTCCGTTGAGGTCTCGGTGGAGCCGGGCATCCAGCGGTCCATCAACGACGACCCGGCGTCCCGCTGCGACCAGGCGACGGAGCCGCCGACCAGCAAGACCAGCAATGCGAGGCCCACGGCATTGCGGCCGCGGAGCTTGCCGAGCGGTGCCTTGATGCGCGCCCAGCGGCTGCCGTCCGGGCCTGGCGCATCGCTCCTGCTCGCCGCGGCTGCGGCGTCGGCCGCCACCCACGGCTTCTCGATGGCCGCCAGCCGCGTATCGATCCGGGTCAGCACTTCGCGCAGCACCCGGCGATAGAGCTGATCGTAGCTGGTCTTGTCCGGCTTCTCCGGGGCGAGCCCGATCTCGCTTGGATCGATCTTTTGCGCATTCTGTGTGGACTGCATTTGTGATCCCCAAACCCTGAACGCCCGCCGCCGACGCCGTTTTTCTCTTTGAATTTTCAAGCGTGACTCGACCCGCCGCTTTGGCCGAAAGCAAGACAGCGTCGTGACGAGGAGGGGGCCTTTTCGGACAACGGTCCCTCCTTGGAGGGCCTCTTACCTTGCATGGACGCGAACGCTCCAGGTAGCATTCGGCCGACGAGACTGTGTTGAAGGATGGGGGCCGATGAAAATCCTGGTTGTTGTCTTACGAGTAGTCATATGCGCAGCCTTCGTGAGCCTTTCGGCTGTCGTGCACGCCGCGCCGGTCGACGAGGGCGCGCGCAAGGCGGAGTTGATGGCGGCCTGGCAGGGTGCGAGCCAGGCCGGCACCGACGGGCCGAGCGACATCACGCTGATCGATCAGGGCACGCTCAAGCTGCCGGCCGACTACTTCTACGTCCCGAAGAGCGAAGGCCTGCGAGTCCTGCGCGCTCTCGGCAACGTGGTCAACGACGCAACCTTCGTCGGGCTCGTCGTCGGCAAGCGCCAGAACGACGACTGGATGGTGGTGATCAAGCACATCAAGGAAGGCTACATCAAAGACGACGACGCCAAGAACTGGAATGCGGACGAACTACTAAGCAATCTCCGCGCCGGCGCGGAGGAGGCCAACAAGGACCGCGTTGCGCGCGGCTTCCCCGAAATGGCGGTCATCGGCTGGATCGAGCCGCCGGCCTATGACGCAACGACGCATCGCCTGGTGTGGTCGCTGCTCGCCAAGAACAAGGACCAGCCCGACGATGCGCCGAAGAACGTGAACTACAACACCTTCGCGCTCGGACGCGACGGCTATTTCAGCCTGAATCTGCTCTCGGGCTCCGAGCGGATCGCCGGCGACAAGGCGGTCGCGCACGAGCTTTTGTCCGATCTTTCCTATCATTCCGGCAAGCGCTATGAGGATTTCAGCGCAGGCACGGATCGGATCGCCGAATACGGATTGCTGGCGCTGGTCGGCGGCGTCGCCGCCAAGAAGCTTGGACTGCTGGCGCTGGCCGGCGCGTTCGTCCTGAAGTTCGCCAAGATCATCATCTTCGCGGTGGTCGGGTTTGGAGCCGCCATCATGAATTTCTTCCGCCGCAAGCCGCGGAACGACAACGCTGGCAGGCAGGCGTGAAGGCTCTGCTGCTGATCCTGTTCTCAGGTCTGAAGTGGGGAAAGCTCGCCACGAGCGGCGGCACCATGCTGCTGTCGCTGGTGGTCTATGCCGGCATCTGGGGCTGGCGCTATGCGGCCGGCTTCATCGCGCTGCTGTTCGCCCACGAGATGGGCCACTACATCGCAGCCCGTCAGCGCGGTCTCGACGTCGGTGCTCCGGCCTTCATCCCGTTCGTCGGTGCGTGGATCGCACTGAAGGAGCAGCCAGTCGACGTCGAGACCGAAGCCTATGTGGCGCTCGCAGGCCCGCTGGTCGGCACCGCCGCGGCGCTCGGCGTGTATCTGTGGGCGCGATCGGAAGACAGCAATCTGCTGCTTGCGATCGCCTATTCCGGCCTGTTCCTCAATCTGTTCAACCTGCTGCCGATCTCGCCGCTCGACGGCGGCCGCGTGACCAGCGTGCTCAGCCCACGTATCTGGCTGCTGGGCGTTCCGATGCTGCTCGCATTGATGCTGTACCGCCCGAGTCCGATGCTCATCATCATTGCGATCCTGGCGGCGCCGCAACTGATGAAGGCATGGCGCTACGATCCCGGCGCGCCAGAGAACGTCGCCTATTACGGCACGACGCTGCAGACCAAGATCGAATATGCCGGCACCTATCTGGCACTCGCCGCGCTGCTCGCCGTGATGACCTACGACGTGCATGAGATGCTGAGCCACTTGCGGCCGTCCGGCTGAGTTTCCGAGGCGCAGCAAACGGGCAGGGAGCAGGGGTGTCCCGTGCCCTGCCCGGATATGGTTTCACGCGCTACGGAAACCGAGGAGGGCGCGCCTGTGGCGGCCGGGGCGCCGGCCGCGCAATTGCTCCGACGGTCGGCTCGGTCTTCGACGCCCGGACTGCGCGCGCCAGCTGATCCTGGCTTGCTTGCAGCTGTTCGATGGCCTTGGCGTGATCGCGGCTGGCCTGCTCCTGGCTGGCCTTCAGCTCCTGCAATACAGCCTGCAGCTCTGCGACGTCATGGCCGATCTTTTCGATCAGGGGCGCGATGTCTCGCTCCGGAGCGGATGGCATGTCGTGCTCGGGGCGGGCCTCGGCCATCGCGGAGGACGGGTCGCTCGCGCGCTCCACCGTCGTCGCTTCGGGCGATGGTGAGGGCGCGGGCGATGAAGCAGGGGGCGTTGGCGCAGCATCGGCACCGTCCGGTTCGCTCACGGCCGTGTCCGGCCCGCCCGCTGTAACCGCCTTCGGACGATTCTCGCGGCTGATCGACTGCAGCGCGGCTTCGATCCGATCGGTCACCGATGTAATGGTCTCGGTATGGTCCCGGGCCAGCGTGACCAGCGCGCCGACCAGCCCGGCGGATGCCGCCAGAGTGATCGCCGCGCGCACCAGGGGCCGGCGCCGCGGCGCTCGAGGCGCGGCCGCTTGGGCGACGCTGTCTGCGGCAAGCTCGGCCGCTTCGGCGGGCTCAGAGGCCGCCGCATGGGCTTCGATGTCGGCGATCCGCTGATCGATGCGGGCGCGCACCTCCGCCAGGACGCGCTGATAGATGTCCTCGCAGATGTCGTCATCGGGTGACAGCGCGGCAGCGCCTGGATCAACTTCCGTCGGCGTCGACTGAACTGGCATGTCCTCGGGTCCCATGCGCGATACGCCCCGTGTGCCCAATCCTCAGCTGCGCATTGAGCCGGGGGCTTTGACCAAACCAAGACTGCGGGGTGACGAGCGGGCGGCGATTTCGCACCGATTGCAGTCCGGTTGGACCGCGTTCTATGGCCGGAGGGTCGGTCCATGGCGCCCATATCCAATTCGCATAAGGTATATTATGGAATATTTATATGTCCATGGAATTCAGTGGCTTGCGTCCAGAACCTCGGAAATCACGGCAGCTCGTGCGGACGATCTGGCTTCCGGCCCCCGCCCATGGCCCTCTCTCTGCGGCCATCGCAGCGTGGAGTTGTGAACGCCGATATTGCTGCTTCGGCCCATCGCTGCAATAAGCGCAGACGACGTCGTGCCGTCTGTTGGATTCGTCCGCGACGTCATGCGACGCAAGATGAAACAAGAAGAAGCCCCAGGGAGAAACGAGAATGAGCCTGTCACGACGCGCGCTGTTGAAGGCCTCTGCGGCTTCGGCCGTTCTGGGTGGGATCGCGGCGCCGCATGTGGCGCGCGCCCAGGCCGCCGAGTTCAGCTACAAATACGCCAACAACCTGCCCGACACGCATCCGCTCAACGTCCGCGCCAAGGAGATGGCGGCGGCGATCAAGGCCGAGACCAACGGCAAGTTCGACCTGCAGATCTTCCCGAACAACCAGCTCGGCTCGGATACGGATATGCTGAGCCAGATCCGCTCCGGCGGCGTCGAGTTCTTCACGCTCTCAGGCCTCATCCTGGCGACCCTGGTGCCGGCGGCCTCGATCAACGGCATCGGCTTCGCATTCCCGGACTACGACACGGTCTGGAAGGCCATGGACGGCGACCTCGGCGCCTATGTGCGCGGCCAGATCGGCAAGGCCGGCCTGATGGTGATGGACAAGATCTGGGACAACGGCTTCCGCCAGACGACGTCGTCGACCAAGCCGATCAACGGCCCCGATGATCTCAAGGGCTTCAAGATCCGCGTGCCGGTGTCGCCGCTATGGACCTCGATGTTCAAGGCGTTCGAGGCGGCGCCCGCCTCGATCAATTTCAGCGAGGTCTATTCGGCGCTGCAGACCAAGGTCGTCGAGGGCCAGGAGAACCCGCTGGCGATTATCTCGACGGCGAAGCTCTACGAGGTGCAGAAATACTGCTCGCTGACCAACCACATGTGGGACGGCTTCTGGTTCCTGGCCAACAGGCGCGCCTGGGAGGCCGTGCCGGCCGACATGCGCGCCATCGTCGCCAAGCACATCAACGCCGCCGCGGTGAAGGAGCGCGAAGACGTCGCCAAGCTCAATGCCGGCTTGCAGGCGGATCTCGCCGGCAAGGGCCTGACCTTCAATCAGCCCAACGTGGCGCCGTTCCGCGACAAGCTGCGCACCGCCGGCTTCTATGGCGAGTGGAAGGGCAAGTACGGCGACGAGGCCTGGGCGCTCTTGGAAAAGGCCGTCGGCAAGCTGTCGTAACGTGCAGGGGCGTCGTAAGCGCGTTCGGGTGACGTCATGGCGCAGGCCGAGTTCACGGAAATTGCCATCAGCGAGGTGGTCATCGAGACCCCTCGCCGCCGGTCCTGGCTCGATGGCCTGGAGGCCCTGCTCGGCCTGCTGGTCGAGATCCCGGCGGCGCTGCTCGTCGTCGCCGAGATCGTCATCCTGTTCGCCGGCGTGGTCGCGCGCTACGGTCTGCACCGGCCGCTGATCTGGTCAGACGAACTCGCCTCGATCCTGTTCCTGTGGCTCGCGATGCTCGGTGCCGCCGTGGCGTTCCGCCGCGGCGAGCACATGCGGATGACCGCGATGGTGGCGCGCGCAAGCCCGGGCTTGCGTGCCTATCTCGATCTCGTGGCGACCGCTGCCGCGCTGGCGTTCCTGGTGATGATTGCCTGGCCGGCCTGGGAATATGCCTACGAGGAAAGCTACATCACGACGCCGGCACTGCAGATCTCCAACATCTGCCGCGCCGCCGCGTTGCCGGTCGGCATCGCCCTGATGGCGTTGTTCGCGCTGATCCGCCTGGCGCGCGCGGCCAACGCCAGGACGATGCTGCTGGCCGTCGTGTCCATCGCGGCGATCCTGGCGCTGTTCTGGCTGGCGCAGCCGGTCCTGAAGCCGCTCGGCAACATCAACCTCGTGATTTTCTTCGTCGGCGTGGTCGGCTTCTGCGTCTTCGCCGGCGTGCCGATCGCGTTCGCGTTCGGGCTCGCGATCTTCGGCTATCTGGCGCTGACGACACGCACGCCGCTGATGGTGCTGGTCGGGCGCATGGACGAGGGCATGAGCCATCTCATCCTGCTCTCGGTGCCGCTGTTCGTGTTCCTCGGCCTGCTGATCGAGATGACCGGCATGGCGCGCGCGATGGTCGCTTTCCTGGCGAGCCTGCTCGGCCATGTCCGCGGCGGACTCCATTACGTGCTGGTCGGCGCGATGTATCTCGTGTCCGGTATCTCCGGCGCCAAGGCGGCCGACATGGCCGCGGTCGCGCCGGTGCTGTTTCCGGAGATGAAGGCGCGCGGCGCCAAGCCCGGCGATCTCGTCGCCCTGCTCGCCGCCACCGGCGCGCAGACCGAAACCATTCCGCCGAGCCTGGTGCTGATCACCATCGGCTCGGTCACCGGCGTCTCGATCGCGGCGCTGTTCACCGGCGGCCTGTTGCCGGGCGTGGTGCTGGCGGTCACGCTGTGCGCGCTGGTGTGGTGGCGCTATCGTCACGAGGACATGAGCGGCGTCCGCCGCGCCACCGGCGCCGAGATCGGCAAAGCCTTCATCGTGTCGGTCCCTGCCCTGGCCCTGCCCTTCGTGATCCGCGCCGCCGTGGTCGAGGGCATCGCCACCGCGACGGAGGTCTCGACGATCGGCATCGTCTATGGCGTTCTCGCCGGCCTCTTGATCTATCGCCGCTTCGATTGGCGACGGCTGATGCCGATGCTGATCGAAACCGCGGCGCTGTCCGGCGCGATCCTGCTGATCATCGGCACGGCGACGGGCATGGCTTGGGGCCTGACGCAGTCCGGCTTCTCGCGCTCGTTGGCGGCCGCCATGACCGGGCTGCCGGGCGGGCCTGCGACCTTCATCGCGGTCTCGATCGTGGCCTTCACGATCCTCGGCAGCGTGCTGGAGGGCATTCCGGCGATCGTGCTGTTCGGGCCGCTACTGTTTCCGATCGCGCGCGCCGTCGGCGTGCACGAGGTGCATTATGCCATGATCGTGATCCTGGCGATGGGAATCGGCCTGTTCGCGCCGCCGTTCGGGGTCGGATATTACGCGGCCTGCGCGATCGGCCGGGTCGATCCCGCCGAGGGCATCCGGCCGATCTGGGGCTACCTGCTGGCGCTCCTGATTGGCCTCATCATCGTTGCGATTTTTCCGTGGATTTCGATCGGGTTCCTGTAAACTCTTGAGGCGACGAGGGAGGACAGCGATGAGCACGAACCAGTATCAGATCGGCCTGGACAAGACCCCGGCCAACTACGTGCCACTGACCCCGCTCAGCTTCCTGGCGCGCAGCGCCGCCGTCTATCCCGACCATGTCAGCACGGTCTATGAGGGCCGCAGCTTCACCTGGCGCCAGACCTACGAGCGCTGCCGCCGCTTCGCGTCGTATCTCGCCGGTCGCGGCATCGGCGAGGGCGACACGGTGGCGGCGATGCTGCCCAACATCCCGGCCATGAACGAAGCCCATTTCGCCGTGCCGATGGCCGGCGCCGTGCTCAATACGCTGAACATCCGGCTCGACGCGCCGTCGATCGCGTTCCAGCTCGATCATGGCCAGGCCAAGATCATTCTGGTCGACCCCGAATTCTCCGGCGTGATCAGCGAGGCGCTCAAGCTGATGAGCGGCGCGAAGCCGTTCGTCATCGACGTCGATGATGCCTCCTACGCCGGCGGCAGCCGCATCGGTGAGATCGAATACGAAGCGGCCGTCGCCTCGGGCGATCCCTCCTTCGAACCGCGCCGTCCCGCTGACGAATGGGACGCGATCGCGATGAGCTACACGTCGGGCACCACGGGCAATCCCAAGGGCGTCGTCACCCATCACCGCGGCGCCTATCTCAACGCCGTCAGCAACATCCTCGCGGGCGGGCTCGGCCAGCATCCGGTCTATCTCTGGACCTTGCCGATGTTCCACTGCAACGGCTGGTGCTTCCCCTGGACCATGGCGGCCGCCGCCGGCGTCAATGTCTGCCTGCGCAAGGTCGAGCCGACCAGGATCTTCGAGCTGATCAAGGCCCACGGCGTCACCCACATGTGCGGCGCGCCGATCGTCTACAACGTGCTGATCAACGCGCCCGACGCGCCGAAGGGCAAGCGCGACAAGCCGGTCGTCGGCCTGATCGCCGGCGCAGCACCGCCGGTGGCCGTGCTCGAAGGCGCCGAGAGCATCGGCATCAAGCTGACCCACGTCTATGGCCTGACCGAAGTCTACGGCCCCGCCTCCGTGTGCGCCGAGCAGCCCGGCTGGGACGACCTGCCCGCCGCCGAGCGTGCGCAGATGAAGCGCCGCCAGGGTGTGCCTTATCCCTTGCAGGAAGCCGTCACGGTGCTCGATCCGCAGACGATGCAGGAGGTGCCGCGCGACGGCGAGACCATCGGCGAGGTGATGTTCCGCGGCAACATCGTCATGAAGGGCTATCTCAAGAACGAGAAAGCGACCAAGGAGGCCTTCGCCGGCGGCTGGTTCCACACCGGCGACCTCGGCGTGCTCGACGCGCACGGCTACGTCATCATCAAGGACCGCTCCAAGGACATCATCATCTCCGGCGGCGAGAACATCTCCTCGGTCGAGGTCGAGGACATCCTGTACAAGCACCCCGCGGTGCTGTTCGCCGCCGTCGTCGCCAAGCCCGACCCGAAATGGGGCGAGGTGCCCTGCGCCTTCATCGAGCTGAAGGACGGCGCGCAAACGACCGAAGCCGAGATCATCGCCTATTGCCGCAGCCACATGTCCGGCTTCAAGACGCCCAAGGTCGTGGTGTTCGGCCCGATCCCGAAGACATCGACCGGCAAGATCCAGAAATTCCTGCTGCGGAACGAGGTGAACTCGGCGAAGGCGATCTCGGCGTAGAGCTGCCGAACTATCAGCTGAGCTGATGAGTTGCATCGACACGGACGGTGCACCCTCTCCCCTTGTGGGAGAGGGTGGTTTCGATGCAAAGCATCGAAACCGGGTGAGGGGTTGCCACGAACTCAGAACGGAATGTGAGGCACGAACCCCTCACCCAAGTGAGTCCGCAGCGACCACCTTTGAGCCCTCTCCCACAAGGGGCGAGGGCGCAGTCACGGCCATCGCGGCCGCGGCCGGACTTTTTATGCGTCCCAACTCTCGTTTGCTCCTCGTCAGGATGGCGTGGCGAAGGGATCGGTCTCGACCAGCGCGGCCTATCGCCGGTTCAACACCCTGCCCGTCAGGTAGTCCAGCAGATAAACCTCGTGATTGAAGTCGATCACTTCAATCGCCGTAGGCAGGCACTGAAACCCCCCGGTGAAAATATCACGACCGTCTGTGGCCCAGATCGTTTCCCCTCTGAGGGATAATCGGGAGATTTGGAGTTCGCCGTGAGATATCAGCGCGCGATGCCGGTCGTCCCAATACACGCCGAAACACGACGCCCAATCGACCTCCAATGACCATTCCATCTTCGCGATCTGCAGGTCGAGGCACACCATCTGGTTGCCGACTGCAAGGAACAACCGATCGTCGAATTCGACGGCAGAATGTTGATGTACGGTCGTCGGCCCTCCACCCGCGCCGAAAACGACCGACCACTTCTCGTCGATACTGACCCCGTGGATCGAATAAGGTTTGGAGTCATCCAGACGGATTTCACTTTCGTACCGACGCAAATTGTCGGTCGATCCAAACGTGTAGGTCGGCTCATCCAACACCCTCACTCTTCCGCGAGGTGTGTCCAGAACCAGTTCTCTGTTGGGCATTGTCATCGTCGATCATGCATGCCTTGGGCTCGCCGGTCCTGATTCACCGAAATTCGGTAGACGGGCGGCGGCGATCGATTGCCAGGGAAAGGCGAACCATGAATCAGTCGCCCCTGCTCTTCTCCGGATAATACTGCGGCGCTTCGCGGCGGTCGTACATGCCGTAGTCTCTGGCGACTTCAACGACGCGGATGTTGTCGGCGCTGCGTTCGGATAGCAGTTGAGTGCTCAGTGTCACACCGGTGGCCTCGTCCGGCAGCGCGACGAGATGCGCGTAGCGGCTCTCGCGATACACGCTTGAAAAGCTCTCAACCGCGAGGCCCGTTAAAGTATTCAGCTGCGGCGCTGCGGTCTCCAGCACCAGCACATACGTCGGCGCTCGGCGCTTCGGATCATTGTACGTGCCGCGCCGCTCCGGCTGCCAGGCCGCCTGCCCCGGCCTCACCTCATGGACCAGCTCCGCCACGCGCAGGCGATAGTCGGAGAACACCTTGTCGCGGCCGAGGGTCTGGATGTCGTGGTGATGGGCGTGCACCCGCCACGCGGCCAGGGCGCCCTCGTCCTGCCAGATCTGGTAGGACAGGATCAGATTGTCGCGCGACAGGCTCCTGAAGCGATCGAGGAACAGGCAGCCGCCGAGCGCGTCGAGATCAGGCCGCAGCGCGGCGGCGAGCTGCAGATATTGGTCGAGCCGGCCCGGCTTGACCTCGACCTCGAAGAACAGCGACATCATGGCAAGGCTGCTCCTGGTTAGCTCGGCACGGATCCAATTGCTGCGTAGGGTGGGCAAAGCGGCACCGTCAGGCGACGCGTGCCCACCGTCGCGCGGTCAATTCCTCGGCAAGATGGTGGGCACGGCGCCATTGCGATCTCGCGTGAGGAGAGAGCGCGGCATCGCCTTTGCCCACCCTACCCGATCTCCAGCCGCATCCCGTCAAACGCCGGCACCACGCCGGTGGGCAGGCTCTGGCGCAGCACCTCGTAGTCGAGATCGGCGGTCATGTTGGTGATGACGGCGCGCCTCGGCTTGAATCGCTCGATCCAGGCGAGGGCGTCGTTGACCGAGAAATGGCTCGGATGCGACGCCGGGCGCAGGCCGTCGACGATCCAGAGGTCGAGATCCTCCAGCGCGCCCCAGCTCTCTTCCGGAATGTCGTTGAGATCCGGCGTGTAGGCGGCGTTGCCGATGCGATAGCCGAGCGCGGGGATGTTGCCGTGCTGGACCAGGAATGCCGTCAGCTCGAGCTCGCCGCCCTTGCCTTCCACCGCCTGGGTCTCGCCGGCCTCGATCGCATGCTGGGTCAGGATCGGTGGATAGTCGCTGCCGGGTGGCGAGATGAAGCAATAGGAGAACCGGTGCATGATGTCCTTGGCGGTCGACTGGTTCAGGTAGACCGGAATGCGCCGCCTCTGATGCATCACCACCGAGCGCAGATCGTCGATGCCATGGGTCTGGTCGGCATGCTCATGCGTCAGGAACACCGCGTCGATGTGATCGACATTCGTGTCGATTAGCTGCTCACGCAGGTCGGGCGAGGTGTCGATCACGACGCGAGTGACGCCATGCGCGCCGCGGCGCTCGGCCAGCAGCGAGCAGCGCCGCCGGCGATTCCTGGGGTTGTTCGGATCGCAGGCGCCCCATCCGAGCGCCGGGCGCGGCACGCCCGCCGAGGAGCCGCAGCCGAGGATGGTGAGCGTCAAGGTCATGCCAGCACCTCGGATCGCGGCACCTTGGAGAACAGCTTGAAGAAGGTCTCTGTGGTCTGGCGCGAGAACTCCTCGAACGACACGCCGCGGGTTTCCGCCAGCACCTTGGCGGTCTCCACCACATAGGCCGGCTCGTTGCGCTTGCCGCGGAATTTGCCGGGCGCGAGATACGGCGCGTCGGTCTCGACCATGATCCGGTCTGCCGGCACCTCGGCAGCCAGCGCACGCAGGGTGTCCGACTTCTTGAAGGTCACGATGCCGGTGAACGAGATGTGCAGTCCGAGATCGATCGCCTTCATCGCCAGCTCGCGTCCGCCGGTGTAGCAATGCAGCACGGCCTTGAAAGGACCGCGCGCCATCTCCTCGTCGAGGATGCGGCCGCACTGCTCGTCGGCCTCGCGGGTGTGGATCACCAGTGGCAGACCGGTCTCGCGGGCGGCCGCGATATGCGCGCGGAACCCGCGCTCCTGCGCGTCCTTGGAACCGTGGTCGTAGAAATTGTCCAGCCCGGCCTCGCCGAGCGCAACGACCTTGGGATGTTTGGTCAGTGCGATCAGTTCCTCGGCGGTGATGCCGTCCTCCTCGTCCGCGTTGTGCGGATGGGTGCCGACCGAGCAGTAGACGTTGTCGAACCGCTCGGCGATGGCGAGCAGCTCCGGCAGCCGCCGCACCCGCGTCGAGATCGTCACCAGGCGGCCGACGCCGGCGGCGGCGGCGCGTGCGACGATGCCGTCCAGATCCTCGGCAAAATCCGGAAAATCCAGGTGGCAGTGACTGTCGACCAGCATCACGCCGCCGTCGGCTCGATGTAGCGCGGGAACACCGCCTGCGGCGCCGGCAGCTGCGTGCCGGGCGCGATCCTCACCTCGCCACCGAGTTGCGCAAAGCTCCGCTCGTCCGCGGGGATGCCGAGGCTGTCCAGCAGCTTCGCGGAAGCCGTGGGCATCACCGGCTGGGTCAGGATCGCGACCTGCCGGATCACCTCGGCGGTGACGTAGAGCACCGTGTGCTGGCGCTTCGGATCGGTCTTGGCGAGCGCCCACGGCGCCTCGCCCGCGAAATAGCGGTTGGCCTCCGCCACGACAGACCACACGGCGTTGAGCCATTGGTGGATCTGCTGGGTCGCCATGGCTTTTCGCGCGGCACCGATCATGGCGTCGGCCTCCGCCAACATCGCCTTGTCGTTCGCCGAGAACTCGCCGGGCTCGGGCAGCACGCCTCCGAGCTGCTTGGCGATCATCGACAGCGAGCGCTGCGCGAGATTGCCGAGGTCGTTGGCGAGATCGGCATTGATGCGGGCGACGATGGCCTCGTGATTGTAGTTGCCGTCCTGGCCGAACGGCACCTCGCGCAGGAAGAAATAGCGCAGCTGGTCGACGCCATACTGGTCGGCGAGATTGAAGGGGTCCACGACGTTGCCGACCGATTTCGACATCTTCTCGCCCCGGTTGAACAGGAAGCCGTGGGCGTAGACGCGCTTCGGCACCGGCACGCCCGCCGACATCAGGAATGCCGGCCAGTACACCGCGTGGAAGCGGATGATGTCCTTGCCGATGACGTGGACGTCGGCCGGCCAGTACTTCCAATTGGCATCGTCTTCGTCGGGGAAGCCGACGCCGGTGATGTAGTTGGTCAGCGCGTCGACCCAGACATACATCACGTGCTCGTCGTCATGGGGCACCCGCACGCCCCAGTCGAAGGTGGTGCGCGAGATCGAGAGGTCCTTGAGCCCGCCCCTGACGAAGCTGATGATCTCGTTGCGCCGCGCGTCCGGGCCGATGAAATCCGGCTGATTCTCATAGAGCGAGAGCAGCTTGTCCTGGTAGGCGGATAGGCGGAAGAAATAGCTCTTCTCCTCGACCCATTCGACCGGCGTGCCCTGCGGTCCCCGGCGAACGTTGTCTTCGCCGACGACCGTCTCGTCCTCGGCGTAATAGGCCTCGTCGCGCACCGAGTACCAGCCGGCGTAGCTGTCGGCATAGATGTCGCCGTTCTCGCGCATGCGGTTCCAGATCGCCTGGACCGAGCGGTGATGCGCAGGCTCGGTGGTGCGGATGAAGCGGTCGAACGAGACGTTCAGCCGCTCGTCCATGTCGCGGAAGCGGCCGGCATTGCGCGTGGCGAGCTCGCCCGGCGTCAATCCCTCGTTCTGCGCGGTCTGCACCATCTTCAGGCCGTGCTCGTCGGTGCCGGTCAGGAAGTACACGTCCTTGCCGTCGAGCCGCGCGAAGCGCGCGATGGCGTCGGTCGCGATCGCCTCATAGGCGTGGCCGATATGCGGATTGCCATTGGGATAGGCGATCGCGGTAGTGACATAGAACGTATTCTGATCCACCGGCTCGGCTGCGATGGGAGTTGCAGCTTCCTCAACTTCGGGCACCTCGACCTCGGCGACCTCGACGTCGAGAACCTCGACATCAAGAACCACAGCCGCCTCGACCTTCGGCTTGCGCGGCGCCTTGGGCTTCGCGGCACGCGGCGGCTTCGGCGTTTCGACGACGGCCGGCGCGGCCGGCTGTTTCGTAGCGGCGGGCTTTTTCGTTGTTGCCGGCTTGGCGGACGTCTTGGCCGGGGGCGCTGCGGGCTTCGCGGCGGCCTTCTTGGCAGGCGCCTTCACAGCCTTCTTGGCGGCACCCTTCGCGACTTTCTTCGTCGCCTTCGCGGCCGGGGATTTGCTCTTGGCCTTCGCCGGCGCCGTCTTGGACTTGGCGGCCTTTGCTTTCGCTTTGGCCTTGGCGTCTTTGTCCTTCGCGGACGTCGCCTTGGCGGTGGCCTTTGCCTTCGCGGGGGCCTTCTTCGGTGCCTTGGCGGCGGCCTTCCTTGCGGCGCCCTTGCCTGCGGGCTTGCCCTTCTTCACGGTTGTCTTGCTGGCCTTGGCCACGGCAAATTCCTCTTTGACGACGTCGGTCGACGGATTGATCCTGGCGATCCCGGGATGATGGTCGGCGCGGTCAGCGCGTGGCTTCGGCGAGCATCCCGAACACCGAGAAAACCAGCGGTTTTCGTTCCAGATTATAGGATTCGGTGTCGCGCGCGGCGCGAACGATCTTTTCCCATACCTCCGCCAGCCGTGCAAGGCGCGGCAGTTCCGCATTGGGATCCGCGGCCCGGAGCCGCTCCGCCACCCAGCGCTCGATACTGTCGAGGAAGCTCGCCAGCGCGACCCGATCGCTGGTGCCGAGCGCGTCGCCCAGGGCATGCAGCTCGCTCGCGTCGATCCGCGGCAGGGTGGCGAGTAGCGCCGCCGTCCGGGTCTGCAGTTGCAGGCCGTCGCCGCCCATCAGCATCAGGGTGCGCGCGACGCTGCCCTCGGACGCCTTGGCCGCCTCTCGCAGTGCCGGATCGGCGGCCCCCATGCCAGCCGCCTCCGCCGCCGCGCTGATGACGTCGTCTGTCGACAGCGCCCGCAGCGCCAGCCTGCGGCAGCGCGACTTGATGGTGGCTAGCACCCGCGCCGGTGCGTGGCTGACCAGCAGGAACAGCGATTGCTGCGGTGGCTCCTCCAGAATCTTCAGCAGCGCATTGGCGGCGTTGGGATTGAGCTCGTCGACGGTGTCGACGATACAGACGCGCCAGCCCTCGACCGCCGCGGTCGAGCCGAAGAACGAGATCGTCTCGCGGGTCTCGTCCACGGTGATGACGGTGCGCAGCACGCCTTTGTCGTTGGCGGACCGCTCCAGGGTCAGCAGCCCGCCATGGGCCTCGGACGCGATCAATCGGGCGACGTGGTCGTCCGCATCGACGTACAGCGAATCGGCGGCGCGCACCGAGTCGGAGGCAGGATCGCGGTTGGCCAGGACGAAGCGCGCCATGCGATAAGCCAACGTCGCCTTGCCGATGCCCTGCGGGCCGCCGATCAGCCAGGCATGCGCCATCCGTCCACTGCGATAGGCTGCCAGCAGCGCCGCCTCGGCCTCGTGGTGTCCGAACAGAGCGGTGGTCTCGCGCGGGGGACGGACCGCGATCTCGGGCTCGACCTTGCGCGCGCTCATGACGCCGCCGCCACGGCCGTGAACAGCCGCTCGCGCACGGCGTCCCAGACGATATGCGACACCGTTTCCGCGCCGGCCGTCGCGTCGATCAGCACGCAGCGTCCGGGATCCTCGGCGGCGATCTTGTGAAAGGCGTCGCGCAGGCCCTTGTGGAACTTGATGTCTTCGCCCTCGAACCGGTCCGGAGTTCCAGTGCCGCGCCGCGCCGCCGCGCGCTGCAGGCCGACCTCGACGGGCACGTCCAGAATGAGGGTCAGATCCGGCTTGAGATCGCCGATCGTGACCCGCTGCATCGCATTGAGCACGTCGGGCGCAACCTTGCCCTGGCTGCCCTGATAGGCCCGGGTCGAATCGAAGAAGCGGTCGCACAATACCCAACTGCCCTGGTTCAGCGCCGGCAGAATCACGCTGCGCACATGGTCGTCGCGGGCGGCCGCGAACAGCAGGGTCTCGGCCTCGGCGCCGAGCAGCTTGCCCATGCCGGAGAGGACGAGGTGGCGCATGATCTCGGCGCCCGGTGATCCGCCGGGCTCGCGGGTCAGCACGACGCGCACGCCCTCTTTCTCCAGATGGTCCGCCAACATCTTGATTTGCGTGGATTTTCCGGCACCCTCGCCGCCCTCGAAGGTGACGAACCGGCCGCGGCCAGGACCACGTTTCAAAGCTAAATCCGCCATGTCTCTAGAGCTTCTCGGCCCCGGCGCGGAACATCCCGATCACGAGCTCGCTGGCCCCATCGATCGCGCGCCGCATCGTGGACCCCGTGCCCACCGCCTCCGCAGCATAGACGGGGGCCTCCATGGCGATATTGGGGCCGCGCCAGACCCTGACAATCCCGACCTTCTGACCTGGCTCGATCGGCGCCTTGACCGGGCCGCTGTAGACGATGCGCGCGATCAGCTTGTCACCACCGTTCTTCTGGACCATGACCTTGACGGGAACCGGGCTCGTCAGCTTGACCGAGCGGCTCTCGCCGCCGAACACCTTGGCATAGCCCAGCGTCTGGTCGGCGGCGAACAGAGTGCGGGTCTCGAAATTGCGGTAGCCCCACTCCAGCATCTTCTTGGCCTCGGTGGCGCGATCCTCCGCATCCTCCAGGCCGTTGACGACGACGATCAGCCGGGTGCCGTTCTGCACGGCCGAGCCGACCATGCCGTAGCCGCCGTCCTTGGTGAAGCCGGTCTTGAGCCCGTCGGCGCCTTCCATCGCGTTCAGCAGCGGATTGCGGTTCTGCTGCCGGATCTTGTTCCAGGTGAATTCCTTCTCTCCGAAGATCTTATAGAACTCCGGAAAATCCAGGATGATATGCCGGGCGAGCATCGCCAGCTCGCGCACCGTCATCTTGTTGCCCGGGTCGGGCAGCCCGTTGGAATTGGCGAAGGTCGATTTGGTCAGGCCGAGCTCGCGGGCGCGCTTGGTCATGTGCTCGGCGGCGAAGATCTTCTCGTTGCCGGCCATGCCTTCCGCGAGCGCGATGCAGGCGTCGTTGCCGCTCTGGATGATGGCGCCGTGCAGGAGATCGCTGACCGACACCTTGCTGTTGAGGGCTGCGAACATGGTCGAGCCGCCTGAGGGCGCCCCGCCCCTGCGCCAGGCGTTCTCGCTGATCCGGTATTCGTCGTTGAGCTTGATCGTGCCCTCTTTGACCGCGTTGAACACCACCTCCGCGGTCATCAGCTTCATCATGCTGGAGGGCGCGCGCAGCTCGTCCGCGTTCTTCTCGAACAGCACGCTACCGCTGGTCGCCTCCATCAGGATGGCAGTCGGCGCGTCGCCGTCGAAGCCGCCGTCGTCCTTGCGCGCGCCCTGGACGCTCTGGTTGGCCGCATACAACAGCCCGCTCCAGCCGAGAGCAATCACGGCTGTCAGGACAACGAATGCGCGCGTCGCCCGTCCGGAGGTGAAACCGGAGCGACGGAACGGGTAGGTCATGAAATCCATCGGCTAAGCTCTGGAGCGCGCACGGAATCTAGCAGCTGCCCGGTGTCCAAACAACACGGCAGTCCTGCGGATGGAGCGGCTGTCCCGTGATTTGCACGGCCCGGCGCGCGGTGCGATACAGCGGGACGGACAATCAAAATCGAGACATCGAGGGGGAAGGGGTGGCATCGACACGGATCGTCAAGGCCAATGGCGTCGAGCTGTTCGTGCGCGAACAGGGCGAAGGGCCGCTCGTGGTGCTGTGCCACGGCTGGCCCGAACTGTCCTATTCGTGGCGGCACCAGATTCCGGCCCTTGCCGCGGCCGGCCATCGCGTCGTGGCGCCGGACATGCGCGGCTTCGGCCGGTCGCAGGCGCCTGACGACGTCGCCGCCTATTCGATCTTCGACATCGTCGGCGACATGGTGGCGCTGGTCACGGCGCTCGGCGAGCGTCAGGCGGTCATCATCGGTCACGACTGGGGCGCGCCGGTGGCCTGGCATGCGGCGCTGTTCCGCCCGGACATGTTCACGGCCGTCGCAGGCTTGAGCGTCCCGCCGCCGTTTCGCGGCCGTTGCCGTCCGCTCGACACGCTGAGGGCCGGCGGCATCGAGAATTTCTACTGGCAGTATTTTCAAACGCCGGGCCTCGCCGAGGCCGAGTTCGAGCGCGACGTCGCACTGACGATGCGCACGATGCTGGCGCGCGGCTTCTCCGATCCGCAGGCGCTGTTCGTCGCACCCGGCAACGGCTTCCTCGGCGCCGCAAACCCCGACCTGCCTCTGCCTGCATGGCTGAGCGAGGCCGATCTCGCCGAGTTCATTGCGGCCTATCGCGTCTCCGGCTTTCGCGGCGGCCTGAACTGGTACCGCAACATCGATCGCAACTGGGAGCTCACCGCGCCCTGGCAGGACGCGCCGATCCGGCAGCCGTCGCTGTTCATCGCGGGCAGCGAGGACGCGGTCGTGACCGGGCTGATCGGTGCCAAGCGCGTTCAGGAGATGGAGCGCGTGCTGCCGGATCTGAGGCGCAAGCTGATCATTGATGGCGCCGGGCACTGGATCCAGCAGGAATGCGCTGACGAGGTGAATGCGGCCCTGATTGCGTTCCTGCGCGAGGTGGCGCCTGCTCGCCCCTGAGTCGGATGGAGCTCAGCGTGCGAGCGCCAGCTCCATCTTGCGATGCGACGCGGTCGCACCGTCGGTGACATCCAGGAATCCCAGCCGGGCGTAGAATCGCGCCGCGTCTTCATTCGCCGTCGCGACTGCGAGCGAGAGCACCTCTGCACCCTGCTCCCGCGCCGCCGCGGCGACCGCCTGCATGATCTCGCGTCCGACGCCCGCGTTGCGGGCACCCGGCAATAGCGCGAGATCCACCACGTGCCATCGCGACGCCCCGCGATCGAGCAGCAGACGTCCGACCGGTGCACCGTCGCGCAGGATGATCAGCGATCGGGCCTCGGGACACTGCGCTGCGTAGCCCGCGACCTGCGCGTGGTATTGCTGCGCGAGCACGAGCTCGAGCATCGCCGGAGGCAGACCGCCCGTGACGAGTTGTGCGCCTTTGACGGATTTGAAGAGGTCGCGCAGGAACGGCTCGTCCGCGATCCCGGCGAGCCTCAGGCGCAATCGGGCGTCGCTTGAGACGATCTCGGATTCGATCGTCGTCATGCCGACCGAACCCAACGGTCAGGAGTTGTTGAACGACGGGAAGATCCCAGCATAGGCGATGCACCAGATCAGCGCCTGGGTCGGCTGCGTATTGTCGTGCGGCAGCCCCTGCCCGGTCAACGTCATTGCGTTCGGTGCAAAAGTGGTGGTGCTCGGCAGCGGCACGAAGCCATTGAAGGTCGGATCGATGGCGGCCATGCTTCCGGCCGTTCCAGGACCGGGCGCCGCATTTGCCGCCGTCTTGCTCCCCAGCTGCAGGCCGTGGGTGTGGGCCGCCATCTCGCTGGTGACCAGGCCGACCGTGCTGCTCCCGATCGATTCGCCGATGACGCGCGGCTCGAGGCCCGGACCGTCGCCTTGACCGTTGGTGACGCTGCCGCTCAGATTGGGCAGCTGAAAATTGCTCGTGCCATTGCCGCCGTAATAGGTGCCGATCAAGGCGAACAAAGGCGTGAACCGCTGGATCGGCAGCAACTGGCCGAAACAGGGCAGCCAGGCCTGGTTGAAGCCCTGGGCGGCAAAGGTAAACGGAAAGGCCTGGATTTCGCCGATATACGGGTCTGACACGGAATCTCTCCTCAAATCCACTGAAGCGCGAAATCGATCGATATGAATGGGCGGGAGGCGTGATCAGCCCGCGGACGGAAAGATGCCGAGGTAACAGATGCAGTAGTTGCCGACGACCGTCGGCATGATGTTGTTGTGTGGGAAATTGTTGCCCGCCAATGCGACGCAAGCGGCCATCGTCTCGTACGGCGCGGCGTCCGCTGCCGGCGCGTAGAGATTTCCGGATGACGCCGTCGCCAGATGAACCGTCGCGCTCGGCGCCGACGTCTCTGCTGTGGCGGTCGACGACATCAGCGCGTGGCCGTGCACCGGCATTTCGTTGGCGATCAGGACATGTCCATCCTCGCCCGCAATTTCGCCGAGCACATAGAGCGGCAGAGCCGGCCCCTGCCCCTGGCCGATCGGCACGCGGCCGCGCAAATCGGGGGCATTGAAGGTCTGCACGCCATCGCCGCCATAGGTCGTGCCGATGATGGCATAGAGCGTGTCGTATTGCGAGATCGGCAGGCTTTGTCCGTTGCAGGCCAGCCAGCCATCCGGAATCCGTGGGAACCCGAACAGCCGAATTTCGCCGATAAAGGGGTCTGACATCGCTGCGGTCCCTTTCAAAGCATCAATTGACAGCAAAGCAGTTCAAAGAATGATGCGCCTCTCGCGAAGCGCAGTCCTGGAAGAAACTCGAATTGAAAGCGGTTGGCCGAAGCTGGGCGCCTCGCAGCCGGAATCTCAGTCGCGGGATGGATAGACGCCGTTGAGCGCAATCATGTAGTTGATGACGAGATAGGGCTGCATGTTGTTGTGAGCTTGATTGCCGCCTTGATCGAGGACATTCGTGCCCGGCGCCAGCGGCACCTCGGCGCTGCCTGCAGTCAGGAAAATCATTTTTGGACTGGCTGGCGGGATGGTGTTGGTTCCGAACAGATTGTTGGTCGCCGCCGCACCGCGTCCCGCTCCCTGCGCTGTCGATGCCTGAACCATGTGGTTATGGCTCGGAAGCTGCTGCGCGTTCAGGGTCACTGAAACCGTGCCGCTGGTCATGCCGGCAGGAAAATTGCCACCACTGCCGCTGGATCCGAGAATCGCGCGGCCGCGCAAGTCGGGCAGCCCGAACGTCCTGATCCCATCACCGCCGTAATACGTGCCGAGCAATGAAAACAGCGCCTGATTGGTCTGAATGGCCAGGAGGGCGCCGTTGCACGGCGCCCATCCCTTCGGCACCGTCGTGCCGGCAAAGGGCATGATCTGACCCAGGATGGGTTGTAACGGCATGCTCCCCCTCTTCCAGCGATGGATCGCCTTGTCATTGAAGCGCGGAATATCGACGCGCGATCGATTAAAACGCAGTGCATTACGATGCATATGCTCGCCAGGATTGTTAGTGGGTGGAACTGAAACAGTCAAGCCCTACGCGCGCAGTCAACGCACGAGACAACTTCTAGCAGTGTCGCTCGCGCCTGGAATTGCCTGCAACCCAACAGGAGCTACCCCGCGACGGCGCTTTTCGGGGTTGTTCCACCAAACACTGATCTGTTGCTGAGTTGCAACTAGAGCTCGAAAATCGGGCGCGCCGATCGGGTTTCGCACGGAACTGGCGGGGTGGCTTCTTGCTCGCGGCGCGCAGTCACGTCCTAATGCAAGGTAACATGTAGAACTCAATTTATCTGATCAATTATTGCGCCGGCATCGTCAACTTGAAGTTGATGCCGCGAAGGGGGCCTGGTGGTTTTCACGAGACGGACCCGACAGAGTTGTCTGGCCTCATTGCGTGTGTTCGCAGGGCAAGCAATGCGATTGATCTGCGTAGCTGCAGCCCTGACGCATGCTTGGCCGCGCTGTCGGGGCCTGAATGCGATCATCGCGACGGTTCTGCGGCGAGGGCGCATCGCGAATCGCACTGCCGGGATCTGGATGCGGGTCCGTGCCATGGGGCACGCATTCGCCCACGCTATCGGCTGCGCGCTCGACAGACCGCCGGCACACCCGTCCTGCCCTGCGACAGCCCCTGCCTCCCGACCCGGCAAAGCCGGCGCCCGACGCTACGCCATTGTCTCGGCAGTCGTGGGGCTCGTATCCTTTGCTGCAAGTGACGCCTGGGCTGCCAATTGCGGGGCAGTGTCCGCATTGACGGTGTCGACCAGCATCGCGCTGAACTCGCAGATCACATTCAGCGTCAATGGGGCCACCGGTCCCGGCGCGGCGCTCGTGCCGAAAACGGGCACACAATACAATCGAATCGCCAACAGCGGCCTGTACAATGCATGCGGAACCGACACGAATACCGGTTTCCCGATTACCGGGAGCGGCGCCGGAGACACTTCCGCATCGATCGCGGGTTCGAATGGGGGCGTCTACACGATTACGCCAATAGAGACGATCGATCCCAATAACGGCAATGCCTACTACGTAACTTATAATCTGACGATGACGACGGCGCCGCCGACGACCTCCGACACGATCATTCTGAACTATTCGTCGACGACTGATGTTGGCACTGGCACGTTCGGCACCACCGACAGTGGCCTGACCATCTCGCTCACGAACGTCACGCCCAGCCTCTCTGTCACCGCATTGTCACCGAATTCCGGCCCGACCGCAGGCGGCAACTCGGTCGTCATCACCGGCACCGGATTCACCGGAACCACCGGCGCCGGCGGCGTGAAGTTCGGTTCGACCAATGCGACCAGCTACGTGGTCAACTCCAACACCCAGATCACGGCGGTCGCGCCGGCCGGGTCGGCGGGCACCGTCAATGTGACGGTCACCAATGGCGCCCCATCCCAGGCGGCGGCGGGGAATCAATACACCTATGTGGCCGCGCCCACGGTATCGTCGATCGCACCGACATCGGGACCCGGCGCCGGCGGTACATCTGTCGTCATCACCGGCACCGGCTTCACCGGCGCGACCGCGGTCAATTTCGGCGCCACGCCTGCGACTGGATTCACGGTCAACTCGGCCACCCAGGTCACCGCGACGTCGCCGGCCGGGACCGGCACCGTCGATGTGACCGTCACCACTGTGGGCGGAACATCGGCCACGTCTGCTGCCGATCAGTTCACCTACATCCCTGCTCCGACCGTGACCTCGATCTCGCCGACCTCTGGGCCCGGTTCCGGCGGCACCACGGTGACCATCACCGGCACCAACTTCACTGGCGCCACTGCCGTCAATTTCGGCGCCACACCCGCGACCGGCTTCACGGTCAACTCGGCGACTTCCATCACCGCGACCTCGCCCGCCGGCACCGGCACCGTCGACGTCAGGGTCACGACGGCGGGCGGCACGTCGGCCACCTCGGCGTCCGACCAATTCACCTACATCCCTGCACCGACGGTGACCTCGATCTCGCCGATCTCGGGTCCCGTGGCGGGCGGCACGACGGTCACCGTCACCGGCACCAACTTCACTGGCGCCACCGCCGTCAATTTCGGCGCCACGCCTGCAACCGGGTTCACGGTCAACTCGGCGACCTCGATTACCGCGACCGCGCCGGCCGGCACGGGGACCGTCGATGTCAGGGTCACCACGGCTGGCGGCACATCGGCCACCTCGGCGTCCGACCAGTTCACCTATGTCGCCGCGCCGACGGTGACGTCGATCTCGCCGACGGCAGGTCCGCAGACCGGCGGCACCACGGTGGTCATCACCGGTACCGGCCTGAGCGGCGCCACCGCGGTGAATTTCGGCGCGACACCCGCGGCCGGCTTCACGGTCAATTCGGCGACGCAGATCACGGCGACCTCGCCGGCCGGCACCGGCACGGTCGATGTGACCGTGACCACGGTCGGCGGCACCTCGGCGACCTCGGCCGCGGACCAGTTCACCTATGTCGCGGCGCCGACGGTGACCTCGATCTCGCCGACGTCGGGGCCCGGTGCGGGCGGCACCACGGTGACGATCACCGGCACCAACCTGAGCGGCGCCACGGCGGTCAATTTCGGCGCCACGCCCGCGACCGGCTTCACGGTCAACTCGGCCACTTCGATCACGGCGACCTCGCCGGCCGGCACCGGCACGGTCGACGTCAGGGTCACCACCGCTGGCGGCACATCGGCCACCTCGGCGTCCGACCAGTTCACCTATATCCCTGCACCGACCGTGACCTCGATCTCGCCAACCTCGGGTCCCGTGGCCGGCGGCACGACGGTCACCATCACCGGCACCAACTTCACTGGCGCCACCGCCGTCAATTTCGGCGCCACACCTGCGACCGGATTCACGGTCAATTCGGCGACCTCAATCACCGCGACCTCGCCGGCCGGCACCGGCACGGTCGACGTCAGGGTCACCACCGCTGGCGGCACATCGGCCACCTCGGCGTCCGACCAGTTCACCTATATCGGGACGCCGACGGTGACGTCGATCTCGCCAACGGCGGGACCGACGGCCGGTGGCACGACCGTCACGATCACTGGCACCAATCTGAGCGGTGCCACCGCGGTCAATTTCGGTGCGACGCCGGCGGCCGGCTTCACGGTCAATTCCGCCACCTCGATCACGGCGACTTCACCCGCCGGCACCGGCACGGTCGACGTGACGGTGACCACTGTCGGAGGCACCTCGGCCACCTCGGCCACAGATCAGTTCACCTATGTCGCCGCCCCGACGGTGACATCAATCTCGCCGACCTCGGGCCCGGGTGCCGGCGGAACCACGGTGACCATCACCGGCACCAATTTGTCGGGCGCCACGGCGGTCAATTTCGGCGCCACGCCGGCGACCGGCTTCACGGTCAACTCGGCCACCTCGATCACGGCGACCTCGCCGGCTGGCACGGGCACGGTCGATGTCAGGGTCACGACCGCCGGCGGCACGTCAGCCACCTCGGCGGCCGACCAGTTCACCTACATCCCTGCGCCGACGGTGACCTCGATCTCGCCGACCTCGGGGCCAGCGGCCGGCGGCACGACGGTGACCATCACCGGCACCAATTTCACCGGTGCGACGGCCGTCAATTTCGGCGCCACACCCGCGACCGGCTTCACGGTCAACTCGGCCACCTCGATCACGGCCACCTCGCCGGCCGGCACGGGGACCGTCGATGTCAGGGTCACGACCACGGGCGGCACGTCGGCGACCTCGGTGGCCGATCAGTTCACCTATATCGGGCCGCCGGCCGTGACATCGGTTTCACCGACATCCGGGCCTGTTGCAGGCGGCACCTCGGTCACCATCACCGGCACCAGTTTCACCGGGGCGACCGCGGTGAATTTCGGCGCGACGCCTGCGACCGGGTTCACGGTCAATTCCGCCACCTCGATCACGGCGACCTCACCGGCGGGCACCGGCACGGTCGACGTCCGCGTGACAACGCCGAGCGGCACCTCGGCAACGTCGGCCGCCGATCAGTTCACCTACTCGCCGGTGCCGACCGTGACGTCGATCGCGCCGACCGCCGGGCCGTTGGCGGGGGGCACGTCCGTGGCCATCACCGGGACCGGCTTCACCGGCGCCACGGCGGTGAATTTCGGCGCGACGCCGGCAACCGGCTTCACCGTCAACTCCGCCACCTCGATCACCGCGACCGCGCCAGCCGGCGCCGGCACCGTCGACATCAGGGTGACCACCGTCGGCGGCACGTCGGCCACCTCTGCAGCGGATCAATTCACCTATACGACCGCTCCGTCCGTCACCTCGGTCGCACCGACCTCCGGGCCTGCGATCGGCGGCACCACGGTCACCATCACCGGCACCGGCTTCACCGGGGCGACCGCGGTGAATTTTGGTGCGACGCCAGCGACCGGCTTCACGGTCAACTCGGCCACCTCGATCACCGCAACCTCGCCAGCGGGGACCGGCACGGTCGACGTCAGGGTCACCTCCGCCGGCGGCACGTCGGCGACGTCGGCCGCCGACCAGTTCAGCTATTTCGGCGCGCCGACCGTGACGTCGATCTCGCCGACGTCGGGCCCCGCGGCGGGCGGCACCACGGTGACCATCGCCGGCACCGGCTTCGCCGGGACCACCGGCGCCGGAGGCGTGAAGTTCGGCGCCGTCAATGCGCAGAGCTACACCGTCAACTCAGCGACCTCCATCACGGCAGTCTCGCCCGCCGGTAGCGGGACGGTCGACATCACCGTCACCAACAGCGGCCAGACCTCCGCCACCTCAGCCGCGGACCGCTTCGCCTATCAGTCGGCAGCGACGCAGACGACGCTCGCCTCCTCGCAGAACCCGAGCCAGGCGGGCCAACCCGTGACGTTCACGGCAACGGTCACCGGGTCGGGTGGAACGCCGACGGGCACGGTCACGTTCAGCGACAACGGCACGGCGATCGGAACGGCGACACTGAGCGGCGGCATTGCGACCTTCACCACATCGGCGCTTACAGTGGGCAGCCACACCATCACGGCAAACTATGGCGGCAGTCCCAGCTTTGCGGCCAGCACCTCGCCCGGCCTCGCGCAGACCGTGAACGTGCCGCTCGACAGCGTCAGGCTGCGCGCTCTGCAGCTCAACGTCACCAAAATGGTGGCGCAGAATTCGGGACAGGCCATCTCCGGGGCGATCGACGAAGCCATCGGCGATGGCTTCAACGATGGCGGGGCCTTCCTGACCCCCGGCAATGGCCGCATGCGCTTCAATTTCTCCGCCGATCCGCGTGACCAGGACAACGCCGTGCCCCTGCCCGGCGCGGCCGATTCGGGCAGCAGCGCCTATGGCGCCGATCGCAGCGGCGGCCTCATCGATGGCAGATCCGGCCGGGGCCGGTCGCGGATCGACAATGCCTTCGCGGCGATCGACCCGCAGCTGCCGAAGAAAGCCGCGCCCAGATGGCATGAGGACAAGCAATGGCTGCTGTGGGCCGACGTGCGCGGCACCGGCATCGACCGCTGGGGCACCACGACCACCGGCGGCGTCACTCAGGCAGCCCAGTCCTCGCTCTACGGCCAGCAGCTCAACGCGCTGATCGGGCTGACCTACAAGGTCGCACCGAATGTCCTGGTAGGCGCGCTCGGTGGGTATGAGACCTTCAGCTACACCGAGCAGGACATCAACGGAAAGCTCAAGGGCGATGGCTGGACGGTCGGCGCCTATCTCGGCTGGAAGCTGTCGCCGACGCTGCGCTACGATGCGGCGGTGGCCTATTCCGGCATCGGCTACAACGGCACCGCCGGCACCGCGCAGGGCAATTTCAACGGCCAGCGCTGGCTGGTGTCGACCGGGCTCACCGGCATGTACCAGGCCTATGGCTTCCTGCTCGAGCCCTCGGCCAAGGTCTATGCGCTGTGGGAGCACGAGAACGCCTATGTCGATTCGCTCGGCACTCGGCAGGGCACCCATGATTTCGCCAACGGCCGCGCCTCCGGCGGCCTGAGGGCGGCCTACCCCGTGGCCTGGCTCGACAGCGGCCTCGTGCTGACGCCGTTCGTCGGCCTGTATGGCGACTACTACTTCAACAAGGAGGATGCCGCGGCGCTCGTCGGCACCGCTCTCTCCTCGACGCCGCTGCTCCAGGGCTGGTCCGCGCGTGCCACCGGAGGGCTCGGCATCAGGACGCCGGGCGGGGCCAGCGTGGGCCTCGGCGCCGAGCTCGGCGGCATCGGCAGCGCCACCCAGATCTGGACCTACTCGGCCAGGGCGCGGGTGCCGTTCTCGGCGCAGTAATGCAGCGGGCTTTGGTTCGGTGGGCTTTGGTTCAGTGGGCTTGGGCGACCGCCGCTCGGGCGACCACCGGAATCAAAACCGCCCCGAAAGGGGCGGTTCACGCGAGCTGGCCGTCGTGGCCGTCGCGCCGATCTCAGTACAGCCCGCGGCCGCTCATGATGTCGCGGGCTTCGGCTGCGCCGTCGTTCGCCTCCGCCCTGCCGCCCTGCGGGATGTAGCGGCCGTCCTGGTCGTAGGACACGGCGCGCGGATTATCGAGGCTGCGCCCTCTCGTCCGGCTGGAGGCCGACAGTTCCGAGGTCGCCCCGACCGAGGCCATGTCGGCCGAGGTGTTTCCGAGCGTATAGGGTCGCCCCTCCGGCAGCGGGATCTCGCCGCGAATCGGCCGGCCGGTGCCGCCCATCTCGGGCACGAACGGTCTGGCCGAGGCCACGCGCACCAGGGACGGTGCCGGCGCCGGGATGCCGGTGCGCAAGGTCGCCATCAGCTGGGTGTCGTCGGAGCCCTCCAGCGGGGCGCGGCCGACATATTCGACCCGGACCTTGGCGATGCCGTTGCCCTTGAACTCGAGCAGATCGGCCGCCTTGTTGGAGACGTCGATCAGCCGGTTGCCATGGTAGGGGCCGCGATCGTTGATGCGGACGATCAGCGATTTGCCGTTGGCGAGATTGGTGACGCGGGCGTAGCTCGGCAGCGGCAGGGTCGGATGGGCGGCGGTCAGCGACGTCATGTCGAAGACCTCGCCATTGGCGGTCAGGCGGCCGTGGAAATCATCGCCGTACCAGGACGCCATGCCCTCGGCACGATAGTTGGCGTCCTCTTCCGGAACGTAGGTCTTGCCGGCCACGGTGTAGGGCTTGCCGATTCGATAGACGCCGCCGCCCTTCGGCACCGGCTCGCCAAAACCGACGACGCGCGGGCTCGACGACACGCCGTATTTCGGGTCGACCCTGCTGGCAAACTTGTTGGACGAGGCGCAGTTCGCGACCATCAGGCAGGCGAGAACCGCGACGGCACACCGCACCGCCTGCTCGACCGGATCTGTTCGACCAATCCCCATCGACCCCAAATACCAATTTGCCGTTTCGCCCGACCGTTCAGGCCGGCGCGTCTCAGCTTTTCCCCGAGTCGCGTCCCCCGCAACTCAATGCACGAGACTAACGCAACCCGAACACGGCGGAAATGGGGTGGCCCCCGCCGTGGTTAACCGGAGCTTTCCGGCGGTTGCTCATCGATGCGCTCGCCGCCCACGCGTGCACTACTCCGCGTCTCGTTGTTGCGACTGCACCTTTTTGGACACATATGTTGCGCGAAATCCTCACTTAGGACGGTTCTCATTTTCCGGGACCTGAATCATTTTGACTGTGCAGGGCTGCACGTCGTTTCCTTCACACGGGGCGCAACGAGGGTGTGTTCGCGATGATCGAAGCAATGACAGCAGTGATGGGCTTGGTTGGCGCCGGGATCTTCCTCGCTCATGCGTTTGAAGGGGTCCGTTCGCGGGCCTGACGCTGAAACGGCCGAACAGCCGACGGCAAGGTCGGCTTTCGTCGGCTGCAAGAGCGACATTTCAAGAACGACACTTCAGGACCGACCTGGAGCTGGACATTTCAACGAGCGATATTTTTCTCGAACGACCGCGTGGGTTCCGCGCCATTGGGTGAGTTCGAACCGGCCGTTCAGCCGCAGCAGGTGGGCCGTGCGACATCGAGACTTGCTTTCGGGCGGCTTTCTCGCCCTGGCTGCAGTAAGCACGGTGGTTTTGTGCTCGGGCTTGATGGTTTTTGCGTTCAGGTGAAGGCGGGTTTTTGAACGAACGAGATTCGGCTCGCTCGTGAAAGCGCCGTTGACGAGCCGCAAGCCAGCACCCTAAACAAGTGTCGCCATGATGCCGCGCCGTCGATTGCGTGCGCATCGGCGCATTCCGGAAACGGCGCCGGATGGAAGGGTGGCCGAGTGGTTTAAGGCACCGGTCTTGAAAACCGGCGTGCCCGCAAGGGTACCGTGGGTTCGAATCCCACCCCTTCCGCCAATTGCCGTCTTCGATCGCTCATGGAATCGCTTCCCCGATCGGCTAGCCGGCCGACGTCGTTGGATCGTTATGTGCCAAATCGCCCGCGACTGAGCTGTTGGTCTCAGCGCACGCTTTCGTCCCGGTGAACGACGTCTCAACGTACAATCCGTCTACGACTCGCAGTTCAGCATCCATTGCACGCCGAACCGGTCGGTGAGTTTGCCGTAATAGGTCCCCCACGGCTGCACTGCGAGCGGCGTCGTCACCTTGCCGCCGTCAGCGAGCTTTGCGAACAAAGCGTCGGTCGTCGTGCGATCGTCGATGATGAGCATGTGGGCGGAGCCGCGCATCGGCTCGGCGTGGTGATTGTCCGATGCGAAGAACAGGACTCCCGGTCCTTCGAACCGCGCATGCATCACCTTGCCTCGCATGGCCTCACTTGCGACCGGAATGCCCTGCTCTCCATGGCGCACGAGCGTCGTGACATGGCCGAGCCCGCAGGCCGTGTAGAAGGCAAGTGCGGCGTCGCATTGCGTCGTGAAGAAGAGATAGTTTGCCAGCTGCATCGTCGTCTCCTGGCGCCGACGCGCCTCAGCACGTCTCGCCGCATGCGAACAGCGATCGCACCCGTACACACCGGTCACTCTCTATCGATACACGTTGATCGCGCTTTCGACAAGCAATAAAGAGAGATTGCTCTCAATGAGGTCGGCGATGCGCTACAGCGCGGAACACAAACAGGAAACCAGGGCCAGGGTCGTCGCGGCGGCAGGCCGGCTGTTTCGAACGGCGGGTTATGGCGGCGCCGGCATCGACGCCTTGACCAAGGCCGCGGGCGTCACGAATGGCGCGTTCTACGGACACTTCAAATCGAAGAGCGAAGCCTTCCGCACGGCGGTGCTGTCCGGCCTGGATGAATTGCGGCATGGGGTGGCCGTGCTCAAGGCGAGCGAACCGAACGGGTGGCTCGAGACCTTCGTGAACTTCTACCTGGGCTACAAGCGGACCTGCGATCTCGGCGAGAGCTGTGCCTTGCCGAGCCTGTCAGCCGACGTGATGCGCGCGGATCGTCAGACGCGCGCGGCCTATACCGCCGAACTGAGGCGTCTTGTCGGGGAGATCGCCGCGGGCCTGCCCCGAGATGGTGACGCAGCAGCGTATACCCCCGCGCAGGCTGATCAGGCGATCGTGCTGCTGGCCATGCTCAGCGGCGGGGTGACTCTTGCCCGCGCCGTTTCGGACCCGGCTCTGTCCGAACGTATTGCCAAGCTCGTCGCGCAGGCAGCATTGCGCCTTGCCGCCACTCCGCCATAGTGAGATGATCGCAGCCGCAGCCTTTGTCGCTCCCGGGGTGACGGTCGGCCGGGCCGCGACGAGTTGAGGCAGCCTGCCGTTTGGTCAAAATCCTTCAACGGTTCAGGCGAGCTTCGTAACGCGCATGCCGCGTGCCCTAGCCGTTTTGCAGAGGCGCCGTCGTGGGCTCGACACCGACCCGCTCCATCAGCTCGCGAACATCCTCGATGCGGTGATTGAGCAGGTTGTGCGTCTCGTTTAGCGTCCAGCGCAGCTCATCCAGCGCGCCCGGCGCCTCGTCGGGAAAATGCGACAGATGATAGATCATCTCGTTGAGGACCTGCCGGAGCCCATACAGATCGTCATGAGCCAGCTTCTGGACGTCCAGCTGGCCCAACAGGCGCTGCACGAAGCTGCGACGATCGGTCGGCACGTGGCGCAGATCGACGAACCGGTTGACGTGAAAGGCCCGCGGCATCTCGGTGCTGCCGGCCGCATGAGCCAGCGCGGCGCGCACGCTGTCCGTGGCGAGATCCTCGGTGTCGACGGAGAGCGAGTTCGTGAACAAGCGCTTATGTTTTTCGATCAGGGCGTGAGTCTTGTCGTAGTACCAGCCGAACTTGTCGGTCAGCGACAGATCCGTCCATTGCGGCTTCGACATCTCCCCGAAATGGAAAGCCGTCGGACGCTTCCGTAGCGCGGCCGGCGAATCGGCGTAGTAGACATGGTTCTGCGGCGACAGCTCTGCATTCTCGGCCAGACTGGCGATGCACGCCGCCCGGTCGCGGCGTCGCAGATGCACCAGCGTGACCTGATCGCCGAGCAGGTCGGCGATGATCGGCAGGACGGCCGCATAGCCGTTGCCGACGACGCACGCATATGGGCAGTCGAGGATCAACTGACGAATCTCGGCCTCGACGCTGCCGTCATTGCCTTCCTTGAGCCGGCAGAACAACTCGTTGAGTTCGCTCGACCCCCATTCGTGCACCGCCTTGTCGCCGTTGCCCTGACTGTCGAAGACGTCCTGCATCATCCGTGCGAGAGACGTCGTTCCGTCGCGGCCCGTTCCCACGCAGAGCACCCGCAGCGCGGAAGCAGGTGTATTCTTCAACGTAGGCCCAACTTGGCCGTTGCCGGCGAGAACTGCCGATTCTTTGCAGGAGACCGCCGCCGCACGTGGCCGCGTCAGCCGGCGAAGCTCGGCGGAGGCCGACTCCGCGTGGAGCTTGTGGCCGTCGCGCTCATCGCGCAGGCGGCCCATGATCACGCCCATTTCCTCAGTGATGCGCTTGTAGCGCTGCGCGTCATCCTTCGCAGCCCTCAATTCCGACTGCAAGGCCTCGATGAAGCGGTTGGCGTCTGCGTCGAGCCGGTCTGCAATGCTGGCTTCGCCAGGTCCCAACCGCTCTTTGATCCAGCGGCGCACTTGCAGTTTCGACAATAACCTTCCTCCAAATAGGCGGGGCGGCACGGGTTTCTCCCGGCGACCAAATAACTTCGTAATAAATAAGTACGTCGCAATTGAATGCGACACAATCGCAATGAACGTTACAATACGTTTCTGCTCAATCGCAGCTTCCCGCCGGCCAATCCCGCAAATATCCAACTCATGGTAAGCACGTCAGCGTGCAGGCGCCGGGAGACTGCCTGTCGTCGGCTTTGCGGTCAATACGATCCGCCCGCAGCCGGAATGCGAGCCGATATTCCCTGCCATCACGGCTCTCCGGCCAGGTGCCGTGCCAAAGCACCCGTCCCGGCCGTTGTCGTCGCCCGACCGTGTCCGAACCCATGCGGTGTCCGGTCACCAGGCGCAAAGCGAGCGCGCGGTCGGCGTCAGCTCGGACACCTCGATCGGCCGCCAGCACTGTTCGTCGATGCGCGGCAGGATGTGGCCCGTCCAGTCCGAGTTGCAGGCGAGCTGTTCACGGCAGCGGGCCAGGCTGGCCGCATCCGCGTGGCATTCGAGCCAGACGAACACCGTCTCGCCTTCGCGCACCGGGAGTCTTGAAAAGCCGTTCGTGCTGCGGTCGCTGACGAACATGGCGTCGATGCGCGCGCCCGCGTCGCGCAGGGCCGGATAGGCGCGCTCGGAGAAGAAATCGGCGAAATCCGAGTCCCGCCCCGGCGCCAGCGAACAGATGTTGACGACGACGATGCCGCGCGCGTGCCCACGCGCCGTTTCTCTGTCGCGCGGCAGATTGTGTGCGAACGGCCGCATCGCGCCGGCCGGCTTGAGCAGCAGCACATTGTGGGAATTGAGCATCGTCGCATTCGCCGCCGTACCATGCGCCCGCCAGATGTCGCCCGTATAGAACGACTGCAGCGCCTGCGATCGTGACTCCATGTCCGCGAAGGAACGGACCCACACGAAGGCATCGGCATCCTTCTCGTCCCTGAACTCGCCCTCGATGCGCATTCCCAATGACTCTTGGGGTTCAACGAACGCGGCGTCGAACAGCTTGATCAGCGTCTCCCGGCCACCCGGGCGCAGGCGGTAGCGGCGCAGTTCGAAGATGGAATGATCCCGCATATCAGCCCTCTCTCGACAGGTCGATCGTCCTGTTTTTTATAACAGGGCGATTGACCTGTTTTGTCAAGCCGCTATTGTCGGCGCGACCATGACGGCATCCAGACGAACCAACGACCCGGAGGGCGTGCGCCGGCGCATCGTCGACAGCGCCTATGACGCGTTCGTGCGTCACGGTTACCTCGCAACGGGAATGCTGGAGATCCGCGAGAAGGCGTCGGTGTCGGGCGGCGCCATGGCGCATCATTTCCCGGCCAAGCGTGACCTTGGGCTGGCTGTGATCCAGGACCGGGTGGCGCAGGCCGTCGCAGAGGCCTGGATCGTTCCGCTGGATGCCCATGTCGACGCGCCCACGGCCATTGACGGCATCTTTGCCAGCATCATCGGCGAGTTGACGCGCAAGCGTGCGGTGTCCGGCTGCCCGCTCAACAACATGGCCATGGAGATCTCGCCGCACGACCCGGACATGCGCGTCGCGCTCAGCGGCATCTTCACGGCCTGGCATGATGCCCTGCGTGCGAAGTTCTACGCCGACATTCTCGCCGGCCGGGCCCGCGACCTGCACCCGGACAGCCTTGCCACCCTCGTCATCGCGGCCTATTCCGGCGCAATGGCAATGGCCAAGGCGCGCCAGGATGCCATCCCGCTGGTCGATGCGAGAGCCGAGCTGGCAGCGCTGCTCGCCATAAAGTATCGCGGCGTCACGACGGCGCGCTGACGCGAGGCGTGCGTGCTCCAGATCCGCGACGCCTGATTAGTCCAGCCCGCGCTCACGGCCGAGGCGGACCATCTCGTCGTCGAGGCTGGTGACCAGCGACTCCGAGGCGTCGGCGACCGCGCGCTGGTCGGCGGCGCGGTCGATCAGGAACTTTGTTGCCTTCGCGGGCGCCCTGCTCGACACCCTTGAACAATCCCTGCGCGGCAACCTGACGCGCCGGCGCCGTCGAGGCGCCAACAACACAACCCCTGCTGCGGTGCAGAGACGCCGGCGCATCGCCATCCCCTACCGGCGGATCGTCATTGGCTCCCGCTCCCTCGCCGCCCCCCCGAGTCCGCTCCGGCGATGTCGACCGGCGGCCTCCGAGGCGGCCGAATTCTATCGTTGCCGCAACGTGCAAGTCCGTCGGTCGCGCGACGTGCACACGCGATGATCCTCTCCACGATGCTCATAGCTTTGCGTTGCGGTGCCGATCGCTGCGACGCAATCGTTGCACAGGCTGCGACGAAATGTGCCCACCCTTGGTTCTCAGTTTCGCCTCACCTGCTTTCTCGACAGCCGCGCGCAATTCTGCTCTGATTGCACCGAAGCGAAATCCATGCGCGCGTGACGCGACGCAATAACTAACAAACAGGATTCGCCATCAACCGAATGCTTGGCTCACCAGGGAGGGAACGCCATGTCACGGAGGAAGCTGAACCGCCGACAATTCGTTGCTGCGACTGCTGCCGCCTCGGCGGTCATGATCACCGCGCCGTATGTTCGCGGCGCCCATGCCGCCGGCAAGCTCTCGATCGGGTTCTGGGACCACTGGGTTCCCGGCGCCAACGATGCGTCGAGGGAGCTCTGCAAGGAATGGGCAGCCAAGGAGAAGGTCGACATCGAGATCGACTACATCACCAGCCAGGGCAACAAGAACCTCGTGACCATCGCCGCCGAGGCACAGGCCAAGTCAGGCCATGACATCTTCCAGATGCCGACCTGGTGGTGCCACTCCAACTCCGACCTGCTGGAGCCCGTGAACGACATCATGGGGCCGATCATTCAGGAGAACGGCGCCGTCAACGATACCGTCAAGTACCTCGGTACGCTCGACGGCAAATGGATGGGCGTGCCGGCCTGCGTCGGCAGCCAGATCAAGGGCCCCTGCTCGCGCATCGACCTGATGAAGAAGCATGCCGGTATCGACGTGCAGGAAATGTATCCGGCAGGCGGCCCGCCGAAGGCCGAGAACTGGACGACGGATACGTTTCTCAAGGCCGCGGAGGCCTGTCACAAGGCCGGGGTGCCGTTCGGAATCGGTCTCGGCGAAACCTCCGACAACGTCGATACGGCCGGTGCGTTCTTCAAGGCGTTCGGCGCCGAACTGGTCGACGCCAAGGGCAACCTCACGGTCAAGACCGACGCGGTGCGCCAGGTGCTCGAGTTCTACAAGAAGCTGATCGCCTTCCTGCCGCCGGATGTCGGCGCCTGGGACGACGCCTCGAACAACAAATGGCTGATCGCGGGCAAGGGCGCGCTGATCATGAACCCGCCGAGCGCCTGGGCGGTGGCCAAGCGCGATGCACCGCAGGTGGCGGAGCAGTGCTGGACCCACGGCTTTCCTGCCGGGCCCAAGGGCCGCTTCGCGCCGTTCCTGCCCTACTTCTGGTCGATCTGGAGCTTCTCCAAGAACAAGCCGGCGGCGAAGAGCCTGCTCGTCCATCTCTCCAAGCCGTCATCGATCGAGAAGATGGTGGAAGCGAGCGGCGGCTACGACCTGCCGGCCTTCGAGAAACTGACCAAGCTGAAGGTCTGGGCCGAACAGGGACCGCCCAAGGGCACGATCTTCCACTACCCGGATCCGTATCAGCAGCAGGTGCTCTCGATCGCGGCGTCGCCCGCGCCGCCCAAGGTCGCGCAGCAGATCTACTTCCAGGCGACGCAGACCAAGATGTGCCTGCGCTACGCCCAGGGCGAAAGCCTGGAGAAGACGCTGTCCTGGGCCGAGGGCGAGTGCGAAGGCTTCCTGCGCAGCTGAGCTGACGTCCGTTGCAACGTCGGCGGCCCGCAAGTTCGAGGCGGGCCGCCCGCATCATCCATCGCCACGCCCAGTCAACGCCATCCGCCGGGATCTCACGAGGAGCTCGCTCTCATGGTCGATACTGCCATCGGCGAAACGGCCGCAGCCCGCCCCCGCAATGCTGCCGGCCGCGGCGGCCTGCACAAGGCGCTGAGGCGCAAGTCGACCACGGCCTTCCTGATGACCCTGCCGCTGATCCTGCTGATCGCGCTGCTGGTCGTCTATCCCGCCTTCTATTCGGTGCATCTGGCGACCCTGAACAAGTCGATGCAGCGCTTCGTCGGCTTCGGCAATTTCGAGTTCCTGTTCAAGCGCGACACGTTCTGGCTGGTCGTCAAGCAGTCCTGCATCTTCGCGATCACCGCCGTGGTGTTCAAGGCGCTGATCGGCTTCATTGTCGCGCATTTCGTCCACAACATCCCGGCCAAGGGCCAGCGCAAATGGCGCGGCATGCTGCTGGTGCCCTGGGTGATCCCGCCGGCGATGAGCACGCTCGCCTGGCTGTGGCTGTTCGACCCGTCCTACAGCGCCTTCAACTACACGCTCGCGTTCTTCGGCATCGGGCCGATCCCATGGACCGGCGATGCCGTCTGGGCGCGGTTCTCGGTGATCCTGGTCAACGTCTGGTACGGCGCGCCGTTCTTCATGATCATGTATCTGGCGGCGCTGAAATCGGTGCCCGAGCAGCTCTATGAGGCCGCGGCGATCGACGGCGCCAATTGGTGGCAGCGGATCTGGTTCGTCACCTTGCCGATGATGCGCAACATCATCGCCATCACCACGCTGTTCTCGCTGATCGTGACGTTCGCCAATTTCGACATCGTCCGCATCCTCACCGCCGGCGGCCCGCTCGACAAGACGCACATCTTCGCGACCTGGGCGTTCCGGGTCGGCATCGAGGGCAGCGACATTCCGCTCGGCGCCAGCGTCTCGCTGTTCATGGTGCCGATCCTGGCGGTGGCCGCGATCTTCATCCTGCGCGACGTCAACAAGCGGGGGAACGAATCCTGATGAGCACGCTTGCGATCGACAAGGCCGGCCCGACCCGTAACGTCAAATATGGCTCGATGAGCCGCGACCGCGCCTGGGCGCTGCGCTGGTCGTATGTCTTCCTGACGCTGTTCGCGATCTTCTCGCTGGTGCCGCCGTTCTACATGCTGATCACCTCGCTCAAAGGCAGCGCGGAGATTTCGGCCGCGACCAACCCGTGGTGGGTGTTCCATCCGACCCTGGAGAACTACGCCGCACTGCTGACGTCGAACCAGTTCCTGCGCTTCTTCTTCAACTCCGCGATGGTCTCGATCATCGTCGTGATCATCACCATGCTGATCAGCATTCCCGCCGCGTTCGCGCTGTCGCGGATGAAATTCTGGGGCTCGGCGACGCTCGCCACCGGCGTGTTCCTGACCTACCTCATTCCGGACAGCCTATTGTTCATTCCGCTGTTCAAGATGTTCGCGCTGATCGGCGACGTCACCGGCATCCAGCTGATCAACCGCTGGTACGTGCTGCTGTTCATCTATCCGACGCTGACGGTGCCGTTCTGCACCTGGATCATGATCGGCTATTTCGCCTCGATCCCGAAGGAGCTGGATGAAGCCGCGATCATCGACGGCGCCTCCTGGCTGCAGACGCTGACGCGGATCTTCATCCCCGTCGCTCTGCCCGGCCTGATCGCGGCGACCATCTTCGCCTTCACCGTCTCCTGGGCGCAGTTCCTGTATCCGCTGGTGTTCACGACATCGGCCGACCAGCTGGTGCTACCGGTCGGCATCGTCACCACCCTGATCAAGGGCGACGTGTTCAACTGGGGACAGATCATGACCGGCGCGCTGTTAGGGGCCGCGCCGCCGCTGATCATCTACGCATTCCTGATGGACTATTACATCGCCGGGCTCACCGCCGGCGCGACCAAAGGCTGATGACGGGGGTTGATCACACATGGCTGAAGTGAGCTTGCGCAAGGTCGTGAAGCGTTATGACGACGTCGAGGCGGTCAGGGGCATCGATCTCGACATCGCCGACCACGAATTCGTCGTCCTGGTCGGCCCCTCCGGTTGCGGCAAGTCCACGACGTTGCGGATGATTGCGGGCCTCGAGGACATCTCCGATGGCGACATCACGATCGGCGGCGACGTCGTCAATGACGTGCCGCCCAAGGACCGCGACATCGCGATGGTGTTCCAGAACTACGCGCTCTACCCGCACATGACGGTGGCGGAGAACATGTCGTTCGGGCTGCGCCTGAAGCACTACCCGAAGGCCGAGATCAGGAGCCGCGTGGCGGAAGCAGCGCGCATGCTCGACATCGCCGACCTCGTCGACCGGAAGCCGAAGCAGCTCTCCGGCGGCCAGCGCCAGCGCGTGGCCATGGGCCGCGCGATCGTGCGCAATCCGAAGGTGTTCCTGTTCGACGAGCCGCTGTCCAACCTCGACGCCAAGCTGCGGGTGCAGATGCGCATCGAGATCAAGAAGGTGCATCAGAAGGTACGCACCACGACGGTCTACGTCACCCACGACCAGGTCGAGGCCATGACCTTGGCCGACCGCGTCGTCGTCATGAACCGGGGGCGTATCGAGCAGATCGGCACGCCGAACGAACTGTATCATCAGCCGGCGACGCGCTTCGTCGCCGGCTTCATCGGCTCGCCCGCCATGAACTTCGTGCCGTGCCGGCTCGAGGAGGCCGATGGCCGGCTCCACATCCGCCTCACCGACCGCATCGCCTTCCCGCTGCCGCCGGCGCGCGCCGCGCGCTATCAATCCGTGTCGCGGAATGAGCCGTTGCTGCTCGGCATCAGGCCGGAGCACATTACCGAAATCAGGCCCCATCCGGAGCCCGGACTCGAGCCGTTCGAGGCACTGCTCGACGTCACCGAGCCGATGGGCATGGAGACGCTGGTCTACTTCACGCTGAACGAGACGCCGGTCTGCGGCCGGGTCAACCCCAATGCCGGCGCGCGGGATGGCAGCCCTCTGCGTATGGCCATGGACCTCAACAACATGCACCTGCTAAATGAAGCGACAGGACTCGTGATTTGACGAGCAAAAGACGCTTCAAGGGCAGGACATGAGCAGCAGGACGGCAAGCAACAAGAACAAGATCCTCGTCACGGAATCCTTCTCGGCCAAGGGCCGCGCGCTGCTCGCGGCGCGCGACGATGTCGAGATGATCGAGTTTCCCAACATGATCTCGGCCGCCGATTTCTCCGCGCTGCTCACGTCCCACGCGCCCGTGCATGGCGTGGCGCTCGGCGCGACCCGTTTCGGCGAGCCGGAGCTCGTCGCCGCCGGCGACATGAAGGTCGTGACCCGGATCGGCGTCGGCTTCGATGCGGTCGACGTGCCGGCGCTGAGCCGCCACAAGGTGCCGCTGATGGTCGCGGGCACCGCGAATTCGCCGTCGGTCGCCGAGCAGGCGCTGTTCATGATGCTGACGCTCGCCAAGCGCGCCAACGAGATGCATGCGATGGTCAAGGACGGCACCTGGGGCTCCCGGCTCGGCGTGCTGCCGTTCGACCTCTACGGCAAGTCCGTGCTGATCATCGGCTTCGGCCGCATCGGCACCCGCACCGCCAAGCGCTGCCTCGCCATGGAGATGCAGGTGCTGGTCTACGACCCCTACAAGCCTGCCACTGAGATCACCGCGGCCGGCTGCGAGCCCGTCGCTGATCTCGACGCCGCGTTGCCGCGCGCCGACTTCGTCAGCATCCACTGTCCGAAGACGCCGGAGACCATCGGCCTGTTCAATGCCGCGCGTCTGCGGCTGATGAAGCCCACGGCCTATCTGATCAACACCGCGCGCGGCGGCCTGATCGACGAGGCGGCGCTGCACGACGCGCTGGTGTCGGGACGGCTGGCCGGTGCCGGGCTCGACGTGTTCGAACAGGAACCGCCGCCGGTCGGCCACGCGCTGCATGCGCTGCCGAACGTGATCATGGCGCCGCACGTCGCCGGCGTCACCCGCGAGGCCGTCGACCGCATGAGCGAGCAGACCGCGCGCAACATTCTCAGCGTCCTGGACGGCGATCCGATCCGGCAGAACGTGATCAATCAGGACGTGCTGTAGCAACGCCGCTGGCGTCGGTGGTCGGGAACGTCCCGCGTCGGCGTCTTGCCCGATGCGAGCGTCGATCTGCCGTCCACCGCTTTGTTGCCCAAATTTGAACGTATTGTTGCAACTTGCCGGAAATTCGCTACAACTGTGACTATTGGCGCCGGCTTTTGCGCGCGCCAGTAGGAACCGAGGCGGCCATGAGTGTTGCGACGGATCACGCGCTCGCGACGATAGCGAGCATTCTCGATCAGCCGGAGTCGAAGGCCGACAAGGCAGTGCCGTCCAACAAAGCCGGCGCGACGATGGTGTCGTTCGATCAGGCCGATGGCTACACCAAGATCGGTCCCGGCCCGATTTCCGCGATCCGCTTCCGCTGGACCGCACGGCGTGGCGACGACGGCTACTACGTCGACGAGACCGTCGGGCCGACCTCGATCGCCGTCGGCACCGGTCCGATGACGGCCGAAGCCGCCGTCAGGCTGGTCGACAGCCGCGCGCGCGAGGCGATCGAGCGCTTCGAGGCGCTGAAGAACGAGATGACCGGCAAGGGCCCGACCGCGGCGTTCCTCCCGTCCGGCCCGGGCGAGAAGTAGCTATCGGCGCGAACGCCGGCTGCGGCGCTTGCCCGGCAAGCTCCCTGCCCTCGACCATGTTGCATGTGCTCCATCCTGGCCGGGCTTCGTCCCGGCCTTCATTTTTTGCAGAATTGAATACAGGCTCGCGCTCTGGCCGCGCCGAACCGGCGGCCGGAACAGACGAGCCTCGTCCTCCCCCTCGTCCGCCGACGTCTCCTCGTATAAGAAGGATGATCAACTCGAGGGGGAGGTGTTGCAAGATGGGGATCTTCGACCGTCCGTTGTCCGTCCTGACTGGGCTCGTTCTCGTCTGCAGCCTCGCCGTCTCCGCCGCCGCCGAACAGGCCTCCCGCCTCGACGAGATCGTGCAGCGCGGCGCCCTGCGGGTCGGCATGACCGGCGACTACAAGCCCTTCACCTATCTCGACAAGGCCACCGGACAATTCTCCGGCTTCGACGTCGACATGGCCGAGGCGCTGGGCAAGGCGCTCGGCGTCAAGGTCGAGTACGTGCCGACCAGTTGGCCACAACTGATGAAGGATTTCGAGGCCGACAAGTTCGACGTCGCGATGGGCGGCGTGTCGATCACGCTCGACCGCCAGAAGAAGGGCTACTTCACCACGCCGATCATGCGCGAAGGCAAGACCCCGATCGCCCGCTGCACCGACACGTCGAAGTTCCAGACCCTGTCCGACATCGACAAGCCCGGCACCCGCGTCGTCGTCAATCCCGGCGGCACCAACGAACGCTTCGCACGCGCCAATCTCAAGTCCGCCGACATCCGCGTCCACACCGACAACGTCACCATCTTCGACGAGATCGCCAAGGGCGAAGCCGACCTGATGATGACCGACGCTTCCGAGACCCGCTATCAGCAGAAGCTGCATCCCGGCGTGCTCTGCGCCGTCCATCCCGACAAGCCGTTCGACTTCTCCGAGAAGGCCTACTGGCTGCAGCGCGACATGGCGCTGAAGGCGTTCGTGGACCAGTGGCTGCACATCGCAACCGAGACCGGCAGCTATCAGACGATCTACAAGACCTGGTTTGATTGAGATGCGGCGAGTCCAATCGAACGGTCACTTTCGGACCGGATCATCGGCTTCGGCTCGCGATGCGCCGGCAATCGCGGTACATCGTGAGCTATGAACGACCATGCAGCCCTCTACCAGGCCTTTTGCCGTCGTGACACCGCGCTCGACGGTCTCGTCTTCGTCGCCGTCAAAACGACCGGCGTTTATTGCCGGCCAGTCTGTCGGGTGCGGACACCGATGGCCCGGAACGTCCACTTCTACCGCAGCGCTGCGGCGGCCGAAGCCGCCGGCTATCGCCCCTGCCTGCGCTGCCGCCCCGAGACCGTGCCGTTCTGCCCGGCCTGGAAAGGGACCAGATGCACTGTCGATCGCGCGTTGACCCTGATCGAGGCTGGCGCGCTCGACCATGACGGCATCGATGCACTGGCGGATCGACTCGGGATTTCTGCGCGTCATCTGGCGCGCCTGTTCGCGGCACATCTCGAGGCATCACCGAGCCAGATCGCGCAATCGCTGCGCATCCAACGCGCCAAGCGGATGCTCGATGAGACGGACCTGCCAATCGCGCGGATTGCAAGCCGCGCAGGCTTTTCCAGCCCGCGCCGCATGAGCGCGACTTTCGTTGCGCTCTATGGTCGTCCGCCATCGAAGCTGCGCCCGCGCAGACCGAGAGCCGCGCAGCAACAGCAAGGGATCGAAAATGTCGGATAGGAACTACGGGACGGTCGAAGACATCAGGCGCAGGCAGATGAGCGGCCTTGAATTCGTCCAGGGGCTCGCGCACAGGACGCTGCCGCTCAATACGATCGCACGCACGTTGGGCTATGACGTTGTCGAGGCATCGAAAGGCCTCGTCGTCGTGGCCGCGCTGCCCACCGAGGACCACCTCAATCCGGCCGGCACCGTGCACGGCGGCCTCTCCGCAACGCTGCTCGACAGCTGCATGGGCCTTGCGATCTGGTCGATGCTCGACAAGGGCGTTGCCCAGACGACGCTGGAGTTCAAGATCTCGCTGCTGCGAGCTATCACGCCAGACACGGGAGTGATCCGCGCCGAGGGAACTGTTCTCACCTGCGGTCGGCGCGTCGGCACCGCCGAGGGCCGGATCACTGACGCCGGCGGCCGCCTGCTCGCGCACGGCACGACGACCTGCCTGATCTTCGACGCGTGATGACCCCTCACGTCAGAGTTCACTTGCGACCCAGCGCAGGCCTTTGCCGAGTTACCAGCGTCCGCATTCAGCCCATTACGGACGTCAGAGATATTCATTTGTTTGATCTTGGCGGCTTGCGCTTCGTAGCCCACTCAAGACACCACAACACGACAAGCGCAGGCAGCACTACCGGCAGAAATATCAAGTAATGTGATAGCGCGAACCACGCTTCCGTCCGAGGTGACAGCTTCGGACGGAAAATCCCGTAGAGCGACCAAAAGACGAAATAAGTGGTGAACGCAAAAAGCCACACGTTGCGTGCCTGCGTCCACCAATGCACTGTCATTCGGACAGTCCTCAATCATCGGCCGTCGCTTCGCGGCGTCCGGTCGCAGCCATGACTGTAGCAATTCGCTCGAGCGATACGTCAGCGAGGTCGTCGGGCGCCGCGGCGGGATCGATGACCGTCATTTTTTCGGCCTCTCAAAGATAGGCATGGCGTAGATCGCCCTCTCGATATCGCTCCGCAGCCTGTTGCAGCGGTTCGACTGGTCGTCGAGGTCTCCCGGTTTGTCGAAGTAGACCTCGCTTTGCATGGAGTTGCGCGACGTGTGGATGGCGCGGTCGTTGCCGGAGCCGATGACCCAGAGACCGTGCACCACGCGGAGCCTGATGGTGTTGACCTCATGGCAGTCGGCGATCAGGTCCTTGAGGGTCGGATCGGGCTTGCCGCCCTTTTCCTTGGCCGATAGCGCCAGCAGCGCCGAGCACAGCTTTGCGAAATCGAATGCCGACGTCACGATGTCGAAATACTGGTCATCGATGCGAGCCATCTCGGCGACGTGGTACCGCAGCGTGTATTCAAGCTGCGAGAATTCGAAGATGAACCGGCCGATCTCACGGTAGATGCGATCAGTCTCGACAGGACCGAAATGGATTATCTTGAAGTTCGTCACCTGGAAGGATTCCGGAGTATCCCAATGACGTTGACGTTGTCGTCCTTTTTCTCGACTTCCGGCATGCTCCATCCCTCCTAGGTTGCGCCAGAGTAGCAGCGGGGCACGAGTTCGTCAGCCGCCAAGTTGACGGGGCTGCGGTGGCATTCTGTCCGGTGCCGAGCAACGGGTCCATGTCCGAGTCGGGTCAGGGGACTAAACCGCTCGCGCGGTAGGCAAGACAGCCGGCAGCACGGCTGAGTGGATAGCGCAACGAGGCGTCCTGTCTTGAGATGAGGGGTTCGCAACCTTCACACAAGACAGGAGCATCCCCATGACCGACGAGGCCATGAGCCCGTTGCGGCGGCGCATGATCGAAGACATGACGATCCGCAAATTCGCGCCCAAGACCCAACATGACTACGTGCAGCGGGTCAAGGACTTCGCAGCCTTCCTCCGACGTTCGCCGGATCTGGCCAGCTTCGAGGACGTGCGCCGCTATCAGCTCCATCTGGCATCGCGCGGCGTCGGCGTGCCGACCATCAACCAGACGGTCTCGACCCTGCGGTTCTTCTTCAAGGTCACGCTGCGGCGTCACGAGATCGTCGAGCACACCCACTTCATCCACCAGCCGCGCAAGCTGCCGGTGGTGCTGAGCGTGGAGGAAGTGGCGCGGCTGCTCGATGCGGCGCCCGGGCTCAAATACAAGGCGGCGCTCAGCGTGGCCTACGGCGCCGGCCTCCGCGCCAACGAGGTCGTCTCGCTCAAGATCTCCGATATCGACAGCAAGCGCATGATCATCCGCGTCGAGCAGGGCAAGGGCGGCAAGGACCGCAACGTCATGCTGTCGCCAAGCCTGCTCGACCTGCTGCGCGCGTGGTGGAAGGCGGCCCGTCCCCAGGGCTGGCTATTCCCGGGGCGTGATCCAGCGCAGCCGATGACGACACGGCAGCTCAATCGGGCCTGTCATGCCGCGGCCCAAATGGCGGAGATCCACAAGCGCGTCTCGCTGCATACCTTGCGTCACAGCTTCGCCACCCATCTCCTGGAGCAGAACATCGACGTACGCGTGATCCAGGTGCTGCTCGGTCACGCCAAGCTCGATACGACCGCGCTCTATACAAGGGTCGCCACCAAGACGATCAGCGAGGTCATGAGCCCGTTGGAGCACATCGCGATCAAACTGAAGGAGACCCGGCCGCCCGGCTGACGTGGGGGCGGCGTGTCTCGTCCGGCTCTGGAGGTTGCGGATATCTTCCGCGACCATGGTCCGGCATGGCGTCAGGCCCATGCCGGCCATGTCAGCCTCGACCAGTTGAAGGTGATGTCGGCGATCGAGAGCTGCCGCACGGCAGCGCTCGGCGGCCATGTCGCGCGCTGCGAGGACTGTGCCTACACGTCCATCGCCTACAACTCCTGCCGCAACCGCCATTGCCCGAAGTGCCAGGGCGCCGCGGCGAAGCGGTGGCTCGCCGATCGCCAAGCCGAGCTGCTGCCGGTGCCGTATTATCACGTCGTGTTCACGCTGCCGGCTCGGATCGCCGACATCGCCTATCACAACAGGGCTGCCGTCTACGATCTGCTGTTCAAGGTCTCAGCCGAGACGATGCTGACGATCGCCGCGGACCCGAAGCACCTCGGCGCCCGGATCGGCATCACGTCCGTGCTGCACACCTGGGGCTCGGCCATGACCCACCATCCGCACGTCCACATGATCGTGCCGGGCGGCGGCATCTCGCCCGACGGCCAGCGCTGGGTGTCCTGCCGCCCGAGGTTCTTCCTGCCGGTGCGCGTGCTCTCACGCCTGTTCCGGCGGTTGTTTCTGGAGCGCCTTGCCGCCCTTCACCAGGCCGGGCGCCTGAGCTTCTTCGGCAACGACGCCCATCTCGCCGGGGCGCAATCATTCGCCGCAATGCTGGCGGCGTCGCGCAAGACGGAATGGGTCGTCTATGCCAAGCGTCCGTTCGGCGGCCCCGAGGCCGTGCTGGCCTATCTGTCGCGCTATACGCACCGCGTCGCCATCGCCAACAGCCGCCTGATCGCCTTCGACCGGCACGGCGTCACCTTCAGGTGGAAGGATTACCGCGTCGAGGGCCGCGACCGTCAAAAGCGGATGACGCTCGCGACAGACGAGTTCATCCGCCGCTTCCTCATCCATGTGCTGCCGAAGGGCCTCAACCGCATCCGCCATTACGGCCTGCTGGCGCGAGGCGCCTGCGCCGACAACATCGCACGTGCGCGCGAGCTGCTCGCCATCAGGGATCGTGGGGATGAGCCGACCGAGACCACCGTCGACACGGCCAAGCCGCCATGTCCATGCTGCGGCGGTCGCATGATCGTCATCGAGGTCTTTGAGCGAGGCGCAACGCCGCGTCATCAACCGACCGCACCAACCGGCGCCATCAGGATCGATACCTCATGACCGCCCAACCGCCATTTTGCAAAGCTGCCCGCAGTGCCCGCCGCTCATCGACCGGCCACGGCAGAGCGCACCCAGGCTTTCCTTTGTCGTCGCCGATCGGCCGATGGTTGATCGCGTTCAACGCCGCCCACCGCTCATTCATTGGTCGCGTCGTCGTCGCGCAGCTTGCTGCACCGGTTCGAACTCCATCAGCTGGCTCGCCTGCAGCGCTCAAATCCCCATAGAGCCTGCCGCACCAGTCCTGCCCATCATGCGCGGTTTCCTCCCTTGGAGGCTTTCGGACGCCGGCCGCCCGAATGTGCCGCACCGTCAATCATGCGGCCGGCATCCGAAACCCTTCACATTCACGCCTCGATCGGGCTATCGCGCTACGTCCGTAATTCGCCCCGAACGGACGCTACCGAGGCAGGCAGATCACGTACGCTGTCAGCCCTTAGAGGACGTCAGGTAGATCTACTGCGTCGTCGGCGGCAAGATCTCGAGCGTTCGGTTCTCCGCTGTGTCCAACGGAAGCTCTGCGGAATTCCCGCAGAAAGGACAGCCGATCGTTATCTTGCGGGCGGCGACCATGTAAAGTTCGCCTGCTGGTGCGATTGGGACAATGTTCTCGCAGCTGGGGCAAACGACGGAGAGATACTCTTCGCCCTGCACAAGCTGCCCGTGTTTCGGCGCTGCCATTGCTCCCTCCGAAGTGCCGGGTTGTACCTCTAACACGGCATAGCAACTTTTGCCCCCTCAGATGAGGGAGGAAAGATTGTCGTGCACCGAGCTCGTCGCGTTGCAAGTCGCCGACATTTCGTGGCGCGCCAGTGGCATCTTGTTGCACATCGGCCGGTCCAAGACCGACCAGGAGGGCGAAGGCACGGATCTCCCAGTGCCGAACGGCGGCCACCTCCGGCCTGTCGCAGCGGCTCAAGGCCTGGCTCGAGGCGTCCGGGATCCGGGAGGGACCGATCTTCCGTGAGATCGATCGCCACGGCCGTGTTGGCCACCAGGCGCTTTCCGATCGCTCGGTGTCACGGATCATCAAGCAGGTTTTCGGCGCGGCTGGTCTGGAGGCAAGTGCTTTCTCAGGGCATTCGCTTCGCGCTGGCTTCGTCACCTCGGCGCTCGACGGTGGCCAGGACGCGCTCAAGATTATGAAGCAGAGCCGCCATGTGAAGGTCGATACCCTGAAGATATATGATCGGCGCGCGCATGAATTTGAAGGCCATGTAGGCAAGGGTTTTCTTTGACCCTCACTCCTCTTTTGGTTTTGTTGTAGGATTGTACGGCTCCAGCTGGCCGCTGCACTGGTCAACTCGAAACACTTGACCGTTCAGCTCCTTGAAATCGTAGCAGTTGCGCCAAATCGATTGGACGGGCGCCTTACCCGTCATCACGTCCCCGCCGCTCTTTACGATTGCGGTCAAGAGGAACGGAAAGGCCATGAATGCGGCCATTCCGCCCAAGGTAAAGACGATCACAGCAAAAACGGCGACGGCGTTCGCGACGGGATGTTCCCGGTCCTTTGCGATGGATGCGACAGCTTCCCAGATGCCCATCGAAATCCCTCCAGTTCAAGCGATGGCAACTCTTAAGTGTAGCGAGCGGGCTGGCTCGCGCCAAACGGCGAACCAGCGTTTGCACAGCAGAATCGCGGCTGACGTCCGATAATCGCCCTTAAGCGACCTTCCCGGACTCTGATGAGCGGTGCGTTATCGGCTCGGAGAAGATCTACGACGGACGACGGCGACGTTTGATGGGACATCGTCGAGGCATCTCACGCCGCGATGGGAATGCCCTGCAAGAATGCCCCAAATGGCCTGCGCCAAAACGCAATGTTCGCAAGCATTTTCAACGCGAAGACCCCTGTCCAGTCCTCGCCTGAAAAAAATTCCTGTTGCGTTTTTCCGAAATCCATGGTTTATTGCCGCCATCCCGCCTCATCGAGAGGGGCGTTGCGCGCGATCGTCACGACACGCGAGGTGGGGAGGCGATGGCCGCGAGATGCCGCAGCGTGCTTGCACGCGGACGAACGGCATGGCGCGGACGTGAAGTCGCAGGGTCCTGACACCCCGATGCTGGTGTCCAGCGCAATGCGCGCAAGCGCATTGTCGCCATGGTGGCCAACAAGCCCGGCGCACCAGGGAGACTGCGTATAAGCGTGAAGACCATCGCGCAGGGAATGCCGGAGTTCGGCTGAACCTGTGGTGACTGCCGCCTGCTTTTCTTGTTGCAGGCGGGCCATGGGTTGCGGCCAGCGCCCGGCATTCCCTGCGCCCTCTTCGATTTTGAGGGCACGACGGACGGATCACTCGGACGCTGAGGCGTCGCGAGAACGCCAACTCATGTGTAGCGATGTCATGCAAGCGAAAGTCTGTCAGCACACTCGCTGTCATTCCGGGGCGCGCGTAGCGCGAGCCCGGAATCCATACTCCGAAGCGGACTTTGTTGGAACGAGATGGAGCAGCCGGCGTGCCCAACACGTCCATGTGTGGTTATGGATTCCGGGCTCGCGCTGCGCGCGTCCCGGAATGACGGCGTCATGTGTGGATGGCTCGCGACGACACCACGGCCGGTGGTTATGGGTCCCGGCTCGGACGCCGGGACGACAGTTGTACGTGTGGCGGCACCTCGGCTCATCCCGACGAGACCGCGTGCGTCAGCCGCAACTGCTATCACCCGTTGCGATACGTGTAGCTGTAGCCGTTGATCGCGGGAGCGCCGCCGAGATGGGCGTAGAGCACCTTCGAGCCTTCCGGGAAGTAGCCCTTCTTGACGAGGTCGATCATGCCCTGCATCGACTTGCCCTCGTAGACGGGATCGGTGATCATTGCCTCGGTGCGGGCGGCCAGGCGAATGGCCTCGTTGGTCTCGGCGCTCGGCACGCCATAGGCCGGATAGGCGTAGTCGTTGAGGATGACGATCTCGTCGTCGCGCACCTTGCGGCCGAGCTCGACCAGCTCCGCGGTGTTGTCGACGATCTGGCGCACCTGGCTGCGGGTCTGCTCCGGCGTGCCGGACGCGTCGATGCCGATGACGCGGTCGGCGCGGCCGTCGGCGGCGAAGCCGACGATCATGCCGGCCTGGGTCGAGCCGGTGACGACGCAGACGATGACGTAGTCGAACTTGATGCCCATCTCGGCTTCCTGCGCCCTCACCTCTTCGGCGAAGCCGACATAGCCGAGGCCGCCGAACTTGTGCACGGAAGCACCGGCCGGAATGCCGTAGGGCTTGCCGCCGGCATCCTTCACCGACTGGATCGCGTTCTCCCAGCTCTTGCGGATACCGATGTCGAAACCGTCCTCGACGATGCGGCTGTCGGCGCCCATCAGGCGGGTCATCAGGATGTTGCCGACGCGGTCGTAGACGGCGTCCTCGTGCGGCACCCAGCTCTCCTGCACGACGACGCACTTCATGCCGATCTTGGCCGCGGTCGCCGCCACCATGCGGGTGTGGTTCGACTGCACGCCGCCGATCGACACCAGCGTGTCGGCATTCGACTCGATCGCGTCGGGCACGATGTATTCGAGCTTGCGCAGCTTGTTGCCGCCCATGGCGAGGCCGGAATTGCAGTCGTCGCGCTTGGCGTAGATCTGCACCTTGCCGCCGAGCGCAGCCGTCAGGCGCGGCAGATGTTCGATGGGCGTGACGCCGAAGGTGAGCGGATACTTCTTGAACTTGTCGAGCCGAAGCACGGGGTCTCTCCGAGGATGGTGGAATGGGTCGGCCGAAAACATATGGGAAACCTTGCGAAAGGTGCTCTCTTTCTCCGGCCTGCTTTTCATGGTTACGTGCGCTCGGTCCCACATCGGCGAGAGAATGATCCGGATATGTCGGAGAAACTGAAAGAATCGTCCAGTCCGGATCTGGATCGCGTCGACCGGCGCATTCTGCAGCTCCTGCAGAAGGACGGCCGGATGAGCAATGCCGACCTCGCAGCGGCGGTTCATGTCAGCCCGGCCACCTGCCATCGCCGTACCCAGCGCCTGTTCGAGGACGGCTACATCACAGGCGTCCGCGCGCAGATCGCGCCCGAGAAGGTCGAGCGCAGCGCGCTGGTGCTGGTCGGCGTGGTGCTCGACCGCTCGACGCCGGAGAGTTTTCGCACCTTCGAGGCCGCGATCCGCAAGCTGAAATTCGTGCTCGACTGCCACCTCGTCGCCGGCGATTTCGACTACTTCCTCAAGATCCGCGTCCGCGACATGAACGACTTCAACCGTATGCATGGCGACCAGTTGATCTCGTTGCCGGGCGTCCGCCAGACACGCACCTTTTTCGTGATGAAGGAGGTCGTCGACAATGCGCCGCTGGATTTCTGAGCGGGGCGTGCGTTGAACCGGGCTTGCCGCATCGGCGACTTAATTGCGCGTGAGCTCGCTCACCTCAGCAACCGGCATCGCGGAGATCCTGATGAAGAGGCTGTTGGCCGTTGCGGCCGTGGTGCTGGCCAGCAGTGCCGCCCAGGCGCAGTACGTGATCGAATATGGCGGCAAGACCATCCGCATCGATCCCGACCGCGGCACGGTGCAGATCCCCGGCGTCTACGACAACACCGATCAGAAGAAGCCCAAACGAGCCAAGCGCGAGCAGGATTCGGCGGTGAAGCCACAGCCCGGCCCGGACAAGCCGGCCCAGGCACCGGCCGAGGCGGCGGTGACCCCCGCCCCGCCCGCTCAGGCGCCGGTGGCAGTGGCGCCAGCCCCTGCTCCCCCTGCGGCTCCCGTCCCGACGGCAACGGCGCCCGCTACTGCCCCCGCGCCGCCCGCACCGGTTCAGGCCACGGCGCCTGCGGCCCCAGCGATTGCAGCGCCTGCTCCTGTCGCGCCGGCTCCGACGGCCGCGGCCCCGATCACGCCTCCGGCGGCTGTGACGCCCCCTGCCGCTCCCCAGGCCCCTGCGTCCGTGCAGCCGCCCTCACGGCCCGGCCAGGCGCCGGCCGCCGTGACCACCGCCGCGATCCCGCCAGCCTCGGCAACGACCGCTGTCCGCGATCCGAATTCTCCGGTCGGCATCTGGCTGACCGAGGAGAAGGAAGGCAAGATCCGCATCGAGCCGTGCGGGACCAATCTCTGCGGCTACGCTGTGAACGCCAAGACCAATCAGAACGGCGAGCAGATCCTGATCAACATGCGTCCGGGCGACAAGGCGCAGGAGAAGAAGTGGAGCGGCCGCATCTACGATCCGAACAGCGGCAGCACCTACGATTCCACGATCAATCTGAAAGGCCCCGACAGTCTGCGCGTGCAGGGCTGCGCCTTCGGCGGCATGTTCTGCGGCGGCCAGACCTGGACACGGGTGAACTGAGAACGGCCCGGTCAAAACGAAAGCGCGCGGCCTTTCGACCGCGCGCTCGTCATCTTGTTAGTCCCGCATCAGCCGACAGGCGTCGCGTATTCCTCGTCGGTGACGTGCTCCATCCAGTTCGAGTAGACGCCGTCGAGCGCCTCCTGCATGGCGATGTGCGTCATCTCGTTGTCCGGCGAGGCGCCGTGCCAGTGCTTCTCGCCCGGCGGGATGAAGATCACGTCGCCCGGCCGGATCTCGCGCACCAGGCCGCCCTTGGCCTGGATGCGGCCGATGCCGGAGACCACGTAGAGCGTCTGTCCGAGCGGATGGGTGTGCCAGGCCGTGCGCGCGCCCGGCGCGAACGAGACGCGCGAGGCGTTGAGGCGCGCCGGTGCCGGCGCCATGATCAGCGGGTCCTGCAACACGTTGCCGGTGAAGTACTCGGCGGGGGCCTTGCGCGTCGGGCGCGAGCCTGCGGGGTGGAAATCCATGATGTGCCTTTCTGGAGCTGTCGCTCGTTTGTGAGCTTACTTCTTGGAGGCGGCGTAGCGCGCCTTGGTCTCGGCGTTCATCGGGTACAGACCCGGCAGCACTGCGCCCTTGTTGACCTCGTCGACGATCCAGGCCTCCATGCGCTCCTGCTCGGGGCCCTCGGCGAGCACGTGGTCGAGCATCGCCTGCGGGATCAGGACGGCGCCGTCCTGGTCGGCCACGATCACATCGTTCGGGAACACGGCGACGCCGCCACAGCCGATCGCCTCGCCCCAGCCGACGAAGGTCAGGCCTGCGACCGACGGCGGCGCGGCGTAGCCGTCGCACCAGACGGGAAGGCCCGTACCGAGCACGCCTTCGAGATCGCGCACCACGCCGTCGGTGATCAGCGCGGTGACGCCGCGCTTGACCATGCGGGCGCAGAGGATGTCGCCGAAGATGCCGGCGTCCTTGACGCCCATCGCGTCCACCACGGCGATGCAGCCCTCGGGCATAGCCTCGATCGCGGTGCGCGTGGAGATCGGCGACGACCAGGATTCCGGCGTCGCCAGATCCTCGCGCGCCGGTACGAAGCGGAGCGTGAAGGCAGGACCGACCAGCCGCTTCTGTCCCGGACGCAGCGGCTTCGCGCCGCGCAGCCAGACATTGCGCAATCCCTTCTTCAGCAGGACCGTGGTGATGGTCGCGGTGGTGACCTGGGACAGAGTTGCGATGGCTTCGGGGGTGAGGGACATCTTGAGACGGGTGCTCCAATGGGCTGGCGAAAAAAGCAGGCGCATCTTGCGAGCGACCGTCCCCGCGTCAAGGCCTCGCAGCGTGCGCGGCAGGCATGCGGGGCGCGCGGCCCGATAAAATTCTCTTATCGCAGGACGTCCGATTAATTTATTGAATTTTCGAGACTTTTTGATTTGAGCCCAATTCCGCCGGCGCGTGAAAACGGCTAGATCAGGGAACACCAACGCGGATCCATTCGGACTCATGGCTGATCCTTTTCCACCTCCTCGTCTCCTGCCCAGCGGCGACAGCGCCGTCACGGTCGAGTTCAGCCGGACCATCGACGAGACCGCCAACCGCCGCGTCCTCGCGCTCGACCATGCGCTGGCCGCAGCCGGAATCGAGGGCATCGCCGAGACCGTGCCCACCTATCGCTCGTTGCTGGTGCACTATGATCCCGGCGTGATCGACCACGATGCGCTCGCCGCCAGACTGCTGGCGCTGTCGGCTGCGGCGCTCGCGCCGGACAGCGAGGTCAGGCGCTGGCGGGTTCCGGTCTGCTATGGCGGCGAGCACGGGATCGATCTGGAGGACGTCGCCAAGGCGCTCGGCCTCACGCCGGAGGAAGTGGTCGCCCGCCACGTCGCCGGCACCTACCGTGTCGCCATGATCGGCTTCACGCCAGGCTGGTCCTATCTGTCGGGCCTCGATCCATCGCTGCAGATGTCGCGCCGGCAGAACCCCCGGCTCGCGACGCCGGCGGGCGTCGTCGCCATCGGCGGCATCCAGACCGGCATCCAGTGTCTCGCCGGCCCCTGCGGCTGGCACCTGCTCGGCCGCACCGCGATGCGGACGTTCCAGTTGCACCGCGAGCCGACCTTCCTGCTCGAGCCCGGCGACGAGGTCAGCTTCGCCGCGGTCGACGTGAAGACCTTCGCCGAGCAGGAGCGCGCTGCCGAGGGCGGCGAGCTCGTCGCCGAGCGGGTCGCCGCATGAGTACGCTCCTCGTCTCGCAGATCGGTCCGGCCAGTTCGGTGCAGGATGGCGGCCGCTTCGGCGCGCAGCGCTACGGGCTGACGCCGTCGGGCGCGATGGACAAGCTGTCGCTGGCGGCGGCAAACAGTCTCGTGGGCAATGAGCTGATGGCCGCTGCGATCGAGATCGGTCCGTTCGGCGCGACGTTCACTGCGAAGGGCGGTGCCGTGCGCGTGGCATTGTCGGGCGCGCCGCGCCCCGCTGACGTGGCCAAGCGCCCGGTCGACATGAATACGTCCGTTACGCTCAACGAGGGCGAGAAGCTCACACTCGGCTTCGCGCGCGGCGGCTCGTTCAGCTATCTCGCGCTCGAAGGCGGCATCACCGGCGAGCCGATGTTCGACAGCCTCTCGGTCAACGCCCGCGCCGGGCTCGGCAGCCCCTACCCGCGCCCGCTGCAATCGGGAGACGTGTTCGAGGTGGCAACCGCCAGCCCGACGCCGGAGATGCGGATCGAGCTGCCGAAGCCGAGCGGCGCGATCCGGGTCGTGATGGGACCGCAGGACGACGAGTTCAGCGACGAGATGAAGGCGCTGTTCCTCGGCAGCGACTGGAGGGTCTCGGCCACCAGCGACCGGATGGGCTATCGCCTCGAAGGCCCAGCCATCCGCCATCTGCACGGCCACAACATCGTCTCCGACGGCACCGTCGAGGGCAGCATCCAGGTGCCCGGCAACGGCGCGCCGATCGCGCTGATGGCGGACCGCGGCACGAGCGGCGGCTATCCGAAGATCGCGACCGTCATCACCGCCGATTTCGGCCGGCTGGCGCAGACGCCGGCCGGCACGCCGTTCCGCTTCGAGGCCGTGACGATCGCCGAGGCCCAGGCCGAGCTGCGCCGCTACAAGGATCTGCTGCGCAGCCTGCCCGGCCGCGTCACCGAGCTGGCAAGCAGCGACTTCAACACCGACGCCCTGTTCACGGCCAACGTGGCCGGGCATGCGGTCAGCGCGACCGACGTCGGCACTTGGCTTGGAGTGACGCCGGATTAACCTGATCGCCTTTAACGCTGCTTCGAACCCATCAACGCGCGGACCTCGATATGACCGGTAACGTCGACCTCAACTGCGACCTCGGAGAAAGTTTTGGCCCGTGGGAAATGGGCAATGACGCCGCGATGATCGAACTCGCGACGTCGGTCAACGTCGCCTGCGGCTTCCATGCCGGCGACGCCGACATCATGCGCCGGACGGTCGAGATGGCCAAGGCCAAGGGCGTCAGCATCGGCGCCCATCCCGGCTATCGCGACCTGCACGGTTTTGGCCGGCGCCAGGTGCCCGGGCTGAAATCATCGGAGATCGAAAACCTGGTCGCCTACCAGATCGGCGCACTGCAGGCGATCGCGACCGCCGCCGGCCACAAGGTTACGCATGTGAAGGCGCATGGTGCGCTGTCCAACGTCGCCTGCGAGGACGACATGACGGCGAACGCGATCGCCAAGGCGATCAGGGCCGTCGACCCCAGCCTGATCTTCGTCGTGCTCGCGAATTCAAAGCTGGTGACGGCCGGCGAGAAGGCGAACCTGTCGATGGCCCACGAGGTGTTTGCCGATCGTGCCTATGACGACAATGGCCTGCTGGTCTCGCGCAGCAAGCCGGGCGCAGTGCTGCATGATCCAAAGGAGATCGCCGACCGCGTCGTGCGCATGGTGCAGGACGGCGCAGTCGTTTCGGTCACTGGCAAAGTCATGAAGATGCGGACCGACACGGTGTGTATCCACGGCGACACGGCGGGTGCCGTGGAGATCGCCCGCGAGGTGCGCAAGGCGCTCGACGCTGCCGGTATTACCGTCGCGCCGTTCAAGACAGCGGGCTGATCAGAACGGATGCGTGAACGGCATGCCCAAGGTGATCGCGGCGATCAGAGCCAGTGCACCGTACAATGCGACCATCGCGGCCATGGCGCCGCGCTCGCGAATGGCACGAGCCTGGGGCATCCGTCGCAGGGGCGTCGATAGCGTCCGCATGACCGGTCTCCTGAAGTTCCGGCCATGAGAAAAGCGTTCTCGCGGCCCGATGCAAGGCAACCGACGAAATAACGACAAGCCCCCTGTCCGGGGTCCATGGGGAACCAAAAAATTCTCAGCCGATGTTCCAGCTGAGAATTTTATCCGCAGGGCTCCAACCCGCTTCGACTCGTTAATAAACGTCGAGCTGGAACCGGCCCTTCTTCTTGAGGTCAGCGACGAAGCTGACAGCCTCATCCGTCGACCGCGCGCCGAAATGGGCGACGATGTCGACCAGCGCCCGCTCGACGTCCTTGGCCATGCGCTTGGCATCGCCACAGATGTAGAGATGGGCGCCCTCGGCGAGCCAGGTCCACACCTCGCGCCCAACCTCGCGCATGCGGTCCTGGACGTAGAACTTCTTGTCGCCGTCGCGCGACCACGCCAGCGACAGCCTCGTGAGAAGACCGGAGGTCTTCATCGCGTTGAGCTCGTCGGCGTAGAAGAAGTCGCAGTCGCTGCGCTGGTGGCCGAAGAACAGCCAGTTCTTGCCCGGCGCGCCGGTCGCCCTGCGATCGAGCAGGAAGGCGCGGAACGGCGCGATGCCGGTGCCGGGGCCGACCATGATGATCGGCGTCTTCGGATCGGCCGGCAGCGCGAAGCCATGCGCCTTTTGGACGTAGACGTGGAGCTTGTCGCCCGGGTTGATGCGCTCGGCGAGGAACGTCGAGGCGAGGCCCAGGCGCTTGCGCTTGCCGATGACGTAGCGGACGCAGTCGACGGTCAGCGACAGTTTTCCAGGCGTCGCATTGTGCGACGACGAGATCGAATACAGCCGCGGCTGCAGCGGCTCCAGGGCTTCCACGAAGGCTTCGGGATGCGGCCGGACGCCGGAGAACTTCTGCAGCACGGCCATGACATCGAGCGTCGCCGCATCGCCATCGGGATCCTCGCCCTGCGCCAGCCGCCGCGCCTTGTCGCGCGTCGCGCCGCCGCTGATGAAGGAGATCAGCTCGAACAGCGAGTCCGGCGCGGGCGACAGCGAGACGTCCTCGAGCAGGCACTGCCGCAGCGACTTGCCGTTCACTTGCGTCATGTGCGAGGCGCCGAGCAGCGCGATGATCTGGTCGACGAGGCCGAGGTCGTTCTTGGCGAAGATGCCGAAGGAATCGCCGACGACATAGTCGAGCCCGGCCTCGGCGAGATCAAACTCGATGTGCCAGGTCTCCTTCTCCGAGCCGGGCTTGTTGAGCAGCCGCCGCGACAGGAACGTCGCCGCGACTGGATTGTCGCGCGAGCGGCCGGGCTCGGTGACGACGACGGACACGGTGGCCGGCATTGCGGCAGCAGCGGGCTTGGCCGCGGCCGGCGCCTTGTCGATCTCCTCATACAGCGCCTTGACCATCCGCGCGGTTTCCTTGCCGCCGGGGACGCAGAGATTGAGGCGCGCTTCGCTGCGATTGGCGATCGCATCCGAATAGTCGCTGCAATTGTAGCCGCACTGGCCGCAGTCCTGCTGCGCCATCGCGGCCATCAGGCGGCGGCGCAACGGACGGCCCTCGGCCAGCTTCATGCGCTCGGCGATCGGCATGGTCTGGTCGTGCCAGGGCGCCTCGTCGTCATCAGCATCGCCTGCGGGTGCGAGCACGGCGCCGTTCTGCGCGGGCGACAGCGCCGTCGATCCGTCGAGGCCGAGCGCGCCGGCGAGGAAGCCGTTGAGCCAGGAGCGCTGCGCCTCGGAGAACGGCGCGGTCGGAGGAATGATCTCGATCTTCGGCTCGATCTTCAACATGGGCGTGATCTGGTTCATGCTGACACCTCGGACGTCGTCTGGGCTTCGGCGAGCTGGCGCAGGGCTTCGCCGTCGTGGCGACGGGCGAACGACAAGAAGGTCTCGTCGGGTGAGGTGCGGTGGGCGAGATAGGCCTTGAGCAGCTTCTCGACCGTGCGGGGCGCGTCCTCGGCCTTGAGATTGCGATAGACCTCGCGGCCGATATCGGCCTGTGGGCCGAAGCCACCGCCGGCGAACAGATGATAGCCCTCGACGGTGTCGTCGCCCTCCCCGACCGGCACCTTCGCGCCGATCATGCCGATGTCGCTGATGTAGTGCTGCGCGCAGGAGTGGTGGCAGCCGGTCAGATGGATGTTCAGCGGGGTGTCGAGGTCCACCCTCGTCTCGCACCAGTCACCGATCTCGGCGGCATGCTGCTTGGTGTTGGAAGCCGCGAACTTGCAGCCGGCATTGCCGGTGCAGGCGATCAGCCCGGCGCGGATGTGCGAGGCTGTCGTCGAAAGCCCGATCTGCGCGATCGCGGCGCAGGCCAATGCAACCTTGTCGTCGCTCACGCCCGACAGCAGCAGGTTCTGCCAGACCGTGAGCCGGATCTCACCATCGCCGAGATCCGCAGCCACCTTGGCGAGACCGCGCATCTGATCCGCCGTCAGCTTGCCGAGCGGCAGCACGACGCCGATCCAGTTCAGGCCCTGCTGCTTCTGCGGGTGCACGCCGATATGCGCCATGCGATCCGCTTGGGGACGCGGTGCGAGCGCCTCGTCGGGGACACGTGCGAGCTTGCGGCCGAGCCTCGCCTCGACGGCTTCCATGAACCTGTCGTGCCCCATGCTGTCGAGCACGTATTTGAGACGCGCCTTCAGCCGGTTGGTGCGGTCGCCGGTCTCGATGAACAGCCGCACGATGGCGTCGGCGACCTCGGTCGCGCGCTCCGGCTCGACGATGATCCCGGTCGGCTTGGCGAAATCCTTGTGGCCCGTGATGCCGCCGAGGCCGAGCCTGAACCAGACGCCCGGCGCGACGCCGAAACCGTCCTTCACCTCGACGGCCGAGAACGCGATGTCGTTGGTGTCCTCCAGCGCTGCGATCCGTCCGGCGCCGTCGAAGGCGACGTTGAACTTGCGCGGCAGGCCGTACAGCGAGCGGTCGTTGAGAATGTGGAAGTGCCATTCGCGGGCGTAGGGCCGCGTGTCCAGCAGCTCCTGCGGATCGATGCCCGCGGTCGGCGTCCCCGTCACGTTGCGGATGTTGTCGGCGCCGGAGCCGCGCGCAGTGAGGCCGAGATCCGACAGACCTTCCAGCAGCATCACGGCATGCTTGGGCGGGATCTCGCGCAGCTGCAGGTTGGCCCGCGTCGTGACGTGGCTATAGGGACCGCAGAGCTGGTCGGCCAGATCGGCCAGGCCTGCGAGCTGCCAATGCTTCATCACGCCGTTCGGAATCCGCAACCGGCACATGTAGGAGTCCTGCGCCGGCGCGACGTGGAACAGGCCGTGATAGCGCCAGCGGAAATTGTCGGCTGCCGACGGTGCAGCATTGCTGCGGGCCTGCTCTTTCAGCCGCTCATAGGCATCGAACGGATGCAGTTCGCGCTTGAGCTTCTCCTGGTCGGCGAGCTTGCGCCCGGACGCGATGACCTTGTCCTGAGCCTTGATGTGGATGGCGTCCGGCCCGGTCGGCTCCGCCACGGTCGCGGCAGCCTGCCCGCGGCCGGCGAGTGTGACCTTGAGGCCGGCAGCCAGCCCCTCGAGATAGCGCTTCTGCTCGTCGTTGAAGTCGACTGACAAGGGTTCGATTTTCATGATGGCGGACGAAGCTCCAGCGGCCACGGCGATTGGCGTTTGCGGATGGGATGAGGATCGCGTGGTCCGAACCGCCGATGAGGCGCGTTTCAGAGGAACGATCCGACCAGCTTCGTTGCTGCGGAAATCCGAGATGGATTGCAGTCGGCGGCATCTATGGCGGCCGACTGCACTGCAATATTCAAATTGCGTGCCAACCGCCTAGCGGCAGAAATGTGAGCGCAAACAGGCTGCTGCCCGAATCAATGAAGGCGCGGTTGCAGGCTCACGCCTCGAAATACGGGCACGCCGCCCAAAAATTGATCGGCGGCGCCGGATGCCCAGATCCTGCACGGAGGGGAATCATCAGGGCGTCCAGCGGCCGATCTTGAAGGCCTTCAGATGGCCCATGATGTCGTCGGCCGCAAATGGCGGACCGGCGAACGCGCCGATGGCGGCATCCCCGCCGGCGGCGACCGTGCCCATCGCCGCGTCGTAGATATCGGGCCTGAACACGCCCATGGCCGTGCTCAGGGCTTCGCCGCTGAGGGCAGTCTGGCCCCAGCGGACCATCTGCGCATACAGCCATGCGGCCTGGATCTTCTCCGGCCGTCCCGCATCTTCCCGGCCCACCAGTAGATAGCGCGGGCTTTCGCGGAAGGTGCCGTCCGGCGAGATCTTCAGCCGTCCGTCCAGCGTACGCTGGATCACCTCGGCATCGACGCCGATGCGCTCGGGCTGAGCCAGGATCTGCGCCGCCTCGGCATGGTTCTGCTCGATGAAATCAGCGGCGCGGCCGCAGGCCCGGACCAATGCTGCCAGCGCGTCCGGATTCGTGTCGGCCCAGCTCTGCCGGACCGCGAGCACCTTTTCCGCCGCCCGGACCAGAACATCCGACACGAAGTGCAGGATGTGGCCGATGCCGAGATCGACCGCGATCGAATTCCACGGCGCGCCGACACAGAACGCGTCGACATGGCCGCTGGCGATGCTCTCGACCATGTAAGGCGGCGGCAGCACCACGAGACGAACATCCTCGTCGGGGTCGACGCCGCCCGCGGCCATCCAGAACCGGAGCTGGTAGTTGTGGGTCGAGAACGGGAACGTCATGCCGAAGGTCAGCGGCTCTGCGCCGGCCTTGCGGCGGGCGGCAACGACCCGCGCCAGCGCCAGCGCCGTCGCCAGCGGATCGAAGCGGTCGCCGTCGAGATGCGCCATCAGCTCGGCATGCAGCGCCGGGGTCACGGTGATGGCATTGCCGTTCACGCCGAGATTGAACGGCGCAACGATCGGGACCTTGACGTGGCCGATGCCAAGACTGGAAGCGATGGCCACCGGCGCCAGCAGATGCGCGGCATCGAACAGGCCGATGTTGAGCTTGTCGCGGACGTTCGACCAGGACACCTCGCGGACCAGCGTGACATCCAGACCTTCCGCAACCGTGAAGCCCTTGTCGACGGCGACGATGAGCGCCGCGGCATCGACCAGCGGAATGAAGCCAATGCGAAGCGGGCCGGTCATTTCAGCATCTCCGAGGCGGTCAGGATCGACTGGGCGATCTCACCGATCTTCTTCTTCTCGCGCATCGCCGTGGAGCGCAGCAGAACGTAGGCCTCCTCTTCGGTGAAGCCCTTCATCTTCATCAGAATGCCCTTGGCGCGGTCGATGACCTTGCGATCCTCCAGCGCCGACTTGGTGCGTTCGAGCTCGTCCTGCAGCTTCGAGAACGCATTGAAGCGGGAGATGCAGAGATCGAGGATCGGCTTGATCCGCTCCTTCTTCAGCCCATCGACGATGTAGGCGGACACGCCCGCCTCCACCGAGGCCTGGATCGAGGCCGCATCGCTCTGGTCGACGAACATGGCGATCGGCCGGCGCACGGCGCGGCTGACCTGGAACATCTGCTCGAGCACGTCGCGGCTCGGGTTTTCCAGATCGATGACGATGACGTCCGGATCCAGCGCATAGATCCGCGCCAGCAGACCCTGCATTTCGCTGACATGCACCACGCCGGTAAAACCGGCTTCCCGCAGCCCCTCCTCCAGGATGGCGGCGCGGATCGGGCTCTCGTCGACGATCACGATTTTAGGCGATTGCTCGGCGCTCATCGATCACCAGGTATCCGGGCCCTCATCCATAGCATGGACGCGACCGCCTTAAAGCCTTGTCTTTCTGGGCAATTCGGACTAGCTGACGCCCATCCCATCAGGCAGTCCCAAGATGCAGCAGGGTTCCGCGCCCAAGATCAGCTTTGTTTCGCTCGGATGTCCGAAGGCGCTGGTCGATTCCGAGCGCATCATCACGCGGCTCCGCGCCGAGGGCTACGAGCTCGCTCGCCAGCATGACGGCGCAGACGTCGTCATCGTCAACACCTGCGGCTTCCTCGACAGCGCCAAGCAGGAATCGCTGTCGGCGATCGGCTCGGCCATGGCCGAGAACGGCAAGGTCATCGTCACCGGCTGCATGGGCGCCGAGCCGGAACAGATCGAGCAGGCCTATCCCGGCGTGCTCTCGATCACCGGTCCGCAGCAGTACGAAAGCGTACTGGACGCCGTCCATCGGGCGTCGCCGCCAGTGCACAACCCGCATCTCGACCTGGTGCCTCCCCAGGGCATCAAGCTGACACCCCGCCACTACGCCTATCTGAAGATCTCCGAGGGCTGCAACAACCGCTGCACCTTCTGCATCATCCCGAAGCTGCGTGGCGATCTGGTGTCGCGGCCGGCCGCCGACGTGCTGCGCGAGGCCGAACGGCTGGTCGCAGCCGGCGTCAAGGAGCTGCTGGTCATCTCGCAGGACACCTCCGCCTACGGGCTGGACCTGAAATACGCCGAAAGCACCTGGAAGGACCGCACCGTCAGGGCCCGCTTCCTCGATCTCGCCCGCGAGCTCGGGGATCTCGGCGCCTGGGTCCGGCTGCACTACGTCTACCCCTACCCGCATGTCGACGAGGTCATCGGCCTGATGGCCGAGGGCAAGGTGCTGCCCTATCTCGACATCCCGTTCCAGCATGCCAGCCCCAACGTCCTCAAGGCGATGCGGCGGCCGGCCGCACAGGACAAGACGCTCGACCGGATCAAGGCGTGGCGGACGACCTGCCCCGATCTGGCGTTGCGCTCCACCTTCATCGTCGGCTTCCCCGGCGAGACGGACGAAGATTTCGCCTACCTGCTGGACTGGCTGGATGAGGCCGAGATCGACCGGCTCGGCTGCTTCAAATACGAGCCCGTCGCGGGCGCGACCTCCAATGCCCTGCCCGGCCAGGTCCCGGACGACGTCAAGCAGGAGCGCTGGGATGCCCTGATGGCGCGCCAGCAGAAGATCTCGGCGCGCAGGCTCAAGCGCAAGGTCGGCACCCGCCAGCAGATCATCATCGACGAGGTCGGCCCGACCGTCGCCAAGGGGCGCTCCAAGGCGGATGCGCCCGATATCGACGGCGCGGTCTACCTGTCCAGCCGGCGGCCGCTGCGGGTCGGCGAGATCGTCACGGCGAAGATCGAGCGCGCCGACGAATACGACCTGCACGCCACCGTGGCCGGGTTCTGATCGGGCGCCCGGTCAGTTCGTCTTCGGGGACGAACTCGCCCTGATGGTCCACAGCCGCAGCAGCCGTCGCGCCTCGTCGGCCGTCAGTTCGAGATATCTGTTCTTGAGCTTGATCAGTTCGTCGGGCTTCGTCTCGCCCGACACGAACCGGCTGTCGAGGATCGCCGCCACCGTGGTCCAGCCCAGCCCGGCAGCCCTGCACGGCACGAGGATGCCGTCGCTGCGCAGGCTCTGCATCAACGGCCGCACCAGCTCGATGCTGCATTTTGCCAGCTCCGCGATGGCCGCGATCGTCTCGGTATAGCGCCGCTGACGGGCAAAATCGAGCAGCAGCGCCTCGCTGAGCTTGCCGGTCTGCTTCAACTTCGCCACCGTCAGCTTCGCGTTGCCGAAGTCGCGCGAACGCGACATGCCTCGCTCCGCGCCCGCGGCGGCTGCGGCGATCGCGCCGCGGATTTCCTCATAGAGATGCGGAGGCGCCGCCGCGAGAAGCCGCGCCTTCACCGCCTCGGTTGCGCCCTGCAGCATTGTCCGGCGCAACCCGGCCGGCAGATCGGCGCGAATGCCGGTGGCGACGGCCAGTTCGGGATCGCCTTCCGCCTGCGCCAGGATGATCGAAAAGCCGGCCGCCGAGATTCGGGCACCGGGGTTCTTCATCAGCTTGCGGCTGACACTCGGAAAGCGGCGCGCCAACAGCGCGTCGGTGACGATCTCCTGCAGCCACCAGCGACCGGCGACGGCGATCAGGTGCTTCTCGCCTTGGCTGCCGGCGATTTCGACCAGATCCTCGGGGCTGAGCCGTGGCGACTCGGATAGCACGGGTCCGGCTACCGTGATGTCGTCGTGATGGGCGAGCCGCCGGATCACCGCGGCGGGTGCCTGCGACACCGGCGCGAGCTGGGCGCTGAGCTCGGCGAGCGCGATGCGGGCGCCGACATCGGCCAGCGCGCGCAGCTCGATCGTGTTGACGAGGCGCTCGAAAACGTCCGCGAACAGGGCTTGCTGCTCGACGTCCAGGCTGCCGGCCGTGGCGATGAACAGGGATGCGACCCGCGCGGCCACGCCGGAGCAGCGTTCGGCTGAGCCGGTGGCAATCGCCGCCTGCACTTCCTCGGCGATCGTGAGATGGGGGTTGGACATCGCCTGTTCTGAGCGCTTGAAAATTCTGGCTGAGGCGGATGGTAAACGCAGCGGCTAAATGTTTGGTAAAATTGTAACTAACCGTTGCGAGCCGAACGCCCGGTGCGGTCAGCGCACGGGCTGAGGAGGCGGATCGATCCCGAACCGCTGGCGACCGGCGTCTTGACACCGGCCGCAATTTACCTGTATGGGCGCCGCATGATCTTCAACCGGACCAACCGCCGCGCCGCCGTTTGCCGTCGTCACCGCCGTGACGATGCCGGGGCGCGCCATGTCCGAAGACGTTGCTGATCAGCTAGCTCATCAGCTCAGGTTTTCGAAAGGCCGCTCCCGCAAAGGAGCGGCCTTTTCGCTTTTCGGCCCATCGTTTTCCCCCTGACCATAGGAGACTGAACATGCTGACCGCCTCCCATCCGTATGACTCCCTGATGGAGATCACGGCGCGTCCGCGCACCGTGTTCGTCCAGGGCAAGGGCTCGTGGCTGTGGGACGACGGCGGCAAGCGCTATCTCGACTTCATCCAGGGCTGGGCCGTGAACGCGCTCGGCCATGCGCCGCCGGAGCTTGCCAAGGCGCTCGGCGACCAGGCCTCCCGGCTGATCACGCCGAGCCCGGCCTATTTCAACGACACCAGTCTGCAACTGGCCAAGGCGCTTACCCAGCGCTCGTGCTTCGACCAGGTGTTCTTCACCAACTCCGGCGCAGAGGCCAATGAGGGCGCCATCAAGCTGGCGCGAAAATACGGTGCCCTGCGCAAGAACGGCGCCTACGAGATCATCACCTTCGAGGGCGGCTTCCACGGCCGCACGCTGGCGACGATGTCGGCCTCGGGCAAGAAGGCGTTCGAGCCGCTGTTCGAGCCGAAGGTGCCCGGCTTTCCCAAGGCCCGCCTGAACGATATCGCCTCGGTCGAGGCGCTGATCTCCGACAATACGGTCGCGATCATGCTGGAGCCGATCCAGGGCGAAGCCGGCGTGTGGCCCGCAACCGCCAAGTTCCTGCAGCAATTGCAGACGCTGACGACCAGGCATGGGCTGCTCCTCATCGTTGACGAGATCCAGACCGGCATGGGCCGGACCGGAAAACTGTTCGGCTATGAGCACGCCGACGTCCTTCCGGACGTCATGACGCTCGGCAAGGGCATCGGTGGCGGCGTCCCGCTCGCTGCATTGCTGGCAACGGAGGCGGCGTCCTGCTTCGAGCATGGCGATCAAGGTGGCACCTTCAACGGCAATCCGCTGATGTGTGCGGCCGGGCTTGCCGTGCTCGACGTTGTCGCGAAGCCGGATTTTCTGAAAGGCGTCGTGGACAACGGCATCTATCTGGAAAGCGAGCTGCAGCGCATCTCGGCGCGCCATGGGCTCGGCGAGGTGCGCGGTCGTGGCCTGTTGCTCGCGCTCGACGTCGTCAGGCCGATCGCGCCGGCGATCGTCGCCCATGCCTTCGAGCTCGGCCTGCTGCTGAATGCGCCGCGACCGGACACGCTGCGCTTCATGCCGGCCCTCAACGTGACCCGCGACGAGATCGCGGCCATGACCGACACGCTCGACGGCATCCTGACCAAGGTCGGCGCTGCACGCTGCGTGGCCTGATGCATCATGGTGCATGACGCAGGCTTGTCCGATGGAGAAGCCTGCGTCTCGACTGCCCACGGACGGGGCAACGAACATGACGCCCTGCTGTCGCTTCGATTGATTTGGATCAAAGACAGTCCGCCCCCTGAACAACGATCCTGCCATGGCCAAATACCTGCGATCCGATGACTTACGTTGTATTCGAAAGGATACAGCGTTGGACGGGATGTGATCAGCTCGGAGGGACGAGGCTTGCCGGGACCAAGCTGATGTTCATTCCGCCGACGACGAGGTCGGCACGACACAAGGAGATGCAAGAATGGCGAGAGACAATCTGGCTCGGGTGCTGCCCGTCGAAGGGACCAGGAGCCACATCGCGCCGGCCGCCGCCACTGAGGACGTGCTGATCCACGTTCGCTTCTTCCCGAACTCCGACATCAACTCGATCGGCGAGAAGCCGGCCGGCCTGACCGCCAACCAATGGTATGAGCGCCTGCTGCAACTGGCGCGCCCGCATTATCAGACCTTCGCGGGCGGCCGGGGCTTTTTCCGGATCCCCCGTCCCTGCTTCGAAGCGATTCTGAGGGACGTCGCCGCCTGACATCGGAGCCAGTCTGGATGAGGCAGCGGGCGTCCTCTCGGCCTCATCCCTGTCGACCGCGGTGGGCCGGGTCCGCCGCGGTCGATCATGATGTCACGGCGGGACGGGAGAACGGCATGGTGCAATCGGTCTTCGGCGAATTGCAGCAGAGCTTTCGTGTCCTTCTCGCCAACTTGCCCGGATCAGGGCCGGCGGTCGAAGCCTTGACCGATCAGGCGTTCAACCTGTTCGAGGCCAATATCGGCGCGCAGTCGGCTCATCTGCCGGCGCTGGCATGCACGAAGGGCTGCCCCGCCTGCTGTGCACTGCGTGTCACCGCGACGGCGCCCGAAATCTTTCTGCTCGCCCGCTACATCCGCCAGATCGACGCGCAGATGCCGGCAACGGCACTCGGCCCGCTGTCACGCCGAGTCGAACTCGCCAATCGCGCGACGCGGGGCTTGGGCGAGACCGAGCGGATGGCGTTGCGCCAGCCCTGCCCCTTCGCGGTGCGCGGCGCCTGTATCATCCACCCCGCACGTCCCCTAGCCTGCCGCGGGCATGCGTCGTTCGATCGGCGCGCCTGCATCCAGGCGATGGCGGGACGTGATGTCGAGGTCCCGATCTCGGCACCTCATGTCGCCCTGCGCGGATTGATTCAGGATGCGCTGAGGGCGGCCCTCGCGGAGGCCGGCCTTGCCGCCCACCTGTATGAGTTGAACCAGGGCCTCGTGCTGGCCCTCGGCGCTCCGGAGCGCGAGCGCGCCTGGCTCGACGGCAAGGACAGTCTGGCGCCGGCCCGGATCGCACAGCCGACGGCAGGCCAAGTCAACGCGATGCTGTGGAGCCGTGCCGCCGACGGCGCGGCGAGGATCGGCGACCCGACCTAGTCGACAATCACGGCTTCAGGATCGAGGCGCCGGTGGTGGCGCGGCCTTCGAGATCAGCGTGCGCCCTGGCCGCATCCTTCAGCGCATAGGCGTGGTTGATCGGGACGTGCAGCTTGCCGCTGATGATAGCCGAGAACAGCGTGTCCGCGCCCTCCAGCAACTCGGAGCGCTTGCCGATATAGTCGTTGAGCTTCGGCCGGGTGGCAAACAGCGAGCCATGACTGTTCAGTTCGGCGATCGAGAACGGCGGCACCGGCCCCGAGGCGTTGCCGAAGCTGACGAACAGGCCGCGCGGCTTCAGGCAGGACAACGATCCGGGGAAGGTCGACTTGCCGACGCCGTCATAGACCACGTCGCACAATTCGCCGCGGCTGATCTGCCTCACCCGCGCGACGAAGTCCTCCTCGTTGTAGAGGATGACGTGATCGCAGCCATTGGCCAGTGCGAGATCGGCCTTGGCCTTGGAGCCGACGGTGCCGATGACATGGGCGCCGAGCGCGCGCGCCCATTGGCAGGCGAGCAGGCCGATGCCGCCGGCTGCGGCGTGGATCAGCACGCGATGATGCGGCTCGACCTTGAACGTCTTGTGCAGCAGATACCACACCGTCAGCCCCTTGAGCATCAGCACGGCGCCCTGCTCGTAGGTGATGTGGTCGGGCAGCTTGACCAGGCGCTGCCAGCCGATGTTGCGCTCGGTCGCGTAGCCGCCGAGATTCTCGTAGTAGGCGACGCGATCGCCGGGATGGAAGTTGGTCACGCCCGGCCCGACCGCGATCACCTCGCCGGCCGCCTCGTTGCCGGCGATGAACGGCAGGCCCGGCGCCTTGTAGAGGCCGGTGCGGTAATACACGTCGATGAAGTTCAGTCCGATCGCGTGCTGGCGGATGCGGACCTCGCCCGGGCCGGGGGCGGCCAGATCGACCGGTTCATAGACGAGCGCCTCGGGGCCTCCCACCTTGTGCACGCGCACCGCCTTGGCCATCCCGCCGTCTCCTCTTCGGACTCGCCGTGGCCGGACCCGGGAATCCGACCTCAGAACGCTCAACAACCCTGATTCTTATCGCAGATCCGGCCCTGTCGAACGAGCCGGACCACGGCCGCAGGCGCGGCTGTGGCAAAAGCGAAGGCGATCACGACGGCGTTGTCAACTCAGCTCGTCACGCCTTGCGCTTCCTGCGGTTGCGCGATGCCATCACGTTGAAGGCCTCGACGGCCAAAGCGAAGACGATGGCGAAATAGATGTAGCCGCGCGGGATGTGGAACTCGAACCCGTCGGCGACCAGCGCGACGCCGATCAGGACCAGGAAGGCAAGCGCCAGCATCTTGGTGGTCGGATGGTTCGCCACGAAACGCGCCACCGGTCCCGAGGACACGTACATGATGATCACGGCGATGATGACCGCGGCGATCATGATCTCGAGGTCCTTCGCCATGCCGATCGCGGTGATGATCGAGTCCAGCGAGAACACGAGATCGATGACGATGATCTGCACGATCACCCAGAAGAACTTGTTCCCGCCGCCGCTCTGCGGGCCGTCGTCCTCGCGGGCCTCGACCTCGCCATGGATCTCGTGCGTGGCCTTTGCGATCAGGAACAGGCCGCCGGCGATCAGGATGATGTCGCGCCACGAGAAGCCGAGCCCGCGGATCGAGAACACCGGCTGCGTCAGGCCGATCAGCCAGACCAGCACGCTGAGCAGCAGGATGCGGAAGACCAGCGCCAGCGCGAGGCCGATCTGCCGCGCGCGGGTCGCCTGCGGTTGCGGGATGCGCGAGGTGATCACCGACAGGAAGATGACGTTGTCGATGCCGAGAACGATCTCGAGGGCGGTCAAAGTGAGCAGTGCGGCCCAGGCTTCAGGGCTGGTCAGGAGGTCGATCATGCTTTCAAGGATCTCAACAGGCGGATCGCGGAGTCGCTCGCGACGATGTACAGGCCGATGGCGCACAGCACCGCCGTGACGACCGGACTCACGGCAAAATTCATGCTGAGCGCGTAGATCACCAGCACGCCCCACAGCGCGACCAGCGGCAGCGTCAGCCAGCGCAGACGCTCGACGCGCACCGGGTGAATGACATGGAACGGAACGAAGGTCAGCGCGATCAGGATCGCGAGGCCGAGGGTCGCGAGCAGCGGCGGCGGCTGCAGCAGGAACAAATAGAACGCAGCGATGTTCCACAGGCCGGGGAAGCCGCGAAAATGATTGTCGTCGCTCTTCATCCGGCGGTCGGCGAAATACAGCGCCCCGGTCACCGCGATGCCGACGCCGATCACGGGCGCAGCCAGCGGCAGCAGCATGCCGCTCGCGGTGATCGCATAGGCCGGCACGAACACATAGGTCGTGAAATCCACCACGAGATCGAGCACGTCGCCGGACCAGTCCGGCTGGACGTGGCCGACGTCGAGCCGGCGCGCCAACGGCCCATCGATGCCGTCGATGATGAGCGCCAGGCCGAGCCACCAGAACATCGCGGTCCAGTGCTCGCGCACCGCCTGCAGCATGGCGAGCAGCGCGACGCCGGCGCCGAGCGCGGTGAAGACGTGCACCGACATGGCGGCGGCGCGATGCGCCGGCGTGGCCGATATGGCGCTCTCTGGTCTCAACTGATCCATGCAGCGCCAGTGCTATCAGGAATCGCGGGCAATTGCATATCCGCGATTGCGACGATGCGCCGCGCAGGCGTCCGCGCGGCTCTTGAAAAAGAGCGCGGGAACGTCAAATGTTCCGGTATGACCAATGCAGACACCAGCTTCGATGTCATCGTCGTCGGCGGCGGACCGGCGGGGCTCGCGGCCGCCATTGCGCTGTCACAGACCGGCGCCCGCACGGCCCTCGTTGCCCGGCAGGCTCCCTATGCCGACAACCGCACCACCGCCCTGCTCGGCGGCTCCGTCGACTTCCTCGACGAGATCGGCGTCTGGTCGTCGTGCCGCGATCGCGCTGCGGGCCTGAAGACGATGCGGCTGGTCGATGATACCGGCCGCCTGATCCGCGCGCCGGAGGTGCGTTTCATGGCCGACGAGATCGGTCTTGACGTGTTCGGCTACAACATCGCCAACGCGGTTCTGGTCGAGGCGCTGGAGCAGCGCGCGAGCGAGACAGGCGAACTGACGCGGGTTGCCGAAGACGCCGAGAGCGTCCGCACCGACGCCGAGGGGGTGACGGTCACCACAGCATCCGGCCGCGTGCTGACCGCCCAGCTCGTGGTCGGCGCCGATGGCCGCCATTCGCTGTGCCGCGAGGCGGCCGGCATCGGCGTCGGCCGACGCACGCTGCAGCAGTCCGCGCTGACCTTCAACATCACCCACGCGCGGCCGCATCACAATGCGTCGACGGAGTTCCACACGCCGCACGGACCGTGCGTCTTCGTGCCGCTGCCGGGCGATCGCTGCAGCGTCGTCTGGGTCGCGGCGCCGAAGGAGGCCGACCGGCTGTTCGCCCTCGACGACGACGCCCTGTCGGCGGCCGCCGAGCGGCAGTCGCATTCGATTCTGGGCCGCGTGCAAGTCGAGCCGGGACGGCACCTGTTTCCGCTCGCGATCGAACGGCCGCATCGCTACGCTCAGAACCGCATTGCCTTGATCGGCGAGGCCGCGCATGTGGTGCCGCCGATCGGCGCGCAGGGCCTGAACCTCGGCCTGCGCGACGGCATCGACCTCGCCGACATCGTGCGCAACGCCAAGGCGGCCGGTGAGGATGTGGGCGCGCCGCAGGTGATTGCACGCTACGGCGCTGCGCGCCGCGCCGACATCCTGAGCCGCACCTTCGTCATCGACGTCGCCAACCGCTCCCTGCTCAGCGATTTCCTGCCGATGCAGTCGCTGCGCGCCGTCGGCATGCACATGATCGGCGGCATCGGCCCGCTGCGGCGGCTGGCGATGCGCGAGGGCCTGGCACCGTCCTGGCGCACGTCGCGCAAGGCCGGCTGACGGCGATCAGGGAAACCGCACGTCAGGGAAACATCAGGCGACCGCTCTGGATCAGCCACATCACGCTGGTCAGCGTGACCACCGAGGCGAAGGTGCCGACCAGCACCGCCGATGAGGCCGGCTCGATCCAGCTGTCGTGCTGGCGCGCGATGACGAACACATTGAGCGCCGGCGGCAATGCCGCCATCAGCACCGCGGTCGCGGCCCAGGGCTGCGCGAACGGCCCGAACAGCAGCATCAGCCCAAACGATATCAGCGGGTGAATGACGAGCTTCACCACCGTCAGCACCGGCACCTCCCATGGCAGGCGCTCGAACGGGCGGAGTGCCACGGTGACGCCGAGCGCGAACAGCGCCGTCGGCGCCGCGGCGTTCTGCAGGAACTGCACGGTGCGGTCGACAGCGATCGGCAGATGGAGCTGGAATGCCGCGGCCCCGATGCCGGCTGCCGTCGCCATGAGCAGCGGATTCTGCAGGATCTGGCGCAGCACGGTCCGCAGTACATGCCAGAGCGAGGCATGGTCGCGCTCGGTGAGTTCCACCAGCAGCGGCACGATCGAGAACAGGAAGATGCTGTCGCAACAGAAGATCAGCGCGGTCGGCGCCGCCGCCTTGGCGCCGAGTACGGAGAGCGCGAGCCCCGGCCCCATGTAGCCGATATTGCCGTAGCCGCCTGCGAGCCCGGCCATGGTCGCTTCGCGCAACGACAGCCGGCCGATCACCTTGCCGAGGACGAGCGCCAGGGTAAAGGTGAGCATCGTCGCGAGCGTCGTTGCAACCAGAAAGGGAGGGTTGCTCAGCTCCGCAAATGGCGTGCGGGCGATGAGGTTGAACATCAGGGCCGGCAGCGACACGTAGAGCAGGAAGAAGTTCATCCAGGACAGGCCGGCCTCCGGCAGCCTCTTCCACTTACCGCAGGCGAACCCTATGAAAACGACGCCGAAATATGGCAACGCCAGGTTGAGAATGTCGAACATGGGTCTCGTCGGGCTGACCCGGTGCGGGCCTGGGACGCGGGCGCGGAACGGCGCCGAATCAGCGCTGTCTAGATTAAATCCGCCCGTGGGGCACTAGCATCGGCCTCAATCCTGGTCTATTCGACTAGCATGATCAAAGCGCGAACTGCCAAGTTTCAGATCGGCCAGATCGTCCGGCATCGGGTGTTCTCGTTCCGGGGCGTGATCTTCGACATCGACCCCGAGTTCAACAACACCGAGGAATGGTGGCTCTCGATCCCCGAGGAGGTTCGTCCGCACAAGGACCAGCCGTTCTACCATCTGCTGGCTGAGAACGCGGAGTCCGAATACGTCGCCTATGTCTCCGAGCAGAATCTCGTTCCGGACGAATCAGGCGAACCGATCCGACACTCCCAGGTTGCCGAGATCTTCATCAAGGACAAGTCCGGCGGCTACCGGCCACGCAATCCGTTGCTGAACTGAGGGAGCCCGCGCAGGCTCGCGTCGGCCTCGCCCGGCCGAGCTGGATTAAGGCCCGGCTCATTCGCGCAATCGCTACCGTCGACGATCGCTGCCGACAAAAAAAGCGCCCCGATCGGAGCGCTTTTCGTTTCTCGGATGTCCCGGCTGCGACGAGCGTTACTGCTTCGCCGGCGGCTGAGTCTGCTCGAGCTTCTTGCGCTGCTCCTCGGCGCGCTTCTGCAGCTCTTCCTGCAGCTTCTGCTGGGTCTTCTCGAACTCCTTCGGATCGGTCGGCGGGCCGTCATAGGCCTTGGCGAAGCTGCTGCCGCCTTCCTGCAGCGGCAGCGGCAAGGTTAGTGCCGTGCCGTTCGAGTTGATCGCCTGGACGTAGAGGTTCTGGCCCTTCTTCAGGCTGGCCAGGAAGTCCGGAGTCGCTTCGTAGTCCGACATGCAACCGTTCTGGAAGCAGATGACGTAGCCGCTCTGTAGCGCCTGGTTCTGATCGACCACGATGCGGGTGCCGGGCTGCAGCTGCATGCCGAGCGGCAGGGTCACGCGCAGAATCTTCTTCGGCTCGCCTTCGGGCTCGATGATCACGGCTGCAACCACAGGCTGACCGGACTCGATGCGGCCATCCTTGCCGATGAAGCAGACCTGCTTGGCATTGGCGTCCTGCCCCTTCAGGCAGAACTTGGTCCACGGCGCGTAGATCAGCTGCGGCATCTCCTGCTGGGCCTGTTGCTGCGGCTGGCCGGCGGCGGGAGGAGCGGCGGGGGCCTGCGCGGCCGGAGCGGGAGCCTTGGGGGCGGCAGCCGGAGCCTTCGCTTTGGGCGCAGCAGGCGCCGGAGCCTGCGCCTGCGCTGCCGAAGCGAAGGGAACGGCCAGCGCGGTGACCGCCAGCAGGGCGACGAGCCGCCCACGCGGCCCAACCGACGAGGCCAAGTCACGGAAATTCATTGCGGAAAACCCTTTCTGAACGGCAGCGCCCGAGACCGCCAAAGGCGCCACACCAAGCCGTTGAAGCGGCTGTCTCCTCAGGAAATGAGGCGGTTAAGTGACAGGCGTTGCCGCCCTGCTCAATCGCCCGCCTTCATAACGCGGTGCGCGGAAAGATCAATGCCGCGAGACCATGTCTAAGCCGCGGTCTAGCGCGGGCGAGCCTGTGGTAAAAGCCCCGAGTGGCCCGTTCCGAATCAAATGCTTGCGCCCCGATCCTGATGCTGCAGCGCATGTTCCTCGCCGCGGTGGCATGGATCGCCGTCATCCTGGCGTTGTTGCCGCAGGTCTACACTTGCAGTGCACATGCCGCCGAAACTGCGGCGATTGCCATGCACGGCAATCCGGCCTTGCCGACCGATTTCGACCACATGCCCTACGCCAACCCGGATGCGCCCAAGGGCGGCCGTCTCGTGTGGGGACTGCTCGGCACCTTCGACAGCCTGAATCCCTTCATCGTTCGCGGCGTCGCAGTGCAGCAAATCCGCAGCCATGTGGTTGAAAGCCTGCTCACGCGTGGCAATGACGAGGCTTTCACGCTGTATGGGCTCCTGGCCCGCGGTGTCGAGACCGATGACCGCCGCACCTATGTCACGTTCCATCTCGATCCCCGCGCCCGATTCTCCGATGGCCAGCCGGTGCGCGCCGAGGACGTCGCATTCTCCTTTGCCCTGCTGCGCGATCACGGCCGGCCCAACCACCGGCAGTTCTACGGCAAGGTCGCCAAGGCCGAGGTGCTCGATCCCACGACGATCCGATTCGATTTCGGCGGCACGGAAGATCGCGAGCTGCCGCTGATTCTCGGCCTGATGCCGATTCTGGCGGAGCATGCCACCGACGTCGCGACCTTCGAGGACACCACGATGGCGGCACCGCTCGGCTCCGGGCCCTATCGCGTGACGGCGGTGCGGCCCGGCGCAAGCGTCACCCTGACCCGCAACCCCGACTATTGGGGACTCGACCTGCCGGTCAACCGCGGATTGTGGAACTTCGACGAGGTCAGGCTCGACTATTATCGCGAGTCCAACGGCCAGTTCGAGGCCTTCAAGCGCGGCCTGTACGACTTCCGGGTCGAAACCGAGCCGCTGCGCTGGCACGACGGCTATGATTTTCCGGCGGCGCGCAGCGGTGAGGTGATCCGCGACAGCGTCACCTCCGGAATGCCGCAACCCTCGCAGTTCCTGGTGTTCAACACCCGGCGCACGGTGTTCGCCGACCTCAGGGTCCGCCGCGCGCTGACCTTGCTGTTCGATTTCGAATGGATCAACCGCAACTACTTCTTCGGCCTGTACCGCCGCAACGGCGGCTATTTCGCCGGCTCCGAGCTGTCGGCTTATGGGCGCGCAGCCGATGTGACCGAGCGCGAGCTGTTGCGACCGTTCGCAGCGCAGATCCCGGCCGACATCATGGACGGCAGCTACCGCCTGCCAGTCAGCGACGGCTCCGGGCGCGACCGCGCCACATTGAAGGCCGCGCTCGATCTGCTGGCCGAGGCCGGCTACGGGCTGGACGGCACGGTGTTGCGCCGCCGGACGACCCGGGAGCCGCTCGCCTTCGAGATCCTGGTCACGACACGCGATCAGGAGCGCATTGCGCTGGCCTTTGCCGGCAGCCTCAAGCGCGCCGGCATCAATGCGTCGATCAGGGTGGTCGATCCCGTCCAGTTCGACCAGCGGCGCCTGAGCTTCGAGTTCGACATGATCCAGAACCGCTGGGACCAGTCGCTGTCGCCCGGCAACGAGCAGGCGTTCTACTGGGGCAGCGAGGCCGCCGACCGGACCGGCACGCGGAACTACATGGGCGCCAAGGACCCGGCCGTCGACGCCATGATCGCCGCGCTGTTGCGGGCCCGCGACAGGACGGAATTTATCTCGACGGTTCGCGCGTTGGACCGTACCCTGATGGCGGGATTCTACGCTATTCCAGTGCTCAATGCCGCCGAGGAATGGATTGCTCGGTGGAATCGTATAGAACGGCCAAAGAGGACAGCTTTGACGGGAGCACTCCCGGAGAGCTGGTGGCAGCGGCCGGAGCCGGCACCCAAATGACCAACCGGGGCAGTTGGTCTGGGGACAAATTGGTTTTGGCCGGGTCCGTGAAAGTACGGGGCAACAGGTGAATCAGGCCAATACGTCGCCGACGCTCGACGCGTTGTTTCAACGCATCCTGGCGCGCAAGCCGGATGCGGTTGCGTTGATCGATCCGATCAACAAGCAGCGCGTCACCGGCCGGCCGCCGATGCGACTCACCTATGCGGAAGCCGATCGCGTGATCTCGGCGCTGGCGGCGCATTTCATCGACGCCGGCCTGCCCGCGCATTCGGTGATCGCGGTCCAATTGCCCAACACCATCGAGTTCGTGCTGACCGTGTTGGCCGCGCATCGCGCCGGCCTGGTCGTTGCCCTGTTCCCGCTGCTGTGGCGGCAGTCCGAGCTGGTGGCGGCGCTGAACCGCACCAGCGCCCGGGCGATCGTCACGATGTCGAAGATCGACGGCGTGATCCACGCCGACCTAGCGATGAACGCGGCAGCCGAGGCGTTCTCGATCCGCCACGTCTGCGGCTTCGGCTCCGACCTGCCCGAGGGCATGTACTCGCTCGATCAGTCGATCGCCAAGCCGTCGCGCACGACGCGGGGGATCATGCCCGACGGCCGCAAGGCCGCGATCGTCTCGTTCGACGTCACCGCCGACGGCTTCCGCGCCGTGCCGCGCACCCATCTCAGCCTGATCGCCGGCGGGCTCGCGATCTCGCTCGAGAGCGATCTGCCGCAGGGCGTGAACATGATGTCGGCGTTTCTGCCGTCATCCTTCGCCGGTCTCGCAGCCTCCGTCGTGACGTGGCTGCTGTCAGGCGGCACCCTTGCGTTGCACCACCCGTTCGACGCCGATGCGCTCGACCAGCAGCTCGCGGAATTGGCCTGCGATACGTTGATCGCACCGGCGCAACTCGCCTTGCGTCTCGACGAGGGTGACCTCGCGGCCCGGCTGCCGAACCTGCGTTACGTGCTCGGAATGTGGCGTGCGCCCGAGCAGGTCGCGTCGAGCCCGTCCTGGAGCACGCGCGATATCGAGCTGACCGATGTCTATCTGTTCGGTGAAGCCGGCCTGTTCGCCGTGCGCCGCACCTCGGCCGACGGCCTGCCGGGGCCGGTCAAGCCCGGGCGCCAGGGCGCGCCGCGCGAGCAGCCGGGATCGTCGATCTCCGGCGAGATCGTGGTGACGCCCAAGGGCACGCTCGGCCTGCGCGGGCCGATGGTCGTGCTTGCCGCCTACGCGCCGCCGTCGCCGCCGAGCGACTCGCTGATGCCCGCGCCGCCGCGCGATTTCGTCGACACCGAATACGCCGTACGCCTCGACCGGGCCCACGACACAATCTCGATCACGGCGCCGCCCGCCGGGGTGATGGCCGTGGGCGGCTACCGCTTCCTCGCGCAGGATCTGCACGAATGGTCGCGCCGCCTCGGCCAGGGCGCGCTGCTGACGGCCCTGCCCGACCGGCTCAGCGGTCACCGGCTCGCCGGCCGCGCGATGGACAATGCCCGCGCGCGCGAAGCGCTGGCCGAACTCGGCCTCAATCCTCTGATGGTCGAGGCCTTCCGCGACCGCGCCAGCTCGGGCGGCTGAAATGGCCGCGTCGAATCTGTTGTCGCGATCGAACGAACGGCAACCGAGGCGTTCGGAACAGTGTTGACGCCGCGTTAACATCAGGGACCTAGGATCGCGCGTCGTCGTCAGCGTATCCTGAGTTCCTGGATGTCCCAACAAGGCCCGCTCCTCATCGTTTCTCATGCCACGCGGCCTTCGCTGATCGCGGCCCTCGCAGCGGCGCAAATCCTTCCCACAGCCGAAACCCGATGGGCCGATGCGACAGCGGCCGTGTCGCGGGTCCAACCCGCTGCGGTGCTGGCCGTGATGGACGGCGCCGACGCGGCGGACGTCGCCGCGCTGTCGCGACAAGTGAGTGCGCGCAAACCCTATATTCCAATGATGGCGATCGCGCCGGGCGATACGGCTCTGCCGGACAACGCCATCCCTTTGCACGGTAGCGACGATACCGACCGCCTGCTGGCGCGCCTGCGCGCGGCGCTGCGCGTCCGCACGCTGCACACGACAGTGCTGCGCCGGCTCGACGAGAAGAAGGCGCCGGAGGCGACGTTGCCCGAGAGCGACCCGCTCGACGACGCGACGGTGCTGCTGCTCGGCCGCGGCGCCTCGCTTCCCGGGCTGTCGGTCGCGCTCGGCGAGCGCATCGCCGTCGTCGGCGCGCTGAGCATCGAGGTCGCCGCCAAGCATCTGTCGAGCCGCGACATCGACGGCATCGTGCTGGGCGAAGGTTTTTCACCGCGCGTGGTCGACGCGTTCCTCGCGGTGCTTGCCGAGGATACGCGCTTCCGCAACCTCGCCGTGATCGTCACCGCCAACCAGCCGGCCCCGCTTCAGGAACTCGCCAATCTCGAGATCATCGCCGGCGAGCCGCGGCGCATCGCGGCCAGCGCCCTGCCCCTGATCCGGCAGCATGCGTTCGAGACCAGGCTCAATCGCACCCTGCGCGCCATCGAAGCCGGCGGCATGCTCGACCCGCGGACCGGCCTGCTGACTCGCAGCGCATTCGCGCGCGATTTCGCCACCGCGGTCAGCCAGACCCAGAAGAACGGCGGCAGCCTCGCCGTCGCCCGCTTCGCCTTCGATCCGGTCAACCCGCGCGCGCAATATGACGGCGCCCGCATCATCAGCCGCCTGATGCGGCGGATGGATTTCGGCACCCACGAGGACAACGGCTCCGTCGTCGTCGTGTTCGCCGAAACCGACCTGCGCTCAGCCCACGCCATCGCGCGCCGCCTCTCCAGCGTGATGCGCCACACCTCCCACGGCAAGCGCGACACGCGCACGGAGCCCTCCGTCACCGTCGCCGCGCTGCAGCCAGGCGACACCGCGCGCACCCTGCTGGCCAGGGTCTATGGCGAGGCGCAACGCGCGGCGTCGTGAGGCGGGGCAGCCCGCCGACATCATTGCGCAGATTCGAACTCCGATTCGTGGTGGCAAAGGGCGGCCGCAAGGCGGCGCGGGCCTTATCATTGGCACCGCCTGGAATGTGGTCGGCACGAAGCGACGCGGCGGCGTCGCATGCGCCTGTTTGCCCACACCATCGTAGACTGCTTCGGCCTGCCGAAGCTCACGTCTGTGAGGTCCATGGCTGCCGCGCGGCATGGTGGATGTGCAGTATCTCGACCGTATCATCATTGACACGATAGAATATCTTATAGGGATAGCGACCGAGCGGGGCTGCGCGGACATCTGGGCGATCGACGACACGACGTGCGCTCGACGGCCATCGGCCAATATGGGCCACGACACGCTTGATGCGCCGAGCGACGGCCGGCGCGGCGGCTGGATAATGATCGGCGAGCCATTCGGCAATGTCTGCGAGATCCCTGAGGGCTTCGTCTGTGTAGACGACCCTCATCGGGGGCGGAATTTGGCGAACGCGGCTTCGACGTCTTCCTCGCTGGCGAAGCGCCTTTCGTTGGCGGCGTGGAGGCCACGATCGATGCCGGCCAATTCGAGATCGCTCGGCCGATATTCGCCAGCGGTCACGCCAGCCTCGATTTCGAGCGCCATCTCGGCAAGCTCGTCTTGCAGCTCGGCCGGCCAAGCCTCGACGCGTTCGAGAACATCTGTGAGCTTTTTGGTCTTCATGGACGCAGATTAGCGCAAAGCCGGCCAGCTGTCATGAGTGCCCAATTGTGGCCGGCAGCGTCAGCCCGGACGTCGCTTCGCTCATCCGGATGACGTTCACTGACGAGGATCATCCCCATGTCCCGCCTGCACTGGATCGGCCTCCCCATCACCGGCCGCCTTGCCATCGCAGCGCGGCCGCGGGCCGGAGACTGGCTCGACGACGAGATCCGCGCCTGGGCGAGCAAGGGGTTGCCCTCGTCGTCAGCCTGCTGAGGTTCACGACCTCGGACTGCAGCGCGAGGCGGCGCCGTGCCAGTTGCAAGGCATGGCCTTCCTGTCGTTCCCGATCCCCGACCGCGCTGTCCCTGCGAGCCGAAGCGCGGCGTGCCCGTGCCGGATACGGAAGAGCAGCGGGCATGGGTGATGGATATGACGAGGAAGTAGGAGCGTCAACGGACCGTAGCACGCCGATCACGTGCAGTAGCTGATTGCCCTTCGCTCATCCGCCCGACGCGTGCTACATTGTACCGTCAGCATCTGATTGGAACGGCGCATGGAGCAGGCTGTCATTGCCTATATTCCCTTGAGAGAAGGCTCCTTCGGGTCGAAGCGCGAATGCGCAGAGATCGCCGATCTGACAGCCAAGCTGCAGCAGGCGATCGACCATCACGGAGTCGGCGAGTTCGACGGCGACGAGTTCGGCGGCGGACGCTGTGTACTCTTCATGTACGGTCCCGACGCCGATCAGCTGTTCGGTGTCATCGCGCCGATCCTGAAGGCGTTTCCACTGACGCGGGGTAGCATTGTGATCAAGCGATATGGCGAAGCCAAAAACCCTGATGCGGTCGAGGTCAGAGTCGATCTGTGATGCTTGAGCACGCTGTTGGCCCGCGTCTACGGCGAGACGCAACGCGCGGCGTCGCGAGGATTGGGTCTCCGAGGCGCTCGACCGTGCTTCATCCACAGCGCTCCGATCGCCCCGCTAGCCGCAGGCAGCGGGTTCAACTTTCGATTGTCTTCATCCGGAAATGCACATAGCTTCCTTGCGGCAACAACGTACCGGCGACCGATAGGTCCGCGCGGTCGGTGTCAGCACCAGGGAGGTGTCGATGGAGACGATCATTCTGGTCCCCGGCATCACGGGGTCGTGCCTCAGTCTGGGGGAGACCCAGGTATGGCCGCCGACAGTGGAAGAGATCGTCTGGGACGGTTACCACCGCGTCGGCGATCTGCTCAATCCGGAGGTGAAAGCGACCGGGATCTGGGCCGAGCTTCCGGTGTTCGACGGCTACGCGTATCCGGTCTATCGGCCGATCATGAACAAGCTGGATGAGATCGCAAACCGGCTCCAGCCCAAGGCCGAGCGCATCGACTTCTACTATGATTGGCGGGTCGATCTCTGGCAATCGAACGCGCCGTTCGTCGCCTCGTCGGAGATGCTGGCACGGCGCATCGCCCAGGCCGTCGGCGCGGGGGCAACGGCGGTCACCTTGGTGTGCCATTCGATGGGCAATCTGGTGGCGCGGCTGGTGCTGGAAAGCCAGAGATACCGGAACGAGCCGTGGTTTGGGACGATCAAGCGCCTGATCGCTGTTTGCGGGCCGCATCTGGGCGCAGCGACCGCTCAGGGTCAGGCGCTGGGCTGTGAAGCGGGCTCGCTCGGCGTGAGCCGGGACGACTTGCGCAGGATCGCCAACAATCCGAGCTACCCGGCCTGCTTCCAATGCTTTCCGATTCCCGGGACCGAGGTGCTGCTCGACACCCTTCTGACTCCTCAGGAGCAGGACGTCTATGACCCCGCCGTCGCCGGCAAATACGGGCTGACGGCATCGAGCACGCGCGCCGCCGCGACCTCGTGGCAGCAGCTCGACATCGCGCATCGGCCGTCCCGTGTCGCGTACTATCTCATCGCCGGCACGGGTCTGAACACCTCGAACGCGTATCTCTATCGCGGCACGGATTTCGTCGAGACGATCAAGGTGGATGGCGATGGCACGGTGCCTGTCTATAGCGCCCTCGCGGGCAGCTACTCCGGCAAGTATTCGATGCCGGGCGACCATGTCGGAATCCTTGGTACCGTCCAGTTGTCGGATGCGCTTGACAACATCTTCGGCCTCTCGCGCATGCGGGCCTTCCTGATGGCCGAGCCTGGCATCACGATCAACCTCCACAAGCACAGCTTTGCTCCCGGCGAAGTCATGCAGCTGCTGATCATCCCGGACACGCCGACCACGACCATCAGGGGACGGCTGAGCGTCAGCGCTGCGCCGCGCCCGGGCTTGCAGAGCAGCAGTGCCGTGAAGCCTGCTCTGGTCGCCTATGGTGGAGGAGTGCCACTCGATTACCAGGGACCGGAGATCACGCACATCTCGGCGCAGTGGACGGCGCCACGCCTCCCCGGCGCCTATGTCATGCGGTTCGAGGGCGACACACATCAGACGAGCGCACCATCGAGCGCCGTGTTCTTCGTCAATTCGCATCCAGGACTGGCGCCGTTGCGCGGAACGCCCTGAGACGCGCGGCGCAAGGCCTGAGCTACAAAGTCGGGCGTTACTTATCCAGCGACGAGTCGTGGTCCGTAGATTCCATGGGGGAGCGGTGAGCGAGCCCTTCCGATAGGTTTGGGTTTCCACACTCGAACCCTCGGAGAGTCA
>NZ_JBNPVB010000020.1:0-135215 GCF_051168495.1 Bradyrhizobium oligotrophicum | reverse complement strand
CTCACCATCGCCCGTGCAGCTTTGGCTAGAGGTGACGCGACTGTTGCTACGATCGCAAGCAAGGTTGGTTACGAGTCACAAAGCGCTTTTGCCCACGCCTTCAAGCGCGAGTTCGGCAGCACTCCGAAGGCTGGTCTCGCATAGCACACCATCCGAGGTAAGCTTCTCAGAGAGGCACTTGGTTCACTTCGTGCCCTCTGCGGTCGAATTGGCATCCCCAAGGGATACATCTCCGGCCGACATCGCGCGGGCAGCTGACGTCCCGGCTCCTGCGCCCGAGGTGGACCCCGCCCGAGACTGCCACGGCCGCGCGGCTCGAGCTCGGGCGGCTCCGGACAATAGGCGGGCAATTGCTGCAGAAAGACGTAGTAGGCCGCGAGATCAACGATGTCCTGGTCGGGCAGATTGGACGCGAATGGCGACGTCACTGCGTTCACCTGAACGCCCGCGTGGAAGTCCTCCAACTGCTTGTAAATCACCGCGCCATATTAGCCCGCGAAATTGGGGACGCGCTGCCGATGGCCCTGATGGCTTGGTTGTCAACCTCGGCAGCAGCAGCGGTGTTTGCGCGTGTCGGGTTGGCCCCCCATCCGGGTCGATCGGATGGCGACGGAGTGGCGGCTCAAGACTCGAGCAGATCGGGAACAGGCAGATCCTTTCCCAGTTCCGTAATGACTTTCTGAGCCGCTGCTTCCGCCCGCCTGCAGATGTCGTGCGGCGACGGAGCCGGCAGGCCAAGCAGCACACGATAATCATCGAGACCGACCAAACTCTCGAAAAAGGCATGGCCGATCTTGCGTCGTCGCTCGACCGGCATACCGGATGTTTCATCCCGAGTTGACAGAAAAGAGTCCAGTCTTTCGACGTGCGCGTTGATCAGCCCATCATACGCCAGTCCGCCAAGGTGCGGGAACCGACGTATCTCGGTCATGACGACCCGCAGCAGATTGGTCGTCTTCGCGCCGCGAATGCGCTCCTGGAACATCACGCCGACGAATACAAGAGTGTCCGCGAGCGGCTTCTTCAAAGCATCTTCGATCCTGGCCGACTCTTCCATATCGACCGGATGACAGGCGCTTTCGATCACTGCAGCAAAGAGATCATCCTTGGTTCGAGCATGGCGGTACAGCGTCATGATTGAAACGCCGGCCTCCCGGGCGATGCTCTCCATTCCACTGCCGGCATAGCCGTCCCGCACGAACGCCTGCTCGGCCGCCGCTACGATTGCAGCGCGCTTGCGCGCCATCACTTTCGCTCTCGGATGATCGGGCGACCAATCCCTCATGCCTGTTGACTCCTAACGATAGTCGCCATTATCGTTATGGCGATAGTCCACGCTATCGTTACACGAAAGGCGGATCAATGGCCCCGGCCACCGAAGGCGGAAACGCGCGCTTGGCGCGGATGCGTCGCCACCCGATCAGCAGCACGCTGTTCGGGCTCGCGATATTGCTCCTGGTGGCGCTGTCTTGGTTCGCATGGACTTTCGCTCCGGTCCGGCTCGATGTGCCGCAAATCGATGTCGGACCGCTCCCGCCGACCACCCCTCTGGCGTCCATGGCGATCAGCGCGATCCCGACAGGGACATACGAAACCCCCGCGGCGCTCGCATTTCGGGGCGGTTCGTGGAGCGAGAAGCGCGCATTCGCCGCGACCGGCATCCTCGTGCGGCATCCCAAAGGGAATCTACTGATCGACACCGGGTTCGGACGGAATGTCGAGCGGCAGTTGACGCTCCTCCCATCTCTCCAACAGTCGCCTCATCACCTCGGCACGCCCATCATCGATCGGCTGGCCAAGGCGGATGCCGACGCGATCACCGCGATCATCCCGACCCACGCGCACTGGGATCACATCAGCGGAGTCGACGACTTCCACGGCTTACCCGTCATGGTCAACGATGCCGGCCAGCGGTTCATCGACTCGCATGGTGAGGGGACCGAGGTACTCAACAGCTTCCATGGCGTCACCTATCGGACCTATCATTTCGACGGTGGCTCGTATCTCGGTTTCCCGAGCAGCCATGATGTATATAGCGACGGCTCGGTCGTGATCGTACCGGCGCCCGGCCATACGCCGGACTCGGTCGTGGTCTTCGTCAACCTGCCCTCGGGCAAGCGCTATGCCTTTGTCGGTGATCTCGTCTGGCAGATGGAAGGACTGACGCGGCCAGCAGAGAAGCCCTGGATGATGCGCTTTTTGATCGGCGAAGACCGGTCCGAAATACGGACAGCCATCGCCCGCATTCGCGCTGCAACCAAGCTCTATCCTCAGATCACGGCCGTTCCCGCACACGACGGTCGCGCGTTCAGCTCCATCGCCATCTATCCAGCATCAACCCGCTGACAAGCAGAATTAGTCTGGCACGAGGAAACATGTCGCCCTGTCGGATCGCGTGATCGTTCGTCCGGGAAAGACAACGCGCAGCAATGTACCGGCTCGACGCCTGATCCCTTTCGCCGAGATTGGGTCGATCCAGAGTACTCCCGCGCCTGCCACCGTGTTCTTCGAGAGTTGGATCGCCTTGGGTCGGCTCGTGGTCCGCAGCTATGATTTGCGGGGCGCAGCCTCGCACGACGATCCAACTGAACTTCAGCACGTACGGTCGACGATTGGGGCATGCGCTACACCGAGCCAATCAACCACCGGAGCTAGGTCTCCATCGATGCGGATCTCACCCAGAGACAGGGCCGCATCGCGAACGACAGCATATGCCGGGTCCGTGGCGTAAAGCAGGTTCAGCTCCCGGGCAGCCTTACGACTTATCTCGATCGTAACATCGCCACGCTCGTCCTTGCTGACACCGATCTGGAACGACGGTCTGCCATTCTTGACATCGATGCGGATGCCTTGGACGCGCCCGTTCTGCAACGGCGATCCATCGCGATATCGCTCAACGAGCGACCAGTTCAGATTGGGCGGCAGATTGGCACGGGAAGCAGCCTCACAGACCAGTTTTCCCACCATCTCAAACCACGCCGCAGTGCCCTGGGGGAGTTTCGCCGCGATGCTCACGACGGTTGCCCATGCTCGACCGTCAACACGATCTTGCCGCGAATATGCCCGGCAGCGGCGCGCTCATGGGCCTTGGCGGCTTCCACGAGGGAAAAGCGGCTGTCGATGGCGATGCGGATCGTGCCGTCATTCAACAGAGGCGCGATCTCCGCGAGTTGAGCGCCATTCGAGCGGACCTGTGTCGTGGATATCGTGACGCCGCGCTTCCTCGCCTCATCGCTTCCGTCGAAGCCCAGCGGGAAAATCGGGAACAGCGCACCGCCCCGCTTGAGCGTCGGCAGGAAGCGGCCTGTCTTTGGGCCACCTACCGCATCGACCACCAGATCAAGGTCTCGGGCGACGTCCTCGGCCGCCGTCTTGCTGTAGTCGATGAAGTCGTCCGCGCCGAGATCGCGCAGAAAGGCCTCGTTGCTCCCGGACGCGACCGCGATCACGCGCGCGCCTCGCCACTTCGCCAGTTGCACGACAAGATGGCCGACACCGCCCGCCGCGCCGTTGACGAGCACGGTCTTGCCCGCAAGCGGCACCGGCACATGCTGGTGCGGCTGCAACGGGTTCGGCTCCTCGTGCCCGAGGTCGATCAGGAACTGCCACGCGGTCAGCACGGACATCGGGGTCGCCGCCGCATGCTCATGGTCGATGCCGGCGGGCTTTCGGGCAAGCTCAGATGCGGGGATGGCGACATATTCCGCATAGGCACGGCTTTCGCCCGCCAGGCCGGCGGGGAAACGCACCATGGCATAGACCTCATCTCCGATAGCAAAACCCTGCACATCGTCCGCGGCCGCCTCGACAACGCCCGAGATGTCGGTGCCAGGGATGATCGGGAACGTGACCCTGGGCTGCCATTCGGGCGGGAGCATCCTGTATCCCTCGCGCAGATACCAGTCGGGCGGGTTGAGGCCGACGGCGTGAACGCGTACGAGCACCTCGCCCGCCTGAGGCACCGGCCTCGGCGCATCCTCATAGACCAGCACGCCGGGGCTGCCGAAGGCGTGCAAACGAACCGCTTTCATCATCGTGCTCATGAAACTCTCCACCGCTGTTCTGACGAGCAGAAACGTATCGCAGTGAGCACGGGTTGATAATGGTGGAACTTTTCGCTTTAGTTATTCCATGAAGGAACAACTTGCGCTGGAACGACTGACCGGGCTGATCGCCTTCGCGCGCGCCGGATCGCTGGGCAGCTTTACCGCAGCCGCCACATCGCTTGCGATTTCGCCGTCGGCGATCAGCAAGAGCGTCCAGCGCCTCGAACAGCAACTGGGCGTGTCTCTCTTCACTCGGACCACCCGTTCCCTGACGCTGACGCCGGAAGGTCGCGACCTGCATGAGCGCGCGGTGAGGCTGTTGCGCGACGCGGAGGAGATCGAGCAGGCCGCCAAAGCCGTCCGGTCCGAGCCGGCAGGCACGTTGCGGATCGCCGCGTCGCTGCCGATCGGGCTGCACCTGATCGCGCCGACCTTGCCGGCATTCCGCGAACGTCATCCCAAGGTGACGATCGACCTTCGGCTCGACGACCGGCTGGTCGATATCGTCGAGCAAGGCATCGACGTCGCAGTCCGCATCGGCGAGCTTGCGGATACGCGCCTGCTAGGCCGCCGGCTCGCGCCGTTGCGGCTCTGCGCCTATGCTTCCCCCCGCTATCTGGCGGCGCGCGGCACGCCGGCCCATCCGGACGAACTGGCGGCGCACGACACCGTCAACCTGCGCTATCAGAGCAGCGGGCAGACGTTCCGCTGGCCATTCAGGGTGGGAGAGCGCGAGATCGAGATGGTGCCCGCCTCCGGCATCACCGTCGACGCCAGCGAGGCGGTGGTGGCAATACTGGTCGCGGGCGGCGGCATCGGCATCAGCGCGTCCTTCATTGCCGCCCCCCACGTCGCGCGCGGCCAGTTGGTCCCGATCCTCGGCGACTTCGCCGTGGAACGCGAGACCATTACCGCGCTATGGCCCTCCAGCCGACGAACCAACCCAGCCGTTCGGGCCTTTCTCGATTATCTCGTCGAAGATGGCGCGCACGTGCCAATCGGCTGAGCCGCTCTTCAAGGCTGCGGGTGCGATCCGTCATCTCTACGCGGTCGGTCCCCGGGTTCGAGCTTGATCAGCGCTCCACGTGCCTTCGAACGGGCCGCCCTGGGCGAGCGGAAAGCGATAGTTCGCCGTTTGAAATGACACGCTCACCATTCACCAGCAGGTGCATGACACCCTGAGCTGGCGCATTCATGTGATGGAAGTCGGCGCGATCGGACAGCCGATCGAGGTCGAAAACGACAAGATCGGCATCGCAGCCAGGCTGCACGCGTCCCTTGATCCGCATCTGCGGCGTGCCAGGCTCCAAAATCTGAGCTGGTATCAGACTGCACTTGCGAATCCCATCGATCAACGACATCTCGCGCCGCTCATGAACCCATTCGCGCAGAAACTTGGAAAACGTGCCGGACGAGCGCGGATGCGACGTCGCGTCGGCCGGGAGCGGCCACTCGTCGCCTATGTATGTCGTACCATTGGCCAGGGTCCAGGGCATGGCATCGGACGCGATGGCCCCGCCGGGAAACATGACGGAGATATCCAGCAGGTCTCGATGCCGCGGGTTGACGGCGACGTCGAGGAAATGCAGCAGCACCAGGGCGCCGGGGTCCTTCGCTTGGCAGTCGATCAAATCCTCCCGATCTCGAAGCCGCCGGCGATCGACCAGAAGCTCGATGCTGCTGTAGTCCGATCCCATGCGTGCCGCGAAGTCGCGATCCGAGAAGAACTCGGCGCTCACGACGGTCGATCCCGTACCGTACGGATAGGCCTCGACCGTGACCTTCAAGCCCTGCAACTGGGCGGTCGAGACCAGCTTGGCCGCCCGCTCCACCTCGTGAAGGCTGGTGCTGTTGAAGTGACAAATATGCATATGCGCGCCGGTGGACCCTGCAAGTCCGATGAGCCGGGTATAGGCATCGATGGAGCTGCGCGGATCAACATTGGACATGTATGCGATATGGGTAAATGTCGGTACGCCTGAACGCGCGGCAAGTTCACAGAGCTGCGACAATTCCTTCATTCCCGTCCCGGGAGCATACCCGTTCGGAAAACCTATTCCGAGCCCACCTTCTCGCAACCCTGTATCGACCCGGTCCAGGATATCGTCCAACTCCTCGGGGCTCGCGACGTTGTCGATCCACCTCCTGTCGCTCGTCGCGCGGCCCATGCCTTCAAGACCTGGGGCGACCTGCTGCGCGGTCATCGTCGCGATGCGGCCGAACACCCAGCCGACCGATGCTCCATAGTTGAGAACCCGTCCCATATGGGCCTGTTCCTCGTACCATCTTCCAACCGGAAGGACTCCAAGCTCAAGCTCCAGCGCCGTGGTTACGCCATCGAAAGCCTGCATGCGATCGGCCGGGATCGATTGTCCGTGCGCATGAATGTCGATGAAGCCGGGGCTGACGATCAGGCCTTGCGCATCGATCGTATCCTGGTCGGCCTCCAGCCCATCGCCGACAACCGCGATTCTGCCGTCCTTGATTGCGACGTCGGCGATTCCATCGAAGTTCGTCTCAGGATCGATCACTCGTCCGCGGGAGATGACCAGATCGTATTTGCTCATTTATTTCCGTCCATGGGTGTCAATCAGACCGCAGCGCAAATCGTCGGCTTTCCTCGCAACGTGCCACCGCCGTCAGAGTGACCGGTTTCCAATTCGAGCAATTTCACCGACGATGCCGCGGCGGAACAACAGCACACAGGCGACAAAGATCACGCCCTGGATCACCTGCACCCACTGGCCGAAGCCGGCCAGGTGTTCCTGCATGGCCACGATCACGAAGGCGCCCACCACCGGCCCGAACACCGTCCCAAGGCCGCCCACCAGCGTCATCAGCACGATCTCACCGGACATGCTCCAGTGTACGTCCGTCAGCGAAGCGTTCTGGGCCACAAACACCTTCAGCGCGCCGGCCAGGCCGGCCAGGGAGCCCGACAGGACATAGGCAAGCAGCTTGTACTGGTCCGTCTTGTAACCCAGCGAAATCGCGCGCGGCTCGTTCTCGCGGATCGCCTTCAGCACTTCGCCGAACGGCGAGTTGATGGTGCGTAGGATCAACAGGAAGCCGGCGAGGAATCCGACCAGCACGACGTAGTACAGCGTCGTCGGCTTGGAGAGGTCGATCAAGCCGAACAGCTTGCCCTGCGGAATGCCCTGGATCCCGTCCTCGCCATGGGTGAACGGCGTCTGCAAGTAGACGAAATACAACAGCTGCGACAGCGCCAGCGTGATCATCGAGAAGTAGATGCCCTGGCGGCGGATCGAGATGTAGCCGGTAACCAGCGACAGCACGAAGGCGCCGGCGACGCCCGTGAGGATGCCGAGCTCCGGCGGGAAACCCCAGACCTTCAGCGCATGCGCGCTGCAATAGCCAGCTGTCCCTAAGAACATCGCGTGGCCGAACGACAGCAGGCCACCGTAGCCGATCAGGAGGTTGAAGGCGCAGGCCAAGAGCGCGAAGCATAGCGCCTGCATCACAAAGAACGGGTACAGGTTTGTGAACGGCACGATGGCGAGCAGCGCCGCCATGATGACCAACACGATCATCTCGTCGCGCATCGCGCGCGGGGTGATCGGCAGGATCTCGTCGGTGATCGTTGTCATCTCAGGCCGCCCGTCCGGTCAGACCCGTCGGCTTCACCAGCAGCACCAGGACCATCAGAACGAAGACCACGGTGTTGGAAGCCTCGGGATAAAAATACTTGGTCAGTCCCTCGATCACGCCGAGCGCGAAGCCGGTGATGATCGAGCCCATGATCGAGCCCATGCCGCCGATCACGACCACCGCGAACACGACGATGATCAGGTCGGCACCCATCAGCGGCCGCACCTGGTTGATCGGCGCCGACAGCACGCCGGCGAGCGCGGCGAGGCCGACGCCGAGGCCGTAGGTCAGCGTGATCATGCGCGGCACGTTGATGCCGAAGGCGCGCACCAGCGTGGGATTTTCGGTCGCGGCGCGCAAGTAAGCGCCGAGCCGGGTACGCTCGATCAGGAACCAAGTGGCGATGCAGACCACCAGCGAGAACACGACGACCCAGCCGCGATAGATCGGCAGGAACATGAAGCCGAGATTCATGCCGCCGCGGAGCTGATCGGGGATGGCGTATGGCAGGCCCGAGGAGCCGAAATAATTCTGGAAGATGCCCTGCACGATCAGCGCAATGCCGAAGGTGAGCAGCAGGCCGTAGAGATGGTCGAGCCCGGCGAGCCACTGCAGCAGGGTTCGCTCCAGGATCATGCCGAAGATGCCGACGATGATCGGCGCCAGCAGCAGCGCCCACCAGTAGTTGATGCCGCCGATATTCAGCAGGAAATAGGCGCAGAACGCGCCCATCATGTAAAGCGCGCCATGGGCGAAATTGATGATGTTGAGCATGCCGAAGATGACGGCAAGCCCGAGACTGAGCAGCGCGTAGAACGATCCGTTGATCAGTCCGACCAGAAGCTGTGCGTAGACGGCTTGCATCTTCGTTCCACTTTGTTGCCTCAGACACCGAGATATGTGTGCAGCTTGTCCATGTTCGCCCCGAGATCGGCGTTGGAGAAGCCGTCGATGACCCTGCCGTGCTCGACGACGTAGTAGCGGTCCGCTACCGTCGAGGCGAAGCGGAAATTCTGCTCCACCAGAAGAATGGTGAAGCCCTCTGTCTTGAGCCGAGCAATCGTGTGACCAATCTGCTGGATGATGACCGGCGCCAGCCCTTCCGTCGGCTCGTCCAGCATCAGGAAGCCGGCGCCGGTGCGCAAGATGCGCGCGATCGCAAGCATCTGCTGCTCGCCGCCCGACAGCTTGGTACCCTGACTCTTCAGCCGATCCTTCAGGTTCGGAAACAGCTCGAAGATCTGATCGAGCGCCAGCCCGCCCGGCCGCACCACCGGTGGCAGCAACAGGTTCTCCCGTACGTCGAGGCTGGAAAAGATACCGCGTTCCTCGGGGCACAACGCGATGCCGAGCCGTGCGATCTCGTCCGAGGTGGCGCGAATGATCTCTTTGCCGCTGAAGCGGACCGAGCCCGTGCGCTTGCCCAGCATGCCCATGATCGACTTCAAGGTCGTGGTCTTGCCGGCACCGTTACGCCCGAGCAGGGTGACCACTTCACCGGCGTTCACGTTGAAGTTCATGCCGTGTAGGATGTGGGACTCGCCGTACCAGGCCTGGAGGTCCTTGACGTCGAGAATGGTGCTGCCGTGAGCACCGCGCTCCCAGATACGGGCCGCCATCATCACCTCAGTCATGTTCGGCGCCCAGATAGGCTTCCTTGACGCGCTCGTCCTTGGCCAGGTCGGCGTAGGTGCCTTCCGCCAACACCTGGCCCCGGGTCAGCACGGTGATGACGTCGGACAGGTTGGCGACGACGCTCAGATTGTGCTCGACCATGAGGATGGTATATTTGGCGGAGATGCGCTTGATCAGCGCGGCGATCTTCTCGATGTCCTCGTGCCCCATGCCGGCCATCGGCTCGTCCAGGAGCATCATCTCGGGATCGAGCGCCAGCGTGGTCGCGATTTCCAGCGCCCGCTTGCGTCCATAGGGCATCTCAACCGCCGGCGTGTTGGCGAATTCGCTCAGGCCGACGTCGTTCAGGAGCTCGTAGGACCGACCGTTGAACCGGTTGAGCACCGTCTTGGAGCGCCAGAAGTCGAATGATTGCCCGTGCTGGCGCTGCAGCGCGACACGGACATTTTCCAGAGCCGTCAGGTGAGGGAATATGGCTGAGATCTGGAACGAGCGGACCAGGCCGAGGCGCGCAACTTCCGCTGGCGCCGCAGCCGTGATGTCCCGCCCCTTGTAGATAATCCTGCCAAACGAAGGTTGCAGGAACTTGGTCAGAAGATTGAAGCAGGTGGTTTTTCCGGCGCCGTTCGGACCGATCAGCGCGTGGATGGTGCCGCGGCGGACCTTGAGCGAAACGTCACGGACAGCAAAAAAGCCATCGAATTCCTTCGTGAGGCCGTGGGCCTCGATCATAAACTCGCTCACGTACCTATCGCACCCAAAACGAGACAACCACGACGTTCCCTAATCGGCTTCAGCCGCAACTCCCGGCGGCGCCCCGTGCATGTCGAAGCGCGCACCGAGCCAATAGGTCCAAGGCACAATAGGTCCAAGGCACCTAGTTGGCTTGCGCCTTGAGCAACGGGCATTCGCTCCGGCTCAATGGTTCATAGGCGTCGGCCGCTGGTATCGTCTGGAGCACCTTGTAGTAGTCCCATGGTGTCGTGATCTCTGACGGCTTCTTGACCTCGACGAAGTAGAAATCGTGGATCAGCTTGTTGTCGGCACGCAGCCGAGCTCCCCGGGCGTAGAAATCGTCAACGGGCATCGCACGCATCTTCTCCAGAACGGCCTTGGTCTCGTCCGTTCCTGCGGCAGCCACTGCCTTCAGATAGTGCATCACAGAAGAGTATACGGAGGCCTGCGGCGCGGTCGGCATCGCGTGGTGAAGCTTGTAGAACCTCTGGGCGAATGCGCGCGTTTCGTCGTTGAGAGCCCAATACCAGGCCGTGACCGTTGTCAGCCCTTGAGCCGTCTCGGCTCCCATACCATGGACATCGGTCAGGAACATGAGCACGGCCACGGGCTTCTGCCGTCCGGCGTTCATGCCGAACTCATTCCACTGCTTCATCGAATCGACAAGTTGCGTACCCGCGTTGGCAAACGCCACGACCTTGGCGCCGGAGGCCTGAGCCTGCAGCAGGAACGAACCATAGTCCGCATTCCCCAACGGATGGAACACCGCGCCAAGCGCTTTTGCTCCCGTTTCGCCAAGCACACGCTTGGATTGGTCGACCATGTTGCGCCCGAAGGCAAAATCGGCGGCAATGAAGAACCAGGTATCATATCCCTTCGACACGAGTCTCCCTACCGAACCCGTCACGAGGTTATAGTTGTCGTGCAGCCAGACGAGTCCGGTCGGAGAGCATTGCTTTCCGCCGATATCGGTGGTCCCGACGGCCGCATACGCCACGATCCTGTTCTTGTCGCGTGCCACGGACTGGATTGCCAACGCAACCGCAGAGTTGCCGACATCCGCAACCATATCGACACCGTCGACATCGAACCATTTTCGCGTGACCTGGGCACCGATATCCGGCTTGTTCTGATGGTCAGCGACGACGAGATCGACCTTCAACTCCGGCTTCGATTGCCGAAAGTCTTCGATTGCCATCTTGGCTGCGACGACGGAGCCTGGCCCAGCCAGATCTGACAAAGGTCCTGTTTGATCATTGATGATGCCGATCTTCACCAAGCCGTCGGAAAGATCCGCAGCGCGCCCCTGCTCCGCGAGCGTGAGCGGACATAGGGCCAACGCAACGCCCAACATCTGCCACCGAAGCCGGACATGCCGCGATCGGTACTCAGCAACTCGATAGTCCACCATAAGCCCGCCCTTTCCAGTCACGCGAAAATTTCAACGATGATCTCCCCCTGGCCCGGCGCTGTTTCACGCGCCGAACCTGGCTCCCACCTTGTCGTTCGCTCCTGGTTGTCCGGGCTGCCTTGCTGGCACCTCGTTATGTGCTGGCGCCGACAGCTCGCCTGACGAACTCCAGCCGTCTCGCCTGGGCAGGCGCGACCCGCTCCCTCATGGCGGCGAGGACCTCCGCCGGCGCCGTCTCCGGCGAGCCTGCATTGAACGGGGGTGCCGGATTGTACTCCATGCGAAGCTGGATCATCTCGGCCGCCTGCCGGTCGATCAGCATCGAGACCAACGTCAGCGCGAAGTCGATTCCCGCGGTGATGCCGCCGCCCGTTATTCGATTCCGATCCACGCAGACACGTTGCCGCGAGACAGACGCTCCGAAGAACGGCAAAGCGTCCACGGCCGTCCAGTGCGTGGCCGCCTCGTAGCCCTTCAGAAGCCCGGCCGCACCGAGCACCAGCGAGCCGGTGCAAACGGACGTGATGTACTTCGCGCCCTTCTCCTGCTTGCGCAGAAATTCGAGGACGTCCTCGTCCAGCATCAACTCGTCGGTGCCGAAGCCTCCCGGAACGCAAATCACGTCGAGCTGAGGGCAATCGGTGATCGTCGTGGTCGGAGTCAGCGTGATCACGGAGTCACTCGGTACCGGTTCGATACGTTTCCAGACCAGATGCACGGCCACATCCGGCAGACTGGAAAAGACCTGGGCCGGACCGGTCAGGTCGAGCTGAGTAACATGGGGAAAGACCAGGAGACCAATCTGCAACGGCATATCTCAACCTTGAAATCGCGCTTGACGTAGTAAGTCTGTCATGTTGGCCTTGGGCTCGAAATGGCTTATTTCCCTCAATATTGGACATGCTCATGATCGGCTTCCTGATCTTTCCCGATTTCCAGCTGCTGGACGCGGCTGGACCGATCTCGGTCTTCGAGATCGCGAGACGTCAGATCAGAAACGCCCCCGCGGTGCAGGTCATCGCGGTCGCACCGGGCCCTGTACGCAGTTCTTCCGGCACCGAGATGCTCGCTCGCGGGCTACGGCCGTGGAATGGAATCACAACACTATTTGTCGCTGGTGGAGAGGGAGTCGACGCCGCGCTACGCTGCAAATCGACGATCTCCTTTATACAAAAGATGGCCAGCCGCGGCGTCCGGATCGCAAGCGTTTGCTCCGGGGCGTATCTGCTCGCCGAGGCAGGCATTCTGGACGGTCGCCTGGCAACGACGCACTGGTCGCTCGCACCTGACTTCATCAAACGCTATCCCAAGGTCAAACTCGAGGCGGACCAGATTTTCACCAGGGATGACGGCGTGTGGACATCGGCCGGGGTCACCGCCGGGATAGATCTCGCGCTCGCCATGATCGCCGAAGATCACGGCGACAAGATTTCGCAGGCGACAGCGCGGCAACTCGTGCTCTATCATCGCCGTAGCGGCGGACAATCGCAATTCTCCTCACTCCTCGAGCTGAAGACACCGAATGGCCGCTTCGGCGGCCTGCTGTCCTGGGTGCGCGAGAATCTCGACGCGCATCTGACAGCCGAGACCCTGGCCGAACAAACTGGATTGAGCACGCGACATTTCGTCCGCACGTTCATCGCCGAGACAGGGTCGACACCGTCCAAAGCCGTGGAACGGTTACGGGTCGAGGTGGCGCGGGAGCGCGTACAATCCTCGGGCGAAGCGATCGAGCACGTTGCGCGAACCACGGGGTTTCGAGATCCCGAACGGATGCGCAGGGCGTTCATTCGCGCATTCGGTCAGCCTCCGCAGTCGCTGCGACGCGCGGCGCGCCTCTCCTGACTTGCGTGCGCGCCTGATCGCAGCATTGCAAGGATGCCCCAACCCTTGCGTAGGTCTTCCTGCGTCGCTGAGTTGGCGTGAAACGAGGGAAACTCGCCGTTGTGCTCCGGCTTCTCAGCCTTGAAGATCAAGCTTCTGAAGCGATAGAGGTGCCCTCTTGACTGCAACCCCCTTGGAGATCGGCCTCCTGTTCTTTCCCGGTATGACGCAGCTCGACGTCACGGGACCGTTCGAAGTATTGGCGCGGCTTCCCGGAGCGCGAATTCATCTGCTGTGGAAGCGGATTGAGCCGATCACGAGCGATGTCGGCCTGACCTTGCTGCCGACCACCGCTTTCGCGGATTGCCCACGGCTGGACGTCCTCTGCGTCGGCGGCGGGCCCGGCCAGATGGCGTTGATGGACGATCTGGAAGTCATGACATTTGTGGCGAAGGCCGGCGCGACCGCGCGCTATGTCACATCGGTTTGCGCAGGCTGCTTCATCCTTGCGGGCGCGGGTCTTCTGGACGGCTATCGGTCGGCGTGCCACTGGCTCTCGCGCGACCAGCTTGCAATACTCGGCGCTATCCCCGTTGAGGACCGCATCGTAGTGGACCGCAATCGCATCTCCGGCGGCGGCGTAACGGCCGGAATCGACTTCGCGTTCCAGGTCGCCGCAGCGCTATGCGGATCCGACGTTGCCAAGCGCCTGCAGCTGATGCTGGAATACGATCCGAATCCACCTTTCGACATCAATGAGCGGAATGCACCACCTGAGATGATCGCGGAGATCCGCGCATCCGCGCGTTCCATGCTCGATGAGAGGCGGAGATCCAACGAGAGAGCCATGACGCGCCTCCGCGACGGACACGTGGAGACCCGGCCGACGTAAAACCGCCTGTCGGGCGTTCGTGCAAAGACGACTGCATCTCCCGAACATCTGCTGATCCTAGTCAGCGGTGATGATCACTTCGATGAGATTCGGCACACCGCTCGCAATTCCTGCTTCGATGGCGGCCGCGACGTCCGCCGGCCGGTCGACGCGCCTGGCAGGCAACCCCATCGAGCGGGCGAGAGCGAGATAGTCGACCGCCGGATTGTCGATCTCCATCGCCAGGTAGCGGTTGGCCTGCGCCGACAGATAGTGCGTCTGCGACTTCATGAAGTTCTTCAGGACGTTATATTCGCGATTGTTCATGACGACGAATGTGACGGGCAGCTTCTCATGGGCCGCGGTCCACATCGCCTGCGGTGAGTAGAGAGCAGCTCCATCGCCAACGAGCGACACCACGGGCGCCCTGTCCAGCCCGAGCGAGCAGCCGACAGCGGCCGGCATGCCCCACCCCAATCCTCCGCCGCGCAGGAACGAATATTGATTTGGACTGGCGCTGTCGAGAAACCTGCGGACGTGTGTGGACGTGGCGATCGCCTCGTCGACAATCGCCACGTCGGGTCCGATCGCACGGACTGCCTCCCGTGCGGCGACGAGCGGCGACACCGATGCCTGCTCCAGGCCGGCATCGGCGATCGATGCCAATTTGGCGCGCTGCACCTGGCGCTGCTCGGCCAGACGCACCACGAGCTTTCGATAGGCATCCGCATTGGCCTTGGTGGCTTCGCGCAGTACAGGCAGCAACACCTCAAGCGAGGCCTTGATCTCCCCCATGACCGACAGGCGCGTCGCATAGGTTCGACCGAGATCGCGAACGTCTGACGACAGCTGGAAGACCTCGCAGCTGGGAGGGACAGCCGACCCCTCGGTATAGAGGATCGTGATGAGTGACTTCCCGCCCAATGCGAAGATCGCGTCGTAGTTTGAGAGGATCTCCGCGATCGATCGCGCCATCGTCGGCAGATTGCCCGACCAAAGCGGGTGCGATGTCGGATACGGGATGCGCGAGGGCCAAGACGATCCATAGACGGGAGCGCCGAGAATTTCGGCGAGAGCGACGACCTCGGAGGCGGCCTGACTGGTGTAGATCTCGTCGCCGGCGATGATCGCCAACCGACCGGGTTTGATAGCCGCGAGGTGCGAGGCAAGCAGGCCTAGCGACCCGGCGGTGAAGCTCCGGTCAATATTCGATGCGCCGGAGATGCCGATCGTGCTCATTTCTTCCATCACGTCCATTGGAAATGACAGGAAGACGGGGCCGCTGGGCGCCGCATTGGCGTCGTGGAAGGCGCGTCTGACAAGGACCGGGAGTTGATCGGCACTTGCGACTTCGCGGGCCCACTTCACGGCGGGCTCTGCGATCCGGACAAGATCGCCGAACAGCAGCGGATCGCTGATCGTATGGCGCGAATCCTGTTGGCCAGCGGTGACCACGAGTGGCGTCTGCGAGACGCTCGCGTTCAGCAGATTTCCCATTCCGTGGCCAAGGCCGCCCGCCGTATGCAGGTTGAGAAAAGCCGGACGGCGGGCCGCCTGTGCGTAGCCATCCGCCATCGCGACGACAGAGGCCTCCTGAAGCCCGAGCACGTAATGAATGTCGGGCGTCCGCACCAACGCATCCATCAATGGAAGCTCCGTCGTCCCCGGATTGCCGAAAATGTACCTGACGCCTTCGCTTTCAAGCACTTCGAGCAATACTTCAGCGCCTCGACGCGCATTCACTCCACCAACCCGGGCAACACCGCTGTTCATCAGGAACTCCGTTGAGGGCACTTCGCGCACGCATTCGCTGCCGGCTATTCCAACGCGATGTGACGTACGCCTGGATGACGCGTGAGGCGCTGGACGAGGTTATCTTTCTCGATCGCCGGGGAAGCCGCGAATTCGAGCCGGGCAACTGCACCGGAGCAGGCATCGCTCCAACTGACGCGCTTGAGCGTCGCACCGAACCGCTGCAGGTCACCCAGTATCCGCAGCAGGCTGTCGCTACCGGACGACAATTCCGCAATGATCTTCAATTCGTCGCTGTCCAAGTTCAATGCGCTTGCTCCGCCGTCTACGATAAAATTACCTTGGTAAGGCCCATCGGTTTGTGCTTATTCCTTGATTGAATTGGCCATACGACAAAACAAAATCAGGAAATATGCGAAGCAGACAGAATGTACGTTCTGACCGAAGTCGTGGATCGACAATCCTGGACAGCATGGACCGCCGGATTTTGTCTGCCCTGCGGGAGGACGGACGGCTCACGATGACGGAATTAGCGGCACGGGTCGGGCTTTCGCAGTCGCCGTGCTGGACCCGCGTGAAGCGACTCGAGGCGTCAGGAGCGATCGAAAAATATGTCGCGCTACTGGACCACAAGGTTATCGGACTTCCAAATATCGTGTTCATTGAGGTCACCCTCGACAAACATGACGAGAAGGCCCTCGAGCAGTTCGGTCGATCGCTGGCGAAGATGCCGGAAGTGATCGAAGCCCACCTCGTGACAGGCGACTACGATTACCTCGTCAAGGTCGCGGTCTCCGGGACAGAGCATTACGAACGTTTTCTGCGCGAAAAACTCTACCGCATTCCGGGCATCCGCCATTCCCGCAGCACGTTCGCGTTGAGGGCTCTGAAGCAGATGGCTTCGGCGGACCCTATGGTCCTGTAGCAGGGCCTATGCAAGGAGGAACACGTCGGCACGCTTGGCGGCGTTTGGTCCGCATGTTGCGACTCGCCTTGGGGCGCTGCAATCGAGCGATAGAGCCTCGGATCACGCAAGACTTTCGGCAGAGCGCAGTTGGTTGGCCGATAGGCTTAGTCGAGCTGGCAAGCTATGCGGCCAACGCTCATCGGTCGACCTTGAGAATGAAGCAAGGTTAGTGCCCAGGGCGTCATCAGCTCGATCGCAGACACCTGCGCACTTCGTCAAACCCGGCGTGTGTCAGCCACATCGTTCGACCATCCACGGGTTGCGGCCACGATGAGAATTTGGCCATGACGATCTTGTTCTTGCGATCAACGAACAGATTCTGACCGTGGATGCCCATCGCGAACAATATTTTCGGATCGATGTCGACCGTATACCATCCGCTGCGATAGCTCATGCTTCGGCTGATGGGAGCGAACGATTCACCCCACTGACCGGAGCTCCACGCCTTGCGATCACCGCCGGTCGCAAGACCGTTCACGATGTGGCTCGGGAAGATCTGCGCGCTGCCGGAAGAGCCGTCGAGGCAGACCACCTGCCCCAGCCGTGCCAGGTCGCTGGCCGTTGCACAGAGCCCGCCTGCGCTGCGGGCAAAGCCGCCCCAATCCAGAGTGAGCTCGGCATCATCGCTGGCTATCGGAGCCCATAGTTTCTCGGAAAGCAGGTCTTGCACCTTTGCGGAAGTTGCTCTCTCGATGACCCATCCGAGCAGATCGGTGTTTGCAGAATGGTAGGCAAAGCCGCCCCCGCATGGCCATGCCGGACCGCTGAGCCGGGAGAGAAAGCTCTGGATATCCGTCGCGGGATCGCCGGGCGGCTCCCATCCGACCGATAGTGAGTAGCTCTTCTCCTGCGTGGCGTCGAAAAGGACGGCAACGCGCATGTCGAGCAAGTCCCTTGCGCACGCGGCTGCGTAGGGCGAATTGACGACTTCTGGCACATAGGCGGTGATGGGCCTATCGAGCCTGATTGCTCCATCCGCGGCCAGGATCTCCGTCAACAGTCCGACGACAGCCTTGGTCGCGGACATCGCGATATGGCGCGAGTTGGGCTCCATGCCGTTGCGATGTCAACCGGCGTTCAAAATTGACCCCGGATCGGCGTCCAATTTTGACCCCCTCGGGCCACGAGTCCTGGCGGTAGCGCTCGCGGCGTCGGAGCTGGTCGGGGTTGCGGAGACGCCGCGAGCGCGGGTTCGGATATGATCTTCGTCGCGGCTCTTGAAGCGCCAGCTGTCATTGCCGGTTTCGATGATGTCGAAGTGGTGGGTCAGGCGGTCCAGCAGCACAGTCGTCATCTTGGCATCGGTGAAGACGGTCGGCCATTCGCCGAACGACAGGTTCGTGGTGACGATCACCGAGGTGCGCTCGTAGAGTCGGCTGATCAGGTGGAACAGCAGCTGGCCGCCGGACTGGGCAAATGGCAGATAGCCGAGCTCGTCGAGCACGACGAAGTCCATGCGGGTCAGGTGGTCGGCGAGCCGGCCCTGCCGGCCATTGCGTGCCTCGGATTCCAGCCGGTTGACGAGGTCGACGACGTTGAAGAAGCGGCCACGGGCACCGGCACGGATGCAGCTGCGGGCAATCGCGATGGCCAGATGCGTCTTTCCGGTCCCGGTGCCGCCGATCAGGACGGCGTTACGCTGCTGAGCAAGGAAGCTGCCACCGGCGAGATCGCGCACCAGAGCCGCGTTGATCGGCGTGCCCTCGAACTGGAAGTCGCCGAGATCCTTGGCCAGCGGCAGCTTGGCGATGGTGAGCTGGTACTTGATCGAGCGGGCCTGCTTCTCGCTGATCTCGACGGTCAGCAGATCGCCGATGATGCGTTGGGGGTCATGCTGGCGCTTGACGGCATTGGCCATGATCTCGTCGAAGGCAGCCTTCATGCCATGGAGCTCGAGCTCAGCCATGAGATCGAAGAGTTCGGATCGTTCCATCAGACGGTTCTCCTGAGGTTGTCGTAACGGGCGCAATCGGCGACCGGGGCGTGGCGAAGGGTCAGTGCGGCGGGCGTCAAGATGGTGGGAGGCGGTTCCGGGTTGCGCCGGCGCGCCAGGATGTTGAGGATGACGTCGGCGGAGTGGACGCCTTCGGTGATTGCCTCGGTGCAGGCGGCCTCGACTGCCGGCAGGCCATCGGTCAGCACGGCGGTGAGGATATCGACCATCTGCCGGCCGCCATCGTCGACACTGGCAAGCCTGCGCCGCACGCGCTCCATCGCAGCCGGCAACACCCAGTCCTTGAAGGGCGCACCGTTGCGCAAGGCTCCGGGCTTGCGAACGAGCACCGGGACATAGTGCCAGGGGTCGTAGACCGTCTCGCCTCGGCCGAACGCGCGGCTGTGCTCAGCGACGATCCTGCCGTCCTGGCGGATGACGATGCGGTCCGCATAGGCATGGACCTCGACCGGGCGGCCGACGGCGCTGGCTGCGACCGAGTACTTGTTGTTGTCGAAGCGGACCAGACACGTCTTCGAGACCGAGGCCGGCACCGCATGGAAGCCATCGAACTGTCCGGCATAGGGGACGAGCTTGGGGCGTTCGGCCTCGAACACCTCCCAGATCGTCTGCTCCGCCAGCTCGGGATGGCGATGCGCCTTGGCGTAGGCGATGCACTTGTCGAGCAGCCAGGCGTTCAGCTCCTCGTAACTCCTGAACCGCAGCCGGGGCGTGAAGAAGCGCTCGCGGACCAGGCCGACCTGGTTCTCGACCTGGCCCTTCCCAGCCCGAGGCGGGCGTACAGGCGACCGGTTCGACCAGATGATGGCTGCACATCTGCAGGAAGCGGCGATTGTATTGCCGGTCCTTGCCGACGAAGATCGTCTCGACTGCGGTCTTCATGTTGTCGTAGATGCCGCGACGGCAGGCGCCCTTGAACAAGGCAAACGCCCGGTCGTGAGCGTCGAACACCATCTCCTGCGTCTCGCGCGGATAGGCGCGGACGAACAGCATCCGGCTGTGACAGAGCGGCGTGAACTGGCGCTGGAAGCCGCCATCGCCAAGCTCGACCGCTACGACCTCCTGATCCTCGACGACATCACCTACGTGTCGAAGGATCAGGCAGAGACCAGCGTGCTGTTCGAGCTGATCGCCACCCGCTACGAGCGGCGCTCGCTGCTCATCACGGCCAACCAGCCGTTCGGCGAGTGGGGCCGCATCTTCCCCGACCAGGCCATGACGCTCGCCGCCGTCGACCGTCTCGTCCACCACGCCACGATCATCGAGATGAACGTCGAGAGCTACCGCCGCAAAGCCGCCCTCGGCCGCAAGCGCGGCGCCGGCGGACCGCCGGTTCACGCAACGCCAAAGGAGGTCGAAAGCTCGGCTGATTGACGCTGCGACACCGCTGATTGTCGCCCAGCGTCAATCAGCCCTTGCCAACCCGGGAGCCGGCGACAATGATCACGCGACCCGGCTCCAATCTTCTCATCCAGATTGACGCCCAGTTCTCATCCTGATCGTCGCGCTACACGCAGCAGATGCGCAAGAAGATCGATGGCGTCTCGGAGCTGTTCACGCTCGATGCTTGTCGTCATGGCGGCGTGACCGAACTCGAGGAAGCAGAACTGACTGATGGCCAGGGCCGCGCGCTCTCGGGTCACAAGACGGCACAGGCCTATCGCGGCTATGCCAAGGAAACGATGCAGCGCGCCCTCGCCGCGACCCGCAAGAGACATGCGCATTTGCTGACGCAGAAGCAGCTCGATCCTGTCAGCCCCGTGCGAGCCGAAGAGGCTGTGGAGCTTGGCGCGGCGCCCCTAGGCACGACAGCGAACCGGAAGGCCGATCGCCGCTGATAGCCGCGGACCAACGGCAACTTCAGCTCGCAGGCGCCCCATCATCACCCGCAGCATTCCCGAGACGTCCATCTCGACGGCGACCGCGCAACGCGGACGCGCGTGTTGAATGCGCTGCCTGGGGGGGGCGAGCTCGGGCGGAAAACGAAACCAGCACAGAATTTCCAAATGAGGAGGGTACCGAATTTCCAAATGCGCGGGCGCGCAAGCCGGCCGCATATGATTTTGTGCAACAACATCACGGGACTAGCCTGGCTGGGGCGGGAGGGATCGAACCTCCGAATGGCGGAATCAAAATCCGCTGCCTTACCGCTTGGCTACGCCCCAACAGGCCGGGCCGAACTGGGGCGCGCGGGCGCGCCGTGCGATTCCGGGTCGGCGACCGTGGTCTACAGAGCGCGCCGGCCCATTTCAACCGCTGCGCCGCAGGAATTTTGCAGGCCGCGCCGGTGATCCGCCGCGCCGGCCAATTCGTCAATGCCGGCAAGCCCTTATCCCGCCCGGCCCGGACCGTCGCGACGCCCCGCCGCAGCGATTCGTGAAAAAGTTGAGGCCCGGGCGGTTTCATGGGAAGACGGCGGCCAAACCGGCCACCGTTCGAAGACCCCGAGGAAACGCCATGACCTATCGCGCCCCGCTCAACGACATGCTGCTCGCCCTCAACCACGGCGCCGGGCTGAAGGCGGCGGTCGAGGCCGGCCATTACGGCGATTTCGACCCCGACATCACCACGGCCGTGATCGAGGAAGCCGGCAAGTTCGCGAGCGACGTGCTCGCGCCGCTCAACCAGGTCGGCGACAAAAACGGCGTCAAGCTCGCCGGCGGACAAGTCACGACTGCCCCCGGCTGGCCCGATGCCTACAAGCGTTGGACCGAAGCCGGCTGGAACGCGGTGTCCGGGCCCGAGGCGCATGGCGGCCAGGGCCTGCCGCTCGCCATCAACGCCGCCTGCACGGAAGTGTGGAGCGCGGCCAACGTCGCCTTCGGCCTGTGCCCGCTGCTGACCTTGTCGGCGATCGAGGCGCTCGACGCCCATGGCAGCACGGAGCTGAAGGACATCTATCTCGCCAAGCTGATCTCCGGCGAATGGACCGGCACCATGCAGCTGACCGAGCCGCAGGCCGGCTCCGACGTCGGCGCGCTCCGCACCCGCGCCGAGCGCGCCGCCGACGGCAGCTATCGCATCACCGGCGCCAAGATCTTCATCACCTATGGCGACCACGACATGACCGACAACATCGTGCATTTCGTGCTCGCGCGGCTGCCGGACGCGCCGGCCGGCACCAAGGGCATCTCGCTGTTCCTGATCCCTAAATTCCTGGTCAACGCCGACGGCTCGCTGGGGCAGCGCAACGACATCTACGCCACCGGCATCGAGCACAAGCTCGGCATGCACGCCTCGCCGACCTGCACCATGACCATGGGCGACCATGGCGGCGCCATCGGCTATCTCATCGGCGAAGAGAATGCCGGCATGCGCTGCATGTTCACGATGATGAACCAGGCGCGGCTCGGCGTCGGCCTGGAAGGCGTCGGCGTCGCCGATCGCGCCTATCAGCAGGCGCTCGCCTACGCGCAGGATCGCAAGCAGGGCCGCGCCGTCGGCAGCAAGAGCCCCGGCTCGGACGCGATCATCGCCCATCCCGACGTCAAGCGCATGCTGATGCAGATGCGCGTCCTCACCGCCGCCGCGCGCTCGATCTGCTACGCCACCGCCGTCGCGCTCGACGTCTCCGTGCGTGCCAAGGACGCCGGCGTGCGCACCGAGGCCGCCGCGCGCGGCGCGCTGCTGACGCCGATCGCCAAGGCGTTCTCCACCGACATCGGCAACGAGGTCGCCTATCTCGGCGTGCAGATCCATGGCGGCATGGGCTTCATCGAGGAGACCGGTGCCGCGCAGCATTATCGCGACGCGCGCATCACCGCGATCTACGAGGGCACCAACGGCATCCAGGCGATCGACCTCGTCACCCGCAAGCTCGGCGCGAACGGCGGGGCGTCGGTGTTCAAGCTGCTGGACGAGCTCACCGACATCGTCCGCCGCGTCGAGGCGTCGAACGATCCGGCCTTCGGCACCACCGGCGCCAAGCTGCGCGACGCGCTGGGCGCGCTCGACCGCTCCAGCCGCTGGCTGCTGGACAAGCTCGGCACCGCGCCGAACGACGCGCTCGCCGGCGCCACGCCCTATCTGCGCCTGTTCGGCTCGGCGCTCGGCGGCTGCATGCTCGCCAACGAGGCGCTGGCCGCGCGCAGCGAGAGCGAGACGGTCGGCGCCCGTCACGTGGCACTCGCCCGCTTCTTCGCCGAGACGTTTGCGGTGCAGGCGCCGTCGCTGGAAAAGACCGTCACCGACGGCGCCGACGCGGTGCTCGGCGCCGAGGCCGTGCTGGTGGCGTAAGTTCGGCTCGGTCGTCATCGCGCAGCTTGACGTCCTCTCATGACTAATGGCTGGACCCCCACCCTCCCCTGGAGGGGCACGGCTATCGCATATGGAAACGCGGAACTGTCTCGGCGATGGATCCTGCCGATGATTTTCTCCGTCATGCCCGGGCTTGTCCCGGGCATCCATGTGGTTCTCAGGATGCCGAACGACGTGGATGGCCGGGACAAGCCCGGCCATGACGTTGTGGAGATGGACCAGCGCCAAACTCTGATGATCATATGCGACCGCCCTGCCTGGAAGGGGAGGGTGTCCCGAGCTCGCCGCTTCATGGATCCACGTCTCAAACATCCATCCGAACAGCGTGTCGCGATGAGATGAGCCTCCGTTCTCGCGACGCGATCCGCGCCCGAGCTATGCCCTTCAAATCTCGCCCTCTCCGAATGGAGGGCGCGAGGAAGGCCGGACCTCGGCTGAGGCCCGTGGCCCGCCTGCAGAAAAAAAGCAGGCGGCAGTCACCACAGGTACAGCCGGACAGACCCGGCCTTCCCCGCGCGATGGTTTTAACAGGCTATAGCGTGCTCTTCCTGGTGCGCCGGCTTTCTGGCCACCATGTCGCGCCATGCGCTTCGAACGCACGACGCTCGATACTAGCATCGGAGTATCGGAACCACACGCCTTCACCGTCCGCAGGCCAGCGTTCGTCGGTGCCAACAGCACTGCGCCCGCCCGCGTCCACCGCTCCCCGCTGCCAACGTCCGTGACGACCGCGAACCGTCCCCTACCGCGCAACGGGATGCATGGACCATAATGCTGATTTGGGGGCGGCGAAAAGCGATTTATGTTTTTCGGAAACTATTGACAAGGAAATTTCGGATTGGCGTGATTTGCCCGACGGGCGCGGCGAACCGCGGAAAACTGTTCCGCTTCGGACGAGGACGTTGGCATCAGGGCCGATGCAGGACGAACTGCGAGCTCGATCGCGGTCCGACGCCATCCCCGCAACAAACAACTTGACCGTGCGCGAAATAGACAGAAGTATCCTGTTTGATTCACTATTTTCATCGATGGTTTTTTGATCGTGGATTTAAGAGATCAGATCAGCATCCTGACACCGATGATCTTGGCCGCCGGCACTTTGTTGGCGATAGCCAGCCTGCGGCAGAGTGATATCGCGACCCGATCCAGGCAGATTGTGGAGGAATACCTGCACAAGCTCAAAGATCTTCCGGAAGGAAAAGCTGCGAGACGAGGCGGCCTCAAGAAACAAGTCAAGGAATTCCAAAACCGATACGAATGGCTGAAGGCCGCCTCGGTTTGCTTTGCGTTGGCGATAGCCGCTCAAATCCTCTGCATGATGTCAATCATAGCGGGTCTGCACGACGGGTTCTCGGTCGGCCTCTATCTGTCACTGCTCACCTTCTCTGGAGGTGTCTTCTGCCTGATACGAGAGTTTTGCGTCGGCTCAAGGACGCTCAAGATCAACAACGAGATTTTGAATTAATCACCAGCGCATGGCGGCTACGGCTCAATTCACTAAATCGACGCGTTTGACGATGATTGTTTCCAACAACAGACGGCTCGTCGGCCCTACATTCGGACTTTCCGGTACCTTCCACATGAATATGCATGTTGGGGTCAAGATAGCTCAGTAATTCAGTCAGTTCCAACTATTGCCGGAGCAACGACGGCCACGCAATTCGCCGCTGTTTTGTGAATTGCAGCGCAAGACTCTGCATGGCTCGTTGTTTTCATCATATCCATTCGGAGACGACATATGAAATCGCTCGTTGCCACGCTGTTTGCCGTTAGCCTGATGCTGTCCTCCGCGCCGGCCTCCGCCGTCGTCCTCGATCTCTCCACCATGAGCTGCAAGCAATTCGTCGAAAGCGGCGATGACAGCATCAAGATGGTGCTGATCTGGCTCGACGGCTGGTACAAGGGCGACCAGGACGAAGCCTTGTTCGACACCGATGTGTTCGTGGAGAACGCCAAGAAATTCGGAAAATATTGCGCCGAGCATCCGACGGTGAGCATCGTCACCGCTGCGGAGAAGATCCTCGGCAACTGAGCCGGCGCGCTTCGGCTGAAGCCATGCCGATCATCACACCCGAAAATCAATCCGGGATGTGATCAATATTGAACAGCCAATCCCTCTCAAGACGTCTCTTATGGAGGCGGATGGCATAGCCGACCTATGACGTCCAATGAATGCGGCTTCAGCGCGTAACCCGCGCTGAAGCCGCATTTTAGCGTTTCCGCTCGTCTCTCCCGCTGTCCAGCGGTGGCGTCGCCGGCATCTGTTCGACCCGCCGTCGCCTGTCGCGAAGATCTCGAGTGTCGCCGGCCTGGCCGGTGAGTGGCGTGTGCGCTCGACGCTGATCGGCGCGAGCCTCCGACCATGCTGCCCCCCCGGAATCGACGACAGACAGCTCTTTGCAGGCAACCATCTGCATCGTTCAACTCGACATTGAACGATATCGCGTCGGCTTTCGTTAGGACGTGCGACACACACAGACCGGAGAGTCAAAATGTTCTTCTATCCATGGCTGCCAGCCCTGATGCTGGCCATCGAATCCGGCAACGTCATCAACTACAGGCTCGCCAAGATGGCCCGCGGCGGACCGTCGGCTGCAGCAGAGGCGAAGATGATGATCGGCGAAAAAATCGACGCAGCGCTGACGGCCGCATCGATCTTGTTCGGCGGCGGCAACTCGGGGCAGGTGATCTCGTTCTACAGGGTCCAGGTCGCCGAGAATGCCTGTCGCTTGGGCTCGAAGAGCTGATCGCAATACGGATACTGCATTTCGATTCGGAGATTCACGCGGGGGATGAGAGCACAGCCACTGAGCCTGGCAATCGTTCTCGGCTTGCACCGCCATCGTTCCTGGGTACGCAGGGCGCTGATGGCCGAGCCATCGCGACAAGCGCGGGCTCCGCGGCGGCTCGGGTCCGTCTTAACCCTGCGTTAAGGCAGCAGCACTTGGACACACTCAGACGCAACTCGTTACGCCAGCTCCGATCGGCATCTGCGTTGAATGAAGCGAGCCGGGCCCCGCGCGCGGCTCTGTCCCTTCTTCAGAGGAGAGTCCCCATGTCGATCAGCTCCGTCACCACGCCCATTGCGGCCACCACGTCGCAAACCACCACGGCCACGCCATCCACCTCGTCGACCTCGCAGACCTCATCGTCGTCGGCCACGAGCTCGGCCAGCGATACGTCGGAGAGTTCGTCCGGCAGCGGCAGCTCGTCGTCGAGCAAGACCGTTGTCAGCGAAGTCTCGATCACGCTCGACGGCATCACCACGACGACCATCACCTATTCCGACGGTTCGACCGAGGTGACCAAGACGGCCGCCGCCCCGGACGACAGCAGCATGGGCGCCAAGACCTACAACGCCCAGGGCGCGACCAACGGCTCGGCCGGCAGCAGCGCGAGCGCGTCGAGCCAGAGCGTCACGATCTGAGACGACACCGGCAGCTCCCTCGCACGCCCTCAAGATCGCGGTGCACGCTGACCACGCGCCTGGATAAAGGCCGCAGGTTCCGCTCCAGGAACAGACCGGCGTCACCACGATCCCCGCCGGGCCGACGACGTGCCGCACGGTCGCGGCTCACGACCGGGCTCCGCGACGAGGGCCTGTGACGCCGTCAAGCAACAGTGCGCGTGAGAAGTCGTGCGCAGCCGCATTGTTAATTTGCGCCGCCGGCCCGAGTCTGCCCTGTTGGCAAGCTGCGACAAGGGAGGACGGCGATGTGGCGGGGCGCAATCGGCGCGGCAATGCTGATGCTGGCGATGGGATCGGAGCTGCAGGCGGCGGGCGAGCCGGGCCAGGCCAATCGGATCTCGTGCTCGGAGGTTCGAGCCTACGTGGCGAGGTACACCGCCGAGGTGGCCGAGATGTATGCGCGCAGCCAGGGCGCCACCGACGCCCAGATCAGCCGGGCGAAGCGCTGCCTGACGGCGCCGAGCTTCCGCCGCGCGGAGCGGTGGCGCAGCTACACGGAGTGAGGCGGCACCTCATATTGGCTTGCTCGTCGTTGCCATCGCGCCCTCCAACGTCATTCCGGGGCGCCCGCAGGGCGAACCCGGAAACCATCCTCACGATGGTGATGAGGCGCGAGCGGGCGGTGGCGCGTGCTCGCCTCAAACCGATGTTCGTGGTTATGGATCGCGGGGTCATTCGCGCTGCTTCAAACGGCTGTGCCGTTTGCTCGCCAATGCTCCTTAATGACGCCTGAGAGAGTTGAGGCTCGTAGGGCGGGTTCGCCGAAGGCGTAACCCGCCCCCTTGGTTGGGACGGCGGCGGATTACGCTGCGCTCAATCCGCCCTACGAATAGGCCCCCTCACGCCTGCTCGATCGCGGCCGGCATCTTGGCCACCGACATCAGTGAACGCGCGACCTGATTGAGGAGTTGGTCGGCATTCTCTTCCTCAGCGAGGGACTTCGACAACAACGCGACGACGGCGCTGTGGCGGAGCTGCTGGGCGAGGTTGCGCGCGGTGGTGTAGCCGGAGATCTCATAGTGCTCGACGCGCTGCGCGGCGCCGATCAGCCCGAGGTCGGCGGCGGCATCCTCCTTGTCCTCGCCCTGGGTCATGATCTCCTGGCCCTCCTCGAGAAGGCCCATCATGCCCTTGCAGGGCTTTGCGCGCGGCGTCTTGCCGAGCAGCTCGAAGCACTCGTCGATGCGCTCGATCTGCGCCTCCGTCTCCATCAGATGCTGCTCGAACAATTCGCGCAACTGATCGAAGCGCGCGGCTTCGGCCATCTTCGGCAGCGCCTTGGTGAGCTGCTTCTCGGCATGCAGGATGTCGCGCAGCTCGTCCATCAGCAGCTCGCTGAGGCCGGATTCGTCGGCCGGCGGCGAGCTTTCGGTCACGATCGCCGACGCCGCACCGGGCTCGCCGGCCTGGATCGCGGGCGAGTCCGTGAACACCCAGTCGCCGCCCTCGTTCCAGGGGCCGCGGGTGTCGATCTCGCCGTGATCGCCGGAGCCGGTGGAGTCGTTGAAGAACTGATCGACGAGGCCCGGCGTCGGCGCAAGTCGGCCGATGCTGAAGGCCGGCTTGCCCATGCTCTCCAGCGCGAGCGAGAACGCCTTCATGTGGGTGATCTCGCGCGTCATCAGGAACTGCAGCGCGTCCTTGGTGCCGGCGTCGTCGGTGAAATTGATCAGCCGCTCATAGACGATCTTGGCGCGCGCTTCGGCTGCGATGTTGCTGCGCAGGTCGACGTCGAGCTCGCCGGTGATCTTCAGATAGTCGGCGGTCCAGGCATTGCCCTGCGAGTTGAACAGGTTGACGCCGCCACCGCCGGCGATCGCGATCAACGGATCGGCCTCGGCGGCCTCGCGATCGAACTTCGACGGCTTCAGATGCAGGCGCGCGAGCGTGCCGACGACTTCGAGATGGCTGAGTTCCTCGGTGCCGATGTCCATCAGCAGATCCTTGCGATCGGGATCCTCGCAATTGAGACCCTGGATCGAATACTGCATCGCGGCGGCGAGTTCGCCATTGGCGCCGCCGAATTGCTCGAGCAGCATGTTGCCGAAGCGCGGATCCGGCTCGTCGACACGGACGGTGAACATCAGCTTCTTGACGTGGTGATACATGGAAGGCCTCGGACATTGGGGGGACAGCAAGCAAGGTCCGAACGGCCGGGCTACACGGTTGTTCCTTACCTCCGGCTGCGAAACCCGCATGCCGCCCGCGCGGGGCCACTCCATATGCACGCCGAGGCGCACGGCAGGCCGTGGATGGCGCGAAGGCCCCGCGAGGAACCCAACGAGACCATCAGAATTTCCGCCGGACATCCTGTGGCCGCCGGGCAACTGCCTCTTGCTAAGCTTTTCCCTGCTCGCCTAATCTGTTGCGCTGGAGAGTGAGATGTTGATGCGAACACCGGCCAGGGAGAAGCCAGGTCTCGGCGAGCGGGTGCGCCGGGTGATCGAGCGACTCCGCGACCACGCATCATCGCTCACATCGTCGTCGCCCGCGAATTCGGCCGCCTCGCGCCGGGCGACCTATCACTTCGCCGACGACGAGCCCGACGACAGCAACATGGACGTCGCGCTCGCCGCGCTGATCGCGCAGATCGAGCGGCCGGCGAAGGCGCCCCCGGCGCGGTTTCCGTCGCTCGGGCGCGCGACCGTCGCCCGCCAGGCGCCGCATATCCCGGTGTACGACCGGCCGCCCTATTTCGACGTCACGCCGCGCGCCATCGAGGTCGAGTCGCGGCGGATGCCGGCCGATGAGCCCATCGAGCGGATCGAGGCCGAGGACGAGTTGTCGGAGCTGCGCAAGGATCTGATGAGCGCCATCTCGGCCCGGCTCGGCTCGCCCGAGGACCATCTGGCGACGATCAGGAATTTGCTGAGGTCGGTGAAGTAGGATGTGGGGCCGCAGCAACATCGGCAAGACCGTCGAGGAGCTGACGGACCATCTGCGGCTGGTCGATCACGTCCGCGCGCTGCAGGACGGCCAGAGGGAGATCGCCGAGGCGATCAGGGCGGTCAACGACCGCCTGACTTCGATCGAGTCCGAGTTCAGGGTGCTGAAGGCGGAGACCCAGCGTGACGCGCTGCGCGAGGTGCAACACGCCGTGCAGGGCGTTCAGAGCTCCGTGCATGACGAACTGACCCGCATGACGACCCGGCTGGCGGTGCTGGAGCAGGCGCTGCGGCGCGAGGCGGTGCCGCAGCAGGCACCGACGGGCACACCGCGTGCTCCCGGCACGCCGGCGCGCCCCGACCGTACGACATAGCCGGCAGACCTGCATGCGCAGAGCCAGGCGCGGTCAAGGCGCGTGCGCGCTCCGCCGCTCACATATCCGTCTTGGGACAGCGCATCCGGTTGTAGTTCCAGCGGAGCACCTTGATTGCGGGCTGGAACATGCAGATGTTGATGCCCTCGTCGATCACGCCTCTGACCGTCACCCCGCGTCCCGGCGCCGGCTTGGGCGGGTTCACCAGCAAGGCATATCGCTGCGCCGGCGTATTGAGGAAGGTGCAGCCCTCGATCCAGCTGGTGGTGCAGCCGTTGATGATGATCTGCCCGCCCGCGGCGAATGCCGGGGCCGCGACGAGGACCATAACGACCGCCACGGCGGATGCGAACAATCGAACTCCACGCCTTCCAGATCCCGACATCGATGCCTCCCTGCCCATCAGTTGCTCGCGAGTTGCGCGGCTGGGATCATAACTCTACCCAAGATTGTACGTCAACATCGCCACGTCCGGTCAACGACCGCCTGACCTCGATCGAGTCCGCATTCAGGGTGCTGAAGGCCGGTGCTGAAGGCGACAACCCAGCGCGATGCTCTGCGCGAAGTCCAGCACGCGGTGCTGGGCGTTCAGAGCGCCGTCCATGACGAGCTGACGCGCATGGCGACGCGGCTCGCGGTACTGGAGCAGGCGCTGCGCCGCGAGGTGGTGCGGCAGCAGCCGGCCTCGGCCGCTCCGCGCCCGCCCGGGGCACTCGGCGCGCCAACGCGCCCGGACGGCGCGCGCTGAGGACGCATTCCGGCTCAGCGCATTGTCACCGTGCGGGTCGATATGTCGATGAGAACGCTGCCGCTCTTGGCGTTCGGGGTCGGAACGTAGGCTTGGCCGGGCCGGAGCCCACGCTCCTCGGCGTCCTTCGGAATTGGAAAGGCCTTGGCGCAGGCCTTTTCGATCGTCTCTCGATCGGCATAGTGGACCTTCGCGACGACGGTGCCGGGCCGCGGGCCCCGGGCGAGCTTCGACAGTCCGAAATAGTTGAGCTGCTCCGAGCAGGTGACGACGTTGGACGTATAGGCGCTCGTGGTGTCCTCGGCCTGCAGCAGCAAATCGAAGGACATGTCGAAGGAGCCGTCGCTGCCGCTGGTAAAGCCGACCCGCGCGATGCCGCTTTCAACGACGCCCTGCCACATACCTCCGGTGAGACAGACGAGCACGTCCTGCGCACCGTCCTTCGCGGCGATGACGCATTCGTTCAGGCCCATGCCTGGCTGGAAACTGAGAAACTCGTAGCCGCTGCCCACCTTCTCGAACACGGCCACGCCGCCGAAATTGTTGACATGCGCCTCGCAGTCGCTGCCATAGCTCACGAGCAGCAGCGGATTGGCGCCGGCCAGGAAGCGCCCCTCCTGCCGGTACGGCAGGAGGGTGACGTTGCAGGGACGCTCCTCGACCGCGGGATAGGACTTGGCCTCTTTGCAGGTCGTCCCGGCAATCGCCTTGGGCGCACAGAACTGCAATAGCAGCTCGCGATCGGTGGGGGCGGCTCTAGCGCCGCCGATGAAGGCGCCGCACAGCAGCAGCGACAGCAGCGCGAAAACAAATCTCGTCATGGGATCAGCCTTCCAGGTGGACTGCAGCTCGGCGTAAGCACATTTAGCTGCGATGCCGTCGCAAACCAATCGTAAACCACCGCGCGCAGGCTGTCGCGACCACACCCTTGCTCCCCGCTCTGCACATGGGTCGCTTCAGCCTTTGGCACGATCGGTGGATGATGTAGGCTGAGCGGGCACCAACCACTCGAAGATGACCGGCGGCATCGCTACAGTCGGACAAGACGCATGAGGGGCCCATGACCGACCATCTGATCGTGACCGACGAGGCCGAGACGCGGACGATCAAGCTCCGGCGCCCGGAAAAGAAGAACGCGATCACGCAGGCCATGTATCTCGGCATGAGCGATGCGATCGACACCGCGCAGAACAATCCGCTGGTGCGATGCATCATCATCACCGGCGGCTCCGGCGTGTTCACGGCCGGCAACGACCTCGAGGATTTCCTGCGGGCGGGCGATGCCGGCAGCGACGCCGCGCGCACCTCGGCCGCGACCAAGTTCCTGTATTCGCTGGCACACAACGTCAAACCGATCATCGCCGCGGTCGACGGCGTCGCGATCGGGATCGGCACCACGATGCTGTTCCACTGCGACTACGTGCTGGCCTCGACGACGGCGACCTTCGCGACGCCCTTCATCCATCTCGGCCTGGTGCCGGAGGGCGCTTCGAGCCTGCTGATGCCGCGGACCATGGGCTATCAGCGCGCGTTCGCGATGCTGGTGATGGGCCGGACGATGACCGCAGCGGACGCGCAGATCGCCGGCTTCGTCAATACGGTGGTGGCGCCCGGACATACCGAGATCGAGGCGCACAAGGTGGCGCGCGACATCTGCCGGCTGCCGGCCGAGGCGGTCGCGATCGGGCGCAAGCTGATCCGCACCGCGCCGGACGAACTGACCCGGCGCATCGACCAGGAGGCTTATCTGTTCGCCGAACGCATGACCTCCGAGGAGGCGGTCGGCGCGTTCAAGGCGTTCCTGTCGCGCAAGAAGAAGAAATGAGCGCGGGAGTGCCGCGAACCGGCGGAGCCGCGCATGCCCAGTTTTGATGTCATCGTGATCGGCTGCGGCGCCGTCGGCAGCGCCGCGCTGCTGCATCTCGCCAGAGCCGGCAAGCGCGTGCTCGGCATCGACCGCTTCCAGCCGCCGCACCGGTTCGGCTCGACCCATGGCGAGACCCGCATCACCCGCGCGGCGATCGGCGAAGGCGTCGACTACACGCCGCTGGCGCAGCGCTCGCACGCGATCTGGCGCGAGTTGGAGCGTGAAACCGGCGCGCATCTGTTCGAGCAATGCGGCTGCCTGTTCATTCCGAGCCAGGGCGGCGGCGAGCTCCACGGCGTCGGTAGTGCGCAGTTCTTCGCCAACATCGAGACCGCTGCCCGCCTGCACGGGGTCGATGGTGAGACCATCTCCCCGGAACGACTGCGCACGGACCATCCGGCGTTCGCCACGACGGCGAACGATCGCGCCTTCCTCGATCGCGAGGGCGGCTACCTCATGGTCGAGGATTGCGTCCGCGCCGAGCTCGCGGTCGCAGCGCGCCATGGCGCCACGCTGCTGACCGGCCGGCGCGTGGTGTCGTTCTGCCGCGCAGGCGGCGAACTCACCGTTACCATGGACGATGGCACGACGGCGAGCGCCGCCACGCTGATCGTCACCACCGGACCATGGATCACCGAGCTGATCGCGCCGCTGCGCCGCCGCGTCCACGTCACCCGGCAGGTGCTGTACTGGTTCGAGCTTCGGTCCAACCCCGAGCGCTTCGGCCCGGGCACGCCGGTGTTCATCTGGGACGTCACCGGGCGCGAACGCGCCGCGTCCGACATCTACGGCTTCCCGTGGCTCGGCTCGCCCGGCAACGGCGTCAAGATCGCAAGCGAGGTGCAGACCGGCGAGACCGATCCGGATGCCGTAGCGCGCGAGGTCGGAGCCGGCGAGATCGAAGAGACGTATCAAACCTATGTCCGGCCGTTCGTGCCGGATCTCGGCCCGACCTGCCTGCGCAGCGAGGTCTGCCTCTACACCAATGCCGGCGGCGGCCGCTTCATCATCGACCGCGATCCGGGCAATGCGAACGTGATCTATGCCTCGGCCTGCTCCGGCCACGGCTTCAAGCATTCACCGGCAGTCGGCGAGGCGCTCGCGGCGATGGCGCTGGGCCAGACGCCGCGGGTCGATCTCTCCGGCTTCACGCTGGACCGGCTGGCGGCCGATCCAGCGTAGTTCGCAGGCCTATTTGGCCGGTTGAAGCGCAGCGGTCTGCTTGGCGAGACCCTCGTTGAACTGCGTCTCCAGCTTGTCGAGATAGGCGTTGAACTCGCCCGGCTTGACGAACGGGTTGGGCGCGCCGTCGGCGATCTTCGCCCGCTTGCCGGCCATATCGTACATCTCCGGATGCGGCGCCAGCAGCACGTCGGGATGCACGGTCTTGGCCCAGGCATAGGTCTTCCTGTAGTCGTCGGCGATGCCGGGATAAGTCGGCCGTCCGACCAGCTGGTTCAGTGCGACGGTGGCGCTGCAGAAGAAGATCACGCTGCGCGTGGCATCGCCGTCCTTCACGCTGGTGGTCCAGCTGGTGCAGCCCGGCGAATGGCCGGGCGTCTCGTGCGCCGTCAGGGTGACGCCGCCGAGCGCGACGGTGTCGCCCTCCTTCACGGCGCGGTCGACCTTGACCGGCGGGAAGTTCAAATAGGTCTGCTCCTCGCGGCCCGGATAGAAGCCGCCTTCCAGCAGCGGCACGTCCTTGGCGCCCGCCACCATCTGCGCCCCGGTCTCCTGCTTGATCTGCGCGAGCCCGCCGGTGTGGTCGATATGGGCATGGGTGTTGATGACGTATTTGATGTCGGCGACCTTGAAGCCGAGCTTGGCGATGCTGGCCTCGATCTGCGCGGTCGATTCCGGCATCACGGTGTCGATCAGGATATGCCCCTGCGGCGTCGTGATCAGATAGGAGGCAAGGCCGTTGGTTCCGACGTAATAGACGTTGTCGATCACCTTGAACGGCTCGGTCGGGGTATTCCAGGCCGCGATCACCTGCTTCATGAAGTCCGGCAGCGATTGCGCCGCAGCGGGGCCGGCCACGAGCGTCAGCGCGGCGGTGAGCAGCGTGATTCTTTTCATTCCGGACTCCCGATGTATTGTTGTTACGAAACCATTTTATGTCATTGCGACCACGGCGAGGCAATCGCGCTTCGTTTTCGCCGCCTGCTTTACACGTGACCCTGCCATGACCCTGCTTCACCGCTTCGCCTTTGCCGTTCTGCTGGCCGGGATCGCCGCCGGGAGCATCGCTGCCCTGCCCGCCTCCGCCGAGGACGAGCCGGTGTCCCTGCGCATCCTCGCCATCAACGACTTCCACGGCAATCTGAAGCCGCCGTCCTCCGGCATCCGCATCGCCGATCCGGCGGACCCGACCAAGAGCACGGCCGTTCCTGCCGGCGGCGCCGAGCACATGGCGAGCCTCATCAAGCTGCTGTCGGACGGCCAGCCCAACACGATCTTCGTCGCAGCCGGCGACCTGATCGGCGCGAGCCCGTTCCTGTCGGCGCTGTTTCACGACGAGCCGACGATCGAGTCGATGTCGCAGATGGGGCTCGCGCTGTCGGCGGTGGGCAATCACGAGTTCGACGAGGGCAAGGCCGAGCTGTTGCGGATGCAGAATGGCGGTTGCCATCCGAAAGACGGCTGCCGCGGCCCGCGGCCGTTCTCCGGCGCGAAATTCCACTACCTGGCGGCCTCGACCTTCATCGCGGGCACCGACAAGACGGTTTTTCCGCCCTATGAAATCCGCGCTTTCGAGGACATCCCCGTCGCCTTCATCGGCCTGACCTTGAAGGGCACCGCCGGCATCATCTCGCCGGCGAGCGCCGCCGGCCTCGAATTCCGCAACGAGGCCGAGAGCATCAACGCGCTGATCCCGGAGTTGAAGGCGAAGGGCGTGCAGGCGATCGTGGTGCTGATCCATGAGGGCGGCTGGCCGTCGGGCGGCATGAACGAATGTCCCGGCCTGTCCGGCCCGATCGTCGACATCGTCAAGGAGCTCGACAGCGCGGTCGACATCGTCATCTCCGGCCACACCCACCAGGCCTATGTCTGCACCATCGACAAGCGGCTCGTCACCTCGGGCGACAAGTTCGGCACGCTGGTGACCGCGATCGACGTCAAGCTCGACCGCAACACGCGCGACGTGATCAGCGCCACCGCGACCAACGTGGTCGTCGATACCAGCCTGCCCAAGGATGGCGCGCAGACGGCGCTGATCGAGGCTTACGAGACGGTGGCGGCGCCGTTCGCCAACCGGCCCGCGGGCATCATCACCCAGGTGCTGTCGCGCCTGCCGAACATATCAGGCGAGAGCGCGCTCGGCGACGTCGTCGCCGACGGACAGCTCGCGGCGACGGCGGCCGCCGACAAGGGCGGCGCGGTTCTTGCGATGACCAATCCCGGCGGCATCCGCACCGATCTCGCCCGCCGCGACGACGGCGCGGTCACCTATGCCGACGTGTTCGCGAGCCAGCCATTTCGCAATCAACTGGTGACGGTCACGCTGACCGGCGCCGAGATCAAGGCGGCGCTGGAGCAGCAATGGCTCGATCCGGCGCGGCCGCGCATCCTGCAGATCTCGCGCGGCTTCAGCTACGCGTTCGACGCCAAACAGCCGGCGGGCGCGCGTGTCGATGCCGCCACCATGATGCTGAACGGCAAGACCATCGATCCCTCAGCGTCCTATCGCGTCACCCTCAACAACTATCTCGCGCTCGGCGGCGACGGCTTCACGACGTTCAAGAGCGGCCGCGATCCGATCACGGGCCCGTATGACGACGAAGCGCTGTTCGCCTATCTCAAGGTCAACAGTCCGCTGGCGCCGCCGCCGCGCGACCGCATCGTCAACAAGGCCCAGTGACATCAGGCGGGCGAGCGGAAACTGATCATATCGCCGACAGGGCTCTTTCCGAGCCTGCGTTCAGCGCATAGATTGGGCACTCCCGCAACGCGTGAGTGGCAGGGCCTGTTGAATGTCGACTCTCTATCTGTCTCACGAAGCCTGCCTGGATCACGCCACCCCGTCCGGACATCCCGAGCGCGCCGACCGCCTGCGTGCCGTCGAGGAGGCCCTGACCGAGGAGCGCTTCGCCCTGCTGGATCGCGACGAGGCTCCCGAGGCCGATCTCGAGCTCGCCCTGCTCTGCCACAACGAGCACTACGTCACCGAGCTGCGCCATATGGCGCCGACCTCGGGCATCATCTATCTCGACGGCGACACCTCGATGTCGCCCGGCACCTGGGAAGCGGTCATGCGCGGCGTCGGGGGCGCTGTCGCGGCGACCGAATCCGTGATGTCGGGCCGCCACCGCAACGCCTTCGTGGCGGTGCGCCCGCCCGGGCACCATGCCGAGATCGCCAAGCCGATGGGCTTCTGCTTCTTCGACAACGTCGCGATCGCAGCCCGCTACGCCCAGCGAACCTTCGGCATCGAGCGCGCGGCCATCATCGATTTCGACGTCCATCACGGTAACGGCACCCAGGACATCTTCTGGGCCGACAAGAGCGTGATGTACTGCTCGACCCACCAGATGCCGCTGTTTCCGGGCACCGGCGCCCGCGGCGAGCGCGGCGAGCACGACACCATCGTCAATGCGCCGCTGGCCTCCGAGGACGGCAGCCTCGAATTCCGCTCGGCGTTCGAAAATCTGATCCTGCCGCAGCTGACCAAGTTCAGCCCCGAGCTGGTGATCATCTCGGCCGGCTTCGACGCCCATTACCGCGATCCGCTGGCCTCGCTGAACCTGCGGGCGGAGGACTTCGGCTGGGTCACCCGCAAGCTGATGGATCTCGCCGACAAATGTGCCGGCGGCCGCGTCGTATCCGTCCTGGAAGGCGGCTATGACCTTCAAGGCCTTAAGGAATCCGTCTCGGCCCACGTCGCGGCCCTGACCGGGGCGTAATCCCCAGTTTCCAGCCGATCCGCCTCGGCAGGGCCTGACAGGCGCCCGAGCGGGGTGTAAAAGCACGGCCCCGAAGTTGAGTGATCTGCAGGGACCCCGTATGGCGGACAACACCGTAGCCGACGTCAAAAAGCTGTCGTTCGAGCGCGCGATCGAGGAACTGGAATCGATCGTGAAACGGCTCGAGGACGGCAAGGTGCCGCTCGAGGAATCGGTGGCGATCTATGAGCGCGGCGAGTCGCTGAAGCGGCGGTGCGAGGAACTGCTGCGCCAGGCCGAGGCGCGGGTCGAGAAGATCACGACCGACGCTAGCGGCCGGGCCACCGGAACGGCTCCGCTCGACGTGCAGTAGCGGAGGGCGGCCCGAACGGGACTCCGGTACCGGTTTCCAAGGAAGGGTCGTGCGGCATATGCGCGATCGGATGCGGCCCGGAGGCAACACCCTGGATTATTTTCCAGCCGGCCCGGTGCGCTTCGACCGCGGAGATGGGCGCCTCCCATGCGGGCATACGGGCTGAAAATCGGTGCAAGCCCCCTTCAGGCCCCCTTGGTGTGGCGCCAGCCGGCCCGCCATCGGCTGCGTTGGCGGAAATCCTCCTCCATCACGACGGACATTCGCTGCGATGGCGGCCATTCCATTAACGATGTTTCTCGAACGGGCTCAGGATCGATCGAACACCGCGCGCGTGATGTGCGGCGCACTCCCGTGATCGTCCCACTGCGCCCTCCGCCAGATCATCCGCTCCGATCACGAAAATGCGCTTCGCCGACAAGGGCGCCGCTTGCAGTTGGGTGATGGCCAACGAAAGGCCGCACGCCCATGACTTCTTCATGTCGTGTGCGGCTCGATCTCCTTACGCGAACGCATGGCTCATTCCGCCGCGGGGCGCGCCATCGCCATCACAATGGGTACCGCATCGCGAAAAACAGCCTGGACGAAGCTGGCTTTTCCGGGCTACTCCGGAGGCCCAGCTGCCGCCGATTTGAGCAGCTCGATGGAACCTTTTGCGCGCCGCCAAGGTTCAGATCACGCATGAAGCTGCCCTCTGCGGGCTTGCCATCTCGCGCCGGGTTGGCTTTAAGGCGCTCTTTGGTGTAAAGCTTCTCGGAACTGCGGGTTTTTGGAAGTGTCCCTCCTGTTCGAAAGGACGGAACTAAGCACTTGCAAGAGCTGGTAAAACTGACTTGGCTGAACGACTTGGCGATCTTGGGCGACAAACGAGGACGGCAAGACGACCAAGAGTGACTTACATCACATAGATCGATCCAAAACCCCGCTAGGCTTTGGTCTACGGCTTCGATCCGCGCGGATGTGACCTTCAAGGCTCCAGGTTTCGCCGCCCGTTACGATGAACCTCTCAGACGTCGGCCCTTGAACCCGACCTGCAAAATTGGAATGTCACCGTGACCACATTTAGTAAGACGCCGCTTCTCGACACCATCAAGACTCCGGAAGATCTGCGCCGGCTGAAGGTCGAGCAGGTCCGGCAGGTCGCTGACGAACTGCGCCAGGAGACCATCGATGCGGTCTCCGTGACCGGAGGTCATTTCGGCGCCGGTCTCGGCGTCGTCGAGCTGACCACGGCCATCCATTACGTGTTCGACACCCCGCGCGACCGCCTGATCTGGGACGTCGGCCACCAGGCCTACCCGCACAAGATCCTGACCGGGCGCCGCGACCGCATCCGGACGCTCCGCACCGGCGGCGGCCTTTCCGGGTTCACCAAGCGCGCCGAGAGCGACTACGATCCGTTCGGCGCGGCGCACTCCTCGACCTCGATTTCCGCCGGCCTCGGCATGGCCGTCGCCCGTGACCTGTCGGGCGGCAAGAACAACGTGATCGCCGTGATCGGCGACGGCGCGATGTCCGCCGGCATGGCCTATGAGGCGATGAACAACGCCGGCGCGATGAACTCCCGCCTGATCGTGATCCTCAACGACAACGACATGTCGATCGCGCCGCCGGTCGGCGCCATGTCGGCCTATCTGTCCCGCCTCTACTCGGGCAAGACCTACCGCACCCTGCGCGATGCCGCCAAACAGCTCGGCCAGCATCTGCCGAAGGTGATCGCCAACCGCGCCAGCCGCGTCGAGGAATATTCCCGCGGCTTCATGATGGATGGCGGCACGCTGTTCGAGGAGCTCGGCTTCTATTATGTCGGCCCGATCGACGGTCATAACCTCGACCATCTTCTGCCGGTCCTGAAGAACGTCCGCGACATGGAGACCGGCCCGATCCTGGTCCACGTCGTGACCCAAAAGGGCAAGGGCTACTCGCCGGCGGAAGCCGCCGCCGACAAATATCACGCGGTCGCCAAGTTCGACATCGCCACCGGCACCCAGGCCAAGGCCAAGCCGAACGCGCCGGCCTATCAGAACGTGTTCGGCCAGAGCCTGGTCAAGGAAGCCGAGAAGGACGACAAGGTCGTCGGCATCACCGCCGCGATGCCCTCGGGCACCGGCATCGACATCTTCGCCAAGGCGTTCCCGAAGCGCACCTTCGACGTCGGCATTGCCGAGCAGCACGCGGTCACCTTCGCCGCGGGCCTCGCCGCCGAGGGCTACAAGCCGTTCTGCGCGATCTACTCGACCTTCCTGCAGCGCGGCTATGACCAGATCGTCCACGACGTCTGCATCCAGTCGCTCCCGGTCCGCTTCGCGATCGACCGCGCCGGACTGGTCGGCGCCGACGGCGCCACTCATGCCGGCTCGTTCGACAACGCCTATCTCGGCTGCCTGCCGAACATGGTCATCATGGCCGCGTCCGACGAGGCCGAGCTGGTGCACATGGTGGCGACGCAGGTCGCGATCGACGACCGTCCGAGCTCGGTGCGCTATCCGCGCGGCGAAGGCCGCGGCGTCGAGATGCCGGAAGTCGGCGTCGCCCTGCCGATCGGCAAGGGCCGCATGATCCGCCAGGGCAAGCAGATCGCCCTGCTCTCGTTCGGCACCCGTCTCGCCGAGTGCGAGAAGGCGGCCGATGAGCTCGCTGCGCACGGTCTGTCCGCCTCGATCGCCGATGCGCGCTTCATGAAGCCGCTCGACGAGGAGCTGGTGCTGAAGCTCGCCCGCGAGCACGACATCCTGATCACGATCGAGGAAGGCTCGATCGGCGGCTTCGGCTCGCACGTGATGCAGTACCTGGCCGACCAGGGCATGCTCGACGGCGGCCTGAAGATGCGCACGATGGTGCTGCCCGACGAGTTCCAGGACCACGACACACCGGCGGCGATGTACGCCCGCGCCGGCCTCGACGCCAAGGGCATCGTCCGCAAGGTGTTCGAGGTGCTCGGCAAGGACTACACCGCCGAGGTCGTCAAGCTCGCCTGAGGCGGGCTTGGCCGTCCCGTTCCGGTGAGCCATGAAGATCTATCTGGCAGGTCCCGATGTGTTCCTGCCGGATGCCGTTGAGATCGGCCGGCGGAAGGTCGCGATCTGCGACCGCCACGGCCTGATCGGCCTCTATCCTCTCGACAACACCGTCGACCTCGCCGCCTCCGACGCCTCGCGCCAGATCTTCCATGGCAACGAAGCGATGATGGATGGCGCCTGTGCGATCATTGCCAACCTCACGCCATTCCGCGGCCCCGGCGCCGATGCCGGCACGGTGTATGAGCTCGGCTACATGGCCGGCACGGGAAAGCTGTGCCTCGGCTATTGCAACGATCCGGCGGCCTACCCCGAGCGCGCCCGGCGCTTTACGAGCGTGACGGAGCAGGACGGCCGCTTGGTCGACGCGGATGGGCTGACGGTCGAGGATTTCGGCCTGCCGGACAATCTGATGATGATCCACGCGCTGGAGCTGCACGGTGCGCCATTGGTGGTGCCGCGCGAGCGGCCGGCGGATGTCTGGAGTGATCTTGCCGCGTTCGAGCTGTGCGTGAAGTTGGCGGCGGAGCGGCTCGGCGCGGACTCGTAGGGTGGGCAAAGCGGCGCCGCAGGCGACGCGTGCCCACCGTCCGTCCACGATCGTGGTCAACATGGTGGGCACGGCGCGTCAATTGCGATACGAGCTTGCGGCAACAGCTGTGCACGCGCCTTTGCCCACCCTACAAGTTTTGCATGGCGGCACGATGGCGCAACCAACTCCGCTGTCGTCCCTGCGAACGCAGGGACCCATAACCACAGGACGCTATGTTGGGCAAACGCGTAGCTGCCAGCGTCCTACAAACTACGTCCTGTGGTTATGGGTCCCGGGTCGGCGCTCCAACGCGCGATGCGCGTTGGAGCTTGCCCGGGACGACACTGAATTCTTGAATGCGACCTCAACAACTCATGACTGCACGGCCAATGCCCCCTCCCCGCAAACGCGCTGATGTCCTCCTCGTCGAACGCGGCCTGTTCGAGAGCCGCGCGCGGGCGCAGGCGGCGATCGAGGCGGGGCTGGTGTTTGCCAACGACAAGCAGGTGGCCAAGGCCTCCGAGACCATTGCCGTCGACGCCGTCGTGCAGGCCGAGCCGGCGCATCCCTGGGTGTCGCGCGGCGGAGTCAAGCTGGCGGCGGCGCTGGAGCATTACGGCGTCGAGGTCGAGGACCATGTCTGCCTCGATGTCGGCGCCTCCACCGGCGGCTTCACCGAGGTGCTGCTGGCCAATGGCGCGGCGGTCGTGTTCGCGATCGATGTCGGCCGCGACCAGTTGCATCCGTCGCTGCGCAACCATCCGAAGATCGTGTCGATGGAGCAGACCGACATCCGCAGCTACGAGGGCAAGCGGCTGCCGCAGCGTCCGGACGTGGTCGTGATCGATTGCAGCTTCATCTCGCTGAAGGCCGTGCTGCCGGTGACGCTTTCGCTCGCGGCCTCGCCGATGAGCCTGCTGGCGTTGATCAAGCCGCAATTCGAAGCCAAGGGCGCTCATGGCAAGGGCGGCATCATCAAGGATGCGAGCGTGCATGCCGCCGTCTGCGACGATATCTCGGCCTTCGCGGCCTCGCTCGGCTGCAGTGACATCGAGATCTTTCCATCATCCATCAAGGGCGGCGACGGCAACGCCGAATTTTTTCTCGGAGCACGCCGCCATGGTTGAGCGTCTCGTCATCGACCATGTCGGCCATCGCGGCGACGGCGTGTCGCTGTCGTCAGGCGAGGCGCTGTACGTGCCCTACACGCTCGCGGGCGAGACCGTGGAGGCTGCCGCCATTCCCGGCCATCCCGACCGCCGCAAGCTGCTGGCGGTGGACACACCGAGCGCCGAGCGCATCGCGCCGTTCTGCCCGCATTTCGGCGTCTGCGGCGGCTGCGCCGTCCAGCATTGGATGCCCGAGCGCTATCAGCAATGGAAGCGTAACATCGTCGTCGAGACGCTGCGGGCGGCCAAGGTGGAATGCGAGGTCGCGGATCTCATCGACGCGCATGGCGCCGGCCGACGGCGCGCGACCTTTCACGCACGCATGGGCACGCACGACGTTCTCCGCGTCGGCTTCTCGGCCGCCAACAGTCACGAGATCGTTCCGATCGACCGCTGCCCAATCCTCGATCCCGCCCTGGATGGCGCGCTCGAGGCCGCCTGGGCGCTGGCCGAAGCGTTGAAGCCGACCGGCAAGCCGCTCGACATCCAGGCCACCGCGACCGCCAACGGCCTCGACGTCGACATTCGCGGCTCAGGGCCGCTGCCGCCGCCGCGCGTCGCGGCACTCTCGCTCGTCGCGGAGAAACAACGGCTGGCACGGCTGACGCGGCATGGCGAACTGGTGCTGATGCGCAATCCGCCCGTCGTGCCGATGGGCACGGCACAGGTGACCTTGCCGCCGGGATCATTCCTGCAGGCGACCGTGCAAGGCGAGGAGACGCTGGCACAGCTGGTGCTGGAGCGTGTCGGCAAGGCCAAGCACGTGGCCGACCTGTTCTGCGGCGTCGGCCCGTTCGCATTACGGCTCGCCGCGCGGGCACGTGTCACCGCCATGGACAATGACGCCGGTTCGATCGCAGCGCTGCACAAAGCAGCCGGCACGCCGGGCCTCAAGCCGATCAAGGCCGAGACGCGCGACCTGTTCCGCCGTCCCTTGATGCCGCCGGAATGGCGCGACATCGACGCCGTCGTGTTCGACCCGCCGCGCCAGGGCGCGCAGGCGCAGACCAAGCAGCTCGCGGCGAGCAAGGTGCCCGTCATCGTCGCTGTGTCCTGCAACGTCACGACCTTCGCCCGCGACATGCGCATGCTGATCGACGGCGGTTACCGGCTGGAGACGATTGTGCCGGTCGACCAGTTCCGCCACACCCCGCATGTCGAGCTGGTGGCGCGGCTGGTGCGGTGACTTCATAGATCCGTCGAACGAATGTAGCTGCGCTTTCGGCTACGCCTCCTCAGCGACGTGCAATTACAGTGATTCCCGAAACGAGCAGTGCCGTTACCAATCTAGCCGAAAAGCCGTCCTACCGCGCGTGCTGCCGAAACGATGTGATCCTTTCCTGCAAACCCTAGGATCAACGCAACAGCTATAAAAACGGCAGGCAGCGCATAGATGACGAATGTCATCGGTCTGCGATAGCTTTCGACCGCGTCACCCTTGATAGTGATGCTTGGCGGAAAGAGCTTAACGATGAGCTCCGGTCTCGGAGACGAATTGCCCACGGCACAACTCTCCATTGAAGTCATTTGAGAGCTGATTGCCGGGGGAGCAGAAACAATATCGTCAAACCAGATGACAACAATAGGACATCATCGAACTGTCGCAGCAGAAAATCGGCATGCCGCCCCAGTAGGCATCCGAGTTGATCGCGATCTAATATGGTATCAATTTACAGCAGTTTAAGTTTTGCTGTCCCGGAGCGCGTCGCACGACGTCACGCTCCTACCTGATCACGTCGACCTTCACCGGCGCGACGCCGGTGTTGATCATGCCGAGCGCCTGCGCGGCCGAGTAGGACACGTCGACGACGCGCCCATGCACGAACGGGCCGCGATCGTTGACGCGCACCACCACCGAACGGCCGGTCTTGACGTTGGTGACCTGCAGGCGGGTGCCGAACGGTAGGCTGCGATGCGCAGCCGTCAGCTCGGAGGGATCGAAGCGCTCGCCGCTCGCAGTCCTGCGGCCTTCGGAATAATAGCTGGCGAGCCCCGACGACGCCGGGCGCTCCGGCGCCAGACCGGGCTCGGCATGCCGCACCCGGACCACCGATTGCGGCGCGGCCTCCGCACGCTGCGGCTGCGGCCGGAATTCAGCCTCGGCCTGTTTGGTCGGCGGGGCCAAGCGCGCCTGCCGGACCGCCGATGATTGCGCGCAGGCCGCGAGCGAGGCTGCTGCCACAAACACCAGCGTCGTCGTCAGGAGCCGGTGGGCGAACCCAGGCGTGCCGCAATGGGCCGATGAACGGCGCGCGTCACGCCGCGCGGGACCTTCTGTCCGGTCGATGATACGCATGTTCTGTGCGCCTCTGCCTCACCCCCTCATGGTCGCGGCGCAATCCGGGCGGCACAGTGGCAAAGAGAACTTCCCGTCGCTGCAACTCCTGGTTTTTGGATCGTGTGTTGCGATCAGGTCACAGATTCATCGGATCGGTGATCGGGCCCGGTTTTTCAACGCAAGATCGGCATACCGCCGCTTGCCTCCAGCGGACGTTCGCGGGGTGCACGGAACCGCGAGCGGGCGAGGCTAGCGCCCGAGCCGGCGATGGCAGACCTGCCCGGTGGTCCCTCGCACGGGCCGAGCGGCGGTCGGGACCGTCATCAGTTCAGCGCCCCCACCTGTCCTGCCAGATCTTCTCGCCGATCATGCAGGAGACGCGCGGCTGCTCCTTGGAGTCGTCGGCCACCGGCACGACGCGCGGTGCAGGCATCCGTCCGGCGACCTCCATCAGCAGCTTGGTGCGGATCGCCTCCTTGAACTCGTCGCGGCTCTTGATCGTGACGACGAACGAGCCGCGGCCGCCGGTCACGCAATCCCTGTAGTAGAGGTCGAGGTTCTCGATATCCATCGTCGAGTAGGACGGCTCCTTGACCATGATCGGCAGGCCGTTGATCGTGATGCCCTTGTTGACGGCCTCGTCGCGCGCGACGGTTACCGGCGAGCCGTTGTTGTTCGGGCCGTCGCCGGAGATGTCGATGACGCGGCGCAGGCCGCGATAGGGGTTATCCTCGAACAGCGGCATCGCGAAGTAGATCGCGCCCGAGATCGACGTGCGCGACGCCCGGCGGATCGGCGTCTTCATGATCTCGGCGGCGACGGCATCGGCCGTTTCCGGCCCATCGATCAGGCGCCAGGGAATGATGAGCTTCTGGTCGCTCGAGGCGGCCCATTCGAAATAGGTCACGGCGATGCGGCCATGGAGGCCGTTCTTCAGCGCCTGCAGAAACTCGCGCGAGCTGAGCGCCTGAGCGTAGCCCTCGCGCTGGATCGCGAGCTCGTCGAGATCCATCGAGTAGGACACATCGACGGCGAGGATCAACTCGACATCGACGGAGGCTTCCTTCTCGCTCAGCTGCTGCGCCGTCCTTGCGCCGGGCGCAGCTGCGACGGTCACGACGTCGCCGCCAGCCAAGGCGCCCGCCAGACACGCCACCCCGATCGAGATCCACCAGCGCATATGCTGCCCTCCAATCGCGTCGAATGATGGTGACACGCAATCTGCACGCCGCAAAGCAGGAACGCAGGCCTCCATTCACATTCCAGTTAGTTTCCAGGGTTTGCCCGGATGCCGGCAAGGCAGGAGCGCGCGCGTCGTTCGGCCGAGACCACGGCGCCCGTGGTTTCCCGGAGCGGCGGAAGGCTGTATTGTGGCGTCTCCGCCGCATCAGGAACACAGCCGTGCTTCTCACATGAACGACGCCGTCACGAAACCCAAGACGAAGGTCCGCACCAAGGTCGAGCGTCCGCGGCTCTACAAGGTCATCCTCGTCAACGACGACTTCACGCCGCGCGATTTCGTCGTGATGATCCTCAAGGCCGAATTCCGCATGACTGAGGATCAGGCCTACAAGGTCATGATCACGGCCCATAAGCTCGGCGTCTGCGTGGTGGCAGTGTTCCCCAAGGACGTCGCCGAGACCAAGGCGACGCGCGCGACGGACGCCGGCCGCGCCAAGGGCTACCCGCTGCTGTTCACCACCGAGCCGGAGGAGTGAGCCCGCGGGCCGCTCCGCGAACTAATCGTCCTCCTCGCGCAGCCCGAACACGCGCTGCGCGGTCGAGAAGCCGGCGATCGGGAATTCGCCGAGATCGGCCCATGGCTCATGACAGACCGCGGCGAAAGCCTCGGAGGCGACCACCGTGCGTTTCAGGCGGGCGGCGATCTTTTCCAGCCGGGCGGCGAGATTGACGGCGGGGCCGATGCAGGTGAAGTCGAGCCGGTTGCCGCCGCCGATGTTGCCGTACAGAACCTGCCCGACATGCAGCGCGAGGCCGAAGCGGAAGCGCTCGTGCTGGTCGCCGACAGCGTATTCCAGGGCGTGAACGCGGACACGCGCGGCGCGCGCCGCGGCGAGGGCGCGATTGCAGACATCCGCGTGGGCGTCACCGCCCTGCTCCGCGGTTGGAAACACCGCGAGCAGGCCATCGCCCATGAACTTCAGCACTTCGCCGCCGCGCTCGCGGATCGCCTCCACCTGGCAATCGAAATAATGGTTGAGGATGTCGACCACGGTCACCGCCGGCAGCCGGTCCGACAAGGGCGTGAAGCCGCGCAGGTCCGACAGCCAGATAGCGGCATGCATCGTATCGGTATGGCCGCGGCGGATCTGGCCGCCGAGGATGCGCTCGCCGGCGCTGTTGCCGACATAGGTGTCGAGCAGCATCGACGCGGTCCGCTGCAGGGTGACGATTTCGGTGTAGCGCGACAGTGCCGGAATCAGGGAGCGGATCGCCCCGACCTGCGCCTCGGTGAAGCCGCCCGGCGCCAGCGTCGTCCAGCTCGACACATGCAGCTGACGGTCCAGGAAGGTCAGCGGCAACGCCAGATAATCGGTCACGCCCTCGGCACGCAGATCCATCAGGATCGGGTAGCGCTCGGCTTCCGGCGCCTGCGGGTTGGCCCTGAAGGCTGCGCCCTGCTTCGCCACGACCGAAATCGGACTGTCGTGATAGGTCGGCGAATCCTGGAAGCCGTAGTCGACGCTGCCGACCTCGACCCCGCCGCCCGACCGCCAGATGAAACTGCGGCCGAAAATCTCCGGATGCAGCGTGCGCACGAAGACGCCGACGCGCCACAGCGGAATGCCGAGCCCGACCAGACGGACGCAGGCCTCCTCGAGCGTCCGGCTCGGCTCGTCCGCCGAACGGGCCCCGTCGATCAGCCAGTTGATGAAGTCGAGCAGCTTCGATTGATCCATGCACCGAGACTAGAGCATGGTTCGCGGCGGCGGTAGTGCCGCGGCACGGAGCTACCCGACCTGGCCGCGATGGCGCAGCAGATGGTCGGCCAGCACGCAGGCCATCATCGCCTCGCCCACCGGCACGGCGCGGATGCCGACGCAGGGGTCGTGACGGCCCTTGGTCAGGATCTCGGTCTCGTGGCCTGTGCGGTCGACGGTCTGGCGCGGGGTGAGGATCGACGAGGTCGGCTTGACCGCGAAGCGCACCACGATCGGCTGGCCGGTGGCGATGCCGCCGAGGATGCCGCCGGCATGGTTGGAGAGAAACCGCGTGCCGTCATTGGCCGAGCGCATCTCGTCGGCGTTCTCCTCGCCGGTCAGCGCGGCGGCGCCGAAGCCGGCGCCGATCTCGACGCCCTTCACCGCGTTGATGCTCATCATCGCGGCGGCAAGCTCCGCATCGAGCTTGCCGTAGAGCGGCGCGCCAAGTCCGGCCGGCACGCCTTCGGCGACGATCTCGAGCACCGCGCCGATCGACGAGCCGGACTTCCTGATGCCGTCGAGATAGTCCTCGAAGAACGCCGCTCTGTCCTTGTCGGGACAGAAGAACGGATTGCGGGCGACCTCGTCCCAGTCCCAATTGCCGCGGTCGATCTCGTGCGGGCCCATCTGCACCAGCGCGCCGCGCACCTTCACGTCGGGGAGAATCTTGCGCGCGATGGCACCGGCCGCGACCCGGGTCGCAGTCTCGCGCGCCGAGGAGCGGCCACCTCCGCGATAGTCGCGCAGGCCGTATTTCGCCTCATAGGTGAAGTCGGCATGGCCCGGCCGGAACTTGTCCTTGATCTCGGAATAATCCTTCGAGCGCTGGTCGGTGTTCTCGATCAGGAGTGCGATCGGCGTGCCCGTGGTGACCTGCGCGCCGGTGTCCGGATCGGGCATGACCCCCGACAAGATCTTCACCTGGTCCGGCTCCTGGCGCTGGGTGGTGAAGCGCGACTGGCCGGGCCGGCGGCGGTCGAGATCGCGCTGGATCTCCGCCGCCTCCAACGGGATGCGCGGCGGACAGCCGTCGACCACGCAGCCGATGGCCACGCCGTGGCTCTCGCCGAAGGTGGTGACACGGAACATGTGGCCGAAGGTGTTGAAGGACATGAGCTGATCTGCCAATCGGGAAATCGTCGTTCCGGGATGGCCGAAGCGCCGGCCCGGACTCGCGACGTTCCGGCTTCACCTTCGCGGCGTCTCCGGAACGACGCGGCTAAACTAACTGAACTTCTCGAACCCGTCCTCGCCGAACACATAGACCGCGCCCTGCTGGATCGGCAGCTCGACGGCGCCGTTCGGCGTCTCGAACCCGAGCGCGACCATCAGCGCCCGCGCCGTGCCGCCATGGGCGACCGCCACGATATCGCCGCTGAGCTCATCGTACCAGTCGCGCACCCGCCGCTCGACATCGGCATAGGTCTCGCCGCCCTCCGGCGCCAGCATCCATTTGTCTGTCAGGCGCCGGGCATAGAAGGCGGGATCGGCCGCCTGCATTTCCGGGAGCGTAGCGCCTTCCCATTTGCCGTAGCCGATCTCGCGCAGCCGCGGATCGAGCGCATAGCCGTCCGGCGGCAGCTTCAGGGTCTCACGGACCAGTTCCATGGTCGCGCGGGCGCGGCTGAGCGGGCTCGCGACGTAAGGAAGCCTCGCCGCGTCACCGCCGTTGCGCGTCACCAGCTCGCTGAGGATGTGGCCGGCCTGCACCGCCTGGACACGTCCGAGCGCGTTGAGCGGAATGTCCTGCGTGCCCTGCAGCCGGCCGAGCGCATTCCATTCCGTCTCGCCGTGGCGGATGTAGTAGATCGTGTGCCGGGGCATTGCAGGCGATACGCTATTCCTTGGCGCCGACGGAATTGTTGAGCGAGATATCGGGCGCCTCGGGCCGCTTCATGCCGACGACGTGATAGCCGGAATCGACATGATGCACCTCGCCGGTGACGCCGCGCGACAGGTCCGAGAGCAGATACAGCGCGCTGTCGCCGACCTCGTCGATGGTCACGGTCCGGCGCAGCGGCGCGTTGTATTCGTTCCACTTCAGGATATAGCGGAAGTCGCCGATGCCCGAGGCGGCCAGCGTCTTGATGGGACCCGCCGAGACCGCGTTGACGCGGATGTTCTTCTCGCCGAGATCGGCGGCGAGATAGCGCACGCTGGCCTCGAGCGCGGCCTTGGCGACGCCCATCACGTTGTAGTGCGGCATCCACTTCTCGGCGCCGTAATAGGTCAAGGTGACGATCGAGCCGCCGTCGGTCATCAGCTTCTCGGCGCGCTGCGCGATCGCCGTCAGCGAGTAGCAGCTGATCAGCATGCTCTTGGAGAAATTGTCCTGCGTGGTCTCGATATAGCGGCCGTCGAGCTGGTCCTTGTCGGAGAAGGCGATGGCGTGGACGACGAAATCGATCTTGCCCCACTTCTCCTTCAGCACGTCGAACACCGCGTCGATGGTGGCGGGATCGGTCACGTCGCAATGGCCGAGCACGAGGCCGCCGAGCTCGGCGGCGAGCGGCTCGACGCGCTTCTTCAGCGCGTCACCCTGATAGGTCAGCGCGATCTCCGCGCCGGCCGCGCGCGCCGCCTTGGCGATGCCCCAGGCGATCGAGCGGTTGTTGGCCACACCGAGAACGACCCCGCGCTTGCCCTGCATCAAACCTGAAATCTGCGCCATGCGGCTTCCCATCGAACTGATTATCAGAGCATGATCCGGAAAAGTGGAAATAGGTTTTCCGAAGACCATGCTCGAACAAGGAGATGAGAGCATGATGCGTTTCCGCGGATCATGCTCTGCGGACTGGACGTACACCACCGGTCTGGCGCGGTACAGCCCCATTCCGCCCGCTGTGGCAAAGTCCCGGCAGGGATTGCCGCCTTGGAATAGGCCTGTCATCGCGGTGTTATGACCATTGCAAGGCGCGCTTGCGGTTCACGCCTTCGTCATCGTAGCGAACGGCCGCAGGACACCCCATGAACGCGTTCCGCCAGAGCGTCGAGGCCATGATACCGGCACTGCGTCGCTATGCGAGGGCGCTGGCGCGCGACGTGGACGCGGCCGACGACCTGGTCCAGGACACCCTGGTGCGGGCGCTGCGTTCGGAGCGGCTGTTCCTCGGCGGTGACGTCAGGAGCTGGCTGTACACGATCCTGACCAACCTGAACAAGAACCGCCGGCGCTCGCTGGCGCGGCGGCCGCTGTTCATGCCGCTGCAGGACGACAATCCCGATGCCAGCGGCACCGAGGCCGAGGGCCGCGACATCGAACGCGCGCTGGCGACCCTGGTGGAGGAGCAGCGCGCCGCGCTGCTGCTCATCGTGCTCGAAGGCATGAGCTACCGCGAGGTGGCCGACATCCAGGGCGTGCCGATCGGCACCGTCATGTCGCGCCTTGCGCGCGCCCGCGCCCATGTCCGCGCCGTGCTCGAAGGCGAGCGACCGGCGCTGCGGAGGGTGAAATGATTCCGCGATCCATCGCACAAAAGCCGCGCTGCCGGGTTCGCCTGCGCGACGCCGCAGCGGTCGCCCGTCGGCGCGCCCGCTCGACTGCAACGAGATTCCCATGATGACTGATCCGACCATTCCCGTCACCGAGGACGAGCTGCACGCCTATGTCGACGATGAGCTGCCGGTCGAGCGCCGTGGCGACGTCGAGCGCTGGCTGGCCGCACATCCGGCGGATGCGGAGCGGGTGGAATCCTGGCGCAGCATGGCTGAGGCGCTGCATGCCCGCTACGATGCCACGGCCAATGAGCCGGTGCCGCCGCGCCTCGATCTGGACCGTCTGGACCGCCGTCCCAGGCGCTGGATCATCGGAGCGGTGGCTGCGAGCATCGCCGCCTTCGCGCTCGGCGGCGCGGTCGGCTGGGTCGCGCATGGCGTGGCGTCCTCACCCTCGCCGTTCCAGAACCTGGCCGGGGAAGCACTCGATGCACATCGGCTCTACGTCGTCGAAGTCCGGCATCCGGTCGAAGTGCCGGGGGACGAGAAGGCCCATCTGCAGCAATGGCTGACGCGCCGCTGCGGCCGCACCGTGCAGGCCCCCGAGCTGGAGACCACCGGACTGAAGCTCGTCGGCGGACGGCTGCTGCCCGGGCCGACCGGCCCGGCCTCGTTCCTGATGTACGAAAGCGCGTCCGGCGAGCGCTTCACCGTCTACGCGACCAAGACGGGAATCGATGCGGCCGAGATGCGCTACACCGCCCAGGGAAATGCCGCTGCGCTGTCCTGGGCCGAGCGCGGGGTCAGCTACGTGGTGACCGGCAGCAGCGACCGGACGCGTCTCACACAGGTTGCGCGCCTTGTTTATGACCAGTCCGAACGGACGGGCGGCTGACGGCGAGCCGCTCGGGATTCTGGCCGAGGCGGTGCTCGGCCCGATTCTCGCCATTGACAGAGGCGTTTGCGAGGGGTGTGCAACGACGGACCAGGGCGCCGCGGCGCTCGGCGCTTTGCCGAGGAAGACACGCCAGGGTCGACGCCGCAATTCCGTCACCGGAAGACTGGAATCAGGTCACCGACGCGTCTCAATATCGCGCCAAATGTTCACGAAAAAATGACGAGTGTTCGATCCGCCGATCGACACGGAAGCGGCCTCGATCGGGGTTTTGTACCGCGCTGGTCCCCCTTTCGAGGCCGCACTTTTTTCTCGGCTTTCCCGCCGAACTTCCAGCCTGTCACCGAGTGGTCCGTAACGCGCAACCTCAGGCGAGGTTGCTGCGCGGATTGTAGGGATGACGATCGCGCCACTTGGTCATCAGCCCCTCCAGCTCGGCATCGTTGCCGTCCGGCAGCACGATCCGCATCGTAACGAACAGGTCGCCGGTCGAGCCGTCGCTCTTCGGCAGGCCCTTGCCCTTCAGCCGGAAGGTGCGGCCGCTGGAGGTGTTCTTCGGGATCGACAGCTCGACCGCGCTGCCCAGCGTCGGCGCACGCACCTTGGCGCCCAGCACCGCCTCGTACAGCGTGATCGGCAGGTCGAGCCTCAGATCGCTACCTTCGATCTTGAAGAAGGGATGCGGAGCGATCTGGATCGTGATCAGAAGGTCGCCGGGCCGATGCCCCGGCGCGCTTTCGCCCTGCCCCTTCAGCCGGATCTGCTGGCCCGCGCTCACGCCGGCAGGAACCTTGACGTTCAGCTCCTTGCCCGATGGCAGACGCACTCGCTTCTCGCCGCCCTTGACGGACTCTTCGAGCGACACCGACATCGTCACCTTCAGATCGAGGTCGACACCGACGCCGCCGGTATCGAACTCGAACGGGCTGCCGCCACCTGGGCGTGCACCACGCTGGGCGCCGCCGAACATGCTGTTCAGAATGTCCTCGAAGCCGCCGCCGCCGAAGCCGCCGCCCGGCCCGCCGCCGCTGCGAAAGGTGTAGCTCTCGAAGCCGCCGGGCCCACCAGGGCCTCCCGGCCCGCCGCGGCTGGCGCCGCCGCCCGGAAAGCCCTGGAAGCGCGGCTTGCCTTCGGCGTCGATCTCCCCGCGATCGAACTGCTTACGCTTGTCCTCGTCGCCCAGGATCTCGTTGGCCGAGCTGATCTCGGCAAACCTCGCCGATGCCTTCGGGTCATCCTTGTTGCTGTCGGGATGATGCTTCTTGGCGAGCTTGCGATAGGCGCTCTTGATGGCCGCAGCGCTAGCGCTTCGCGGCACCCCCAAGACCTCATAGGGGTCGCGCATCCGTCACGTCTCCTTACTGAAAGTCAGATACTAACCTATGGGCTCCCCGCCCGCTTCGCATTTCATCTGGGGAGTCCGTTGTATTTTTGCAACGGGTTCCGGAGCATCGCCGGCTAGCTTTGCTGCCAGGGTTTGAGGGTGCGGATGTCCCAGCGTCCACGCTCGATCCGGCAGGCCGAGCCCTGCAGCCAGCGCTCGGTCTTGCCGTTGACGTAGCTCGCCAGGAAATCCCGGCAGGTGCGGCCATCGTCACCCGTATAGACCTTGGCGATCGGCGTCACCGAGCCGCGGGCGCCGGTCTGCGGATTCAGCCAGGGCTGGCTGGAATCCTTGGTCCCCTTGGTCAGCACGTCGGAGGCCGCGTTGCGGGCGAAGGCGAGATCGCCGTCGGTCGGCTCGCGCTCGGCCGGCGGACTGATCGCGCCGGTGACCTCCGCCCCCTCCATCTTGGCGAACGCCGATTCGGGACGCGAGAGACTGCAGCCGCCGCCGCACAGGCCGATTAGAATGAGTGTCAAAGCGGTGCCGGCATGACCGATCGCGGATAGGCCAAGCCGCACCGATGCCCTATATAGGGCCGGAACGGAATGGACTTGCGCGCGCCTGGCCGCGGGTGAACGCAAAACTCGGACTCCCCATACACATGACCGACCCCACGCGCATCAAACACCAGACAACCTTAACATCCGGTACATCGGCCGACTTTACCGAGGCCGGCGAGCCGTTTGCCTTGTTTGCGGCGTGGTTTGCGGAGGCGACCAAGAGCGAGCCGAATGATCCGAATGCGATGGCGCTGGCCACCGTCGACGACAGCGGACTGCCTGACGTGCGCATGGTGCTGATGAAGGGCTATGACGCAGACGGTTTCGTCTTCTACAGCCACAAGGCGAGCCAGAAGGGCCGCGAGCTCGCATCGAATCCGAAGGCCGCGCTGCTGTTTCACTGGAAGTCGCTGCGCCGGCAGATCCGCATCCGCGGCGCCGTGACGCCGGTGACGGACGACGAGGCCGACGCCTATTTCGCGACCCGGCCGAAACAGGCGCAACTCGGCGCCTGGGCCAGCAAGCAGTCGCAGCCGCTGGAGAGCCGATTCGCCTTCGAGCAGGCGATCGCCAAGGTCGCCGCGCAATACATCATCGGCGAGGTGCCCCGCCCGCCCGGCTGGAGCGGCTGGCGCATCACGCCGGCCAGCATGGAATTCTGGCACGACCGGCCGTTCCGCCTGCACGACCGGATCGAATTCCGGCGCGCAGCTGCCGGCGAGCCCTGGGCCAAGGTGAGGATGTATCCGTAGCGACCGCGCGCGGTCCGTCCGGCCTCATCAGCCAAGCGTCAAACGCGACGTTCGACATCGGTGCGCACGAATCGCGCATCGAACACGCAAGCCATGTGGTAAGCTGATCCCTTCTGGATCGTGAGAGACCCAGTTTATGCCGACACCTTCCAACCAGCCGCGGCGCACGATGCTGCTGACCGGCGCCAGCCGCGGCATCGGCCATGCCACCGTGATCCGGTTCTCGTCAGCCGGCTGGCGCGTCCTCACCTGCTCGCGGCACCCCTTCCCGGAGGAATGCCCATGGGGTGCAGGTCCCGAGGACCACGTCCAGGTCGATCTGTCCGATCCCCAGGACACGCTGCGCGCGATCGCCGAGATCAAGCAGCGCATCGACGGCGGCGAGCTGCATGCGCTGGTGAACAACGCCGCGATCTCGCCGAAGGGCGCCGGCGGAGCCCGTCTCGGCACCGTCGACACCGACCTCGACACATGGAATCACGTCTTCCGCGTCAACTTCTTCGCGCCCATCATGATGGCGCGCGGCCTGATCAAGGAGCTGAAGGCGGCGAAGGGCTCCGTCGTCAACGTGACCTCGATCGCCGGCTCGCGCGTGCACCCTTTCGCAGGTGCGGCCTATGCGACCTCGAAGGCGGCGCTGGCGGCGCTGACCCGCGAGATGGCCTCGGATTTCGGCCGGGTCGGCGTGCGCGTCAACTCGATCGCGCCGGGCGAGATCGACACCTCGATCCTGTCGCCGGGTACCGAGAAGATCGTGCAGGAGCAGATTCCGATGCAGCGGCTCGGCACCCCCGACGAGGTCGCCAAGATCATCTATGTCCTGTGCAGCGAAACCAGCTCCTACGTGAACGGCGCCGAGATCCACATCAACGGCGGCCAGCACGTCTGAACCGGAACGACGACCGGCAAACGCGGGGCATGCCCCGCTCCCGGCTTGGTTCACGCCGACTTGCCGCTCTCGAACAATCCCTCGTGGCCGCAGACATGCGCGATTAACGCCGCTCGCAAAGATCGGTGCGGCAGTGACCGGCGCCCGCGAACTAACAGCGCCCGGTGCGGATGTGCCGCCGGTGCGACGGCATGGGCATATGGGATTTCAGACCATCGAACGCGCCGCGCGTAGAAACCTGCGCGCTTGAACCTTCGTTCAGCCCTCGCACACGAGTCCGCGCAGGATCTGGGCGGCGCGCCAGCGCAGCCGGTCGGATTCGACGTTCAGCGCACTGGAGCAATCATCCTCGCGCTCATCCTCGTCCAGCTCGGCCCCGCAATAGATGCAGATGCGCGGCGACAGCGCATGGGCCACGACGATGCCGGCGCGGCCGCGCTGATAGCTGGCGAGCTCGACCACGTTGTTCGATGCCATTATGCGTTTTTCAACCATTGCCGCCTCTTGACTCAGGCGCGACGAACGCGCCCTCGAGCTCCGCCTTGCATGCCACGCGCCGAAGCGCTCTTCCTGGGCCATGCTCATGAGCAGAGTTATCGCAGAGAAGTTTCGATCAAACGTTCAGCGTTCCCGTCAAATTTTACCTGAGGAATTGAGGCAGCTTTGCAGCGGCGTTGCGGCCGGCCTAATAAGTAATCCAAGTTATTTTTGATGCATCGCGACTGTGTCACTTGCGGTGCATATCGGCATACCGAATCCGGCGTCGAAGCAATCGAGACGGCGAAGCAATCGTGACGTCGAAGCGCGCTGACAACAACAGCACGTAGTGTGGCGAAGATTGCGTCGATGCCTGGTTGCCGCAGTAGAAGTAGAGCGCGGAAAGCCACGTCTACCAGCAAGGCACGCCAGCAACGGCGCGCACCGCGCTACAGCCACTTCTTCAATTTGAAGATGTAGTACGGCACGATCGCCGCGATCAGCATCAGCAGCAGCGCATACGGATAGCCGTGCGCCCATTCGAGCTCGGGCATGCTCTTGAAGTTCATGCCATAGATCGAGGCGATCAAGGTCGGCGGCATCAGCACCACCGCCATGACCGAGAACAGCTTGATGATGTTGTTCTGCTCGAGATTGACGACGCCGAGCATGGCATCGAGCACGAAGGTGATCTTGCTGGCGAGATAGGACGCGTGGTCGGTCAGCGAGGCGACGTCGCGCTGCATGGTCTTGAGCTGCTCGCGCATGTCCTTCGACCATTTCACGCCTTCGACCACGGCCGACAGGAAGGTGACGAGGCGCCCGATCGAGACGAGACTCTCACGCACCTTCGACGTGAGATCGCCCTTACGGCCGATTGCGATCAGGATCTGCGAATACTGCTTGGCGTGACCGTGCCGCTCATTGTTGGGCTCGAAGATTTCGTGGCTGACCTGGTCGATGTCCGCCCCGACCTTCTCCAGAATGTCGGCGCAGCGATCGATCACGGCGTCGAGCAGCTCCATCAGCACCATCTCGCCGGTGATGCCGGGCGGACAGCTGCGCGCCAGCTTGGCCTCGACCACCGCGAACGGCCGCGGCTGGTCGTAGCGCACCGTCACCAGGCGATGGCCGGCGAGAATGAAGGTCACGGCCGTGGTCCGGGGCATGTCGGTGTCGGAATGACACATCAGGGTCGCGGTCATGTAGCGCGCGCCGTTCTCGATGTAGAGGCGGCTGGAAATCTCGATCTCCTGCATGTCCTCGCGCGTCGGCACCGCGATGCCCGCCAATTGTTCGACCGCCCGGTCCTCCGCGCTGCTCGGGTTGACCAGGTCGACCCAGACAGCATTCTCCGGCAAGGCTGAGGGATCGGTGATCGCCGCCTTCTTGAGCGAGGACTCGGACGGGACGAACACCGAGAACATGGAGAAACTCCGAATCGCAAGACGTGGTTTTCGGGGGGATTTAACGGCGGGGTGCTGCCGCCTTGTGACGCAGCTTGGTGGTGCGGTCCATCGGCTTTTTGGATCGCGGCGACCGCATGCCCTCAACCGGTGCAACCGTGCCATCAGGAGCACAGCTGTGACCGACTGCCCGGAACTTTGCGGCAAAAAAGCAACATTCACGGCGCTGCAGCGTGACTTGTGCGTGTATCGGCTGGAATTGAGAACGATTTTGACGATAATGGGACTTGTGGAATCGCGCTGCAGTGGCGCGGCCGTCTCATTGCAACGTCAGCTGTCTCGATTGGAATTGGTGACATGTCGCTGAAGGTTAAACTCGGACTCCTGGCCGTCGGCCTGATGCTGTCGGGCTGCATGCAGGCCACGACCTTTGAGGCGACCAACACCCAGGCCTTCAAGCCGAAGGACAAGGAACTTCTCGCGAAGATCCGGTATGCCAACACGCCGGTGGCGGAACCCTATCGTCGCGCCATCGTCGACTATCACCGCAAGGAAGCGTCGGGCTCCATCGTCGTCGATTCCGATGCCCATTACCTCTATTACGTGCTCGATAACGGCAAGGCGATCCGTTACGGCATCACCGTCGGTGAGGAAGCCATGGCATGGTCGGGCATTGCCAAGGTCGGCGCCATGACCGAATGGCCGGCTTGGCATCCGACCAAGAGCGAGATCGAGCGCTTGGGCGTGCCGACCTTCGTCGCTGCTGGTCCGGACAATCCGATGGGCTCGCGCGCGATGTATCTCTATGCCAACGGCAAGGACACGCTGTTCCGCATCCACGGCACCAACCAGCCGGAATACATCGGCGCTTCGATTTCGTCAGGCTGCATCCGGCTGACCAACGAGGACGCGATCGACCTCTACAATCGGGTCAAGGTCGGCACCATCGTCGTGGTCCTGGACCCGAAGAAGGGTGATTCGCCCTATAAGCCGCAGATGGCGCTGCAGGGGGGCGGCACCTACGCATCGATGCAGTAGAAGCGATCGAGGCGCACGGACTTCAAAAGCCGAGAAACGCGATTAGCCTCCTCTTGAAGGCGCCGGTCACTCCGGCGCCTTTTGTTTTGGGCGCTAGAACAATCCGCGGAACGGATCCCAGCTTCGGCGGCCCTGATGGCGCTTCCGCGCAGCAGGCTTCGACGCAGACGCCCGCTCTCCGCTGGAGCTGGTCTGCGCCCGCAGGTCCCGTCCGGCGGTATCCCGCGCCTTGTCGGACGCTGCGGATGCACCACCTGCCGGCGGCTTGCCGGCCGGCGATCGGGCCTCCGCGGCGGCTCCGCCCTTTTGCTGCTGCTCAGGCGCTGGCTTCGATGCGGTCCCCTGCTTGCGGGCCGTCTCGGCTGGCTTTGGGGCGGGAGGCTGAGCTTGCCGATCGGCGGGCTCGGGGCCCGCGGCAGCGGACGGGGCCCGGCCGCCGGTGGCGCTCGACGTGCCGGCCTCGACCTCCTCCGAGCTGGCGCGACCTGTGCCGTTGCGCTCGGCGGCGGTGCTCGCGGTCTCATCGGAGTTGTCTTTGCGGGCCTGTTCGGTCTCGCGCGACGGCGCATCTCCGGGCCGGGCGGCGGGCATCAGGGGCGCGACCTTCGGCATCGGGTCGAGCACGTCCCACTGGCAGATCCGATAATTGTTCCGCCGCTCCATCAGGTCGATATGGATGTGGTCCTCGTGATACCAGTCGGAATCGGGGCCAAGCACGGTCGAGAAATGGATGCACACCGAATGGAGCACCGTCTCGCGCAAGTCGCGGGGCTGGCTGCGGTCGGTGAGATCGATCATGCGGCCGTCCGCCAGCTTGAAGCCGTGGACGTCCAGCGCATTGGCACGGCCATGCTCGGACAGCTGCGCACCGGTGACATTGTTGCGGCCGCGGCATTGATACGAGTCGAAATTGTCCAACGCCGTGATCGCGCTGCCGAGCCGCTCGGCCAGCGGCGCCACATCGTTGCGCACCCAGTTGGCGACCGCAGTCGCCATTGGGCAACGCATGGTCGCCGCAGGGGTCAGCGCCACGCGCCGCTTGTCCGGCAGCACCACCGCCTCCAGCCGCACCAGATCCTCACCGCCGCAGCCGCCGGGGCCCCTGATCGGCGGGATCGACGGCGCGATCGCGACCTCGTCGGTCAATGCCAACCGGCAGGCCGAGGGCGGCGGCGGCGCTTTGGCGTCCTCCTTTGCGCTGGTGCCTGCTTCGTCGCGCGCGGCGTCATCCTTGCCCTTGGCCGCCTCGCGGGCCGGCGCTTCGGCGGGGCGCGGCTGAGGAAGCGGCACTTTGGCAGCGACGTCGGCCGGCTTCGAAGCGCGCTCGGAGGCCGCGGGCGCACTGCGGTGCGCCGATTTCGCAGCAGCCGAAGGCATCGCCATGAGCCAGCTCAATGCGATCGCCAACGCGAAGGCGCTAACCATCGCGCCCGGCGCGACGTCGTGGCATTCAAAAGCCCATTTGCGCCGGATGCGGCGCGCGCTAAAATTGACCAAACAGACCAAAAGACCCTCGCTGCAAGCGAATACCGGAGGAACGTCCCGATGCTTGGTTTGATGCAAGACTGGCCCCTGCTTTGTCACCGGATCATCGAGCATGCGGCGACAATCCACGGCTCCCAGGAGGTCGTGACGCGCTCGGTCGAAGGCCCCATCGTTCGCACCACCTACCGGCAAATCCACGACCGCGCGCTCAAGGTGTCACAGAAACTGACGCGCGAAGGCATCAAGCTCGGCGACCGCGTCGCCACCATTGCCTGGAATACCGGCCGTCATCTCGAGGTCTGGTACGGCATCATGGGAATCGGCGCGATCTGTCACACGGTCAATCCGCGCCTGTTTCCGGAACAGATCGCCTGGATCGTCAACCACGCGCAGGATCGCATCGTCATTACCGACCTGACCTTCGTGCCGATCCTCGAAAAGCTCGCCGACAAGCTGCCGAGCGTCGAGCGCTACGTGGTACTGACCGACGCCGCGCACATGCCGCAGACGACGCTCAAGAATGCGGTCGCCTACGAATCGTGGATCGGCGAGGCCGATGGCGATTTCGTCTGGAGCACTTTCGACGAAAACACCGCGGCGGCGATGTGTTACACATCCGGCACCACGGGCGATCCCAAGGGCGTGCTGTATTCGCATCGGTCCAACGTGCTCCATGCGTTGATGGCCAACAACCGGGATTCGCTCGGCACATCGGCCGGCGATACAATGCTTCCGGTGGTTCCGCTGTTCCATGCCAACAGCTGGGGCATCGCCTTTTCCGCGCCCTCGATGGGGACCAAGCTGGTGATGCCCGGCCCCAAGCTCGACGGCGCCTCGGTCTACGAACTGCTCGACACCGAGAAGGTGACCTATACCGCCGGCGTGCCGACGGTGTGGCTGATGCTGCTGCAGCACATGCAGGCGCATAACCTCAAGCTGCCGCATCTGAAGATGGTGGTCTGCGGCGGCTCGGCGATGCCGCGCTCGATGATCCAGGCCTTCCTCGATCTGGGCATCGGCGTGCGTCACGCCTGGGGCATGACCGAGATGAGCCCGATTGGCACGCTTGCCACCCTGAAGCCGCCGTTCCTCGGCGCCGAGGGTGATGCCAAGCTCGACGTGCTGCAGACCCAGGGCTTCCCGCCGTTCGGCGTCGAAATGAAGATCACCGACGATGCCGGCAAGACGCTTCCGTGGGACGGAAAGACCTTCGGCCGGCTGAAAGTGTCCGGCCCCGCCGTCTCCAAGGCCTACTACAAGGTCGACAGCAACATCCTCGACGGCGAAGGCTTCTTCGACACCGGCGACGTCGCGACCGTCGATGGCCATGGCTACATGCGCATCACCGACCGCTCCAAGGACGTCATCAAGTCGGGCGGCGAATGGATCTCCTCGATCGACCTCGAAAACCTCGCGGTCGGCCATCCGGCCGTTGCGGAAGCCGCCGTGATCGGCATCTACCACCCGAAATGGGACGAGCGTCCACTGTTGATCGTGCAGCTCAAGCAGGGCCAGACCACGACGCGCGAGGACATCCTGAAATACATGGAAGGCAAGATCGCCAAATGGTGGATGCCGGATGACGTCGCCTTCGTCGACGGCATTCCGCACACGGCGACCGGCAAGATCCTCAAGACCGCGCTGCGCGACCAGTTCAAGAGCTACCGCTTCCCCAACGCGGCAGCCTGACGCACGTCACCCGGACTCACGTCGAAACGGCTCCTCCAGGACGGAGGGGCCGTTTCCGTTCGGCCGGCCTGCCCGCCGGCCGCGACACGGCCGGCACTTCGCTCCAAGGCTGTCATGCCGCAACGATGAACCTCCAGGGTGCTGGTAAAGCCCTTGAAATTGCGTCATCCCCATGGTCTCTCGGATGGCGTCGGCCATCGACCATGGATGGCTCAACCCGGCAGCTCCTGACACGATGGCCCGCAGGTTTCACGCCCCCTATCTGTCGGAGCCGACCTCCAGCCTTGCGACCTGGACCCGCAATCTCGCGGTGTTCTCCGTCGTCGCGGTGGTCGTCTCGATCCTGATCCTGCGCTTCGACTTCCTGGAGATGAAGCCGGCGCTGGCGACGTTCTTCGGCGCGCTGGGCCTTGCGGTGCTGTCGATCCTGCTCGGGCTCGCCGCTTTCGTCGCGATCTGGCGCAACGGCAGCCGCGGCATGAGCCGGGTGCTGCTCGCCTTCATGATCGACGCGGTGGTGCTGGCCTATCCGGCCTATTTCGCGCTTCAGTATCGCAAGCTGCCGAAGATCTACGACATCACGACCGACCCGGTCGATGCGCCGCGCTTCGAGGCGCTGGCCCCGTTGCGCAACGGCGACGGCACCAACACCGCCGTCTATGCGGGTCTGTATTCGTGGGAGCAGCAGCGCACGTTCTATCCGGACATCGAGCCGGTGCAGATCGAGCTGCCGACCGATCGCGCCTATGCCGTCGCGCTGAAGCTGGTCAATCGGCGCAAATGGTTCGTGGTCGACGAGCGCGCGCCGCAGCCGCCGCGCCGCGAGGGCCGCATCGAGGCGGTGGCGCGCACGCCGATCATGGGCTTTCGCGAGGACATCTCGATCCGCGTCAAGCCGGATGGCGAGGAGTCGCGCATCGATGTCCGCTCAGCCTCGCGCTATTTCGATTTCGACCTCGGCAGCAACGCCTCGCGCGTGACCAAGCTGCTCGAGGACCTCTCGAATGCCGGCGAGGCCGAAGCCCAGAAACCGGTGAAGAAGGTGACGCCGCCGCCGGTGGCGAAGGGAAATGCGAATACGAAGACGGTGAAGAAGTGAGAGGGCGAATGGGGAGTAGCGAATGGGGACAAGGTTCTTTCCGGCCCACTCTCTTCCCTACTCGCTACTCCCCATTCGTTACTCGCGACACCAGCCGATACGTGCCGCCGATCACCGGATCGCCTTCCGTCGCGACGACGCCGCGGGCAACGAGGTCTTCGAGATGCGCCAGCACGGAATAGCCGGCCGCAGTGGTGAGGCGCGGGTCGATGCCGATATAGATGGCGCGCACCATGGTCGGAATGTCGGCCTCGCCCTTGGCGAGGCGATGCAGGATCGAGGCCTCGCGGGCCTGGCGGTGGCGCAGCAGGAAGCGGGTGTAGCGCGGCCCTTCCGGAATCTCAGGGCCATGGCCTGAGAAATAGAGCTCCTCAGGACGCGCCGCGAGCCGTTCCAGCGAGGCCATGTAGTCGACCATCGAACCGTCGGGCGGCGCCACGATCGAGGTCGCCCAGCCCATCACGTGATCGCCGACGAAAGTCGTGCTGCGCTCGCGCCAGGCGAAGGCGAGATGGTTGGCGGTATGTCCGGGTGTCGCCACCGCCTCGACCTGCCAGCCCTGCCCCTCGATCACATCGCCGTCAGCGACCGTGACATCCGGCACGAAGTCGCGGTCGACGCCGGATTCCGGATTGTGCTTCTCGCTCTCGTAGCGCGGCCGCGAGGCGCGATGCGGCCCCTCGGCGTAGACGGTCGCGCCGGTCGCAGCCTTCAGCCGGCCGGTGTTCGGCGAATGGTCGCGATGGGTGTGCGTGACCAGGATATGCGTCACCGTCTCGCCCCTGACGGCATCCAGTAGCGCCTGCGCATGCGCCTCGTTATCCGGGCCGGGATCTATGATCGCGACCTTGCCTTGGCCCAGGATGTAGCTGACGGTGCCGGTGAAGGTGAACGGACTCGGATTGTTGCAGAGGACGCGGCGGATGCCCGGACGCACCTCGTCGACGACTCCCGCAGCCAGCGGGAAGTTGCGGTTGAACGGGACGTCGTCATTGTCGGCCATGGCGTGCCTTCCTGCCGTGCGGGGCAGACTGCCGCCCCACTCTCCGCCGTCATACCCCGCGAAGGCGGGGTATCCAGTACTCCGAGACGGTCGTGTGTCCCGATGAGCCGGCGATTACTGGATCGTCCGCCTTCGCGGACGATGACAGTGGTTGGCGCGATGGCGACCGCGCATCTCGCAGGCGGAGGCAACGCGCGTGGCGTACCGCGATCAGAAGAACGCCTGGATGCCGGTGATGGCGCGGCCGAGGATCAGCGCATGAACGTCATGCGTGCCCTCGTAGGTGTTGACCGTCTCGAGGTTGGCGGCGTGGCGCATCACCTGATACTCGATCGAGATGCCGTTGCCGCCATGCATGTCGCGCGCGACGCGGGCGATATCGAGGGCCTTGCCGCAATTGTTGCGCTTGACGATCGAGATCATCTCCGGCGCCATCTTGCCCTCGTCCATCAGCCGGCCGACGCGCAGGGACGCCTGCAGGCCGAGCGCGATCTCGGTCTCCATGTCGGCGAGCTTCTTCTGCACCAGCTGCGTGGCAGCCAGCGGCTTGCCGAACTGCTTGCGGTCGAGCGTGTACTGGCGGGCGCGATGCATGCAGTCCTCGGCGGCGCCGAGCACGCCCCAGGAGATGCCGTAGCGGGCGCGGTTGAGGCAGCCGAACGGCCCCTTCAGGCCGGACACGTTGGGCAGCAGCGCGTCTTCCGGAATCACCACGCCATCCATCACCACCTCGCCGGTGATCGAGGCGCGCAGTGAGAGCTTGCCGCCGATCTTCGGCGCCGACAGCCCCTTCATGCCCTTCTCGAGGATGAAGCCGCGGATCTGGTTGTCATGTGCGGCCGACTTGGCCCACACCACGAACACGTCGGCGATCGGCGCGTTCGAGATCCACATCTTGCTGCCGGTCAGGCGATAGCCGTCGGCCACCTTCTCGGCGCGCGTCTTCATGCCCGCCGGATCGGAACCGGCATCCGGCTCGGTGAGGCCGAAACAGCCGACCCATTCGCCGCTGGCGAGCTTCGGCAGGTATTTCTTGCGCTGGCTCTCGTCGCCATAGGCGTAGATCGGATACATCACCAGCGACGACTGCACCGAGTTCATCGAGCGGTAGCCGGAATCGACGCGCTCGATCTCGCGCGCCACGAGGCCGTAGGCGACGTAGCTCGCATTGGCGCAGCCATAATCCTCAGGCAAGGTGATGCCGATCAGGCCGAGCTCGCCCATCTCGTTGAAGATCTCGCGATCGGTCTTCTCTTCGAGATAGGCCTTGGTGACGCGCGGCAGCAGCTTGTCCTGGGCATAGGCGCGCGCGGTGTCACGCACCATGCGCTCGTCCTCGGTCAGCTGATCGTCCAGCAGGAACGGATCGTCCCACTGGAAGCTCGACTGGGCCGGCTTGTCCTTTGCCTGAGGGCGCGCGCTCATGAATGGTCCTTTCGCGTCTCGCTGCGCACGAGGCGCATCCTTATGAAGTTAAATCCTGGACGTTCAGCCTTCAAGGCGTTCGTTGGCGACGATCTCGATCCCGAAACCCGACAGGCCCTTGTAGTCATGGGTCGACGAGGTCAGGTTCCGGATCGACGTCACGCCGAGATCGCGCAGAATCTGCGCGCCGACGCCGACCTCGCGCCACTGGCGATGACGATCCGCCTCCGCGGTATGCGGCTCTTCAACGGGCTCGACCGGAACACCGGCAGCGCCGTCGCGCAGGTAGATCAGCACGCCGCGGCCAGCCTGCTTGAAGTGCTGCAGCACCGCTTGAATACGCTGCGGACCGGCGATCAGATCCTTCACGATGTTGGGCTTGTGCAGCCGGGTCAGCACGTTCCGGCCGTCGCCGATGCCGTTGTAGACGAAGGCGGCGTGGGTGATCGGGTCGAACGGCGAACGGTAGGCGTAGCCCTGCAACGGTCCGATCGGGCTTTCTGTCGTGAAGACGGACACGCGCTCGATCAGCTTTTCGCGCGCCTGGCGATAGGAAATCAGATCGGCGATGGTGACGTGCTTGAGATTGTGGGTGGCGGCGAAACGCACGACCTGCTCGCCCTTCATCACCGTGCCGTCGTCGTTCATCAATTCGGAGATGACGCCGACCGGCGGCAGCCCTGCGAGCTTGCAGAGATCGACGGCGGCCTCTGTATGGCCCGAGCGCAGCAGCACGCCGCCGTCGCGCGCGATCAGCGGGAAGATGTGGCCGGGGCGCGCGAAATCGGCGGCGCCGGCATTCGGATTGGCCAGCGCACGACAGCAGGAGGCGCGCTCCTCGGCGGAGATCCCGGTGCCGCCGTCCGGCTTGTAGTCGATCGAGACCGTGAACGCCGTGGTGTGATTGGAATCGTTGTGGGCGACCATCGGGTCGAGCCGCAGCCGCCGCGCGTCGTCGGCCGTGATCGGCGCGCAGACGATGCCCGACGTGTGGCGGATGATGAAGGCCATCTTGTCGGGCGTGCAGAGCGACGCCGCGACGATGAGATCGCCTTCCCCCTCGCGGTCGTCGTCATCGGTCACGACGACCATCTCGCCCTTGGCAAAGGCGTACAGAACTTCCTGGATCGAGTCGGCCATCACAAGTCTCGCTGCTTTTCCGGGGTGCTTTAACCGGGATCGCGGGCGCGCGCCAGAGCAGCGGAACTGCCGTTCGCGAAGCGCCTTCCCGGGGAAAGTACCTGTCATGTCAGGACAAGCGCCCTGGTATCTGTTTAAAGTCGCCGCAAATCGAGAACAAGGGAGGCGTGCCTCATGGCCGCATTCGATTTTGCACCGCTCCTCGGCCCCGGCCTGCCGGCGCCGGCCGCGCGCTGGACGGGCCTTGCAAGATACAGCTTCGTGGGCGGCAACAATGACGGCGACGCCGTGCCGGTGGACGGCTTGCGCGCGGCCGCCGATGCCGTGCTTGCCCGCGAAGGCCGCGCACTCGCCACCTACGGCCTCGCGCATGGACCGCAGGGCTATCGGCCGTTGCGGGACTTCCTGGCCGGCAAACTGGCGCGTGACGCCGGCATGTCGACGCGCGCCGACGACATCATGATCCTGTCCGGCTCGCTGCAGGGGCTCGATCTCGTCAACCAGGCGCTGCTGACGCGCGGCGACACCGTGCTGGTCGAGCAGGACAATTACCAGGGCACGCTGACGCGGCTGGCGAGGCTCGGCGTCAAGGTCATCGGCATCCCGCTCGACCGGGACGGCATGCGGACGGACGTGCTGGCAACGGTGCTGGCCGATCTCAAGGACCGCGGCATCCGGCCGAAATACATCTATACCATTCCGACGGTGCAGAACCCGACCGGCACGATCATGCCGGAAGCCCGACGCGCCGAGCTGCTGTGGCTGTCCCGGGCGTATGGCGTCCCGGTGTTCGAGGACGACTGCTATGCCGACCTGATCTGGGACGGCAAGCGCCCGCGCGCGATCCACGCCATGTCCGACCATGGCGGTGTGATCCATCTCGGGTCGTTCTCGAAATCGGTCGCCCCCGCATTGCGCGTCGGCTTCCTGGTCGCCCCCTGGACCATCATGTCGGTGCTGCTCGCGCTCAAGACGGACGCCGGCTCGGGCGCCCTGGAACAGATGGTGCTGGCGGAATACTGCAAGCCGCATTTCGCGAGCCATGTCCCACAGCTGGTGCGGGGCCTGCGAGCCAAGCTGGACACCTTGATCGAGGCGCTCGATGCCGAGTTCGGGACGGCCGCCGAGTTCGAGGCGCCGAAGGGCGGGATCTTCCTCTGGGTCAAGCTGCCGGATCAGGTCGACACGATGAAGCTGTCACAAGCCGCGCTCAAGCGCGGCGTGGCGATCAATCCCGGGCCGGAATGGTCGACCGATGCGTCCCACGCGAAGAGCCGCTTGCGGCTGTGCTTTGCCAGCCCGTCGCATCAGGACATCCGCGAGGGTATCGCGGTGCTGGCGGAGGTGTGCCGGGAGGAGTTCGGCGTGCCGAAGCGGTCCGCGAATGTGGAGCGGACCGGCGCGCGCGACTGATGGCCCCGTGCTCAGCGCACCGAAAACGGCGACTGGTAGGGCCGCCCGAACGGCACGCCGTTGATCACGGTCTGCACCGGCTTCAGCTGCAGCTTGCCCTCGCGCTTGTTGCCTCGCGTATCGACGAAGCTGACCGGTCCTTCGACCTGATCCATGATGGCGACGTCGGCCGGCGCGCCGACCTGCAAGGTGCCGAGCTTCGGCGTGCGGCCGATGATTTTGGCCGGCGCCGAGGTCGCCATGCTCACCACCTGCTCCAGGGAGAAGCCCATCGCCAGGAACTTCCCCATCACGTTGGGCAGGAACGGCATGCCGGGCGAGTTGCCGGAGAATACGTGGATGTCGGAGGAGATCGTGTCCGGGCCGCAGCCGCCGGGGATCGCCACCTCGGCCACGGTGAAATCGAAGCTGCCGCCGCCATGGCCGACATCGAACAGCACACCGCGCTGCTTGGCGGCGAGCGCCGCCGGCAGCAGCTTGCCATCCTGCACGATGTTGGTGAAAGCGCCGCCGATGTTCGGCGCGCCGGAATAAGCGTGGGTGAGGACGTCGCCGGGCCGCAGCAGGTCAAGGATCTGCGACATCAATTCGGCGGTCTCGACGCCGCCGATATGCACCATCATCCGCGCCGGCCAGCCGCACAGCTCGCAGGCCTTGATGCCGCGCTTCAACGGCTCGAGCCCATGCTTGAAGATCACGTTCTCCGACATCCGCACCTTGACCCCGAGCAGGAAGTCCGGGTTTTCGGCCAGCGCCATGGCGCAGGCATCCACCTGGGCGTTGTCGATGTTGTAGAGCTCGGCCACCGGAAACGCCGACAGGCCGTTATTGGCGATATGGACGAAGGCGTAGATGCGCGCGCGCGACTGGGCGGCGATGAAGCGGCGCAGCGCCGCCAGATTGTTGACACCCGCGTCGCCGGCCGAGACCACCGTCGTCGTGCCCTGGAACTGCACCAGTTCGTCCGGTGGGATCCCGATGGCCGAACCATAGGGATAGACGTGACTGTGCAGGTCGATGAGACCCGGCATCACCAGCCGGCCCGCGGCGTCGATCGACCGCAACGCCCGCTCGACCGGGATATCCGGCGCGATGGCCTCGATGATGCCCCAGCGGATTCCGATGTCGCGCCGGCCGCGCAGGGACTGGCTGGGATCGATGGCGTCGCCGCCTTTGATCAGCAGATCGAACTTGTCGGCCGGCCCCATCGCGGCACGGGCAGAGCCTGAAAACGCGGCCATGGCGGCCGCTCCGGAAGACAACAGGAAATCACGGCGCGACGGCGCGGACATGCTTGGCCTCCCCCATTCTTGTTTGTATTTGAGGACAGCATGCGCCGCGTCTGCCGATCCGGCAAGACCAGCCGCTGGGAAAATCGAAGCGTGGCGCGGACGTCGACGGCGGGCCTAACGACGTTGCACCGTTGACGCAGCGCACTAAGATGGACTGGCAGTAGACCCGCGAGACTCAGATGAATCCGTTCTTCCCTCGCCTGCTCGCGACCATTCTGCTCGCATCGTCGTTCACGGCCGCGGCGGCAGCAGACGGCGCGGTCGAGGCCGCACGTGAATGGGGCTTGATTGGCACCTGGGCTGTCGATTGCGCCGCACCACCCGTCAAGGGCCGCGGCGCCATCATCTCCTACGAGGTGACAACGGATGGCAACCTGATCTATCGCCGCGACCATGATCCGTCCGATGTCAACGACGTCCCCAGCGCGCGGATCGAGCCGGATCAGACCCTGGTGATCTCGATCGTGCTGCCGAAGGCGAACCAGACGCGTGAGAACGGCATCGTCAAGACGTCGGACGGCGGCATCCGCTCGGTGTTCAATCGCGGTGAGGACGGCAGCTATACCATTCGCGAAGCCCGTTTCGTCGCCAACGGCAAGCCGACACCGGTCCTCGCCAAATGCGACTGACGGCGAGCCGTCGAGCGACGATGCTCGCATCGCACGCGAAGATCGAATCTGAACGCATATTCAGCAACTTCACAGAAGTTCCTGCGGAACGTTCTGACACACTTCAAGTTGACCACCGCATTCATTCTGGAGGACGACATGAAGAAACTTGCTTTTGCGCTTGCTTCGCTGACGGTCATCGCACTTGCGGCTCCGTCGATGGCCAACGCCGAGACCGTGATCATCAAGCGTGGCGGCCATCATTATCATCACGGCTGGGATCGCTCGCGCGCGGAAGTCCGCGTTCATCGCGTGATCCGACCCCACTACCGTCACCACGATCGGACGGTGATCATCAAGCGCCGCGACTGATCCGCAGCGCCGACGCAGGAATGGCCCCGCAAGGGGCCATTTTCCGTTGTTCGCCCGACCGACAACCGAAGTTGATCGTCAGCGATCCCAGTCCGGCGCGAAGCCCGGATTGACGAACCGTTTATCCTTCGGCAGCGCCGCGATGGTTCGCTGATCCTCATCATCGAGTTGAAGCTTCAACGCATCCCAATTGGCCTGCTGGCTTTCCTTGCGTCCGGCCTTGGGGATCGCGGCGACGCCGTCCTGATCCAACAGCCATTTCAGCGCGACCTGGGCCGCGCCCGCGCCATGCTTCGCGCCGATCGCCGTCAGTGTCTCGTCGCCCGCTGCACGGCCCTGAGCGAGCGGACAATAGGCCACCAGAGGAATTGACCGGCTCGCCATGTAGGCCTTCAGCGTCGACTGATCGAGCATCACGTGATACTCGACCTGATTGCAGGCCACCGGGGCCTGGATCTCCTCGACCGCCTGCTTCAGCAGCGCGACCGTGAAGTTGGCAACGCCGATCGCACGGGTGCGTCCCTCATCCTTCAGCTTCACGAGCGTTTCGAGCGCAGCCGGCAGGTCCATTCCCTTGGCCGGCCAATGGATCAGATAGAGGTCGACGAAGTCCAGCCTGAGCTTCCTCAAGCTCGTGTCGAACGCACGGCGGATCGCGTCCGGCGCCAGATTCTCGGGCCAGACCTTTGTGGTGACATGCAATTCCGACCGGTCCACCGACGCTGCGGCCAGCGCGGCGCCAATCGCATCCTCATTGGCGTACATCTCCGCAGTATCAATGTGGCGGTACCCCAGCGCGAGCGCGCTCTCGACCGCCTCGCGACAGACCGTGCCCTGCATGCGGAACGTGCCGAGCCCAAGCTTCGGCAGACGGATGCCCTGAGTTTCGATGACGTTCATGGGTTCTCCTGGAGACCCGCCCCGCCATGGCCGAACCAGAACTGGCAGCCTCGAAACATCAAGACCTTGGCGGGATCAGTTCAGATTGCCTGCGCTGCACTTGGGAGTTCAAGCAAGTGGTCAGCCCGGCTCAATCAACATCTCGGGAGATTGGTTCCGATTCGAGAACGAGCGGGACGGCCCGCCCGCTCAATGCCAGTTGCAGATGCCGCCGCTGCCCGGCCGGCACGGCCAGGTCTGGATACGCGTATCCATCGCCTGCGCGTCGAGGGGATTGCCGCGCCGCTGCGCGAGCTTGGCGCGGGCCGCGCCACGCGGACGCTCCGCGGTCCTGCCCATGTGAACGCGTCGGGCCGCGACCGCGCGTGGAATGGCGGAGCTGACCTCGGCATCGAATGCAGACCGGGAGGCGACCGTGGGCCGATCGGTCCTGGCTTCGACGGGCACGGCTTCGAAATGCGCCTCGGGTCCGAGCCGCTCGGGCGACAGCACGGCTTTCGACAGATCGAGCCTGAAGAAGTCGCCCGGCTGATAGGCCGCTGCCATCGCCTGTGTGCTGGCAAGCAGCACGGCGCATGTGAGTGTGCCGACGAACGCCCTCAAGACCATCCCATCCTCCCGTCTCCACGCGACCAACGACGCGCCCCTGCTGCGAGATCCCCATGCGACGAAGCTCGTGAAATCCGCTTGCGACATCACCGGCCGCGAACTCGGACTCGGTTCGCGCGTCGTGATGTTCGTTGATCGACCGTTATCAGGATCGGGAAAAAGCCAACGATCCGCCGGCCGCTCGACGCATCATAACCAAAGTTCCGCCGCCGTCTTCCATGTAGGTCGGAAAGCTGCCATTTCCAGGGCCGAAAGTGAGAGTCACGGTTACCACTGTGCACGCAAATGGGCGCTGGAGATTCGTCATCCTATTCGGGCTTCTCGATTCCGATGCGGCAACGCAGGCTCTCGGATGCTTCTGGCGAAATGAGCATCACACCAGGCTTTGCGGCAAACTCGGCATCGAAATCGAGCGGACTGGCAAAGCCGCGCCAGGGCTCGATGCACAGGAAAGGTGCGCCGCCCGGCTTCGACCAGATGCCGAGCTGGCGGAAATGATCCCATGCTATCCCCAGCGCCGGACCCTTGCTCCCAACGAGACGGACCGCACGGCTGGCCGGCAGGTCGAGGATCACGGCATCTTCGTCGAACAGACGCTCGTTCAATGCCAGCACGCGTCCTTCGATCGGCGACGGCTCCGGCCGCTCGCGCAGCAAGCCGCCGCTCAGGCGGCGGATCGGCGCCGGCTCAGGCTCTGCGAAGATCAGCCGGTAGCTCTCCTTCGGCTGTCCCGGCAGCAGCGGCCAGTTGAAGGCGGGGTGCGCGCCGAACGAGGCCGGCAGCATCTCCGTGCCGGGGTTGGCAATCTCGACCTCCATGTTCAGCGCCTCAGGAGTGATCTGGTACGTCAGCGTGAGCCGGAAGGCGAACGGATAGCGGGCCCGCGTGGTGTCGTCGTCGGTCAGCCGCAGCACGCAGGCCTCTGCGCTCCGCTCGAGCCAGGTGAAGCGCAGGTCGCGGGCGAAGCCGTGCTGCGTCATGGGATAGGTCCGGCCACGATGATGCAGATGATCGTCCTTGAGCCGGCCGACGATCGGAAACAGCCAGGGCGCATGGCGCGGCCAGACCGGACCAGCCTGCCACAGCAGTTCCAGTCCGTCGGCTGTCTTCAGCGAGCACAGTTCGGCGCCCGAAGCCTTGATGGCAGCAGTAATGCCACCGGCGCTGATGGTATGAAGGTCGTCGCTCATCGATCCGCACCCCAATCGCGAGAAGCGATCGAGGTGATGCCGGATTGCGAGGGCATCGTCCAGAGGACGGGAGATGATTTCGGCCCACGCACTGATCGGGAACCGCCGGCACCAGCGGCCGGGCCGTCTGCAACGCAGGCAGCGCGCGCCGATTCTTCGAGCAGAACGGCCGCTTGTCGGACGATATCATTCGTGTACGAATGAACAAAACCGGCTTGATGCTGCGCCGCGTGCGAGCGCAAACTGGCCGCCGATGCTTCGTGAGAGAAGGACGTCCCGATGGCCCATGACGCGCCGCAAGCAACCGGTCCCAGCAAGCTGGTGATCCGCAACGTCGGCCTGATGCTGTCCGGCGCCATGGAACGGCCCATCCTGGATGCCGATACGATCGTCGCGGAGAACGGCAAGATCACCGCGATCGGCCGCTATAAGGACGTCGACACCGAGGGCGCGACGACGATCGTCGACGCCCATGGCACCACGGTCGCGCCGGGCCTGATCGACAGCCACGTCCACCCCGTCGCCGGCGACTGGACGCCGCGGCAGAACCAGAGCAACTGGATCGACTCCTATCTGCATGGCGGCGTCACCACCATGATCTCCGCCGGCGAGGTGCACATGCCCGGCCGCCCGCGCGACGTCGTCGGCCTGAAGGCGATGGCGATCTTCGCGCAGCGCGCGTTCTGGACGCTGCGTCCCGGCGGTGTGAAGGTCCACGCTGGCGCGCCCGTGATCGAATGCGAGATGGTCGAGGATGATTTCAAGGAGCTCGCGGCAGCCGGCGTCAAGCTGCTCGGCGAAGTCGGGCTCGGCGGCGTCAAGGACGGCCCGACCGCGCGTAAGATGGTCGGCTGGGCGCGCAAATACGGCATCCAGAGCACGATCCATACCGGCGGCCCCTCGATCCCGGGCTCCGGCCTGATCGACAAGGACGTCGTGCTGGAGGCCGGCACCGACGTCATCGGGCATATCAATGGCGGCCACACCGCGCTGCCCGACGATCAGATCCGCTGCATCTGCGAGGGCTGCAAGGCCGGGCTCGAACTGGTGCACAACGGCAATGAGCGTTCGGCGCTGTTCACGTTGCGCACCGCGCGGGAGATGAACGAGCTCCACCGCGTCATCCTCGGCACCGACGCCCCGGCCGGCTCCGGCGTTCAGCCGCTCGGTATCCTGCGCATGGTGTCGCTGCTGTCCTCGCTCGGTGACGTCCCAGCCGAGCTCGCCTTCTGCTTCGCCACCGGCAACACCGCGCGGATGCGCGAGCTCGACTGCGGCCTGATCGAAACCGGCCGCTCCGCCGATTTCGTCATCATGGACAAGGCCCAGCACTCGCCGGCCACGACCTTGCTCGACAGCGTCCAGCTCGGCGACCTCCCCGGCATCGGCATGACCATCATCGACGGCATCGTCCGCACCCAGCGCAGCCGCAATACGCCGCCGGCGACGAAGATCCCGGAGATCGTGGCGAAGTAGTTGCAGATCGCTCCGCTGTGATCGCAGTTTCAGTGAATGCGCCCTCTCCCCTTGTGGGAGAGGGCATGTAGGACAGAGCGGCAAGCTCGGTTGGGTGAGGGGTATGTCTCTCCGAGCACAGCTTGTGGAGAGATACCCCTCACCCGACCGCGTGCATGGACAGGCCGTCGATGCCCTCTCCCACAAGGGGAGAGGGCGCTGTATCTGACAGCGCAGCTCTGATGAGCTAAGTCACTTAACGGGCTAAAACCACTTAGATGCAGGCGGCATGTTCTCAACTAACAGCCGCGATCTCGGTGAGAAGGGTGGGCACGCTTCGCTTGCCCACCCCCACGAGATCGGCACTCGGGGCAACTATCGCAGCCTGCTCAACAATCCCAACAACGTCTCGCGCTCTTTCGCATCGAGCGGAGCCAACGTCTCCTTGGAGATCGCGAGCGCCAGCGGTGCGGTCTTTTCAGCGAGCTGCTGGCCGGCGCGGGTCAGGCTGACAAGGAGCCTGCGGCCGTCCTGCGGATCGGCGCTGGTCTCGGTGAGACCGCGCGCTGTCAGCCGGTCGATCACGCCCTTGATGGTGGCGACGTCCATCGCGGTAAAACGTCCGAGCTGGTTCTGCGAGCATGGCCCGGTCTCGACCAGCTTCGACAGCGCCGCCCATTGCGTCGGCGTCAGATTGCTGCCGATGTCGCGGGCGAAGATCATGGTGTGGCGCTGCCAGACCTGGCGCAGGATGAAGCCGATCTGGTCGTCCAACACGTAGTTCGTCTTCGCCGGCTTGGCCGCGGCCTTCGCAGGCGGCTTGGCCGGCGGCTTCGGCGCGGTCTTGGTCGCGGCTTTTGCCGATCGCTTCAGCGTGGCGCTCTTGGCCATATCGTTCCTCGCCTCAGATCGACAGATGCGCGTCGCGGATGTCGGGCCGCGCGTCGAGCTCGGCCATGGTGCCGGAAAAACAGATGCGGCCGCGCTCGATGATGTAGGCGCGGTCGGAGATCAGTTTTGCGAAATGCAGGTTCTGCTCGGACACGACCAGCGAGACACCGGCCTTCTTCATCGCCAGGATGGCGTCGACCATCTGCTCGACGATCTTCGGCGACAAGCCCTCCGACGGCTCATCGAGCAGCACCAGCGACGGGTTGCCCATCAAGGTGCGCGCGATCGTCAGCATCTGCTGCTCGCCGCCGCTCATGCGGCCGCCGGGCCGGTTCCTCATCTCGCCGAGATTGGGAAACAGCTGATACAGCTTCTCGCGCGTCCATTGCGGCGCGCCCGGCCGCGGCTTCTGCCGCCCGACCTCGAGATTCTCTTCGACCGTCAGATCGGTGAAGATGCGCCGCTCCTCGGGAACGTAGCCGAGACCACTCCGCACGATCTCATGGGTCGGCGCGCTCGAGATGTCCTTGCCTTCGAACATGATCTGGCCCTCGCGCAGCGCGACGAGGCCGACGATCGAGCGGAACGTGGTCGACTTGCCGGCGCCGTTGCGCCCGAGCAGCGCCACCACCTCGCCCTCGCCGACCTCGAGGCCGATGTCGAACAGGATATGCGCCGGGCCATAATGGCTGTTGAGATTGGCGACCGACAGCTTCATGCCGGAGCTCCCTCGCGATGGTCGGCATCATACAGCAGGCCTTCGCCGAGATAGATCGCCTGCACCTCGCGGTTGGCCCGCACCTCGGCCGGCGATCCCTCGGCAATGAGGCTGCCGCGATTGAGCACGAGAATGCGATCGGCATGCTCGAACACGACGTCCATGTCGTGCTCGGTGAACAGCACGCCGATCGACTGCTCGCGCGCGATCTTCGCGGTCAGACGCATCAGCTCGACACGCTCGCGCGGGGCCATGCCCGCGGTCGGCTCGTCCATCAGCAGCAGCTTGGGATGGTTGGCGAGCGCAATGGCGAGCTCCAGCCGCTTGAGGTCGCCATAGGCGAGCTCGCCGCAGGGCCGCTCGGCATAGCCGGCCATGCCGACGAGATCGAGCAGGCGATCGGCCTCGCCGCGCTCGATGGAGATCATCGGGCTCCAGAAATCGAACAGGCGACGATGATGCGAGACCAGCGCGACCTGGATGTTCTCGCGCACGGTCATGGTCGGATAGGTCGCGGTGATCTGGAAGGTGCGCCCCACGCCGAGCCGCCACACCTCGCGCGGCTTGCGGCCGGTGGTGTCCTCGCCCATGACCCTGATGCGGCCGCTGTCCGGCACGTTCTGGCCATTGAGCATGTCGAAGCAGGTGCTCTTGCCGGCGCCGTTCGGACCGATCAGCGCCAGGATCTCGCCGGCCTGCAGCATGAACGACACGCTGCGCACGGCGTGAATGCCGCCATAGGATTTCGACAGGCCCTCGACCGAGAGCAGCGGCACGCCGAGACTCATTGGGCGCCCTCCATCTTGGCCGACAGGGCTGCGGCCTTCGGCGCCGCCGCCCGGCGGCGGTGCATGACGGTCTCGACCACGCCGACGATGCCCTTCGGGAACACGACCACGATCAGCACGATGAAGATGCCGAGCACGAGCTTCGACCAGTCGGTCTGGCTGACCAGCCAGATGTTGAGCGCCTTGTAGACGATGGCGCCGAAGATCGCGCCGGGCACGGTCTCGACGCCGCCGAGCAGCACCATGACCAGCGCATCGACCGACAGCGAGATGCCCATGTTGTCCGGGAACACGCTACCCTTCAGGTAAGCGAACAGCGCGCCGCCGATTCCGGCCGTGGTGCCGGCAATGATGAAGGCGGTCCACTGGATGCGCTTGCCGTTGATGCCGATGGACTCGCTGCGCAGCGGCGAGTCCCGCATGCCGCGCAAGGCGTAGCCGAACGGCGAGAAGGTGATGAGACGCAGCACGCTGACGACGAGCGCCGAGACGCCGAGCGCGAGCCAATAGAAACGCGACGGCGAGGCGGCCCATGTCTCCGGCCACAGTCCGAGAATGCCATTGTCGCCACCGGTCACCGCGACCCATTGGAACGCGATCGACCACACGATCTGCGCGAAGGCGAGCGTCAGCATCGCGAAGTACACGCCGGAGAGCTGCACGGCGAAGGCGCCGAACACGGCCGCCCCGAGCGCGCCGAGCAGAGGTCCGAGCAGCAGGCAGGCGATCATCGGTAGTCCCGCCATCTTGGCGAGGAACGCGACGCCATAGGCGCCGAGCCCGAAATAGGCAGCGTGACCGAACGAGGCGAGCCCGCCGACCGCCATCAGGAAATGCAGCGAGGCCGCGAAGATCACGAAGATCGCGATCTCCGCGCCGACGTTCAGCACGTAGTTGCCGCCGACGAAGGGCAGCATCGCCGCGAACGCCAGCGCGGCCAGCGACGCCAGCCGCTCGACCGACGACAGCGGACGCCACGGGATCACGGTCAGGCCGGGCGTGCGGCGCGCCGGCGCCTCCTTCTTGCCGAACAGGCCCCAGGGCCGCACGACCAGCACGACCGCCATCACCAGGAACACCAGGATCAGCGAGATGGTCGGGAAAACGAGAATGCCGAAGGCATTGAGCTCCGACACCAGCACGGCGGCGACGAAGGCGCCGAGAATGCTGCCGAGACCGCCGATGACGACGACGACAAACACCTCGACGATGATGCGCAGGTCCATGGCGTGGTGGACCGCATCGCGCGGGATCTGCAGCGCGCCGCCGAGCGCTGCCAGGAAGACGCCGAGCGCGAACACCGAGGTGAACAGCCATTTCTGATTGACGCCGAGCGCCGCGACCATGTCGCGGTCCTGCGTCGCCGCGCGCACCAGGATGCCCCAGCGTGTCCGCTGGAACAGCAGCCACAGCGCGCCGAGCACGATGGGCCCCAGCGCGATCAGGAAGAGGTCGTAGCTCGGAATGTTCTGGCCGAAGAAATCGACCGCGCCCTTGAAGCCGGGTGCGCGGCGGCCGACCAGGTCATCCGGGCCCCAGATCAGCACGACCAGGTCCTCGACCATCAAGGTCAGGCCGAAAGTTGCGAGGAGCTGGAACAGCTCCGGTGCATGATAAATCCGGCGAAGCAGCACGATCTCGACGAGCACGCCGATGACAGCGACCGCGAGCGCCGCGACGATGATGCTGCCCCAGAAGCCGAAGGCGCCGGACAGCCGCTCGGTCAGCGAGAACGCGACATAGGCGCCGAGCATGTAGAACGCGCCATGGGCGAAATTCACGATGCGGGTGACGCCGAAGATGATCGACAGTCCCGACGCCACCAGGAACAGCGAGGCTGCACTGGCAAGGCCGGTCAGGAACTGGACGAAGTAGAAGGCCATGGGCGGTCCGCGTGAGGGAGATCGTCTGTCTCGAATGAGCCGCATCGAAACCCGCCTCTTGCCCTCGAACGGGAGAGCCGGCAGGCAAGCGTGGGGTGAGGGATCTCGGCCTGAACCTGTAGATCAGGCGTCGCGTGCCCTCACCCCGCCCGCTCTCCCCCGCGGGAGGGGGAGAGGCAGGAAGGCTTGAATCAGTCCTTCGGCCTGAGCTTGCCGACCTCCGCGTCACCAGGCAGATAGTCAGAGCCCTTGCGATAGACGGTGTCGACCATGATGCCCTTGCCGTCCTTCTGCGCGGTCTTGCCGACGAAGGCGCCGAGCGTCGACTGGTGATCGATCTTGCGGAAAGTGATCTCGCCGAACGGCGACGGCACCGAGAGGCCCTCGGCCGCGGCAATCAGCTTGTCGGCATCGGTCGAGCCGGCCTTGGCGAGAATCGCGGCCGCCGACTTGATGGTCTGGTAGCCGACGATCGAGCCGAGCCGCGGATAGTCGTTGTACTTGGCCTGATAGGCCTTCAGGAACGCGTCATGCTCCGGCGTCTTGATCGAATACCAGGGATAGCCGGTCACGATCCAACCCTCAGGCGTCTCCTCCTTGAGCGGATCGAGATATTCCGGCTCGCCGGTCAGGAAGCTGACGACCTTGCGGTCCTTGAACAGGCCGCGGGTGTTGCCTTCGCGCACCAGCTTGACGAGATCTGCGCCGAAGGTGACGTTGAGGATCGCTTCCGGGTTGGCGGCGGCGACGGCCTGCACGACCGGGCCCGCATCGATCTTGCCCTGCGGCGGCCACTGCTCGTCGACCCACTGGATGTCCGGGCGCTTCTCGGAGAGCAGTTTCTTAAACACGGCGACCGCCGACTGGCCATACTCGTAGTTCGGGGCGATCGTGGCCCAGCGCTTGGCCGGAAGCTTGGCAGCTTCCTCCACCAGCATCGCGGCCTGCATGTAGTTCGAGGGGCGCAGGCGGAAGGTGTATTTGTTGCCCTTCGCCCAGGTGATGGCGTCGGTCAGCGGCTCGGCCGCCAGGAAGAACACCTTCTTCTGGTTGGCGAAGTCGCTGACGGCAAGCCCGATGTTCGACAGGAACGTGCCGGCAAGCATCGCGACGTTCTCGCTCGACACCAGCTCGTTGGCTGCAGTCTGCGCATCCGCCGGCTTGCCGCCGTCGTCCTTGGAGACGACGACGAGCTTCTTGCCGTTGATGCCGCCGGCGGCATTCACTTCCTCGACCGCGAGCTGCCAGCCCTTGCGGTAGGGCTCGGTGAATGCCGGCAGCAGCGAGTAGCTGTTGATCTCGCCGATCTTGATGACGTCCTCGGCACGAGCCGTGCCCATCAGTCCGGCGACGGCAAGGCCCAGGCCTGCCGCAAGCATCGTTCTCCGTCGCATCCCTTCAGCCTCCAGTTTTGATTTCACGATTCTTGAGCCTGCTCTTGTCGGAAAACCGGTATCCACTTTTCCGGAGCATGCTCGATTATCTCAGACCGTCGTCGCCCTTGATCTCGGCGACCGTGAGCCCGCCGACCCTTGGCAAGGGACGCCCGCTGTCGGTCACCGCGAGCGCCACCATGATCTCGTTCGCACGGGGGGCATCGTTGATCTGCACCTCCATGCCGTCGAAATGGCTGCGCACGAAGGCGGCGTCCTTGTGCCCGAGCGGGATGTCGAGCGTGCAGCCGACGCCGCCGCGCTTCTTCGACGACGGGATCAGCGCCGCGCCCTTGCCCAGCACCTTGCGCACCGGCGCGCCCATTTTCGGATGCAGGATCGCCGCGGCATGCTCCAGCTCGCCGTCGCTGCCGACGGCCGCCGCCTTGCCGTAGCTGTGCGCCGCCGGCCCCTCGATGCCGAGCGCAGCAACCGCCCGCTTCGCCAGCATCTCGCCGAGCTCCTCGCCGATCGCGATCAGCGGCGAGAGATCCTCGACATAGCGGCCTGCGAACGGGTTTTCGATGACGGCGACCGCAGCGGCGCGCCGCGTCGGCGGCGAGATGGGCCGGCCCATCTCCTGATGGATTTCCTCGACCACGGTCACGATCTTACGGATGACGGCGCTCATCGTCGGCGGCCCTTCATGTTCCAATCCACTTCGTATCAAACCTCACGCTGCCGCCGCCCGCAACTGCGGTCGCCGTTCGATTTCGATCGATCGGGCGCCCACCACGCGCAAGCCGCCACTGAGCTGCAGCACGGCGCCGTCGACCAGGCCCGCGGCCAGCAACGACTGCGCGCATCGCTCACCCGCAGCCAGCGCCGCGGCGATCTCAGCATCGCACAATCGGCCGACCTCGCGTGTGACCAAGCGATGACCGAGATCGCTGTCCGGCTGCAGCTCGCAAGCCGGACAGCGGAGAACTGCAGGATGATTGGGCAGATCGACGGCATTGCCAATCACGGTCGCGGCGGCGTCCGCCTGCGCGGCGGTGCGCGCCAGCACCGTCACCGCATCTGCGATGCCGAGCGAAAAGCTGCGGCCGTGACGGCCAGAGGTGGCCACGCCACCGATCGCGTCATCGGCGCGCAGGATCATTCTGCGCAATACGCCGCCCGCGTCCGGCCGGTCCATCAGCCCGACGCTGAACGTCGCGGCATCCTGCAGATGCAGCGCGATGTCGCCGCCATTGTTGACATAGGCGCGGGTCAGTTTTGCCGCTCCCAGCATCGCAGCCAGGACGGCCTCGGCCACCGCACCGGCCACCGCCGCCATCGGCGTGATGAACGTCTCCTCGGCGAATGGCGCCACGGCGGCGTGCATGCGCCGCGCGACCACACCGCGCAGCGCGCAATGATCCGGGGTCGCGGCCTCGCGCAATTCGGGCAGCTCCGCGCAGAGTTCATCGAGCAGGCCCGTGAAGCGTTCCGTCGCGGCACGATAGGCTGTGCGAATATCGACATCGGAGCCATCGGCGCCGATGATCAGATCGATCGGGCCGTCCTGCAGATGCAGCCGCCGATCCGGCAGCAACGCGATCTGTGGCTGCCGGTTCATGCGCCCCGCCCCGGCCATGGCAGCTGGCGAATGTCCTTGCTGACATCCTGCAAACCGCCGAGCGGCTGGACGTAGTCCATGTGGCCGCCGAGCGCCGCATAGTCCGACAGCTGAAGCGTGAACTCGATCGGCGCGACGATCGCAGGCGTCGGCACGTAGCCGAAGGCGCCGGCCGGCATCTGCGTCACGTCGACCATGAAGGTGATGCCGCCGCCCGGCCAGACATAGACCGGCGCGCCGCCCGATGTGACGCGCGTCAGCGCATCCTTCACCGAGCGCGTCAGCCGCACCGGATTGTCGGTGACGCCGGCGCGCAAGGAGCCGCCAGCACCTGCCATGAACAGGACCGTGCACAGCGCCGGCTCGCAATTCTCCTGGATGCGCTCGACCGAGAATTGCAGCTCCGGCGGCATCTCGCGCTGGACCGGCCTCAAGGCCTCGTCGAGCACGTAGTAGCCGGCATGCTCGCCGGTCGTCGACACCATCAACAGCGTCATTCCCGGCTTCGCCGCCTTCGGATCGAACGGCCCGAGAATCGCCAACGGATCGGAGATGTCGGTGCCGCCCCAGCCGGTGCCGGGCTGCGCCACCTGGAAATAGCGGCCCGGCGTCGAGCGCCGCCCCTTCATCTTGATGCCGGTCGTGGGAATGTCGAGCAGCTTGCCGGCCTGGTGCTCCGACAGCACGCCGGTGATGTGGTCGTCGACCACGACGACCTCGTCGACCTTGCCCTGCCACTGCTTGGCGAACATGCCGATCGTCGCCGAGCCGCAGCCGACGCGCATCCGCTCTTCCTTGAGGCCGTTGACGATCGGCGGCTGTCCCGCCTGCACGATCACGCTGGCGCCGCCATCGATGGCGAGTTCCACAGCCTTGCGGTTGCTGAGATCCATCAGCGCATCGCAGGTGACGCGCCCCTCTTTCTTGGAGCCGCCGGTGAGATGATGCACGCCGCCGAGCGACAGCATCTGCGAACCATATTCGCTGGTCGTGACGTGACCGACCGCCTCGCCGTCGACGCGCACCGTTGCCGCCTCAGGCCCGAGATAACGGTCGGTGTCGATCTTCACCTTGACGCCGCAATAGCTGAAGATGCCCTCGGTCACGACCGTGACCATATCGACGCCTTCGACCACAGACGACACGATGAACGGTGCCGGCTTGTAGTCGGGATAGGTGGTCCCGGCACCGATCGCGGTGACGAACAGTTCCGGCTGATGAACGATCTTGCCGTCCCAGTCGCCGCTCGCCTGGAACGGCACCAGCTTGCCGCCATGCGACACCGTGCGCTCCAGGAGAATGTGCGGATCGACGCGCACCAACACCCCGTCCTGATTGGCGTAGCGATCGCAGGCGCCGGCCGCGCCCGGCTTGATGTAGCACATCACCGGGCAGGCATCGCAGCGGATCTTGTCCCCTGCACCATCGCTCGCCGTCTCAGTCACCATGCAGAGAAGCCCATCTTGAAGCGGAGGTGGCGGCGGCCGCCGGAACACCGCGGCAATTCGTTCGTACACGAATGATGTCGCGCCCCTCCGCCGACTGTCAAGCACCACTGCGACCGAAAAGCACGATTGCCGGATAAACGATCAGTTTGCCCTGCACAATGACGACAAATCGTGCACGCGCTGCAGCGCGAAACGTGCCACTTGCATGTTAGTACACAAACGATACGCTCCCGGCGATCCCGATCCACCTCGTTGACGATACCACAGCAGACGGCAGAAGGGCATGACGCCAGCAACGATCCGGCTGACCGTGAACGGACGGGCGCACGACGTTGCCGCCGCACCGGACACGCCGCTGCTTCACGTGTTGCGTAACGACCTCATGCTGAACGGGCCCAAATATGGCTGCGGGCTCGGCGAATGCGGCGCCTGCACCGTGCTGATCGACGGCCGCGCCGCACGCTCCTGCGTCGTTCCGATCGAAGGCTGCATCGGCCGCGATGTCACCACGCTGGAGGGGCTGGGCTCGCGCGAGGCGCCCGACCCGGTGCAGCAGGCCTTCATCACCGAGCAGGCTGCGCAATGCGGCTACTGCCTCAACGGCATGATCATGACGACGAAGGCGCTGCTTGCGATCAAACCGGAGCCGTCGCTCGACGAGATCAAACAGGCGCTGCGCTACAATCTCTGCCGCTGCGGCGCCCATGTCGAGATCCTCCGCGCCGCAATGCGCGCCGCCGGCCACACGATCGAGGCGTTGGACTGATGACGGACAGCGTCGCCGAAACAACCGATCATCACCGCGGCGCATTGACCGTCGAACGCCGCGTCGCCGACGGCCCGTCCGAGACCTTCATCAGAATCACGGCCTCCGGCGAAGTCGCAGCCTTCAACGGCCATGTCGATCTCGGCACCGGCATCCGCACCGCGCTGGGACAGATCGTCGCAGAAGAGCTCGACGTGTCCTTTGCCCGCGTCGTGGTCGTGCTGGGTGATACCGCCGTGGTCCCGAACCAGGGCGCGACCATCGCCAGCGAGACCATTCAGATCACGGCAGTGCCGTTGCGCAAGGCGGCAGCGCAGGCGCGCGCCTTCCTGCTGGCAAGAGCCGCGGCACAGCTCGGCGTTGCCGCTTCCGAATTGACCGTCGAGGACGGCCTCGTCCGCGGCCCCAACAATCGCGTGCTCAGCTATGGCGAGCTGATCGGCGACGATACGATCCGGCTCGAACTCGCTGACGACGCCGCCGTCAAATCGGTGGACGACTACCAGATCGTCGGCCGCTCGGTGCCGCGCGTCGATCTGCCGGCGAAGGCGACCGGCGAGCTCACTTACGTGCACGATGTTCGCGTGCCCGGCATGCTGCACGGCCGCGTCGTGCGTCCGCCCTATGCCGGCGTCGATGCCGGCCCCTTCATCGGCACCAGCCTGCTCGGCGTCGACAGAGATTCGGTGCGCGAGATTCCGGGCCTCGTCGACATCGTCGTCATCGGCGACTTCATCGGTGTCGTCGCCGAGCGCGAGGAGAATGCGATCCTCGCCGCCGAGCGGCTCAAGGTGACATGGAAGCCCGTGCCGACCTTGCGCGATCTCGACGACGTCGAGACCGCGTTGCGCGCCAACCCGTCGAGCCCGCGCCGGCTGTTGGACAAAGGCGATGTCGATGCGGCCATCGCGGGCACTGCCAAGCCGATGCGTCGGACCTATCTGTGGCCCTATCAGATGCACGGCTCGATCGGGCCGTCCTGCGCGGTCGCCGACTATCAAGATGGGAACATCCGGGTCTATTCGGGCACGCAGAACCCGCACATCCTGCGTGGCGATCTCGCCAAACTGATCGACTGCCCCGAACATCAGATCGAGCTGATCCGGCTGGAGGCCGCCGGCTGCTACGGACGCAACTGCGCCGACGATGTCACCGCCGATGCGCTGCTGCTGTCCCGCGCGGTCGGCCGCCCGGTCCGCGTGCAGCTGACGCGCGAGCAGGAGCATGTGTGGGAGCCGAAGGGCACCGCGCAGCTGATGGACGTCAATGGCGGGCTCAATGCCGACGGTTCGGTCGCGGCCTATGAGTTCGCCACGCGTTACCCGTCGAACGGCGCGCCGACCCTGGCGCTGCTGCTGACCGGCCGCATCGCGCCGGAGCCCGCCGTGTTCGAGATGGGCGACCGCACCGCGATCCCGCCCTACGACTACGACCACATGCGCGTCACCGCGCATGACATGCCGCCGATCGTCCGCGCCTCCTGGATCCGCGGCGTCTCGGCGCTGCCCAACACCTTCGCACATGAGTCCTATATCGACGAGCTGGCCGCCGAGGCCGAGGTCGATCCGATCGAATACCGGCTGCGTTATCTCAAGGACGAGCGCGCCCGCGACCTCGTCAACGCCGTCGCCGAGCGCGCCGGCTGGACGCCACGGCCCGTGAGAGAAGACAAGACGCCCGACAATGGCGTCGTCCACGGCCGTGGCTTTGCCTATGCGCTGTACGTCCACAGCAAGTTTCCCGGCTATGGCGCCGCGTGGTCGGCGTGGGTTGCCGATGTCGCGGTGAATACGACGACCGGCGAGGTCAGCGTCACCCGCGTCGTGGCCGGCCAGGATTCCGGCCTGATGATCAATCCGGACGGCGTGCGCCACCAGATCGAAGGCAACGTCATCCAGTCCACCAGCCGCGCGTTGATGGAGGAAATTCCATTCGCGCGCGGCAAGGTCGCGGCGCGGGAATGGGGCGCCTATCCGATCATCACCTTCCCCGACTTGCCCAAGATCGACGTGCTGATGCTGCCACGGCCGGACCAGCCGCCGCTCGGCGTCGGCGAATCCGCCTCCGTGCCGAGTGCCGCGGCGATCGCCAACGCGATCTATGACGCCACCGGCGTGCGCTTCCGCGAGCCGCCGTTCACGCCGGAGCGCATTCTCAAAGGTCTCCGCGGCGAACAAATGGAGACACTGGCTCCGCAGTCGCTCCCCGCGCCCGGCAAGCCGGCGATGAAGCCGCCCATGACATGGCTCAAGCCGTTCGCCAAGCGCGGCGGCCTCATTGCCGGCGCCGTCGCCGCCTGTGCCGCCGCCATCGGCGTGGCGAGCGCCGTACTGCCCTGGCGCGCGATCGCGCCGATCACGCGGCCCGATCCGTCGGTCTATTCGGCGGCGACGATCGCGCGCGGCGAGGCGCTGGCGGCGCTCGGCAATTGCGCGGTCTGTCACACCGCGGATGGCGGCCTGATCAATGCCGGCGGGCGCGGGCTGGTAACGCCGTTCGGCACGCTGTTCAGCACCAACATCACGCCCGATGTCGAGACCGGCATCGGCGCCTGGTCCTATCCCGCCTTCGAGCGGGCGATGCGCGACGGCGTGCACCGTGACGGCCGGCAGCTCTATCCGGCCTTCCCCTACACCCATTTTGCGCGGACCAGCGATGCCGACCTGCAGGCGCTCTATGCCTATCTGATGGCACAGGCTCCGGTCCAACAGCAGGCGCCGAACAATGCGCTGCGCTTCCCGTTCAATTTTCGGCCGGTCGTTGCCGGATGGAATGCGCTGTTTCACAGCACGCAGCCGTTCAAGCCCGATCCGACCAAATCGGAGCAATGGAATCGCGGCTTCTACCTGATCGAAAGCCTCGGCCATTGCAGCGCCTGCCACTCGCCGCGCAACGCGCTCGGCGCCGAGCAGCGCAACGCCTATCTCGCCGGCGGCTTAGCCGACGGCTGGGAAGCCCCGGCGCTGACCGCGCTCTCGACCGCCCCGATCCCGTGGACGGAGGACGAACTCTTCACTTATCTGCGCTCCGGCCAGTCGCGCTTCCACGGCGTCGCCGCCGGGCCGATGGCGCCGATCGTGAAGGATCTCGCGACGCTGCCGGATGCGGACATTCGCGCGATGGCGACCTATCTCGCCTCGTTCCAGGCGCCCGCGCCCGAGTCCGCACAGTTGGAGACGCTGGCCACCGAGCTGGAAGCCCGCACCAAGGTCACTTCGGCCTCCTCCCCGGCAGCACGGCTCTATCTCGGCGCCTGCGCCGTCTGCCACGAGGTCGGCGGCCTGCCGCTGTTCGGCAGCCGGCCGTCGCTCGCGCTCAACAGCAATCTGCACAGCGCGACCCCCGACAACCTGATCCAGGTGATCCTCCACGGCATCATGAAGCCGGCCTCGTCCGACCTCGGCTACATGCCGGCGTTCAAGGACCATCTCAGCGACGCACAGCTCGCCGACCTCGTCTCCTATCTCCGCAGCCAGTTCGCACCGAACAAGCCGGCCTGGACGGACGTGAATGCTGCCGTGAACCGCGTCCGCTCGGCTGGACTGCATTGAGGACGACCATGCCCCCCCACTCGCCCGACACCACGACCCCGACCACCCTGACGCGCATTCGGGCAGCGCCTTGCCAGAAATTTCGCCTTGCGGCGGACACGTTCTCGCTTCTAGAATTCGGGACTACGTTCCGTATATTGGAACCAACGGTATCATCATGAGCGCCCTGACCAACGCCATCGACATCCTGCGCTGCTTTTCGACCGCGCGGCCCGACCTCTCCTTCGCCGACGTGCAGGTCCTGACCGGCAAGCCGAAGAGTTCGACCTCCCGCCTGCTCCGCTCGCTGCGCGATTGCGGCCTGCTCGAGCAGGACCCGCACACCCGGCGCTACCGCCCCGGCCTGCTGACGTTCGAGCTCGGGCGCCTGCATCGCGCCCATGACGACCTGATCGCCACGGCCGAGCGTGAGTTGCGCGACGTCTGTGCCCGGACCGGCCACACCGGCTACATCGCGGTGCTCGACGGCTATCAGCAGGTCGTGCTGCGCATCGTGCCCGGCTCGAACCCGCTGCGGGTCGTCAACCCGCCGGGCCAGCGCACGCCCGCGATCATCACCTCGAATGGCCGCGCCATGCTGGCGCGCCTGTCCGACCAGGACATCCGCGCGCGCGTGCCGCTCGACTATCCCAAGGTCCCCGCCAACTCGCCGCAGAACTTCAACGAGCTGATGGCGCGGCTGAACGAGATTCGCCGCACCGGCGTCTCCGACGCCGCCGACGAGGCGATCGAAGGCGTCGGCTCGCAGGGCTTCGCGCTGTCCAGTGGCGAGAGCGGCGAGTTGATCGGCATCGCCGTCTCCTATTCGGTGCAGGCCACCACCGAGATCGAGCGGGCCAATGTCCGCCGCGAGCTCGGCGCGATGGCCGGCAAGCTCCGGCGCATGACCGGCGATCCGCTGGGCCAGACCATCGAGCAGCTGACCGGACTGGCCTCCTGATGCGAAGCTCAAGTGCGCCGCGCGTCAACAGCCTCGCGCTGTTGATCTTGCCGAGCGCGCTGCTGTTCGTGTTGTTCTTCTTCCTGCCGATCGGGCTGATGGCGGTCATGAGCGTCCTGACCGGCAATCCCGTCGTCATGCCGAATGTCGGCTTCACCACCAGGCACTACGCCCGGATGGGCAACGACAGCTACTATTTCGAAGTGATCTGGACCACGATCCGCATCGGCCTCTGGACCACCCTGGCGGCGCTCATCATCGGCTATCCGCTGGCGCATTGGATGGCGCGGATCAAGAGCCGCACCGGCCATGCGCTGCTGCTGATGGCGGTGCTTGCGCCGATGCTGACCGGCATCGTCGTGCGCACCTTCGCCTGGATGACGCTGCTGGCCGACAAGGGCGCAATCAACCAGATCCTGACGTCGCTCGGCCTGATCGCCAGTCCGTTGCAGTTGATGTACAATGAGACGGGCATCATCATCGGCCTCGTCCATATCTACGTGCCGTTCATGGTGCTGACCTTGACCGGCGTGATCGGGCGCATCGACGAGCGGCTGGAACAGGCGGCGAAGAACCTCGGCGCCAGCCCATTGCGCGCCTTCATCGAGGTCACCCTGCCGCTCAGCCTGCCCGGCATCCTCGCCGGCTCGCTGCTGGTGTTCGCGCTCGCGATCAGCGCCTATGTGACGCCGATCCTGCTCGGCGGCTTCCAGATCATGACCCTGCCGATCCTGATCTATCAGCAGATCTCCGCGAACTTCAACGTCGGCTTCGCCGCGGCGCTCGGAATGGTGCTGCTCGCGATCTCGCTCTCGCTCGTCGTCGCCTATAATCACATGCTCGGCCTCGTCTCCGGCCAGCGCGAGCTGCAATGAGAACGACGATGACGAGCCTTGCTCCCCAATCGCAGCCCGGACTCGCTGCCGCGATCGACCTGACCGGCACACCGGCTGTTCGCAGCAAGCGGCCGCGGCGATGGGGGCGCATGATCTATTTGGCGGCCAACAGCGCCGTCCTCGCCTTCCTCCTGATGCCGATCGCGATCGTCATCGTGTTCGCGCTGAACCCGACACCCTTCATCCAGTTTCCGCCTGTCGGTGTCTCCTTGCGCTGGTTCGAGAAATTCTTCGCCTCGCGCGACTTCATGCATTCGCTGGTCTTCAGTCTCGAGGTCGCGGCGATGACGACGGTCGCGGCCACCGTGCTCGGCGCATCCGCAGCGCTTGCGATTGCGCGGGGCAACCTGCCGGGCTCGCGGCTGATCGTGGCCACCATGCTGTCGCCGCTGATGCTGCCCGCGATTCTCACCGGTCTCGCGCTGTTCCAATCCTACGTCCTGCTCGACGTGGGCCGGCCGACGTGGGGGCTGGTGGCGGGCCACACGCTGGTGACGATCCCCTACGTCGTCAGAACCACGCTCGCAGTGCTGCACAATTTCGATATCAGACTGGAGGAAGCCGCGCAGAATCTCGGCGCGAGTCCGACCCGGACGTTCTTCGAAGTGACCTTGCCGCTGGTGAAGCCCGGTGTCATGGCCGGCGGAATCTTTGCCTTCATCGTCTCGTTCGACCAGTTCCCGGTATCGCTGTTCCTGGTCTCGCCAGGCAACGAAACCTTGCCGGTCACGCTGTTCAACTACCTCAAATTCGATCTCGACGGCACCATTGGCGCCGCCTCGGTCGTCTCGATCCTGCTCGCCTTCATCGTCGTCATCGCGCTCGACCGCACCGTGGGCCTGCGCTCCACCGTCAAACTCTAAGAGAGATCCTGGACATGACCGCCTCATCGCGTCGCTTCCCCCTGAGCCGCCGGCGCCTGTTGACGTCGGCTGCTGCGCTTGGTGCCGGCGTCATCGCGGCCCCCTACGTCGCGCGCGCCGAGGAGCCGGTGCTGAACATCACCGGCTGGGGCGGCAAATGGGGCGACGTGATGAAGGCCGAGATCGGGCCTGCCTTCGAGAGCGAGTTCAAGTGCAAGCTCAAGACCGACACCGCATTTCCGTTCCTGCCCAAGTTGCAGGCGAGCTCGCGTTCGGCGCCGGTCTACGACGTGCTGCACACCAATTCGAACGAGCAGTGGGCGGCCGTGGAGATGGGACTGGTCGAGCCGAAGGTCGATCCCAAGCTGGTGCCGAACATCGCCGACGTCTACCCATACGCGGTCAGCGACAAGATCGTCGGCGTCTGCATCTTCACCAGCGCCATCGGGCTCGGCATGCGCACCGACAAGGGCTATGCCAACATCTCCTCCTGGAAGGAGCTGTGGGACGCGAAATACAATGGCGTGCGCGGCGGCTACGTCATCCCGGTCAACAGCCTGGGACAGGCGTTCCTGATGATGTGCGGGACGCTGTACGGCAAGGGCCAGACCGATCTCGACGCCGCCTATGCCGCGCTGGAGAAGCTGAAGCCGATCAAGCTGGTCGACTTCACCGGCGCGATGGAGAAGCTGCTGCTGTCGGGCGAGGTCGGGCTCGGCGTGATCCACGATTCCGGCATCTACCGCTATGACGGCCAGAACCAGCCCACCGAGTTCGTCACGCCGAGCGAGGGCGTGCTGTCGCTGGAGCAGGTCCTCACCATCACGCCCGGCAGCAAGGTGAAGGAGCTCGCCAACGCCTATGTGAACTACATGCTGCGTCCCGAGGTTCAAAAGCGCCTCGCCGAGACGGTGTGGTATTCGCCGGCCAACAAGAAGGTCAAGCTCGACGCCAAATACGATGCCAAGCTGCTGACCACCCCGGAGAAGGTCAGCAAGCTGATCCAGGTCGACTGGAAGTGGTACAACGCGCAGAAGGATGAGATCGACAGCCGGGTCAACCGGATCTTCCGCGCATGAGCGCTGCCATCGAGATCGCCGGCGTCAGCAAGATCTACGACGGCGGCGTCCGCGCCGTCGACACCGTGGCGATGGACATCCGGCCGGGCGAGTTCTTCTCGCTGCTCGGCCCCTCCGGCTGCGGCAAGACCACGACCCTGCGCATGATCGCGGGCTTCGACAGCCCGAGCGTGGGCGAAATCCGCATCGACGGTGCCGACATCACCCATATGCCCGCACACAAGCGCGACATGGCGATGGTGTTCCAGAACTACGCGTTGTTTCCGCACCGGACGGTGGCCGAGAACGTCGCCTTCGGCCTGCGCATGCGCAAGGTCGACAAGGCGACGATCGCCGCCAAGGTGAAGGCGGCGCTCGCCATGGTCGAGCTGTCCGGCATGGAGGATCGCAGGCCGGCGCAGCTGTCCGGCGGCCAGCAGCAGCGCGTCGCGCTCGCCCGCGCGATCGTCATCTCGCCGCGCGTGCTGCTGTGTGACGAGCCGCTCGGCGCGCTCGACAAGAAGCTGCGCCAGCAGATGCAGTTCGAGCTCAAGCAGCTGCAGAAGAATCTCGGCGTCACCCTCGTGTTCGTGACCCACGACCAGGAGGAAGCGCTGGCGATGTCCGACCGCATCGCGGTCATGAATGCCGGCCGCGTCGAGCAGATCGGCACGCCGGTCGAGATCTACGATCAGCCGCGAACGCGGTTCGTCGCGGATTTCATCGGCGACACCAATATCTTCCGCGGCCAGCGCGTGACGATGGACCACGGTACCGGCATCGCGGTCGGCAATGGACTCGTGCTGGCGCTGCCCCGTGCGGTGCCGACGGCGGACAACGAGGTGCTGTCGGTCGCCTTGCGGCCGGAGAAGATCGTGGTGTCGCCGGGCAGCCCCGTGGATGTCAAAACCGCGGGGATGTCGGCGCACGGGACGGTCGAGAGCACCAATTTCCTCGGCGGCGCCGTTCTGTACCGCATCGTCCTGGACGGCGGACAGCGCGTGCTCGCCCAACAGCCGAACTCCGGAGCCGCCCAGCTCCATGCGCCCGGCCATCCCGTCACACTCGGCTGGCGTCCGGCCGATCTCGTCGTTCTCGAGGATTGATATTTTGAACATCAAGCTTTCATCTGCCTCGCCTGATCCAGCCTCCCCGCCTTCGCAGCGGCACATCGGCGTCGTGGTCATCGGCCAAAGCCCGCGTCCCGCCGTGGAAGCCGAGATTGCTGCCGTGCTGTCGCCGGGTACGACGATCGAGCTGCGCGGCGCGCTCGACGGCATGAGCCGCGACGAGATCGACAGGATACCGCCAGTCGACGGCGCCGACGCGCTTTTCACCCTGCTGCCCAACGGCGACAACGTGCGGATCAGCAAGAAGGCCGTCGAAGGACGTGCCAATGCGCAGCTCGCGCGTCTGCGGCAAGAGGGCATCGACGTCGCCATGCTCGCCTGCACCGGCAAGTTTCCGAATCTCGCGCCCGAAGGCCTGGTGATCCTGCCGTCGGCGGTGCTGCACAAGATGGTCGAGGCCGTGTTGCCGAAGGGCCGGCTCGGCGTGTTCTCGCCGCTCGCCGAGCAGACCGCACTGATCGCCGGCAAATGGCAGCGCGACGGTGTCGAAGTCGTCGGCGTCACGCTGCAGCCGGGCTCGGATGATGCGTCCGTGGATGCAGCGGCGCGCGCAATGGCGGCGAAGCACCCCGACCTCGTCGTGCTCGACTGCATGAGCTACTCGAGTGCCAACAAGGCCCGCGTGCGTCGCCATTATCCGGGCCCCGTGATCCTGTCGATCGCCACGGCCGCGCGAATCGTCGAGGAGCTGGTGTCGTGAGCGCGGTCGAGATGAAGACGATCAGCCCCGACGACATCGAGGCGCTCGCGGTCGGCGCCTGGATTCTCGGCACCGGTGGCGGCGGCAGTCCGTATCTCGGCCTGCTCAATCTGCGGCGGCTCTATGCCGAAGGCCATCGCGTGCAGTTGATGTCCCCGCTCGACCTCGATGACGACGACTGGGTCGCCGTGGTCTCCAACATGGGCGCGCCCCTGGTCGGCCAGGAGCGGCTCGCCGACAGCCGCAGCATCGCGCGCGCGGTGCGCATGCAGGAGGAGATCAACGGCATCAAGTTCCGTGCCGTGATGTCGGTCGAGATCGGCGGCGGCAACGGCACGCAGGCGCTGATGGCAGCCGCCCATCTCGGCATCCCCGTCGTCGACGCCGACTGCATGGGCCGCGCCTTCCCCGAGGCACAGATGACATCGGTCGCGATCGGCGATCTTCGCCCCTATCCGTGCACGCTGTATGATCCGCGCGGCATCGAGGCCGTGGTGACCAAGGTGCCGAGCTGGAAATGGATGGAGCGCGCCAGCCGCAAGATCTGCGTCGAGATGGGCTCGATCGCCTCGACCAGCAAGGCGCCACGGACGGGACGCGAGGTCAAGGACTGGGGCATCCATTTCACCACCACCAAGGCGATCGCGATCGGCCGCGCCGTCGAAGCCGCCAACAAGGGCCACCAGGATCCGATCGCGGCGATCCTCGACTGCGAGGGCGGCCAGCGGCTGTTCAACGGCAAGATCGTCGATGTCGAGCGCCGCACCACCGAGGGTTTTCTGCGCGGCTCTGCCGTCATTGACGGCAGCGACGATGATCGCGGCACGCAGCTCAAGCTGTCGTTCCAGAACGAATGGATCGTGGCCTGGCGCGACGGCGAAGCGGTCGCGATGTGCCCCGACCTGATCTGCGTGCTCGACAGCGTCAACGGCCACGGCATCGGCACCGAGACCGTGCGCTACGGCCAGCGCGTCACCGTGATCGCGCTGCCGGCGCCCGCCGTTCTGACCAGCCCGCGCGGCCTCGACTTCGTCGGCCCCCGCGCCTTCGGCTACGACCTCGATTTCCGGTCGCTGTTTGCGACCTCTGGAGCATAATGGATGAAGCGGATTGGTATTGACGTCGGTGGCACCAACACCGACGCGGTTTTGATTGCCGACGACAAGGTCGTCCACTCCGTCAAGAGCGCCACCACCGCCGACGTCACCTCCGGCATTCTCGCCGCGCTGAAGGCGCTGCGCAGCAATCCCGCAGCCGCCGTGCCGGTGGATGCGGTCGTCATCGGCACCACGCATTTCATCAATGCGGTGGTGCAGCGGCGACACCTGCAGCCGATCGGTGCCGTCAGGATCGGCATGCCCGCCTCCGCCTCGCTGCCGCCGTTCTGCGACTGGCCGGCGGACCTCGCCAAACTCGTCAGCGGCGAGGTGTTCATGCTCGAGGGCGGCCACGACTATGACGGCCGCCCGTTCATGCCGCTGGACACCGACGGCCTGAAGGCCGCCGCGCGCGCGATCAAGGCCAGGGGCCTGCGCTCGGTCGCGGTCGCCTCGTCGTTCTCGCCGCTCGATCCGGCTCACGAAAACACCGCGCGCGAGATCTTCGCCGAGATCTGCCCCGAGGTTGCGGTGACCTTGTCGCACGACCTCGGCCGCATCGGCCTGCTGGAGCGCGAGAACGCCGCGCTGCTCAACGCCGCGCTCCACGACCTCGCCGTCGCCACGGTGGCCGCCTTCCGCAAGGCGATCGCCGATTCCGGCATCGACGCGCCGCTGTTCCTGACCCAGAACGACGGCACCGTGATGCAGGCGGAGATCGCGACCGCCTTCCCGGTCATGAGCTTCGCCTCCGGCGCCACCAACTCGATGCGCGGCGCCGCGTATCTGTCGGGCCTCGACGACGCCATGGTCGTCGACGTCGGCGGCACCACCAGCGACATCGGCCAACTGCGCCATGGCTTTCCGCGCGAGGCCAACGCGGTGGTCGAGGTCGGCGGCGTCCGCACGCTGTTCCGGATGCCCGATTTGCTGTCGATCGGGCTCGGCGGCGGCAGCCATGTCGAGCAAAGTCCCGTCCGGGTCGGCCCGCTCAGCGTCGGATATCGGCTGACATCCGACGCCCTGGTGTTCGGCGGCGACCGCCTCACCGCGACCGACATCGCGGTCGCGGCCGGGCTGATCGACATCGGCGAGCGCGCCCGCGTCGCACATCTGCCCAAAGGCCTGATCGACGCTGCGCTCGCTGATGCCCATCGCAAGCTCGAAGGCGACATCGACCGCATGAAGACCGAAGCCGGCGACGTGCCGCTGCTCGCGGTCGGCGGCGGCGCCTTCCTGGTGCCGGAGCGGCTCGCCGGCATTTCCGACATCGTCCGCGTCGACCATGGCGACTGCGCCAACGCGGTCGGCGCCGCCATCGCCCAGGTCTCCGGCGAGGCCGACCAGGTGTTCCGCGACCTCAGCCGCGACGACGCCATCGCCGCCGCCCGCGGCATCGCCGAGGACCGCGCGGTACAGGCCGGCGCGGCACGCGAGACGCTCAAGACGGTCGACGTCGAGGACATGCCGATCGCCTACCTCCCCGGCAACGCCCTGCGCGTCCGCGTCCGCGTCGCCGGCGCCATCGCCGAGCCCGACATCGGCGCGGCCGCGTAGTCCTTCCGCATCACGCCAGCTCGGCGATCCGCTCTACGCCCGCCTCGGCGCCTTGCGCCTTGGCGGCCGCCATCGAGCCCCCGAGATCGATGCCGCGGCAGGCGTCGTCGATGACGACTGCCGCAAAGCCGAGCCGGCGCGCGTCGACGGCCGAATAGTGCACGCAGAAATCGGTGGCGAGCCCGACCAGGAACACCCGCTTCAAGCCGCGCTCGCGCAAATATCCGGCGAGTCCGGTCGGCGTCGCCCTGTCGTTCTCGAAGAACGCCGAATAGGAATCGATCGCCGGACGAAAGCCCTTGCGGATGATCAGCTGCGCCTTGTCGGTTGCGAGATCCGCGTGAAAGGCCGCCCCCTTCGTGCCCTGGATGCAGTGGTCCGGCCACAGCGTCTGCGGCCCATAAGGCATCGTGACGCACTCGAACGGCGCCTGGCCCGGGTGGCTCGACGCGAACGAGCTGTGACCGGCCGGATGCCAGTCCTGGGTCAGGACGATGTGCTCGAATAGCCCGCTGAGCCGGTTGATCACCGGGACGACCGCGTCGCCGTCGGCGACCGCCAGCGCGCCGCCGGGACAAAAGTCGTTCTGCACGTCGATGACGAGCAGCGCATCCTCATTCGCCTTGATCTGCATCCTGATCCCTTGTGTTGACCGCGCTGCATCCAGGATGGCGGCAGCGGGCGGCGATCTCAAGCCGGAGGCGCCGGGATTCTGCTCCGCGCCAGCCCCTCCATTTCGGAATCCCTGCCCTGCACAGCGGGCCTGGAAACCCGGCCGCCATCGTGGATTCTGTTCGAGGAGAGATTCGCCGATGCCGATGACCGTCACACGCCGCGCCGCAATCCGCAGCCTCGAAGGCTGGGCGATCGCCACCTTGCGCGAGGCCGGCGCGATCGTCGCATGTGACGAGCATGGCTGGATGCAGGACCGGGGTGATCCGCACGCGCTGGCCCGGGCGCTTGGCACGGCGCGCGACGATCCGCCGCGCGGCGTCAGCACCTCGGAGGCGATCGCAGCAATCGAAGCGATCGTCGGCGCGATCGGCGACACCTGCCCCGACTGTCGACGGCCGCGCGAGCCGGAAGATTCGCCACGATTCAAATAAGTGATCCCACAGCCGCCACATTCCGGCCTAGGCTGAGGCGTCGACCGGGAGACGCCGCCGTGCTGAAGCGTCCCGACCAGTGGCTGCTGCGCAAACCCTGCCCGACCTGCGGCCGGCCGCTGAGGTTGCGCGACGGCGAGAACAAGCGTCGCAAGCTGATTTGTGCGGTCTGCGACGGCCCCGACCCGCTGCACTCGCCAAAGGCGCAGGGCTGGGCCAGAGGATCGCTGCGGCCGCCGCAGCGGCCGCAGGACCGTTAGCGGGCGAGCTTGCGCTCCACCTTCTTGCGGCCATTGCCGACCTTCTTGACCGCTTTCTTCACGGCGGAGGCCGAGCGGCCGCTCTTCTTGGCTTCGTAGCGGACTTCGTAGTCCTGTCCGCCCGCGACGCGGGCGCGGTCCTGCTTGCGTCCGCGCGTCGATTTTGCCGTCGAGGTCTTCTTCTTTGCTGCCATGGCGCGTCTCCTTGTCAGCGCGCAACGCACGACTCCTCGTTGCCGTTCCACCGATGACCGGAGACATCGTTCAAATCACCCGATGTCGAACTTGACGCCCTGCGCCAGCGGCAGGCTGCGTCCGTAGTTCACGGTGTTGGTGGCGCGGCGCATATAGGCTTTCCATGAATCCGAGCCGGACTCGCGGCCGCCGCCGGTCTCCTTTTCGCCACCGAATGCGCCGCCGATCTCGGCGCCCGACGGACCGATATTGACGTTGGCGATGCCGCAATCGGAGCCGCGCGACGACACGAACAATTCGGCCTCGCGCAGATCGTTGGTGAAGATCGACGACGACAGCCCCTGCGGGACCGCGTTGTGCAGCTCGATCGCCGCATCGAGATCGCGATACGGCATCACGTAGAGGATCGGCGCGAAGGTCTCGCGCTCGACCGGCCCCGCCTGCGTGGCGATCTCGACCAGCGCCGGGCGCACGTAAAAGGCCGCGTCGCAACCGCCGATCGCGACGCGCTCGCCGCCGAACACGCGGCCGCCGTGATCCCGGGCCGCGCTCAGCGCATCCTGCATGGCGTCATAGGCGCCGCGGTCGATCAGCGGACCGATCAATGTGCCCTGCTGCAGCGGATTGCCGATCGCGACCGACGCATAGGCCTGCTTCAGCCGCGGCACGAGCTGCTCGTAGATTTCGGCATGCACGAACAGGCGGCGCAGGCTGGTGCAGCGCTGGCCCGCGGTGCCCATCGCGGCGAACGCCACCGCGCGCAAGGTCAGGTCGAGATCGGCCGTGGGGGTCACGATCGCGGCATTGTTGCCGCCGAGCTCGAGAATGGCGCGGGCGAAGCGGCCGGCGAGGCAGGCACCGACCACGCGCCCCATCGCGGTGGACCCGGTCGCCGAGACCAGCGGCACCCTGGCGTCGTCGACCAGCATCTCGCCGACGGCGCGGCCGCCGAGCAGCAGACCCGCAAGCCCGTCCGGCGCCTCGCCGCCCTCGCGCCGGTAGCGGGCCATCGCACGCGCCAGCAGCGCATCGGTCGCGAGCGCCGTCAGCGGCGTCTTCTCCGACGGCTTCCAGACGACGCTGTTGCCGCACACCAGCGCGATCGCCGCATTCCAGGCCCAGACCGCGACGGGAAAGTTGAAGGCCGAAATGATTCCGGTGACGCCCAGGGGATGCCACGTCTCCATCATGCGGTGCTCGGCGCGTTCGGTCGCGATGGTCAGGCCGTAGAGCTGGCGCGACAGGCCGACCGCGAAGTCGCAGATGTCGATCATCTCCTGGACTTCGCCGAGCCCCTCGGAGACGATCTTGCCGGCCTCGATCGAGACCAGCCGGCCGAGCGCCGCCTTGTTGGCGCGCAGCTCCTCGCCGAGCAGCCGGACCAGTTCGCCGCGCTTCGGCGCCGGCAACAGCCGCCACTGCAAAAACGCCGCATGGGCGCGCGCGATCACCGCCGTCGCATCCGCTCTGGTGTCGTCATGCACCTGGGCCAGGACCTCGCCGGTGACGGGCGAGCGGGCGATCCGCACGCCCCCACGCAGCCGCTCCGGCGCAACGCCGAGCGAGGTCAGGATATCGGTCGTTTCCGCAGCAAGGTTGAAGGGCTTTGCTTGGCTCGGCGACATGTGCAACTCCAGATTGTCCTTCACGCCGGCGCACGCGACGTCATGGTTGGGTAGGGCTGGTCCATCGTGAACGTTACCGTGTAGATCAAAAACCGGGCGGGCGCGAGCACCCGGCCGCTGGGCAATCCGCCATGTCGCGGCCTCCGCTTCGCAACCGTCGCCGTCTGGTCCGTCAGCCGGAAGTTCCACGCGCATCGGCGCGATCCCGCGGCGCTGCGCGCCCGGGCTTTGGACATCGGCGAGCCCTCGGAAATCACGAGGGCGCAGGGAATGCCGGGCGCTGGCCGCAACCCATGGCCCGCCTGCAGCAAAAAAGCAGGCGGCAGTCACCACAGGTTCAGCCGAACTCCGGCATTCCCTGCGCGATGGTCTTCACGTTTATATCGTGCTCTCCCCGGTGTACGGGCTCTTTAGCCACCGTCGCCCAGGGGATCATCACCCCCGAGCTTAGCGCCAGCGTCGCGGCGCCAGGACCACACGACTTCACGTCCGCCAACTGCCGTTCGTCCGCGTGCAAGCACGCGACGGCAAACAAGCGGCCATCGCCTCCCCGCCTCACGTGTCGTGACGATCGCGATACGCCCCTCGTGGCGAAGCAGGATGCGGAGAGTAGAGCACACTTTCTGGAAAAAAGAAATAGAAAAATCGACTACCACCCACCAGGCAGGCGCCTCGACGATTCCGGCGACTCAGGAACTGCAATCAAAAATTGAATAATTAACTCTAATCATCTAAACTGCAATCAACTGGACCGCATTCCGATCCGTTTTTTCGCTCGCAGAAATATGCACATCGTGTGTATTAGAGCTGAGTATATCATTATTAGCAATGTTGCACATCAATGAACCTATTCATGATTTTCATCACCCTGATTTTGCTGGCCAGCAGCATCGCAATCATCGCAAGAAATGACCCCAACAAACTGTGGGACCACCTCGCCCGGTCTTTGGTTCAGATCGGCATCGCTATCGCGACGGTGTCTGTCGCAATTACACTTTTTGAGAAGCAGATCTCTGAACGCGACCTTCAATCAGCATCTCAACAAAAGCTCCTCGCCGCATCTTTTCTGCAAGCCCACATTCGCCAACTAATAGCTCGATCAAAATTTCCCGTCGGCATGGCTTTCGAGTACTGGGATTGCCCCGAAAAATCAGAATGCACCCCTCGCGAAGCTGACGAAGAATCAATCAAATTAAAGCTCGACCGCGCGATTGAATCTCCGGACACGCTTCTTTACTCTAAGGAGATCGACAAAAAGGATCTCTGGCAGCTTGTACGGGCTAGCCCACTTCTCCCGGATCAATTCTTCGACCATCTGCTCGAAAATCTGGACGATTTTGAACTCGACGACGATCTCGCCGAGGCTTTTATATCTGTGGTACTTCAAGAGTACTCCGCAGAGCGTTCGAAAAGCAGCGAAGGAGTTTCTTCCGACGCGATCAATAAGTACGTTGCGCAGCTGGTCAAATTACAGGCACGAGAAGCACGCGCTGTTTCGCAGCTCATATGCTATTTATCTGATCGCGTCAGCGAGCTCCGAAAAGGCACCAGTTCCGATCTTCGTTTCGACGTAACCCCCGAGATTCCGTTGTGCCCTCCTCATACCGACGGCTTTCGTACCCTCTTCGAAGCGACAGCTAAACACCGTCAAAAATTTGGCGAGGCCCAAGAGATCAAACTGCCTTGAATGCACCACGACCTAGTGCTTTCCGTGTACCAAACGCCGGTCAATTCTTATGCACGGTCACAAAAATCCGAATAAGACGATCACGTTGAAGGAGGTCGTCTACTCCACACCCGCCAACACGATCTCGCGCAAAACCCGCGTCGGCGGGATGCCCTGGTCGTCGCGCTCATAGTTGCCGGCGGTCACGGCGATGAGGAGCTGCAGCGCGGGGATGATGAACAGGCGCTGGCCGCCTTCGCCCTGCGCCATCCACATCCGCTCCAGCCGGCCGACGGCCCATCCTCTGGGCTTGCCGAAGCCAATGTCGAGGAGAAACCATTGGTAGCCGTAGCGGCGAAGCTCGTCGGCGCTGACCGCGGGCGTCGTGCAACGGGTGATCCAATCCGCGGGAACGATCTGGCGGCCATCGGCCCGGCCGCCGGACAGCATCATCATCCCGATCCGGGCGAAATCACGCAACACCATGCGGGCGCCCGAGGCGGCGAAGGGCTCGCCGTCGGTCCCGGTGGCCCACTGCGTCGGGCCGAGGCCGAGCGGATCGAACAGATGCTCGCGGGCGAAATCGTGCAGCGGCTTGCCCGATCCTTTCGCGATCAGCCGCGCCAGCAGCGCCGTCGCGCCGCCGCAATAGGTCCAGTGCGCGCCGGGCGTGTCGACGATCGCGCGCTCGAGGATGTAGCGGTAGCGATCGGCCGCATTGTCCATGGCGGTCTCGCTGTTGCGCGGATCGCTGTAGGGCAAGCTGCTCTCGTCCCAGTCCGTCCCCATCGTCATCGTCAGCGCATGCTGCACGGTGAGCCGCGCGCGCTCAGGGCTTGCGAGATCAGGATATTCCGGAAACGCCGCCAGCAGCGGCGCCTCGGGCGCCGGCACCTTGCCCTGCGCGAGTGCAATCCCGTACAGCAGCGCGACGATACTCTTCGAGCAGGAGCGCAAATCGTGCGGCGTCTCCGCGCTGAACCTCACGGTGCCGATGTCGCCGACGCCGCGCGCGCGATCCGGGCCTTCGAAATAGCGCTCGATGATGCGCTGGCCATCCCGGAGCACGATCAGCCCATGGATGTTCCAGAGACGCCGCTCGGCGAGCGCCTGATCGAGCCGCCGGGCGACACCGGCGGCAAACGCATCGCCGTCCCCAGCCGAAGCAAAGTCCCATCCCTGCTGTCCTGCAACGGGCAAAATCGGGTACGGCACGGCCACGGCTCCCAATCCTGACAGGACCTGACGACGGTTTGGCATGACTGGAAGATCCCGCATGACCCAGTCCTTCATTGATAGCAGACCGGAGACGCCGTGCCGAGCGCTCAGCTCGGCCCCACGCCTTGCCGGGCGGATAATCCGGATCGGATCGCGTAATTCCGCTAACAGCTGCGTCTGGCGGGTGTCACTCCGATGCTCGATACGTCTTCATGATTCTGTGGCATGAATCGTGGCAGCCTAATTGCGACATCAGGACACTTGCAGATGATCGTTCAACATCAGCGTCCTTACCTCGCGTCCTATTGCCTGGTGCGCGCCGACGACAAAGTCCTGCTGCAGCGGCGCTTCAACACGGGCTATTTGGATGGCCAGTGGGCCCTGCCCTCCGGACATGTCAATGATGGTGAAGACGCCGTTGCGGCGGCATCGCGCGAGTTGATCGAGGAGACGGGCCTGGTCGTCGCGGAGCAGGCTTGGCGATTCGTCTGCGCCATGCATCGCCGGACCGACCGCAGCATCGTCGACCTTTTCTTCGCCACCGATGCATTCAGCGGCGAGCCGCGCATCTGCGAGCCCCACAAGAGCGACGGCCTGCTGTTCTATCCGCTCGATCGCCTCCCACAGGGATTGGTGGGGTACATCGGCGTTGCCATCCAGTGCATGATGGGGATCGAGCCGCCACCTGGCGCATACTTCAGCGAGAGCTGGTCATGATCCGGAGTGCTGAAAAAGATCCGCGACGATCCGGGATGCGGTTGCGCGCAGCTTCGGCAGCAACCTTCCGTGGCAAGCGTCATCGGTCCTCACCCGCGTCACCATCGACACGGCGAGCCAGGTAGAGATGGGCTTCATGATCCATCACGAATTCGCCGCCGAAGTCGACGATCGCGGCGGTGATGTCGGCGAGCAGCGCGTCGCGGACGGCTGCTGGCAGCATGCGAATGTCCGACCTGGTCGTCAGGACATCGACATAGCTCGCGGCCGTGTACGACCGCGTCCAGGCGTAGCAGCGGTGGACGACGGGCCCGAACAGCCCGGAGCTGTCGAACCAGCCTTTGAACGGTCCGCTCGGCAGGTACCAGGCTTCCGGTGGAGGCCAGATCGCCCGGAAGCTTTCCAGCAATGGCGCGGGGAGTCCGACCGGAACATGCCCGAACACCGCAAGCGACCCGGCCGGCGACAGCATCCGGGCCGCCTTCGCGAAGCGCACCTCCGGCGCCACCCAGTGCCAGGATTGCGCGGCGATGATCAGGCGCATCCTTGCGCCATCCTCCGGCCAGGCTTCGAACGTCGACTCCCGCAGCTCGACATTGTGGAGACCGGCCAATGTCTGCCGCGCGGCGCGGATCATGTCCGGCCCGGGATCAATCGCCGTGATCCGCAATCCGCGCGCGGCGAAACTCCGGGTCGCCTGGCCCGTACCGCAGCCGACCTCGAGAACGGGATCGCCGGGCGTCACGGCCGCGAGCGCGACGACGTCGTCGACCAGAGCCGCAGGATAATGCGGACGCGACTGCGTGTAGAGATCGGCGACCTGATCGAAGGTGAAGCGCTGCTCCATCGCCTTCCCGCTTTGCTGTTGTCGGCGACACACCATAGTAAAGCTGTGCTCCGGACTGCGCGCAAGGGGCCGGGCCAACAGCAACCTTGCCGGCGCCCGCTTGCGACCGAACAGGAGGCGTCCGGTTCAGAACCGCGCCGCGATCTGCTATGCTGCCGTCTCAGTCTGCAACCGGGCACCAGGACCATGGCCGTCACGCGCGCATCCCGCACCGAACTATGGCAATCCATCCGGCACGAGGCGGAGCTGGCCGCTGCCCGCGATCCCGCCTTCGGCCAGACCTTGTCGGCGGCGATCCTCGATCATCCCGATCTCGGCAGCATCGTCGCGCATCAGATCGGCGTTCGCATCGGCAACAGCGCGGCCGCCCGCGACCGGTTCGCCGCCATCGCACGCGAGGCGCAGACCGCGGCGCCCGCGCTGGTCGCGGCTGCGTATTCCGATCTCGCCGCGATCACGGCGCATGATCCTGCGACGACGGCGCTGCTGCCGCCGCTGCTGAACTACAAGGGCTACGTCGCGCTGCAGGCCTATCGCGTCGCGCATTGGCTGTGGTCGAACCGGCAGCCTGACCTCGCGCTGCTGCTCCAGGCGGAGTCCTCGACGTCGCTGCAGGTCAGCATCCATCCTTCGGCGCAGATCGGCAGCTCGGTGTTTCTCGACCATGCCACCGGCATCGTCATCGGCGCGTTCAGCAGCATCGGCGACGACGTGACCATCCTGCAGAACGTTACGATCGGGCGCCAGGATGCGATGCCCGGGCGCAGTCCGCGGATCGGCCGCGGCGTGCTGCTGTCGTCGGGCGCGACGGTGCTCGGCGATGTCGCGATCGGCCATTTCGCCAAGATCGGCGCCGGCGCAGTGGTCACGACCGATGTGCCTGCCGGCTGCACCGCCGTGGGCACGCCGGGCCGGCTGACGAACTGCCCGGAGCAGCCTGCGCCAGCCGCAGCGTGACGCAACACGCGAGATCAGCCATTGCGGGTACAGCACCGGCGGATCACGCTTCGCTGATCCGCCCTCCACATCGCGCCCTACGCGCCGCAACAATGGCCTCGCCCGCCGCTCTCCTCATATTCGTCGTGCAGCCGCACCCAGTCGGAGAGGTTGCCGCGGCCGGTTTCGTTGCGACCGTTCGGGGTGAGGTCGAGATAATGATAGGCGCCGATCAGCGGATCGCCGCCGCGGGAGCGGACCTGGAATGTGCGGAAGATGTCGCCGGCGCCGTCCTTGATGAACACGGTGAGGCCCGGGAGTTCGGTCGACCTGCTCCTCAAGGGCGCGAAATTGTAGACGGCCGTGCCCGTCTCGATCTGCTCGTCCGAGAACGACACCTGATGGTCGACATTGAAATCGCTGCCGTCGGACGACACCCAGTCGAAGCGCCAGCCCATGCGCGCCTTGAACGGCGCGATCTCGGCCAGCGGCGCGCGCGACACCACCACCAGGCTGACGTCGTGGTGACGCAGATGCTGGTCGGCGCCGTCGATATGGTCGCACAGGAACGAGCAGCCGGGACAGCGGTGCGGATCGCCCGGCCCCATCATGAAATGATAGACGATCAGCTGGCTGCGCCCCTGAAACAGATCGGCCAAGGTCGCCGGTCCGTTCGGCGTCTGAAAGCGATAGTCCTTCTCGACCCTGGTCCAAGGGAGGGCACGCCGGGCTGCGGCCAGCGCATCGCGCTGCCTGGTGAAAGCCTTCTCCTGGGCAAGGTGGGCGCGATGCGCCGCGATCCATTCGGCCTGCGATACGATCTTCGGGGCTGTCACTGGGGCTGTCATGCCGGCGATCCTCCGTTGCCTGCTCCGAGGACGACCGGGGGTTGCGCCATCCGACATCGATCTTGAAATTTCTTCATCGTGAGCCGGCCACGCCGGGTCACGGCGCCCGCGTTGCGGAGACGACGCTCTGCACCAGATCGGGCAGCGGCTCCCCGCCGTCCAGGCGCAGCACCGGACAGGGCAGCTTCGCCAGCCACGCCTGATGCTTCGCGAGGGTGCGGCTGACGGCGTCACCGTCGTCATAACCGGCCGCCCAGGCGATGAACTCCTCGGCGTCGCGATGGCGCGCGCCGCCCGGGGCGATGGCCTCGGGGCCATAGCGCAATCCCTCGCGCACGCGCAGCCGCTGCAGCCGCAGATCCCTCGCCGTGTGGATGAACACCACGATATCGAAACGCGCGATCAGCGGATCGCCCCAGCCCTGCAGCGACCCGCTCAGCACCCACCGCGCGCGCGGGACGAACATCTCGTCCATCAGGCGCAGGCGATCGACGGCCGGACGCGTCTCGACATAGGGCGGCTCGGTCGGGTGCCAGAAGTAGTCGTCCGTATCGTGATGCGGAATGGCGAGCGCCGACGCAACGGCGCGGCCGAGCGTCGTGGTTCCGGAGCCGGACGCGCCGGTGATGTGAATGCAGCAGGTCTTCATGGCGAGCGACGAAGCGAAACGGGTGCGGGAGATTCTCGATCCTAGCACGGCGCGATGACGGCAGCATGCCGGCGGGATGCCGGACGCGCGAAAGCCGCCCGGAGGCGGCCTTCGTTCTGCCATCGGATATCGGACGTTTCTGTCGCGGGACCGCGGTCAGGCCGCGGCTCGCGCCGGCAGGGCGCCGGCATGGGGCTTGGCCTGCGCGAGATGCGCCTTCCAAGCCTCGATGGCCACCGCCAGCGAGGTGATCGCCCAGAACACCGGGTATTCGTAGCCGCCGGTGTTCCAGGTCCAGCCGAAGCCCTTCACGACCTGCAGCGCGTAGACGGCGAACAGCAGCAGCACGGTGGCGCCGAGCGCGGCAAAGCGCGTGCAGATGCCGAGCACCAGGGCGATGCCGGCGGCGCATTCGGCCGCGGCGGCGAGTACGACCCACACCTCCGGCGGCTGAAAGCCGGCCTTGGCGAAGAAGCCGGCGGTCGCGGCCGACACCGCGCCGCCCGCGAACTTTCCGGCGACGTGCGGAAATAGAAACAAACCGCAAATGATACGAAGAATGTTCATCCCATTCGACAAATCAAAATTTTCCGCCTTGATGCGGAAGTCGTCCCTGGTGAGCCACATGACCCATCTCCTTTCCGTTCGCGCCCATGTTCCAGGAAGGAGAGCTGCCGCTGTTGCGGCAAATCAACGATCGATCCGCTCCCGACGCAGGACTGAGTTGCAGATGCGCGTCATGTTCCGGTCACGCTCAGCCCGGAGACTCGCGCGCGGCCTCACGAGGCCGGCGAGAACCGCGGCAAGGTCACGGTGAACGTCGTTCCGACGCCGGGCTCCGACGTGAGACTGATGCTGCCCTGCATCCGCCCGAGCAGCGACTTCACATGGGCAAGGCCTATTCCCTCGCCCGGCTGATCGCGCGGGCCAGCGCGCTGAAACAGCTCGAACACCCGCGCCTGGTCGTCGGCGCCAATGCCCCGGCCATTGTCGGCGACGTGGAAGACGACCTCGCGGCCGCGCTCTTCGCCGGTGATGCCGATGCGGCCGGGGCGATCCGGATCGAGATATTTCACGGCATTGTCGAGCAGGTTGCCGAAGATTTGTCCGACCGCCAGCGGGTCCGCCACCACCCGCGGCAGCCGCTCGATGGCGATGACGGCGCCGGCCGTTTCGGTCTGATGACGGATGGCGTCGGCGAGCTTCCGAACCAGCGCCTCCATGTCGAGCGGCTCGGGATGGAGCGGCTGCTGACCGTGGCGCGAAACTTTCAGAATGGCGCTGATCAGCCCGTCCATCTTCTGCGTCGCCGCCCGGATGAACGACAGCGCCTCGTCGAAGTCGCGCTCGGCCTGCTGGCGCAGCGGATCCGTGTCCGGCAGCCGTCCGGCCTCGAACATCTCGTCGCGCTGGCTCTGCAGCTCCTGGGCAAATCCCATGATGTTGACGAGCGGCGCCCGCAGATCGTGGCTCACGACATGGGCGTAGCGCTTGATCTCCTCATTGGCGGCTTCAAGGCGCTCGTTGAGGTCGCGCAGCCGCGCCTCGGCGGTCTTGCGCGCGGTGATGTCGATGGCCGTTCCGAGCAGGCGGACGCAGTGACCGGCGGTATCGAACAGGCCGCGGCCCTTGGCGGCCACCCAGCGGATCGCGGCATCGTTCCTGCGCACGGTGCGGTACTCGACGTCATAGAGCGCGCGCCGGGCGGGATCGGCGGCCGCGGCAAAGGCGGCTGTCGTCGCCTCCCGATCGTCCGGGTGCACGCCTTCGTAGAAATCGGCGATCGAGACCGGCACGTCCTCGTCGACACCGAACATCGCCCTGACGAGCGGCGGCCACACCAGCACGTCGGTCGCCGGGTCGTAGTCCCAGAAGCCGACTTCGGCGACCTGGGTCGCCAGACGCAGCCGTTCTTCGGCCTCGCGCAACGCCGCTTCGGCCGCATGGCGCTCGTTGACGTCGAGAAGCACGCCGGGGAAGCGCACCGGTTGTCCATCGCGGAGTTCGACCCGGCCGTTGGCTTCGATCCAGCGATATCGGCCATCGCGGCGACGGACGCGATATTGGTGCGCATAAGAGCCACCAGTTGCCATGGCCTCCTGGATCGCGGCTGCAAGTCCGGCCTGATCGTCCGGATGCACCGTCATCGTGACCTGCGCGAGACTCAGCCCTTCACGTCCAAGCTCCGGATCGAGCCCGAAATTGAGTGCAAAATTGTCATCGACAGTAAAACGGTTGGCGGGAATGTCCCAGACCCAGGTGCCGATGATGGCGCCGGCCGCGAGCGCGAGCTGCACCCGCTCTGCGTCGGCACGGGCCTGCATCTCGCTGTCGCGCAGCGCCTGCTCGGCCGCGACCTGGGCGGACACTTCCGTATTGACGCCGAACCAGCGGCGGACCCGCCCGGAGCGATCGCGCATCGGCTGGATGCGGGTGAGATACGGCCGGAAGATGCCGTCGGCGCCCCGCAGCGGGAACGTCATCTCGAACGGCTCACCGCTGGCGATCGAGGCCTGCCATCGCTCCATGACCGAGGGAAGCTGCTCGGGATCATGCACCGATTGCCAGCCCCAGCCTTCCATCTGTTCGGGCGTGCTGCCGCAGTATTCGTGCCAGCGCCGATTGTACCAGACGATGTAGCCGTCGCCGTTGGCGATCCAGCACAGCGTGGGAATGCCGTCGGCGAGCAGGCGGAATTCGCGATCATCGAGGGCGCCGGCAGCGAGGTCGGAAAGCTCGAATGCGACTGAGGTCTGATTGCGCCAGAAGGTCCGCGCAAACTCGCGACTGCTCATCCATCCCCCAATACGCGGCGGCAGGGCCACCTCTTCTCCCACGCGGCGCGCGGGCATGGGCGGACGTCTCGGCATAACGCCTGGCGTGAGCTGAAGGTTCCGAGCGGACGGCAAGATTTTCTGCCCAGCGCGACCGAGTCACCTATGGTGACGGTTCCAGGGCGCGTCGCGCGGTCTGCGCACCATCGTGGCACACCCGGGTCATTCGCTTTCTGATCGCAGAGGTTCGCTTCGCATGGATACGCCGCTGTGGCGCTGGTCGGCCACACAACTCGCTTCCGCCATCCGCACCAAGAAGATCACCAGCCGGGACGCCGTCACGGCCAGTCTCGACCGCATCGCGGCCATCAATCCGGAGCTCAACGCCGTGGTCTCCGTGCAGGCCGACGATGCGCTCGCCGCTGCCGACCTCGCCGACCGCATGGTGACCGCAGGGGCCGCGCTCGGACCGCTGCACGGCGTGCCGGTCACGACCAAGATCAATGTCGACCAGGCGGGACTGCCGACCACCAACGGCGTCGTCGCCTTCAAGGACAACGTCGCCAAGGAGGACGCGCCCGTCGTCGCCAATCTGCGCCGCGCCGGCGCGGTGATCATCGGCCGCACCAACACGCCCGCCTTCTCGATGCGCTGGTTCACCGACAATGAGCTGCACGGGCGCACGCTCAATCCGTGGCGGCCCGACCGCACGCCGGGCGGCTCCAGCGGCGGCGCCGCCGTTGCCGCGGCGACCGGCATGTGCGCGATCGCCCATGGCAATGACGGCGGCGGCTCGATCCGCTATCCCGCCTATTGCACCGGCACCGTGGGCCTGCGTCCCTCGTTCGGCCGGGTGCCGGCGTTCAACGGCAGCGCGCCGGCCGAGCGGCAATTGTCGCTGCAGCTGATCTCGGTGCAGGGCGCGATCACGCGCAATGTCGAGGATGCCAGATTGGCGCTGACCGCGATGGCCGCGCCCGATCCGCGCGATCCCTGGCACGTCGCGATGCCGCTCGATGGGCCGCGGATCGATCATCCGGGTGTCGCCGCATGTCTCGATCCGGCCGGGGTCGGCATTGCACCGGAGGTCGAAGCCGCCGTGCGCAAGGCCGCGCTGATCCTGCATCGCGCCGGCTATCAGGTGACCTGGCGCGACCCGCCCGACGTGGCCGCCGCAGCAACGGCCTGGAACGACTTCGCCCAAGGCGAGTCGCGCGTGACGCTCTCGGCGCAGGTCGAGCAGCACGGCGATGCGCTGGCGCGGCGTGCCTTCGGGCTGATGATGAATCGTACGCCCGAACTCGATGTCGCCGGCCTGATCCGGCTGTCGTCGGCGCGTGCGACCTATCTGCGGCGCTGGCAGATCTTCATGCAGGAGCAGCCGCTGGTGCTGTGTCCGGTCGCGATGGAGACCGCCCTGCCCTATGGCGTCGACGTCGAGAGCGATGCCAGCGTCGACCGGCTGTATCGCTCGCACGTGTTCCTGTTCGCGACCGCCTTGCTCGGCCTGCCGTCGGTCAGCGTGCCGACCGGCGTGCACGAGGGCATTCCGATCGGCGTGCAGATCGTGGGGCCGCGCTTCCGCGAGGATCTCGTGTTCGATGCGGCGGCCGCCATCGAACAGGCGGCGGCCGAGGCAGCGCCTTCCCTCTCGTCCTGAATGCGGGATCAGCTCGAGCGGCCGACGGTGTTCGCCACCGTCGCGCCGCCGGGGAGGTTTGCGCGGCCCGTCGTGGTCTCGCACAAGCTCCGGTGCTCCAGCTCGGCGTCGAGCTCACCTCCGACCAGGATCACGATCGCGGAGATCCAGATCCAGGTCATGAAGCCGATCGCCGCGCCGAGCGAGCCATAGGTGGCGTCGAAGCTGCCGAAACTGGCCGCATACCAGGAGAACAGCGACGAGCCCGCGAGCCACAACGCCGCCGCCAGCGTGCTGCCCCAGCTGATCCAGCGCCATGTCGGCTCCTCGCGATCCGGTCCGTAACGATAGATCAGCGCGAGCCCGAGCGCGACGCAGAGGAAGATCGCGGGCCAGCGGCCGATCCGCAGCACGAGGTCGGCGGCTTCGGACATGCCGACATAGTTCAGCAGGACCGGAAGCACCACGACCGCGCCGATCGCGAGCAGCGCGAACAGAATCGCTCCGGCGGTGAACAGCAGCGAAATGGCGTTCAGCTTGAAGAAGCCACGGGTCTCGCGCTCGCGGTAGACGACGTTGAGGGTATCGAACAGCGACTTCATCGCGGCATTGGCGCTCCACAACGACACCGCGAGACTGACCAGGAAGGTGAGACCGAGCGCCTGACCGCCCTTCGCCGAGACGCGGGTCAGCTGGTCGCGCGCGATGTCGATGGCGCCGCCGGGCAGCAGCCCTTGCAACTGCTCCAGGTGTCCGGTGATCCTGGCGGGATCGGAGAACAGGCCATAGATCGCCACCAGCGCCGCCAGCGCCGGGAAGATCGCCAGCAATGTGTAGAAGGTCATGCCGGCGGCGAGCGCGACGATCCGGTGCTCGGTCACGTTCTCGTAGATGCGCCAGGTGACGCCCGTCCAGCCGCGCGCCGGGATGACCGCGGGCGCATCGGCAAGCCCGCGCCCGGTTTCGTCGGCGGCACCGGCGTACCGAACGCGCTGCGCATCCGACGCCGGCAGCCGATCGAGCCATTGGATCAGCACGGCGAGACCGAGCAGCGCCAGCAGAGCTCCGGTCCCCGGGACGCGCAGGCCGGCGGCCGCGTCGCCGGCGACATCAGGACGATCAGATCGGCGAAACAACATGGCCCCTCGTTCATCAATGTCGCGTGAAGAACCGGTGCGGCCAACGAATGTTCCGGTCCATCGCTCGCCCGAAGCGGGTCGTCTCGAGCCGGCTTCTCAGGAGATCGATTGAACGTGATCCCAGCCGGGAGACACAACGTTTATGGACCGGTGTTATGTATTCGGTGCGAGGAACGCGTGCGCGTAACCATGCGTTGCAGCCGCACCAATCAAGGAGACCAATCGATGCGTCAGATGCTGTTTGCTTCCCTCGCCACCGCCGCCGTTCTGGCGAGCTTCGGCGCAATCTCCCCCGCTTCCGCCGCGCAGGACCGCTACTGCCTGCAGGGCCGGATCTGGGGCTACCCTGGCAACTGCCAGTTCTCGACCTATCAGCAGTGTCAGGCCTCCGCCTCCGGTACGGATGCCGGCTGCGGCATCAACCCGGCCTATGCCTATGGGCGGCAGCGCGGCGGTTACTCTCCGCGCTGGTGAGATGCGGACCAAGCGTCACGGGCTCGAAGCGTCGGCGCAATGGCGGACCAGAGCCCGATCAGGAACGAACGGCCCGGCAGCAACCGGGCCGTTTCTCGTTGCCGTACGCTGTCGAAGGCGCAGGCCGATAGCTCAAATGAGATACCGGATCATCGGCATCGCATCGTCGCCATAGCTGATCGGCCGGCGGCCGGCGCAGACAGCCTGATCGACCGCAAAACCCTGGCTCTCCCAGAACGGCGTGGAGCCATTGACGGCAATCAGTGACAGCGACGGCAGGCGGAGTTCGCGCGCATGCGCGACGAGCGCATTCACGATCCCCGAGGCCGCGCCGCGGCCGCGGGCCTCGGCCAGCAAGGCGAGGTCGTGGATGTAGTAGGTCGCCGCCGGTGAGGGAATGCGCCCGAGCAGCACGTTCAAGGCCGGCGGCGCATCGAGATGCCAGGGATGGCTGATGACATAGCCAGCCATCGCGCCGGCGCCGGAGATCAGCACACGACATCCCTGGGGATGGAGACGCAGCCGCTCGGCGAAGACCGAGAGGTTCTCGGGATAGTCAGGATGCACGCGGGCTGCGATCGTATCGATGGCGGCGAGGTCGCCGCTCGTCATCGCGCGCCAGCCCAGCCGGCTGGCGCGGGCATCGGCGTCACTCACTTGGCGAGCGCCAGCCAGCGTTCGCTGGCCGACAGGGCCGCCGGCCACAGCACCTCCGTCGGCTGTCCGCGATGCAAGGCCTTGCCGACCTCGCAGATCGACAGGAAGGCGGCGGATCGCGCTTCTTCCACCTCGAGCGGCTGCTCCGGGCCCGGGCTGCGCACGAGCCCCATCAGGCCGTTGAGCGTTTGCAGCGCGGCATCCGGCGCGCTGGCCTCCGCCGACCTCAGCGCAGCCACGACCTGCTGCGCCTTCTCCGTCTCGGTGATCAGGTCCGTCATCGTTCCATCATTCGCCCGTGCCTTCGCGGGACGAAAACTATCAGCGGGGCCGGTCTCCAGCAATGCTCGCCCAGGCCGGTGTCATATGCCGGTCTGCGGCACATGAGCGACCGTGGTCCGGATCCTGTTCAGTCCACCGGCCGCGCGCGTTCGGCAGGCCTACAGTCGGCATCCGCGCGGTCCAACGAATACGGTGCCCGCGCAAAGCCGGGCACCGAGCCGCAGAGATCATTTGCCGAGCGACTTCGCCATGTCCAGATGCCTTTGCAGCACCGGCACGGTCTCCTTGGCGAAGTCCGACAACGGCGAATTCACCGCCGCCTGCTTCTGATAGGCCTTGATGTCCTTCTGGTGATCACTGACCATGGCTTTGGCAAACGCCTGGTCGAACTGCGTCCCGGACAGACCGTCGAGCCGCTTGTAGATCGCCTTCTGCTGCTTGTTCGGCTCGGACGGCGCCGTCATCCCGTTCTGGCTGGCGAGCTGTTGCGCCTTCTGCAGATGATCGCCGTGATCCTGGGCGAGCGCCTGCCCGAACTGCTTGACCTGATCGCTCTGGCCCTTCTGCTGCGCCAGCTTGCCCATGGCGACCTCGGACATATCGCCTTCGATCGCCTCGGTGATGAAGCGCTGGTCCTTGGCGGGCGACTGGCCCTTCGGGGCGGCGACCGCGCCGCTGGCCATCAGGACCGCCATCGCACATGCGGCCATGACGGTGTGGATCGTTCTCGTCTGGTGGGTCCGAAACGTTCTGGTCATCGCTGATCTCCGGTTGGAAGCCTGATCGTCACGACTGAAAAACCGGCGGCTTGCGATGGTTCCTAAGCTCCGCACGACCTCATGGCGGAGTGCCTCGCCGCCACAGGTTCCGGCCGATCCTGCATACTGCGGCGCGCGACCGGAAGCTCAGTGCGTTTGGGCTTCGTGCCCGAGCGCCTGCGCAAGCACGCGGCCCAGCCTGCCCGCCTGCGCCGCGCTGCCGCGCCAGGCCACGATCTGATCGGGGCGGATCAGTGCGAGATCGGCCTCGTAGAGATCGCGCAAGGCGCGCGGCAGGGTGACGATCCTCAGATCCGCGCGCGGTGACCCGGCCGCCTCGTTCAACTGGTCTTCATCGACGTCGCAGCCTTCGAACCGCAGCAGCGTCCATTCGAAGCCGAAGCGGTCGTAGAGCGAGACGCCCTGCTCCAGCCAGGCATGCGGCGCGCGGCCGCCGGGACAGGCGCTCGGCACGTAGACGTTGGCGGCATCCGGCGGCGGCGCGGTGCCATCGGAGACGATGATCGGCGAGCCGTCGTAGCGGCCGCCGAAGGTGATGCCGGGAATGTTGAACTCGGCGCGGGCATGCTGGTCGAGATAGGCGCCTGCGATCCGCCGCGCTTCCGCCCCGCCCTCGGTCGCCTCCTCGATCTCGGGCGCAGCGGCAAACAGGCCGAGCGAATCGGCGAAGCGGCGGGCGTAGTCGGTGTTGCGTAGCGCCAGCGGACGACGCTCGGCTTCGTAGCTGTCGAGCAGCGACAGCGGGCTGATGCCCTTGATGACGCTCGCAAGCTTCCAGCCGAGATTGACCGCGTCCTCGATCGCGGTGTTGTAGCCGAGGCCGCCAGTCGGCGTGAACAGATGCGCCGCGTCACCGCCGAGAAAGACGCGGCCGCGATGCATGCTCTCGGCGACCAGCGCATGCCCCGCCGTCCAGGTCAGATGCGACAGCACCTCGCACGGGATCGCCGCGCCGCAAGCGCGCTGGAACGCCGCCTTGGCATCGTCAACGGTGATTGCGCTCTCGTCCTCGCCGGGACGAAGCTGCGTATGAAAGGCGAACTCGTCGCGTCCGTTGACCGACGCCATGAAGGCGCGGCGGTCGCGGTTGAAGCAGACATACATCCAGGCCTTGGCATGAGGGACGCCGGCGTAGAAGTCCGTTGACCGGAGATAGACCGCGAGCATGCGCCCGCCCATGAAATCGCGCTGCACGCCGGTGCTGCCGCCATAGGAGATGCCGAGCGATTGACGCACCAGCGAACGCGGTCCATCGGCGCCGACCAGGAATGCGGCGCAGATCCTGAAGCGGACACCGTCGCTGAGGCGCTCGACCTCGGCTGCGATGCCATCCTCGTCGGCGACATGGCCGATCAGCCGATGGCCGTAGTGCAGCTGAATGCCCGGAAGCTCGGTCGCATGCCGGCGCAGGATCGCCTCGACGAATTTCTGCGACACGCGATGCGGCAGCTCGGCCGCGCTCCACGAGCCGGACAGGCCCTTCACCAGCTCGGTGGCACGCGCCGCCGAGGGCAGTTGAAACCGTGCCAGTTCATGCGCCGTGTAGCGGGTGAAATAGGCGACGTCGGTCGGATAGTCAGCAGGCAGCCCGGCGCGCCGGATCTCGTCGGCGAAGCCGAGCCGGCGGTAGTGCTCCATCGTCCGCGCCTGGGTGGCGTTGGCCTGCGGATTGAAGGCCGTGCCGGGCTTCTCGTCGATCAGGACAGCGGAGACGCCGCGACGGCCGAGCTCGTTGGCGAGCATCAGCCCGCACGGACCACCGCCCACGATCAGGACGGAGGCGGTCAGAGGCGTGGTCACGGCGCTATCTCCCCTCGCGATCGGATGGATGCTACGCCGCTCGGGTAAATAGTCAAGTAACCTGACTATATCTCGTCCTGCAAGGTGTCGAACCGCGCGCCATAGGCCGACAGCGCCTGCAGCATTGCATCCATCGCCGCCTTGCCGAGCTCCTTGCGCATCTCGGCCTCGGCCACGTCGACCGCATCGCCGAACGCCTGCAGCCATCGCAGCCCCGTCGGCGTGAAGCGAACGATACGGGCGCGGCCGTCCTGCGGATCGGCCTCGCGCACGACCAGTCCGAGCTCCGAGCACTGATCGACCAGCTCACCCATCGCCTGCTTGCTCATCGAGGCCCGCCGCGCGAGTTCGGTCAGCCGCGTGCCCTCGACGTCGAGGTTGCGGGTCAGGCTGACATGCGCGATCCGCGTCTCGCCGTGCCCGCTCTCGGCCATCAGCGCGAGAACGCGGGCTTCGAACCGGCGCATCGCATTATTGAGGAGCCGGCCGACATTGGCGTGCCGCCACGCCGTTCCGGTCTGCCCTGCGCGCGGAGGCTTGCGTTGATGTCGTGCGGTCATGTCGGAGACGCTTCACCTGATCGAGCCAAGCAGAACAACCATAGCACGCGCGCAGGGAAATCGGGAAAGGCATGAGCCGTGGCGCGAGAAATGGCCGGAGCGGCAGGATTCGCCCCTGCGCTGACGAGATGGCGTGAGCCGGCCGATCTAGAAGAACAGCACCTCGTCGATTTCATCTGGCTGCGGCGCCGCCGCGCCCATCGAGGGGGCCGCGATGCCCACACGCTGCAGAAAGCCGAGATGGACGTCTCTCTCGCTCGCCATCGTGTAGTGCGCATGGAGACCCGCAAAGACGGTCTCGGCTTCCGCCTGATCATCATGCGCCAAGCGCGGCGGCGCACCGCCAGGAGGGGTGAGACTGCCGGCAGCCTCCGGAAGCCCAGCTGATTTTTTTCGCAGCGCGCCGAGCACGGCCTTCGCCTCGGCGATCAAGCCTTCGAATTCGCCGCCGCTCTGGATCAGGCGCGTCATCACCGCACCGATCTGGTCGCTCTCGGACTCGATGTCGCGGATCGCAGACAGGATCTTCGGCTCGAGCTCCGTCATCAACCCGGAATCGCTGTCGGCATTGACCCGCGCAAGCTCGCCGGCTGCACGCGCGACCGCGTCCAGGATCGGCTTCAACATCGCGGCTCCGCCGGACAGCTTGTCCGCGGTGGCACGGAGTTCGTTGGCGATCACCACGAAGGCGCGGCCACGATCACCGACCTGACGCGCCTTCAGCCCGGCATTCATGCCGACCAGGATGATATCGATCACGGCATCGGACAGATTTTCGACGGCGCTGCGGAAATTCCCCAACATGTCGTCGACGACGCCCAGCGCATCGTCGACCGAGCGGCGCGAGTCGTCGCATGCCTTGATCAGGGACGACGCCTCCGCCAGCGCCTGTTTCACGCCGGTCAGAAAGGAAGCGGTTGCGCCGTCATCGGTCCCGGACAGTGCACATCCATGGCCGACCACCTCGATCGCGCCGGACAACAGATTGGTCAGCGACAGGTCGATGTCGCCGAGATCCGACTCAAGGTCGGATGCAGCGCTGGTCAGTTGTTCGGACTGCAGGCTGCGGACCAGGCCCGCGATCGTTCGATCACCACCGGTTTCACCCTGACCGGCGGGGACGAGACCATGATCGAGACCATCGGCCATCCGCAATGCACGAGCGACATGTTCGAGACGTTGCCGGGTGCTGTCGCCCGCCTGCAACGACACGATCGCGGAGCCCACCGCCTCGGTGATTCTCCTGGTGTCCGCGCCGGCCGACGCCGCAAGCCGCACGGCGTTGGCGCGCCGCGATTGCAGCGCCGAATGCGCCGACATCAGATCAGAGCCCACCGATCGGAACCGATCCTGATAGCGTGTCTCGAAATCGCGCTGCCGGCGCAGCGCGGTCGCCACCGCTTCGGCCAGCCGCGTCTGGTTCACCGAACAGGCTGCGATCGACGCCTCGACGGCCTTCGCCAACGCAACGGCCTCTTGGGTGAAATTCAGAAAGCCGTTCTGGCCGCTGCCCAGCGTAGCCGCCTCGATCCGCGCGTTCTGTGCGATCACGAGCACCATCTGGATGTGCTTGGCGAGCAGCTTCAGGATCGACGCGGAGTCCTCCGCGCTCGCCCCGATGGTGCCGAGCAGATCGCCTTCCGAGCGCAACACGTCGAGCAGCCGCGCCAGCCGTGCCGCGACGTCCTGCAGCACCGACGACGCGCCGGCGATATTGTCGCCGGACAATTCCTGCGACAGCGACACCAGCCCGGCATTGAGCTCGTCGAACAGCACATGACCGCGCCCGAGACCATGTCCCATCTGCGCGAAGGTCGCCTCGATCTGCGCGGCAATCTCCTCGGTGCAGGCAACTGCACCGTCCATGCGCGACGTGGCACTGCTCGCAGCCACGCTCAATCCGCCGAAGCCGTTTGCCCGGCTTGATGCCAGAGCATGATTTCCTTGGCGATCCTGGACAGCGGAACCACCTTCTCGACCGCCCCGCATGCAATCGCCTCTTTCGGCATCCCGAACACCACGCAGCTTTCCTCGTCCTGGGCGCGCGTCGCGGCGCCGAGCTTGCGCATTTCGAGCAGGCCGCGCGCGCCGTCGTCGCCCATGCCGGTCATGATGATGCCCAGCACGTTGCGGCCGGCATATTGCGCGGCCGAGCGGAACAGCACGTCCGCGGACGGCCGGTGACGCGAGACCGGGGGACCGTCCTTAATCGCGATGTGATAGCGCAGGCCGTTTCGTTGCAGCAGCATGTGCCGGCTACCGGGCGCGATATAGGCCGTCCCCGGCTGCACCGGCTCGCCGTCTTCGGCCTCCTTGACATCGATGTCGCAAAGGCTGTTGAGCCGGCGCGCGAACGCCGCCGTAAAGCCCTGCGGCATATGCTGCACGATGAGAATTCCAGGGCAGGCGCGCGGCAGCACCTCGAGAACGTCACGCAGGGATTCGGTGCCACCGGTCGACACCCCGATGCAGACGATGCGTTCGGTCGTCGGCCTGACGCGACTCTGAACCGGCGGCGGAATGATCGCGTCGGCCGTGAGCTTCTTTTCCACGACGCGCCGCGGGCCGCGCGCACGCACGCGGGAGCGGGCGGCGAGCTTGACCGCCTCGCGCAGCTTGGCCGACGATTCCAGCAGCGCCTGCCGCGTATCCACCCGCGGCTTCGGCAGGATGTCGACGGCGCCGGCCTCGAAGGCCTCGAACATCATGTCCGAGCCATGCTCCGTGAATGTCGAGCAGATGATGACCGGAATCGGCCGCTGCGCCATGATCTTGCGCAGGAACGTCATGCCGTCCATGCGCGGCATCTCGATGTCGAGAATGATGACGTCGGGCAGCGCCTCCTGCATCCGTCGTGCCGCGGCGAACGGGTCCTGCACCGCGGCCATCACCTCGATCTCCGGATCCTCCGACAGGATCGAAGACAGAATCTGCCGAACCAGGGCGGAATCGTCGACGATCAACGCACGCACCTTCGGCTTGCTCACGCGATCATCTCCGAGCGACGTTCTGGAAGATCGTGGGCTGGACCTGCTTCAAGCCGAGCGAGCCCTGGTGAACCATCGATTCGGAATGACCGACCAGGAAATAGCCGCCCGGCCGCAAATGCCTGCACAGCTGGTCGACGACCTTGCGCTGGGTCGCCTTGTCGAAATAGATCAGGACGTTGCGGCAGAAGATGATGTCGACGTCCTGGTCGACCGGATAGCTCGGGTCCATCAGGTTCATGCGCGTGAAGTTCACGCGCCGGCGCAATTCCGGGACGACACGTACGTCGGCCCGGGTCCGATCTCGGGCGGACATGAAGTAGCGCTGCGCCATTTCGGCGGGGACCGGGGCGACCAGGTCGCGCGGGTAGATGCCGGCCTTGGCGACGCGCAGGACGCTGGTCGAGATGTCCGTTCCCAGAATGCGAAATTCGAAGCCGCGCCGCTTCGTCTGCAGATCGTCGAGCACCATCGCCGTCGTGTAGGCTTCCATGCCGGTCGAGCAGGCGGCGCTCCAGATCTTGATCAACCGCGAGGTCCGGCCGCGCTGTGCCAGCAGTTCGTCGACGGCGACGTGACGGACGAATTCGAAATGCGAGGGCTCGCGAAAGAAGTCGGTCTTGTTGGTCGTGACGCAGTCGATCAGGTCCACGAGTTCGGCCTCGAGCTGGCCGTCCTCGAACAGCCGCTCGACATATTCATTGACGCTGGCGTGCTTGAGGGCACGAACGCGCTTCTGCAGCCGCCCCTCGATCATCACGCGCTTGGCCGGCGGCAGCTTGATGCCGATCTGGCTCTCGATCAACGTCGCGACGGACCTGAAATGGCGGTCCGTCAGATGCAATCCGGAATCCGTCACGACCGCGCCTCGATCACGCGGCAACCGGCTTGACCAGCGCAGCCTCCGCGGTCTGCATCAGGTCCGTCGACAGCATCAAGCGCCGCAGATCGAAAATGATGACGAATTTGTCGCCCTTGCGCCCGACGCCGGCGAGGTAGTCGGACTTCCAGCGTCCCCCGACCGACGGCGGCGGTTCGATCCGGCTCTCGTCGATATCGGTGACCTCGAACACGCAATCGGCGATGAAGCCCACGCCCACCAGACGGTCTTCCATCGGCACGTCGAGGATGATGATGCGCGTCGCCTCGGTCGCCGGCACCTGCGGCAGATCGAGCTTGGTGCGCAGATCGACGATCGGATAGCCGCTGCCGCGCACGTCGATCATGCCGACCAGAAAATCCGGCGCATGGGGCAACCGGGAGATCGGCCTCATGTCGAGGATTTCCCTGACGTTGCGAATGCTGATGCCGAACGTTTCGTCGGCCAGACCGAGTGTCAGGTATTGCGCCAGTTCGGCCATGGAGAGCTCCGCGCGAGAAGGTCGATGAAAGCGGCATGCCGGCGTCGATGTGCGACGCCGGCCGCCTGCTCAGCGTTGAAAATCGGCGTCGTGCTCGTCGCCGCCGGACATCTCGAAAGCGAAGCCGCCCCCGCCGCCCGCGACCTTGAGCGGACGGCCGGCTCTCGCAGCGGCCGCGGGCTTCTTCGGCGCGCGGCTGGCGGCGGACATGGTGGCCGCCGTGCTGCGCAGCTGGCTGACCGCGCGGTCGATGTTGGCCGCGCGCGGCATGTCGCGCGTCGCCTCGTTGTCGATCTTGAAATAGGCGATCGTCGCCTGCAGCTGCTCGGCCTGCGAGGCCAGTTCCTCGGAGGTCGAGGACACCTGTTCGGAGGCGCTGGCGTTCTGCTGCCCGACCTTGTCGAGCTGCTGGATCGCCTGATTGACCTGCGACGACCCGACGTCCTGCTCGCGGCAGGCCGAGGTGATCTCCTCGACCAGCTCCGCAGTCTTCTTGATGTCCGGCACCAGCTTCGACAGCATCGTGCCGGCCTCCTGCGCGACCTTCACGGTGTCGACCGACAGCGCGCCGATCTCGGCGGCCGCGGCCTGGCTGCGCTCGGCGAGCTTGCGCACCTCGGAGGCCACCACGGCGAAGCCGCGGCCGTGCTCGCCGGCGCGGGCGGCTTCCACCGCCGCATTGAGCGCCAGCAGGTCGGTCTGCCGCGCGATCTCCTGCACGATGGTGATCTTGGCCGCGATGGTCTGCATCGCCTCGACCGCACGGCCGACCGCAACACCGCTGGCCTCGGCATCCTTGGCCGACTGCGCCGCGATCTTCTCGGTCTGGCCGGCATTCTCCGCGTTCTGCTTGATGTTGGCGGCCATCTCCTCCATCGACGAGGACGCCTCCTCCGCCGAGGACGCCTGCTCGGTGGCGCCCTGCGACAGCTGCTCGGCGCTGGCCGACAGTTCCTGGCTGCCCGCCGACACGTTGCGCGCCGCCATCAGGGCTTCGGAGACCACGGCCCGAAGCTTTTCGACCGTGGTGTTCAGCGACTTGACGAGATCACCGATCTCATCGTCGCTCGAGACTTGAATCTGCTGGTTGAGATCGCCGAGCGCGACCGCGTCGGCCAGACCGACTGCCTTGGCGAGGCCACGGCTGATGTTGAGCGCGATCCAGATCGCCGACGTCATCGCGATCACCAGCGAGGCAATCATGAGGCCAAGCAACAGCATCTGCGCGCGGCTACCGTCTTCCCTGGCCTGCTCCGCGCGGTCTGCCATGAGCTTCTTGATGAACACGACGTAGTCGCCGACGGCTGCCATCGTTTCGCCGGCAGCCTTGCGACCTTCGGTGGTCGAGCGCTCGTTGGCCTTCACCTTGTCGACTTTCGCGAGCTTGAGGGTGTCGTCCTGAACCGCGTCGAAATGGCTGCGGACGGACGCGAACCTGTCGAGCAGCTTCCTGCCGCCTTCGGTGGCAACCGCGTAGACGTCGTCCCGGGTCTTGCTCAGATCGGCACGAATCTTACCAACCTCGGCAACGAACCGATCCGTCTCGCTGTCGGAGCTCGCCAGGATCGCGTTCTTCTCCGCCCGGATCTGCAGCAGGACGATCTTCTCGAGCTCCGCCGCTTTTTCCATCCGGCCGGCCGCGCCGACCAGCCCGTCGGCCGTGCTGACCATGTCGCTCAGCTTCATGTATGACACGCTGCCGATCACCATGGAGAGCGCGATCACCGCGCCGAACGCGCTTGCGAGCTTCGCTTTGACGGTAAATCTCATCTATCAGCCCTCAGCTGCTTGGATTGGGGACAATCTCGATCCGGTTGAAGTCGTCTCGGCTCATGCCGGGAACAGCGAGGTCGGTGAGCCCGCCTCGCTGCCGGCATCGATCAGCGTTGAAAATCGGCGTCGTGCTCGTCGCCGCCGGACATCTCGAAGGCGAAGCCACCCCCGCCGCTCGCGACCTTGAGCGGACGGCCGGCTCTCGCCGTGACGGCGGGCTTCTTCGGTGTACGGTCGGCGGACATGCTGGCCGCCGTGCTGCGCAGCTGGCTGACCGCGCGGTCGATGTTGGCCGCGCGCGGCATGTCGCGCGTCGCCTCGTTGTCGATCTTGAAATAGGCGATCGTCGCCTGCAGCTGCTCGGCCTGCGAGGCCAGTTCCTCGGAGGTCGAGGACACCTGTTCGGAGGCGCTGGCGTTCTGCTGCCCGACCTTGTCGAGCTGCTGGATCGCCTGATTGACCTGCGACGACCCGACGTCCTGCTCGCGGCAGGCCGAGGTGATCTCCTCGACCAGCTCCGCAGTCTTCTTGATGTCCGGCACCAGCTTCGACAGCATCGTGCCGGCCTCCTGCGCGACCTTCACGGTGTCGACCGACAGCGCGCCGATCTCGGCGGCCGCGGCCTGGCTGCGCTCGGCGAGCTTGCGCACCTCGGAGGCCACCACGGCGAAGCCGCGGCCGTGCTCGCCGGCGCGGGCGGCTTCCACCGCCGCATTGAGCGCCAGCAGGTCGGTCTGCCGCGCGATCTCCTGCACGATGGTGATCTTGGCCGCGATGGTCTGCATCGCCTCGACGGCACGGCCGACCGCGACACCGCTGGCCTCCGCATCCTTGGCCGACTGCGCCGCGATCTTCTCGGTCTGGCCGGCATTCTCCGCGTTCTGCCTGATGTTGGCCGCCATCTCCTCCATCGACGACGACGCCTCCTCCGCAGACGAGGCCTGCTCGGTAGCCCCCTGCGACAGCTGCTCGGCGCTGGCCGACAATTCCTGGCTGCCCGCCGACACGTTGCGCGCTGCCATCAACGCTTCCGAGACCACCGCCCGAAGCCGCTCGACCATACGTTCCTGCGCGATGCCGAGCGTATCCTTGTCCGACAACCGCTTGGCCTCGGCCGTCAGGTCGCCGCTCGCGATCCGGTCGGCCACCGCCGCGGTGGCGTTGAGATTGACCGTCATGACGTTCAGCGACTTCACGAGATCGCCGATCTCATCGTCGCTGGAAACGTGGATCGTCTGGCTGAGATCGCCGAGCGCGACCGCATCGGCAAGACCGACCGCCTTGGCCAAGCCGCGGCTGATGTTGAGCGCGATCCAGGTGGCCGATGCCACCGCGATCAATAGCGAGGCGATCACGAGCCCGAGCAACAGCATCTGCGCGCGGCTGCCGTCTTCCCGGGCCTGCTCGGCGCGGTCTGCCATGAGCTTCTTGATGAACACGACGTAGTCGCCGACGGCTGCCATCGTTTCGCCGGCGGCCTTGCGACCATCGATCGTCGAGTGCTCGTTGGCCTTCACCTTGTCGACCTTCGCGAACTTGAGGGTCTCGTCCTGAACCGCGTCGAAATGGCTGCGGACGGACGCAAACCTGTCCAGCAGCTTCCTGCCGCCTTCGGTGGCACCCGCGTAGATGTCGTCCCTGGCCTTGCTCAGGTCGGTGCGAATTCTACCGGCCTCGGCGACGAACCGGTCCACCTCGCTGTCGGAGCCCGCCAGGATGGCGTTCTTCTCCGCCCGGATCTGCATGAGGATGATCTTCTCGAGCTCCGCCGCTTTCTCCATTCGGCCGGATGCGCTAACCAACCCGTCGGCCGTGCTGACCATGTCGCTCAGCTTCACGTATGACACGCTGCCGATCACCATGGAGAGCGCAATCACCGCGCCGAATGCGCTTGCGAGTTTCGCCTTGACGGTAAATCTCATATCGTAGCCCCTTCCCCACTCATTCGGGCAATCAATTCAGGATGCGTTCCATGTTGGGAACGATGACAAATTCGTCGCGCCATTTGGCGATGAAGCTGATGAACTCGGGCTTCCAGTGCATGCCGACGCGCGGCGTCTGCTGCACGCCGGCCGGCAGGATTTCGGTCACCTCGTAGACCTTGTCCGCGAGAATACCGACCAGGACCGGATCGCCGTCGATCTCGATTTCGATGACGACGATGCGGGTGTCGGCAGTCCCTTCGTGGGCCGGCATGCCGAAGCGGATGCGCAGATCGGCCAGCGGGATGACGTTGCCGCGAACGTTGATCACCCTGGAGAGAAACGCCCGCGCTCCGGCGACCATGGCCGTCGGAATCGGATCGATGATCTCCCTCACCATCCCCGCATCGAGAGCGAACAATTCCGGCCCCAGCCCAACCATCACGACCTGCCGCAACGCGGCGTCGCCCGGCGCAGACATATCCAGATCGAGCTTCGTCATGCCGCCTCGCTTATGTGCTGTTTGTCGGCCTGCGACTGCGCCAACGCGACCAGTTGGACGACGTCGATGATCAGCGCCGCGGTGCCGTCGCCGAGGATGGTCGCCCCGGAAAACATCGTGACGTCCGCATGCAGCTTCGACAGCGATTTGATGACCGTCTGGTGGTTTCCGAGGATCTGGTCGGCGACCAGACCGACGCGGCTGTCGCCGGTCGAGATGATGACGACCTTCTGGTGACGGTCTGCCGTGCCCGGCGTCGCGAACAGTTCGCGCAGCCGCAGGAATGGGACGAGGTCGCCGCGCACGTTGAGGAAATTACGACCGCGCGAACGCTCGTCGGCGGCCGGCAGTTCGACGCATTCCTCGACCGCCGACAGCGGCACGATGTAGCGCCCTTCGCCGACGCGGATCAGCAGACCTTCGATGATCGCCAGCGTCAGCGGCAGCCGCAACGTCACGGTGGTGCCGTGGCCCGGCCGGGTCGACAGATCGATCGAGCCGCGCATCGCCTCGATGGTGCGCTTCACGACATCCATGCCGACGCCGCGGCCGGACAGCGCCGACACCGTCTGCGCGGTCGAGAATCCCGGATGAAACAGGAACTGATGAATCTCGGCATCGGACGCCGCGGCCCCCGGCGCGATCAAGCCTTGCTCCTCGGCCTTGGCGCGAATCCGCGCGGTGTCGAGACCACCGCCATTGTCGCTCAACCGCACCAGCACCTCGGCGCCGGAATGAGTCGCGACCAGCTCGATGCGGCCGCTCTCGGCCTTGCCAGAGGCGATGCGCCGGGAGGTGTCCTCGATCCCATGATCGATGGCATTGCGGATGAGATGGACGAGCGGATCGGCCAGGCCCTCGATCATGGTCTTGTCGAGTTCGGTGTCCTCGCCGGCGGTGACGAATTCGACCGGCTTGCCGAGGTCGCGCGAGAGATCATGGACGAGGCGCCGGAAGCGCCCGAACAGCGAACCGATCGGCACCATGCGCGCGCCCATCGTGGTATCGCGCAGGCTGGCGGCGAGCCGTTCGATTTCCTCCGCAATCATCTTGATCGACAGATCGTCACCGGCAGCCGCGAGCTGGCTGAGGCGCGCCTGGGCGATCACCAGTTCGCCGACACGGTCCATCAGTTCGTCGAGACGTTCCGCCTGCACCCGGACCGTCGCAATGCCGCGCTCGTCGGCGCGCTTCGGCTCGGTCCGCTTGGGAGCTTCGGACGTGAGCTCCTTTGTGAGCTCCTTTGTGCGCTCCTTGGGCTTGGGCGTATCGCTCGCCCCGGCGACCGGCGGTGCCTGGACGGGTGCCGGTGCGGCTTGCGGTGCCGTGACCGCAGTCTCGACGGGCTCCGAACTCTCGGCGACCCCGCCGCCGGCGAAGATCGGCTCGAGCGTCAGCTTCGTTTCATCCAGCACGAACATGAAGACGTCGTCGATCGCACTGCGGTCGCAATCGCTGTGGAGCGTGACGTCCCATTTCAGGTAGCAGAATTCGGGATCGAGTTCTTCGAGCACCGGCACGTCGTCGGTGAGTGCCACGATGAAGCAGGAGCCGAGCTTGCTGAGGTCGTCGAACAGGTCGAGGGGATTGGAGCCGTTGCGCAGGACCTGGCTGTCGAATTCCAGATGCATGCGCCAGCCGGTGCGCCGGCCCGGCTGCGTTGGTGCCGGTGCAGCCACGACTGCGGCAACCGGCACGCGTTCGGGTTCGACGAACCGGCTGAGGTCATCGAGGATCGCATCGCCGATGATCGAGTCCGTGGTGTCGGGAGCCTCGATCAATGCCCGAATGTAGTCCTTGGCGGCAAGCGCGACCGAGATCATGTCCTCGCTCGGCTTGATCTCGCCCTTGCGCACCAAGTCGAACGCGGTCTCGAACTGGTGCGTGAACGCGGCCACCGCGTCGAAGCCGAACATCGCGCCGGATCCCTTGATCGTATGCAGGGCGCGAAAGGCGGTGTCGATCAGGTCGCGGTCATCGGGCCGGAGGGTGAGATCCAGCAGCGCCGCTTCGAGAACTTCGAACAGTTCGCTCGCTTCCTGGCGAAAGACGTCCGCGGGATCGAGCGAGGTCATGACCGGACCAGCTTGCTGACGACGGCGAGCAACTGCTCGGGCTTGAAGGGCTTCGTAATCCACCCGGTGGCGCCGGCCGCCTTGGCTTGCTGCTTCACGGCGTCGGCCGATTCGGTGGTCAGAAACACGATCGGCATACCCGACAGCGATGACTGCGCCCGCAGTGCCTTGATCAGTTCGATACCGTTCATGACAGGCATGTTGAGATCGGTGATCACGAGATCAGGCCGCGATGCGCGCGCCTTTTCCAATCCCTGGCTGCCATCGCCGGCCTCGATCACGTTGTGACCGGCGGGTCCGAGAACGACCTTGACCATCTGGCGGATGCTCGGGGAGTCGTCGACTGTCAGGATCGTACCCATTAGCGTTCGTCCGTATCGCAAGGAAATGTGTGAGCGGCCATCACGTCGGCGGTCACGCCGGCGCGCATGAAGGTGGAGCTGAGGGTCTTGGAGATCGCGGTCATCACGATCGGCCGCCCGCGCAGGTTTGCGCTCTTGGCGGTTGCGAGCAGCAGCTGGACGGAGGTCACGTCCGCCCGCTCGACATCGGAGCAATCAATTTCGAGCCTGTCGTCCGGTCGCGTCTCGCGCCCAAGGGCCTCGCGCACGAGGTCGCAGACGCTGCGGATCGCCGCGATGCTGCAGTCAGGTGGCAGGCGCACATACCGGTCGGCCCCATTGGCACTACTTGTCACTCGACACCTGTTCGGGTCTACGCCTGTGAGCTCGGCGCATAGTTCAACATCATGATACCAATCGTGCCATAGGCCCGTTACCAAAATGCTAATTATGCGGGAATTATAAGGATTTACACGCAGGTAGATCAGGTCGCCTGCGACGCATCCTCGACGCGATCAGCCGCGGCCAGCCCGGAGTCAGCCTTGGTCCCTGCGTCGCGTCATCGTCTGAAAAACAGAAATAGGAGCGAGAGCCATCGCAGCGGGGAGGTCCGCGAGGTGGTTGGTCGTGGATGATCTGAGCTGTGCCGCGATGGCTCCGCACACCAACTACCAGCAAGAACTTCGCGCCCGCGTTTTCGAGTTCCATGCCGAAGTAAGTGCGGAAAACGCGATCGCCTTTCGGTATGAGGAAGGCCGCATCGATGTCGTGGAGCGACTGACAGCAACACACTGCGGAACCCGCTATCGGTTGGTCGCCCCTGCCGAGCCCCGCAGGCTGTCAGCCGGTCAGCGCCGGTCGATGCGGCGCAGGCTATCGACGTAGTGAGGCCGGCTCACGCCCGTCGCGCTTCATTCGTCCTTCGGTCCGATGAAGCGCGACAGCTTGCGGCCTAACATCCGGCCGGCGTCGTCCATGACCGTAAACGCGGCCGGCACGACGACGAGACTGAGAAAGGTCGAGGCGAGCAGCCCGCCGATCAATGCGATCGCCATGGGGGAACGGAACGCGCCGCCCTCGCCGAGTCCCAATGCAGAAGGAACCATGCCCGCGGTCATCGCCGCGGTGGTCATGATCACGGGTTGAGCGCGCTTGCGGCCGGCTTCGATCAAAGCCTTCGTGCGCTCCACACCGCTCGCCACCTCCGTGATGGCGAAGTCCACCAGCAGGATCGCGTTCTTCGTCACGATTCCCATCAGCATGAGAAAGCCGATGATGGCCGAGAGATTGATGGCATTGCCGGTCAGAAGCAGCGCGAGGACTGCTCCGCCGATCGACAGCGGCATGGAGAAGATGATGGTGATCGGATGCATCGCGTCGGCGAAGAGAAGAACGAGGACGGCGAGCACCATGAGTACGCCGGCAGCGATCGCGAGCGAAAAGCTCGAGAAAACTTCCTCCATGATCTCTGAATCGCCGAATCTTGCAATCGTCACACCGGCCGGCAGGTTTCGCGCCGAGGGCAGCGCCATGACCTGTCCGATGGCCTCGCCGAGCGGGGTGTTTCCGACGAGATCGGCCTCGATTGCGACGCGACGCCTGCCGTCATAGCGTTCGATGGTCGTCGGCCCCTCGCCAAAGGCGACGTCGGCAACCGTGGCCAACGGTACGGTGCCGGTCTTGGCCTTGATCCGCAGCATATCGAGGGTCGATAGATCGCCCCGCGCCCGCTCGTCGAGTTGCACGCGGATCGGCACTTGCCGGTCGATGGCCGAGAACTTCGCCAGATGCGCGGAAATGTCGCCGATCATCGCAATCCTTGCGACTTCGGCGATCTGCGTTCCGGAGATTCCAAGGTCGGCAGCCTCCTCGAGCCTCGGCAAGATGCGAATCTCCGGCCGGGCAAGCGCCACAGTCGAGACGACATTCGCGAGAACGGAGACGTTCTGCCGGGCGTCACGCTCCAGCGCGAGCGCCGCTTGCTCGACGGCAGCACCATCGGGCCCGGAAAGGATCAGCGTGAATTCGCGTCCGCCGCCGCCGTTGCCGAAGCTGTAGCGTATATCCGGGATCGTGCTAAGCGTCGCACGCATGTCGTGCTCGAACGCCTTCTGGTCATGCGATCGGTCCGAGCGCGCAACGAGGCCGACGATGATGGTGGCCTTGCGTACATCACCGGCAGTGACGCTCAGCCCATTGGCGCCGGCGGCGCCGCCGGTGACATAGACGCTCCTGACCTCCGGTCGTTTATCGAGCAGCGCCGTGATGCGGTCGGTGGTGGCGGCGGTATCGGCGATCGTCGAGCCCGGCGGCAGTTCGATCTGGAGAACCGAACGCGACAGGTCGTTGGTCGGCAGAAAGCCATGCGACAAGGATCCTGCAACGACCAACGAGCCCAAGAAGACCAGCGCCGCGAGCGCAAGCGTGACGAAGCGGTGGCGAAGCGACCATTCGAGCACGCGAACATAGTGCCGCATGATCGATCCCTGTCCTTCGGCATGGTGCTCAGGGTCGCGGAGGAGATATGCCGCCAGCAGCGGCGTTATCAACCTTGCGACCAGCAGAGAAAACATGACTGCAACGGCGACCGTGAGGCCGAACTGCTTGAAGTATTGACCGGCGATGCCGCCCATGAAGCTGACCGGCACGAACATGGCCACGATGGTCATGGTCGTCGCGACGACCGCGAGCCCGATCTCGTCGGCCGCCTGGAGCGCCGCGCGATAGGGTGATTTGCCCATCCGGATGTGCCGGACGATGTTCTCGATCTCCACGATCGCATCATCGACCAGGATGCCGGTGACCAGCGTGATCGCGAGCAGACTCACGGCGTTCAGCGAAAAGCCGATGAGGTCCATCACCCAGAAGGTCGGAAGTATCGACAGTGGTATCGCGAGCACGGAAATCGCCGTCGCACGAAGGTCGCGCAGAAAAATCAGCACGACGACGACCGCGAGGATTGCGCCTTCGGTCAGCGTCTGCATCGTGGCCCTGTAATCGGCCTTGGTATAGCGCACCGTGCTGTCGATCTCGGACACGGACAGATCGGGATACCCGCTGGTGAGCGTCTGCAACTTCTTCGCGACGGCCTCCGCGACGGCCACGTCGGAGAAGCCTTTTGCACGAAAGACGCCAAAGGCGACCACGGGTCGCCCATCGAGGCGGGCAAAGCTGCGTGCTTCAGCCGCGCCATCGGTGACCGTGGCAATCTCCTTCAATGCAGCCCTTCGTCCGCCCGGCAGCACGATCGCGGTGTTGGTCAGTCCGTCGATGGTCGCAGCGCCCGCAAGCATCCGGATGGTTTGCTCTCCCGACCCGACTTCACCGCGCCCGCCGGAGAGATCGACATTGGTCGCTCGCAGTTGCTCGTTCACGTCCGCCGCGGTGATGCCGAGCGAGATCAGCCGATCGGGCAGGAGCGACACCCGGATTTCACGATCGGCGCCGCCGGCACGCTTGACCTGCGCGACGCCGCGAACGCCTTGGAGCGCCCCCGTGACGACATCGTCGACGAACCAGGACACCTGTTCGGTCGTCCAGGAGGGTATCGACACGGCATAGGTGACGATCGCCATCCCTTCGACCTCGACCCGCTGGATCGAGGGCTCCTCGATGTTGCGCGGCAGTTGCGAGCGGATGTTCGCCATCGCGTTGCGGACGTCGTTGACCGCACGATCGGCCGGCGTCCCCAGCTGAAACTCGACGGTCGTCACGGACACCCCGTCAGAGATGCTCGACGTGACGTGCTTGACCCCGACGACCCCGGTCGCCGCATTCTCCACGTTCTTCGTGATCTGCGTTTCCAGTTCGCTCGGCGCGGCACCGGTCTGGGCGATCGTGACGGTGACGATGGGGATGTCGATGTTGGGCATCTGCGTGATCGGCAGAGTCTTCAGGCTGACCGCACCGAGCACGATCAGCACGCCGAACAACACCAGCGACGGAATAGGCTTGCGAATCGACCAGGCGGAGATGTTGAGGGCCATCTCAATCGCCTCCCGCAGGTCCGGCACCGCTGCGCACAGGCAGTATCCGATCGCCCGGCCTGACGAAGGCGGCGGCTCGAACGACGACCTCCTGACCTTCGATCAGTCCGTCTGTGATTTCGACCCGGGTGCCGCGTTTGAGGCCGATTTGGACATTGCGAATTGCGACGACATTGTTCGTCGCGAGCTGAACATAGGTGCCGTTCTTGCTGAAGCTGACGGCGGACAACGGCACGGTGATGGCTTGTCGCTTGCCGATCGTAATGATGCCGCGAGCAAAAACACCGGCCCTCATGGCCGGATGGGGCGGGAGCGCGATCGAGACGCTGCCGAGACGGCTCGATCTGTCGACGGTGGGATCGACCACCCGCACATGGCCGATGATGGGCTCGCTGACGCCGGGCAGCCAGACTTCGACGTCTTGGCCCAGCTCGATCTGTGGAAGCACCGTCTCCGGAACCTCGGCATCGAATTCGATTCGACCGTTGCGCACGATCCGGAATAGAGGTTCGCCCGCCGTGCTTGCCACCGCACCCAGGCGGGCGGCGCGGTGCGAGATGATCCCCGCAGACGGCGCCTTCAGTTCGGTTCGCGCGATTTTCAGCTCGATCTCGCCACGTTGCGCCTCCGCAAACGCTTCCTGGGCTTCGGCCATGCGCAAATTCTGCTCAGCGGCGGCAAGCTTTGCCGCGGCGACCTTGGCCTGGGTCTCTCGCGTCAGGAGTTGCGCTGGAGATATCGCGCCGGTGGCGTTCAGGGTTTGCGTGCGTCTCAACGCGTCCGCCGCTTCGGCTTCGTTGGCTTGCATCTCCTCCATCGAGGCCTTCGTCTGCGCGACCGACGCTTGGGCTATCGCGATCATCGCGGTGTTTTGCGCGAGCTGTGTTCGAAGCATCGTGCTGTCGAGACGAGCGAGCACATCCCCTTCTTCGACGTGATCACCGACCTCGGCCAGCAGCTCGACGATACGCAACCCGTCGACCTCCACACCGACGACGTTCTCCTGTCGGGCCACGAGGGATCCGGTCACCGCGAGCGTCTCGGCGATCGAATGCCGTTCGGCTCGGGCGAGCGTCGTGGCGAGCGGTACGGCCCCCGGACGCTCGGCTGCCTCCCGCCGCGGATCGGAGATTTGCGTTGCGACCGCTTCGACCTGCTGGCGACCCGCGCCGATCACGGCGAAGATGTAGACGCAGACCGTGACGGCAAGCACGAGGAAGCCGATCCAAGCGAACCTCAACAGCGGCCTTTTCACCCGACGACCTTTCTTTGGATCCGACCGCGAAGCCGGCATGATGTCCGATATCCGACGGCCCGCGTCAGCATCCGCGATCGACCGCTTTTCCAGTATGGCGCACGCGCTCCGAAGATGGACTGATCAAACCGCGCCCGACGTCCCGCGTATCAAACCAGCGTCGACGTCGATCGTCCGGCGGCCGGCCGTCTCGGCGGGAGTAACGACAGCGTCGACCCCGCCATGCGAATGTCCGTGAGAACTGGCCGCCGACCCGACGTTCGCGAGCCGTTCGACCAGTTCCGCAATCTCGTCGCGTGCGTTGTGGCGGGCGAACGCGGCGCGCAGCGCCTGTGCACCGTGCCGGTATTGCGGCTTGGTGAGCACGGCGCGTACCGCGTCGCGAATCTGCGAGGCAGACGGCCGGCCGGTCCCAAGATTGACGCCGGCGCCAGCCCACGCGACCCGCGCAGCTATTTCCGGTTTTTCCTCGCTATCCCCGGCAACGACCAACGGCACGCCGAGACTGAGCGCGTGATTGACGGCGCCATAACCGCCATTGGTCACCATGACGCTCACCTTCGGGAGCAGGCGGTCGAACGGCAGGAATGTCACCGCCTTTGCGTTGGGCGGCAACACCATCGGGATCGTTTCGACGGGCGGGCCGCCGGTGCACGCGATCACCGTCAGCTTCTCGTTCGCCAGCGCCGTCAGAGTTGGCCCGATCAACTGCCCAAGATCGCCGTTCGCCAGGGTGCCTTGCGTGACGAGCACGATCGGCCCCGCCTTGTCGACGTCGTCCCACCACGGCGGCGGTTGGAAGCCAGTCGACGGCGGCGGCAGCAGCGGTCCAACGAAGCGGATGCTGTCCGGCATCTTGCTACGCGGATATTCGAACTCTTTGGCCGTCAGTTGCAAATACAGATCCGGCAGCGTGATCATGCTATCGAACAGGAATGCCGGCAGAGGACGCGCCCCGTTCTTCACCAGGACGTCGTTGAAGTATTGCTGCACCGAGCCGAAGATCGCTTGTTGCAGGTGGTTGTTCATTGCAGCATTGCGCGCGCGATCGGCTGGCGTGATGGAGGGCGGCAGCGCGGTGCCGAAGAACGCGGTGTCCGCGCTCGACAAGGCGAGAGCCGTGATCCCGAGCGCGACGATCGGGCTTCTTTTTTCCGGCGGCCCGAGCAGCAGCGGAAAGGTCCCGCAGAACATCGTGTCGGTGATGATCGCGTCGAACGGAAAGTCACGGCGCAACTCGCGTATGCCTGCGGCCTGATACGGCATGGCATCCGCAAAGATGTGCTTCAATCCGAAGCAGAGCTGAGCGGGACCCGGTGCAATCTTGCGCCGTTCGGGAAAGCGCTCGTCGAGCCTGCGATAGTCGACGTCGATTTCCGGGTGAAACGCGACGAAGCGCGCACCGGTCGCCTCCACGCGCTCCTTGAACAGGCTCCCGGTATAGACGACGACCTCGTGGCCGCGCCCAACGAGGAGTTGGGCAACGGCCAACAAGGGAAAGACGTGGCCCGGCAGCGCGGTGACCGCGATGAGAAACCGCGCCATGTTGTGCTCTCCCTCTCCTAACCCACCAACCGATCGCTGCTCATTTCGCCGTTTCCGGCAATCGAATATCGGACGCAGTTCCCGCAAGCCGCAGATTGACGAAATAGCGTTCGAGAAGGGCCGGACTGACCGGGGCGATCGGCGCGCCCACCGCAGCCAAGTGGTCCTGCGTGAAGTCCGAGGTAATTTCCGGGTGCGATCGCGACGTGTCCTCCTTCGACACGATCGACAGGACGGCCGCGAGATCATCGTCCTGTGTTTCGGCAAGCCGCCGTCGTCCAATGTCGATCCATTGATCGAGCGGCACGACGTCGAGCCGAAGGCCGAGCCGGCGAAAGATCCGTGGGACCTCCCGTACATCGATCGGTTCACGGTTCATGAGATGATAGACGCTGCCCCAGGACGCTTCACTGCCCGCGAGCCGGACGATCGCCCGCGCGACGTCATCGGCCGGCGTCATGTTCAACATCAGGTCCAGGTCGGGAATCGCGCCCAATTCCGCATAGAGCCGGACAAGACGCCAGATCAGGTCCGTTTCGTTGCAGATGCCATTCGCGCGATCGCCGGTGACGCTGCTCAAGCGATAGATCGACAGCGGCAGACCGCGAAGCTGCGCCTGCCGGACGAGCGTGTCGCCGACCCACTTGCTTTGGCTATAGCCGCTCGCGAGACCCTGCCACGTGGTCAGATCAGTCTGCTCCGACACCGGGCCGGACTGATACTTGTCGATCACCGCAAGGGTCGAGACATAGTGCAGCCGCTTGGGCCGTCCACTCACGGTCCAGTCGAGCAGCGTGAGGACGCTGTCCACATTGGCGGGTTTTATCGCCGCATAGTGATGGAGGAATTCGACGCTGGCGCCGCAATGATAGATCGCCTCGCACTCGTCGCGTACGATGCGGACGCCCCTTTCATCGAGTCCGAGCGCCGGATGTCCGAGATTTCCGGTCAGAACCTCGATACGATCCCCGTCCCAGCACCCCAAGAGCTTTCGCTTGTCGAGCGCCTGCCGCAGACGGGCTTCGGCCGATTGCCGATCGGGGGCGCGGACGTGGCAGGCGATACGTGCGTCCGTCTCCTGGATCAGCGTGGAGAGGAGATGACTTCCGACGAAGCCGGTGGCTCCCGTCAGGAAAATGCGCTTGGGCTTTTGCGGCGCGCGTCCACCGGTCAGCCTGATGTGCGGCGGCAGGAGAATGTCGCGGGACAAGTCCAGCGGCCCCTCCGAAGGTCCATCGAGGTCGAGCTGCGCCGCGAGGTCCCGGACGACGGGCGTCGCATAGACCGCCGTGATCGGGAAGTCCGGCTGGATCTCGTCGCGGATGCGGCGGCCGAGCCGGATGGCGAGCAGCGAATGGCCGCCGAGATCGAAGAAGTTGTCATGGATCCCGACGCGCTCGAGCCCAAGGGTCTCGGCAAACAGAGCGCAGAGTTTTTCTTCCCGTGCCGTCCGCGGCGGGGTGTATTCGGTCACGGGCTGGTGGTCGGGCGCCGGCAAGGCGTTGCGATCGAGCTTGCCGTTCGGCGTGAGCGGCAGCGCGTCGAGCACGACGAAGGCGGCGGGGACCATGTAGTCCGGCAGGGTGCGCGCGAGATGCTGGCGCAGCGTCGTTGCCTGCGGCGCATGACCGGCGGCGGGCACGACATAGCCGACGAGGCGCTTGTCGCCGGCACGGTCTTCGCGGGCGACGACAGCAGCCTGGGCGACGCTCTCGTGCTGACCGAGCGTGGCCTCGATCTCGCCGGGCTCGATCCGGAAGCCGCGGATCTTGACCTGATGGTCGGCACGGCCGAGGAAATCCAGCGTGCCTTCCGGCCGCCATCGCGCACGATCGCCGGTGCGGTACATGCGGCTGCCCGGAGGTCCGAACGGATCGGCAACGAAACGCTCGGCGGTCAGGCCCGGGCGATTGAGATAGCCGCGCGCCAGACCGCTGCCGGCGATGTAGAGCTCGCC
>NZ_JBNPVB010000019.1:0-174143 GCF_051168495.1 Bradyrhizobium oligotrophicum | reverse complement strand
GGCTTCGAGCAATTGGCCGACAAAGAGGGCATCACGCTCGCGGCGTGTTGGAGCCACTCGCGACGCAAGTTCTACGACGTAGCTGAAGCCACCGCGTCTCCCGTGGCAACGGAAGCCCTGCGCCGGATCGGCGAGCTCTATGCGATCGAGGCGCGTATCCGCGGGCAGTCGCCCGCTTACCGCCTTGCCGAGCGCAGGACGTTCTCCAAGCCGATCGTCGACGCTCTGAACGTCTGGCTCGATACACAGCTCCGCTTGGTCTCCGGCCGCAGCACGCTCGCCGAAGCGATCCGCTATGCGCTCTCCCGCTGGCACGGCCTGACGCTCTTCCTGAACGATGGCCGCGTCGAGCTCGATACCAATCCGGTCGAGCGCGCGATCCGTCCTGTCACGCTCGGCCGCAAGAACCACCTGTTCACGGGCAGCGACGGCGGCGGCCATCGATGGGCAGTGGTCAGCTCGCTCATCACGACGTGCAAGCTGAATGACGTCGAGCCCCCAAGCCTACCTGCGCGACGTTCTCCAACGGATGGTTGACGGACATCCCGTCAACCGCCTCGACGAATTGCTGCCGTGGAGCTGGAAGCCGGCCGATCATGTCAAGACCTGAGGCATGTGCAGCGGCCGGACGCTTACTCCCCCTCGTAATCGTCCGGTCTCTGCACACCTTCCCCCTCGTGTGTTGTCGTTCCATTTCGAGTTCTCTGCTGCTGTGGAGGATCTCCGGTGGGATCAAACATTTCGAGAACAGAGCGCGCCGCGAATGGTGGTCGCTGCACATCGAAGCGTGGCGTCGCAGCGGTTTCGGGATCCGCAGATACTGCCAGCAACAACGTCTGACCGAGAACACTCTGCGGCGTTGGCTGAAGCGGCTGGCCGGCAACGAGACTGCGCTTAAGCTTGAGAAATATCGGACGGAATTGCGCCGCGAGCGCGCCCGGGAAGAGCGAGAAAAGGCGCTCCGAAAGCAGAAGCAGCGCAGGTTCACGGTCACATCGGATGTGCGCAATCGGGCGTCCGAGGCGTTCTGGGCGATGCATGTCGAGGCGCTGAACTGGAGCGGAATGGAGCTCCGCGCCTGCGCCGCGGCGACGCAGCTGTCGCCGCATTCGCTGCGCGAATGGCGCGACCGACTGGCCACTGAGGAGGTCACGATCGACTGGCCCGCCCATCTTCATCCCTCCGCACGTCCCGCCGTTAGCACTAGTGCTAGGAACTCACAGCCCGAACGCCGCTTGACAGCCGCCGAACTCGGCTATCCGGCGACGCGGCCGGCACCGGTTCGCCGCTTCTTCAGCGACGAGGAGAAGCTCGCGATCGCCAAGGAAACCGAGCTACCAGGCGCCAAGGTCTCTGCGTACGCATCCGGTGAAGGCCACGGGCGAAGGGACCCGGGCCGAATGGCTGATTGATCGATGCGATCAGGCTGCGGCTTGGATGGGTGCAGGCTTCCAGTTCCAGGGCAGCAGGTCGGCGATGCTGCTGGCCGGATGATCGGGCAGCCGGGCGAGCACGTCGGCGAGCCAAGCCTGTGGGTCGACGCTGTTGAGCCTGGCGGTCTGGATCAGCGTGTAGATGGCGGCGGCGCGGCGGCCGCCTTCGTCGGAGCCGGCGAACGTCCAGTTCTTGCGGCCGATGGCCACGGCGCGCAGCTCGCGCTCGGCAGCGTTGTTGGTCATGCACAGACGGCCATCGTCGATGAAGCGCGTGAACACATCCCAGCGCTTGAGGCTGTAGTCGATCGCCCTGGCGGTCTCGCTCTTGCCGGAGAGCTTGGCGCGGCGCTTGCGCAGGAAGGTATGAAGCTCATCGACGAGCGGGCGGCTGCGCGCATGACGCGCGGCTTTGCGCTCGTGCGGCGGCAGGCCGTTGACCTCGCGCTCGATTGCAAACAGCGCATCGATCTGCTTGACGGCCTCGATCGCAATCGGAGCCTTCTTCAGCCGCGCGATCTCGAACAACTTGCGCCGTGCATGCGCCCAGCAGCCGACCTCGGTGATCGGGCCGGGCTTGCGTGATGCTTCGTAGAGCCGGTTGAAGCCGGCATAGGCATCCGCCTGCATCGGTCCGGCATAGGTCGCAAGATGGGCCTCTGGATGGGTGCCGGAGCGGTCGGGCGAGTAGAAGAACATGGCGGCCGGCGGCGCGTGGCCGGCGAAGGGACGATCGTCACGCACATAGGTCCAGACGCGCCCTGTGCGCGTCTTGCCCTTGGCCAGAACCGGCACGGTGGTGTCGTCGGCATGGATGCGCTCGCCTGCAAGCACATGCGCCTTGATCGCCTCGACCAGCGGCATCAACGTCGCAGCCGCCGCGCCGACCCAGTCGGCCAGCGTGGAGACGTCGAGCGTCACGCCCTCATGCGCATAGGTCGAGCTCTGTCGGTTGAGCGGCAGATGCAATCCGTATTTGGCGAACAGGATGTGCGCCAGCAGGCGCGGCCCGGCACGTCCCCGTGAGATCGGATGGAACGGCGCCGGCGGCTGGCTGATCGCCTCGCAGGCGCGGCAGGAGAACTTCTCGCGCACATGCTGGATCACCTTCCACTGCCGTGGCACGAGCTCCAGCGTCTCCGTCACGTCCTCGCCGATCTTGTGCAGCCTGTCGCCGCCGCAGCAGGCGCAATTGGTCGGCGCTGGATGCACGATGCGCTCGCGCGGCAGATGCTCAGGCAGCGGACGACGTGCTGGGCGCTGCCGTTCGAACGGCCGCACATTGATCTTGGCGGCCTTCGCCCGCTCCGCGGCCAGCTGCGCCGCAGCCTCGGCCTCGGCACTATCCTCCTCGAGGTCGGCGAGTTCGAGCTCGAGCTGCTCGAGCACGGAAGCGCGCTCGGAGGATTGACCATGCTGCTCGTGTTTGAGCTTGGCGATCGTGAACTTCATCTGCTCGATCAGCAGCGCGCGGGCGCGGACCTCGGCTTCGAGATTGCGCGCCTTGGCTTCCGCTGCAAGCTGCGCTGCATGGCCGGCGAGCACCAGCGCCTTCAGCGTCGCGACATCATCGGGGAGCGAATCGGCTGTGATCATCGACGAGGATGGAATCACAGCTCTCGCGTGCGCGCATCAGCTATCGCACGCGTGCACGGTCGCGCTGCTCAGCCTGCGGCTTCCGGCCGCCACGTTCGCTGTGGATGACGCCAGTCGATGCCTTCGAGCAGATAGCCGAGCTGCGCTGGCGTGACCGCCACCGTCCCGTCCACGGGTGATGGCCAGATGAAGCGGCCACGCTCCAGCCGCTTGGCGAACAGGCACATGCCCTGGCCGTCGTGCCAGAGCACTTTGATCAGACCGCCGCTTTTGCCACGGAACACGAACAGATGACCGCCATGCGGATCGCGCTTCAAGGTCTCCTGCACCAGCAGCGCCAAACCATCGAAGCCCTTACGCATGTCGGTGTGGCCGGTGGCAAGCCAGACCCGTGTGCCCGACGGGATCGGGATCATCGCTTGCCCGCCCGCAGCGCTGTAATTACAGCCGTCACGGTCGCAGCATCCGCAGCTCCGCTGATGCGGATCCGGGTCTCGGCGCCGAGCTCGACCTCGATCAGCCCCTGTGTCCGGGCTGCCGCTACGGGCGGCTCGGCCGCAACCGTCACGGCGGCAAAGCCCGGCGCGGAAGTTGGTTTGCTGCACAGCTGCTGACGCCAGCGGAACACCTGGCTGCCATGAACTCCGCAGGCGCGCGCCACGCCCAGGATCGTCGCGCCCGGCTCCAATGCCGCCGCCACGATGCGCTCCTTCTCCGCCCGCGACCAATGCCGTCGCCGCCGCTCCGACGTGATCACTTCCACTTCCGACTTGGCCATAGGACTAGCTCCAGGACTAATCCTATGGCTTCGCGAAGCGTCACTGCCGGCGCAAGGCGGCCGTCACCGGAGGCGTACGTCTCTGCCGTTGCGCGCAAGCATGGGATCGTCACCGGGCTTCTGTTCCGCTGGCGGGCGCAGTTCGGCATCGCGCAAAAGAAGCGCTCCAAGTTTGCCCATGTCGTGCTGCCCGACGACATGCCCGCCGGACGCCGCGGCGGGCGCGCCCTCAACCGTCAACCGTTTCGACCTCAGAGCTCATGGTGATGGCTAGGCCCATTGTCGAATCAAGGCCCGCCGGGAACTTGATTATCCCCAAGCTGATGAGGTCCGGCTGATGACACGATTCGGACTTTTGACGAGTATCCAAGCAACCGTAGCCCTGTCGCGGGTTCGCCGGAATGGAGGATGGAAGTGCCAGAGCCAAGCGAGGCCGTTGAAGCCCTGTCCGAGACGTTAGAGCATCTTGGTGCTCCCGATTTTCTGCCAGAAGATTGGATCATCTTGTGCGACACCGATGATTTACGTGATCTGCCACGGACGGCGGCAAAGAAGGTGCTCGAAAAGGCCAAGAAAGAAACGGCACGTCGGTGCCTTTGGAACCGGTTTGATCCGAGCGAGATGGAGCAAGAGCTATCGGACAATGGAATCGATGATACCGAGATCGACGACAGGCGGCTCAAGCAACACGCCATGAGCTTGATCGACGATGTCGTGTCGATGGTCCAGTCGCTACGGGAACGTCACGCCAAGATTCCCCCGGCATCCTCGCAGTCCAGAGCGCACGCGAAAACCGTCGCAGCACGTCTCCAGTACGGCTATCCGGCGGAGCGCCCGGCTCGCAGCGACTGCTTTGATAACGATGTGCGCCGTCAGTGCCGGCGCGTGATCAACGAGATCTACAGCACCGGAAAAGTACTGCCAGCGCCACTCGTGTATCTGATCAGCACGGACAATCCGGAATTCGTAAAGATTGGTTTCACGACTTGCCTTGAACGGAGACTGAGCTCCCTGCGGACGGCATCACATGTCGAGCCGACCGTCCATCTGACGATCCAGGGACCACCGTCCCTTGAGCGCGAGCTTCACACTCGCTTCGCAGCCTCCCGCCACCACCGCGAGTGGTTTCGGCTTACGGACGACATCAGGACATTTATCGCGTCGCAGGGGAACGGCTAGGCCGCGCACTAATCAAAGCACACTTGACGGAAATCATTTGGGCTACACTGAAACAGAGAGTTCGACTGCCCCCGGCGAGGCCGCTAGTTAGACCCTTGCGCGAGGGATGGCGACCCGCCGGGCCGAGACCAGCTGGCTCGGTTCATCGAGAGCCCGGTCCGCATGACGGACGCGCCATCATCGCTTGCTTAAAGACCGATAGAACACAAGCTTTCCGCTGCCAGGAGGATTTTCGTACATGAAGCATTCGGCGTATTTGTCGATTGCCTGCATGACTCCGAGCAAGGACGAGCTCGAAAATGCATTCGTCGATCCCGTCGCGTAGTGCGAGATGAAGTTTCCCGTGATGCTCGCCATATGTGTAACGAGACCAGCCTCCTGCGGAGCGGTCAACACAAGGCTGCCCGCTGCCTTGTGCAGTTTCACCGCGGCTTCAATGGCTGCCGCAGCGTTTCCGACTTGCTTATTATTGTCGTCCAAGGCGAAATCAATCGGAACGGGTATGCGTAATTTCTGGATTATATCCAGGAGCCGGTATTCGAGATATTGCCGCAATCTTGGCGCCGCATCATCGAGTTGTCCGGCTTGAAGGAAGCGTATCGTGGCGTCGCGGACGCGATTGACCGCATCGGACTGGGGCAACACGGCCGTTCGCGCGGTGCCTTCCAAGCGCTGATGTTTCCAGCCCTGGCCGTTGTGACGGTTGAACAGCTTTTCAAGCAAGGTGTCATGGCTGAGGAAGATCACCTGGGGGCCATCGGCCTTCATAGGGCGTGCAAACTCCGTACGGATGAGCTCCATCAGATGAAACTGATGCCCGGCGTCAAAGCTCGACGTCACATCGTCAAGAACGACGAAGCGTGGCTCGCCTCCATAGAGCGTTGCTGCGGCCAGATAGACTGATACCGCGAACGCATTGCGGAAGCTTTCCGATAGCAGAGCCTGAGCCGATACGTCCTGCAACGTGAAGAACTGAGAGAGACCAATAGAAAGCGCCTCCGCACCATCGGCTTTGGCGAGGGATGGCTTGACCGGCTCATACATGATTGCCTTGAAAAAGGCCTGGCAGAGCGGCTCGACGGCCGCCAGCCGGCGTCGGGAAATGTCTGATTCAGCACGGGCAAACGTCTCGCTTGCCTTATCGAGGAACGTCTTGATCCGAGAGATGTGCGCAAGCTGCGTCGTAATACCCGCCAGTACCTTTTGCGCTTCCGCACTGTCCCTCCAAGCCTTCTGAAGTCGCCTGGCGGCCTCCACGGCTGTGGTGACGGCGACGAGGGACGCCGGCAGCTCTTTTTCTAACGCTTCTCGCTTAGCTTTCGTATCCGCGAGAGCGGCCGTGGCGCGACTGACCAAGATATTCCGCCAATTCCAAAGCTCTGTGACTCTCGCCGCCGTCAGCGCAGCGTCGCTTCCATGCAACGATACAGCGAAGCTCCTGGATTCGCCTGGCTTCGCATGTGCCTCCTCAATCGTGCGCAGGCTGCTCCAGCCTTTCGTCTTCCACTCTGTCTCGATGCGGGCGGCGCATTCCTCAAGTTCCTGAAAGGCGGCCAGCTTGGTTTCGAGACCCGGCAGCAGGGGTTCCGAGCTTTCATGCTCGCAAGCGGGGCACATATGTTTGTTGGGCCACGCCTCATCGCGGAGCACCGCACAGCTCGCGGTGTAGAGCTTGCGCAGAAGTGGCCCGGCCGTTTTCCCCAACGCCTCATCATGCTGTGTGGCGAGCGCGAGCAGCGTCGCGTGATCTTCATCGGTTGGACCAGACGAAATCTGTCCTGCGAGCGCTTGCTCAGCTCGCTGAAGAGCAGCGAGCCGCGCTGGTCCATCTCCTCCCTCAGCCTTCTTGATAGACTCGACACACTCGTCGATCGGAATCTCGCTGAATGGCTTTCCAGCACAGTGCGGCTGCAGAACGACAATCTGGTGAAGCGCGCCGTGCGCTTTCGCTTCCGCTGCAGCCAGACCCTGTTGCTCATGCAAGGAAGTTTGGGTCAGCGCCTGAAACGCGCCAGCAGCCTCGCCTTGCAGGTTCGCTATGCCTCGCTTCAACGAGGCTTCCTGCGTAGTAAGCGATTTGACGTTGAAGTGGTTATTGAACGCGCGCGTATTGCTGAGAGCCTGTAGCGCCTGGCGGAGCTCGGAATAGGCCGCTAACCCGAGCAGCCCGGCAAACGCCCGCCCCCGATCGAGAGCTTTGTCATCAATGAATGACTGTAACGTCTTATGATCCAGCAGGACAAAGTCCCGATTGAGCGATTCCAGCAGTGCCTCGCCATCGATCCCAGCGGGTGCCGTAACTTTTCTTGTTCCCGCAGCGTCTCGCGTGATTTCGAGGGGGATTGACGCGCCGGCCCCGTCGGGACGAACCGTCAGCTTCACCGTGCCCTTCTTCTGGGAATGGAAGCAATTGAGATAGTAGGCGCTGCCATTCTCGGAAGCTGGGAGATCATCGAGTTTCGGAATCTTCTTGCGGAGCGCATAGGTAAGGGCGTCGAAAATCGAGCTCTTGCCTACCCCGTTCGGTGCGGAAACCGAATTAACGGCGTCGTGCGAGAATTGGAGGACGAGTGGATCGCCCTCATTGTTGATGCCGCGCAAGCCTTCGATTTCGAGCTTTTCGAGAAACCAACCAGCCATCACTCTGTCTCGGCACTCGTGAGGGCGAACAGGAGCTCTTCGAGAACCTCGGTCGCATCAACTCCTTCAAGGAGATCCTGGAGACGGTCGGCCAATACCGCCCCCAAAACGGGGTCAAGCTGCTGGAGTTCTGCGGCATATGCCGAAAGGTTGTCGGCCAAAGCAGCCTTATCGTCGAATACAAACGGCATGGTGCCCTCCGAACGACATTGTCGCCAAAGCCAATACAACTTTCAATAGACGCGCCGAAATATTCCCGTCCGTCACAAAGTGGGGCTGTAGGCGCCGCAGGCGGGCGCGCCGCGAATTTTCTTGGAACACACCTTGCGATTGCCGAGGCAAAGTCTGAGAATGCTTGGCATTGGTCGCGCAGGGGGACTGACACAGGCCCCTCTCTCAATAGACGATTTTCCAGGGATTCCCGCATATTGGGGGATGAACATGGATTTGAAGTTCGATCTAACGGGCTTTTTCAAAGGCGTTTTCACCGAAAAGTCGGCGCGACTGGCGTTTGCGGCCTTGGTCATCGATCTCCTTCTGGCCGCTGCCACTGTCGCTGTCATGGTCGGCACTCGTTATAAAGATCATTGGCTCACGCCCATCGAAGCAGGCGTTGTGGTCGTAGGCTCCTCGTCGGCTTCGCCGTGATCTGGTTGATCCTCTATATCCAAACCAGGGATGACCTGACGGACATCTACTCGATCGTAAGAAAGCAGATTACGGGAACGTAGCAGGTCAAATACGCGACCTCGCCAAACTATGGCGACGTGAAGGACCGCATCGTCAATTGCGACATCCAGGAAGACACGGTCGGAAAGCTGGAGATGAGATTTACGATTGTCCAGAACCCCCTCTTTGCGCCGCAGGGACCGAACGTGGTGAAGGACATCGCGCTGCGGATGACCGAGACCGAATACAAGATGTTCTATTACTTTGAGACTGAGCGGGTATTAGCCGACGATGTCGTGAAGTTATTGCCCGTGGGCGATCCCCACCGCGGCGGCGTTCAGATTGAAACGCTCGGCATGGTCGAATTCGACCGTCCGTTGAAGAAGACCGATAAGGTCCAGCTCATGACGGGGAAATGATACGACCTGAACGGCAACATGATGAGGCTGATGAAGTTACTGGAGCTGGCCGAGCAGGCAAAGCTCTTGAACCAGCCTTTCACCCCGATCGCCTTCGGTGACGTTCCCGTCAGCCAGATCCATTTTGATGCAGATATGGGCTCGATCAGCTTTGTTTATCAGGGGCAAAAGTGAGTTCGCAATTTAGGGGTGCTGCAACGATCCCTCAATTCCCGACAAAGGAGACATTATAGCCGAGCGCGTAAAGGGCCTTGCTCGTGCGATTGTTTCTTGGCGGAAAGAGATCTGGCATCGCCCAACCGACCAGTTCGCCCAAGGCGCTAATGCCGAGATGCTCGATCTTCCACGCGTCGGTGGAGATCGCCTCCCATAGGCGCTCTGGCACTTGATCGGCTGGACCGCCATAGAGCACGTAATGCAGCATCTCAAGCACGGACGATCCATTTTGGGACCGGCGTGAAAAGAGAAATTCGGCCAGCGCGGTTGTCTTGACGTCTCTGTCATGCGGACTACCGCCGGGTAGGCCAACCGTGGCGTTGGACACGCGGCGCGCATGATCCTGGATCGACCAGACACGGTGACATACCCGATTGAAATCGTCAGCCGTGAGTCCCAAAATTCGGTCCTCTGACAGCATCTCCTTCAGAAATGGAACCCATTCAACAAGTACCTGACCGACATTTGGTGGGGGCGCCTCTGGAAGCTCACGCCACCATGTTATCGCTGCTGAGAGCGCGCGGCCAACGTTCGCGACGTTTTGCTCGTGGAGCCTGGCATAATAGCTGCGGCCGTCCTCGCCGATGACCTGGCTGTAATAGTACGCGGCGAGGAATTGATCGGCCTGAGCGCCAGCAGGCACAGTCGGCGGAATCCAGCCGGGACGGTTCTCATCCTTCGTGACCGTCGCGGCGATGTTTCGCAGTATCTGAAGGGTGTCGAACCACTCGTCGAGAAAGGTGCGCTTTTGACGCTCTCTGGCTTCTCGCGCGGGGACTGTGACAAGTCCAGGCCATTGCTTGACGCCGGTGGTCGCCAGAAAATGCTGCGCTTGATCTTTGTCTTGCGAGGCCTGACGGGTCAACTCACGCGCTCGTATCTCGAGTGCCTGAAGAAGTTCGTCGGACAGCGGAGACGATTTCTGGTCCACAAACGAGAAGAAGCTCCGCAGCTGAAGATCCATGCCCGAGGCGATCATCTCAGCTTCATCGAAAAAGCAACCAGCCTCGATATTTTTATTCCAGGCCGCATCCGTGAAATTGGCTGATCCGACATAGGCACCGACCCCATGCCACCAAATGACCTTCGCGTGGAAATGCGTCACAAGCTTGCAGACAAAGTTCGGCGAGCGCCGGCTGTGAAACAGGCGCAGAATATCGAGACGCACGGGCACAGTCTCGTCGAACCGGCCCCAGAATGTCAGCGGTATGTCATGGTCCAGGCACCACCGAAAGAGAAGCCTGTCCTCGGTCGCATAAGCGACGGCGGCTTCGACGGATTCGGTTTGAGTGCGCCAGTTGTCGGGGATTTCGCGCAGGTAGCGGCCATTGATCCCATTGAGTATCAGATGCATGTGTGGTTCCGGCCGGCTCCCCTTTAGCCTTTGATGGCATCATGGATCTTCAGTACCTCGTGCTCGCATTTCGCGATCACCTGGTCGAGCAGCTCAAGATGTGCGTCCAATTGGCCGACGGCCTCAACCCACTGCTCGGCATTTAGAGTGACAAAGAAAGCAGCCATCCGGCCCACCGTGTCGTTGTACTGCATAATCAGCCGCACGAGATGCAGGCAGCTGGGGCCAGCGAGATCACCGAGAAGGAAGAGCTTGTCGATGTTCCGGTCGAGCATGGGCGGTATGGCAATAGACGCTTTGCCTTGCAGCTCAGCCGCGATGGACTGGCCCACCAAGCCGCTATAGCGTTGCTTGAACTCGACAAGGCAGTCCCGGACTTGCTGGACGCTAACTTTAAGCATCAGAATTTCAGGAAACACCGCGACAGCGAGCCCGCGCGGTTCAAGCCGGTCGCGGCGCCGAGATGATGCGCTAGACCATACTACGGCCCAGGCGCTGATCGCGAGTGCGATGATCGCTGCGAGAGCCTGCAACCAGCCGGCCAGTAATTCCGGTTTCAGAATCCATTTGTCGAGAAATTCGGTCATTGGCGTTCTACGGTTGGCGGCCAGACCCGAGAGGCGCCGCTCAGTCGTTTGAAATCGCTGACGCTGAGCGCGCCGCGTTCATTCCGGGCCCGCGAGCCTGGCTCGGCAAGCCGGGTGACAACTGAGCGGAACGGCGCTTCCCACATTGCTTTTGGCTCAAGCGTCGCGGCGTCGAGCAGCACCAGCAGAACGACATCGCAGTCTGAATCGAGCTTGATGCGCCCGATCCGTTGCCCCCGACTTGCATTCTCAGTGCAGGAACGCCCTTTGATTTGGATACGGATGGGACCGCCTGCGCCATGGCGAATGGCGTCATAACCAGCTGTGCGCGCGACGGTCAGCTCAAGTCCCAGGCATTCCGCGGCGGCGAACTCGGCGATCTCTCCGGTGACGCCAAGCGGCTTCCCGGTGAGCACGTGATATTCGGCGGCGAGCGGGCGGACGGCGGCCAGGATCGCGCGGACACGAGACGCGCCGGCATCGGTGGACGACACATTGGCGGAAGAACGACCTGTGGTTGTCATTGCGGCATCCTGCAAGAAGATTCGGCGGCCGCAAAGGAAATTCAGGCTTTCCTTGTCTTACCTTGCCGTCCATCCGGTCCGCGCTGGCGGCCTTTCTTCGGCGTCATCGCGCCGGTTCGCCTGCAGGCAGGCCGTCGGCTCATTAATGCAAGCGCCCCATAGGGGCGCTCCTCCACTTCGTTGCGGTCGCTAGCGATGCATTCGCCTCCTCCGGCGCACGCGCCTCCGCCCAAGGCCGTGATTGGCGCGGCCGAACGATGGAGGCAACGATGCGACTTTGGGCAATCAACGAATTGATGCTGCTGACCCGCGACGAGCTATGCCGGCTGGCGGATGAGCTTGAGCAGGGGCTCAATGGGCTTGAGCCGGGGACGGTTCTGCGGCTGGACGCCCTCAAGCGCCCGAGCTCCGTCTCGCGTTCCCCGATGCAGATAGACAACTGCCGGTGTGAGGCCGCGATACGCTCCGATCCGGTGCGCCATGTCATAGACGGCGAGAGGGCCGATCTTGTGTATGCTCAGAATTTGGCGCTCGACCTCGTCGTGGAGAGCCTCGAAGGTCTTCGCGCGAGCTAGACGGTCGCGGATGCGCTGAAGCTTGCCCTCGACATGAGCAGGGCCGCTGCCGGGATGCGGTACTGATGGGGATGACGCTTTTCGGACGGCAGCCAGTGGCACAGGTTGGCATAGCGGATGGCGTCCTTCAGCGAGCGCAACTTGCGAAATTCTGCGAGCTCGCCGCGGGCACTAGGGCGATATTCACGGATATAATCATCAACGATGGCCTCGAACGACATCTGGCATCATCCTCGGATTCTTTCGAGTCTATCGTAGCAGGAGAAGACGGGAGACTGCGGATTTTCGGCCTGCCTGCTTTGGGTATTTTCATCATATTATCGATAGTCAGGTCAGCAATATTCCTATAGTTCAAGGACATACGAGACGCTTTGCATGATTTTTCAATGATATTCCTTGCAAAACGGCCCATTTGGGCCTATATTGGCTTGCATGAGGAAGCTCGATGAATTGAAACGCCAGCTAAGGCCTGGCCAAGCCTACCGGCGCGCCGATCTGGCCCGCTGGTCGGCGTCTGTTGACCGGCATCTAAAGGAATTGGTGGAGACCGGAACGCTTAAGAAGCTTTCGGGCGGGCTCTATGTCTATCCGAAGGAGACGGCGTTTGGTCCGGCCCCTCCTTCCGACAAGGAAGTCGTGGCCACCTTTCTGAAGGACAAGACGTTTCTGCTGGCGTCGCCAAATGCCTACAATAGTCTGGGCGTCGGGACGACGCAGCTCTACGACAAGACGGTCGTTTACAACCACAAGCGCCACGGCGAGTTTCAGCTCGGCAATCGCAAGTTTGCGTTTCGTATGAAGCCGCGCTTTCCCAAGTCGCTTACGCGGGAATTTCTGCTCGTCGATCTTGTCAACAACGTGGATCAGCTGGCGGAAGCGAAAGACGAGGTTTTGAAGCGTGTCGCGGATCACGCCGTCAAGTCTGACCGGAAGTTGCTGCGCCGTGTGGTCCAGGCCTATGGGAATGAACGTACCAAGAAGTTCTTTGATCGGGCGCTAGCTGCGAGAGAATTGCATGCCGCGTGACTTCCTCCACAATCACCCGCAGTTTGCGGACCTGATCCGGATTGTGGCGGGAGAGAAGGGCATTGACCCGGCGCTGGTGGAGAAAGACTACTGGATCATGCATTGCCTGTATGGGCTGCAGCAGCATCCATTCACGTTCCAGCTAAAGGGCGGCACCTCGCTGTCCAAGGGACACAAGATCATCGGCCGGTTTTCAGAAGACATCGATATTCTGATCGAGCCGCCGAAGGACCGTGATGTGAAGACGGGCAAGAACCAGAATAAGCCCGCCCACATTCAATCGCGAAAGGACTTTTACGATTGGCTCGCGCAGACGATCAAGATCGATGGCATCAAGAGCGTCGAGCGGGACACTGAGTTTGACGACATTCCAAAATACCGCAGCGGCGGGATCAAACTTAACTACACGACCACTGTTGAAGCCATGGAAGGTCTGCGCGATGGCGTCCTGCTGGAGGTTGGCTTTGATACCGTTGCGCCCAACGCGCCCAAGGATATCAGCTCCTGGGTTTACGACTACGCCGCAGCCCGCAACGTCGATGTGATCGACAACCGCGCCAAGGCCGTCCCATGCTATGATCCCGGCTATACGTTCGTCGAAAAGCTGCAGACCGTCTCGACGAAATTCCGCAAGCAACAGTCGGACGGAAGCGATCCGGTCGAATTCATGCGACACTATTACGACGTTTATGAACTGCTGCGGCAACCTGAGGTCCAGAAGTTCATCGGCACTGACGAATACAAAGCCCATAAGCAGGCGCGCTTCCGGCAGGACGACAATCAGAACATAGCCGAAAACGAAGCGTTTCTGCTCAGCGGCGCCAAAACGCGCGGTCTTTATGCCAACGCCTATGAGCGTAGCAGCGCGCTGTATTATGCGGGCAAGCCGAGCTTCGAGGAGATGCTAGCTGAAATCAAAAAGTGGATAGAAAAGCTCTAACGGTTTGATACGCAATAGTCGGCTTGAGCTTGGGAGCGCCCTATCCTCTTTGTCTGCCCGCGCATGACGAGCTTGAGCGCGTTGTCCGGCTCTCGTGAGCCGCAGCCACGCTTGGCCGCTAGCGCGACCGCTCCTGCATCCTCAGCCAGGCCTCATGATCGAAATAACTGGGGTCGCCGCGCCCGCCCCCTCGGAGATAGTAAGCCCATGCTTCGGCGCGCTCGCTATCGGCGCGCTGCTTGGCCGTGAGGCCATCGACGCGCTCGCCAAAGGGGTTCCAGATTTCGTGTTGGGGATCATGCGGCATGGATGGGCTCCTGCCCGCGAGTAGCCGAATGGCGACAGGAGATGTTGCGGAATATCTCGCAACGCTCTCGGAATCCGGCCCTGTGCGTGGGCCGGGGGCATTTGAGCACGTATGGCGGTCAAGGTCGCCGTTTGCCGCCGGCCGTCCTGGCGTTGGAGCCGATGAGTCCAGAGACCAACCTCGCGGTCTAGCTAAGGACGGACACTTGCGTCGTAATTACGTTCTCGATCGAGGGCGGCAATGGTGTTTCTGTTTGCCACGTCTCGGTCTCTGGATCGAAATACAGTCCAAGTTGGCCGATCGTGCAATCGAGAAAGTCATTTCCCAGCAGTTGCCCCAGCGATCGCGCTTTACCCGCAGCGTCAACCAACCTTCTATTTCCCTGGTGCTGGACCACGTCATGCGCGAGGCAGGCCGTAAATTGGCCGGGGCGATAGTCGATGACGATGCCTCCTCCCGCGGAGTCGATCATATTGATCGTTTGGCTCAAAAGATTGGAGTCTTTACCACGCCATCCCTTTTTTGATTGAAATGGCAAGCCCTTGCGTTTCGCACCATTCTCGTCCTTGACCTCGATCTGGAAGATTCCGTCGGCGCCGAGATGCCTCTCCGGTGCGCCCGCGCCACGTCCTCTGATCTTCCGATATGACACTTGATACTGAAACTGCCTTTGCCCATCGCTGTAAGTCATAGGAGTAGCCATCGACATATTGCTACCAAGTGCGCCCGTCAAAGCATCTTCGTCGGCCGCATTCAGCTGATACTTCGCTTCCGCATCCGCAATTCCTGCGAGATACCGATCTCGGATGAGACGCTTCAATCCATCTGGCAGACCTGGTATTCCAAAAAAGATCCACATATCAGCAGCCGTATTCCACGAGAGACCAAGACGGTTATTTCTTCTTTTCTTTACCTTTTGTCCCAAGCAGGCTGCGAGCCTTCAATCGGTCTGCCTCTGCCGCCAGTTGGGGATAGTCGGTCCGTATTATCGGAGGCGCTTTTACACGAGCGGTTCTAGCTCCGAGCACCCTTCCGCTGGCGTCGCCATCGAGAATGACAACCCGCATGTTCGCTATCTTTGCAATTAGGCACGCAACCTCCCCATGATGTTGTAGCTCGCGAGAACTCGGCTGGCCCATTTCCCTTGTGAAGTAAATCTGAATTGGCTCGTCATTACTAAAGAGGAAGCGTCGCACCGGATGCTTCTTGAGGGACGCTTTCACATCTCTCAGTACTGGAGCGATTGACTCTCTGAATTCGCTCCCAGAGTTTCGTAGATACGCATCGATTTCCAACCATCCTTTCGGACGTGAGTGGTCAAGCGCGCCAAATATTTCAGCGATCTCTGCCGGATATAATCTTGGGTCGGGACCGGCTTACTTTGCCGGTCATCGCCCGTGAAATACTCGTCGATCACTTCCGAGAAGCCATCCCAGGTTGCCATATCGGCCGTTTCCAGCTGCTCCTTCATGTCTTGGTCAAAGCGATTTCGTTTTATGTACGCGCCGAGATGGTCGATTTCGTCGAACACCATCGCCTTAGGAATACCGGCAACTGCTTGACGGACTTCTAAGTAATGAAAAAGCTCACCGGTTGTGGGCAAGAACCGATTCGACACAAAAAGATCGTCAACGGACATCGAAACGAAAGGAAACTTTCCTGCAATGGGAGCCAGCTCTGGGATCTGCTTGCACATCGAGGAAACGGCGTGAAAGACTCCACGGTGAGTCTAATAGGCAAAACGCGACGGAAGTCCTTGAGGCGCAGTTTACGTACCTCTTCATATTTTCCGTTGTCCAATCGATAGATCGGCATTTCGTCGCCGCTTGCAAGATAGTCGAGGAAGCGCTTGCACTGCCGGTAAGCTTTGACGACGAGCTCGCGAATTGTGCGCACGTGCCGGTCCAAATTTGTCGCCGGCTACCCCTCCCCGTTCCTTGCCGCGGCCAGGTAACTGAGTCCAATACGGCGCATATGAGCGGCTTTCACATATCTGCGTCCGCGAGCTGTTGCGGGGGCGCTATTCTTTCGCTCTCTTCGACTGAGCATCGGGCTTCAGTAACTCGAGATAATCCACATCGAGTGCTATCGACAGCTCGTAAATCGTCACGACAGTTGGGTTGCGCTGCCCCTTCTCCAGGCCGCTGATGTACTGCTGGCTGAAGCCAGAAATCTCCGCCAGCTGCTCCTGAGTCATTTCTTTGCTCTTTCGGATCCGCAGAACGTTGCGGCCAACCAACCGACGCATGTCCATGGGCAGAAGTCAGCCCATTGCGCGCATGGTTTTTATCAACTATAGTATGTATCCACTAAAGTATGTAACGCCTGATCGGCCTCAGAGGAGGTTCTGTGTCGCAAGGTCGTTTCGCCGAACCAAATTCGCAGGGTCGTGCCGTGGCAGTGACCGCGATAGAACATGGCAACGTGGTCATTACAGTCGCAAGCCTAACGTGCGAGCGCACCGTGGCCGCCGCCCCGGTCTGCGGCTTCATCACCACGATTTTAGGAGGTCCACTTCGCGGAGAGACGCGGAAGAGCAGAACGTGGAGCGGGATGATTCGCAGTCACTCGGACGCTGTATCTCGCGTTTCCGAGCTCCTCGTGTCTGAGCAGGATGAGGCCTCGCAAGCTGAGGATGACCACCCGCGATAGAACCCGTAAACCGACCCTTTTCCATCCGGTAGCGCGATGACACTTCCGAAGGACCCAAAGGCCTTCACTCTTGCCTGATCCCACGCCTAGACACGTCCTCCGGCGTTTTCGCCGGCAGGCGCACAGGGCTTCGGAAAGGGTATCCGATCGATGCCAAGGCAGACGGCTCTCCCGTCATCACTCAAGCCGCGGCTCATCACTCGCGAGGCGGCAGCCGCATACATCTGCGTTTCCGCCAACGTCTTTGATCAGATGGTGCGCGCAGGCACTATGCCAAGGCCCAAAATCCTAGGTGAACGCCGGAAAGCATGGGACGTCCGAGAACTGGACACTGCCATTGATCTGCTGCCTTCAGATGGCAATGATCCTGGCCTTGACGAGACGTGGAGCGATGTCGATGCCTCGAAGGTTGCCGCCATACGTTGAGCGCAATCACGTCAAGGGGCATACGTACCTGTCATTTCGGCGCGGCAAGGGTCGACGCATTCGCCTGCCAGATGACCCGACCAGCCCTGAGTTCATGTCGGCCTACCAAAGCGCCCTTCTAGGTCAGGTGACAACGTCGAGACCCGAAATCCGCTCTCCCGTTCAGGGCACAATCTCCGCGCTGATCGCCTCTTACATGCGAAGCTCGGAGTACATCGGCCTTCGAAAGACCAGCAAGGAGGGGTACGGCAGACGCCTCGAGGCCCTCAGAATCGAGCACGGGCATCGGACCGTCGCTGGACTCACTCGCGAGCGCATCATCACCGGCATTCTTCAGCCGTTCGCCGACCGGCCCGGTGCGGCTCTCGATACACTCAAAAAGCTTCGCATTCTGATCCGCCACGCGATCAACATCGGATGGGTCAAGCACGATCCGTCGCTCGGGATAAAGCGACCCAAGCTTCAGCGCATCAGATCTTGGACCGAGGATGAGATCGAGCTTTTCCGTAAGAAGTGGCCTCTGGAAACCAAACAGCGGCTGGCTTTCGAACTGTTCCTGAACACGGGCCAACGACGATCCGACGTGGTCCGCATGGCATGGTCCCACATCACGCCCGAGAACAGAATCGCCGTCGCGCAGCAGAAGACAGGACGGCGATTGTTGATTCCGCTCCACCGTGACCTGCTTTCGGCCTTGGCCGTCGCAAAGCGTGACCACGTGTCGATCATCACGACCGCCTACGGCCAGTCCTTCAGCGTCGACGGCTTCAGCCAATGGATGCGCGATGCCATTACGGACGCAGGCCTGCCGCTTGATTGTCAGCCGCACGGCCTGCGGAAGGCTACCGGCCGTCGCCTGGCTGAGGCTGGCGCGACGGCAAAGATGATCATGTCCGTCCTTGGCCACACCACTCTTGCAGAGGCCGAGCGATACACCGAGGAGGCTGATCAGGCGAGCCTTGCAGTCGATGCCCTGGCGCGGCTTGAAGGACACAAGGCGAACGGTCTTCCCCAAACGCAATCCGCCGGTTTGGGAAAACCGACCAAAAGCTCAAAGAAATCAGCGGGGGAAAGGCAGACCTGGCGCTCCCTAGGGGAGTCGTACCCCTGCTCGCCTTGGAGGGCAATCGCCGCGGAACTAGCCGCACCAGTTTCGCACCAGAAACGACCTGAACAAACCGCGACAAACGCGATCGAAACCGAACGAAAATCTAGGAAAATCAACGAACCCGATCAATATCCTCCCGCTCATACTGGTCTGGTTGCAGGTTCAAGCCGCGAGTCTTGACGAACAGTGTAATGCTGTTGGGAGTTGCCGCACCAGAAACGCACTTGCTTTCGAACGTAGCAAGGTGCGCGCCTCGAGTTCGTTCGGCGGTGCGCCCCACAGCGCTAGTCAACGTCGAAAGATTATTGGCGGCTGGACGACACCGAAGATCGTGGCTGGCTAGCCGCACGTCCCCTGGTTGGCCTTTCAACTTATTGAGAGCAGGCTGTCGAACAACGCCGTTTGAAAAACCGTTTTAGTTTTTCAATCTCAAACGGTGTCTCGGAATAAGTCCTTGAAAGGCTTGGTGGGCGCACTAGGGCTCGAACCTAGGACCCGCTGATTAAGAGTCAGCTGCTCTACCAACTGAGCTATGCGCCCGGATCTTGCATCCGGAGTAAGCCTTCGCAAGAGCCGGTCGTTTAGCAAAGCGATTCCGGGATGTCCAGCGATCCGTGAGGATTTTTCGACACATTCGATGCAGAAAAACCGCCGGCGGGCGGCGGTTTTCCAGATGTGGAATTCTGAACGAAATCATGGGGATCACGAGCGGCCCGTCAGAGCCGCCCGGACTCGGGTTCGTCGTCGGACCAGCCCATGCGGCCCATCGGGGGATGATCCATCGGTCCCGGCCCGAAGCGATGCTCGCCGAAGCGCGGACCGTCGCCCTCGCCGCGCTCCATCCAGCGGTGGTGGCGCGGGCCGTCCGGCCCCATCATGCGTCCCATCGGCCGGGTCAGCATCGACAGCCGGCGCTTCTGGCCGTCGTCGAGCGTCTTGTAGAGCGGGTCGGCGGCATCAGCGACCTTCTTCATCGCTTCCGCCGTCACGGCCATGGTGTCGGCGTGCTCGCGCAACCGCGTCACCGGACTGACGTCCTTGTCCTGCGCGTCGTCGGCCGCCTTCATGCGGGCATTGGCGCGATCGAACCGCAGCTTGACGAGATCGCGCACGGCGCTCTCGACCGGCGGCCACAGCTTCTCCTGATCCGCGTTCAGCTTCAGCCCGGCGTGGACCGAGGCGATGCGCGCATCGAGCATGGCGGCGCGATCTTCCGGATTCAGCCGCACATGGTGCATATGATCATGAAGCCAGCCGCGCTGGGCATAGACCGCGGTCGAGCCGGCAATGGCGAGCACGGCGACAGCAGCGATGGTGAACCTTCTCATGCCAACCTCCTTGGAAAGCCGGACGGAGCATGAGCCTGCCGCCCCGGGCATTCAACTTACAGTTTGGACAGAGTGCACGACCTTACGAAGATGTAATTGCTTCAAATTCCATTCTATTTCTGCAATTCGGTTTCATTTGATTGCTACGCCTCAAAGCATTCCCAACATGCGCGGCAACCACAGCGAGATTTCCGGCACGTAGGTGACGAGCACCAGGAAGCCGAGCATGGTCAAGAGCCACGGCATCACGGCGATGGTGAGCTCGGTGATGCCCATCTTGGCGATGCCGGAGGCGACGTAGAGGTTGAGGCCGACCGGCGGATGGCACATGCCGACCTCCATGTTGACGACCATCAGGATGCCGAGATGCACCGGGTGGATGCCGAGCTTGACCGCGACCGGGAACAGGATCGGCGCCATGATCAGCACGATCGAGGTCGCCTCCATGACGTTGCCGGCGAGCAGCAGCAGGATATTGACGACCAGCAGGAACACCACCCAGTTGACGCCGGCGGTCGCCATCCAGTTGGCGATCTGCTGCGGAATGTTCTCGTTGGCCATCAGGAACGAGAACAGCACGGCGTTGGTGATGATGTAGAGGATCATCGCGCTCATATTGGCCGAGCCGAGCAGGACCTTCGGCACGTCCTTCAGCGACATGTCGCGATAGACGAACACGGCGATGACGAAGGCATAGACGGCGCTGATGGCGGCGGCCTCGGTCGGCGTGAACTTGCCGGTGTAGATGCCGCCCAGCACGATCACGATCAGCAGCAGGCCCCACACACATTTGCGGAAAGCAACGAAGCGCTCGGCCCAACTGGCGCGCGGCAGCCTGGGATAGTCGTTCTTCCAGGCGCGGTAGAAGGTGGTGAAGCCGAGCAATGTCGCCAGCATCAGGCCGGGAATGACGCCGGCCATGAACAGCTGTCCGACCGAGGCCGATGAGACGCGGTTGCCGGCGGGATCGAGCGCGATGCTGCCGCCGGTCGCGACCGAATAGACCACCATGACGATCGAGGGCGGGATCAGGATGCCGAGCGCGCCCGAGGTCGTGATGACGCCGGCGCCGAAGCGCTTCGGGAAACCCTGCTTCACCATCGCCGGCAGCATGATCGAGCCGATGGCGATCACGGTCGCGGGCGAGGAGCCGGACACGGCGGCGAACAGCGCGCAGGCCATCACGCCGGCCAAGCCCAGGCCGCCATACCAATGCCCGACCATCGAGGTCGCGAAGTTGATCATCCGCCGGGCGACGCCGCCATGGGTCAGGAAGTTGCCGGCCAGGATGAAGAACGGGATCGCCATGATCTCGAAATTGTCGATGCCCGTGAACAGCTTCAGCGCGACCGATTCGGTCGGCACGTTGGTCATGAAGAAGACGAAAGACAGCACGGTCAGGCCGAGCGCGATCGAGATCGGCATGCCCGTCAGCATCAGGGCGATGAGGAGGCTGAAGATCAGGAGGCTGCTCATCGCAGCGCCTCCGTTGCGTTCGCATCGACGCCCTCGACATAGGCGTGGTCATGATGCGGCAGCTCGTCGTGGCGGAGATAGTGCCAGGCGACCTGCAGGAAGCGGAAGCACATCAGATAGGAGCCGAGCGGGATGCAGAGATACACGAGCCAGCTCGGCAGCTCCATGTCCGGCGTGACCTGGTCGGTCAGTGACAGGCCGTAGACGAACTTGGCGCCCATGGTGCCGATGATCGCGGTGAACAGCGCCCCGCACATCAGGCCGAACAGGATGGTCACCTTGCGCAGCGACGGCCTGAGCATGTTGACCAGGACGTCGACGCCGACATGGATGCCGGTGCGCACGCCATAGGCGGCGCCGAACTTCGCCATCCACACGAACATGTAGATGCAGAGCTCCTGCGCCCAGGACATGTCGATCGGGAACAGGATCGGATACAGCAGCGGGATGCCGACGAGATAGCGGTGCAGCACCGCCACGAAGATGATCGAGGTCGCCGCCGCGATCAGGAATGCGATCAGAATCTCCTCGAGCCGATCGAGGATGCGCAACGGAAAGCCCAAATCCCCTCCCCCCAAAACCAATCAGATCGTCCGCGGCGCTTGGGCGCACCGTCTGTTCTTATGCGCCGAAGCAGGCGCCTCGCCTTGCGATGCGCGGGCTACCCGCCCGCGCATCCAGCCGCACGCGCTCAATTGGTCGTGCCCCGGGTCTCCTTCAGGAACTCGTCGATCAGCGGCTGGCCGACGCGCCCCGCCACGTCCTTATAGACCGGCTGCATCGCCTTGCGCATCGCCTCGTCCTGGGCCGGCGTCAGCTTGACCAGCTCGGACTTGCCGGATTTGCGGATCTCCTCGAGCGCGTCGTCGTTCTCCTTAGCGGACTGGCCGTTGCCGTAGGCGGTGGCTTCCGTCATCGCCTTCTCGCAGGCCGCGCGCAGGTCCGGCGGCAGGCCGTCCCAGAACTTCTTGTTCACGACCACGACGTAGCCGATGTAGCCGTGGTTGGTCAGCGTGATGTACTTCTGCACCTCGTGCATCTTCTGGGTATAGATGTTGGAGGGCGTGTTTTCCTGGCCGTCGACGACGCCGGTCTGCAGCGCCTGATAGACTTCCGAGAACGCCATGACCTGCGGGATGACGCCGAGCGTGCGGAACTGCGCGTCCAGCACCTTCGACGACTGGATGCGGAATTTCAGCCCCTTGTAGTCGGCGGGATCGACCAGCTTCTTGTTGGCGCTCATCTGCTTGAAGCCGTTGTCCCAGTAGGCCAGCCCGATCATCCCCTTCGGCTCGAGCAGCTTCAGGAGCTTGGCACCGAGCGGCCCGTCGGTCACCTTCCGCAAGGTGGCGAGGTCGGGCAGGATGTAGGGCAGATCGAACACCTCGAATTCCTTGATGCCGATCGGCCCGAACTTCGAGTTCGACGGCGCCAGCATCTGCACGGCGCCGAGCTGCAGCGCCTCGAGCTCTTCCTTGTCCTTGTAGAGCTGCGAGTTCGGATAGACTTCGACCTTGACCTTGCCGTCGGTGTACTTCTCGGCCAATTCCTTGAACTTGTCGGCGGCGAGGCCCTTCGGCGTGTTCGCGGCCACCACATGACTGAACTTGATCACGATCGGCGTGTCGGCCGCCGAGGCCGGACCGGCCAGCGCATAAGCCGCGAGCGACGCGGCGGTGGCGATCACGGTGGCGGTCACATGGCGAAATCTGACGTGGCGCAAGGTCGTCCTCCCGAATGGTTCGGGGTGCATTGCACTGACGCCCCCGCTTTGTATGCCAAGGACATTGTTAGCGGGTGGCGGCAGGGATTGCCATTGACCGTTAGCAGCAGGCGCGGGAATCCGATGCTGCAACGCAGCAGCGCCCGCCGCCTTCGCCGTCATTCCGGGGCGGCGCGCAGCGCCGAACCCGGAACCTCGATCTTGTCCGAGCCGGTGCAAGACCAAGCTCGGGATCCCGGGTTCAGCCGCTGCGCGGCTGCCCCGGAATGACGTCGTAAGGTCAGCTCGCGGCCGCAGCCGATACACCATGCGCGACGTCGCGCTGGCGCTTCATGACGAGCTTGTTCAGCGCGCCCAGATAGGCCTTGGCCGACGCCACCAGCGTATCCGGATCCGCCGCCCGCGCGGTCATCGAGCGGCCGTCCTGCGACAGCCGCACCGAGACCTCGGCCTGCGCGTCGGTGCCCTCGGTCACGGCATGGACCTGGTACAGCTCCAGCTTGGCCTCGTGCGGCACCAGCGACTTGATGCAGTTGAACACCGCATCGACCGGACCGTTACCCTCGGTCTCCTCGATCTTGGTCACGCCGTCGACGTCGAGCTTCATGGTGGCGCGCTGCGGGCCGCGGGTGCCGGCGATGACCGACAGCGACAGCAGCTTGATGCGGTCGTGGGCGCTCACCATGCCTTCGTCGATCAGCGCCTCGATGTCCTCGTCGTAGATCTGCTTCTTGCGGTCGGCCAGCGCCTTGAAGCGGACGAAAGCGTCCTCGAGCTGGTTGGAACTCAGCTTGTGCCCCATCTCCTCCAGCTTGTGCACGAAGGCGTGGCGCCCGGAATGCTTGCCCATTACCAGCGAGGTCTGCTTCACGCCGACCGTCTCCGGCAGCATGATCTCGTAGGTCTGCGCGTTCTTCAGCATGCCGTCCTGGTGGATGCCGCTCTCATGCGCGAAGGCGTTGCGGCCGACGATCGCCTTGTTGTACTGCACCGGGAACGAGGTCGCCGCCGACACCACCTTCGAGGCGTGGGTCAGCTGCGTGGTGTCGATCTTGTTCCAGAACGGCAGCTTGTCGTTGCGCACGCGCATCGCCATCACGACCTCTTCCAGGGCCGCATTGCCGGCGCGCTCGCCGATGCCGTTGATGGTGCATTCGATCTGGCGGGCGCCGGCACGGATGCCGGCCATCGAGTTTGCGACCGCCATGCCGAGATCGTTGTGGCAGTGCACGGAGAACACCGCCTTGTCGGAGTTCGGCACCGTCTCGCGCACGCGCTTGAACAGGTCATAATACTCTTCCGGCACGGCGTAGCCGACAGTGTCCGGAATGTTGATGGTGGTGGCGCCGGCCTTGATCGCGGCCTCGACGCAGCGGCACAGGAAGTCGAACTCGGTGCGGGTGCCGTCCTCCGACGACCATTCGACGTCGTCGGTGTGGTTGCGCGCGCGGGTCACCGAGGAGACCACCAGTTCGAACACCTGCTGCGGGTCCATCTGCAGCTTGTATTTCATGTGCACCGGCGAGGTGGACAGGAAGGTGTGGATGCGGCCGCGCTTGGCCGGCTTGATCGCCTCGGCGCAGCGGTCGATGTCCTTGGCGCCGGCGCGCGACAGGCCGCAGATCACGGCGTTCTTCGACCGCTTGGCGATCTCGTTGACGGCCTCGAAGTCGCCGTCGGAGGCGATCGGGAAGCCGGCCTCGATGATGTCGACGCCCATGTCGTCCAGCATCGCGGCGATGTTGAGCTTCTCCTCGAACGTCATGGTGGCGCCGGGGCACTGCTCGCCGTCGCGCAGGGTGGTGTCGAAAATGACGACGCGGTCCTTGTCGGACTGGGTGGGATTGGACATCTGCTATTCCTCGGTTTTTTGCGTTGGCGCGCGCATCTGTCGAAGGCGCTTGAAGGGTGTTTCGGTCTCGAAGCAACCCCCTGAGTGCCCAGGCGCATTCCGCCCAGCCGGCCCTCAGGGGCAGCTAAGAAGCAGAAGCTCGAGCGAGCCGATCAGGCCGAGGGTGGGCCGCAGCGGCGCGAGCGCAATCGGCCGGGCGATGAACGCCCCGGCGAAAGCCTCGATAGCTGCGCTGCGAATCAGCATTGCCAGACCCTTTTGCGAGAACACCGAAACTGTGCGGCAAAACCATTGATGGTTGGTTGCCGAGGTGCCCTCAACCCAGCTTTTACCGGGAATGAAACGGCCTCGCAACGGCGAATAAGGGACAGGAAGGGTGACGTATTGGGGGCGCGCGGCTGGAGTGATTGAGAGCCACGAGCCGGCCGGGGGGCGCATGTCGACCTTGCCCGAGCCGCCTCCCTACCCTTCGCCGTCATACCCCGCGAAGGCGGGGTATCCAGTACGCCGCGGCCTCTCGGCTAAATGGCGGCGGTGATTGACGCAACAGTTGCGCGCCTCACTCTCATCTAACATCGGCAATACAGCCCGCATCCAGACATACCTCTCCGCTCTCGCGGCACCTCCGTGCCCGAGCTGATCATCAGCATCGAACCCTCGCCAATTCGAGGGTGCAGGGAAGGCCGGGCGTCTGCCGACACCCGCGGCCCCCGTGCGGAGAGAAGTGCACGGGGCAGGAACCACAGGTACGGCCAGGACATCCCAGCCTCCCCTGCGCAACGGCTTTACGGCTTCCTTCGCGCTCTCCCCGGGGACCGGCTTGATTGCCCCCGTCACCGGCGCGCTCGTCATGAACGCGACCGGCTTGACACCAGCTTCGGGGTGTCAGGACCACACGACTTCGCCGTCCGCAACGACACCGGTCGTCCGCCGGCGCCTCACGGCCATCGCTCCCCGCACTCCACGTATCGTGACGACGCGTACGCCCCTCTTCGACGAGGCGGGATGGCGGGATATAAGCACATATTCGGATAATAAGAAAGAAAAATCTTCAGTGCGGGATGCCGCAACCGGTGCCGGCGCAACCCGAACATCCCCCGTCATCGACGCACCGAGGGACGTCGGGCCGGCAAATGGCGTCCGGTGTCCGTCGGCAGACCGACCGGCCAGAGGACGGAAGGAACGCGTGAGCGGCCGTACCGCAACACGAGATGGGCGCCTCTCGCGACGAAAGGCAACCCGCCGAAATGTTCAAAAGTGAACCGACCGCGCGGGACAACGGAGCTAGATTCTGTCGAAATGACGTTATCGGCCACGCGTTGACCAACTTCAGAATTGATTTGGAATCTGGAGAACTACTTCTCAGCGGAGCTGAATGTCGATGACGCCGGAGCCGACCATGACTGGCAGGCCGCTCACGCTGGCCGCGATTGATCTCACGAGCTATTTCCCGGATGCCCTGATCCTCAAGGACCTCTCGGGGGTCATTCTGCAATGGAATTCGGGAGCTGAGCGGATGTTCGGCTATCGTCCCGAGGAAATCATCGGTCGCAATATCCGCGACATCGTTCCGAGCGATCGTCAAGCCGAACTGGCTACGATCACCGACCGTTTGCGCAGTGGAGACGTCTTCTCCGAGTTCCAGACGGAGCGGCGAACGAAAGATGGGACCATCCTCAGCGTTGCGCTTTGGATTTTTCCCGTGCGCGATGCGCTCGGCGAGATCGTCGGCGCGGTGAAGATCGCGCGCGACATGAGCCGGATCAAGGCGAACGAAGAGAAGCTTCAACTCAGGGCATCCGAGGCCGAGCATCGTGCCAAGAACATTCTTGCCGCTGCGACCGCGACCGTTCGGCTGTCCACGGCCGCAACCGTCGACGAGTTGAAATCGGTCATCCATGGCCGGCTGCGCGCGATCGCCGACGTGACCGGCTTCGGCGGCGTCGGGCAGCCCGTTCCGCTCGACCGTATCGTGGCGAACGAGCTTCTATGCGCCGGCTCGAACCGGTTGCAGGCGACATGGGACGGCCCGACGGTGCTGCTCGATCCCGACCAGGCCCAGAGCATGGCGCTGATCCTGCACGAATTGACGACGAACTGTTTGAAATACGGCGCCCTGTCACAGCCCGAAGGCCGTGTGCGGGTCGAATGGGCATCGTTCTGGAACAGGATCGACTTCCATTGGACCGAAAGCGGACTGAGCGATGTCGCCCCGCCCACGCGCAGCGGCTTCGGCTCGCAACTGATCCGGACCGTCGCCGACCGCCAACTGAAGGGACGTCCCGCATTCTTCTGGCGCTCCACCGGATTGAGCTTCCGCCTGAGCTTCGACCTCAAGGCGATTTCGTCGGAGGAGGAGGTCCGCCCATTCCCGGCGTGCGGCGCCATGTCTTGGCCGCCTCTCGCCCCACCGCCGGCACCCGGATCGAACACGCACTTCTAGGCTGGGGAAAGCGTTCATGGCGCTATCGTCCCAACGGATGATGGAGCGCGCGTTCCTGAAGGGCCGGCTGCCGCCGGATCTCGCGGCGCGCGAAGCCGCGGCTTGGGTGCCGCCAATGCGCCGGTCCATCCGCGCGCTGTATCGCTCTGCCAACGGACTTCGCTTCAATGGCGACTGAAGTGAGCGGCTGACGGATCTGCCACGCCGCGGCCTCGTGCTCTCGGGCACCCGTGATCCCTATATGTCGCTCGACGTCCTCGGCCGCTTCGCGCAAGCGCATGGCGCCCAACTCCACGTCGAGCAGGACGCCGGTCATTGGAGCATCGTCGAGCGGCCGCACAGCATTGCTGCAGCGCTGCAGGCGCATTGGGGTCGAATGAGCGCGACTGACGAAGACCGCCGTCCGGCACATACATCGCCGCGGGCGTCCCCGCTGCAGCTGCGTGAGTCGCGGCACGCATCGTTCTTCGGGTCGATTCCCTTGCTGAATAGCCAGCGATGGGACGGGCGGGCCGCGTAGCAGGCACCCGCGAGCTCGATGCCAGGCGATGACGTTGGTGTTCGTCGTCCCGCTCGTTCCGGAAACTGAGACCGGTCTTCCGCTGCGATGCCCATGGTGAGCCGTGTCACGGACGCGCGCATGGCACCCATGCATATCATTCTGCGCCGACGCGGCAGATCAGCAAAACGCGGGGAATACACCAGCGCGCCGTATTTCTGCGCGGCATGGAACAAGCCGTCGGCGCGCGAACTCCACAGTGCTTAGAGCAATTCAACGACACCCGCCATGTCCTTCGATACGGCCCGTTGATAGAGCGGAGATCGTTCGGGCGGACGCCCGAATTGGCCGACGCCTGAACGGATTGACTGACGCTTGGAAGTTGAAGTGAACGATGACGAAGTGTGAGGGCCGGCGCGATCGAACCGGCATGCGTGGCGCGCTGGCCCTGATGGGCGTTCTGACCGCCGACGTGTTCTGCTCCCCCATTCCAGCGCATGCCCAGGCAACGCTGCCGCCGGTGACGGTGGACGCGCCGGCGCCGAAGCGCAAGCCTGCGACCGCCGCCGGCACGCCGCAACGCCGGGCCCAGATGCAGGCGTCGCGACGCGCCGCTCAGCCGCCGGCGATGCCGAGCCGCGCCGAACGCGCAGCGGCCGAGGCTGCGGTGCTGGACGCCGCCAAGCTCAACTACCGCGCCATGCCGAGCGCGACGACCCTGCGCACCGGCGCCTCGCCGCTCGATACGGCGCAATCGGTCAACGTCGTGCCTTCGCAGGTGCTGAAGGACCAGCTGCCGCGCAACATCGACGACGCGCTCGCCAACATCAGCGGCGTCACCCAGGGCAACACGCTGGCCGGCACCCAGGACGCGGTGATGCGGCGCGGCTTCGGCGACAACCGCGACGGCTCGATCATGCGCAACGGCATGCCGCTGGTGCAGTCGCGCGGCCTCACGACCGCCGTCGAGAGCGTCGAAGTGCTGAAGGGACCGGCTTCGCTGGTCTATGGCATCATGGACCCCGGCGGCGTCGTCAACACCATCGGCAAACGCCCCGAGCTGTACCAGCACGGCTCGGTGACGCTGCTCGGCTCGGCCTATGCCAACAACAAGACCGGCGCCGACGGCACCATCGACGTCACCGGCCCGATCGGCGACGGCGGCCTCGCCTACCGCTTCATCGGCTACGGCGTCAGCGAGGACTATTGGCGAAATTTCGGCCGCCACCGCGAGATGCTGGTGGCGCCGTCGCTCGCCTGGTACGGCGACACGACGACGGTCCAGCTCAACTACGAGCACCGCGAGTTCATCACGCCGTTCGACCGCGGCACCGCCTTCGTCAACGGCGCGCCGCTGGCGATTCCCGCCACACGCCGGCTCGACGAGCCCTACAACAACGCGTGGGGGCAGTCCGACCTGGTCCAGGCCTCGATCGAGCAGAAGCTCAACGAGGACTGGAAGCTCACCGCGGCCTACAGCTACAACACCGAGACCTCCAGCGCCAACCAGCTGCGCATCACCTTGATCGACGCGAAGGGCAACGAAACCCGAAGCAATGACGGCACCTGGGGCTCGCTCAGCCGGGTCAGCTACGGCACGTCCTATGTTCAAGGCGCCTTCTGGCTCGGGGGCCTGCGCAACGAGGTGCTGTTCGGCGGCGACGCGCAATATCGCACGATCTATCGCCAGGACTTGATCCGCGACAAGGTGACGAGCGCGTTCAACGTCTACAATCCGGTCTACGGGCTGATCCAGCCGGGCACGACGATCTCGGCCAGCGACAGCGATCAGACCGACAAGCTCGGCCAGTATTCGCTGTTCCTGCAGGACACGCTGCATCTCACCGACAAATTCGCGCTGGTCGGCGGCGTCCGCTACATGGACTATCAACAGATCGCCGGCCGCGGCCGGCCGTTCAAGGCCAACACCAACGTCGCCGCCGACACGGTGCTGCCGCTCGGCGGCGCCATCCTCAAGCTGAACGAGCAGGTCTCGCTCTACGCCAGCTACACGCAATCGTTGAAGCCGAATTCGACGATCGCGCCGCTGACAGGCGGCGTCGTGCTCGGCTCCAACATCGCGCCGGAGGAAGGCACGTCGTGGGAGACCGGCTTGAAGTTCGATCTCGACAAGCGCCTGTCCGGCACCGTGGCGTTCTACGACATCGACAAGCGCAACGTGCTGGTGTCGCAGACCAATGCCAGCAACGTCGTCGAATACACCACCGCCGGCAAGGTGCGCTCGCGCGGCGCCGAGGTCGACGTCACCGGCAAGATCTCCGAGAGCTGGAGCATGATCGGCAGCTATGGCTACACCGACGCGAGGGTCACGGACGACCCGGTCTATGCCGGCAAGCGGCTGCAGAACGTCGCGCTCAATACCGCCTCGCTCTACCTCGTCTACGATTTCGGCACCGCCCTGCCCGGCCAGCTCAGGCTCGGCGGCGGCGCGCGCTATGTCGGCGACCGCGCCGGCGACGCCGCCAACAGCTTCGTGCTGCCGTCCTACGTCGTCGCCGACATGTTCGCGAGCTACGAGACCAGGCACCAGAACCTGCCGGTGATCTACCAGCTCAACGTCAAGAACCTGTTCGACAACGTCTACTACCCCTCGGCCAACAGCGCGCTGACCGTCGCGGTCGGCGATGCCAGGCGGGTGTCGCTGTCGGCGACGGTGAAGTTCTAGACGGCGGGCAGAGAGGACGGCGCGTGGGGCAGTTCCGCATCAAACCAGCATTGCTGCAGATCCATTCCATCGTTGGCCTCGCGGCGGCGCTGGTGCTCACCGTGATCGGCGTCACCGGCGCACTCATGAGCTTCGAAGACGAGATCCAGGCCGGCCTCAACGCCACGCTGGCGCGGGTGCCTCCGCGCGCGGGGGCTCCGCTGACGCCGGCTGAACTCGTGGCGCGGCTGCAGGCCGGCCCGGACGGCGGCAAGGTGGCCGCGCTCACGCTGTCGCGCGATCCCGAGGCCGCCGTGCGCATTCGCTTCGCGCGCGGCGAGACGGGCGGCCGCCCCCCTTCGGTGTTCGTCGATCCACATGACGGCCGCGTGCTCGGCCCGATCAGCGGCGAGGCGTTCTTCGCGACCGTCCGCAAGCTGCATCGCTGGCTGCTGCTGCCCGGGGACGGCAACGGCGCCGGCCGCCGGATCACCGGCGCCGTCGTGCTCGGGCTCGTGGTGCTGCTGCTCACGGGCCTCGTGCTGCGCTGGCCGCGCCGCGCCACCAGCGCGTCGCTCTGGCTCAAGCCGCAGCTTGGCCTGCGCGGCCGCGGCCTGCACCGCTCGCTGCACACCGTCATCGGCACCTGGCTGCTGCCGGTCTATCTGGTGATGGCGCTGACCGGCCTGTCGTGGTCGTACGGATGGTACAAGGACGGCCTGGTCCGGCTGCTGACGCCGGCATCGCCCGTTGCGCAGAAGATGCCGGGCAAAGCACCGCGCGAGGATGCCGGTCCGGAGACGAAGCCGCTTGCGCTCGATCTGGTGTGGGCGACCGTGCTGCGCGAAGCCGGCGATCGCTTCGCCGCCGTTCAGCTCACCCTGCCGGCCGGCGCCGGCACGGTGGTGCGCGCACGATCCTGGCCGCACGACGCGCAAGACGGCGTGCGCGACGAATTCCGCATCGACGGCACGACCGGCCGGCTGCTCGCGGCGGAGCGCTACGCCGAGAAAACGGCGGGTGAGCGGGTGCTGGCCCGCATCCTCGACATCCATCGCGGCCGCATTCTGGGCCGGCCGGGCCAGATCCTGTTCCTGCTGGCAGCCGCATTGATGCCGCTGTTCGCCGTCACCGGTGTGCTGCTCTATCTGTCCCGCAGACGCCTGCGCCGTCCGGTTCAGAAGGCGCCGATGGTTCAACTCGCTCCAGGCGAATGACGATCGGTGCCGGAGGAGGCGCGATCATTCATGGTCGCCGCACTGAAATTAACCGATCGCCCATGAGATGCGAGGGAACATCAGCTCCAACGTTATTGTGAGTAGCTCCAACTCCTCGACACGTGATCAGCAGTGTTTGTCGCGACGATGTGAAGTTCCTAACGCTCCGCAGCGCAGCATGTGCAGGCACGCCGATGCGACTCCCGGTCACCTCGATGCGATGGAAAATTCAGGAACGGCCGGCGCACCGTCCTGTTAGCTCCACTCACAACGAGAGATAGGGACCCCATCATGAAGAAGTTCACCACGATCGGTCTGGCTGCAGCGTTCGCACTGACGAGCTCATTGGCTCTGGCGCAGGGTTCGGGCGGCGCAGGCGGCAGCGCCGGAGGCGGCACAGGCAGTTCAACCGGCATGTCCGGCAATTCCACCGGAACCGGCACGAGCGGCACCGGAACGGGCAGCACCGGAACGACCGGTGCCGGCACCGGCGGTTCGTCGAGCGGCGCGTCCAGCAGCGGCACCGACATGAACAACAACACCGGAATGAACAACGGCACCACCGGCAATCAGAACGGCACCACCGGCACGATGAGCCCGCACTCCGGCGCCAAGACCAACAGCAAGTAGTTCGACGGCTCGACATGACGGGCTGATCGGCCAGCCCCTCCTCTCGCGTGCGAGACGGAGGGGCTTCTTGCGTCTGCTCGTCTGCGATTGGTCCAGGCCGGCCGCCGCGTCGGAGACGTCACGCCTTCGCGAGCCCGGCACCGCGGGCGCGGCGGATCGCGTTCAGCGCGATGACGACGTGCACCAGCAGCGCGATGCCGAGACCCAGGGCATGCTGCGCGGCGGTCGCGGTGATGGTGAGCACCGTCACCAGCCCGAGCGGAATGAACAGGACGATGCCGGTGACGAGACCTGGATTGTAGCCGCGGAAGCGCAGCGCCGGGCCGATGTGCCCGAGCGAATTGACCAGCATCAGATAGGGTGCGACCAGCGCCCAGGCTGGACCGGCAATCCATGCGACGTAGAGCGCGGCGAGATCGATGCCCCACACCGCACAGCAATTGACCCAGAGCACGTCGATCGTGGTCAGCGCCTCGCGGCCGCCGAACATCACGTCGTTGACGAAGCTGCGGAAGCGGTCCCCGGTGTGCTCCTCGACCTGGTGGATCATGTAGCCGGGCGAATGCAGGAAGATCAGCAGCAGCGCGAACGGCCAATCGGCGGCCAGCATCGGCACCAGCGCCAGCAGCGCTGCGGCCATGAAGCCGGCGGCGGAGACCCAATGCCGGATAAGGAGGTCGAGCATCATCCAGTGATGCGCGAATCGGCGGGCCTTGCCAAGCCGGGTTCCCCCGGAGAAGCACCGAGGCGGAAGCCTAGCCCGGCTCGGTATCGCGGAGCCGCCGGGCGAGCTTCTTCAAGCTGGTGTCGGACGGCGGCTGGCGCTGAAACTCGCGGATCGCGCGCGACAGCTCCTGATCGGACATCGGGTGGGCCGGCTGTTTCAGCCGTCCCGCGGTCAACGCCGCTGCAATGATGTCGATATGCGGCCCGGCGACGCCGAACAATCGGCGCAGCCGGTCAAGGAACGCGAGGTGGGGCACGATCGTTCTCCCTGCTGCGTCCGGCACTCCCTTCACATCCCCGGATACCGCAGCGACTTTAGGCGGAACTGCTGTCCGCATCATCTCATTTGATACGCAGAAGGATCGACGAGCGCGATTTCGATGGAAGCCGATAAGATCGTCGTCAACAAGCTCAAAGAACATTCCCGGCTGTCCGGCGACGACATCGCCGAGATCAGGACGTTCAGCTTTGCACCGCGCGAGCTGGCCGATCATGAGGACCTGATCCGGCAGGGCGACGAGCCGGATCGGACGGTTGTCGTGCTGTCCGGATGGGTGGCACGCTATCATCTGCTGTCGGGCGGCGGCCGCCAATATCTCTCGTTTCATATGGCCGGCGACTGGCCGGATGCTCAGGCGCTGTTCCTCGAGCGCATGGACCATGCGGTCTGTGCGTTGGGCCCGGTCCTGGTGGCGGGCATCGCACACAAGGAGCTGACGCGCGCGATCAGCCGGCGGCCGTCGCTGGGCTTCGCGATCTGGCGCGAGACGCTGATCGATGCGGCGATGTTCCGCGAGGCCATCACCAACAACAGTGCGCGGACCAAGCCGGCGCGCATGGCGCATCTGTTCTGCGAGCTGTTCTACCGCGCCCGCGCGCTGGGCCATGTCCGCGGCGACCAGTTGCAGCTGCCGCTCAGCCTGATCCAGCTCGGCGAAGCGCTGGGCATGGCGATCGCGACCGTCAACCGCACGCTGGTCGAGCTGCGCGCCAGCCGCGTGGTCGATTTCCGCAGCGGCACGCTGACGGTGCACAACTGGCCGCGGATGTGCGCGATCGGCGATTTCGACCCGGGCTATCTGCACCTCAAGCCGCCGCGCTGAGGCGGCGGTGTCAGATGCACAGACCGATGACCTTGATGTTGAGATGGCACTCCTTCGAGCCGGGGGCCGGCGGCTTGGCGCCCCAACGCGTCTGCGGCCGGGCATCGGACTTGGAAGCGGGCTTGGCCTGCGCGACCACCGGCTTGCCCTTGCTCTTGCCCTTGGGACCGCCCTTCGGCCGGTCGCTGTCGTAGTCGCCGGCGATCACCATCGCCCAATAGGTCCGCTTGCCGCTGGTCGTCTTCGCGCTGGCGATGCCGACCTTGGTCGCCTTCGGCAGCAGCAGGTTCTTGCGGTGGCCGGCGGAATTGATCCACTGCCCGAGCGTCCTGTCGAAATTGTCATAGCCATAGGCGATGTTCTCGGCAGCGCGGCCGGCCTTGGACGGCGCGACGCGACGCGTGAATGGGCCGAGCACCTCATGGCTGAGATCATCCTTCTCGGCCATCGCCCGCGCCTGCTCCATCGCGATGCGGTCGAGCGTGGCATCGCGGGTGACGCGGCCCTCGCCGTTCTTGAGGCGGAACGCCGAGATCTGCTCCGCCGGGCTCGAGTCCTGGGCCGCCGCCGCATGAGCTGACATCGCGATGAACGTCCCGACCAGGACCGCGCAGACGCTCCGCGACGCCAAGCGAAGCGCCGTCATTCTCGGGGCCGTCCCTGATTCATCTGCCATGTTTCACTCGTGCGCGTTGATTCGGATTGCGCCCCTCCTGCCGACCAGCAGCTCCGAAGCGTGATGGCGTTTGGCGCATCATCGGCGGGATCAGTCATGCGCGTCCGCGCGGCGCCCGCTGGAGATGGTCATACACGACGATCTGCAATCGCTGCAAATCACGGGTCGAAGCGAGGATATCGCGGCGGACGGACTGGGGACTTGGCCGTTGGCGTTTCGGTGGCGAAGGGCGTAACCTCGCCCGTCGACCATGAGAGCTGCCGATGTCCGAGACCACCCTGCTGACGCTGAAATTTCGATGTCCGAAAGAACTCGAAGGCCTCATTCCGCCGCCGGTGCCGGCGCCGATGGGCGTGCCCGACTGGATCAAGACGATGCCGGCCACCGCATTCAGTGCGCTCAACCAGGCCGAGGAACAGACCGTCAAGCGCTGCCCGCCGTTCATCGACGCCATGACGTCCGGTTTCCTGATTCCGCTGGTGTGCGACCTCGTAATCGAGGACGGCGGCATCCGCTGGGACAACGAGCTGCCGCCGGGCGGCGCGATCGATTTCCCGCGCTCGCCGGTCAGCTTCCACGACGTCGCGCAGGTCACGGGCTCGCCGCTGTTCGAGCCCGACCGCTTCCTGCTCAAGTTTCACAATCTTTGGACCATCGAGGCGCCGGAGGGCTGGGCGCTGTTGTTCACCCACCCCGTCAACCGCTTCGACCTGCCGTTCACCACCGTGACCGGCCTCGTCGACAGCGACCGGTTTCACGACAGCTTCGTGCACTTCCCGGCGCATTGGCACGATACGGCGTTTCGCGGCGTGCTGCCGAAGGGCACGCCGGTCGCGCAATGCATTCCCGTGAAGCGGCAGGCGTGGACAATGCAGACGTCCGCCTTCACCGACGAAGAGATCGCCGAGGTTCACGCCGTGCGCGACGCGCTGAAGCGCGAGCAGGGCCTGTATCGCAAGACGTTCAGGGCTTGACCGCCCCTGCCCCGTTGGCGCCGAGAAACTTGGCGGCGTCGCTGGGACGGAAGAAGAAGCGGCCGTGCGAGCTCACCGCCAGCGTATAGGCCGCACGGCTGAGCAGATGCGGCCGGCCGCGCATGATGGTGCGCAACGCGGCCTCGGCGCCGTCGCGGTCGCCCATCTCCATCAGGCACATCGCGAGATTGGCGCGGGTCTGCGTGTCCTCGGGCCGCAGGCCGAGCGCGTGTTTGTAGGTCGCGGCCGCCTCGGCATAGTCGCCGTCGAGGAACAGCGCCCAGGCCAGTTCGATCAGAATGTCGGGACGGCCGGGCGCCGCCTCGCGCGCCGTGACCAGGCTGGCGCGGGCGCGGGCGCGATCATTGGCCTGCAGGCACAGCCGCGCCAGATCGAGCTTGAGATCGACACTGTCGGGCGACAGCGTCAGCGCCTCCTCGATGACGGCGATCGCGTCACCGAGCTGTCCGGATTTGGCAAGCCGTCCCGCCAGTTCCTGAAAGGCCGGCAGGAACGGCGGCCGCCGCGCCGCGGTCTTGCGCAACTGCGCGATCCCCTCCGCCGCGCGGCGCGCGTCGCACAGGGCCGCGCCGAGCAGCATCTCGAGCTCGGGATCGCTGCCGCGCAGCGCCGCCTTCTCCAGCGGGCCGATCGCCTCGCTCGCGCGCTGCTGGCCGAGCAGCGCATGCGCAAAGACCAGCAGCGCCGCTCGGTCGGTCTTGCTGGTTCTCAGGATCGAGGCGGCGATCTGCTCGGCGCGGGCGAACTGCCGCGCGCGCAGCGCGTGGATCGCCTCCTGCAGCGCCTGCACCTGCAACCTGTTCTGCGCCTTGCTCACGACCCGCCGTCACCGCCCGAGGGATGCTCGATGAGGTCTAGCCCGCAAGGCCGCGGGGTGTCCAGCAACGCTGCGGCCGGCTCAGCCGAACAGCGGCGTGCCCGGCACGAAGGCGTCGAACGCGGCCCAGAATTGCGAGCGGTAGCGGTCCTGCTCCTGCAGGATCTCGTGCTTGGCGCCGGCGATGACGAGGTGCGAGCCGGCGCGCAGATGATAGGCGAACTCCTCGATCGCCGCCGTCGACACCACGGTGTCGCTGGAGGCCGCCAGCATCAGGATCGGCTGGCGGATCTGGGACGGATAGGTCATGCCGCGGAAGGTCATCATGGCCGAGAACGCGGCATCGGCCCAGGCCACCGTGGGCGAGGCGATGCCGAGCGTCGGGTCCTCCTCGAGGATCGCGGCGTTGCGCGCATAGCGCACCGGGTCCGACGTCAGCGGATTGTTGACGAACGGCGCGAGCCCGCTGATCTCGTCATTGCCGGCGGGCACGTAGCGGCCGCCCTGCCCGGCGATCCGCATCGCCCGCAGCAGCAGCCGCGCCGGCAGCGAGGTGCGGCGGCCCGGGAGGTCGATCATCGGCGCCGACAGCACGACACGGTCGAACCAGCGCTTGCCGGAATGCGCCAGCCTGAGCAGCACCGTGCCGCCCATCGAATGCGCCAGCGCGAAATAAGGCGGCGGACAATCCGGCAGCACCACCTGCGTGACGAAGGTCTCGACGTCGATCTCGTAGTCCGAGAACGAGCGTACATAGCCCTTGCGGGAATCGCGCAGCCGCCGCGACGAATGGCCCTGGCCGCGCCAATCGATGATCGCGACCGCAAAGCCGCGGTCGCGCAGGTCGCGCACGGTCTCGAAATACTTCTCGATCGACTCGCTGCGGCCGGTGAACACGCACACCGTGCCCTTGCGCCCGGCCGGCGGCGCCCAGCGCGCAAAGCGCAGCTCGGCGCCATCGGGAGTCTTGATGGTGCCGGCGGTGGCGTTCTCGGGAACGGGATTGGCGGGAATCGAGACGAGCGTCATGAGGCGTCCATCGAATAGGTGAAAGACGCCGGGAATCAAGAGGTAGACCGGCAAAAAGAGCAGATCTTGGGGGCTCTTGAACCGCGAAACGTCCGACCCATATCGAAATCGTGCAGGCCACCTCGGCTGCACGACAGCCCGGCCCGATGGCGGGCGGGTTTGCCAAACAGTCGCTCAATGGAGGACTTTGACCATGCGTACCTACGATCTCACCCCCTTCTATCGTTCCACCGTCGGTTTCGACCGTCTGTTTTCGCTGCTCGACCAGGCGACCGCCGAGCCCAGCTCCGGCTATCCGCCCTACAATATCGAGCGCACCGGTGAGAACGCCTACCGCATCACCGTCGCCGTCTCCGGCTTTGGCCAGGATGAACTCTCCCTCGTCGCGAAGGAAAACACGCTGACGATCAAGGGCGAGAAGGCCGCCAACGAGAACACCAAGAAGAGCGAGGTGCTGTACCGCGGCATCGCTGCCCGTGCGTTCGAGCGCTCTTTCCAGCTCGCCGACCACGTGGTGGTGAAGAACGCCAGCCTCGAGAACGGCCTCCTCCACGTCGACCTCGTTCGCGAGATCCCGGAGGCGAAGAAGCCCCGTTCGATTCCGATCTCGATCAACGCGAAGTCCGAGCAGCCGGTCATCGAAGGCTCGGCCGAGAAGGCCGCCGCGTAATCGCGCACCCGTACCGATGAATGCAAACGCCCCGGGCAACCGGGGCGTTTCGCTATGCTTGCCTCAGGTCCGCGAGACGCGGTGGGGCTGACGCGTCAGGTCCGCAGCGTTGCCCGCCGCGTTCTGGCAAAATCCTGCTGCATGTGTCGCGTAGTTGATCGTAGTGCGATGGCAATGCTCACAGCCAGCGGTGGCGGTGCTTGCACGGGTTCGCCGACGACGGCGTGGTCGGTGGGGACGGGGTCGGTTGCGTATCACCTGGCAGGATTGCCCCGCGTTTCGCCAAACGCGGTGACTGAATTAGAAGTCACGCTGCAATCTGGTACAGGGGAGACCCCGGAGGCCGCCTGCCTCCAGGGTTTGATCATGTTTCCCCGTCACGCCGGCTGCGACAGATCCGGGCCGATGACGGATGCATTGCGCCGGGCCGCGCGCTTTTGTTTCAGGCAGCCGTTGCCGAACGTGCCCCACGAGGCCGGGTTGTTCTTGCCGCAGCGCCAGGAGAGGCCTGCCGTCTGCACCGGAGCGCCGATCGTATCGAACGGAGCGGCGGACGGGACGGTCGCGTGGGCAGCGGTCAGCAGGAACGTTGCCGAGATTGCCGCGGCGAGAGCGGAAACACGATTGAGGGTAATGCGCTTCATCGGAATAACTCCTCGTGAGGGTGCAAATGAGATTTACGGATGCCCTTCATCTGACTGGCAAATGTTCGTTGCACCGTGCCGACTTCGGGTTCGTCGCCAGACCGCAACCGTGACCATCCGCCACACCTGATGCGAGAACACGAGCAAGACCACAACCTCGCTCCGAGCCAAAGGTGCACCTCTGTTGCTGGATCAGACCTGATCTCATCGCCTTGATGTACATTCTCGAAGCCGGTGCCGGTTGCGGCACGACCGCTGCCCCCCCGCCGGGCCCGCACCCGCACTCAGGAATGCGAACGCGCTGGGCAACCGGGGCGCTTTTTTGTGCTCTGCTGCGTTGCATCAAACGATCGTGACGACGGTAACAGCCTCCGCCGACTCGCGAAGACGCCAGTGATCACACCGCCAAACCCGACACTGGAGCCTGACATGAACGTTCTTCGCACTCTCTCGCTGGTCGCAGCGCTGACGGCGTTTGCCGGCCCTGCCCTCGCACAGCCCGCGCCGCCGCCCAAGGTCCACAACGTCGTGCTGGTGCACGGCGCCTGGGCCGATGGCTCCAGCTGGGCGAGGGTTATCCCCTATCTGCAGGCCGCCGGCCTCAAGGTCACGGCCGTGCAGAATCCGCTGACCTCGCTGGCGGACTCGGCCGCAGCGACGCGACATGCGCTGGCGGAGCAGGATGGACCGGCCGTGCTGGTCGGCCATTCCTGGGCCGGCACCGTGGTGAGCGAGGTCGGCACCGATCCGAAGGTCAGCGCGCTGGTCTATGTCGCGGCCCGCGCACCGGATGCGGGCGAGGACTTCGTCAAGCTCGCCGGCCAATATCCGACGCCGCCGGCGCGCGCCGGCATCGTCGACCATGACGGCGAGACCAGGCTCAACGAGGACGCCTTCCTGAAGTACTTCGCCAATGGCGTCGATGCGACGACGGCGAAGGAGCTCTACGCGGTGCAGTGGCCGACGGCGGCGACGATCTTCGGCAACCGCACCACGCAGGCAGCCTGGCACGACAAGCCGTCATTCTATGCAGTGTCGAAGCAGGACAAGACCATCGATCCGGATTTCGAGCGCTTCCTCGCCAGCCGCATGAAGGCGACCACGATCGAGCTCGACGCCGGGCACCTGTCGCTGGTGTCGCATCCGAAGGAGGTCGCGGACCTGATCCTGAAGGCCGCCGGGCAGCACGAGTAGCGTGACCGTCGCTGGGATGTCTGCCCCGGTAGCCTCCACCTCCGCCGTCATGCCCGCCATCGGGTCTCGCCTTCGGCGAGCCCGATGACAGGCTCCAGCGGGCACCCAGTACGCCGCGGCGGTGGTGAGTGACCGAGATGCTGGTGTTTACCGGATCGCCCGGTCAAGCCGGGCGATGACAAATGTGGTGATGGCAGGCGGCTGGGCAGACCCGTCTGACTGCCGCTAGTCCAGCCCCTGCACGGCCGGCATCTTCGCCGTTGGCAGGATCTGCGGTGCGGGCTTCGGCGCGGGTTCCGCGACCGATCCAGTCGTCTGCGGCGCAGTGGCTGCTGACTGGAGGGTCTTGGGCTCACTCGTCTTGCCCTCACTCGCCTTCGGCTCGTCGGCTTTGGCCTCAACCGGCTTCGTCTCCGCAGGCTTCACGTCGGCGGGTCTCGCATCGGCCGGCTTGATGTCCGCGGGACGGGGCGCAGCCGCCTTGGGGGCCTCCGCCGGCTTCGGGTTGAGCGCTGCGGTCTGCGGCGCCCGCGCCACCGGCCGTGCTGCAGGCGTCGGGACCTTCGGCTGGGTCGGCATCACCGCGGCGACCCGCGGTGCGGCCGGCATGGCCGGGACCAGCCGTGGATCGGCCCGGATCACGGCCGGCGGCGGCAGACGGTCAAGACCGCCGCGCGGCGGCTCGTAGCGCATCCGCTCGTAGTCCTCGCCCCACTGGAACGCCCGCACGAAGCGGATGATGCGGCCCGACCGGGCATCGACCACGAGCTTGCCATCCTCGCCCTGGCGATCGAGCACCGCCACGACATAGACATTGCCGCGCTGCCGCGGCGCGCCGAGCGGCGAGAAGCCGTTGTCACGCAGGATGGCATAGACCTCGTGCACAGGAAGGAATGCCGGCGCGTAGCCGTAGTCCTGCTGATAACCATCCTGGCGGTAGACCGGTGCCGGCGGCGCATAGCGCTCGTCGCGGTAACCGTCGTCGGGCGCCGGCCGGTAGCCGTAGCGCGGCGGTGGCGCGGGCACGACGGCCGGCGGCGGCAGATCCGGATAAGGCGTATCGAAATCGGAGACTGCCGTGTAGGGCGCGCGAACGCCGGACGGCGGCAGCGGCTCGGCCTGCGCCGCACACGCAAATGTCGCGATCAACGAGGCCGAGACGGCTCCAACTAGCAACTTCATGGCTCAAAGCTCCTGCATGCCCCCGCACGTGAAGCTGTTCGCTTCTTCTCAAGTGCCGCGGACGTTCTGCCGTGATTCCGGCGGCGCTGGGTCGGAGGATGGGCGGGATCAAGGCGAAAGGTTTCAAGATCGAACGAGGCCGATGACCGGACAGCCGGGCGCAGCGTTCAGACCGGAAGAATTGCCGGGGGTTTGCGCGCCCGGGCGGCTATGGGCCGAGGACTCCGCCGCGCTTGTGTGATAGCCTGAACTTTGGCATCTTGCGGGTTAGGACAGAAATGCTGTCTAAAATTTCGTTGCAAAGGTGACCGAGACTTTGCAATGATGTTACGGCGCCCGAGGGCGCTGCGACATGAACAGGCCGTGGTCGTCCGGCGGGGACTTATCGTCACCCGGCGACTGGCTTGAATTCTGCAATGTGGCTCGCTGAAAAGGACGAGCGTTGGCTCTGGAGAAGGGCCCGCGCAGCGCCCGGGGTGCGCCGGACTGACTGTACCGGACTGTGGTGAAGACCCTGACCAATAATTGATGGGGACGGATATGAGCGGATCGAAGGTCGAGCACGAGAAGTTGGGCGGCGTGGTGCTGGCTGTGGATTCGCACGAAAAACCGGCCGAGATCACCCGCGAATTACATACGTGGCGCCCGGAGGCCGAGGGCCTGTATGACCCCGCACAGGAGAAGGATTCCTGCGGCGTCGGCTTCATCGCCAACATCAAGGGTGAGAGGTCGCATCAGATCGTCGCCGACGCGCTGAGCATCCTGTGCAACCTCGAACACCGCGGCGCGGTGGGCGCCGATCCGCGCTTCGGCGACGGTGCCGGCATCCTGGTCCAGATCCCGCACGCCTTCTTCGCCCGCAAGGCGAAGGAGCTCGGATTCACCCTGCCCGCCCCCGGCGAATACGCCATCGGCGCGCTGTTCATGCCGCGCGACGAGGCCTGGCGCAACGTCATCAAGAGCATCATCGCCGACCAGATCGAGGACGAGGGCCTGGTGCTGCTCGGCTGGCGCGACGTGCCGACCGACAACTCCTCGCTGGGCGTGACGGTGAAGCCGACCGAGCCGCGCAGCATGCAGGTGTTCATCGGCCGCAACGGCGCCGCCAAGACCGAGGACGAGTTCGAGCGCAAGCTCTACATCCTCCGCAAGTCGATCTCGCAGGCGATCTATCAGCGCCGCGACCGCGGCATGTCGGGCTACTATCCGTGCTCGATGTCATGCCGGACCGTGATCTACAAGGGCATGTTCCTGGCCGACCAGCTCGGCAAGTACTACGCCGATCTGCACGAGCCGGACTTCGAGAGCGCGCTGGCGCTGGTGCATCAGCGGTTCTCGACCAACACCTTCCCGACCTGGTCGCTGGCTCACCCGTACCGGATGATCGCGCATAACGGCGAGATCAACACCCTGCGCGGCAACGTCAACTGGATGGCGGCGCGGCAGGCCTCGGTGTCGTCCGAGCTGTTCGGCAAGGACATCAGCCGGCTCTGGCCGATTTCTTACGAGGGGCAGTCCGACACCGCCTGCTTCGACAACGCGCTCGAATTCCTGGTGCAGGGCGGCTACTCGCTGCCGCACGCGGTCATGATGATGATCCCGGAAGCGTGGGCCGGCAATCCGCTGATGACCGAGGAGCGCCGCTCGTTCTACGAATATCACGCCGCGCTGATGGAGCCGTGGGACGGCCCGGCGGCGATCGCCTTCACCGACGGCCGCCAGATCGGCGCCACGCTCGACCGCAACGGCCTGCGGCCGGCGCGCTATCTCGTGACCAAGGACGACCGCATCGTGATGGCGTCCGAGATGGGCGTGCTCAAGATTCCGGAGGACCAGATCGTCACCAAGTGGCGGCTGCAGCCGGGCAAGATGCTGCTCGTCGACCTCGAACAGGGCCGCCTGATTCCGGATGACGAGATCAAGGCACAGCTCGCCGCCAGCCATCCCTACACCGAGTGGCTCGGCCGTACCCAGATCCAGGTCGAGAAGCTGCCGGACGCCCCGACCACGGGCGCGCGCACCAACCTGCCGCTGCTCGACCGGCAGCAGGCGTTCGGCTACACGGCCGAGGACATCAACATCCTGATGACGCCGATGGCCTCGACCGGCGAGGAGGCCATGGGCTCGATGGGCAACGACGCGCCGATCTCGGCGCTGTCGGACAAGCCCAAGCTGCTGTTCACCTACTTCAAGCAGAACTTCGCCCAGGTCACCAACCCGCCGATCGACCCGATCCGCGAGGAGCTGGTGATGAGCCTGGTCTCGATCATCGGTCCGCGGCCGAACCTGTTCGACCTCGAAGGCGTTGCCTCGACCAAGCGGCTCGAGGTGCATCAGCCGATCCTGACCGACGCGGATTTGGAGAAGATCCGCTCGATCTCGGAGGTCTCCGACAGCCACTTCGTCTCGCGCACGCTCGACACCACGTTCGATGCGAGCCTGGGCGCAGCCGGCTTCGAGCAGGTGCTCGACGATCTCTGCGGCCGGGCCGAAGCCGCGGTGCGCGAGGGCGTCAACATCATCATCCTGTCCGACCGCATGGTGTCGGCCGACCGGATTCCGATTCCGTCGCTGCTCGCCTGCGCCGCCGTGCATCATCATCTGATCCGCACCGGCCTTCGCACCTCGGTCGGTCTCGTCGTGGAGAGCGGCGAGCCGCGCGAGGTGCATCACTTCGCGTGCCTGGCCGGCTACGGCGCCGAGGCGATCAATCCTTATCTCGCCTTCGAGACCATCGTCGCGCTGAAGGACAAGCTGCCGGGCGCGCTCAGCGACTACGAGGTCGTCAAGCGCTACATCAAGTCGATCGGCAAGGGTCTGCTCAAGATCATGTCGAAGATGGGCATCTCGACCTATCAGTCCTATTGCGGAGCGCAGATCTTCGATGCGGTCGGCCTGAAGGCCGAATTCGTGCAGAAGTTCTTCTACGGCACCCACACTCCGATCGAAGGCGTCGGCCTGCCCGAGATCGCCGAGGAGACCGCGCGCCGCCATCGCGACGCGTTCGGCGACGCGCTGGTCTACAAGACGGCGCTCGACGTCGGCGGCGAATATGCCTTCCGCACCCGCGGCGAGGACCATGCCTGGACCGCGGAATCGGTCGCGACCCTGCAGCATGCGGTGCGCGGCAATTCGAGAGAGCGCTACCAGGCGTTCGCCAAGCTGCTTAACGAGCAGTCCGAGCGGCTGCTGACCCTGCGTGGCCTGTTCCGGATCAAGTCGGCCGAGGACGACAGGCGCAAGCCGGTCCCGCTCGACGAAGTCGAGCCGGCCAAGGACATCGTCAAGCGCTTCGCCACGGGTGCCATGTCGTTCGGCTCGATCTCGCGCGAGGCGCACACGACGCTGGCGATCGCCATGAACCGGATCGGCGGCAAGTCGAACACCGGCGAAGGCGGCGAGGAAGCCGACCGCTTCAAGCCGCTGCCGAACGGCGATTCGATGCGATCGGCGATCAAGCAGGTCGCCTCCGGCCGGTTCGGCGTGACGACGGAGTATCTCGTCAACTCCGACATGATGCAGATCAAGATGGCGCAGGGTGCCAAGCCCGGCGAAGGCGGCCAATTGCCCGGCCACAAGGTCGACGCCACCATCGCCAAGGTGCGCCACTCGACCCCGGGCGTCGGCCTGATCTCGCCGCCGCCGCATCACGACATCTATTCGATCGAGGATCTCGCGCAGCTCATTTACGACCTGAAGAACGTCAATCCCGACGGTCAGGTCTCGGTGAAGCTGGTGTCCGAAGTGGGCGTCGGTACGGTGGCCGCCGGCGTTGCCAAGGCGCGCGCCGACCATGTCACGATCGCTGGCTTCGAGGGCGGCACCGGTGCCTCGCCGCTGACCTCGATCAAGCATGCCGGGTCGCCGTGGGAGATCGGCCTTGCCGAGACGCACCAGACCCTGGTCCGCGAGCGGCTGCGCAGCCGTATCGTGGTCCAGGTCGACGGCGGCTTCCGCACCGGCCGTGACGTCGTCATCGGCGCGCTGCTCGGCGCCGACGAGTTCGGCTTCGCCACCGCGCCCCTGATCGCGGCCGGCTGCATCATGATGCGCAAGTGCCACCTCAACACCTGCCCCGTGGGCGTCGCGACCCAGGACCCGGTGCTGCGCAAGCGCTTCACCGGCCAGCCCGAGCACGTGATCAACTTCTTCTTCTTCGTCGCCGAGGAGGTCCGCGAGATCATGGCTGCTCTCGGCTACCGCTCGTTCAATGAGATGGTCGGCCAGACCCAGATGCTCGACCAGTCCAGGCTGGTCGCGCATTGGAAGGCCAAGGGCCTCGATTTCTCCAAGCTGTTCGTCAAGCAGAAGGAGGCGCCGGGCCAGAAGATCCATCACGCCGAGAAGCAGGACCATCATCTCGAGGCCGTGCTCGACCGCAGGCTGATCGAGCAGGCCAGGCCTGCGCTCGACCGCGGCGCGCCGGTCAGAATCGATGCCGAGATCAACAACACCGACCGTTCGGCGGGCGCGATGCTGTCCGGTGCGGTGGCCAAGATCTACGGCCATGCCGGCCTGCCGCAGGATACGATCCACGTCAGCCTCAAGGGCACCGCCGGCCAGGCGTTCGGCGCCTGGCTCGCCAACGGTGTGACCTTCGAACTCGAAGGCGAAGGCAACGACTATGTCGGCAAGGGCCTGTCGGGCGGCCGCATCATCGTCAAGCCGCCACGCAACTCCGGCATCGTGCCGGAGGAATCGATCATCGTCGGCAACACCGTGATGTATGGCGCGATCTCCGGCGAGTGCTTCTTCCGCGGTATCGCCGGCGAGCGCTTCGCGGTGCGTAACTCGGGCGCGGTCGCCGTCGTCGAGGGCGCGGGCGATCATTGCTGCGAGTACATGACCGGCGGCATCGTCGTCGTGCTCGGCAAGACCGGACGCAACTTCGCCGCGGGCATGTCGGGTGGCGTCGCCTATGTGCTGGACGAGGCCGGAGACTTCGACAAGCATTGCAACATGGCGATGGTCGAGCTCGAGCCGGTGCTGTCGGAGGAGATGATCGCCGAGGACACCTATCACCAGATGGGCGATCTCGAGGCGCATGGCCGGGTCGACGTGTTCAAGAACCTGCTCGCGTCCGACGTCGAGCGGCTGCACGTCCTGATCTCGCGCCACGCCAAGGCCACCGGCTCCAAGCGCGCCGCCGACATCCTGGCGAACTGGAAGGACTCTGCGCCGAAGTTCCGCAAGGTCATGCCGGTGGAGTACCGCCGCGCGCTGCGCGAGCTCGCGGCCAAGGCCGACGCCGAGCCGAAGATCGCGATCGGGGCCTGATGTCGCCCCTCATGGTGAGGAGGGCGCGTAGCGCCGTCTCGAACCATGAGGCCAACAGCGGGGCCTCGCCCTTCGAGACGCGGCGCAAGCGCCGCTCCTCAGGGGGAGGAGAAGCGGGAAGCAAATTCCTCATGGTGAGGAGGCGCGAAGCGCCGTCTCGAACCATGAGGCCAGCAGACGGGCCTCGCCCTTCGAGACGCGGCGCAAGCGCCGCTTCTCAGGGTGAGGAGAAGCAGGAAACTAAACCCTCATGGTGAGGAGGCGCGAAAGCGCCGTCTCGAGCCATGAGGCCCGAGCAGTCAGGGACGTCACAGGTCATGGGCAAGGTCACAGGTTTTCTCGAAATCGAGCGGCACGATCGCAAGTACGCGCCGGTTGCCGAACGGCTGAAGCATTTCCAGGAATTCGTGGTGCCGCTCTCCGAGAAGGAGCTGCGTGACCAGGCGGCGCGCTGCATGAATTGCGGCATCCCCTATTGCCACGGCACCGGCTCGGCCGCGCCAGGCACCACCGGCTGCCCGGTCAACAACCAGATCCCGGACTGGAACGACCTGATCTACAACGGCAACTGGGAAGAGGCGTCGCGCAACCTGCACTCGACCAACAACTTCCCGGAGTTCACCGGCCGCATTTGCCCTGCCCCGTGCGAGGCGTCGTGCACACTGAACATCGACGACAATCCGGTGACCATCAAGACGATCGAATGCGCGATCGTCGATAAGGCCTTCGAGCAGGGCTGGATCAAGCCCGAGCCCGCCGCCGTCAAGACCGGCAAGAAGGTCGCGATCGTTGGCGCCGGCCCCGCCGGCCTCGCTGCCGCCCAGCAGCTCGCGCGCGCCGGCCACGACGTCCATGTCTATGAGAAGAACGCCAAGGCCGGCGGCCTGCTCCGCTACGGCATTCCCGACTTCAAGATGGAGAAGGGCATCATCGATCGCCGCATCGCGCAGATGGAAGGCGAAGGCGTCGTGTTCCACTACGGCGCCCATGTTGGCGGCAAGGATGGGCTCGACGCCAAGACCCTGCTGAAGGATTACGACGCCGTGGCGCTGACCGGTGGCGCGGAAGCGCCGCGCGACCTGCCGATCCCGGGCCGCGATCTCACCGGCATCCACTACGCGATGGACTTCCTGCCGCAGCAGAACCGCCGCGTCGGCAACGAGCCTGTGAACGCCACCGAGATTCTCGCCGGCGGCAAGCATGTCGTCGTCATCGGCGGCGGTGACACTGGCAGCGACTGCATCGGCACCTCGCTGCGCCAGGGCGCCCTCTCCGTCACCCAGCTCGAGATCATGCCGGCACCGCCGGAGCGCGAGAACAAGGCAATGACCTGGCCGAACTGGCCGCTGAAGATGCGGACGTCGTCGAGCCAGGCCGAAGGCGCGGTTCGCGAATTCGCCGTGCTGACCCAGAAGTTCGAAGGCGAGAACGGCGCGGTCAGGAAGATGCATTGCGTGCGCGTCGATGCGCAGTTCAAGCCGATCCCGGGCACCGAGTTCGAGCTCGCAGCCGATCTCGTCCTGCTGGCGATGGGCTTCGTCCATCCGGTGCACGAGGGTCTGCTCAAGAGCCTCGGTGTCGACCTCGACCCGCGTGGCAACGTCAAGGCCAACCTGACCGACTATCAGACCTCGCTGCCGAAGGTGTTCACAGCCGGCGACATGCGCCGCGGCCAGTCGCTGGTCGTGTGGGCGATCCGCGAAGGCCGCCTGTGCGCGCAGGCGGTCGACAAGTTCCTGATGGGCAAGACCGAGCTGCCGCGCTGAGCAGGGGGCTGTCGAGGGTTGATTGGGCCGAGCCCGTTCAGTTGGACTCGACCTGCCGCCGCACTGTCTTCGCGGTCACAGATCGAAGCCATCTCGCAATAAAAAGGGGTGGGGGCTTCCTCGACATGGGGGTCCGCACGGCCTGAAGTGGCAGGTCAGGCCGTCGTCCCATGATCGATCGGATCAGCGTCGAAGCGTCAGAGTCGACGCGCCACCGTGAAGCCCCCACCCGTCCCGGCCATCAGGCCAGCTCGGATGAGCCGCGCGATGCGCGGCCCTGAGCTCAGGCGGGGTACGGCCGCGTGCGGCGACGGGTGCCGGCCTTCGTGGCCGACGTGCCCGGCAGGATGGCACGCGCCGCGAGCGTCACGATGTCGGTCATGTCAGACGGTCCCCATTGTTCGACGGCAGGACGCTGCGATCCCCTTCGGTTCCCGCAACCTAAAGGTGCAACCCTTAAGATAAACACAATGGCCACGCCGACATTCCAATCAAATCGATTGGAGCGCGACGACGCGAGCCGGGCATATCGCGCAATCGGCAACGATCAGGGCGTGGTCCGGAGCCAGATCTCTTCGACCGCCACGGGCGGCGTCACCCTGAAGACCTCGTCGATGACGCGGCCGAGCTCCGCGGCGCTTTCGATCATCCGCTCCTCGACGACAGCGCCATCGCGCGCCTGCAGCTGATAGCGGCGGCTGACCAGCTTGTGCCGCACGCCGCGCTCCACGCGTTCCATCATCAGCGTATGCGTGGCCGGCACGTTGGGGCTGGTCGAGGTGTACCAGCTGCCGAGCACGTAGTCGGCGTGGATCTGCGGCACGAGGTCGAACGCATACATCATCCGCCAGCCCGTCGGCTGCTTCGCACTGATCGTGTAGAGCCCGTTCCATTTGCCGATGCGAAACGTGCCCATCGCCGTCTGCCGCTCTGGACCGACCTCGAGCGGAATCGGCGCATCCATCATGCAGATGCCGAAGCCGACATCGACGAGATGCGGACGGCCATCGAGCTCGACCAATAGCATCATGTGCTGGCGCGGACCGAGCGGATCATCCGGCGCCGAGCGCCAGCGCACGCGCCCCGTCAGCCCGGTGACATTGAAGCCGATCGCTTCCAGCGCCGCCTGGAACAGCACGTTCTGCTCGAAGCAATAGCCACCGCGGCGGCTCCGCACGAGCTTCTGCTGGACCGAAGGCAGATCGACATGGACCGGACGCCCCAGCAGCGGATCGAGCGCCTCGAACGTGATCGCGTCGACATGCGCCGCCTGCAGCGCCGTGAGCGTCGGCAGATCGGGCGCGCGTGGCCCGTGATAGCCAATGCGGGCGAGATATCCGTCCAGATCAAACGCGTCCCGCATCTCGCTCACCCCTCGATCCGCGTCCAGATCGTCCCGACGGGCACCGGAAGCGTGACGCCGAACACCTCGTCGATCACCTCGCGCAGCGCCTCCGGCGACTCGATGATGCGCTCACTCCTCAGCTCACCATCGCGCGCCTCGACGACGAAGCGGCGATTGACGAGCCGGTAGCGCGCCTCTGATGTCAGCCGCTCCAGGATCAGCATCGAGGTGAACGGTGTCAACGGACTGGTCGAGGTGAACCAGTTGCCGAGCACATAGTCGGCGTGAATCTGCGGCACCAGATCGAACACATACATCGTGCGCCAGCCGGCCGGCTGCTTCGCCGCCAGCCAATAAAGGCCATCCGAGTGCGTCAGGCGGAACGTGCCCATTGCGGTCGGCTGCTCGATATCGGCGACCATCCGCAGCGGCGTATCCAGCAGGCAGGAGCCGAAGCCGACATCGGCGAGATGCGGCCCTTCCGGCAGGTCGACCTTGAGCATCATATGCGTGCGCGGCGTCAGCGGCGCGTCCGCCTCGAGCCGCCAGCGCACGCGCGCCGACAGCGGCGTCACCGCAAAGCCGATCGTCTCCAGCGCCGCCTTGAGCAGCGCGTTCTGCTCGAAGCAATAGCCGCCGCGGCGGCCGTCGACGACCTTGGCCTGCACCGACGCGAGATCGATGTTCACGGGCCGGCCGAGCAGCGGATCGATGCCTTCGAACGCGATCGCATCGACATGCGCCGCCTGCAATCCGGCGAGCGTGCCGAACGTCGGCGTCAACGGCCCGCGATAGCCGATGCGCGCGAGATATTTGTCGAGGTCGAACTCAGCGGCCATGGCGTGTAAGATCACGCCACCCCGGCCCGCAGCAGGTCGTGCATGTGCAGGATGCCGACCGGCTTGGCGCCGTCTGTCACGATCAAGGTCGTGATCTTGGCGGAGTTCAGGATCTCCAGCGCCTCGGAGGCGAGCGCCTCGCGGCGGACGGTGCGCGGGTTGGCGGTCATGATCTCGTCGACCGAGACGGACAGGAGATCAGCGCGCATCTTCCGGCGGAGATCGCCGTCCGTGATGATGCCGGCGACGTGGCCGCGGCCGTCGACAATGACGACGCAGCCCAGCCCCTTGGCCGACATCTCGGCCAGCGCATCGGCCATGCCGGTGCCGAGCGGCTTCAAGGGCACGGCGTCGCCCGAGCGCATCAGGTCGGAGATGTGCTTGAGCATGGCGCCGAGCTTGCCGCCCGGATGGAAGTTGGCGAATTCGAGCGCGGTGAAGCCGCGGCCCTCGAGCAGCGCGATCGCCAGCGCATCGCCGATCGCGGCCTGCATCAGGGTGGAGGTGGTCGGCGCCAGATTGTGCGGGCACGCCTCGCGCGCCTTCGGCAGCTCCAGCACGATGCGCGCCGCCTGCCCCAGCGACGACTGCGCGTTCGACGTGATCGCGATCATCGGAATGGCGAAGCGCTTGGTGTAGTTGACCAGCGTCTTCATCTCCGGCTGCTCGCCGGACCAGGACAACGCGATGACGACGTCGTCCGAAGTGATCATGCCGAGATCGCCATGGCCGGCCTCGGCGGAATGGACGAAGAAGGCGGGCGTGCCGGTCGAGGCCAGGGTGGCGGCCATCTTGCGCGCGACGTGGCCGGACTTGCCGAGCCCGGTGAGGATCGCGCGGCCCTGCGCCTTGCGGATCAGCTCGACCGCCGCAACGAAGGCCGGCCCCAGCGGGCCGCGCAAGGCGGCTGCGACTGCGGCGATCCCATTGCTGCCGGCGTCCAGCGTACGCAGCGCCGACTGGACATCCGCGTTGACGGAGACGGTTTCGCTCAACGGCTTCGATCTCGGCATTCTGGCTTCCAACAACGACACACTCAGGCGCCGCTATTTAGCATGGGTGAGGCGGCAAGGCGCCATCAACAGCCCATTAACCATATTTGTTTTTACTCCCTTAGCGACACGGTTTGCCGGCGCCGCGGGTGCCCCGCCGACACAATTGATTTTGTTGGAGTATTTTGATCGTGGGGTGGAGGCCTGACAATGGCCGCGAAAAGCGCGCGCGATGGCGCGGCGCCTCCGCCGCTTGCCTGCTGCTCGGCAGCATGGCCGCCGATCCCGCAGGCGCCCAGACCATCGACGTGTTCCGGCCGGTCCGCGACGGCTTCCTGGCCCCGCAGGAGTCGCCCTTGCGGCGGACCACGGTCAGCGGGCTGTCGGACCCCGTCCCGACGCCCGGCGTCCCTGCCGCGCCGGCTCCAGCCAGCTCCGCATCCCGCACCAATCGCGTTCCCCTGCCCGGCGTGCCCGCCGCCAGCGGTGCCTCCGATGTCGGCTATGATTCGTTGAACAGGACGCGCAAGAAGCCGAAATTCTATCCGGCCCAGCCGCGGCCCAAGCCGCCGCCCGGTCCCGGCACGCCGCCTTCGGGCGAGTTGACCGGGCAGTTGCGCCCGACCTTGCCGCCCTCGGCCTCCGCCAACCGGCAGCCGGTCCCGCCCGCCATGGCGGGCACCGTCCCGGGCCAGCCGCCGCGCAAACGGCTCAGGATCGACGACGACCCGTTCGGCGCGGTCGGCGACTATGTCGGGCCGTTTTTGGTCAAGGGCGCGGTCGAGCTCTCGGCCGGCTATGACAGCAACCCGGCCCGGCTCGGCAAGGCGCGCGGCATGGCGGCCTGGATGATCGCGCCGGAATTTCTCGCGGTGTCGAACTGGGAGCGTCACGCCCTGGTGGCCGATCTGCGCGGCTCGTTCACCGGCTATGGCAGCACCCTGCAGGCCACCATGGATGGCGGCATCAATTCGGCGCCGACGACGCTCGACCGTCCCGACTTCACCGGCCATGTCGATGGCCGGCTCGACGTCAGCCGCGACACCTCGGTCGGCGCCCAGCTGCGGCTGCGCGCCGCGACCGACAATCCCGGCAGCCCAAGCGTGCAAGCCGGCCTCGCCCGCTATCCGGTCTACACCACGCTCGGCACCACCGTGGGCGTCGACCAGCGCTTCAACCGGCTGCAGGTCTCGGCCGGCGCCACCGCCGATCGCACCAGCTATCAACAGAGCAAGCTGACCGACGGTACGACGACGTCGAACGACGACCGCAACTACAACCAGTTCGGCGGTATTGGCCGGGTGTCCTACGAAGTCACGCCCGGCCTCAAGCCGTTCGCGGAAGTCCAGGGCAACACCCGCACCTACGACCAGCAGGTCGACCGCTCCGGCTACCAGCGCGATTCGGCCGGCGGCTATGCCAAGGCCGGCACGTCGTTCGAGTTCACCCGTATCCTGACAGGCGAGCTCTCGCTCGGCTACGCCACGCGCAGCTACACCGATCCGCGGCTCAACCGCCTGCAGGGCTTCCTGACCTCGGCGTCGCTGGTGTGGTCGGCGACGCCGCTCACCACGGCGCGGTTCTTCTCCGACACGCAGGTCGCCGAAACCACCGTGGCCGGCGCCTCCGGCGTGCTGGTGCGCACCTACACCGTGCAGGTCGACCACGATTTCCGCCGCTGGCTGACCGGCATCGGCAAGTTCACCTTCGGCACGCTCGACTACCAGGGCTACGGCCGCAACGACCGGACGTATTCGGCCGAAGGCAATCTCGTCTTCAAGATGACGCGCAGTCTGTGGGTCAAGGGCACGCTGCGCTACGACAAGCTGGACTCGAACATTGCGGGTGCAGCCTCGTCCGGCACGGTCGTGATGCTCGGGGTGCGGCTGCAGAACTAACCCCACCGCTCTCTCCCCCTCATTGCGAGGAGCGAAGCGACGAAGCAATCCAGGGCTGCGCGCGCAACTCCGGATTGCTTCGCTTCGCTCGCAATGACGCGGTAAGGCCGCGGGGGCAAACATGCAACGTCAATCGCAGAACTACGCCGCGGCTACCGTGAGCTGCGCGCCATCGGCCTGCACGATCCGCACACGGCTGCCGGCCGGGGTATCGGGGCCGGCGACGCGCCACACCGTGTCGTCGATGCGGACGGTGCCGTTGCCGCCGACGATCGGCTTCTCAAGCGTGAACTCGCGGCCGACCAGGGCAGCCGAGCGGCGGTTGAGGAACGGGTTGTCCTGCGCCGGCGCGGCATTGGCGCGCGCGAGGCGGCGCCACAGCGGCACGGCGGCGATCGCAAACACCGCGAACAGCAGGATCTGCAGCTGCCATCCGGGCGCGAACGCAAACGACAGCAGGCCAACCAGCAGCGCGGCGAGGCCGAGCCAGAACAGGAAGATGCCCGGCGCGAGCAGCTCGAGCGCCATCAGGATGATGCCGAAGATCAGCCAGTTCCAGGTGCCGAGCGTGACGAACATGTCGCTCATGGTATGACCTCTCCCTGCGTTACGCCTGCGGCGGCACCGGCGGCTTCGGCGGCGCGCCCGCTGGTGGCACCGAGCCGCCGCGGCGCGCCGCGACCGCCGAAGCCGCGCTCTCGCCGAATGTCGCCTTGGCGATCTCGCCGATGCCGGCAAGCGAGGCCAGCATGCCCGTCGCCTCCAGCGGCAGCATGATCACCTTCTGGTTCGGTGAATCAGCGAGCTGGCCGAACGCCTTGATGTATTTGTCGGCGATGAAGTAGTTGAGCGCGGCGACGTCGCCCTTTGAGATCGCGTCCGACACCATCTGCGTCGCCTTGGCCTCGGCCTCCGCGGCGCGCTCGCGCGCCTGGGCATCGAGAAAGGCCGACTCGCGGCGGCCTTCGGCCTGCAGGATCTGGCTCTGCTTGGCGCCTTCCGCACGGAGAATCTCCGACTGCCGCTGGCCCTCGGCCTGCAGGATGTCGGCGCGCTTGACGCGCTCGGCCTTCATCTGACGGCCCATCGCCTCGACCAGATCGGCCGGCGGCACGATGTCCTTGATCTCGATGCGGTTGACCTTGAGGCCCCACGGCGACACCGCGGCGTCGACGACGCGCAGCAGCCGCTCGTTGATCTCGTCGCGATGCGAGAGCACCTGGTCGAGATCCATGGAGCCCATCACCGAACGGATATTGGTCATGGTCAGGGTGACGATCGCCTGGTTGAGGTTGGAGACCTCGTAGCTCGCCTTGGCGGCGTCGAACACCTGGTAGAAGGCGACGCCGTCGACCGTCACGGTGGCGTTGTCCTTGGTGATCACCTCCTGCTCGGGGATATCGATCACCTGCTCCATCATGTTGATCTTGCGCCCGATGCGGTCGAAGAAGGGCACGATGATGTTGAGGCCCGGCGACAGGGTGCGGGTGTACTTGCCGAACCGCTCGACGGTCCAGTCGAACCCCTGCGGCACGGTCTTCACCCCGGAATAAAGGGTGAAGATGACCAGCAGCACCAGCGCTATGGCGAAAATGTCGAAACCGCTCATGGATCCTCCAAGGGGAGAGATGGACGTCTCTCACACCGAACTCTGCAGCCATCACAATCTAGGGATTGCCGCGTGAGTTTGTCGGGGGTCCGGGGGCTGCGGTTCAGGAAAGTATTTTCGCCCTCCAACCGAAAGCCGGCCTTGCAGCTGCGCCCGGTTTACCTAGCGAGCGGCAGAATACCGTCATCGGACCGGCTCAGAGCCAGCCCTGCAGCTCGCGCAGCACCAGTTGTCGCAGCACCTCCATGCCGGGCGCGCTGTCGTTCAGGCACGGCACGGCGGAGAATTCCTCGCCGCCATTGTGCTTGAAGATCTCGCAGTTCTCGCCGGAGATCTCCTCCAGCGTCTCCAGGCAGTCGGCGGCGAAGCCAGGCATCACCACGGCAATGCGCTTGACGCCGTCCTTGGCGAGCTTCTCGATGGTCTTGTCGGTGTAGGGCTGCAGCCACTCCGAGAAGCCGAAGCGCGACTGGAAGGTCAGCATCAGCTTGGTGTCGTCCATGCCGAGACGCTTGCGCATCAGCTCGGTGGTCGCGACACACTGCTCGCGATAGGGATCGCCCTTGTCGACATATTCCTTCGGCATGCCGTGGAACGAGGCCACGATCAGCTCGGGCTTGTACGGCAGCGTCTTCAGGTGATCCTCGATCGAGACGGCGAGCGCCTCGATGTAGAAATCATCGTTGTAATAAGGCGGCGTCACTCGCAGGGTCGGCTGCGCCCGCATCTCGGTCAGCACCCGGAACGCCTCGTCGCACACCGTCGCCGATGTCGCGGCCGAGTATTGCGGATACAGCGGCACCACCAGGATGCGGTCGCATCCCTTGGCCATCAGCCCGTCGACGCCGGCCTTGATCGACGGATTGCCGTAGCGCATCGCCCAGTCGACGATGACGTGGCTGCGATCGGCGATCGCAGCCGAGAGCTTCTCGCTCTGCGCGCGGGTGATCGTCTTCAGCGGCGATTCGTTCTTCTCGGTGTTCCAGATCGACTGGTAATCCTTGGCCTTCTTGCGCGGCCGGACGTTGAGGATGATGCCGTTGAGGATGATCTTCCACAGCAGGCCCTGGTCCTCGATCACGCGGCGGTCGGACAGGAATTCCTTGAGATAAACGCGGACGCCGGCGGCGTCGGCCGTATCGGGCGTTCCGAGATTGACCAGCAGCACGCCGACGCGCGCCGCGCTCGCGACCGGCAACGGCTTGGCATCAACTGGCCTGGCATTGTCCAGAGAGATGGCGGCGGTCATGATGCCCGTGACTGGTGAAGGGCGTGGCTTGGCGGCTTGTTTCGACATTGTCAAGATAAGGGCCATTTCATCGATGTCATCGGGCCGGAGGAGCCATGACGATTGCAGAATTGAGCATTTTCGCCAGTGTGATGCTTTACCTGTTAACGATTCTGCCCGCGAAATGGATCAGCGCCCGCCAGGCCGGCCGTTTCGACAATTCCAGGCCCCGTGATCCCGGCTTCTACGACGGCGGCATCCGCGAACGCGTGCTGGGCGCCCATCAGAACGGCATCGAGGCGTTCCCATTCTTTGCCGCGGCCGTGCTGCTCGCCGAGTTCCGCGAGGCGCCGCAAAACCTCATCAACGAGCTCGCCGTACTGTTCCTGATCGTGCGCACGGCCTATGTGCTCACCTATGTGGGCAACCGGCCCACGCTGCGCTCGATCCTGTGGGCGATCGGCTTCCTGATCACGGTCGCGATCTTCTTCCTGCCGCTGATCCGCAATTACCTGCCGGTCTGAGGCCAGTCGGCTCGCTCCCGACGCGTGAGCCGCGTCACACCAACATGCCGCCGGCTGCGCTATGCAGAGCGGAGCGGCCGCCCTGCGTACGCATTCTGTTCCCGCTCTGATCTGGTCCGCTACGGCCTCTTGATTGGATTTGGCGACGAAATTCCCTATAGGGCGGGGTGAATTCGACTGCTGCAGCGGCGCTGTGCGGCCGCCAGAGGGATTGTGATGACTTTGACCAGCTCGGCCTCCGCGCGCGCCACGCGCGATCCGGGGAACTACGAGACGGCCCTGCAATCGACGGTGCGCGCGGCGGCCGATTGGCTGATCGCGACCCAGAAGCCGGATGGCCACTGGGTCGGCCGCGCCGAATCCAACGCCTGCATGGAGGCGCAATGGTGCCTCGCGCTGTGGTTCATGGGGCTCGAGGATCACCCCCTGCGCAAGCGCCTGGGGCAGTCGCTGCTCGACAGCCAGCGTCCCGACGGCGCCTGGCAGGTCTATTTCGGCGCGCCGAATGGGGACATCAATGCCACCGTCGAGGCCTATGCGGCGCTCCGCTCGCTCGGCTTCCGTGACGACGAGCCGGCGGTGCGCCGGGCCCGTGAGTGGATCGAGGCCAAGGGCGGCCTGCGCAACATCCGCGTCTTCACCCGCTACTGGCTGGCCTTGATCGGCGAATGGCCGTGGGAGAAGACGCCGAACATTCCGCCCGAGGTGATCTGGTTTCCGCTCTGGTTTCCGTTCTCGATCTACAATTTCGCGCAATGGGCGCGCGCCACCCTGATGCCGATCGCCGTGCTGTCGGCGCGGCGGCCGAGCCGGCCGCTGCCGCCCGACAACCGGCTGGACGCGCTGTTCCCGCACGGGCGCAAGGCGTTCGATTACGACCTGCCGGTCAAGGCCAATGCCGGCGGCTGGGACAAGTTCTTCCGCGGCGCCGACAAGGTGCTGCATGCGCTCCAGAACCTCGGCAACAGGCTCAATCTCGGCCTGTTCCGGCCGGCGGCCACCAGCCGCGTGCTGGAATGGATGATCCGCCACCAGGATTTCGACGGCGCCTGGGGCGGCATCCAGCCGCCCTGGATCTACGGCCTGATGGCGCTCTATGCCGAGGGCTATCCGCTCAATCATCCGGTACTCGCGAAGGGCCTCGATGCGCTGAACGATCCCGGCTGGCGCGTCGATGTCGGCGAGGCCACCTACATCCAGGCCACCAACAGCCCGGTGTGGGACACGATTCTCACTTTGCTCGCCTTCGACGATGCGGGCGTGCTCGGCGATTATCCCGAGGCCGTCGACAAGGCGGTCAACTGGGTGCTGGAGCGGCAGGTCCGCGTGCCCGGCGACTGGTCGATGAAGCTGCCGCACGTCAAGCCGGGCGGCTGGGCGTTCGAATACGCCAACAACTCCTATCCCGACACCGACGACACCGCGGTGGCGCTGATCGCGCTGGCGCCGCTGCGCCATGATCCCCGGTGGAAGGCCAAGGGCATCGAGGAGTCGATCCAGCTCGGCGTCGACTGGCTGATCGGCATGCAGAGCCAGGGCGGCGGCTGGGGCGCGTTCGACAAGGACAACAACCAGCAGATCCTGACCAAGATTCCGTTCTGCGACTACGGCGAGGCGCTCGATCCGCCGTCGGTCGACGTCACAGCGCATATCGTCGAGGCGTTCGGCAAGCTCGGCATCTCGCGCAATCATCCGTCGATGGTGCAGGCGCTGGCCTATATCCGGCGCGAGCAGGAGCCGAGCGGTCCGTGGTTCGGACGCTGGGGCGTCAACTACGTCTACGGCACCGGCGCGGTGCTGCCGGCGCTGGCCGCGATCGGCGAGGACATGAGCCAGCCCTATATCATCAGTGCCTGCGACTGGCTGGTCGCCAACCAGCAGGCCGATGGCGGATGGGGCGAGAGCTGCGCCTCCTACATGGACATCAGCGCGGTCGGCCGCGGCACCGCCACGGCGTCGCAGACAGCGTGGGCGCTGATGGCCCTGCTCGCCGCCAACCGGCCGCAGGACAAGGAAGCCATCGAGCGCGGCTGCATGTGGCTGGTCGAGCGCCAGTCGGCCGGCACCTGGGACGAGCCGGAATTCACCGGCACCGGCTTCCCCGGCTACGGCGTCGGCCAGACCATCAAGCTCAACGACCCCGCGTTGTCGGAACGGCTGATGCAGGGCCCTGAACTGTCCCGCGCCTTCATGCTGCGCTACGGCATGTACCGGCATTACTTCCCCCTGATGGCCTTGGGCCGCGCGCTGCGGCCGCAGGGGCATGGGCAGGCTCAGGTGGTGGCACGGCAGAGTCGCAACTAACAACGAACCGCCTCCGCGCGGTGCCCATGAATGCGCCCTCTCCCCCTGTGGGAGAGGGCATGCAGGAAGGTTCGGCAAGTTCGGTTGGGTGAGGGGTCGCTCTCCGCGAGTTGCGCCCGTTGAGAGAGACCCCTCACCCAACCGCGTTCGCGGATGGGCCGTACATGCCCTCTCCCACAAGGGGAGAGGGCGCAGTATCGCGCAGCATAGAATCATGCGGCAGCGATGGAGCGCCGCTCGGCGCGTGGTTGGCACTTCGTCCATCACAACCGCCGCGGCGTATGGGTCCCGGGTCGGCGCCGCGACTGCGCTGCGCGCAGTCACGGCTTGCCCGGGACGACATTGGGTAGAGGCCGGCTTCATATCTCGAGCAGCGTTGGATCAAACGGCACCAACTCAATCGATGGACGTGACGGCACATTCTCGCGGCGGATGGCGCCCGAGGTTTGCGATCACGGTGCCCCTCGACAATGCAAAGGGCGCAGGGAAGGCCAGGCGTCGGCTGACGCCTGCGGCCCGCCTGCGAAAAAGAATGCAGGCGGCAGGTACCACAGGTGCAGCCGGACACGCCCGGCCTTCCCTGCGCGATGGTCTTCACGGCTGCTCCGTGCTCTCCCCGGGGACCGGCTTGTTTGCCCCCGTCGCCTGATGACACGTCATGCCACCAAGGCTTGGCGCCAGCATCGGGGCGCCAGGACCACACGGCTTGACCGTCCGCAAGCTGCCAATCGTCCAGCGCAAAAGCACCTGACAGGCCTGCGGCCACCGCTCCCCGCCTCAACGTATCGTGACGACGCGTACGCCCCTCTGCATGAGGACGGGATGCGCGGATAAAATCATGAATTCCGAAAAATAGCAAGCTAATTATTTTTTACGGAAACTCCTGTCGATGACGAGTTGCCCCGGCCGGCCGCGCGGTGCGGATTTGGCGATCGCCGGCGCCCGTGACAGAATCGCAAGATCGGTCGAGCACACCCTGTCCGCATGCGGCTAGCTGGGGCCGCCACGGAGACCCAACGATGACGGCGGCGCTTCGAACCTACCATGCCCGGATGCAGCGGGTGCTGGATCACATCGACCGGCATCTCGACGACGATTTGGACCTGGACGCGCTGAGCGGCGTGACCGCCTACTCGAAGTATCATTTCCATCGGCAGTTCACGGCGACGTTCGGGCTGTCGGTGCATCGCTATGTCCAGCTCGCCCGCCTGAAGCGCGCGTCCCACCGGCTCGCTTATGGGGACGACCAAAGCGTCACGGACATCGCGATGGATGCCGGCTACGACGCACCGGACGCCTTCGCCCGCGCCTTCCGGCAACGGTTCGGGCAATCGCCGTCATCGTTCCGCACCTCTCCCGATTGGGAGCCGTGGCTTACGGCCCTCGGGCCTCTCGACGATGCGAGGAGCAAGCTGATGCAGAAGACCTTTACCAATGACGACGTGACGATCCGTGACGTGCCGCCGACGCCGGTGGCGATCATCGAGCATCGCGGCGATCCGGCGACGCTCGGCGCCACGATCCAGCGCTTCATCGCCTGGCGCAAGGCTGCCGGACTTCACCCCAGCACAAGTCCCACCTTCAACGTCTGGCGCTCCGAGCGGCGCCCCGCCTCGCCTGCCGACTACAGCGTGGATCTCTGCGTCGGCACCGACCGACCGATCGCCGCGGATGATGAGCTGGTCAAGGCCGGCGAGATTCCCGGCGGCCGCTGCGCCGTGCTGCGCGTCGTCGGCCACACCCACAATCTGGAGCCGGCCGCGCTCTTCTTGTATCGCGACTGGCTCCCGGCCAGCGGCGAGGACGCCCGCGACTTCCCGGTCTATTGCCAGCGGCTGAGCTTCTTCCCGGAGGTGCCGGAGCACGAGGCGCTCGTGGAGCTGTTCTTGCCGCTGAAATAGCGCCACCCTACTGACGACTCCAGATCGAGGCGGGACAGCAATCCCGTCTCTCAATATTCTACCTCTCGTACTTACCAGCCGCAATCAACGGCCAAGCATCTTCATACGGCATTTTATCTTCATGCCGTGCGCGCCAATGCGCGTCGATTCCATCCCAGCCGTTCCCTCGAAAAACGTGTCCGCACTCGGGGCAAGTCTTATGTTTAGCTCTCGACTTAGTTTTTGCTTTGAGAGGCTGCGGTGTGGTGTTGAGTCCGCCACGTAACCCAGCCTCCAATCTCTCCTGAGCTTCGGCGGCGTCGTACTTATCATCCTTGCCCATTTGGCGGCCCTATTCGGAATCGACTGAGAATGATTCGCTGGTAATGCGGAGGCATCCCGTAAGCTTGTGGCGGCAGATAGTGCTTTCGGAACAGATTCCAATCTACGTCAATGCCAAAATCTGTGCGCGGGTTTGACACCTCTTTATAGGCAAGATCTATGCGCATCACGTTAGCGGAAAAACGTATTGGCTCAACGTAATATTTGACTGAAGCAATCCGGCTCGCGCCGCCAAGAAATCGCTGAGCGAGTTCGATAGACTTATCCTGAAACGACGGATCGGAAAGGTAATGTTCGGGGACCTTAACAAATATGATTCCGGGCTTGTCGTTCGGTAGCTGTCCTCTCGCAACGCGGAAGGCTTCTCTTATTCCTCCTTCGCTGAAGCTCGTCTCGTCAATCTTGCATTTTGCGTCGGCACAGACGACTTGCCCGTTGGGGCATATGATGTCGAAATCGTAGTCCTTCTTCTTCACACCTTGAGGAATCACGAATCGAAAAGGAATCTTGTTGAGGTAAAGCATTCTGCCGACATTTAACTCTGCCAGAGTTCCTTCTATGTCGCCGTTTCGCATTCTCCATATGCACTCGTCGAAACCTGGTATTCGCTGCAGATTCCAGAGCATCTCTGCAAGGTCCATCAGCCTGAAGAAGGAAATCTCTCGTCGGATGGGGTCATCCTCTTTGACTGAGAGAAATCCTTTTTTCGAATTGTCAGATATGACGTGCCTCTCAACCCATTCACTTCCCAAGAACACCCGCAACACGCCGGTTGCTAGTGCCAACGCCTCTGTCTGTCCGTCTGGAGTTTTAAATTGATCTGGTATTGATGCGCTTAGTTTACGCAGCCCATCAGGCCCTAATCGGATTCGCGAAACCATCTTATTGCAGCGCATATTGAAGATGTGATCGCGGGTCCAAGACAAGAGCGTCCGGGTTCGGTGGTATAGATTGATCCATCTTCGGATAGCTTTGCGCATTGGTGCACCAAAAATACGGATGCAATCCTGGCCCCATCATTACATGGGGCTCACGACCGCCTTCCTTTCGGGCAGGGCTTCCCTTCTACCTTTAAAAGCAGGTGGTGCGTTCCGCGGCCATGTAGCCCAGCAACAAACCGGCGCCGAACAGCAGCACCAATCCGGCGGCGCCGAATTCGAGGCCGCGCATGATCAGGGCGCCGCCGCCGTCGCGGCCGGCGCTGAGGCGGCGGGCGACGTCCTTGGCGGCGACCGCGATGACGGCGATGGTGGCGACGGTCACCGCCGTGCCCATGCCCATCACGATGGTGGCTGCGACGCCGGCCCAGAACATGCCCTGGGCGAGAGCGAACACCAGCACCAGGATCGCGCCCGAGCAGGGGCGGATGCCGGCGGCGAAGAGCGCCTGGAAACCGCGCTGCCAGCCGCCGGGGCCGGCGAGTTCGCTCGGCGCGGGCCCGTGGGAATGGCCGCAGCCGCAATCGTCGCCATGGACGTGATCGTGGTGGGCGTGATCATGGTGGGCGTGGTCGTGATGAACATGCGCCTGCGCCGCCGCGTGCGCCTGGCCGTGGTGATGATCGTGGCCGTGGTGGTCATGGCCATGATGATCGTGCCCATGGTGGTCGTGATCATGGTGATCATGATGATGCGCGCGATGCTGGTGGTCATGCGCATGGCCATGATCATGCGCCACCGCGGCGGCGGGCGCGCCGGCCAGCGCGAGCGCCGGAGCCGGCGGCTGCCAGGTGCGCAGGAAGGCCGCGCCCTTGACCCAGACCAGACGCGCGCCGAGCAGCGCGATCAGGCCGTAGCTTGCGATCTCGACCACCTTCTCGGCGCTGCACATCGTGGCCGCGGTGGCATTGAGCACGACGGCGCCGATGCCCACGATGGCGACGGCGACCAGCGCCTGCATCAGGCCCGAGGCAAACGACAGCACGATGCCGCGCTTGGCCGTCTCCTGGTTGGCGACGAGATAGGACGCGATGACCGCCTTGCCGTGGCCGGGACCGGCGGCATGGAAGATGCCGTACGCGAAGGAGATCGCGAGCAGCCACCACACTGCCGAGCCGTCCTGCTTGGCGGCGCGGATCGCGCCCGACATTTGGCGATAGAACTCCGACTGCTTGGCGAGCAGCCAGCCGACGATGCCGCCGACCTGTGGCTCCGCCGGGGCGCCGAACGGCGATTTGGCGAGCAGCACATGCGCGGCCGCGTCTGCGGCCATCAACGCGGCGAGGATCGCAGCGCAGACGAGGAGCGGTCGGGCGACGGGGCGACGGTGCGTCATGGACATTCCACTGAGATCTTGTTGGCAAAATTCATTCCGAAATTGGCGTTCGCCCCGCCGCTCAGGAATGTCTGTTCGTTCATGGTCTGCGCGACGGATCCGCCGTCGCTCGGTCTGACCAGGCCGAACTTGCAGCCTGCGGGAGCGCTGACCAGCTTGACGGGATCCTTCTCCGCCATCTGGAAATCGATGAAATAGCTGGGATCGTAGACCTCGACCTGCAGCTCCCTGGACTTCACCGGCGCCTTCAGCGGCAGGGTGAAGTGCAGGGTCAGCTTGGTGTCCTTGTATTCGAGATAATAGTCGACGGGATCGACCAGCTTCTGCTTGCGGCCGTCAGCCTTGATGAAGGTGAAATAGGCATATTCCTTCAGCGACTCGGCATTGGTCTGCGCCAGCGGCGCCAGTTCCTCGCGGGTGTAGACGCCCTTCTGCTTGGTCTCGAGACCCTGCAGCGCGTAGGTCGCAAACATGTCGTCGAAGGTCCAGGCGTGGCGCACGCCGGTCAGCGTGCCGTCGGCCGCATAGAGCAGCTCGCTGGTCGCGGTGACCCAGACATGCGGATGGGCGTGAGCGGCACTCGCGCCAAGCACGAGCGCCAGCATGGCGAGGAAAGAGCGCAGCATCGTCATCACCTCAGGCTCGTCGCCGCGATCTCACGCCGCCTTGGGGACATCGAGCAGGCCGCGCCGGCGCAGCAGCGCGTCCGGCTCCGGCTCGCGGCCGCGGAAGGCGACATAGGCCGCTTCCGGATCCAGCGAGCCGCCGGAGGAATAGACGTTGTCGTGAAGCCGCTTGGCGACCACGGGATCGAAGATGTTGCCGGCCTCCTCGAAGGCGCCGAAGGCATCCGCATCCATCACCTCCGACCACATGTAGCTGTAATAGCCCGCCGCATAATGGTCTCCCGAGAAGATATGGCCGAATTGAGTCGGCCGGTGGCGCAGCGCGATCTCCCTGGGCATGCCGATCTTCTCCAGCTCCGCCTGCTCGAACGCCCGCACGTCCTTGGACGCCGCCGCCGGCTGGGTGTGGAATTCGAGATCGATCAGCGCCGACGACACGAACTCGACAGTGGCAAAGCCCTGGTTGAAGCGGCGCGCCGCCAGGAAGCGCTCGAGCAGGTCCTGCGGCAGCGGCTCGCCGGTCTCGGCGTGGCGCGCGAAGGTCTGCAGCACCTCGGGACGCTCCTGCCAGTGCTCGTAGAGCTGCGACGGCAGCTCGACGAAATCGGTGAACACGGCGGTGCCCGACAGCGACGGATAGGTCACGTTGGAGAGGATGCCGTGCAGGCCGTGGCCGAACTCGTGGAACAGGGTGCGGGCATCATCCGGCGACAGCAGCGACGGCTGGCCGTCCGCGCCTTTCGCGAAGTTGCAGACGTTGATGATCAGCGGCGCGGTGTCGCCGTCGAGCTTCTGCTGGTCGCGCAGCGAGGTCATCCAGGCGCCGGAGCGCTTCGACGGCCGCGCGAAGTAGTCGCCATAGAACAGCGCCTTGTGCCGGCCCTGCGCGTCCGTGATCTCCCAGACCCGAACGTCCGGATGCCAGACCGGGATGTCCTTGCGCTCGGCGAAGGTGATGCCGAACAGGCGCGTCGCGCAGTCGAAGGCGGCGGCGATCATGTTGTCGAGCGCCAGATACGGCTTGATCGCGGCATCGTCGAAATTCGCCTTCGCCTGGCGCAGCTTCTCGGCGTAATAGCGCCAGTCCCAGGCTTCGAGCTGGAAGTTGCCGCCCTCCTCCGTGATCAGCGCCTGCAGCTGGTCGCGATCGGCCAGCGCCTTGGCGCGCGCCGGCTTCCAGACCCGCTCCAAGAGGCCTCGCACCGCCTCCGGCGTCTTCGCCATCGAGTCTTCCAGGCGATAGGCGGCGAAATTGGCAAAGCCCATGATCTGAGCTGCCTGCTCGCGCAGCGCCAGGATCTCGCCGATGACGGCGTTGTTGTCGTTGGCGTTGCCGTTGTCACCGCGCGCGGTGAAGGCCTTGAACACCTTCTCGCGCAGGTCGCGGCGGGCGGAGCTCTGCAGGAACGGCTCGACCGAGGAACGCGACAGGGTCACGATCGCCTTGCCGGGCATGCCACGCTCGTCGGCGGCCGCCTTGGCGGCGGCGACGAAGCTGTCGGAGAGGCCGGCGCGGTCGTCCTCGCCGAGCTCCAGGAACCAGCCCTGCTCGTCGGCGAGCACGTGGTGGCTGAAGGTGGTGCCGAGCTGGGCGAGCTGCTCGTTGATCGTGGCCATGCGCGCCTTGGCGTCGTCGTCGAGGCCGGCGCCGGCACGGCGGAAGCGGGTGTAGGTGCGCTCCAGCAGCCGCTGCTCCTCAGCCGTGAGCGTCAGGCTCTTGCGCTTGTCGTAGAGCAGCGCGATGCGGCCAAACAGCACGGCATTCATCATGATCGGGTTCCAGTGCCGCGCCATCCGCAGCGACACGTCCTTGTCGATCTCCAGGATCGCCGGGTTGGAATGCGCCGAGACGAGGTCGTAGAACACCGCGGCCACTTTCGACAGCAGCTTGCCCGAGCGCTCCAGCGCCGTGATCGTATTGGCGAAGTCCGGCTCGGCCGGATCGTGGGTAATCGCCGTGATTTCCGCGGTGTGATCGGCGAAGGCGCGCTCGAAGGCCGGCAGGAAATGCTCCGGCCTGATCGCGTCGAAGGGCGGTGTCTGGTGCGGGGTCTCCCAGGCCACGAGCAGCGGATTGATCTGGGCGTCGGTCGTGGCGGTCGTGTCGGACATCGGCTCATGCTCCCCGGACTATTCAGGCGCCCCTCATATCACGGAGGCGGTCCTTTTTGGGTCATTTCCCCTTGAAGGGCGGGGCCATTTCGGAGAGATTGCGCGCTCTTCAGAGGACCCGGACCATGAGCCAGCAGCCCACCTCCACCGCATCGCGCCAGATCGCCTGGCAGAGCGTGATCACCGTCATCTCGGCGGCGATCCTGATCGGTGCCGAAGTGTTCGGCGCGGCCTTCGCCGGCGGCTGGGCGCTCGCGATTCTGTTCGGGCTCGGCGATCAGGGCGCGCGCATCCTGCAGGCCGTGCTGTTCGCGATCGGCGTGTTCGTGATGGTCGGCTTCATCCGCGGCGCACAGCGCATCGAGCCGTTCACCAGGCGCGGCTGAGTTCACGAAAACACTGTCCAGCAAGCGCGAAAACGTTACGAAGCTTTAAGCTCGCTTAACGTTCGTTCAGACAATGACGCCGCGCCTGTGTCGTGTAAGCACAGGTTAGGGAAATCTTTCCCGGCGCCGAAAAATGCCTTGCGAACGAAATTCAAAACGCTTATTTCCGCTTCTGCCCAATTTCGCACGTGCCTGTGGTCGTGTGTCAGTCGGTAGGTATCCGGACAAGAGGCCGGACAGCCGCCAAGGGATGAGGAACCGAGGGGCGCTCGGATCGTTGCGATCAAGATCAGTTCGATCGAGATCGTCATGCTCCAGGAGCCCAGCATCTCTCTCAAGAGATGCCGCTGAAGGTCACCTCATCTTTTGCAACCGTGACTGGCAGCCGGAGGCGAACCGGCGCACCCCGCTCTCAACGGGGGACGCGACTTAAAGCAACGACGGATCGGGCTTTTTTGGTCTCTACCGGCAGTCCAAAGCCGGCGCGGGCTACTGAAAAGGCTTGTCCTTCATTGCCAGGTGTGCGGGCGGGAAATTCCCAACCAATCCACGGCAGCACAATTCGGCTACGGGTTCGAGGTTTTGTCGCCTTTCCATCGGGCGGCAACGCCAAGGCACCCGTGTCGAGATCATTTTGAACGGGTCTCCGTCGCTGGGGCCGTTTGGAGGGTGCTATGACCGAACGTATCCGGGAATTCCTGCGCAACCGCCGCGAGGAAGGTCTGGACCACGAGCCCTGTCTCGTCGTCGACCTCGAAATCGTGCGCGACAACTACATGAGCTTCGCCAAGGCGCTGCCGGACAGCCGCGTGTTCTATGCGGTGAAGGCCAATCCGGCGCCGGAAGTGCTGTCGCTGCTCGCCTCGCTGGGCTCGTCCTTCGACACCGCAACGGTGGCGGAGATCGAGATGGCGCTGGCGGCCGGCGCGACGCCGGACCGCATCTCCTATGGCAACACCATCAAGAAGGAGCGGGATATCGCGCGCGCGCATGCGCTCGGCATCCGGCTGTTCGCGGTCGACTGCGCCGCCGAGGTCGAGAAGATCGCGCGCGCCGCGCCCGGCGCGAAGGTGTTCTGCCGCATCCTGTACGATTGCGCCGGCGCCGAGTGGCCGCTGTCGCGCAAGTTCGGCTGTGATCCGGAGATGGCGGTGGACGTGCTTGACCTCGCCAAGCGGCTGGGCCTGGAGCCGTGCGGCATCTCGTTCCATGTCGGCTCGCAGCAGCGCAAGGTGAAGGCGTGGGACCGCGCGCTGGCGATGGCCTCGACGGTGTTCCGCGACTGCGCCGAGCGCGGCATCAACCTGACCATGGTGAACATGGGCGGGGGCTTCCCGACCAAGTACCTCAAAGACGTGCCGCCGGTCGTGCAGTACGGCCGCTCGATCTTCCGTGCGCTGCGCAAGCATTTCGGCAATCAGATCCCGGAGACGATCATCGAGCCGGGCCGCGGCATGGTCGGCAATGCCGGGATCATCGAGTCGGAAGTGGTGCTGATCTCGAAGAAGAGCGATGAGGACGAGCTGCGCTGGGTCTATCTCGACATCGGCAAGTTCGGCGGTCTCGCCGAGACGATGGACGAGTCGATCCGCTACGCCATCCGCACCCCGCACGAGGGCGCGGACACGACCCCGTGCGTGCTCGCCGGCCCGACCTGCGATTCGGCCGACGTGATGTACGAGAAGCTGCCGTATCCGCTGCCGGTGACGCTCTCGATCGGCGACAAGGTGCTGATCGAGGGGACCGGGGCCTATACGTCGACCTACTCGTCGGTGGCCTTCAACGGCATCCCCCCGCTGAAGACGTATCACATCTGATCAGGCTTGCTGCCTCACCCGCGCGGTGAGGCGATCAGAAGCCCGGGTGGGGCTGCCCCCACCCCGACCCTCCCCCGCAAGCGGGGGAGGGAGCGATAGACCGTCACCTTCAACCTGACATCACGTGTTTGCGCGCGAGCGAAAGCCCGCCGCGCAGGCCGGGGACTGACGTGCCATGACCGCTTTCCGCATCCCAACCACGGCGCCTGTTCGGACTGCTGCTCCGTTCGTGATCCGAGCTGAGCGAGCATCCGACGTCGCCGCGCGCGAGACGCTGCTCGATGCCTGCTTTGGCGACGATCGCCATGAGCGCACCTGTCAGCGCCTGCGCGACGGACGCGCGCCCGCCGCGGGCCTCGCTTTGTCGGCGGTGCGCGGCGGCGTCCTGGTGGGAACGCTGCGGTTGTGGCACGTCAGCGCCGGCGGACGCCGTGCCTTGATGCTGGGGCCGCTGGCCGTCGCCACGGAGGCGCGCAGCCTCGGCGTCGGCGCGGCGCTGATGAACGCAGCGCTGATGATCGCGGCGTCGCGCGGCCATGGCGCCGTGGTGCTGCTCGGCGATGCGCCCTATTACGCCCGCTTCGGCTTCTCGGCGGATAAGACACGAGAGCTGGGGCTGCCCGGCCCGTTCGAGCGTGCGCGCCTGCTCGGCCTGGAACTGGTCGAGGGCGCATTGGACGGCGCCGCCGGCCTGATCGTGGCCACCGGAACGCCGGAGCGAAAGGCCCGCCGCGGCCGCAAGGAGCGGATGGTCTCATGCGCGGCGTAACCGCCCGCAACGGGCACGCGCCGCGGCGGCGGACATGGCTGCCGACGCTGCTGCTGCTTCTGCTGGGCATCATGATCGTCCGCGACATCGTGGTCCGCCGCTGGAGCAGCGCGCCGCCAGCCGGACCCGACGTCACGCGGCTGCGTTAGGCATTCGGGCAGCCGGCGCCCGACCTGCCCCGCCAGGGGTTGCGCAGGTGCAGCAAAAGCTCTTTAACCGCGGAAAATCCCCCACGACGAGGTCCAAAATGCCCCGCCGCCTGATCTCTACCGGATCACCGTTCGAGAAAAGCTTCGGCTACAGCCGTGCCGTGGTCGACGGCGATTTCGCCTTCGTCGCCGGCACCACCGGCTACGACTACGCCACGATGACGATGCCGGCCGATGTCACGAGCCAGTCACGCAACTGCTTCAAGACCATCGCCGCCGCCCTGCAGGAGGGCGGCTTCGAGATGGCCGACATCGTCCGCGCGACCTACTACCTCACCGACGTCAACGACGCCGACGCGCATTTCGCGGTCTGTGGCGAAGTCCTCGGCGACATCCGTCCCGCCGCCACCATGGTGGTCGTCGCCGGCCTGCTCAAGCCCGAGATGAAGGTCGAGATCGAAGTCACCGCCAAGCGGCGCAGCGCCTGATCGCTACCGTCTGCCACACTTGCGCCTCGGCGCAGCACTCGTCCGAGAAGAGAGACCTATTATGAGTTCGCAGATCCACGCCAAGATTTCCGGCCCCATCGTCATGATCGGCTTCGGCTCGATCGGCAAGGGCACACTGCCCTTGATCGAACGCCACTTCGCCTATGACAAGGACCGCTTCGTCATCATCGATCCGCATGACGACGGCGCGCTGGCCAAGAAGCACGGCGTGCGCTTCATCCAGCAGGCGGTGACCCGCGACAATTACCGCGATCTGCTGGTGCCGCTGCTCACGGAAGGCGGCGGCCAGGGCTTCTGCGTCAACCTCTCGGTCGACACCTCCTCGGTCGACCTCATGACCATGTGCCGCGAGATCGGCGCGCTCTACATCGACACCGTCGTCGAGCCGTGGGCCGGCTTCTATTTCGACAAGAATATGGGCGTCGAGCAGCGCTCGAACTATGCGCTGCGCGAGACGCTGCTGGCGGCCCGCCGCAAGAGCCCGGGCGGCACCACCGCCGTCTCCACCTGCGGCGCCAATCCCGGCATGGTGTCCTGGTTCGTCAAGCAGGCCCTGCTCGACATCGCCCGCGACACCGGCACTGACATCAACGAGCCGAAGAGCCGCGAGGGCTGGGCGCAGCTGATGCAGAAGCTCGGCGTCAAGGGCGTCCACATCGCCGAGCGCGACACCCAGCGGTCGAAGAACCCGAAGCCGATGAACGTGTTCGTCAACACCTGGTCGGTCGAAGGCTTCGTCTCCGAGGGCATGCAGCCGGCCGAGCTCGGCTGGGGCACGCACGAGACGTGGATGCCGCAGAACGGCCGTTGCCATCCCGAAGGCTGTGGCGCTGCGATCTACCTGCTGCAGCCGGGCGCCAACACCCGCGTGCGCTCCTGGTGCCCGACGCCGGGCGCGCAATACGGCTTCCTGGTGACCCACAACGAGTCGATCTCGATCGCCGACTACTTCTCGGTGCGCGACGGCGACAAGGTGGTGTACCGCCCGACCTGCCACTACGCCTATCACCCAGCCAATGACGCGGTGCTGTCGCTGCACGAGATCTTCGGCGCCACCGGCAAGATGCAGGAGAAGTGGCACATCTTGGACGAAAACGAGATCGTCGACGGCATCGACGAGCTCGGCGTGCTGCTCTACGGCCACGGCAAGAACGCCTATTGGTACGGCTCGCAGCTGTCGATCGAGGAGACCCGCCGCATCGCGCCCTATCAGAACGCAACCGGCCTGCAGGTGTCGTCAGCCGTGCTCGCCGGCATGGTGTGGGCGCTGGAAAACCCGACCGCCGGCATCGTCGAAGCCGACGAACTCGACTTCCGCCGTTGTCTCGAAATCCAGACGCCGTATCTCGGCCCGGTGAAGGGCTACTACACCGACTGGACCCCGCTGACCGACCGCCCCGGCCTGTTCCCAGAGGACATCGACACGAGCGATCCTTGGCAGTTCCGCAACATCCTGGTGCGGTAAACCTCCGGCCGTCGTCCCGAGCAAGCCGCGACGGCAACGCCGTCGTGGCGCTGACCCGGGACCATACGCCGTGGCGTGCGTGGGGCGCGGGGTGGAGCTACGAGCCTGCCTCACATTGCACCCTGTGGTTATGGGTCCCTGCGTTCGCAGGGACGACACCTGTAGTGGGGCACACGTTTGCCAAACACTCCGCTGTCGTCCCTGCGAACGCAGGGACCCATACCGCGGATACTATCGAGGGCACGGAACTGTCAGCGGCCTGCCTCATGACGGCCGGTGGCTATGGGTCCCGGCGTTCGCCGGGACGACAGCGGAATTTGTGGCGGCGTCCGGGCAAATCCAGCTACTTCCGCTCCATCGTCGGCGCGATCTTCTCCGCCGGAGCTGGCGGCAGCGCCGGCTTGGCGCCTTCCTTCTGGGCTTCGATGTCGGGACGCGCGGGTTCGGGCGCCGGCGTCGTCGGGCGTGTGCCGCCGGGCTTGGATTCGGCCGGCGGGGCCGACGACTCCGGCGCTGCCTGCGCGAGCTGCGAATGACCGGCCTTGATCTCGGTCAGCGAGATGATCGCCACGAGCGCGCCCAGAAAGAGCAGTCCGGCTGCGAGCAGCAGGTCCCGGCGCAACGTCTGTTTGCTGTTGATCGAGGCCATTGGCTGTCATCCGCACCATAATTGAATGCGGAACAACGATCGACAGCCGGGGCGGTTCCGTGCCGCGGCTGCGCCCGAATGTCCTACGATCGGGTCTCCGGGGAATCAGAGCCGCAGCAGGCCGGCCTCGCCGCTCTCGTCGGAGAACGCGAGCCAGGTTCCCGCGGCGTTCCAGCCGATCGCCGTGATCGGCGGGGTTTCGTTCCGCCGCACCAGGATCTCGGCGCCGTCCTGCATCCGCACCATCAGCACGGTGCCGTCCTCGTAGCCACAGGCCAGGATGTCCTGCTTGGGATGACAGGCGACTGCGGTGACCTTGGACTTCATCGGAGCCAGCATCGCCGGCTCCTTGCCCATCGGGCCGTCCTTGCCGACGAACGGCCAGAGGATGACCATGTCGGCCCCCGAGGTGGCCAGGAAACGGCCGCCGCTGCCCCAGGACATCGACTTCACCCGCGAGGGGTAGCCGGTCATCCGCATGTGCCTGGAATCCGCAAGCCGCCAGCCATGCAGCGCCGGCTCGTGCATCGCGGTGACCAGGAACTTGTTGTCGGGGCTGAAGGTGACGGCGTGATGCGAGCCGGCCCAGCCGAGAAATTCCGGCTCGCCCGCCATGTTCGGAAACCACAACGTGGCGCCGTTGTAATGCGCGATCGCGAGTCGCAGACCCTTCGGCGCAAACGCAAGGCCTCCGGCCGTCGAGGGCACTTCGAGCGACTTCTCCTCGCCCTTCGGCGCGCGCACGAACGCGGTCTTGCCGACCGACCAGGCGATCGCGCCATCGGGATGAACCGCGACATTGTCGATCCAGCGCCGCTTCGGATCGGTTGCTAGCACCGACACCGCGCCCGCCTTGTCGAGCGCCGTGACCTTGCCGTCATCGCCGCCGAACACGATGCGCGATCCGTCCGCCACCGCCGACAGGATGCCGCCGCCGGTGACGTCGACCTTGGCGATTTCGCCCTCGGCATCGACGATGGCGACGCTCTCCTCGGTGCCGACGAAGGCCGCGCGATCGCCGAGATAGTGCACGGCTGTCACGGCCATGCCGAGCCTGACCGGCTTCACCTTGTCGGTGACGGAGACGATGGATGCGGTCTCGCCGCTCGAATCAAACGAGCTCATCAGGATACGATGCAGCGCTCGAAGCCTTCGCGAATGGCTTCTTCCGGGAGCTCGCGGCCGATGAAGACGACACGGCTCTGCCGCGCCTCGTCGGGCTTCCACTTCCGCTGGTGATCGCCTTCCAGCATCATGTGCACGCCCTGGAAAACGTAGCGGTCGTCATCGTCCTGGAACGCCAGGATGCCCTTGGAGCGCAGGATCTTGCCGCCCTCGGTCTGGACCAGGTTCTGCAGCCACGGCATGAAGCGCGACGGATCGAGCGGCTTGTCGGAGCGCAGCGACAGCGACTGCATGTCCTCGTCGTGATAGTGCTTCAGGCCGTGATCATGATGGTGGTGGTGATCATGGCCGTGGTCGTGATCATGGTGATGATGATCGTGGTCTTCGCCGGCGTTCAAGAATTCCGGCTCGATCTCCAGGATGCGGTCGAGATCGAACGCGCCGCGCTCCAGCACGTCCGAGATCGCGATCTGGCAGCGCTCGGTGCGATGCAGCCGCGCATAGGGATTGATGGCGCGGATGCGCGCCTCGACCTCGGCCAGCTCCGGCTTGGTGACGAGATCGGTCTTGTTGAGAACGATCACGTCGGCAAACGCGATCTGGTTCTTGGCCTCGGGCGCGTCCTTGAGGCGGTCCGACAGCCACTTCGCGTCGGCGACCGTCACCACGGCGTCGAGCCGCGCATTCTTCTGCACGTCCTCGTCGACGAAGAAGGTCTGCGCCACCGGCGCCGGATCGGCCAGGCCCGTGGTCTCGACGATGATGGCGTCGAACTTGCCCTTGCGCCGCATCAGGCCGGAGATGATGCGCACGAGATCGCCGCGCACGGTGCAGCAGATGCAGCCGTTGTTCATCTCGAACACTTCCTCGTCGGCGCCGACGATGAGGTCGTTGTCGATGCCGATCTCGCCGAATTCGTTGACGATGACGGCGTATTTCTTGCCGTGGTCTTCCGAGAGGATGCGGTTCAGAAGCGTGGTCTTGCCGGCCCCGAGATAGCCGGTCAGGACCGTCACTGGTATCTTGCTCGCGTCGGACATGCTCACTCCGAAAAACTAAGATCGCGTCGAATAAGATCGCGTCGAAAATGGCTCATGGCGCGCCGCTCCGCGAGGCCGGATCGGACCTAGCGGACGAGCGCGCCCGTCAGGGCCCTTATATTGTGCCGGACCATGGCAATGTAAGTGGGGACAGGGCCGTTTTCCGCGCTCAAGGCGTCCGAATACAGCGTGCCACCGATCTTGGCGCCGGTCTCGGCCGCGATCCGGCCGACCAGCCGGTCATCGTTGAAATTCTCCAGGAAAACGGCCGGAATCCTGGCTTTTCGGACCTGGGCGATGATCTCGGCGACGTCACGGGCGGACGGCTCGGTCTCGGTGGAGACGCCCAAGGGAGCGATGAAGGCGATGCCGTAGGCGTCGGCGAAATAGCCGAAGGCGTCATGGGTCGAGATCACCTTGCGCCGCTCGGGCGGTATCTTCTCGATCTCGCTGCGGACGTCGCGGTCGAGCGTTACGAGTTCGGCCAGATAGCGATCGGCATTGGCCTTGAAGGCGTCGGCGTCGGCGGGATCGGCCGCCATCAGGGCATCGCGGATGTTCTTCACATAGACCATGGCATTGCCGACCGACTGCCAGGCATGCGGGTCGGCGTCGGAGCCGCGCTTGCGTGGACTGATGCCCTGGGTGGCCGTGACGATCGGCGCCTTGCTGCCGGAGGCCTGCTGCAGGCGCGGTAGCCAGCCCTCGAGCCCGAGGCCGTTGACGATCAGGAGCCGCGCCGCGCCGACATCCTTCGCGTCATGCGGCGTCGGCGTGTAGACGTGCACGTCGCTGTCCGGCCCGACCAGCGAGGCGACGCTGACCTTGTCGCCGCCGACCTGGCGGGCGAAATCGGCCAGGATGGAAAAGCTGGTGACGACGTTCAGCTTGGTTTGGGCTGATGCGGGAATGCTGGGCAACAGCGCGAGCAGCAGGCTGAGGATGGGGATCAGGCGTTTCATCGGCTATGAATGTCAGGCTTCGAGGTGGCGCCCCGGAAACAGTTGCGGAAGCACGCCGCCCACGCGTCCGAACAGCACCGAGCCGAGATAGAGCAGCGACGCGACCAGGATGATGGCCGGGCCGGACGGAATGCGGGTCTGGAACGACAGCACCAGGCCAACATAGCCGGCGACGATCGCCGCGGCGACCGCGATGCAGATCATCGGCGTGACGTCGCGCGACCAGAACCGCGCGATGCCCGCGGGCAGGATCATCAGGCCGACCGCGAGCAAGGTGCCGAGCGCCTGAAAACCGTTGACGAGATTGACCACGATCAGGCCGAGGAAGACCAGATGTGCCGGCGCGCCGGCCCGGCTCACCGTCCGCAGAAACAAGGGATCGACGCTTTCGACCACCAGCGGGCGGTAGATCACGGCGAGCACGACGAGTGTGATGGTGGCGTTGGTCGCGACCATCAGCAAGGTCGGGTCATCCATCGCCAGGATGTTGCCGAACAGCACGTGCAGCAGGTCGACATTGGTGCCCTTGACCGAGACGATGGTGACGCCGATCGCGAGCGAGGCGAGATAGAAGGTCGCGAGCGAAGCGTCCTCCTTGAGCCCGGTCGAGCGCGACACCAGGCCCGACAGCAGCGCCACGGCGAAGCCTGCGATCAGGCCGCCGGTGGTCATCGCGAACAGATTGAGCCCGGACAGCAGGAAGCCGATCGCAGCCCCCGGCAGGATCGCATGCGCCATGGCGTCGCCGACCAGGCTCATGCGCCGGAGCATCAGGAACACGCCGATCGGGCCGGAGCCGAGCGACAGCGCGATCACGGCCGCGAGCGCGCGGCGCATGAATTCGAAATCCGAGAACGGAGCGATCAGCACCTCGCGCAGCATCACGCCGCCTTCGAGGCTGGCGCGGGGCCGCAGGGCGCCGCCGCGTCGTCGAACGCTTCGCACATCCGGCGCGCAGCCAGGAGATTGTCCACGGTCAGCACTTCCGCCGTCGGCCCCCAGGCCACCGCCTCGCGCGCCAGCAGCAGCGTCTGCGGGAAGTGCGCGCGGACCATGTCCATGTCGTGCAGCGCCGCCAGCACGGTGCGCTGCTCGCCATGCCAATGTTCGATCAGTTGCAGGAGGTCGGCCGAGGTCTTGGAATCCATCGCATTGAACGGCTCGTCGAGCACGATCACGCGGGCGTCCTGCAGCAGCACGCGGGCGAACAGCATGCGCTGCATCTGGCCGCCCGACAGCGTGCCGATGCCGCGGCCCTCGAAGCCGGTCAGGCCGACGGCTGCGATGGCGTGGGCGATCTTCTCGCGCGCGGCGGCGCCGATGCCGCCGAAGATGCCGACGCTGCGCCACAGCCCGGTGCTGACGAAGTCGAACACCGAGATCGGGAAGCTGCGGTCGATGTCGGCGATCTGCGGCAGATAGGCGATCTCGCGCGGCTTGAGGCCGGCCGCCGCGATCGAGCCGGCGAGTGGCTTCAGCAGGCCGACGATGCCGCGAAACAGGGTCGACTTGCCGGCGCCGTTGGGCCCGACCACCGCGAGCAGCGCGCCCGGCGCGACATCGCCCGAAAGGTGGTGCACGGCCGGGTGGCGGTCATAGCCCAGCGTGACGTCGCGGAATTGCAACTGCGCCATCGCCGTCATCACCGCATCGCCAGGATGACGATCACCCACAGCACCGCGCTGGCCGCCAGCGCGGCGCCAAGCCGGGTGGTCACCGGCATGCGCAGGATCGACCACCGCGCCGGCTGCGCCGGATGCGGCGCGGCGGGGCCATGGGCATGGCTGTGGCTATGCCCATGCGCATGAGGATGGGCGTGGCTATGGATGACGGACTGGGTCATGTCGTCATAATGTTACATTATAACATCACCTCTGTCCACCAGCGGCGTGGCGCCGGGCCGTCCCTTCGACGCGCGAGCGCAGGCCTCGCCCTTCGAGACGCCCGCCTGCGGCGGGCTCCTCAGAGTGTGAGAATGTTTTGTCGTTTCCACCAGTTTGCGACTGTTGGGTGGGGTTTTCCAAGAAACTCTCGGTCAAGCGGGTTGCGAGGCAGCATGCCTCGTGGAACGAGGTGGTGGGATGCTTGGTTTGCGCTTTTGGCATTCGTTTCCGCTGTCATGCCGTTGCTTCCGCGCTCAAGGCAAAGAGACGCATCATGTTGTGAGCGATCGCAAACCAGAGCAACTGTATCCGAGCCTTGACCCGGCCGCGGAGGGACAGCTGCCGAAGGCCCATGCGGCGGGCTTGGGCGTTGATGCATTCGTGCTGAGCACGCAGCCGATAGAGCGCCTCGTCTTTCTTCCCTTGCTCGGCCTTCATGCGTTCTCGCCAGTCCGCAACGCCGACACCATCATCCTTCTTCGGAGCATAAGGGTCGCTTCCGTGCTTAGTCTGCCCCGGCGGGCACCACATTTTTATGCCGTTGGCATGTGCCCACTCGATGTCGTCCTTTTTGGTGAAGCCGCCGTCGACCAGATAGTTGCGGGGATTGTAACCCTGGGCCTGCACGGTCTCGATCCCTGGCCGGCCCAGACCTCGATCCGAACCGGTGGTGTCGATGTCGACGGCGACGATTACCTGATACGCGGGCGCCGATATGATCTGCATATTGTAGGAGGGGCGCCAGCCGCCATCCGCCATCTTGATGACCCGTGCCTCGGCGTCGGTGGTGGAAGCGCGTGGCTCCTTTTGCTTGGCCACTTCCTTCTTGTTGGTCTTTTCCCGCCGCTCCCGTTCGGCCTCCAGCTCCTTCATTCGCTCTTGGGCCGCTTTGATCCGCGCCTCGCGCTCGCGAGCGCCCCGCTCCTTTGCCGCGCGCTGTCGCCGATCCCCGGCAGCTGGATCCGTCTCGACCTCCGCACGCAGGCGTTCCACACGCTCCTGTGCCGCGGCGAGCAGCTTATCAAGTCGCTCATGCCGCCGGAACGATCCGGCGCCAGCACCCGCGCGAACCCGCAAGCCATCCTGCGCCAGAGTGTCGGCCGACACCAATCCTGCCTGGACCATCGCGGCGACGCCCTGCGCCAGGAGCCGCTCCAGAACCGCCATGTGGGCAATCCGGAAGCTCGACAGCGTATGGTAGTTCATCGATACGCCGCCGCAGAGCCAGCGGTAGACCAAGTGATCGCGGCACAGCCGATCCAACTGACGGGCGCTGCCCACACCTTCGACCGTCGCCCACAGCCAAAGCGCAACCATCAGTTCCGGCGCTGCCGGAGGATGTCCGGGGTGACCTTCCCGGGCTTTGACGAGGTCGTACAGATGCGACAGGTCCAGACCCTCGACGAACGCCCAGACCGAACGCACCGGATGATCCTCTGCAATCAGATCATCCAATGCCGCTACCTGCATGGCGATCTGGCTACGCTCCGGCACCCGCAGCCGAACCGAACCGCGCCCGCCGGGCTGAGACTTATCCTGCTCAGGCAAGTTCTCGAACAATTGCTCGTCACCCATGGCCCGCCCACCACCGCTACGATTGACAGCGAATCACACCGGTCATCCCCTGGCAAACCCGAAATCTTTGAGAAAGATTCACACCCTCTCAGGGTGAGGAGCGAAGGTGTGCCCCGAAAATGAATGTGCCGCGCCGCCGCCTTCGACGCGAAACCCTCTCCATGAACACGCCTCTCGGCGTGTTCATGGTCGGTGTGCAGAGCCGCCGGCTCTTGCCCCTCATGGTGAGGAGGCGCGCAGCGCCGTCTCGAACCATGAGGCCCGGAATATCTCCGGGCCGTAGCGCGAGCGGAAGCCGTGGACTTCAGCTCAAGACCCGCACCAGGGCCAGGCCGGCGAACAGGCCGGCGATGGAGATGCCCACCGATCCGAGCACGTAGAGCGCGGCGAGACCCAAGGCGCCCCGCTCATACAGCAGCGCGGTGTCGAGCGAGAACGCCGAGAACGTCGTGTAGCCGCCGAGAATGCCGGTCATCAGGAACAGCCGCCAGTGCTGGGTGGCGCCGCCCTTGAACGTCAGGTAGCCGGCGATCAGGCCCATCACGGCGGAGCCGGTGATGTTGATGATGAAGGTGCCATACGGAAAATCGGTGCCGAGCGCCCGGGCGCTCGCCATGTTGACGGCGTGCCGGATCGAGGCGCCGCAGCCGCCACCGAAGAAGACGAGAAGATAGCCGAACAGCTGATTCACGGGACCTGACCTTGCACACGGCGCCGGGACAACGAATGCCCTGCCCTCTGGACATCACGGGCAAAATTCTTGCCGAAATGCATCTTCGCTTGCAAGGATCGCTCTCATTAAACTCGTGTCATGAAAAAGGGCGGCGAGCCCAAGCTCACCGCCCTTCTTGATCGATCGCGATCGATCAGCCGGCCTTGCCGTACAGCTCTTCGACGTATTCCCAGTTGATGAGATTTTCGACGAAGGCCTTCAGATAGTCGGGGCGGCGGTTGCGGTAGTCGATGTAGTAGGAGTGCTCCCAGACGTCGACGCCGAGGATCGGGGTCGCGCCATGGACCAGCGGACTTTCGCCGTTGGCGGTCTTGGAGATTTCCAGCTTGCCGTTCTTGACCGACAGCCAGGCCCAGCCCGAACCGAACTGGCCGACACCCGCGGCGATGAAGTCCGCCTTGAACTTCTCGTAGCCGCCGAGATCCTCGTCGATCTTCTTCGCCAGCGCGCCCGGCAGCTTGGTTCCGCCGCCATTCGGCTTCATCCACGACCAGAAGTGAATGTGATTGTAGTGCTGGCCGGCATTGTTGAAGATCGGGGCATTCTTGCCGAACGAGCCCTTGACGATCTCCTCAAGGGACTTGCCTTCGAATTCGGTCCCCTTGATCAGATTGTTGCCGTTCGTCACATAGGCCTGGTGATGCTTGTCGTGATGGTACTCGAGCGTCTCCTTGGACATGTAGGCGCCGAGGGCGTCATAGGCGTAAGGCAGGGGGGGAAGCGTAAAGGTCATGGGCTCGGTTCCGCAACTTGTGGGAAGACGGGATTAAACGGGACCTCCTTATAGAAGGTTCCGAACTCCTAAACACTGTGATTCTGGAAAAAGCGAGCCGTTTTGATGAGCATCGAAATCGAGGTCCTGAATGGCGACGCCGCCTGGACGCAGGTCAAGCCGCTCTATGACGCGGTCTGGCCGCCGGAGGTGCTCGCCGCGTTACCCTGGGCCGGTATCAGCTTTGCGCATGCCGACCTGCGCGTCCTGGTGCAGGACGAAACCGGCGAGGTGCTCTGCCACGTCGGGATCCATCGCCGCGTCGTGACGTGGAACGGGCAGAAGGTGAATGTCGGCGGCATCGGCGGCGTCCTGACGCGCGCCGACATGCGCAATCGCGGGCTCGCCACCGTGGGGCTGAATGCCGCGATCCAGACGCTGCGGCACGAAGACTCCATCAATTACGCCGTGCTGTTCTGCGCATCCGACCGCATTCCCTTCTACACGACGCGAGGCTTCATTGCGTTCGACGGCGACGTCTACGCCGAGCAGCCCGACAAGGGCCGCATCCGCTTCGATGCGTTGTCGACGCTGGTGCACGACGTCAAGCGCACGGCGCCGACGCGCGGCACGATCGACCTGTGCGGACTGCCGTGGTGATGCCCGCACGCGAGGCGGTGAGACAATCGCGCAAGAGACTGAGACGCGCGGTGCGGGCCGCACCTGATCGTGATGATCAGGCGTTGGACAACGGCCGTCGGACGATTGCATCGGCTTGGTTTGCTGTTATGGAAGCTCGTCTTCAACCGGGGGTTAAGATGATTTGCAAATTGCGTTTGGTAGCTGTTGCGTTCGTTGCGCTGGGACTCGCGCAGCCGGCACTGGCGGCCGACGACCCGAGCGGCACCTGGCTGACCCAGGCCGGCGACGCCAGGATCAAGGTCGCCAAATGCGGCGCCAATCTGTGCGGCACCGTCATCTGGCTCAAGGAGCCGATGGACACCGACACCGGCAAGCCGGCGGTCGACAACAAGAATCCCAATCGCGCGCTGGCCAACCGTCCGATCATCGGCCTGCAGCTGTTCGAAGGCGTTCACCCCGAAGGACCGAACAAATGGTCCGGCAAGATCTACAACGCCGATGATGGCCAGAGCTATGTCAGCCATATCTCGGTGTCCGGCCCGGATACGCTGAAGGTCGAAGGTTGCGTCGGCACGCTGTGCGGCGGCGAGACCTGGACGCGCGCGCGCTGATCCGTCGTCAGGCGACCGCAGCTTTCAGCGCGGTCGCCGCCGACGCGTAGCCGCCCTGCGCACCATCGATGAAATGGACGTGATCGGGCCGGATCGCCGACGGCGTGAAGCAGGTCATCATCGCCGCCTCTTGCCGATGCAGGCCATAGCGGACGATGCCGCCCGAGGCCGCTGCGCCGAGCCGCCGTTCGAGCTCCTGCGCCAGTTCCTCGGTACAGTCGAGGATCATGCGCAGGGCGTCGTCGTATTTCCGGAAGTCGGAATTTTCCACGATCTGCTGCATGTAGACATCCGGAACGAAACCGCCGATCCGGAGGCTGAAGCGCATCACGGCATAGACGAACAGCGTACGCCCGAGTACGCGAACCCAGCGCGCGACCCGTGGACCGCGCGACGCGCGGACCTCGTAGCCGAAGCCTTGCGGCGGCCATCGCAACGCCGGCCCGCCGGCCGGCACCGGCCGCCCGGCATCCGGGCTGCGCTCAGTGAGCGTGATGATGTCCTCGATGACCTTGCGATAGGCCTGGGCATCCGCACCCGAGCCCGGCAGCACCAGCACCGACAGGATGAGACCACGCGACGACGGGATCTGCTCGAACCGGCATGACAGTCCGGAGAGATCGGGCTGCGCCCCCGAAGGGGCCGGCGCAATCGCAAACTCGCCGCGCTTCATCGCCGCCTCGGCCCAGCCCAATCCGCCGCCTGCGAACATCGCATAGGATAGATTGGCCGAGGGGCCGTAACGCGCCACGCGCACGTCGAGGCCCTGCGCGCGGATGGCCGTCACCGGCACCAGCGCGATGCGCATCGAGAGTCCGAGATCCTCGCCGACCCAGGTTGCGGTCGCGGCAAGCGCTTCGCGTGCGGCGGCGACGTCCTCCGGACCCACCGCGAAGCTCGCGCCGTCGCCGCCGAAAACGAACGGGAATTCCCGCCCCTCCAGCGCATTGGTGACGGCGGCGATGATCGCCGCTCCGGCCATGTTGACCGCCTTGTAGCGCCTGTCGGCGATCGCCTTGGTGGATTCGACGATATCGGCCATGCCGATCATCCAATCATCCGGCACGGGCTTGTAGAGTTGCGGCTCCATCAGCCGCGCGAAGCCGCGAAACACCGGGATCGAGGCATAGTAGTCCGCAGCGCTGGTCTTCGACATCGCAAGGTCATCCGGCCGGAGGGCCCCCTCAATGGCGAGCTACGAACAGCCGTGTCAAGCGGGTTCAGGCGCCGGCCAGCGACCTGCCCGCCGCGCGGGCTGCGCCGCGTTATCGAACCGTCGGTATTGACGTGCTAGCGTGTCGCCATGAATGCCGACACCCCGCCTGTCCCGCAACTTGCCGCCCGCGCACTGCAGATCGCGGACCGCATCAATACCGCAGGCTTCGAAGGCCAAATGCTGTCGGCGACGCCGCTCGCCCTCCGCATCGGCGAGACCGGAATCGCGGTGATCCTCCGCTACGGTGTCGTCGTCTTCATCGGGCTTTCGGCTGCCGAGGAGACCAGTGTCCTCGACCGGCTCGGCTCGCGGCTGTTCGGCCCGATCACGCCGCATGACGAGGAAACCGCACGGATCCATGTCGCGCGCGAATCCGAGGAGCCGATTCCGGCCGGCGGTCCGATCCTGGTCAAGGAAATGTCGTTGGAGCGCCTGCTGATCGTCGCCGACGCGCTCGCCAAGAGCGTCGTGCTCGGCCGCAGCGAGCGCGAGATCGCCAATGTGTTCGACACGATCGAGCCGTTCGCCAGCGAGTTGGCGATGCTGGGGCGGACGTCGAAGAGCCGGGTCGCGATGCTCAAGCTGCTCGGCGCGGCGCTGCTGGTGCAGCACCGGGTCTCCGGGCGCGTCGCCGTCGGCGAGAAGCCCGACGTGCTGTGGGACCGGCCCGATCTCGAACGGCTCTATGCCCGGCTCGAGGACGAATACGAACTCAAGGAGCGCGAGGACACGCTGAACCGGAAGCTCGCCGTGATCGCCGAGACCGCGACGGCGCTCGCCGACATCATCGACACCAAGCGCTCGCTGCGCCTGGAGATCATCGTCGTCATCCTGATCGCCTGCGAGATCGTGCTCGGCTTCTACGAGATCTTCGCCCGCGGCGGCCATTGACCGGATTCTTGTACGCGCCGCCAGCGCCGCGGGTTCCCTGCATTCAGCTCGGGTTCAGCCGCCGGATGGAACACTGCCGGCATGCTCGGTGGAAAGCATGGGGGCAAACCAAGATGACGAACGCGGGCAATCATCGGGCGTCGCGCCGCGACGATGCCGGCCAACTCGGATGCCGGCCTCGTCACTCCAGCGTGCTGACGTTCCAGGTCGCATGACGGACGCCGGACAGCTTCGCGAGCTCCGACACGACGCGGTCGAGCTCGGCGGCCTCCACGGCAAGCGGCACCAGCCTCGCGACGATTTCGACGACGTCCTCGGAGCGATAGGCGACATCGGTCTCCCGCACCGGATATTTGGCCGCCTCCAGCCGCTCGTCGAGCGTCTCGCGCAGTTCGGCGGCATGCAGGACATCGGTGGTCACGACGATCCTGTAGTTGGCCTCCGAGGTCCGTGCGTTCAGCGGGATGCGATCGATCGCGTTCACCAGCGGCCGCAGCAGCGTGTTGCCGGCCAGCACGAACAAGGTCAGCGCCATCGACTGGGCGATGAGATCGGCGCCGGCGCAGGCGCCGACCGCCGCGGACGCCCACAACGTCGCGGCGGTGTTGAGCCCGCGGACATTCATGCCCTCCTTCATGATCGTGCCGGCGCCGAGAAAGCCGATGCCCGAGACCACATAGGCGATGATCCGCACCGCGCCCTCGGCGCCGGTGAGCCGGTTGCCGATATCGACGAAGGCGGCCGCGCCGACCGCGACCAGGACGTTGGTGCGCAGGCCGGCGCTGCGCTGCCGGTATTGCCGCTCGGCGCCGATCAGCGTGCCGAGCACGAAGGCCGTGAACAGGCTGACCAGGGTGTCGGCGAAATCATAGAGCTGGAAAGTGTGCAGGAATCGCATGGGAGAGGGTGTCTTCGGTATCACGCTCCGGCGCCTGCGGGGCGGCGGACACATTCATGGCCTCAAAGGGACGGATCGCCGCGAGAAGGCCGTTTTCTTAGGCCGTCCTTGACCGAAATCAAATCCCAATTCCTCATGCCCATTTTAGGCTGACATGATCAACAGGCAGATGACGTCCTTGTCCGGCAGGCGAAGTGATCATAGTCCTGCCGTCCGACTGGGACAGGACGCGGTAAGCGCGGTGAAGCTGTCTCAGGCGCTCACCGCCGAGATCGATGCGTGGGCAGAAACGCATGAGATCACACGGTCGGACGCGATCAGCCGGTTGCTGGCGATCGGCCTGCACGCATCCCGGCCGGCCGCGCCGTCACGACCCAGAATCAGGGATTCGGTGGCGATCGAACAGATTGCGATCCGGCAGATCGACCAGATGCTGGATCCGGGCCTGCCGGCGGATGAGCGCGAGCGCCGGATTCGCCGCCTGATCGAGGGCCCGCCCGAATTTGCCGCCGCACGGATCGACCTGCCGAAACATCCAGCCTAGGTCAGGCGGCCGAACGCGCCGCCACGGCTTCGTAGATGTCGTCCTCCTGCGCGGTGTGCATGCGGACCAGGGTCTCGATCGCCTCGATGACGCGCTGGGCGTCGCGGATCAGATAGCGGTCGACCTTTTCGGACGGCAGGTCCTCGACCACGCGTCCGAGCAGGCGTGCCAGATGCAGGATCTCGCGGTGCGCGCGGCTCATCGCCGATAGGCCGTGGCTGTCCTGCAGCAGCCGCGCCAGCCGCGGATAGACCGAGCCTTCGTCGTCGCGTTCGTGCGCCACGACCTGGTCCTGCACCAGGGCGTTGGCCTCGACGATCAGGCCGGGCGCCCGCTCCGGCGACGCCTCGTCGAGCGCATCGACGATCGCGCGCAGCCGATCGAGGCCGCGCAGCAGCGCCTGGTGATTGTGCCGGAGCCCGCGGCCGTCCTCGGCCGTGATCTGGCCGGCCTTGCCGCGGCCGGCCGGCAGCAGCGCCCGCAACGCGTTCAGAATGACGGCGACGTCGATCGCCTCCTGCACGAGCGCCGCGGGCACCGGCTGCAGCAGGCCGAAGGCCGCCGCCCCCATCGCGATGAACGACAGCGCCATGCCGGCGATGATGCTCTCCAGCGCAATGCGCCGGGCCCGCTGCGCGATCACGATCGCCTCGCCGACGCGGTCGAGCCGATCGGCGAGGATCACGACGTCGGCCGCCTCCGACGAGGCGCTGGCGCCGCGGGCGCCGAGCGCGATGCCGACATCGGCGGAAGCCAGCGCCGGCGCATCGTTGATGCCGTCGCCGACCATGATGGTCGGATGCAGCCGCTGCTCGCTCCTGACCGCATCGACCTTGTCGGACGGCACGCGATCGGCGAGCACGGCATCGAGGTCGAGCGCGGCGCCGATCGCCTGCGCCGCCGCGGCGCGGTCCCCCGTCACCATCACCATGCGCACGATGCCGGCCTCGCGCAGCCAGCGGATGGCGCGCGGCGTGTCGGCGCGCAATTCATCGGCCAGCAGCAGCGCCCCGATCGGGCGTCCTTCCACCGCCACGAACACGATCAGCGCCGAGCGCCAGGACGCACGGCGGATGGCGCGCCCCGCCCAGGTCGGTGGCGCATGATTGCCGAGGATCAGGTCCGGCGAGCCGGCACTGATGCGGCGGCCGTCGATGATGCCTGCGAGGCCGGAGCCCATCGTCTCCCTCACCTGCTCGGGCACCATGAGCTGGAATCCGCGGGCCCGGCCGGCCTCGACGATGGCATGCGCGAGCACGTGGTGGGAGGCCTGCTCCAGCGAGGCGCCGAGCAGCAGCACGGTGTCGGCATCCTCGCCCGGTGCGGCCTCGACCGACAGCAGCCGGGCGCCGCCGACGGTCAGCGTGCCGGTCTTGTCGAACAGCACCGTGTGCGCCCGCGCCAGCGCCTCCAGCTTGCCGCCGCCCTTGACCAGGATGCCGCTGCGCGCCGCCTGCGCCACGCCGGCAATGAAGGCCACGGGCGCTGCCAGGATCAACGGACAGGGCGTCGCCGCGACCAGCACGGCAAGGCTGCGGATCAGGTCGCCGGAGGCGTAGTAGGCCGCAGCCGCGATGACCAGGCTGACCGGCAGGAAGATCAGCGCATAGCGATCGGCCAGCCGCACGAACGGCGCCTTCGCGGTCTGCGCCGTCGTCACCAGCTTGACGATGCCGGCATAGGTGCTCTCGCCCGCCGTCGCCGTAACCGACATCTCGAAGGTGTCGCCGGCGTTCAACGAGCCGGAAAGGATCGCCATGCCGCGTGTCCTGGTCACCGGAATCGGCTCACCGGTGAGCGCCGACTCGTCGACCACGGCCACAGCCGTTTCCACCACGCCATCGACCGGAACGATCTCGCCGGCGCGAACCATGAGGCGGTCGCCGACGGCGATGTCGGCCACCGGAACATCCTCGATCCGATCCTCACGCGCGCGATGCGCCATGCGCGGCGCCCGATCCACCAGTGCACGCAGATCGTGCTCGGCGCGGGCGACCGCGATGTCTTCGAGCACGTTGCCGCCGGAATACATCAGCGCCACCACTGCGCCGGCCAGCGGCTCGCCGAGCACGATCGCTGCGCTCATCGAGACCAGCGCGATCGCGTCGACGCCGATGCGTCCGGCCAGGACGTCGCGGACGATCGAGACGACCAGGCCGGCGATGACCGGAATGGTCGAGGCGGTGAAAGCATAGCCAGCGAGATCGGCGCGACCGAGCGCATAACCGAGGCCGCCCGCGGCGAGGCCTGCGACGGCGATTGCGACGAGGCTCCATCGCAGGATGCGTTCGAACATGGCGCTGGTTCCGGGTTGCGGCGGCACTATCGCCGCTGCAGCCCCGGCTGCGCTTGAGCGAAATCAACCAGCACGCGGCAAGCTCTGCAATCCGGACGCAATCGCCTCAGGCCGTATTGCCGGCATCGACCGTCAGCACCGTGCCGGTGACGTTGCGGCCGCCCTCGCCGAGCAGGAACTCGACCATCGCGGCGACGTCGCCGGTCTCCGGCAGCCGGCGCAGCGCGCTGCGACCGGCGATGCGCTGCTGCTGCGCGTCGTCCATGCTCTGCGTCAGTTCGGTCGCGATGAAGCCCGGCGCGACCGCATTCACGGTGATGCCGACCTTGCCGACCTCGCGCGCCAGCGAACGGGTGAAGCCGTTCGCGGCTGCCTTGGTCGCACCATAGACCGACAGCCCGTTGTAGCCGGTGCTGGCGATGATCGAGGAGATGTTGACGATGCGGCCCTCGCCCGCCGCCATCATGTGGCGCACGATGTATTTGGTCAGGATCATTGGTGCGAGCACGTTGAGCCGCACCAATCCCTCGATCTCGGAATTGTGCATGGTCGCGAGCAGGCGCTCGGTGCCGATGCCGGCATTGTTGACGAGGCCGTAGATCTGACCGAACTCCTCGCGCACCGACTTCACGAAGGCCGGGATCGCGCCGACGACGCTGAGGTCGCAGGCGCGGAAATGGATGCCCGCACTGCTGGCGCTGAACTCTGCGATCGCCGCGCGCAATTCCTCGCTCTCGCGGCGCGCCACCGCAATCACGTCATAGCCGGCATTGGCGAGCCTGCGCGCGATGGCGAGCCCGATGCCGCGGCTGCCGCCGGTGACGAGGACGTTATGCATCGGCGCGCGCCAGCTTGCCGGCCGGGGTGACGTCGAGCGCCGGGACGAAGCGGATCATCGCAGGAACCTTGTGAGCGGCGAGCCGCGCGCGGCATTGGCTGAGGATCTCGTTGCGCACGGCATCGGCTCGCGCCGGATCGGCATCCGCCGTCAGCACCACCTCGGCCACGACGATGCCGCCGGTGATCGGGCTGCGTCGCGATTTGGCGCGGGACATCCGCACCTCGGCATGAGCGTTGATGACCGCTTCGATCTCTTCGGGATGCACCTTCAGGCCGCCGACATTGATGATGCCGTTGCGGCGGCCGGCGAAGTAGTAGCGCTCGCCGCGCAGCTCGACCATGTCGCCGGTGTCGACATAGCCGTCATCGTCCGTCAGCGCCGCGGCGGCGCGCCCGACATAGGCATGCGCTGCCCGCCGCGATCGAATGCGCAGCGATCCGTCGACGACCTTCATGTCGACGGCGCCGCGGCCTTCGCCGAGCAGCGTCGCGGGAAAGCCTTCCAGCCCGTCATTGACGGCAAAGCCGACGCCCGCCTCGGTCGAGGCATAGGCATGGCCGATCGAGGCGTTCGGGAACGCCTGTTTCAGACCGTCGAGCACCGCCTGATCGGCGATCTCGCCGGAGAGCCGGACATAGCGCGGAGCGAAGCCGGTGACCGATCCGCTCATCAGCAGCTTGCGCCAGTGCGACGGTGTTCCGGAGATGTGGGTGACGCCGCGCGACGTGAGGCGCGCGATGTGATCGGCCAGCGCTTCGCCCGGATCGGACAGCACCATGGAGCCGCCGCCGACGATGGCGCGCAGGAAGATCTGCAGGCCGCCATAGCGGCGGATGTCGTAGAACGTCGCCCACACCGGGATCGCCGCGCCGGGCGCCGGCGTGTCGCCGATGATGGCGCCGCACAGGCCTTCCAGCGTATGGCCGACGATCTTGGGCACGCCTGACGTGCCGGAGGTCAGCATCAGCCACTCGGTCGCGCGTGTCGTCTGCGCGATGCGGGTCACGGGTTGCGGCAAGCCGAGCGTGACGACGAGATCGACGCCGCAGCCAGCGAAGCGCCCGGGCTCGTCGGTCACAATCGCATCGATCTCCGCATCGGCGATGAGGGAGTCGAGATGCTCGCTGTTCAGATCAGGCGGGCACAGCAGCATGCGCCGGGCGATGCCATCGATCTCGATCAGCGCCAGGCCGGCGAGCAACTGGCCCGACGTTGCGAGCAGCACCGAACGTCCGTCGAGCTCGCCGCGGCGCCCATCCAGGCAGCTGTCCGTCGTCAGCCGCGCCAGCGACACCGTATGGCGCGGATCGGACATCGTCCGCTCGCTCAGCGCGGTCCCGAGATGGTCGCGCAGCGCAAAGACCTCACGCGGGGACATTCTCATAGGCCCTGATGAAGTCACCGATCGTGTTGGGGAACGTGACGTCCTCGGACAGCGTGAAGGGATCGACGCCGAGGTCGTCCTCGAGGCGAGCGACCAGGATGGCGAAGGCGAGCGAGTCGAAGCCGGTTTCGTGCAAGGTCAGTTCGTCGGTCAGCGGCGGCAGCTTGACCCTCTGCTCCTCCGCAATCTGCTTGATCGCTGCAATGATTCTCAAACGTACCGGCATGTTGAAATCCGTCCCTGGTCAAACGATGCAGGCGAGCCTAGAGCGAGACGGTGAAGGAACCCGGACTTTCGCGGTATCTTTCGGGCGCGTTGGTAAACGTCCGTCATGGACCATGATTAAAATCATCTACAAGCGGATCTCGCCGGCCGCTATGCGCGCATGGAGTTCGGGATCGAGCGCGCGGTAGACGCCGGTCGCGGCGTCTCGGACGTAGAGCGGGTCGGATATGCTCATGGGATCGAAGCCCTCGCGCATCAACTGCTGCTTCTTCTGTTTGAAGGTCTCGGTCGACTGCAGCGACGCGGTGATGCGGAGCACAACCGGCTGTGCGTAGGCCGGCAGCCGGCGCGCCAGTTCTGACGCCAGCGCCGCCGGATCGAAATCCTCGTTAACGACGAGCGCAGCCATGCCGGCACGCCCGTCCGCTCCCGGCACGGCGACGCCATAGGTCGAGGCTTCCGCGACGCCCGGACATTGCAGGATCGCTTCGTTGACTTCACTGGTCGCGACGTTCTCGCCCTTCCAGCGGAAGGTGTCGCCGACGCGGTCGACGAAATAGAAGAAGCCCTGCTCGTCCTGGCGCATCAGGTCGCCGGTGCGAAACCAGGCATCGCCGGTGGCGAAGACGTCGCGCAGGATTTTCTTGTCGGTCTCGGCCCCGTCGGTGTAGCCCTCGAAGCGGCCGCCGCCGTCGTCGGCCTTGCCGATGCGGCCCACCGCCTCCCCCACTTCGCCGCGGGCGCAGGGCTGGCACAGCCCGTCGGACCCGCGCAGCGGCATCCGCTGCTCCGCATCGAGCTGGATGATCGCGGCCGGAAAGCGATGCGCGAGCAGCGACGGCACGCGGCCGATCGAGCCGACCCGGCCTTCAACATTGTAGAGGGAGAAATTGCCTTCGGTGGCCGCGTAGAACTCCAGCACCCGCGGGATCGCGAAGCGTGTCTGGAACGCCTCCCAGACGTCACCGCGCAGCCCGTTGCCGCAGGCCAGCCGCAGCCGGTGCGCGCGGTCGAACTCCGACGGCGGCGCCGCCAGCAGATAGCGGCAGAGTTCGCCGATATATTGCACCAGCGTGCAGTCGTGGCGGACGATGTCGCGCCAGAACCGGCGCGCCGAGAACTTCGCGGCGAGCACGGCCGCGCCGCCGGCCCGCAGCATGCTGCAGGGCGCGACGATGCCGCCGACGGAATGATAGACCGGCAGACAGTCGTAGAGGCGATCGTCGGGGCCGGCTCCGGTGAGGCCCGCGAACCAGCCGCCCCAGTTCAGGATGCGGCGATGGCTGATGCTGGCGGCCTTGGGCAGGCCCGTCGTGCCGGAGGTGTAGATCAGCAGCGCACGGTCGTTGATCGAGACGGCGGGTCGTTCGGCCGGGGCGAGTGCGCGCGTGTCGATCGCGGCGAGCGCGGCGTCCAGTTCGCCGCCCCCCGCGTGCCAGACCCGCGGCGCGCCTGAGATCAGCGGCGCGGCCTCCGCATGGGATTGGCGGAACTCGGCCGCGACAATGACGTGAGACGGCATGGCGACGTTGATGCAATGCGCCAGCGACGGTCCGACCAGATTGGTGTTGATGAGCGCCACGACCCCGCCGACGCGGCTGATCCCGAACCACGCCGCCAGATAGTCGGGGCAGTTCGGCATCATCAGGGCGACCGTCTCGCCGGAACCGATGCCGTTCTCCAGTGCCCAGCGGGCATATTGGTTGGTGCGTGCGGTCAGCGCGGCATAGCTGAGCGTCTCGCGATCGGAGATCAGCGCCGACCGCTCGGGTTGTTTTGCCGCCCAGTCGTCGATGATGTCGGCAAACAGCCGCGCCGGTTCCGCCTCGATGCGCGAGGTCAGCTCGATCGCCTTCAGCCAGATCTTCGCCGGCGACAGCTTGGAACCGGGCGTGATGGGTTCCGCAGATCGGTCCGCGCGCTCGGTTGTCATGGCTGCCACCGCTTCGAGTTCGGCGTCGCTTATAAGCGGTGCCGCCTGCCCAGCCGTTAACCGGCACGGTTAACCCGCGCAGAGCCTGCCGATGCCGATGAAAACGCGATCCTTTACGAAGTGCTCGCAAATAGCGGTTAGGCTGACGATCCCAGAACATGCCAACGCGAAGGCCGGCATGCCCAAGGACATGACGATCACACGACGTGGGTTGCTGCAATGCGCCGCCTGGAGCGGCCTTGTCGCAGTGCCTCGGGCCGCTGCGGCGGCTGGAGGCGAGGCCCCCTATCCGAACCACCCGGTCACCTGGGTCATTCCGTTTGCGCCGGGCGGCGCGACGGGCCGCCTGTCGGTCCTGATCTGCGACCGGCTGTCGCGGCGGCTCGGCCAGGCCTTCGTGCTCGATCACCGGCCGGGTGCGGGCGGCGCCACCGCGACCCGCAGCGTCGCGAGCGCCGCGCCCGACGGCTACACGATCCTGGCGACGTCGACCGCCAACATCATCAGCGCCTCGCTCGACTCCGCGCCCGGCGCCGACGGCAGCGGCGACCTCGTCCACGTCGCCGGCATAGCGCGGATGCCCCTCCTGCTGCTGATCAACAAGAATCTCCCGGCAAAGACGCTGGCCGAATTCCTCGCCTATGCCAGGGCTAACACAGGCAAGCTCAGTGTCGGCTCGGCCGGTCCTGGCACCGTCCAGTTGCTGTCGGCCGAATTGTTCCGGATGCTCGGCGGGATTACCTGGTCCGTCGTCCAGTATCGCGGCTCGGGCCCGGCGCTGACGGACCTCACCTCCGGCCACATCCACGCCATGTTCGACAACACGGCCGTTGCCGTCGACCTCCTGCGCAGCGGCAAGGTCAGGGCGCTCGCAGTGTCGACGCGCGAGCGCGCTCAGGCCTTCCCCGATCTGCCGGCGGTCGCCGAGATTCTGCCCGCGTTCGAGACCTCCGGCTTCTACGGCGTCGACGCGCCACGGGGCACGCCGAAACCGATCGTCGACCTGCTCAACCGCGAGATCAACGCAGCGCTGGCCGATCCGGAGATCAGGCAGCACTTCGACGAGATCGGCGCCACCCCCATCACCGGAGACGCCGGCGTCTACGCGGCAACATTCCGCGCCGAGGTCATGCACTGGCGCAAACTGGTGCCGCAGGTGAGCGCGAAGAACTGACCCGCGCGCCCACACCGGCCAGCCTCAGGCAGCCACGCCCTGCAGCACCAGGCGATTGAGCCGCGCCGCGAAGGCGGCCGGATTCTCCGGCAATTCGCCATCGAGGATCTGCGCCTGCTCGAGCAGCAGGAACGACAAATCGTCGACCTTGGCCTTGTCGGCCGCGGCCCTGGCGACCGCCACGACCAGCGGATGGCGCAGATTGATCTCCAGGATCGGCTTGGTGCGGGCACCGCGCGCCTGCTGCGACAGGATCCGCTCCAGCTCGCGATCCGGCCCATGGCTGCCGGCGACGAGACAGGAAGCGCTGCTGGTGAGCCGGGTCGAGACCTTCACGTCGGTGACGTGCTCGCCCAGGCTCGCCTTGATCAGCGCAATCGTATTGGCCTCGTCGGCCGCCGGCTGCGCCTCGTCCTCGGCCTTGGGCTCGGTGACCGGGATCGGATCGAAATTGATGTCGCCCTGGCTCAGCGACTTCAGCGGCTTGCCGTCATACTCGAGCCGCGCCGAAGTCCAGAACGCATCGACCGGATCGGTCAGCAGCAGCACCTCGACGCCGCGCGCCTTGGCCGCCTCGAGCCGCGGATTGGACTTCAGGCGATCGATGCTGTCGCCGACCAGGAAGTAGATCTCGGTCTGGTTCTCCTTGAGGCCCTCGACATACTGCTTCAGCGAGCGCTTCTCGCCCGATGTCGTGGTGAAGCGCGCCAGCGCCAGCAGCTTGTCGCGGCGCTCGAAATCCTCGTAGAGCCCTTCCTTGATGACGGCGCCGAAGGACTCCCAGACCTTGTCGAAATTCTCGGCGTCCTTGTCGGCGAGCTGCTCCAGCTCGCTGATCACCCGCGTCGTCACGGCCTTGCGGATCTGCGACAGCTGCGGATTGTTCTGCAGCATCTCGCGCGACAGATTGAGCGGCAGGTCCTCGCTGTCGATGACGCCGCGGATGAAGCGCAGATAGGCCGGCATCAGATCGGCATCGTCGGTGATGAAGACGCGGCGGACGTAGAGCTTGACCTTGCCCTTGCGCGCCGGCTCGAACAGGTCGAACGGCTTGGTCGAAGGCGCGAACAGCAGCACGGCGTAGGAATAGCGGCCCTCCGCGCGGTAGTGCAGCGTCATCGCCGGCTCGTCGAAGGCGTTGGCGATCGACTTGTAGGCCTTGGCATAGTCCTCCGGCGAAAGCTCCGACTTGGAGCGCTGCCACAGCGCGCTCGCCGAATTGATCTGGCGCGGCTCGCCTTCCTCCGGCACCAGCATGATCGGAAACTGGATGTTGTCGGAATAGGCCGTGACGATGCGCTCGATCTCGAAGGCTTCGAGATATTTCTTGGCGTCGTCCTTGAGGTGCAGCACGATCTCGGTGCCGCGCGCCACCCGCGTGGCATCCTCCTCGGACGCCGATGCGACCTCGAAGCCGGCGCCGCCCGAGGAGGTCCAGGTCCAGACCTCGCTGCCGCCGGCGCGGCGGCTGATCACATGGATGCGGTCGGCGACCATGAAGGCGGAATAGAAGCCGACGCCGAACTGGCCGATCAGGCCGGTGCCGTCCTTGGCCTCCGACAGCTTCTGCACGAAGGCCTTGGTGCCGGAGCGGGCGATGGTGCCGAGATGATCGATCAGTTCCTGGCGGTCCATGCCGATGCCGCTGTCGGCGATCGTCAGGGTATTCGCCGCCTTGTTCGGGATGATCCGGATCTGCGGCGCCTCGCCGTCACCGATCAGTTCGGGCCTGGCGATCGCCTCGTAACGCAGCTTGTCACAGGCATCGGAGGCATTCGAAATCAATTCGCGCAAGAAAATGTCGGTCTCGGAATAGACCGAATGCACCATCAGATGCAGCAGCTCGGAGACTTCGGCCTGAAACGGATGGGATACGGTGGCGGTGTCGGTCATCGTCATGCGTCTTCCAGGACAAACGGCGGTTGAGGAGAGACCGTCGATATAGCGTTGACGTCGCCGTGATCAAGAGTTGAGGGCCGGGTTGATGGCGGCATCGAGGGCATCCTCGGCGGGCGTCGACCTCCGCTCCCCGCCGATTGCCCGGCGCCGGCTGCCCCGTTTGGGGCAGGGCTATCGCATATGGCCAATCTGAGTTTGTCGCAAAATGTCCCCTCATCGTCATGCCCGGGCTCCGTCCCGGGCATCCACGTCGTTCTCAGCATGCCGGACGACGTGGATGGCCGGGACGGAGCCCGGCCATGACGACGTGGAGGGAGACGGGTGCAACACGTCGATCGTCAAATGCGATAGCCCTGCCGTTGGGGGGGGGGAGCGCACCTGCGGCGCGGCGACCACGAAGCCGGTATTCGACAAATCCGATTTCGGACGCCCCCGTTCGATGGACCCGTTCTGGACCCCTGTTCGCTGGTCCGGACCATCGGCTGCATTTGACCGGGATCAATGACCGCGGCCGCCGGCCCGGCGCATGTGACGCGATGCGCCCGACGCAGCACGTCGGCCGTTCGCTGCTTCTGCAGGAAGTCCAGATCCGAACCGGGCGCATTCATTGTGACAACATCATCATGTCACGCCACCTTCATTGAAGCGCTCTACGTCTCGCTCCCGTTCCACACAGCTACGGGGATTCGCATGCCGCGCTACTACAAGATCCTGCAGACGCAGCGCTTCGACGACTATCGCTACTACCACCAGAGCCGGATCAATCAGACGCTTCACCTCATCAGCGCCGTCATCTTCCTCGTCGCCTACGCGCTGCTGTTCAGGGACCCGGCGATGGCCGGACTGGTCGGCTGGCTGGCGATGCTGACGCGGCAGACCGGGCACTTCTTCTTCGAACCGAACGGCTATGACCACGTCAACGGCGTCAGCAACGACTACAAGGAAGCGGTCAAGGTCGGCTACAATCAGACCCGCAAGATCGTGCTGCTCACGGTGTGGGGCCTGGTGCCGGTGGCCCTGTTCGCGGTCCCGACCTTGTTCGGCCTGTTCGCCGAGCCTGCGAGCCGGATGGACTTCGTGCGTCACGTCGGGCTGCTGTGGCTCGCCGTCGGCGTCGGCGGCGGCCTGTTTCGCGTGATCCAGCTGTTTGCGACGCAGGATATCGCCACCGGCCTGATCTGGGCGTTCAAGGTGCTGACCGACCCGTTGCACAACATCGCGCTGTATTGGAAATCGCCGCTGGCGCTGCTGCGCGGCGAGCTGATCGACCCGACCATCAAGGACGCATCGCATTGGGGCGCCGTGGCCGATGACGCCGACGCCGAGGAGGCTGCGCACCTCACCTGAAGCGGCCGACGCGTGGCCACCGCCCGCGCGGGCGATGGAACTCCACGCGGCCCATGACCGCGTGGAACGACTTCCCTGCTGCGCCGTTGCGGCCTCAGTGCTGGCGGCCTTCAGGAGCTTCCCATGTGTGACTACAGCCTCCATACTGTTGCTTCGCGTGATGCCAAGACCGAGGACGTGCTGGTCTCCTGTCGCTTTCCCGGCACGGAGACCCGCGGTTTCTGCACCAAGGACGATCCGTTGACGGCCGTGTGCCTGAGGCCGGGCACCGAACTCGCCTTCGAGGACGATGTCCGCATCAAGGGCATCTTCTTCCGCCGCAAGGTCGGCGCGCAGCTGGCCCGCTTCCGCCAGGTCGACACCAACAAGCCGACCGAACACCACGACGCACTCGAATTCGCCAATGGCCGCATCGTCAAGGTCACCGACCTCGCTGCCGGCCAGCGCGCCCGCGTCGTGCAGATGCCGGCGGCCCCGGCGACCCGGCGCACAGCCACGCCGATCACGATCGAGCTGCGCGCCACGCAGCTCTGAGGACACAGAGACAACCGATGACAGCGCCGCATCGGCGCTGTCATCGTCTACGCTCGCGTGATGAAGGGTCATGTCCGCGATCTCGCAAGGTCGATGGTCGGCTTGGCAGTCAAGATATTTGGCAGTGAAGACATTGGGCATGCGCGCTCGCGATCCCGCGACACGACGTGTCCGGGTGATTCGGCCGTCAGCCCTCGAAGAACGAGAGGGCGCGGGGAAGGCCGGGTGCTGACCGCGGCCCATGGCCCGCCTGCAACAAGGAAAGCAGGCGGCAGTCACCACAGGTCGGGCCACCAGACGGCCTCCCCCGCGCAATGGTGTTACGGTGTCCTTCGTGCTCTCCCCGGGGATCGGCGTTCTTGCCCCCGTCGTCCGCGCGAGCCGTCACAGCATCACTCGCGAACTTGACCTCAGCGTCGAGAGGCCAGGACCACACGACTTCGCCGTCCGTGCCGGCCTGTGCTCGTCTGGCACAGCCACCACGTCCATCGCAGCCCACCTCACGTTCGTGACGACGCGTCCGTCCCTCTGCTCGAGGCGGGATGGAGGGAAGATAAACATGATTTCGGAAAAATGGCAAGACAAATTTCGGTAAAAGGGAAAAAGAGGGATTGCGCAGCTGCTTTTTAGCGCCTGATCAAGGCCGAGTGCTGGCGGCAACGGTGGTGCGCTCCCGTTCCGCTGCGGGAGGGGTTCGGGAGCGGGAGTCCGCAGGCGCAGAGCTTCGTTTGACGCAGGCTGGCTCAGAGGTGATCGAACGAGAGGCTGTAGCCGGGTGCTGCCGCAGCTGCGCCGATCCGCGTTTTGCCGAATCGCCGTTCGCCGACACGGCAGCAATGCTGCGACTTAGCCGCAGGTCCGGCACTTGGCTTGGCATTGCGCCGGAGGCATGCGTCGAAAGCCGTCGTCCCGGCGTTGGAGGCGCTCGCCTGACGCGACTGGTTCAGCACCATTAAGGCGGCCGATATGGCGCCGCCGAAGCCGCATCCCAGCATGCTAGCGAGGGCGCTGGCGGCGACGGGCGCCGCGGCCGATCAGGGTGTCTTGATCAGCGACACCAGCTTCGACATGCAGATGGCCAACGCTGATTATGTCAGGGACATCGGCGCGACCTAGGGCCGCCACGTGGCAGAGAAGGTTCAGGTAGGCTGATGCGAGCCAAGTAGTGGACAAAGTGGAGAGTTGCGGACGCTGCTCGAGAGATTGCTGTAACTACGTCCCATCGCTTAGCCACGGCGGCGGTCGCTTCAATGGAGCAGCACCGAACCGACCTTGGCCCGATTGAGCGCTCTACTGGGCGCATCTTCAATCTAGGCGGTTGCGATCCCGCCGATCAGCAGGCGTTCCGAACGATATCGGCTTGGCGCTGCTCAATTTTGGAGACTTGGGCATCAATGCCCCTTGTAATATTGCTCAAGGAACAGCTCGGCATCTCCAAGCTTATTGACTCTAAGCTCTCCAAAAACCTTATGAAAGTCGGCGTAGCCGAGAATTTCCTCTCCTGTTCGAGAGGCTTCGATCAGAGTATGGTCCAGCCGCTCCAAATACTCATTCGGTGTTATCTCCTTTTCCATCAGCTCGTCGCTGAGTTGATCGATCTGGTTTTGAAGATGATCGCGTAAAGAAATCAAAGCTGCAAATTTTCGGCTATCTATTGGACGGCCCAAAGTTGCCCTGATAAGGGAGGAGAGTTCTGCGCCCGAATCTGGCTCGTGTGGTATAGTGCGGGTCATGGAACTGATAATCCCACCGGATAGCTGGGTAACTTCCAAACTCCCTGCATCCTCGAAAGCTCCTTGCTTGCTGCATAGCAGCATACGTTCAGGCCATCGGCAATGGGCCGGAACAAAGGGCCGATTTCTTCCGTAGGTACTCCAAGATAGCCACATCGCCGCAACCTGGGGATCGGAGGTGAGCGGAATTGTGACGTTCGCCGCCGCCAGAATTCGGTTGGAGGCCTGATGACAGACGCCAGTACGAAGGTAAAAAATGCCGGCGTGATCACCACCCTCAATGCATTGAGCCAACTTGGGATTTCCAAGACCGCTGCATAGAGGTTGCGGGGTTGGGGGATAAAATGACCCGTGGCATCGCCAATTATCGCCCGTATCGGGGCATACCACGAAAGTGTGGTAGGCAGCGCGCGAGGTATAAAGGCCGTGACCTTCAAGGATTCTGTCCGTGGAAGATGGCACCGAGGCTTCCTGACGCGATTATTAAGCCACCCTGTCGTTAAGAAAAGTTCAATTTCAAATTTCAGTGATAATGTCGCCGATTTGCAACTCGACCACAAGTAGCCGAGTGACCGATTGACACATTTCATTGCCGCGTCTTTCTCAAACTGAGGCACGACCAAACTTTGCTCTCAGCATCCGCCTATGATCGTGTTCGGAGCCCACCATTGCCCCCGCCTCAATCCGGCAGGTTCGTGAACCGCGGGCGCCAGACACCGAGGATGACGTTCACCGTGGCGACGCCGAGCATGACCCAGATGGCGCCCTGTTCGGTGCCGAAATTCGCGGTGATGGTGGCGGGATCGATCTGGCCGGCGACGGCGCGCGCGGCCTCCTCCGCCGCTTCCTGCATCGGCCCCTGCACGGCCGCAAAACCCCATTCGAAGACCAGGATGCCCGAGGCCAGCTTGGCGAGCGCCCAGCCGGCGCTGTGCAACGCGCGGTTGACGGCGATAGCGAGCAGGCCGGCGATCAGGGTCAGGCCGAGCGAGGGGAAGAACACGTAGCGCACGATGGCGCCCATCGCCGCACGCATCTCGGCATAATGCGACAGCGACACCGAGGGCTGCGGGATCATGCCGAGCAGCACCACGAGGCACGCCATCGCGCCCATCATGCCGATCGCGCCCATCGTGTGCAGGAACTTCATCAACCGTCGCATGGCATTCCCCCGGCGTCGTGAGGATGAGATCGGTCGTGGCAAGGCTGGCCGGCTGCGCGAGCAGTCGACTGACGCCGACATGCTATACGATCACGACCAGCGATTGGATCAACGAACAGTGCCGGGTGCCCGGCGCGTGCTCGAACGGGGCCGACCACGCGCGAGGTGATCCGGCCGTCGTCGGCATCGTCCTATTGCGCCGCAACGCGCGCGTCGGCCGCCTTTGGTGCAGGCGCAGGCTCCTGCTCCGCCGTGCGGCCGCCACCGCCCTGCCCGATGCCGAACAGCTGGACGTAACTGCCGAGATAGAGCGGCGTGAGACCCGCAACCGGCTGTTCGGTGGCCGGCGGATCGATGAGCAGAACGGCATCGAAATTCAATTGCCAGTTCGCCAGATAGCGGGCGAACAGCAATGCGTCGGCAGGCGGTGTGTCGGGCTGCAGCCAGCGCCACGCCGCGGGTTCGGCCCAGGAACCGGCGGCCAGACCAAGGAAGGCGGGACGGACGACGACGGGCTGCTGGCTCGGATGAGCAAACATCAGCGGCCAGAATGCCCGCCTTTCGAGCACCAGCAGCGCCGCCAGATGGGAATCGACATCGCGAAAGCCGGGCAGTGTTCGCCCGCGCCGGCTGGAGGCCGGGCTCTCACCACCACGTGCGGCGATCACGCGCGCCCCCGGCTGCACATGCGCGATCGCCGCGCGCAACTCGGCCAGGTCGCTCCGATGATCGATCCAGGCCGAGGCGATATCCGCGACACGAACGAGCATCAGCGCAGCAAGGAAGATCCCGGCCAGTACCGCCGTCCGGTCCGACATGACCGGTTGCAGGCCGGCGAACAGCAGCAGGCCGCCCATCGCGGCAAGGCGCATGTCGATGAACGTTCCACCCAGCGCTTTCCATGGCGCCGCCACGAAGGCAACGAACAGCACCGCCAGCGCCAGCGGAATGCCGGGCGCGACGACGAACTGGCGGCGGACGAGAACGAGCAGCGACACCACCGCAATGGCCGTGACCACGGTCAGGTTGGCGCTGGTGGTGAGGAACGGCGTCATGATGCGCCACGGCTTGTGAGGTCCGACCCAGGCGCCGAGCTGCAGCCCGCCGTCTCCCAAGGGGCAGAGCCCGTAGAGCAGCATGGCCGGGCTGAGCGTGATCCCGAGCGCACAGGCGACGATGGCCAACTCGCGCGCAAGGCGCGGCGACCGGCGCAGCCGCCACAGCCGATCGGCTTCGCTGGCGCCGACGAGGATTGCGAAGAACACGAGGCCGAAGATATGGCACAGGAAGCAGACCGCCGCGGCGAGCGCGCCCCACCCGATCGAGAGCAGCCAGCCATCCTGACGGCGCAGCGTCACCCAGCCCGCGGCACCGCCAAGGGCGAACCCGAGCGAGAGCTGGAAATTCATGAAGCCGAGCAGAAAGGCGCCGTTATAGCCGATGATGCCGGCCGCCAGCGGCCACAGCGAAACCCGTCCGAACGCCGCGCGGTGATAGGCGACGACGCCGGCGAGCGGCGCGAACAGGCTGAGCGCGAGCAGCAGGCGGCCGCCGACATGGACGTCGGTGAACCGCAGCAGCGCGACGCCGATCACGTCCATGCCGAGATTGGGCAGGATGCGCCAGTTCGGCGCATACATCTGCGACAGCACCGGATCGTCCGGATGCGCGAGCACGAACAGGCGCGCCAGATGGTTGGGATAGTCGAGCACCGGCGGCACGTCGACCAGCAGGAACGGCACCGCCAGCACGACGGCCAGCGCCAGCGCCGACAGTGCCCATAGCCGAATCATGCCGCGGGAAGCCGAGGTCGCCGGGTTCGTGGAAGCTGACATGGCATCCGGGCGCGTGACCGCACCGGCCGCCGCAGGCACGCCCGGCGAGGAGAACAGCAGAAACATCGAGGTACCCCGGCCCACCGGAAACACTTCGATACCATTCGACATGAAACTGCAACACGGGCTGCTTGTCCGTTCTGGTTGTGGCTAATGCTCCGTTATTTTACGGGGTCCACGGCCGACGCTCAGGCGATGGCCGTTAGATAGCGGGCCACAGAACGCTCGAACGCCGCCTTTGCGTCGGTTGCGATGTTCTTCTGCCACCATGCGCCATAGATGCGCTCGAAGGCCAGCGGCGCCACCGCATCGGCGATCCGGCGCACCGCGGCGGCGCCGAGCGGGATGTAGTTCGGATAGGAGTACATGAAGCTGACGTGGCGGCGATCCATCGCGACCATCGCGATGTCGCCGGTCAAGAGCGCGCCCTTGCCGCCTGCGCCCCTTCGCCAATGCAGGATGGTGGCGCCGGCGAAATGACCGGCGGTCCGCAGCAGCACGACGTCATCCGAGATGGCGAGGCGATCGCCGGTCCATGGCACGATGGCCGGGTGCGGGCGGGTGACGAAGGCGGCATCGTCACCATGCAGATAGATGGGCGCGTTGCCGAAGGCCGCGCTCCAGTCGGCGACCGCGCCATAATAGTGCGGATGAGACACCGAGATGGCCTTCAGTCCGCCGAGCGAGCGGACATGGGCGATCGCCGCCTCCGTCGCCAGGGGGATGCAGTCCCACATCACGCAGCCGTCCGGCTCGGGAACCAGCAGCGCGCGCTGGCCGATCGCAAAGCTCGGCTCCAGCGCCAGCCCGGTCAGGCCGTCATCCTCGCGCCAGACGACCTGGTGCCGTGCGGCCAGTTCGTCGCGGCTGATAAAGCTCTGGCCTTTCCAGTTCACATATTGCCGCTCGTCCTCGCAGACGACGCAGCTTGGGGGCGGTGCGGGCGTGTCGGGAAACTGCGCGCCGCATTGAGAGCAGGTCCAGAGAGGCATGGGTCACCGTCAGTCGGACGTCATCGCCGACAAGGATAGCATGGCGGCCATCCCGCAACAGCGTCGCGCACCGCGTCGTGATTGCCTACTCTCCCGACACCACAATGGGAGCTCCGGAAAATGCCGACCGCCATGCGCCGCGCTTACGTCCACCGCCTGCCGATGCGGAGCCCGGACGATATTGGCGCGCTCGCGGCCGCGATCGCGCAAGGCATGATCGACCCGGCCGGCATCGTCGCCATTCTCGGCAAGACCGAGGGCAATGGCTGTGTCAACGACTTCACCCGCGCCTTCGCGGTGCGCTCGTTGGAAGCCGTGCTAGGCCAGCATCTGCCGGCCGAGGCCGTGCGTCAGATCGCGATGGTGATGTCGGGCGGCACCGAAGGGGCGCTGTCGCCGCACATGATTGTGTTCGAGGCGCGCTTGGACCGCGAGAACCCGCCGCGCGCGTTCGCCCAATCACTCGCGTTCGGCCGGGCGCGCACGCCGGCGCTGCCGAGCGAGCACCTCGGCCGGCTGCAGCAGGTCGAGCTGGTCGCCGCAGGCGTCAGGGCCGCGATCGCCGATGCCGGCATCGCCGATGCCGCCGACGTCCATTACGTCCAGGTGAAATGCCCGCTGCTGACGATGGAGCGGATCGAGGCGGCGGAGGCGCGAGGCCAGCGCACCGCCGTGCGCGACACGCTGAAGTCGATGGGGTTTTCCCGCGGCGCCTCGGCGCTCGGCGTCGCGGTCGCGCTCGGAGAGATCGCGCTCGCCGATCTGTCCGAGGCGGTGATCTGCGCGGACTACGCCCGCTACAGCGAGCGTGCAGCGACCTCCGGCGGCGTCGAGCTGCTCGACCACGAGATCATGGTGGCCGGCATGTCGGCTGACTGGACCGGGCCGCTGGCGATCGACCACGCCGTGATGCGTGACGCCATCGACATCGAGCCGGCGCGGGCCGCGCTGGCGCGGCTCGGCCTCGCCGTGGCCGGACAGGTGGCTGCGGCCGATCGCGGCCGGATCGCTGCGGTGCTGGCCAAGGCGGAAGCGGCGCAGAGCGGCAAGGTGCGCGGACGTCGCCACACCATGCTGGACGACAGCGACGTCTCCTCGACCCGTCACGCCCGCGCCTTCGTCGGCGGCGCGCTGGCGGGGCTGTTCGGCTTCACCGACCTGTTCGTCTCCGGCGGCGCCGAGCACCAGGGTCCCGACGGCGGCGGCCCCGTGGCCGTCATCGCCGAGCGCAGCTGAGTCTATCGGTAAAATAATATCGCAAGGGCGCTCCTGCCGACGCGCGGGCCGGCGGTCCTTGGTGCGCAGGATAAGGTACTTAAAGACCGTTCAGCGTGACCGTTGTACCACATGCGACTGATTATCACATGCATGAGGTGCGATCTTCCCAGTCAAGCCATCGGCGGAACCAGCTTTGGTCGAAATTCGGAGACTTGTTGACAGCCGTTCGCAATTGGAACGGGCTGATTGCCGAACCAACGAAGCAAAAGTTCAGTTCTTGGTGTCATGGGGTGGTCGAGTATGGGTCAAGCCGTCTTTCCAGCAAGCCTGCGCGGGGACATCGCGCATCGGGGGGATTCCTCCGCTGATATCTCCGGCAAGAAGGTGTCGGCCGTCGCCGGCCTGATCGTGGTGGCATCGTTCTCCAGCGCCGAGGCACAGCAGGCGCCGCTGCCCTCGGTCACCGTGGAGGCACCGACCGCACGCGCCAAGCCGGCCGCGTCGCGGCCCACGGCCGACCAGGTCCGCGCCCGCAGCGCGCTGCGCCGCGCCGCCCGCCAGCCGCAACAGCCGCCGGCGCCGACCGGACCGCAGACGCCGCCGGACGCCAACCCCTATGCGGATGCGGCCGCGCCCTACAAGGTCGACCGCGTCGCCTCCGGCAAGTTCACCGAGAAGCTGGTCAACACGCCGAAGACCATCACCGTGATGAGCAAGGAGGTGATGGAGGACAAGCACATCACCACCCTGAAGGAGGTCGGCCGCTCGACCGCGGGCGTCACGCTCGGCTCCGGCGAGGGCGGCAACGCGTTCGGCGACCGCTTCTTCATCCGCGGCTTCGACGCGCGCAACGACATCTTCATCGACGGCATCCGCGATCCTGCCGTGTCCGTGCGCGAGAACTTCTTCACCGAGCAGGTCGAGATCCTGCGCGGGCCTGCCTCGGCCTATGCCGGACGCGGCACCGCCGGCGGCGCCATCAACATCATCACCAAGCAGGCCGGCGACCGCAATTTCTACAATGCCGAGTCCACGCTCGGCACCGACCAGACCAAGCGCGTCACGCTCGACGTCAACCAGACGATCTCGCCGACCTTCGCGGTGCGCACCGGCGGCCTGTTCCAGGATGCCAATGTGGCGGGGCGCGACCACGTTACCGACGATCGCTGGGGCGGCTTCATCTCGACCAAATGGACGCCGACCGATTCGCTGAAGGTCACGACCAACTACGTCCACACCGACCTCTCCGGCTATCCGGATTTCGGCGTGCCGTTCTACAAGCAGGGCAACATCCCCGCGACATCGGCCGGCATCCCGCGCAACAATTGGTACGGCTTCCTCAACCGCGACTTCCAGGCGGCGCGGCAGGATTTCGGCACGCTGGCGGGCGAGTTGAAGCTCAGCGACAGCGTCACCTTCACGAGCAAGCTGCGCGGCGAGCATTCCGAGCTCAACTACATCGGCACCCTGCCCAATGCGAGCGTGGCGGGAACGGCGAACGCCGATCCGACCAAATGGTTCTTCAATGCGAGCGCGCAGAGCCGCTATCAGACCGTCGACAACTGGGCCAACCAGAACGACCTCACGCTCAAGTTCGATACCGGTCCGGTCAAGCACACGACGGTTGTCGGCACCGAGTTCTCCAAGGAGAACATCTCGATCGACCGCTATGCGGGCCTGACCTCGGAGGCGTTCGGCTCGCAGGGCACCACCGGAGGCGGCCTGCAGAACCAGAACATGTTCAGCCCGGCCTATACCTACCTGCCGTTCACGACGGTGCCCTATTTGACCGGAAACCCGACGCGCTACGACGTCGACAGCAAGAGCGCGTATGTGATCGACACCGCGAACTGGCGCGACGTGATCATCCTCACCGGCGGCCTGCGCTATGACGGCTATGCGATGCGCTCGTCGAACAACACGGCCTCGGCGACGGTCGACTCCGACCTGATCAACTACAATGTCGGCCTGGTCTACAAGCCGCTGCCGATCGGCAGCCTGTATGCGGCCTATGCGACCTCCGCCAACCCGTTCGGCTCCGAGCTCGACGGCACCGCGACGGATTACGGCGGCATTCCGCCGAACAGCACCATCATTCTCGGACCGGAACGCAACAAGGGCGCCGAGGTCGGCACCAAATGGGAGCTGGTCGACCGTCATCTGCTGGTCACCGGCGCGCTGTTCCAGACCGTCAAGGAGAATGCGCGCGAGACCGTCAACGGCCTGCTGACGTCCGGTGCCGCCTACCGCATCCAGGGCATCGACATCGAGGCGGAAGGCAAGCTGACGGATCGCTGGAGCATTTTCGGCGGCCTGGTGCTGATGCAGTCGAAGGTGACGCAGAGCGGCGTCGCCTCCAACAACGGCCTGCAGCTCGCCAACATCGCGCACCAGTCGCTGAGCGTACTTACCAAGTACAAGTTCGACGACGGCTGGGAGATCGGCGGCCAGGCGGTGTATCGCTCGAAAGTGTTCGGCGGCACCTTCGCGGCCAACACCGGCAACGAGTTGCCGAGCTACTGGCGTTTCGATGCGTTCGTGGAGAAGCAGATCGACAAGAACTGGAGCATGAAGGTCTACGCCCAGAACCTCACCAACCAGCTCTATTACGACACCTTCTATCGCAGCAACGTGCCCTTCACCCAGGTCGCGCCCGGACGGGCCTTCTACCTGATCACGACCGCGAAGTTCTGAATCGGCGCCACGCCCCGGTCAGGAAACAATACCGCCGGATTCCCGCCGCTTCTCACGATGCGGCGGGAGACGCCCCCCACACCCACCATGTCAGCTGAGGCATTCGACGCATCGTTCCCATGCCGAAGACGGTATCAGGATCAGGCTTTCTCTTATTAGCAATTGAACGATCGATGTCTACTCAACCCAGGAGGTTTCGAGTGTTGCCGTGACGCGACATCTTGCGATCAATTGTCATTGTCAGACACGCATTGAAACTTTTCGCATTCCGGCCATGAGCGGAACCAGCTTTGGACCGCTTTCCCTCGCTTCTTGACTTGCATTCGCAACAGGTAACGCCAGTTGCGTGCGTTCAACGAACCCAAGTCTGAAGTTCTGCGTAGCGAATGGGGTGGTCGAGTATGGGTAAAGCAATCTTTCCAAGAAGCTTGCGTGCGGCAAGCCAGCACGAGTGGGATCCATCAACCGACATGTCCGGCGTGAAGGTCTCGGCGGTCGCGAGCCTGATCGCGGTCGCATCCTTCTCCAGTGCCGAAGCCCAGCAGGCGCCGCTGCCTTCCGTCAACGTCGAAGCCCCGGTCGCGCGACCGAAGCCGGCGGCCTCCCGCCCGACCGCAGACCAGGTCCGCGCTCGCGACGCCATGCGCCGCGCCGCCCGCCAGCAGCAACAGCAGGCCGCCGCACCGGTGAGCAACCTGCCGCCCGACCGCAACCCCTATTCCAGCCCCGCTTCGGACTACAAGGGCGAGCGGCTGCAGGCCTCCGGCAAGTTCCCGGAGAAGCTGCTCAACACGCCGAAGACCGTCACGGTGCTGAGCAAGGAGATCCTGGCGGACAAGAACTCCACCAGCCTGAAATCCGCCGTGCTCTCGACCGCGGGCGTCACGCTCGGCACCGGCGAAGGCGGCAACGCGTTCGGCGACCGCTTCTTCATCCGCGGCTTCGACGCCCGCAACGACGTCTTCATCGACGGCGTGCGTGACGCCGGCGTCTCCGTGCGTGAGAACTTCTTCACCGAACAGGTCGAGATCCTGCGCGGCCCGGCCTCGTCCTTCGCCGGCCGCGGCACCACCGGCGGCGCGATCAACATCGTGACCAAGCAGGCCACGCCGGAGAACAGCTTCTACAACATCGACACCACGCTCGGGACCGATCAGACCAAGCGCGTGGTCATCGACGTCAACCAGAAGATCACGCCGACCTTCGCCGCGCGCGTGGGCGGCCTGTTCCAGGACGCCGGCGTGGCGGGGCGCGACTTCGTCACCGACAAGCGCAATGGCGGCTTCATCGCCACCAAATGGACGCCGCTCGACAGCGTGACGCTGGTGACCAACTACATCCACACCGAGGTCTCCGGCCGTCCGGACTTCGGCGTGCCGTATTATCGCCAGGCCGGCAACCTGACGCCCGGTGCGCCGTTCCCGGAGGTCGGCTCGCCGCGCAACGCCTGGTATGGCTTCCTAAATCGCGACTTCCAGCGGATCGGACAGGATATCGGCACGTTCAACGCCGAGGTGAAGATCACGCCCGACCTGACGGTCTCCGACAAGGTCAGGGTGTCGCGCTCGGTCCTGAACTACATCGGCACGCTGCCGGAGGGCGCCACCAACATCAATCCGCCATCCGCCGCGGTGATCCGTGCCAACCCGCAGAGCCGCTTCCAGCAAACCGACGTGCTCGCCAACCAGCTCGATGCGACCTGGAAGTTCGACACCGGCGCCTTCAAGCACACCCTGGTCGCCGGCCTCGAAGTCTCGCAGGAAAAGGCCATCATCAACAGCTACACCGGCCTGACCTCCGAGCAGCAGGGCCTGCCGTTCTCGGGAGCCGGCTCGCTGTCGGGCGTGAGCGTTTTCAACCCGCAGTTCACGGATCTGCCGTTCGGCATCCCCTCGCTGAGCCAGTTTCCCACCAACATCAAGATCGACACCGCAAGCGTCTATGCGCTCGACAGCGTCAATTATCGTGACTTCGTCATCCTCAACGGCGGTGTCCGCTACGACAAATACGACGTCCGCGTCGACGGTTTCGGCACCGTCAACGGCGTCGCCAACACGCCGGGCTCGACGGCCGCCTCCAGCGGCATGCCGAACTTCAACCTTGGCCTGACCTTGAAGCCGGTGCCCTATGCCAGCTTCTACGCCGCCTATGCCACCTCATCCAACCCGGTCGGCGCCGAGTTCGATGGCCTCAGCGCGCAGTATGGCGGCATCTCGGCAGTCACCAATGGCGGGGCCAACCAGGTGTTCGGGCCGGAGAAGAACACCTCGATCGAGATCGGCACCAAGTGGGAGCTGCTCGACGGACGGCTGCTGGTCACGGGAGCGCTGTTCCAGACCGAGAAGGAGAATGCCCGCGAATCCTTCAACGTCACCAGCGCCAAGACCGCGACGGCGGCCTGCCCCTATAACGCCACCACCGGCAACGTGCCGTGTCTCTCGGCCGGCGCAGCCTACCGCATCCGCGGCATCGACCTGCAAGCGGGCGGCAAGCTGACCGACAAATGGAGCATCTTCGGCGGCATCGTGCTGATGCAGTCCGAGGTGACCAAGTCGAACATCCTGCCGGCCAATACGGCGCTGTTCGCCAGCAATGTCGGCCTGCAGCTCGCCAACACCGCGCACCAGTCGTTCAGCCTGCTGACGAAGTACCAGATCAACGACACCTGGGAGATCGGCGGCCAGGCCGTGTACCGTTCCAAGATCTTCGGCGGGACCTGGCTGGCGGCGAACCAGGGCACGGAGTTGCCGAGCTACTGGCGCTTCGATGCCTTCGCGGAAGCCAAGCTCAACAAGAACTGGACGGCGAAGGTGTTCGTTGCCAACATCTTCGACAAGCTCTACTACGACGCATTCTATCAGAGTGCCACGCCGTTCACGCTCGTCGGACCGGGAAGAAGCGCATCGATCGTCGTCTCTGGACGGTTCTGATCGCAAGCGCCCCACTCCGGGAGCATACATCGAGTTGATGAGTTCATGCTGGTCTGTGTCTCCGGAATTTTGAGCAAAGACGATGTGGCGGAGTTCCGCCACATCATGGACTCCAGCGACTGGGAAGACGGCCGCTCGACCGCCGGCGCCCAGTCGGCCATGGTCAAGCGCAACGAGCAATTGCCGCCCGACAGCGAGGTCGCCCGCAAGCTCGGCCACCGCATCATTTCCGCGATGACCGCTAATCCGCGCTTCCTCGCCGCCGCCATTCCACAGCAGATCTTCCCGCCGCTGTTCAATCGCTACAGCGCCGAGTCCGGGCATCATTTCGGCATTCACGTCGACAACGCCGTGCGCGGCGACAAGCTCACCGGCCTGCGCATCCGGACCGATCTGTCGGTGACGCTGTTTCTTTCCGAGCCCGAAGACTACGATGGCGGCGAGCTGGTCATCGAGGATCTCTACGGCTCGCACGAGGTGAAGCTGCCGGCCGGCGACCTCGTGCTGTATCCCGCCTCCAGCCTGCACATGGTCACGCCGGTGACGCGCGGCACCCGCGTGGCGTCGTTCTTCTGGCTGCAGAGCATGATCCGCGATCCCCTGGCGCGCAGCATGATCTTCGATCTCGACACCACGATCCAAGGCTTGTCGCAGCGGATGGGCCGCGATGATCCGGAACTGGTGCGCCTGACGGGCCTCTATCACAACCTGATCCGCTACTGGGCGGCGACCTGATCAGCCGCTTCGCGCGCCCCCTGCGACCGCCGCGCGCCGGCACGCCTTCTTCTCTTCGCTGTCCGGCCGCTCACCCGTATCGGTCATTCACCTGCGTCGAAGACGAGCCGAGTTGTATTCGACGATGCAGCCCGCGGACCGCGTGCCTGCAAATCCGTCACGGCTTGCCCGCAGCACATGCAGACGATGACGAGCAGCGCACCTCCAACGTCGATTACGTGCCTACAGCGTGCGATCAGCGTGCGCTTCGCGAACCTGCAGGCCACCGCGCATCGTGGTCTGCGATGATCACGGCCCGCAGTCGGGTCGCGGACCAGTCCCTACATCTGAGATGACGGCGGACTGATGCGATCGTTGATTCGCATTGCACTGCTGTTCCAGCGTTCCGGACCGCATCCATCGCGCGCAGGCCGTGGGTGCCGAGAGCTGCGCCGGCCCCGACTAATTAGAATTGATGGAAGACCGAACGGCGGCAATTGCGTGACAGACGGCGGCGTTGGCGTCCGCGTTCACCACCCGCACCATCTCGCATCAGGACTTTCAGGGAGTTAGGACGGAACCATCGGATTCCAAGGCGGATGAGCTGGCCGCATGTCTCGATTTTACATGTGGCATCGCACTCACGCGTTGATGCCCGACATCGATGTTTCCGCTTTGAGTCAACGCGCCGTCTCAAAACAGCCCGGTTGCGACTAGAAGCATTACAGACAAGTTAACTACCGAGGGGTGTGCAGCAACATGTTCAGGATCGTTCTTCATGTAGGAGCGGTGATCGCCGCCGTTGCGGCCGGCGCCATGGCGCATGCCGAGCAGCCGGCTGCCTCGCCGAGACCTGGCCAGGCTGTGACGGCGCCGCAGACCACAGCGACGTCTCCGTCGAGCGCAGTTGGAGCGAAGGGCGTTCAGAGTTCAACTGCGGCGGCACCCGCACCCGTTTCCATCAACACCGCCGCGGCGACGGGCGCGCCGGCTCAGAGCGCGGCACCGAGGCCGGTGACGACCGGACAAGCACCGACCGGCCCGGCCGTTGCCCAGGCCGCCGCAGCCGCACCGCAGGCCGCAACACCTGCGCCCGCAGCTACTGCCCCTCCCCCGGCAGCGTCCGCTCCGACAGCAACCGCTCCGGCGCCCACCGGCACTGCGGCCGCACCGAGCGACGCCCAGACGTCGACCGCCACCGAAGCGGTCAGCGACGCGGCCGCCACCGACAAGAAGGATCAGGCGGACAAGGGCCAGTCCGCCGCGCAAGGCGGAGCGCAGGCCGCTTCTCACGTGCCGCATGATCTGTCGCCATGGTCGATGTTCCTCGCCGCCGACATCCTGGTGAAGTCCGTGATGATCGGCCTGGCGCTGGCGTCGCTCGCGACCTGGACCGTGCTGATCGCCAAGACCATCGAATTCGGCGCGCTGCGGCGGCGGCTGAGCGGCGCGCTGCGCAAGGTCGACGACGTGCGCTGGCTGTCCGAAGCCAAGCTCGCGCTCGGTTCACGGCAGAGCGTGATGACCGCACTCATCGACGCCGCCATGCAGGAGATCAGGATGTCGTCGGAGCTGCCACCGCACGGCGTCAACGAGCGCGCCGCGTCGCGTTTCTCCGAGATCGTGCGCGCCGAGGGCCGGCGCTGCCGCACCGGCATGGGCCTGCTCGCCACGATCGGCTCGATCTCGCCCTTCGTCGGCCTGTTCGGCACGGTCTGGGGCATCATGAACAGCTTCATCGGCATCTCGAAGTCGCAGACCACGAACCTCGCCGTCGTGGCGCCGGGCATCGCCGAAGCGCTGCTCGCAACCGCGATCGGCCTCGTGGCTGCGATCCCCGCGGTGATCATCTACAATCACTTCACGCGCGTGACGAAGGGCTACATGGAGCTCGTCAGCCGCTCCTCCGGCGCCACCGCCCGCATGCTGTCGCGCGATCTCGATCGCGGCCAGAGCCACCACAACCCGCACGGCCAGAGCTTCGAGCCGATCCACGTCCACTCTGCGCCTCCGATGGCGCTGGCAGCGGAGTAGCTCATGGCGGTCTCTCTATCCGAAGCCGATGGCGACGATGATCTCGGCGAGTCCAGCGACATCAACGTCACGCCGTTCATCGACGTGATCCTGGTGCTGCTGATCATCTTCATGGTGGCGGCGCCGCTCTCGACCGTCGACGTGCCGGTCGACCTTCCGACCTCGAGCGCCACGCCGCAGAAGAAGCCGGACAAGCCGATCTATGTCAGCATCAAGCCGGACCTGACGCTGTTCGTCGGCGAGGAGCAGGTGAAGCGGGCGAGCCTCGTGAGCACGCTCGAACACATACCCGAAGCCGCCAAGGACAAGTTCATCTTCCTGCGCGCCGACCGCGGGGTGGCCTATGGCGAACTGATGGACGTGATGGAGCTGTTACGAACCGGGGGCTATCCGAAGATCAAGCTCGTCACGGTCGAAGGCGTCTCACAGGCTGCCGCACCGGCCGCCCATTGAAACCAGTGCAACGACGGACATAGACGAATGGTCGAACACAAGTATCAAGGAGCGACCCGCCGCTTGTGGATCTCAGCCGCGATCGGGGCGCTGATGCTGCATGGTGGCGGAGCTGCGCTCGCGGTCGTCCATCTCAGCGGACAGGAGACCGAGGGCGGTCTGGGTGCCGCCGGCGCCGAGTTCGCACTCGAGATGGCCTCACCGCAGGTGGAAGACAACGATCTTCCACCTGGTCCCGACAGCGATGCGGCTGAAGCGGCGCCCGAGCAGATGCAGCAGACCGCGGAGGTCAAGGAGTCGGACGCGGTCAAGGACAAGCCGACCGAGACCGAGGAGGAGGCCGACCGGGTCGTCACCATGAACGATCCGAAGAAGCCCGAGAAGGAGGAGCAGCAGCAGGCCCAGCAGCAGGCCGAGGCCTCCGTCGCATCGGCCGCCCAGGAGGAATCAGCCCGGAAGGCCCTGGATGAGGCTGCGCCTCCGGCCGAGACAGCGAAGGCGCCCAATCCTGGCATGGGCAAGGACAAGCAGAAACTGACCAGCGACTGGGGCCGCAAGATCAGCGCCTATTTCGAGCTGCACAAGCGCTATCCGGACGGCAAGAAGCACAACGGCACGGTCAAGGTCGCGCTGGTGCTGAGCCGCGCCGGCAAGGTGATGTCGGCCTCCGTGATGCAGTCATCCGGCGACTCGATGTTCGACCAGGCGGCGCTGCAGATGATCCATCGCTCCGATCCGGTGCCGGCGCCGCCGTCCGGGCTGACCGACGATCAGTTCAGCTTCAGCCTCGACGTGAACTTCAATCAGAAGAAGTAGTCGCGCGCCGGATGGCGCGTGCATTTTCCAAGACTTGACAGCGTCCGCGATCTCGCGGGCGCTGTTTTTCGTAAGGACGGGTGCGGTGTGCTTGCGGATGCGCGCGTTCGCGAAAGCGGCGTGCCCGGATGTCCGCACGCGGCGGATCAGTACTGCACCCGGGCGCCGACCTGCACGACCGTCGCCGAGAGATTGTTCTCCTTGACGTTGGAGCGCGTCTCTTCGCGCCGGACGCTCGCCCTGAGCTGAAGCAGCCGCGAGAACTTGTAGAGCATCCCGAGCTCGACCAGATAGCGGTCGTCGACCCGATTCGTGCCGGTGAAGGCGTCCTGACCGAAGCCGGCGAGAAACGTGCCGATGAGCCAGGGCTGAAACTGGTGCTCGACACCGACGGTGACGTCGCGCTTGAGCACGCCGGAGATGCCGGGCTCGGTGATCTCCACCACCTGCGACTTGGCGCCGAGCGCGATCGCCGTCTCCTTGGCGAACTGCCAGGTGAGATTGGCGTCGGCAATGAAGCCGTTGACGGGCTTCAGCATCGCATCCTGATAGCGGCGATTGAGATAGCCGACCGCGACGTCGCCGGTCAGCTTGTCGGCATAGTTGAAGGTCACGCCCGCCTCGACGGCCGTGCCGGTGGAGTCGCGGCGAAAGCCTTCGGCGTCGACGGCGATGTCGTGCACCCGGCGGTCGACGGCCACGTCGACGAAGGGCCGGATCTCCGGTGTCAGATTGTAGGTGACGCGGCTCTGCGAGCCGTATTGGACGAAGTTGCGATCGGCATTGCTGACGATCTGGCCGTCGACGAGCGGCGCGTTCTGGAACGCCACACGGTCGATCGCCGCCTTGGTCGAGACCTCGAAATCCTCGAACCGCTTGGTGACGCCGGCCGAGCCGCCGACGGTCGAGGCCAGCGGAATGCGCGCGAAGCGGCCGGTGAAGCGCGGCGTGCCGGGATCATCGGCGTCGACCGCAACGTGCCCCTCGCCGTTGAGCGCAAACGTATCGGTGATGTCGTAGCGCCCATTCACCTTGGCGTCGACGGTGGGCCTCGAGAGCTGCCGGAGCTTGGCATAGTCGACGTAGCCGACGCGCACATCGGCGTTGAGCAGATGCCGCTCGAACTGAGAGCGGACGAGCAGGACCGGCGCAACGCTGACGAAGGCCGAGCCCTTGCCTTGCGGCACGCGTCCGGGGTTGCTGTCGAAGCCCGACGACATTTCGAACGCAGGCTTCAGGATGAAGTTTCCCACCGTGATGCCCTTGGGCTCGTAGGGATCCTCCTCCATCATCGGCGGCGCCTGCTGCGGCTCCTGCGGCTTCTGTCCCTTGTTCACCGGCGGCAGCCGCATCTTGGGCTTGTCGGCGAGAACGGGCGGAATCGGCTGCGCATCCTGCCGCGGAATCGGCGGCAGGTTGCGCGGCAGCACGCCCCGGGTGGCGGGAGGCGGACTGACGGCAAAGGCGAGCGCGTCGAGGCAGCGGTTCGGAACGTTCGTCGTCGACAGCCGGCCCGGCGTCGACAGGCAGCCGCCGACCAGGAGCCCGGCTGACGGCGTCCCGAAGAAGCCGTTGCGCACCGGAGCCAGACGCGGCGCGGCCTCGCGGCGCGCGGCTTGCGGAAGCGCGCCGGCGCCGGGGTCGATCGGAGAGCGTGAGCGCGGCTGCGGGCGCTCCTCAGCTTGCACCGGGGGCTTGGGGTCCGCATCGTCGCCGCCCGGCGACACGATCACCTGGGGAATGACGAGCGGCCCGTTGCCGTTCGCGGGCCTCGCCGGCTGGCGGCGGCGCCCGGGAACGATCACCACCGGCCCACCCTCGGTGGTCCCCGGATCGGCATAGGCCCTGGCCTGAGTACCTGGGACGACGGTCTGGCCATGGGATGGCGAGACCCCGCACAATGTCACGAGCAGAACGGTGATCGCCACCGCCTCCTCCTGACACCGCGAGACGTCGCCACCGGTGCGACGTCTGGGAATGCGCGCCTCTCGTCCTGCCCGTTCCAAAAAGCACCGTCTCCGTCGCGTTCGGCAACATGCAAGGCACGGCGCCCGCGGTGACGCGACAACGCTTTCGCGCCACGACGCCGCGAAGGCCGACGATCGGACTCACTCGATGATCAGCGTGCCCTTGTTGCCCTGGTGGAAGTCGTCGAAGAACTCGTAGCGCCCCGGCTTCTGCGCCTTGATCTTCACGACGCCCTCCATGTTCGGCTTGATCACCGTTTCGAATTGCAAAGGCTCGCTCTCGAACTCGACCGGCGCGGCATCCAGGTTCTTGACCTTGAACACGATCGGCGTATCGGCCGGCGCCTTCATCTCGGCCGGCTGAAACTTGTTGTCCTTCACCGAGATCTCGATGGTGGTCTCGGCCGCGCCAGCCGGCAGCGCGAACACCGTGATCAGTAGCGCCGCGGCTCCTGCACTCCATACTTTATCAAAGAGAATCATGACCTATGTCCCTGTCCCGAATTCACCCGTGTGCCGGATGTCTTCTCCGCTGCCTTTTTTCGACAAGGCGCCGGCACTTCGTAGAACAACTATAAACTTCCGAATGCGGCAATTTGCCGTGTCGAATTTGACAAACTCGCTGCTTGCGAAAAAGCGCGCTGACGTCATTGCTTCGTATCGCCGACGTGCCGCACGACCGATGTGCCGCGTTCGGCCGGACGCGTCGCACGCGGTGAAAAGGCCGGCTTGATCGCTGAACTCGACGTCGAGGCACGAAGCGACTTAGTTCGCCGTGCGGCTGTACTGATATGAGACACACGATCGTTGCCGCGGCACGCACGAACAATGGATCGAACGCGTCTCCGTCCGTTCATTCTGCCGACCAGCGCACGCGGCCGGCCCGCAACGAGTCATCGGCCGACACCGAGTCGTTTGTCATGAATGCTGAGCGCCCGCGGCATGCGCGCCGGGCCAGACGGCTTGGCGACAACCGGCGGATTCGCGCGCGGCGGCGGCAGATCCGGCACGACCGAAACATGCTCGACGATTTGTTCGGGATCCGAACTTTGTCTCGCGCTCGGATGCGGCGCGGCGGGTGCCGCGCGAATGATTCCCGGCACGCGCTTGACGCCCGTGAACATCGCGCGGGCCAGGTTTTCCCGCTGCAGCACGCTCATCCACAACGTCCCGAGCACGTGCAAGGCGATCAGGGCGATGATGGCATTGGACGACAGCGCGTGCGCCTGTTCGATCCATCCGACGCCGAAGAACCGGACCGAGACCTGCATGACGCCGCTGAGGGCCGAGACGATCAGGAGAGCGAGCATCACGACGAGCATCGCCGCGCCCGCCGGATTCAGGCCGAGATAGCGCCCGGTCTCTCCGCGCAACATGCTCACGATGAACTGGGGCGCCGCGCGCAGCTTGAGACTGATCCGCGCGAACTGCGAATGGCGGCTGCCGATCAGCCCCCAGATCAGCCGGAAGGCGAGCAGGCCGATGACGGCATAGCCCGCCGTCCGATGCAGTCGGTCGAACGTGTTGGGCGTGACGCAGGCGACGAGCACGGAGGCCGCGAGAGCCCAGTGCCAAACGCGCAACGGAAAATCCCAGACCGCGACGGTGTCCGGACGCGGGTGCGCCGGGGTCTCGGACGCGCCGCTGCGGTGTGCCTGTCCTGCGTCACGCATGATCGTCAGATCACTTCGCCTTCGTATGCTTCAGCGCGAGGTCCTCGGGGCTGTAGAACAGCTCGAACAGCTTGCCGCCCTTCACGCCATAGACCTCGTAGCAGGTGCCCTCGATCTTGGTCTGGCGGACCTCGTAGCCGGCGGCCTTCGCCTTGGCTTCGGCGTCGGCCACGGTCTTCCACGATGCCTTGTCGAGCTTGGTGCAATCCTTGTAGCCGTCGGCAAGCGCCGCCGAGCCGGATACGAAACTCGCCGCGAGGGCAACGACCGCGATCTTGATGACCTTCACTATCAATCCTCCTCAAAGACTGCGCCGTCGGGCGCCACGCGCGCTCGATGCGCGAGCTACAAAGGGGAGGGAGATTTCAACGAAACTTGGACGTCGTCTGCGGCGGCGGCGGGCCTCCGACACGCATGCGCAGCCGGACTCGTCAGCATGCCGCCGCAATGTTGCTGGCGCGCGGGCGCAAGTTCGCTCCAGCTGGGATCGAACCATGTCGGCAAGCTGCTGATCATTTCCGGTGTCGTCGGCCTCGCGGGGTTCCGGTCGCTTGCAAGTGATATTGATTCGCAAGCAAGTATCACCCGAGAAACGCGACGACCGCGCTCCACGCCCACGCGACACCGCGCGGCCGATGCGCCGAACACCACACTCCTGCCTGATTGCAGCTGTGACGGCGATGAGGCGAGAAAGAAGCCGACGGCCGTAAACTGCGACCTTAGGCCTCAGAAAAAAAATCCGAAGCCCGGCGATTTTCTCGCAAGTCGGATCGATGGGGAAGAGTCCGCTTTGCGGGCGCCGGCGACTGATCAGCCGCCGCTCAGCGCACATCCGTGCGAACGGCGACGTTGCCGCGCGGAGCCGCTCGCGAACGGCCGCCGCGACGCTCTGAATCGGTATGCGCGATCATGAAAGATGTTTGATGGAAGGATACCGGCCGGCAGGCGCGCCGGACGACATCCGCGCACGGAGGGCCGCACGTCGGCGCGCAGGACACTGCGCGTCGAGATCGTCACTTGTTTCCGGAGAACACGCGGCTGATGAAGTCCGAGCTCTCGGGCGACTTCGTCATCTCTGGCGTCACCGCGGGCGGCAGCGGCTCCGACGGGGCAGCCGCCCGCTCCATCAGCTTGCGCCGCTCATTGGTGCTCCTGGTCGCGCGCGCCTGCTCTTCCCCCGCATTCGGCTTGCCCACCGTGATCATGATCTTCTCCGAGATCACCGGCGGATCGAAGTTGAAGTGCTTGGTGTCGCCCACCACCAACTGCAGCGTGTGCTTGCCGGGCGGCAACTCGATCCGCGCCTCGGTCTCGCCGGCCGCATAGTGGATGTGCTTCTTGTCGCGCGGGATCGCGTCGCCAGCTTGCATGGTCTCATCGACGTCGACCAGCAGGTGATGATGGCCGCTGCCGGCGAAATCATCGCCTGCATGGGTTACGCCCATGTTGCGCAGGCCAAACCGGCAGATGAACGCGCCGGTCACGGTCTCTCCGTCTGCCGGCGAGATGAAGTAGACGCGGGCGTCTTTCGGAGACTTGGTGCCCTTGGCCGACAACAGCGACGGCGCGAGCGACATGGTCAGGATGAGACAGACTAGCCCAGACGTGGTCCGCAACATTCCAATCTCCTATGGTGATGACGCGACGCGGAAGCCCAGGGTCGGGTGCCTGATGCGGCCATCGTAGCGATCGCGACTGCCGGCGCGCGCTTCGGCCGGCCCGTTCTTCCACGACCCCGAGCGGATGACGCGGGCGTAGCTGCCCTCTTCGAGCCAGGCCGCTCCGTCGGCGGGCCCGCCCTTGTAGTTCTTGTGCCAGTTGTCCGCGACCCACTGGCCGACGCCGCCGCCCATGTCGAACAGGCCGAACGGATTGGCCTGCACGCTGCCGATCTTCGGCGGCTGGTCGGTGTCGGCATCGCTGCTGCCGTTGCAGCCCTTGCAACTGGCCATGCCCGGACGCATGCGGTCGCCCCACCAGTAGCGGGTGCGCTGACCGCCGCGGGCGGCATATTCCCATTCGGCTTCGGTCGGCAGCCGGAACGTCCTGCCGGTCGCCCTGGAGAGCCATGCCAGATAGGCCTGCGCGTCCTCGTAGCTGACATTGATGACCGGGCGATCGTCGGCACCGGCGGCGATGTCGGGACAGGCTGCCGCCGCCACGCAACTCTTCCACTCGCCGACGGTGACGGGATGCTTGCCGAGCGAGAACGGCCGGATGCTGACCTGATGCGCCGGCTGCTCGGAATCGTCGTCGCCGCCCATCGCAAAAGTGCCGCCGGCGATCGCGACCATATCGGGCACGCGCAGCTTCGGCTCGGGCTCGGGCGCAGCGCGCGGCGCGGGCTCGGCGGCCGGCGGCGCCACCTCGACGCTCGCAACCTGGCGCGGTGCGACGAAGCCGCTGGCCGGCGGGCGTGAGCCCGGCTGCACATCCGATGGCGCCGTCGCGCTTTCCAGCAGCACCCGTCGCGGCGAGGGCGGCGCCACGGTGAGAGCCTCGCGCTGAGGGCCGGAGGAGCCCATCAGTCCCGGGGGCGACTGGATCAGCAGCTTGATCTCGCGCAGCGGCAGCAACACCCCGCCGAGGAAGACGATACTCACGACCAGGAAGCCAATCGTGGCGCGCACCAGCGTCTTGCTGAGCCCTGCCGATCTTGCCAGCAGCGAACGCCACCAGCCGGCCGCTGCGGCCTCCTCGCCATCGTCGTCGTCGCCATCTTCCCACCGCTCCGGCGAGGGATCGACCGCCTGACGCACAGCGCGCGGACGCGCAGACGGAATGATCGGCGGTGGCTCGTGCCGGGCTGCCGCATCGACATCGCCCGTGTCCCAATCGCCTTCCAGCGACTGCTCGAGCGCGCCGCACATCATCAGCAGCAACCCGCCTTCACTGGTGCCGGACCAGCGCTCCTGCACCTCGGGGCACTCGACCTGATCCTCGACGCTCAGGAAGCTCGGCGGACGCATCGGACTGAGCGACACCTGCACGGTTCGGCCGCAACGCCGGCAGGCGACCGCGTGGGAATCCACCGGCAAGGTATCCTCGGCGAGCCTGGGTGCCCGCAGCCATTGCAACGCCGAACTCTCGCTCATGCCGTCCTCGCCTGGTGAAAGCCCACCGATCCCGTTACTGCCCCCAGTTCGCGAACGCGTCCTTGAACACGCGGTCGCCCTCGGCGCCCTTCTCGATCGACAACAGCGCCCGGCTGCCGCCCTCATAGACGATCGGAATGTCGAACCACTGCTTGCCCTTGAGCAGCATGATGTTGCGCTTCACGTCGACCTCGTTGGCGGACAGCGCGACCATGAAGAACTTCGGCGTGACCTTTGCAGTCTGCGTCACCAGCGCGGTGCCCCGCTCCGCCTCTTCGCCCTTCAGGCCGATGCCTCTCATGCTGGCCAGCCCGGTCACGGCCTGATCCGCCCAGTCGAATCTCAGCTCCATGACATGGCTCGCCGGCAGCTCCAGCTCGGTGTTCCGCCGCAGCGAGACCGTGACCTTGGTGCCGTTCTCGATCTCGATCTCACCCTTGATCGAGGACGAAGCATCGATCCGCGGCCCCTTGCTCTGCTCGACCGACCACGTGACCTTGCCGGGAAAGCGCTTGCCCTTCGGATCCTGCGGATCCTCATGATAGAGATAGGCCTGCGCGGGCGCGCTGACCGGCACGCTCATCCCGACCGTGGCATGCTCTTCGGCCGAAGCGGCAACCACCGGCTGGCTGTCAGGCACGATCCGTTCGGCGTCGACCTTGCGGGGGCCCGGCTCGCTGGGCAAAGCGGCCGCCGTCGCACCGCTCAATGATGGCTGCAGCCATTCCGAAGCGCGCTCCCACGAAACGGCCGCGCCGGCGATCGCGAGCAGTCCGGCCGCAGCGACGGCCATCACGCGCCGGCTCGGCAGGCGTCGGCGCGGCACGGCGATGTTTTCCGCAGACTTGAAGGCCATCTCGACCAGGGTCGAATGGATCTTGACCTCCTCCACCGGCGCTGCGGGAGCTGCGGGGGTCACGGCTGCGCCAGGCTTCGCCGGCTCGGGGTTTGCGGACGTCACTTCGGCCACCGCCGTCGTCTTCTCTTCGGCAGGACGCTGCGGGAGCTGCTCCAGCTTGTCGACGACGACCAGCGGCGCCTCGCCCACGGCCATCGCGCGCGGCCCGGCCTGTTCGGGGCCGGCCGGTTGCACGGCGCGGGGCTGCTCGGGCGGCAGTGGCGGAGGAGCAGGACCGACGACGGTGTCGGCGGCAGGCGCACGCGGCGGACGCCGGCGCAGAACGCGGATCTCGGGCGAGACACCCGGCGCCGCCGCACGGCTCGCCAATCGTTGCGCGCTCACCGCCGCGCTGCCGCCATCTGCGCCGGAGCGGCGGGCCATCGAGAGATATTTCGCAACGGTGGCGATCTCCTCCTCGATCGTATGCATCGCGCTCACCTGCCGCGGCGCCGGCTGTCGCTTCGGCGCGGCGGCGGGCAACCGCGCCGCCTTCGGCAGTTCGGCGACCCGCGCATCGGCTGGCTTGGAGATCTCCGACAAAACGGGAGCCACGACAGAAGCCGCATCGACATCGGCAGGCCGCGGGCGCAGCTCGACGATGCGATCCGGGAACAGGATCTCGGCGAGATCGCGCAACGAGGCATCGGGCAGCAGCAGCCGGCGCAGCGCCGACGGAATGGCACGCGGCATCCTGGAATCGCTGCGGCCGATGGCAGCAGCGATGCGGCCCGCCGCTGTCAGCATGGCGTCGCGACGCCCGTCGCTGACCAGAACCTTGCGGGCCCGCAGCATCGCCGTCAGCTCGCGAAGGTCGGAACGCGATGCCTGGTCGACGACCAGCAGGTCGAAGGTGCCGATCCTTGCCGGCAGCAATTCGGCGACCCGCCACGCCGGCATCACGTGGCAGGGGACCTCCGCGAGCCAGCCATCCAGCGACCTGCGCGCGGCGAGGCGAAGACGGCGCGCGGCAGGTCCGGAGCAGGCCGACGCCATCTTCTGCATCGTATCCCTGAACCGCTTCAGCGACTGCCTGACGGCGCCGCTCGCGTTCTGCGCAATTCCGAGCGACATGCGGGCGCTGATCACGGTTTCGAACAGCGCCAGTGTCCGCTTCTCCAGTCGCAGGCGCTGCGCCGCGAGATCGTGCAGCAGCTGCCGCTCCTCGGGATTTTCGATCCGCATCAGCACGGCCCAATTCCAGGCCGTCATCCACTCCGAGAGCTTCGCCGCGTCACTGGCATCATGCGCCGCCGGCGCCGACCGCAGAAGATGAGCCAGATTCGGCGCGCCTGCTGCGACCGCCAGCCGGCAAGCCGTCCTGATCAGCTCGTAGTCCGCGCGGGCCGCGCGGATGTCGTCCAGCGTTGCGAGCGTGCCGGTCCAGCACGCTGCGAGCTCGGCGGCATCGGCCTCGGCGTCGCCGACCCGTGAGAGCACATCGGCCTGCACGGCGGCGGCGAGCGAGCCGCCGCCGAACAATTCGCCGAGCCGCGCCAGTTCGACCAGCGGCCCCGAGACCCTGTTCATGATGCTACGGATGGCTGCGCTGAACGCCGCCGGCCGCTGCACGTCGGCCAGCATCGCGCTGACCTCGCCGTCCAGCATCGAAAGCTTGCGGCACGCATCGACCACGTTGCGGACGGCGAGCGCCGCCGTCACGATCGCGGCCTCGACAGCTTTGACGATGCGCTCGAGGTCGTCGAATGCGCGCGCGGATTCGAGCTGGATCGCCGGCGCGTCGATCTTCGTCGCGATCGACGTCCAGCGCGAACGCAGTGAATGCAGCTCGTGCCGCCACAGCAGGAAGCGGCCGACATATCGCCAGTCGGACGGCGTCGACGGCGCAACCCCGTCCAGCGTGACGGCGTCGACGGCAGCCTTCAAGGCGCGCCGCGACGGCGTAAACCGCGCGAACGGCTTCTCGCCGGCCGCAAGCCGTTCGACGACGCGGATCGCATCCTTCCTGATGAAGGCTTCGACCGGCGCCTGCACCTGCCGCTTCGCGAACTCCACGCTCCGCGACAGCTGGAACGAGGCGTCCCTCGCCCATCCCACGACCTTGTCGAGGACGGCCGGGACATCGGTCTTTCCGGCCCCGAGCGGCGACAGCCGCGCGAGCCAGGTGTCGCGGGCCATGGCGCGATGGCCGGCGACCAGCGCGTCGAGATCGGCCGCCAGGCGGTTGGTTGCGTCCAGCCCGAAGGTCGCGATGGCGTCGAGCGCGAGATCTTCGTCACGGCCGTCGTCGGGCGTCAGTCCTGCCTGCTGCCGCAGATCCTCGTGCAAGCGCAGGATCGTGGCCGCATCAGGCAGCGCCGAGGCCTCCGGCAACGCGTCGTCGATATGCGCGAGACGTCCCCCGAGCCGAAGCCGGGCTTCGCGCGCCGCGTCGACCGCCGCGACCAAGGGATCGGTCCCGTCGAGCAGGCGCTTCGGACGATCGGTGAACCAGGCATGGGCGTCGTGCTCGCCGACCAGCCCCCCGAACAGCTCGAACGGCAGCTCCGGCAGGCCGCCGGCCAGCCGCAGATTGCGCCTGACGATCTCGGCGATCTCGTCGTCGAGCGAGGCGATCTGCGTGCGCTTCGAGATGATGTCGCGTTCCAGCCGGCCGATCTGACCGACATGATCGCGCAGGTTCGTCGTGTCGACGATCGACTGCAGTCGGCCCGCCAGCGCTTCGGCCTTTCTCAGCACGTGCTTGTCGGAGCCGGTCGAACTGACCGTCAGTTCGCGAATGCCGGACGGCAGCTTCTGGTGCAGCTGCGAGAGCGCGGTCTCGTCCCTGGACACGACCAGGACGCGCGCGCCGAGCGCGAGATGATGGCACACGACATTGACGAGGGCCGTAATCCGATCGTCGAGGGTGCCCGACTGAACCACCAGGCCATCCAACCGGGAGAGCTCGCGCACGATCTCCGCATCCTCAGCTGCGGCCGGCAGCGGGAAGAACAGATCGCCATGCTCGACGACCGCAGGCTTCGGCGCTGGCGCAATGTCGATCGGACCGCCGACGATGCCGGAGAGATGCCGGCGCGCGCTGGCGTGCCCCCGTCCGTCCGGCTCGGCCAACAGAGCGCTCACCGCCGCCGATACGCAGCATTCGCTTTGCGGCGCATGAGCGATCGCAGACCTGAGGCATTCGATGTCGCGCAGCGCGAGGCTCTCCGCCCGTCGCCGCGCCGATATCACCCAGCGACCTGTCGCGATTTCCACCTCACCGCTGTCCGCGCCGTCAGTGGCGCGCGATGGCTTGCGGCCGGGCTGCGCGCCTGCGGCGCTCAGGATCTGTTCGAGTCCGATCGGCACGAATGGCGACAGTTCGGCGCGCTCCTCGAGCGCATCGATCAGGCGATCGGACATGTCGCGCGAGGCGGGCGCCGCGTCTGGGGCGACGGCATCCAGCGCCCTGAGATTGACGGTCGCACCGATGAAACGGGGCCGGAGCCGGACCTCGGCATCCGGACGTTCGATGATCTCGATCTCGACCGGCCGCTCGAACAGCGGCAGCTCATACTCGCGCCCGCCGTGCCGCCACGACGACAGCGCCATGCCCCACATGATCTCCATGGCCTGATCGGCGCGGATCACCGCGGCCATGTCGCGCAGCCGCTGATGGATCGCCATCGTGCGGCGGCGGGTGCGTTCGGTGTCGGCCCATTCGGTCCAGGCCCCGTCGACATAGCGCTCGATCCGCTGGACGAGATCCGGGCGCTGCTCCAGGCGCAGCCGTCCGGTCCAGGCGCCGAGGGCCGCAGCCGGAGAGAAGTCCTCGGGCCGCGCGTGACGGGCAAAGGTGAGGCGGTTCTTCTCGATCTCGTCGACCGTGACCAGAATGCTCTCGCGTGGCGACGGCTTGCGGTCCGGATCGGACGACGGCTCGACCCAGATGTCGAGATCGGCTTCGACGGCCGGAGGCTCGGTCGCCGCGAGCGCCTCCACGGCGAGCCACACCGGACCGTCGACGTCGAACGTGTTCAGCACCACGCCCGGCAGGCTCTCCAGCTCCTCGCGGTCGAGAGCGAAGCCGCGATCCTCGACGAGCGCATGATCCGGCTGGCGTTCGGCGGACGATCGGTCGGAGCGGATGATTTCGGTGAGGCTGCCGAGCACGTCCTGCAGCGGCTCGACGGCCGCCCCGGTGCCGAACATTTCGCTGCCCTGCGTCCCCCAGGACTCCGGCGGGGCCTCGTTCTCGGGTGCCGCGGCGCCGGACGAACCGAGCGCCCCGAGCCGCCGCATGCCATGATCGGCGAGTCCGTGCGACGCGGCGCGGTCGATCGGTGTGGCCTCATTCGGCCGTACGTGCACCGGATGACTCATCGTGCAACTCCCCTTCCCGGCTCGGCCGCAACGCCGGCTCCGGCTCGGCGCGTGGCTGGCCGACGAGGATGACCCTGCCCGTGATCATTGCGCGCCGGCCGATCGGAGAGTGGGTTCGGTCTGGACAAGCTTTCCTCGCTGCAACGTCGATGGAACATCCGACTCGTTGCGGAGGCTTGTGGCGAAGGTAGGTCACATCAATGACCCGACAGGTAGACGAATGTGACGATTCTCTATCCCGCGGGGGAATCGGGAAAAAATCCCGAACTACACGATGATGAAAATCGCGCGTAAGGGCTGGCTCGTCTTGGCTTTTTGTTCAGCAGCGACTTCAACACGCGCAGCGTGTACGTCTTGCTGACGAATACGGTAGAACATGTCTAAGAATACTTCTAACGCTCGAGACGAAATCCGCGGACGTGCGCGCGCCACCCAATCCCCATGCCGCGGCACGGCTCCAGCCAAGGTTCGGCCATCGACGTGCCGCGCCTGCGGCCGGCCGGAAAGCAAGCTGCCGCAATTCCCGCGCCGTGGTGCGCCGCAGTCGGGCGTTGGCGCCCCGGCCGGGCGCTGCTTGAAACGCCGCAAGAGCTGAAGTAGCTGTTGTTGCAATGACGATAACGTCGTCCAGACGATCCCCGATCGACGGGCCGGCACTGCATGGTTTGGCATCCGATGAGAGCTGTGGCCGCATGCGGTGCGATCCTGTTGACGCTGAGCTCCCCACCCTGGTGCGGTCACGCGCAGGCTGAAAATGCCGGCACGGCAGGGCGCGAGCCGGCCACCGTCAAGCTTTCCGCAACGCAACAAAAGCAGGTCGGGCTGCAGACCGCGATGCTGGCAGCGGAATCCCACCCAGAGCAATTCCGCGCCTACGGCACGGTTCTGGACGTCGCCCGGCTGACCGAGCTCACCAACAGCTATGCCAACGCCCAGGCCCAGTTGCAGACCGCGCAGGCGAGGCTCGATGTTGCAAGGCTCGCCTTCGAGCGTGCGCGCGATTTGGTCCAGTCGGCGGCGATGCCGAAGAAGGATGCCGAAGCCGCCGAGGGCACGTTCCGGACCGACCAGGCTGCGCTTGCCGCCGCGGACTCGCAGGTGAAGACCCTGATGGCGACGGCGCGGCAGGAATGGGGCGCGGTGATCGGGAGGGGAATCGTCGAGCGCGCGCCCCAGGTGGTGCAGCTGATCGAACGCGAGCAGCTGCTGGTGCAGGTCACGCTGCCGCCGGGCGTCACCTTGGCCGAGCCGCCGCGCTCGGCGCTCGCGCAGGCGCCGACGCGCAGCGCCAACATCGATCTGCGCTATCTGTCCCCCGCCCCGCGAACGGACCCCCGCATCCAGGGCGTGAGCTATTACTTCGTCGCAGCCGGCGACAGCGGGCTGCTGCCGGGCATGAACACCATTGCCTATGTGCCGTCCGGCAAGTTCTATGACGGCGTGTTCGTCGAGGACACCGCGATCGTGCAATGGCAGGGCCGCGCCTGGGTCTATCTGCGCGCCGGCCCCGAGACCTTCAGGCGGCATCCGATCCGCACCGACCAGCCGGTGTCCGACGACGACTATGTCGTGCAGGACATTCCGCCGGGCTCCGAGATCGTACTGCGCGGCGCGCAGGTGCTGTTGTCCGAAGAGGCCAAGAGCGAGCTTCGCGGCGGCGGCGACGATGACTGACGCTCGTCGCGTGGCCACGGGCCCGCAGGCCGCGCTGGTCTCGTTCGCCATCCGCTTTCGCGGCATGATGCTGGCGCTCGCCTGCACCATCCTTGGTCACGGGATCTACTCGCTCGGCAGCGCCAAATACGCCGTCTTCCCCGAATTCGCGCCGCCTCAGGTGTCGATCCAGACCGAGGCCCCCGGCCTCAGTCCGGAGCAGGTCGAGGTGCTGGTCACGCAACCGATCGAGACCACGATCAATGGTCTCGCCGGCGTCGAGAGCATGCGCTCCTCCTCGATCCAGGGCCTGTCCGTGGTCTCGGTGATCTTCCAGCCCGGCACCGACGTGTACCGGGCGCGACAGTTGGTGACGGAGCGGCTCGCCGTGATCACCGGCAGCCTGCCGCTGGGCGTGCGGGCGCCTTCGATGACGCCGCTGGTGCCGGCGGCAGGCACGGTGCTGGTGATCGGGCTGACCTCCGGGCAGCGCTCGCTAATGGATCTGCGCACCATCGCCGACTGGACCCTGAGCCGCCGCCTGCTCGCGGTGCCCGGCGTGGCGCAGGTCACGACCTACGGTCGGGACATCCGGTCGCTGCAGGTCCAGGTGCGCTCCGACGATTTGGTCCGCTTCGGTGTCGGCATGAACGACGTCGTGGCGGCCGCGCGCAAGGCCACCGGCGTCCGCGGAGCCGGCTTCGTCGACACCGCCAATCAGCGCGTCATCCTGCAGACGCAGGGCCAGTCGCTGACACCCGAGCAGCTCGCGCGCACGGTGCTGCTGCACCAGGGCGGCGCCAGCGTCGGGCTCGGCGACGTCGCCACCATCGTGAACGCGCCGGAGCCGCCGATCGGCGGCGCGCTGATCGACGGCCAGCCCGGCATCATGATGATGATCAGCCAGCAATACGGCGCCAATACGCGCAACGTCGCGGCGCGCGTCGAGGCCGCGCTGCAGGAGCTGCGCCCGGCGCTGGAGAGCGAGAAGGTCAAGCTGCATGCCGACCTGTTCCGGCCCGCAACCTTCATCGACACCGCGACGCAGAACGTGCTGGTCGCGCTCTTGATCGGCGGCGCGCTGGTCATCATCGTCCTGTTCCTGTTCCTCTACGACTGGCGCACCTCGCTGATCAGCTGCACCGCGATCCCGCTGTCGCTGTTCTCGGCGGTGCTGGCACTGCAATGGATGGGGCAGAGCCTGGACACGATGACGCTCGGCGGCCTTGCGATCGCGATCGGCGAGGTGGTCGACGATGCCGTCATCGGGGTCGAGAACGTGGTGCGCCGGCTGCGCGAGAACCGCAGCCTGCCCCTGCCGCGCAGCGAGGCGCGCGTGGTCTACGACGCCATGCTCGAGGTCCGCGGCGCCGTCGCCTACGCGACGTTCGCGGTGCTGCTGGTGTTCGTTCCGATCCTGGCGCTGCCGGGCCTCGCCGGCCGGCTGTTCGGTCCGCTCGGCACCGCCTATATCCTCGCCGTCCTGGCCTCGCTGCTCGTCGCGCTGACGGTCACGCCGGCGCTGTCGATGATGCTGCTGACCGGCCGACAGCCGCGCGGCGAGCGCGAGCCGCCGCTGGTGCGCTGGTCACGCCGCCACTATGCGCGGCTGCTGCAGCGGCTCGGCCGATTTCCGAAATTGGTCATGGCCGCCGCAGCGCTCGTGACGGTCGGAGGCGCCGGCCTGGTACCGTTGTTCGGCGGCACCTTCCTGCCCGACCTGCGGGAGGGTCATCTGATCGTCCATGTCTCGACGCTTCCGGGCACCTCGCTCGACGAATCGCTGCGGCTCGGCAGCTTGATCGCAGCCGCCCTGCGCAATGTGCCGGAGGTGCGCAGCGTGGCCCAGCATACCGGCCGCGCCGAAGCCGGCGTCGACACCGCGGGCACCCATTCCAGCGAGATCGAAGTCGATCTGAAGCCTGGCCTGTCCGGCGCAGAACAGGAACGGGCCGAGCAGCGCATCCGCGCGGCCCTCGCGGACTTCGCCGGCATCAACGTCTCGATCAAGACCTATTTGACCGAACGCATCGAGGAGACGCTGTCAGGCTACAATGCCGCCGTGGTCATCAACGTGTTCGGTCCCGACCTCGACGATCTCGAACGCGCGGCACGCGACATCGGGCGCGAGCTCGGCGAGGTCTGGGGCGCGATCGACATCCAGCAGCAGTCGCCGCCGGGCATGCCGCAGGTCAACGTCACCTTGCGCCCGACCGATCTGCAATCCTGGGGCCTCGACGCGGTGGAAGTGCTCGAACTGATCCGCACCGCGTATCAGGGCGACGTGGTCGGCCAGGCCTATGAAGGCAACGTCGTCTTCAACGTCATCGTCAAGCTCGATCCCGACGCGAGCGCCCGTCCGACGGAGATCGGCAACATGCCGATCCGGACCTCGAGCGGCGCTTATATTCTGCTGAAGCAGGTGGCCGACGTGTACGGCACGGCGGGGCGCTACGTCGTGCTCCATCGCAACGGCCAGCGCGTGCAGACGGTGACCGCCAATGTCGCCGGGCGCGATCTGGAATCCTTCGTGGCCGCAGCCAAGAGAAAGATCGCCAAGGAGGTCAAGCTGCCGCCGGGCGCACATGTCGAGTTCACCGGCGCCGCCGAGGCGCAGGCGCGGTCGCGGCGCGATCTGCTACTGAACTCGCTGCTGGCGACGATCGGCATCGTGCTGCTGCTGTCGCTCGTCACCGGGCACTGGCGCAACCTGGTGCTGGTGCTGATCAACCTGCCCTTCGCCTTCGTCGGCGGCGTCATCGCCGTGGCGCTGACCGGCGGCGTGCTGTCGCTGGGCTCGATGGTCGGCTTCGTCACGCTGTTCGGGATCGCGCTGCGCAACTCGATCCTGATGATCTCGCATTACGAGCATCTGGTCGTCGTCGAGGGCCGCGACTGGAGCCTGGCGACGGCGATCGCCGGCGCCGCCGACCGTCTCGTGCCGATCCTGATGACCTCGCTCGTCACCGGCCTCGGCCTGCTGCCGCTCGCGCTCGGCGCAGGCGAACCCGGCCGCGAGATCGAGGGCCCGATGGCCATCGTCATCCTCGGCGGCCTGTCGACCTCGATGGCGCTGAACCTCCTGGTGCTGCCGACGCTGGCGCTGCGTTTCGGCCGATTCATGCGCGAGGCGCAGACGTGGCGCGACCCAGGCGCCGCTGCCATTCCCTGATCGTGAGCGGGGACGTCGTCCTCAGCCGAAGCGCCCGTCGCAAACACGCATGGCGCGCTCACAGGCGGTGCCACTCAAACCGGAGCCGTCGACCGCGCGCATCCATCGAGCGGCGACGTGCGGCCGGGAAAACGGAGCCCAAACGAAAACTCCCGCAGCCTCGAAGGCTACGGGAGTGTCGTTGGTTGCGGGGAGGTGCAGCCACTGCTGGCATAACAAGACTACTTCTTTGATTTTCCTGGGTATTCGAGAATTCAAGGATACCCATCAGCTCGCCACGCAGCTCAGCATGGACCTCGCCACGCTTCTTGCCGGGATTGAGTACGATCTCGCCGATGAGCGAGCGCAGCGCCTCGGCTGCCTCGCGCCCGCCATCCGGATCGGTGAGCGCCTCGGTGAACCGGGCCACGTTCTTGCGATAGACATTGGCGATGTTGGGATGCATGTCGGGAACGTCGGCGGCAGCCTGTGACAGGCGCGCTGTGATCTTCGCCTTCTGCCGTTCAAGTTCATCCATCCGCGCCTTCATCGACGGCTGGTAGAGACCATCCTCGATTGCCGCCATGATGCCGGCAAGCGCCCGCTCGATCTTCTGAAGCGCACGCTGGTCTGTCTCCGCCTGTGCCCGCCGGTCGTGGTTGAGGCGGTTCATCTCCTCGGCATAGGCACGCACCGCTTCTGCGACCGCCTCGGAGGATACGAGGCGATCCTTCAGTCCCGCCAGCACCCGCGCCTCGATCTTGTCGCGCATGACGGTGCGGTTGTTGCCACAAGTGCCGCGACGATGGTGATTGAGGCAGCCGTAGCGGTTCGGCGTCAGGATGCCGATCCTGCCGCCGCAGCATCCACAGGTGAGAAGACCGGAAAGGAGGGAGACGGGCCGGTTAGCGAGGTGCAGCCGCTTGGCCCTGCCCTCCCGCGTATTGGCCGGGTTGGGGCCAAAGAGGGCCGAGATTTGCTGCTGCCGCGACCGCGCGGCCTGCCACAGTTCATCTTCCACTATCCTGAGATGCGGCACCTCGGTCCTGATCCACTGGCTTTCCGGGTTCGGCCGTGACACGCGCTTGCCGGTCGCCGGATCCTTGACGAAACGCTGCCTATTCCAGACCAGGACGCCAGCATAGAGTTCGTTGTTGAGAATGCCGGTACCGCGCGAGACGTGGCCTCGGATGCTGGTGTCGCCCCAGGCTCTGCCGAGCGGGCCGGGAATGCCGTCCTTGTTCAGTTCGACCGCGATGGCCTTCGGGCTCTTGCCGGCGGCAAAGTCGCGGAAAATGCGCCGGATGATCCTGGCCTCCTCCACGATGATTTCGCGATCGCCCCGGATCGGCTCACCGTTGGCGTTGAGCTTCTTCACGACGTTGTAGCCGTAGCAGAGGCCGCCGCCGGCTTTGCCCTTCTCCACCCGGCCGCGCAAACCGCGATGGGTCTTCAGGGCAAGATCCTTGAGGAACAGGGCATTCATAGTGCCCTTGAGGCCAACGTGAAGCTCGCTGATCTCGCCTTCGGCGAGGGTCACTATGGAGACGCCCGCGAAGCGCAGATGCTTGAACAGCGTGGCGACATCCGCCTGGTCACGAGAGATACGGTCCAGCGCTTCGCCGAGCACGACATCGAACAGGCCTCGCTGCGCATCCTGCAACAACAACTGGATGCCGGGCCGCAGGATCATGCTCGCGCCCGAAATGGCGGCGTCGTGATAGGTGCTCGTGACCTTCCATTGCTCACGCTTGGCGTGCTGTCGGCAAAGCCGAAACTGATCCTCGATCGAGTTTTCGCTCTGGTTGTCGGACGAGTAGCGGGCGTAAAGCACAACGCGGGGCATGACGGACTCCGTTCTGTCTAATCCTTGCCGGCCTCGTCCTCGGCATCGTTCGTGGCTTGAGGCCTGTTATCATTGGCGGCGCTGAGCGCCGCAAACTGTTTCCGTGCAATCCGGCGTCCGATCAGCCGGGCAATGGTCAACGTCACCTGCTCCAACTGTCGCCGCGTCTTATGATCCGCCTTGCTCGTTCCACCCTCCGGACCCTGATTGTCGTTGGCCGGTCTGACGTCGTCCAGCTCCAGTTCTGTGTCATCTGCCATGCAGTCGCTCGCCCGATTGGTGAAGTCAAACGACCATCAAGCGGCGACGAATTCAGGAACAGAAGACCAAAAATCCTGCCATCGTACGAGAGCGCGCAGATACTTGCGAACGGCCGTTTTGGCGTAGATTTCGAACGCATCACAGCCTGCAAAGCCTTCTGCACTGCCTTTGGGGCGCGATCGGTCGCGAGAAGATAAATGCGTGTCGGCCCTTCCGGCTGTCGCGACCTTGCTCCGAATAGTATAGCGTGTTGAGCGCAGAGTCCGAAGCGTCCCGCGAACTCTTGCTGCGTCATGTCCAGGCGTACCCGGATAGCCTTTACGTCGATCTTTGTTCTTGGGCCTTTTGCGGAGCTGAGATGTGGCACGATGGTCGTAGGTCAGAGATATCCGTTCCCCAGCTTTCGTCTGGCGGTGCCTTAGCGGTTCGACCAGGCCTTCGTGTCCACATCCCGCTCGTAGGAAGGCGCGCAATCGTTATCGAGGATCAACACCACGATTCGGAATAGCGAGACCAACGGCCGCGCAAATCGCGCGTTCAGTTGAGAGCAGTAGCAACCGGTAGCCATCCTCGTCGTAAAGAGGGTACTGGCGAGCTTCGTAACACTCGCGCACATACTTTAACGCCGCGGCCGCTCCTTTGAGGCTTCCCGGCACGATACTGGCGAGCTCACGCGAGGCCTTCATCTCAGCCCGGCCGAGTGCGCCTTCAGCCTCGCAGAGGCCACTTAACTTGGCCTCCAGCTCGGCCCGCCTGTTGCAGGGCGCACGGCGCAGCTCGCGCTCGGCAGCATCCTGCTCGGCGAGCAGGCGCCCCAGTTCCTCAAAGGCTCGTCGGTGGCCCTCGATGGCATCAAGGACCGGGTCGGGAGCGGTCGAAACGCCAACGCTTTCAGCGCGCGAGGGCGTGATGACCCCGGCCAGGATGGCGGCGCTGCCAGTGACGAACTGCCGGCGCTGAACGGCAGGGCCGGCAGGAAAGATTAAACGACTCGTGGTATAGGCAGAATCAGCCTGAGACATGGGTAGCTCCATGTTGAGGGTTAGGCTCGTGCAGGTGTTCCTAGCACCTGTGCGGGCCGCTTGCCTGGCCTGTAGCGGCCAGTGCCGCGAATCGAATCACGGTCGATTCGTTACGTCAATGGATATCCGGTTTTCACTCACGGCCAGGCCGTGTACCCATAAACCCTGCTGCGTGATGCGACTAAAGCAATGTCTGCTTTGTCCCTTTCTCGCATCCCATTTCAAGAAGCAGAGATTCCTTGAGGGCGGTTAAGGCGAGCACACGGCTCTCATGCTCTTTACCACGACTACCATCAGCTCGCCGCTAAAAGGCAATGATTGTCTCAGGGCCGGAATCGTTTGATCCAGCTATATCCAGGGCCGTGCGTGCCCAGTTCGCCAATGCCCCTCTCAGATCTTCTTCGCAGGCGCGTGTGATCGATCCGCCAACGGTGCATGAATGCCGCGGCCGGCAATTGCCGTGCAAGCTCGGAAGAGGCGCCCCGGTCGTCGGAATCGATACAGGGTCAGTGGAAAGTGATCGAGACAGTGCCGAAGAAGTTCTCCTGCCGTGGCTGCGCTTCGGCGGCTGAGATCGGCACCGCGCCCGACGATGCCAAGAGCCAGATGAACTTGCCCCAGTCCAGGTACTTGGCCACTGTGACGAGGATGCTTTCACACCTTGACGTGTGCCCCTTTTTCGTGGGTCTACATTTCAGTAGTTGTGGGCTTCCCACTGCAATCTCTGAGTGATAGATTAGCCGTATGCTAGACGGGGAAAAAATGTGCCATTCTTATTTTCGGCCGTTGCTCTCCATGCTTTCTGCACCAATGCCTCAGCCCTAACGTGACGAGAATAGTTTAGAATCGATTTCGAGATCGCGTTCTGGCTTGTGCAATCCGACACAGGGCCACCATCCCGAAGGCACAACCAAAGCAACTCAGACAAGATCAACGACCGCGATATATTGCGATTTGGCTTCGAGAATGCGCGCTAACCCTCCATACGATATTCCTGACATTCCGGCCGCCGATCTACTTGCCGGTTGGCTTGACTACTTGATGCACATCAATGTCTGCGAAGGATATAGCTTCATGCTTGTGCCTTTGCATGGTGAAACGCCCGATCAGTCGTTCTCTCGGTCGCGCTTTCGTAGGCCTGTCTCCGAAACGGTGCGTGCGGAATGCCTTCGATCTTTGGATTCATATCAAGCTCAGACCAACCGGCCACCGATTCTGCGCTCCAAGGTTGCTGAGTACACAATATTGACCTGCTCGCTTGCCGTCGGGCGCAACGTACATGCCGGTATACTCTCTCTAATTTCCATGAAAGGCATCACCTTCCGAGACTTTAATCTCCTATTTGACGCAGTCGAATCTTTGGTTTGGTGTAAAGGCGAATTAGCTGCACTCGCGCAATACCGAAAAGTTCTGTTCACAAATAGCGAGAGATTTGATTCTCTGGATAGTCTGATCGGCGGCGCTATTCAAAATTCGATAAATCCGGCCGAGACTCGTGTCTTCGCCTTTCACCCATCACGCCCCCAATATGGCGTCGTTTTTTCAACAAAAGGAGCCGACCTGTCAGCTCCGCTGGGGATCGACCCAGTGAGCGAATGCTTTCGATCCTGCAAATCAATTACTGTCAATTCGATTGCAGATTTTGCGCCTCGCGCTCGCCCCATGGCAACGATATTGTCTGCTGATGAATATGGCTCCTGCATTTTTGTCCCCATCTTTCACGGAACGGATTGCTATCGGGTTATAGGGTGCTACTTCGCAGAAAATAATGCAATTTCTGAAGTGGTTGAAGAGATAGTTACCACGATTGCTCGCCTATCAAGCCTTCACTATGGGCACTTAAGCTTGGCTAGCCAAAGGCGAGAAGCTAGGAGACTCTATAATCTGACGAAGCGATCTCTCCTCGTCGCCGACACGATGCATGACGCGGTGGAGGACCTTGTAACGGCGCGAGCTCAACTGGGGATGATAGCACCACGCAGTGGGACAGAACGGCTAGCGCTTTCGACAGCGATGGGCAGTTTGAAGAGCGTAATAGATGCTGCACGTGACCTTCATTGGTTCTTCAATACCAACTCAATTGAAACGGATGCCATAAAAAGTCGGGCAGCCCGAGAGAGGCTGAACGAAATAAACTTGCGTGATTTGGTGGAGACCGTTCGTCTGAAGTATGAGCGCGAGATGAATTATCAAAAAATCATTTTTAGAAACAAATGCGATAGTTCATTTCAGTTGATCGCGATCCGACGCAGTATATTCCGGGCAATTGATAACGCCGTAAGAAATTCCATGCAACACCTTGGGAGAAAGACCCACGTGCGAAGAGAGATCGCCGTCGGTCACCACGTCATCGGCACAACATCCCGCCTACCTTACGAATATGTCGAAATCTTTGTAGAGGACAATGGGCCTGGCGTTGCTCCCGAGCATATCGAACGGGTAAGCGACCCATTTTTCTCTCTTGGAGGCGGAATGGGTTTGGGGCTGTCAATCATCCAGGCAGCCTGCGAGGCTCACGGTGGCAAGCTCGAGGTGTCCAGCGTTTGGGGAATGAGCTTTACGCTGAAAATGTACATCCCCTACCCGACGCATTAGAGTTCGGCTAAGCGCATGCTCGATCATTGTCGCCCGTCCTCCGATTTGTTTTTTTACCGAGACAACGCGACGGTGAATTTCCATATCTTCTCATCAAGATACATCGTGGGTTCGCTTCCGGTCAGCTTCAACTCAAGCATCTTGATTAGGTCATCGTTTGACAGCAACAAGATTAATTTGCGGGCCTCGCGAAAAACACCCTGAGCTGCATTTTTGCACCCGTCGTCTGGACCTTTCCGAGATATCAGAAAGCAAACCATCCGCAGCGCACCAGAAAGAAGGTATCGTTCGGTTGAATAAATTTGATCGGCCGTAATCGGACATGAATAATTCTTGCACTCGAACAGAATGGACCTTGTGTGGAAATCCGTCCGGAGTCCATCCCAAAAGGAGTCCCCGGGTTTAATACGGCAAATGAAGTCGTATCTATGGGCTCCATCCGTTGTTCTGGACTGTGTTTCGAATCCATAGAGGCTCGGGCTGAATAGATAGCTGACCGCCTCCAGACATATCGCCTCATACTCACCGCTAGTCAGGCCTCCGTGCTCAGAATGTAAGCGCAACCGTTCCGCAAGGCGAGTGCCCGTCTGATCTACCGAGCTTTCTTCGACCATTTTATTCGACACGGTCGCGGTCCCAAGTAGCTTGGTAAGAGTGCGGAACTGCCTCGCTTTTTCTTGTACAGTCGCAACTACTCTGTCGCTGGCCGATATTTGAGGCTGCTCAATCGCCTCTAGGTGCTGGACATTCCCTTGGTTCAAATCCTCGAGGAAGCGCCTGGTTGCGGGGATGTCGTCCGTAAATGGCAAGTCTATTTTATCTAATAATCCAAGACGCATCTGATCTTCAAATGGCAACTCCTGAAATTTCTCAAGTACACCCGGTAGATAAAAGTAGGAAGAGCAGACGAACAACGGAGTTGATTTGGTTTTTTCAATAATATTGGGCAGCTGGCTCATTGAGGATTCCTGGTCCAGCATCAAATCAAGCAATATTACATCGAACTTGTTGTCTTCTAGTTTGCGCAATCCATCTGACAGAGACGGCGAGACGTCAACACTGGTTCCCAGCTCCCTAAATCTTTCGACCCACGGAGCGAAACGATCTATTTGATCATCGATCCAGAGCATGCGGCTGGGCGATTTCGCTGGGGCGGGAGGATCCTCTTTGTCTCGCGCGTTCACAACCATCGTCTCCCATCGGAAAAAGTCAATGCGTCAAGAACATTCAGTGGCCCGATACTCAACCCGAGACTGTCCTGTTGTCACTATTGGTAATTGACCCATCAGCGCAACATATTCCCGTCCACCTACGATTCAGTGGCGGCTCGTCAATTGTTCAAAAAGCGAGCGAATGACAATGCGAGTTTCTCCGGTAGTTCAGTATGCTGTTGGAGCAACGTGAGAGTGTCTCGGTGAGATCGTCAGCAATCTGTTTCCAAGCATCGGAATCATCGATGTTTGTGTCCTCGCGCTATTTAGGTGAACAACGAACATCGCAATGCGGGCGCCTATTTTAGTGGTCAATTTGTTGATGTTTTCGGGGAAGAAGAGAAGAGTTTCGCGTATGCCTGTATCGGCCGCACCAAGCTGCCGATGGTCCGATTTCTTTCAAGTCGTTCGCATGCACAACATGCCCAATGAGGTCGCGCAGCGAGGAGTAGATGGCGTAGCGCCGCTCAAACAAGTCGAATTTGAGTTTGCCGAAAGCAATGTCGCGCTGTGAGCCTGTGATTTGCCTTTGTGCCTTAGAAAAATGTAAGCAATCGTGCCAGCAGTGCCCGAGCCGATTATCACGGCAACTGGTGCGGCGAAGTCTTTAACAAGCGCGTAGACCAATGAGCATTCCATGGCCAGGGATAATACCACAAAAAAGAGCCGCAGAAATGGTGCTCTTAGGGCCATTGTGCAGTGCGACGTAGCAACGTCCCTTTTGTAGTGCCAGTCCGCCCAAGTCCGCTTAGATGAAGGTTTGCGGATGCCGGCCCCATGACGGTGGCGCCGCGCACGCCGGGGCCGGCGTCCGCAAACCTCCCGGAGCGGACATCGCCCGTGCAGGCGACGGACAGCATGTCGGACGCCACGCCGCGGGATCGGCGATCCATCGGTTGATGTCGGATTCCCGCCAGCCTGCGCCGTTGACGCTGATCCTGAGTTGGGCTGGGAATGTGCCTTCGCCGATCTTGCGGTAGATGGTGGATCGGGACAGGCCGGTACGGGCAAGAACGGTTTTTAGGCGGACGATCCGATCTGGTTCGCGCATGGCTGCGCTGCCTCCCGCTGACTGCTCCTGATCTACACAGAGCAAGCAGTTGCGCGCGCGAAAGAGCGTTTTTCACAGCGTCGTGCTGTGGCGTAGAGACGGCGGCAAATAGACCGGGTCAACGTTCGAGGCCTCTATCTCTTCCAAAGCCGATGCCGTGAGCGAGGGCCAATTGCTGGCCGAGCCGGCCACCTGATTCGAAGGCGATGCCGAGGTCTTTCCTGCGGCTGGCGAGGACGGACTCCAGTTGTGGATCGCGTTCGAGGCCTTTGGCCATGTCGCCCATCGCCGCGCGCGTCGCCCTATAGCCGGACCTGTCGCCGGCCTGGTACTGGCGCTGGCTGGTGTGGTCGAGCTTCTGCCAGCACTCCACGAAGCGGTCGGCGCGGCGGCTCGGATCGATGCGCAGTTCGGTCTCGAGCTGGAGCGCGCGGATGGCGCGGTTGAGGCGTCCGCCGGCGGCCTCCCGGGCCAGCTCGGGTTTCTTCTTGTAGGCGGCCTCAGCGTCGTGGGAGCCATAGGGACGCACCTTTTCGAAAGCCTGGCGGGCGGTCTGCAACTCTTTGACCTGTTCGGGGCTCGATCTGCCGCTCGTCTCCCGCGCCGCGAAGATCGCATCCACGGCGCGAGCATGCCGCACCAGCGCCCGGGTCCGCACGCGACGGGCTTCCGCTTCGGGATCTTGCGCCACGGTCCTTGCCGGCACTTCGGCTTCGCGCCGGTTGGCTGCCGTGCCGATGTTTTCTCTTTCGGGTGATCCCCGCTCGGGCCGTCGTCCGCCATCCCGGTCGGGCACCTCTCCAGGAACGCTAAGGCCGTCGAGCATGTTGCGCAGCTTCTCCGGTACGAGATTGCGCACGATCTCGGCCATGCGCTCGCGGAACGTGATCCCGCGCCGCTCGGCGTAGCTCTGGACGGGATCAGCGCGCTCGTAGTCCGACGCCATGTCCTTGGCGCGATCGCGTGACAACGTCCGGGTGAGCCGATCGGCGTTGGCAAAATCGTCGCGGCCATAATGCAGGTCCACGCCGTCGCGATGCCTCGACAGGGCGACGTAGCTGCTGTGGGCATCCATGCCAGGCGTCGCCAGCACGTGGACCTGGTCGACCGTCATGCCCTGCGCCTTGTGGATCGTCGCGGCATAGCCATGGTCGATCCGGTTGTAATCCTTGAACTCGAAGCGCACGGACCGGAGATCGTCGGTCTGCACAGTCATGGATTGCTCGCTGACCAGCTCAATGGTCCCAAGCGTGCCGTTCTTCACGCCAAGGCCGCGCTCATTTTGCAGGAAAATGACACGGTCTCCGCTGGCAAAGGATCTGGCGCCGCGCTCGACCGTGACACGCACCTCGTCACCGAGATCACCGGCGGCTCGCATGCGCCCCCGCGCCGCCTCGTTCAGCGCCCGTACCTCATCATTGGTATGGGTGAGAATGATCCGGCTGCGATCCGGTGATGCCTGCCGGTCGCGATCCCAGCGCTCGATCAGATCGCTGCGCGCCTGCTCGCGGGTCTCGGCCTCATGCACCATGCCGCGGGAGCGGTAGGCCTCGAGCGCATGGCCCACATTGCGGGTCGCCAGATCGCGCGTGGCGCCGCGCTGCCAGTCTTCCCGCTGACGGCGCACGTCACCGATCTCCGCCCCGCCGTGACGCTCATGGATCGAGCGGAAGGCAGCACCCGCTTCGATGGCCTGCAGCTGTTGCGGATCGCCGACCAGCACCACCTTTGCGCCGGCCTCGGCTGCATGCGACAGCACGCGCTCGAGCTGGCGGGTGCCGACCATTCCCGCCTCGTCGATGACCAGCACATCGCGCGAATTGAGCAGATCACGCCCCTGTTCCCAGCCATGCTCCAAGCTGGCGATCGTGCGCGACACAATGCCCGATCCGCTTTCGAGGTTCTCCGCCGCAATGCCGGACAGCGCCACGCCACGGACCTCAAAGCCGGCCGCTTCCCATGCCTCCCGCGCCACCCCCAGCATCGCGCTCTTTCCCGTCCCGGCATGACCAACAACGACGCCGAGATCGCGTCCATCCGTGACATGCGCCAGTGCCTCGGCCTGCTCGGAAGAAAGCACGAGGCCGCGCGCTTCCGCCAGCGCCAAAGCAGCTTGGCGGTCGGCGTCACGCACCCCATGGCGCTCTCGGTCCGCCATCCGTTCAGCAGCCCGGTGCAGGCGCTGTTCCGCCTCGATCATTCCGCGGGTGGTGAACCGATCCTCGCCGCGGGCGTCCTCGCCAACTTCGACCAGATCGGGCGCTCTCTGCATGGCGCCCACCACCTGGTTGAACTGGTCGAGCCCGTCACTATGCCGGTGCGCGAACTTTGCCAGGTCGCGGCGGGTGAAGGTCGATTGCTGTTGGGTGATGGCGTCCAACCCCAGGGTTGGATCGGCGATGATCCGCGCGCCATTGTTCCGCGCGATCTCCCGGTGCATCTCGGCACGGTCGACCTCAGTCCCTTCGCCCGCAACGCCCCGAACCTCGATGCGCTTGGCGGGTGCGCCGATCTGGCTTTGCGGCTCCAGCGCGATGCCTTGAGCTTCCAGGCTGCGATGATCGATCCGCGCGTCGATGTCGAGCTCGGCCAGCCGCTCGTTGGCGAGCTCGGCCCAGCGTTCACGCCAGCGCTCGACCAGCTCGGTGCGGTTCCAGTCCCGTGCCTTTGGGCCAAAGCCGCTCTCGTCGACCGAGCGCATCGTCAGCATGACATGGGCGTGCGGCTTGGGCATGCCGTCCTCGGCCTTGTCCCAATGCACATTGAGATCGGCGATCATGCCGAGACCGACGAACTCGCCCTGAACGAAGTCGCGGGCCAGCTCGATGCCCTGCGCCTCGCTCAGCTCGCGCGGAAGGGCAAATTCGACCTCGCGTGCCAGTTGGGCATCTTTCCGGACCTCGGACGCTTCGACATCATTCCAGAGCCGCTCGCGGTCGCTCCAGGCCTCCGGCGCATTCTCCGGCAGCATCACCTCGGAATGGACGACGCCGCGCTTGGCCGAAAAATCCTGCTCACGGCCGAGCCGCTCGTCGCGCAGCCGCGAAGCCGAGCGATAGGCGGCCGATGCCACCGCACTGCTCCCGGCCCTTCGGCCAATGACCTTGACGTGAAGATGATAGATCGCCATCGCGATCCAATCACTGGCACAGCGAAGCGCACGTCGGAACGACGTATAAGCGCGCCCTCCCTCGAAAAATTCTCGGGAGGGACTATCCCGTCTCAGCTCGTCCTGATGACCTTAAAGCATTGTGCGGGGTGCCAAGCTATCATTCTCCATTGCCGCTCATGGAGACGACGATGCGCAAACCAAGGGACTTTTATGCGGACCTGAAGGTAAGCGAGGACAAGGCTCGCGGGCTGAAAACCCGCAAGGTGCGCCAGCTGGGAGAATTGGTCATTGCAACCGGAGCTGACACGCTCTCCGCTGAAGAACTGGCGGGCGCGCTCATTGTGCTGGCCGAAACAAAAGAGGCCGGAAAGAGGGAGGCATGGGCTAGGCGCGGGGCCGCTCTCGCCGCTTGCGTCCCCCATGGCTGAACCCACGGCACCCGGCCGCCCTCCAGCTCGCCGATGATCTTGCTCGTGATCTCCTCATAGAGACTTGCCCGGCCCTCACCAGTGCGCGCTCCAACTCTCCGTCCCTGCATCGCGGATCTCCGCGACGGCGCGGAGGAACTCTCTCGACGCTTTCAACCCGTCACGGCCAACCCGGCCTGCACTCGTCCTCCATTATCGCGCGCCCCGTCAGAGATAGGACCAAGGGCCGTCGTCTATCATCAACCGCCTGCCAGCTGACTCTTCGGAGGCCACCAGATCTCAACTCGAGAAATTCAGCGTAGGTTGAACTGCGCGTCATTAGATCGACTCGACATCCAGCCCATTCGCCCGTCAGATATTGGATTGAGACGGCCGCGCAGCAGCTAAGACTTTATCGACATCGATTCGATTCAAAAGAACGATATGCTGCTCGTTGGGGGGACGAGCGTCGAGCGCTACGTCGAGACCGAGACGCTTGAGCGCGTAGAACAACAGCGCGCGGCGCACCTTGATTGTCGTCGACCCACCTCGGATCTCGTAGTCGATCGCAATGGCCTGAGTCTGCGCTGGCGTGAGACGTGGATGGGGAGCAATCACGAGGTCGACGAAAGCATGCCAATCGGCATCCTCTCGCGAGCTGGAGACGGCGCCGCCCGCCAGCTTCGGCTTTTTGATGCGTCCCAGAACGAAGTCGCGGAAGCCGCCGCTCTGACGATCGAATGCGCGAACATGCCAACGGAATCCATCATACGCGAAGGCGTGCGGTTCGACCGTGCGGCGGATGGGCTCGGGCCGGCTCATCGACTGATAGAACAAGTCGACGGCCAGGTTCATGCGTACTGAACGCAACATGGTCCGCAATACAGACGTATCGATCTTGCGATGCGGTACAGGCGTCGCATCGAATGGCGGTGATGCGCCGCCAAGCACAGTGTCGTCGAGCGCAACGATGCCACGTTCGGCCAGACGCAATTCGCCGAGCAGACGGTTCGGGTCCGGGGTTGCGAACACCGGCCGGAAGTCGTCCTCGGCGACATATCGTTTGGCCGATCTGTCGTAGACGACGCCCCGCGGCCCCAAAGCCAAATAGCGCGCAATGTCTGCCGACGCCTGCCCCAGCGAGACGCCGAACTGACGCACCAGATCGGTGCGGTTGGCCTCACCGAGCCAGAACAGCCGCTCCTCGATGAAGGCCAGCCGCCGCTCGACCGACCAGCGAAACTCCGAGGCGCTGCTACCTGGACTTGACTTCTTCGGCCGCATTCGACTAGTTTTATGAACCATCTGGTTTCATGATCCATCACGTTCATTGAGCAATTGAATTCATAGCAGATTCGACGGTCTCTGCACCCGATTAGCGGACATGGGGCAAAGTCCCTGCCACGGACGCGACCAGGGTCGACCGTCGCCAACGATCATCCCCGGGGATGAGGCACGACATGACGGGTGAAGCTCGGCAAGGCCTGACCAGCGCATCAGACGTGACGCACCCAGCTGATCGGCCTCCTCTCTCGTCGTCCCGCAGGTGTCATTCATGACTGAGCAGCCTTCGAGTCTGACGGCGAGATTCAACAGCGCCTTCGCCACGTTGCAAGGCAGCAGCAGGGCGCCGTTTCCGTGGCAGCAGCGGCTATTCGGTGAACTGGCCGCAGGACGGATTCCGTCCGCCCTCGATCTGCCGACCGGCCTCGGCAAGACCTCCGTCATCGCGATCTGGCTGATCGCACGCGCGCTGGCCGATGCGGCCAGCCGCCGCAAGCTGCCGCGCCGGCTGGTCTATGTCGTCGATCGCCGCGCGGTGGTGGATCAGGCCACTGCAGAGGCCGATCGTTTCAGGACCGTGCTCGATGCGCCCGGCGAGCCGGCAGCCGCATTGAAAGCGGCGCTGGGACTTGGGGCCGCGTCGCTGCCGATCTCCACGCTGCGCGGCCAGCATGCCGACAACCGCGAATGGCTGGCCGATCCGACGGTGCCGGCCATCGTCGTCGGCACAGTCGATATGATCGGATCGCGGCTGTTGTTCTCAGGCTATGGCGTGTCGCGCCGGATGCGGCCGTTCCATGCCGGCCTGCTCGGCGCCGACACCCTGCTGGTGCTCGACGAGGCGCATCTCGCTCCTCCGTTCGAGGCGCTGTTGAAGGCCATTGCGCAGGATCAACGCAGCTACGGACCGCGGCCGGATGGCGAAGCGGATGCCGACATCCCGCCGTTCCGGCTGCTGTCGCTGTCGGCCACCAGCCGCGCCCCGAGCGGCGGCCGCGGCGCGACGAGCGGCGATGATCCCCCCGCCGACACGTTCCGGCTCGATGAGGATGACCGGCATCATCCGATCGTCGCCAGGCGGCTGGGGGCGGCGAAGGCGCTGACGATCCACGATGCGTTCGACGGCAAGGCAACGCTCGTCGATGAGCTGGCCGAACGCGCCTGGGCCTTGGGGCGCACGCCCGCGCGCGTGCTTGTGTACTGCGACAGCCGCGACGATGCGGAGGCGACCCGGAAGCGGATCGAGAAGCTCGCCAAGTCCAGCCGGATCGCGACCGAGCTGCTGGTCGGCCAGCGGCGCGTGCACGAGCGCGAAGGGCTTCAGCACTGGCTCGAGCAGCACGGCTTCACGGGAGGTTCGGGCGACAGCCAGCCACCGGAGGCTCCGACCTTTCTCGTCGCCACCGCGGCCGGCGAGGTCGGGATCGATCTCGACGCCGATCACATCGTCTGCGATCTCGTCGCCTGGGAGCGGATGGTGCAGCGGCTCGGCCGCGTCAACCGGCGCGGCGGCAAGTCGGCCCGGATCGAGGTGGTGGCGTTGCCGAGGAAGTCGGCTGCGAAGGCGGCAGAGCCCTGGCCCGACCGGCTGACGCGGTTGCGCGCGCCGTTCGAGCTTTTGCCGCGGCTGGACGACGGCAGCAGCGACGCCAGCCCCGGCGCGATCAGAACCCTTCCCAGCGCGGCAGAGCGGCTGGACGCCGCTCAGACCAAACCGCCGTTGCGGCCTGCCCTCACCCGCGCTTTGGTCGATGCGTGGTCAATGACCTCGCTGGAGCAGCATGCCGGGCGGCCGGAGATCCAGCCTTGGCTGCGCGGCTGGGAGGATGAGGAGGACACGCAATGCGTCATCGTCTGGCGCCGACATCTGCCGGTGCGCAAATCGGGAGAGCACGTCGTTGCCGTCGACGATAGCGAGATCAACGCGTTCTTCGAGGCCGCTCCGCCGCAGCTCAGCGAGATGCTGGAGGCGGATACCCGCCCGCGGGTTGCAAACTGGCTGTTCGAACGCATCGCGGCCGTGCGAGCCGCCATCGACAAGCAGGAAACGGCCGGCAAGCCCGCCTTGCTCGGCAAGGACGAGGCGGTGCTGTTCGTGCTGGACGCGAAGGATGAGCTCGTCGACGGCGGCGTGTGGACGCTGCGCGACCTCGCGCGACTCGACGGCAGGGACAAGGAGCGGTTCGTCGCGCGCCTGCCCGGCCGGACGCTGGTCCTCAGCAGCCAGCTCGGCGGCTTGACGAAACAGGGCATGCTGGCAGCCGATGCCGACGAGCCGCCGGCCACCCTGGATTCCGACGAGGCATGGACGCCGCGTCCATTCCGCGTCCGCGAAGCTCAAGATAACAGGACAGCCGGCAAGTCATCCGGCGAGCCCAGCTGGAAACGTGCTTCACGGTTTGCATCGGAGATCGGCGCCGATGAGGAGCCCAAGCGCTGGCTCATCGTCGAGGAAAGCCGGGCAGAATCCGAAGCCGAGGATTCGCGAGCCGTCTCGATCCGGGCGCAGACCTTGAGCGATCATCAGCAGGCCGTGAGGACGATCGCCCACGCCTTCGCGCAAAAGCTCGGCCTGCCGCAGGCCCATGCCGAAATGATCGCGCTTGCCGCGGTGCTGCATGACGAGGGCAAGGACGTCTGGCGCTGGCAGCGCGCGTTCAATGCGCCGCGCGGCGTGGCCTATGCCAAGACCGAAGGACCGGTGTTGCTGAAGCTGCTCGACGGCTATCGCCATGAAGTCGGCTCCCTGATCAGGATCGACAGTAACGACGATGTCAAAAGGCTGCCGGATGGCCTGCGTGACCTGCTGCTGCATCTCGTCGCTGCACACCACGGCCAGGCGCGGCCGCTGATCTCGACCAAAAATTGCGAAGGCGCCGGCCCCGATCTCGATGCCCTGGCCCTGGAGGCCGCCTTGCGTTTCGAGCGGCTGCAGCGTCGCTGGGGCCCGTGGGGACTGGCCTGGTGGGAGGCGCTGCTGCGTGCCGCCGATCAGAAGGCCTCGCGGGAGAACGACGCAAGCCGCGAGGTCGAGCACGGCCAAGAACGAACAGCGAGAAGCGCGTGATGGCCGAGCAGGCAATTCCCGTCGACCTCCACAATCCCGGCCAGGTTTTCGCCTGCATGGGCCTGCTCGAAGCCGCCGACATCCTGCTCGGCAATGCCGCCGGCGGGTTCGATTGGTCCGATCCCGCCCGCATCGTTTTTCGCCTTCGGGCCGATGGCGAGGTCAGCCCGGTCGAAGCCGTGCTGGAATTCCTGGCCGAGGTCGAGCCGAAGCGCCGGGTGCCCAGGGACTATGTCGACGAGACATCCGAGAGCAACGATGCCAGTGCAGAGGATGCTGCGGACGGCGAGGCCGATGTCACGGCCGACGACGCCTCCGACACGTTTCCGGCTGCCAAGGGCGACCGGATGTCATTGCCGATCCGCCTGGGTGGCGGCAATCGCCCGGTCGTCGACTTGAGCCACTGGGCCGACGGCTCGGATCGGAACAGCTTCAAGCTCTATGCCGGCAACCGATCGGCAGAGAGCATCGCTCGCGCCATGCTACTCGGCGTTCGCGAAAAGCCGAAGAAGAAGCAGACCATCGGCGACATCAGGACCAAGGGAATTCGCGAGCTCTGGGAGGAGCGCAAGGACGATCTCATTGCGCGCCCGTTCGACGTCGTGACGCCCATGGGAGGCAGCTTCAACTTCGATCCGCGCGGCGCGTGGACGGCGATCGATGCCGGCTATTCCCTGAACGACCAGGGTCATCAGGTCGAAGCCTCGCCGGTGGTCGAATTCCTTGCGGCCTGGGGCCTCGAGCATGCGCGCCCCGACGAATACGACACGCGCAAGGTCCGCTATGCGGCCTGGGGCGTTCCGCTCACGCCGATGCTCGCACGTGCCGCCTTGTGCGCTTCGCTCGGCACAATACCACACCGGATATTTGTCTTCAGCCTCGACATGTCCGGCAAGAACAAGGTTGTCACCTTCGCAGAACGGGAGATGAGCGTATGACCGGGCTTCTCGGCTTGACGGAAAGCGAACTCGACAAATGGGCGGATGATCCGCAAGGTCCGGTGGCGCTGCACATGAAGCAGACGCTGGTCCCGGTGGAAGGCGAAGGCGCCGTGATCTTTCCGCCGACCTACGCGGATATCGGCTACAACATCGACGAGCTCTCGGACGGCACCAGGGTTGCGACGATCGACAGCGTCGGCAGCCAGGCCAACCGGATGGAGCCGATCTTCAAGCATGAGCCCTGGTCGGCGCTGGTGCCGCAGATCGAGATCGAATACGGCAACGACAAGATCCTCTCCATCCTGGACGCCGGCCATCGTCTCGGCGACGCCGTGATCCGTTCGACCGAATTGCAGGAGCCGGCGCAGGCTGCATTCCGGTTGCTGCTCGACAACAACGACGCCTCGGCGATTGCGAAGCTGGCACCGACATCGCTGGTGTTCGGCGTATGGGATTCCCGTGACACGCAGGCCAAGCTGCCACGCATCGTGCAATCGGTCGTGCGCGCCTGGGACGTGACGCCGCTCAGGCGGTCCGCACAATACAACCCGGCGCTCGACTATGCGGCCTTGGAGGTGTTCTCGGAGGAGGACAAGCAGAAGGCCGAAGGCAAGGCCGAGAGTCCGCTCGCGCAGCGCGGCTTCGTTCACGTCCCCGCCACCGGCGTCGTCGGCGGCGTGGTCGCACGCGGGCCCATCGTGCGCGATGTCACGCTCAATCTGGTGGCGCTGCGGCGGCTCGGCGGCGACAAGGGTGAGCTGCTGCGCCGCTATATTCTCGGTCTCTCGCTCGCTGCCGCGATCGAGCCGATGGATGCATTCCTCCGGCAGGGCTGCCTGCTGGTTCCCGACATCGACAAGCCAGCACATTGGGTGCTGGTCGGGCGTCGCGGCGAGCGGACCGCCGTCGCCCTGGAGGAAGGCCTCGTCCTGGCCTATGCGCGATCGAGAACCGAGGCCTTCGGTCGCGGACCCAGCAAGCGGATCGCCTTCGACGCCAAACGAGCCAAGGACGATGCACGCAAAGCCGACAAGAAAGCCAAGGCAAGTTGAGGCCGGTCATGCCGCACGCGCTGCTCCTGTCCGTCCGCTTCCACGACGACCGCTATCACGGGCGGCCCGAATGGCCGCCCTCCCCGGCCCGGCTGTTTCAGGCGCTGGTGGCCGGCGTGGCGTCGGGCCGGCACCTGTCCGCCGAGGACCGCGCCGCGCTGGTCTGGCTGGAGCAGCTGACGGCGCCGGTGATCGCCGCGCCGGTCAAGCGCGACGGCCGCGGCTTCACCAACTACGTGCCCAACAACGATCTCGACGCCGTCGGCGGCGATCCACGCCGGATCTCCGAAATCCGAGCCGGCAAGCTGGTCAGGCCGTTGCTGTTCAATTCCGCAGTCGACCTCGTCTACGCGTGGCCGTTCGACGATGACAGGTCGCACGCGCAGCGGCTGTGCGCGCTGGCCGAGCGGCTGTACCAGCTCGGACGCGGTGTCGACATGGCCTGGGCCTGGGGCGAGATCGTCGCGGCCGACGAGGTCGAGACGCGTCTCGCGCAGCGCGGCCGCGCAATCTATCGCCCCGGCGCTGGTGAAGGCGGCATCGTGCTGGCATCGCCGCAATCCGGATCGCTGGCGAGCCTGGAGCGCCGCTTCGTCGAACTGGGCGGCCGCTTCAGGAGCATCAAGGGCGGACGGCAGCAGATCTACTCGCAGGCGAGCAGGCCGCACTTCGTCCCCGTGACCTATGCCAGCCCGCCGCAACATCTGCTGTTCGAGCTGCGTGAATTGACCGACGAGCAAAGGCTGGGAGTCTGGCCGCTGACCCGGGCCGTCGCGCTGGTCGAGCATCTGCGCGATCAGGCGGCCGCGCGGCTCAAGCAGCGGCGCACCACGAACGAGGGCCTCGTCGATCGCATCCTCATCGGACGCGATGCGACCCAGGCCGACAAGGCTGCGCGCATCCGCATCGTCCCACTGCCATCGATCGGCTCGCGCCACGTCGTTCCTGCAATCCGCCGCATCCTGATCGAGCTGCCGCCGAACTGCCCGTTTTCCGCTGTCGAGATCGCGGACGTGTTCTCCGGCGCGCTCGTCGCGGAGCACGTCGATCCCGAGACCGGCGAAGTCATCGAGACGCGGCTGCTGCCGGCCGAGGAACGCGCCATGCTGCGCCACTACGGCGTCGATGCAGATGACGACACCAGCTACCGGGTCTGGCGCAGCGTCACCCCCGTAGCGCTGCCCGAGGGCGCGGCCCGCCGACGCATCGATCCGCATCGGCTGGCGCAGGAGCTTGCCGCGGCGCGCGAAAATCCCGACGCCAGGCAGAAGGAAGCCAAGTCCGGAACCGAACGCCACAACGAGCAGAACCGCGCAGCCGCTGCATTGGTGCAGTCGCTGCGCCATGCCGGCCTGTCGCAGCCGCCGGAGACGTTGCGCCTGCAGCGCGAGCCGTTCGCCGCCCGCGGCGCCCGTGTCGAGGAGTTCGCGGCGGGAACACGCTTCGCCGAGGAGCGCCTGTGGCATGTCGAGCTGACCTTCTCCGAACCGCTCGCGGGCCCACTGGTGATCGGCGACGGTCGCTATCTCGGGCTCGGGCTGATGGCGCCGGAGCGCGAGGCGTTGCGCGATGTCGCCATGTATGCGCTGCCCACGGACGCAAGGATTGCCTGCGCCGATGGCCCGGCACTGACCCATGCTGCGAGGCGTGCGCTGATGGCGCTGGCGCGCGACGTCGATGACAAGGTCCCGCCGCTGTTCTCCGGCCATGGCGAGGATGGCGGCCGCGCCGCCTCTGGCCAGCACCACCACATCTTCATCGCCGCCGACGATACCGACGGCGACGGCTTCGTCGACCGGCTGATCGTCGCAGCGCCCTGGGCCTGCGATCTCTCGACCAGGCCCGGCCGCGGCGAGCGCGAGCGTTTCGACGCGACCATGTCGAAGCTGGAGACCTTGCGCGCCGGCCGGCTCGGCGTGATCGCGCTGGCGGGGCCGAACGCACCTGCCGAGCATGACACGATCATCGGGCCGGCGCAGCTGTGGGAAAGCCGCACGCTCTATCTCGCGACACGCCACGCCGGCCGGCGCAAGGACGCCACGGCCGCCTTGATCGGCGACCTCACCGCCGAATGCGCGCGCCGCAGCCTGCCGCAGCCGGCCGAGATCGAGATCGTCTGCTCCAATGGCCTGCCGAACGGCGGCGGCCTCGCAGCCCATGCCCGCCTGCGCTTTGCCACGGCGATCCGCGGCCCCATCATGCTCGGCCGCAACAGCCACCAGGGCGGCGGATTGTTCGCCGCAAGGGAGTAGCCGAATCGAAGCCCGTTCGCTGGTCATCGCGTCGATGGCCACCACGATCGGAAGATACCAGCCGCTCGCATGAGCGGTCCCGATCGCCCAGACCCGAGAAGCGCTCAGAACGTAGTCTTGCGGAGGTGCCTCGTATGTCGTCCACTCCGATTGAGCCAGCCCCCCTTCCCGCCGCCCAGCTCGCCTTCGAGCTTGCCGCGCCGCCGGCCACCGCTGAGACGCCGCTGGTGCCGGTGCGGATGGTCAACGAATTCGTCTATTGTCCGCGGCTCGCCTTTCTGGAATGGGTGGATGGCGAGTGGGCGGATTCCGGCGATACGGAAGAAGGACGGCGCGCCCATGTGCGCGTCGATGCCGGCGGCGGGAAGATGCCCGCGCCTGATGCCGTCGACACCCGACCCGACTTCGCCGCGCGCTCGGTGACGCTCGCCTCGGACCGGCTCGGCATCATCGGAAAGATGGATCTGATCGAAGGCGAGGACGGCACGGTCACGCCTGTCGACACCAAGAAGGGCAAGCGACCGCACGTCGCCGAGGGCGCCTATGAGCCCGAGCGCGTGCAGGTCTGCGCCCAGGCGCTCATTCTCGAAGATGCCGGCTACAAGGTGCGCGAGGGCGCGATCTGGTATGGCGGCTCGCGCGAGCGGGTGCGCATCGTGCTCGACGAGGCCCTGCGGGTGCGCACGCGCGCCGCGATCGCCGATCTACGGCTCGCGGCGGCCGCCGGTCGCATGCCGCCGCCGCTCGTCGACAGCCCGAAATGCACGCGCTGCTCGCTGGCGGGCATCTGCCTGCCGGACGAGGTGACGTTCTTCCGGCGCGGGCTCGCGCCTCGCCCACTCAATCCATCCGGCGACACGGCGCTGCCGCTGTATGTGCAGGAACCCGGTGCCCGAATCGGCAAATCCGGCGAGCTGCTGGTGATTGAGACCGAGGCGGGCAAGACCGAGGTCTCGCTCGGCGACATCTCCGAGTTGGTGCTGCACGGGCCGGTCTCGCTCACCACGCCTGCCCTCGGCGCATTGTTGCGAGACGAAATCCCGGTGACCTACGCCTCGTCCGGCGGCTGGGTGATGGGTCACACCGTGTCCACCGGCCATCGCAACGTCGCCGTGCGCATCGCCCAGTATCGCGCCGGCTTCGACGAGCGCCGCTGCCTCGCCTTTGCCCGCAGCCTCGTCGTCGCCAAGATCCGCAACAGCCGCGTTTTCCTGCGCCGCAACTTCAAGGCCGGAGACGAGGCCGAACGGGACGCCGCAATGGACGCGATGTCGCGGCTCGCCGACCGCGCCGCCCACGCCCCGACCGAGCCGGAGCTGCTCGGCATCGAGGGAGAGGCGGCGGCGCGCTATTTCCGGATGTTCGCGAGCATGTTCGGCGACAGCGCACGCGATTTCCCTGCCTTCTCCTTCGACAAGCGGACGCGCCGGCCGCCGGCCGATCCGGTCAATGCCATGCTGTCATTCGGCTACGCACTGCTCACGCGGACATGGCTGACGACCCTATCGGCGGTCGGCTTCGACCCATATCTCGGCTTCTACCACAAGCCGCGCTTCGGCCGGCCCGCGCTCGCACTCGACATGATGGAGCCGTTTCGCCCCATCCTGGCTGATTCAACGGTGATCCAGGTTGTCAACAACGGCGAGGTCAAGGCCGACGGCTTCGTTGCGGCAGGGCCGGCGGTCAACCTCAAGCCGCACGCGAAGCGTGCCTTCATCGCTGCCTACGAACGCCGGCTCGACCAGGAGGTCACCCATCCGGTGTTCGGCTATCGCGTCTCGATGCGGCGCCTGCTCGAGGTGCAGGCCCGGCTGCTGGTGCGCCATCTCGATGGTGAGATCGCCGACTATCCGCATTATCTGGTGAGGTGAGAGCATGATCGAGGAGCGGCTCTACATCGTCACCTACGACATCTCCGACGAGAAGCGCTGGCGTCGCGTGTTCAAGCTGATGCACGGCTACGGGCGTTGGCTGCAACTGTCCGTCTTCCAATGCCGGCTCACGGCCCGTCGTCGCGCAGAGCTGTCACGCCGGCTCGAAGAGATCATCCACGGCCGCGACGATCACATCCTCATCCTCGATCTCGGGCCAGCCGACCGCGTCGACCCTCGGGTCGAGAGCCTCGGCAAGACCTTTGAGACCGTGAAGCGCACCGCCATCGTGATTTGACTCCTTCTTGACCTCATACGGCGAGACGTCTTCTGGGAAGATCGACCACCGCAATCCCGTCTGCAGAGACCTGCCGTTGGATCGAAAGTTGAGCCAGGCTCGCTCTCCAGATCGGCAGCAACAGGTAATGCAATCGTCGGGGATGGCCTCCAGGCGCCGAGTGCAGTAAAGTAGACCGCGGCGGACTGTCGTTGCCGAGCAGCCCGCGAGCGCTGACATTCCCACTTTCGCAGCCGAAGCGCTCGCATTCGAAAATACTGTTTGATTCCAGACTGTTGTTTGACATTGTGAATCCTATGATGACGGTGTACGAACACGCTCGCCCCTGCTATCGCGTCAGCGCTCGCAGCTCGGCCCGAAAATCCAGGATTCGGAACAACTTGCGCCCCGAGCCCTCTTTCGCAGCATCTCTGCTGCGACCTCATTGAAGCATGGCGCGCTCTCCAATCAGAGTTGGGGGGGTGGGCTCTTTCGCAGCATCTCTGCTGCGACCTCATTGAAGCGATCGAGGACGAGATGCTGCGGAACGCGCTGTTGGTCTCTTTCGCAGCATCTCTGCTGCGACCTCATTGAAGCGTCGCATCCGGGATAATGAGCGCGGCATCACGCGATGCGGCTCTTTCGCAGCATCTCTGCTGCGACCTCATTGAAGCGCCGGTCGGCTCCGGTGATGACCCGCATCCCGGGCTCTACTCTTTCGCAGCATCTCTGCTGCGACCTCATTGAAGCCGCCGCGCGCCGCCGGCGATCACCCACCACATGTTGTTGAGCTCTTTCGCAGCATCTCTGCTGCGACCTCATTGAAGCGCAGCGCCCGCCGGCGACCGTGGCCTTGGCAGCTTCCTCTTTCGCAGCATCTCTGCTGCGACCTCATTGAAGCGCGGTGTTCGGCGCGAGCGTGGTGCTTGGCACCGCCGGGCTCTTTCGCAGCATCTCTGCTGCGACCTCATTGAAGCTTTCCATTCGCAGCGTGCGCCTGCCGAAGGTGACGTCCTCTTTCGCAGCATCTCTGCTGCGACCTCATTGAAGCGTCGTGGCGTGCGGGCCGTTGGCCAGTGCGCTGCTCCTCTTTCGCAGCATCTCTGCTGCGACCTCATTGAAGCTGCGGCTCCGGCACGTCGTTCTGGCCCGCCGCTGGCATCCTCTTTCGCAGCATCTCTGCTGCGACCTCATTGAAGCCCGTGTGCCGTTGTCGCAACTCCGATACAGGAACCTCTCTTTCGCAGCATCTCTGCTGCGACCTCATTGAAGCGAGAGGATGTCGGACGTCTTGCTGACCTCATAACCGTTCTCTTTCGCAGCATCTCTGCTGCGACCTCATTGAAGCGATCCCGAGGCGACGGCGCCGGAGTTCATCAAGTTCATCGACTCTTTCGCAGCATCTCTGCTGCGACCTCATTGAAGCGGACTCTGCATCGCGCGGTTGTCGCACCGGGTTTCGCGCCCTCTTTCGCAGCATCTCTGCTGCGACCTCATTGAAGCCTCGCTTTTACCGCTTCAACGAATGCCAAAGGGACACGCAGCATCTCTTTCGCAGCATCTCTGCTGCGACCTCATTGAAGCTCCTTGGCCACGGCGCTGAAACGCGCGGGCGGCGGCTCTCTTTCGCAGCATCTCTGCTGCGACCTCATTGAAGCAACGCCTCATCGCGGATGAACTCCGCTAGAAGCGGCTGCCTCTTTCGCAGCATCTCTGCTGCGACCTCATTGAAGCCGGGATGGCAACCGCAATAGCCCTTGCAGCGATCGCAGACATCTCTTTCGCAGCATCTCTGCTGCGACCTCATTGAAGCTCCCGTTCCCGCCGAAACTGGAAAGAAATCTTGCCCCCCTCTTTCGCAGCATCTCTGCTGCGACCTCATTGAAGCAAGAAGCGTCCCACCACGGTAGAGGTGGACGTTAAGGATTCTCTTTCGCAGCATCTCTGCTGCGACCTCATTGAAGCACGGCGAGAAGCAGGTAATTGACGTGCCCGTGGCCGCGCTCTCTTTCGCAGCATCTCTGCTGCGACCTCATTGAAGCGGTCCCCTTCGGCGCGCAGTCGTGGCAGAGAAGCTTTCTCTTTCGCAGCATCTCTGCTGCGACCTCATTGAAGCCCGAACGCATCCCAGGTCGAGAGCTGCTGGAGCATGCCGAGCCTCTTTCGCAGCATCTCTGCTGCGACCTCATTGAAGCGCCCAGATCGCCGGCGCCTTCGGCAAGGAAAGCTCGGCTCTTTCGCAGCATCTCTGCTGCGACCTCATTGAAGCATGGGATAGCGGGTGTACAACGCGGTGCCGCCGGGATCTCTTTCGCAGCATCTCTGCTGCGACCTCATTGAAGCTCTTGAACATCCCCTGCGTCTCTCTCCATATCGACGATCTCTTTCGCAGCATCTCTGCTGCGACCTCATTGAAGCACGCGAACCGTTGCAGGAGCCGACGAAGTAACCAAACTCTTTCGCAGCATCTCTGCTGCGACCTCATTGAAGCTTCCAGGCTGCACTGATGCATTGCCGCGACGATCTCGACCTCTTTCGCAGCATCTCTGCTGCGACCTCATTGAAGCGCGTGTCATGGCGGTGGCGAGGTCACGAAATAACCGCGGCCTCTTTCGCAGCATCTCTGCTGCGACCTCATTGAAGCACGACCGTCGCCGAAGTCACCGGCATCACGCCTCCGGCGACTCTTTCGCAGCATCTCTGCTGCGACCTCATTGAAGCGATGACTGACGATGCGCATCTGTCGCCGCTCGACGCCGCCCTCTTTCGCAGCATCTCTGCTGCGACCTCATTGAAGCGACACCGACCATCCGGTGATCGCGGCCGATGGCACCACCTCTTTCGCAGCATCTCTGCTGCGACCTCATTGAAGCAACATCTTCGCCTCGCAGGGCGATGGCCGTCGCATCACTCTTTCGCAGCATCTCTGCTGCGACCTCATTGAAGCGCGTCGATCGGCACGGTCGGGTCGGACAGGGCCCTGGACACTCTTTCGCAGCATCTCTGCTGCGACCTCATTGAAGCTTTCAGGCGCACGTCCATGAAACAGATCGGCCAGGCGCTCTTTCGCAGCATCTCTGCTGCGACCTCATTGAAGCAGCAACCTTCGCAAAACCAGGAGCGACAACATGAAGCGCATCTCTTTCGCAGCATCTCTGCTGCGACCTCATTGAAGCGATAGCAACCTGCGCTGTAGGGGCTATCAGTTCGAGTTCGGCTCTTTCGCAGCATCTCTGCTGCGACCTCATTGAAGCTCGTAGAGTGGCTGAAGCCATGATCGAATGCCGTCCTCTTACGCAGCATCTCTGCTGCGACCTCATTGAAGCTGCCATGGATGGAATCCTGTTTCTGATTGATGTTTTGAAGCTCTTTCGCAGCATCTATGCTGCGACCTCATTGAAGCCGTTCGTTCTGTGCGTTCGTGCGCCTCGGCGATTTTCAGGGCTCTTTCGCAGCATCTCTGCTGCGACCTCATTGAAGCGGGTTCTCGCACATCATCAGCGCCCCGGCGCTGCTGAAGCTCTTTCGCAGCATCTCTGCTGCGACCTCATTGAAGCAGGGTGAGTTGTGAGACGGACGCCTTCAGCGCAGCCACCGCCTCTTTCGCAGCATCTCTGCTGCGACCTCATTGAAGCATGCCGCCCGCCCCTCCGCCTGCTCCGGCCCTTCCCACTCTTTCGCAGCATCTCTGCTGCGACCTCATTGAAGCTTCGGAGCGGGTGGCGGCGATTTCGGGGCGCCCCCCCTCTTTCGCAGCATCTCTGCTGCGACCTCATTGAAGCAGATTGCCGAGAATGGCCATAGAGTCTCACTGCTCCACTCTTTCGCAGCATCTCTGCTGCGACCTCATTGAAGCTTTGCCCTCGCTTTGTAGATCGGCTTGTTCGCCTCATAGTGGCTCTTTCGCAGCATCTCTGCTGCGACCTCATTGAAGCGGCGCCATCGATCGTGCCGGACTACGTGAGACGGCAAATCTCTTTCGCAGCATCTCTGCTGCGACCTCATTGAAGCAGGCGGCGGCGGATCCCGGCGCGGCCAGCAACTGGACTCCTCTTTCGCAGCATCTCTGCTGCGACCCCATTGAAGCCATCTCGCCGCGCCGATCTCTGCGCGGCGATAGGCGGAAGGCCTCCCTGATATGCAACTCCGTCTCCGCGCCGCGATTGGACAGCATCGGCTTCACAAACCTTCGATCGTGCGCGGCGAAAGCCAGCGAACGCAGACGAAATCCCTGCAAAATCGACCAAGCTGATCGACGTCCTGTTGCTCATATCGGATTGCGGGGGTTCGAGTCCAAGCTCGATCATTGCTGGCTTCCTGAGGAAGCCTCGATCGCGATAGCGAAGCTCTTGGCCAAACGAAGACGGCGGATGAGGAGGTCGTAGGTAAGAAGCTTGGGTCGGGAGCTCCCGACGGCTTCGTGGGGCGAAGACAATTGCTAGTTTCCCCGAACCAAAACCAGACTAAACGGAAATCTTAGTCTGGGTCATTTTCGGCCAATGCAGAAATCGATGATTGTTGAAAGAGCTAGCTGGCGCTCCCGGAACGATGCGAACGTCCGACCCTCAGATTCGTGGTAAAGGCAAGGTTCTGTCGAGAGGACGTCCATCCTTCATTCTCGATGAACCCTAACGATAGCGCTGCGCGCAGCCGACCCGGGCCGTCGCAATCCCTCATTCCCGGAATCCGTCCCGGCGGTTAGACCGGGACGGTGAGTGAGTTATGACAGAAGTGGTTGCGGGGAGATGCAACCACCGATACCGACATTCGCTTGAAGTGGCGATCTGAGCCACGAGTACTCTGAGCTGATCGACATCCAGACCGGGTCCCAGCTCGGCGAGGACGACCATCACCTCGCAAAGCGCGATCTGATCGCGGGATTACAATCAGGCGCGCCTGCAGCAGAGGAACCACAAGGACGCATTTCTCAATCTCGGGGATAGAGCTTCAGCTCGATGCTGCGCCCGGCCTGCTCGATCCGCACGCCGGAAGGATCGATCATCTTGACCTGCCAGCCTTGATACGACTCGTCCTCCGAGACCCAGGAGCCGCCGCTCGGTCCGCCCTTGCTCTGCAGATAGGCCTTGCTCCTGCCAGCTTGGATCACGACGCCGCCCACCTGCAGGCCGGGATCGGCTGGGACCATTGGCGGCAGGACCGCTGGCGCAGCAACCGGCCGCGGCGGAGGGGGTGGCGGGGGAAGGAAGGGTTGGCGCGAGCGGGAGAACACTGGACGAGCCGTGATCTCGGCATAGGCATCGAGCGGCGGTCGCTCGGCAAGTTTAGCGATCGACTGCGGCAACGCCGCCTCCCAGGCCGCGCGGGGCACGCCCGCCGTACCGCCGCCCAGCGCCAGCATCGCGAGCTTCGCTCCGAGCACCAGATTGATCGCGCCGAGGAATGCCATCACACCGAGCCGCGGGGTCACGCGCCATCTCGACAGCCTCATTGGATCGCACCGTAGATGTCGAGCTGCGCCTGCAGGACCGGCTCTTCCACCTGCCCCTGGCGCAAAGCCGGCCCGCTCTTCACGCTGGCATTGGACACGAACAGATAGGGCTTCGCGCTCTCGATGGCATGCACCACGCGCATCATCGCCGGGAACGGTCCGGTGAAGTCGAGCCGCACGCCGCTGTACTTGATCTGATCCACTGTGCGGCCCGGCAGTGATTGAATGGCGCGAGACTGGGCGCCGGCATTGCCGAGGATTGCCTTCAGCCGCGTCTGCAGATCGGCTGCGATCACGTTGTCATTAGCGCCGGTGAGAAACTCTCCGCTCTGAAACTGCGTCTCCGTCTCGGACGCGAGCGCCTCGATCTGCGAGGCCTGGGCGGCCACCGCCTTCAACCGTGCCAGTAGCCGTTGCTGCTCCCCGATGCGCGCATCGCGCTCGGCGAAGATGGCGGCGATCGGCATCACCAGACCCCAGACGATCAAGCCCAAGGCGACCAAGTTCCCCAGAACGAACAGGCTGCGGCGCGCGGGTTGGGCATCGAGCCGAAACAGGCTGGTCATTGCGTTGCCTCCTTGGCGGGATCGGGCGTACGCAGCCTGGCCTGCAGCGAGAAGCGCTCGCGCCCTTCGATCGGATCCATCGCAACCGGCGAGGTCAGCGCGGCATCGACGAACAGCTTCGAGCCATCGAGGATGCCGACGAGGCTGGGTGCCGCTGCGGAGAACCCCGTGAGCGTGATTGAGACCCTGCGTGCACTGGCTTCCTCAGTCAGCCTCAGCTCGGTCAGCCAGGAATGTGCCGGCAGCAGGCGTGTGGCCTCGTCCCATACATCGATCAAGCCCGGCTGCTCGCGGCGCTGCAGGCGCAGCCGCGCCAGCGCTGTCCGCCGCTCCCGCAACTGCTCCATGGTAGCCCGCACCCGCTCCGCATTGCGCCGCTCGACGGCGATCTCGGTATCGAGCTGATCGAGCGCCGCCTGCTGCCGCACATGAGTGAGTCCCGCCAGCATGCCGCCAAGAAGGACAGCGCTGCAGCACAGCGCAGCGAGCGCGATCCGGTAGGGCTGACGCGCCGCCGATTTGCGCGCGAGACGGATGGTCGGTGCCATGTCGCCGAAGACGACGAAGCCGAACTGCGCGAGCGGCAGCCGGAGCTGATCGGCCGCCTCCTGCACATGCTGCCGCCGCGTCACCCATTGGCGCACCGCGATCCGGCCGTCGCTCGTCCGGCCCGCAGCGTGATCGGAATAGATGTCCTCCGCCTTGAACGGCGTCCTGCGCAGCAGGTCCTGCGGCACGATGGCATCGATCGCGCCCCGCGCCTCCGCCGGGAGCACGATGTCGCGGCTGAACACGCTCGCCTCGGGCAGGCGCAGTCCGAGCTCGACATCACGAACGTCGAGTCCATGACGCGTCAGCAGCGCGGCGACTGCCGGCTCCGCGTCCAGCGACGATGTCTCGCAGGCGTTCAGTCCGGATCTCGGATCGGTGAGCCGGAGTCTCAGCGTGCCCTCGCACCGATCGAGCACGATGCGCGGCTTGCCTGCTGCGGACAAGATCACTGCGAGCAGCGGCGGCAGCAGATTGAGGAATTCCGCGCACCACCAGTTGGCGGCCCGCTGCATGAGCTCACCCGGACGCGCCGTCCGCATCGCATTCAGCAATGCCGCCATCTCACCGCTCCCTCTGTCAAGCTCGCCCGCGCCATCATCCCATGCGCGTCGCGCGCAGCACCTCGTCGATGGTCGTCTCGCCACGCCAGACTTTTCGTACGCCCAGGTCGTACATGCTCTGCATGCCTCCTGCGCGGGCGGCCCGCTCGATCGCCGTGTCCGCCGCCTTCGCCAGGACCAGGGACTGACACTCCTCATCCACGACCAGCATCTCCGCGATCGTCGAGCGGCCGGAGAAGCCGGTATGGCCGCAAGCCTCGCAGCCCTGCGGCTGGCGGATGTCAGTAGCCCCGTGCGCGCGCAGATCAGGGGCGGATCGCTCGAAGCTTTCGGCCCAATACGCGGCCTGCGGATGAGGAGATGCGCAATTCATACAGAGCTTCCGCACCAGACGCTGCGCGATCACGCCCTTCAGGGTCGAGGCCAGCAGATAGTACTCGACGCCGATGTCGATCAGCCGGGTGATGGCGGAGGCGGCGTTGTTGGTATGGAGCGTCGACAGCACGAGATGCCCGGTCAACGACGCCTGGATGGCGATGCGCGCGGTCTCGAGATCGCGTATCTCGCCGATCATGATGATGTCCGGATCCTGCCGAAGCATCGCGCGCAGCGCATGAGGAAAGGTCAGACCGATGTCCGACTGCACCTGGACCTGATTGATCCCGGGCATTTGGTATTCGATCGGATCCTCGACCGTGAAGATCTTGCGCTCGGCGTTGTTCAGCGCCTTCAGCGCCGTATAGAGCGTCGTGGTCTTGCCGCTGCCGGTCGGACCGGTGACCAGGATGATGCCGTTCGGCTGCTGCAGGAGGGATTGTAGCGTCGCGATGTGCTCCTCGGAGAAGCCGAGCTCGGCGAAGTCGAGACTGACGCGGTTGCGGTCGAGCACGCGCAGCACGACGCTTTCGCCGAAGGCGGTCGGAATGGTCGAGACGCGGAAGTCGATGTCGATGCCGCGCACCGCGATCTTGATGCGCCCATCCTGCGGCAGCCTGCGCTCGGCGATGTCGAGCTTCGACATGATCTTCACGCGCGAGGTGATCGCCGCGCGCAGATCTGCCGCGAGCACCTGCACCGTGCGCAGCACGCCGTCGATGCGATAACGCACCAGCACCTGGTCGACATTCGGCTCGATGTGAATGTCGGATGCCCGCGCTTCGACGGCATGGGCGATGACCTGATTGACCAGGCGGATGATCGGCGCCTCGCTGGCAAGATCGCGCAGCCGCTGGACATCCGCTTCATTGGCCTCGGTGCCGCCGCCGAGCCGGCTCTCGTCCTGGCTCGCATTGTTCGGATACAGCGCGCTGCACGCTTTGTCGAAATCGGCCGCCGTGAACAGGCGCATGTCGACCGGCAGTCCGGTCAGGAACGCCAGCGCGCGCACCGGATCATGATTGAACGGATCGGTCACGCCGACCGCCAGGCGGCCGTCGCTTCTGCCGAGCGGCAGCACGCGGTTGTTGCGCACGAACGCCGCCTCGACCAGCTCCGGCAGGACAGGCTCGATCGGCAGCTCGGTCATGCGCACCAGGTCGAGCGCCAGATATTTCGAGAGCGCGGCGACGAGGCCCGTCTCGGAGACGAGCCCGAGCTTGGTCAGCACGGTGTCCAGCCGGTCGCCTGTGGTCAGCGCAGCCCGGCGAGCGCGATCGAGGCTCATGCGATCGAGGATGTTCGCCGCCAGCAGAAAGTCGCCAAACCCCTGCAGCAGCTCGCCGCGATCGATGTCGAACAGGGAGGGCTGAGCACCGGCGGCCGCGGCAGCGTGGTCGATGGCCGGCATGATGGGATCCCTCATCTCATGCTCCAGCTCAGCACCCAATAGGGCTGCTGCGGGTTTTCCGTCAGCCGAACCGCGACGTCCCCGACGACGCGACGCGATGCCTCTGAGAACTCCGTCCTGATGGAGAAGGCGCGCCCGCGCAACGCCGTCATCGGGTTGCCGTCGAGCTGACCTGCCCTGTTGTCCATGCTCGCACGCGCAGCCACGGTCGCCTCCGCACTCTGCGCCGTCATCCCCGGCAGCGCGCGCAGCACTTCGGGCGGCGCCAGTTGCGGATCGACGAACTGCCGCCCCGAATGCACCGTGAGCGCCGGCGCGATTCTGGCGAAGATCTCGGGCGTCATGTCCATGACCAGGCGCAACTCGTCGACGCTCTGGAACGGGCCGTTGCGCGGCCGATAGGCGGCGTCGCGCGCGGCATAGTCGCGGTCCTTGGCGCCGTTGAGATGCTTGAGCGCCGTTGCGGTTCGCCAATCGACGATCTTGTCGGTCAGGCGTGCGGCGGCCTGCGCATCCAGCTCCGCCGATTGCAGCAGGCTGCTGAGCATGGCCTCGTCGGTCTGATTGAGATCGATCCGGCCGAGCTCGTCCTGCACCCGGATGGCGAGCTGCGTCCCATTGACATCGAGCCGGTAGATCCGGCCATCAGCGCGCCAGCGCCGCTCGGCCCTCGGCTCGAGCAGACCGTCGACGGCGGCGTTGACGCCGGCCTCGACGAGCGCCCTCAGACCGGCCTGCGTGATCTCATTGTGCGCCAGACTATACGACACGCTGCTCGACCAGGACAGCGACAGCGACACCGCGATCAGCAGCGCGAGCCCCCAGAGCACCGACAGCACCGGCATGTCGCCTCTCCCCCGCTAACGCCCGCGGCAGCGCATCGTGAGCGCGTCATAGACGCAGGCAACGTCCGCCTGCAAGCGCGGCGCGATCACCAGCTCCGGCCAGCTCCGTCCATCGCCGGGACGCATCACGACGCGCAGCCGGATCACGCCCGGCGGCTCGATCTGCTGCTGCCAGCTGGTGCTGAACTCCGCTTCTCCCGATGCCGTGCCCCTTGGCGCATAGCCGAATTCGACCCGGTCGATGTTCGACACCAGCAGCGTCCGCTCCGGCGCCTGATCGACCGCCAGCTCCGCGCGCGACTGCAGAACGAGATCGACGCGATCGCGCTGCCGCTCTGCGAGCAGCTTGAAGCGGAAGCGGCCGGCGCCGCCGGAGACCGCCGGCGCATCGCTGAGGAATTCGAGGCTCTCGGCCTGCCCGTCGAGATCGATCCGGCGTTGCGCGGCGCCCTCGCCCAGCATCATCGGATAGAGATTGCCGATCAGCCGCCGCAGCACGTCCCTTGCGGCGAGCTCGCGCTGAAACGCCTCGGTGCGGGCGCTGCCGCCGCGCCAGGCCTGCAGGCCGAACTTGACGCCGTCGAACAGCACGACGGCGAGCAGGCTGAACAGCGCGAGCGCGACCAGCACCTCGACCAGGGTGAAGCCGGCCTCATCACGCTCGGATGTCTGCGGCAGCGTCATCAGCATGTCTCACCGTGATGCCGCGGTGATCGACGCGGAACGCGATGCTTTGGGTCCGAGGCGCAGCGTCGACAGCGCGTAGGAGCGCGGCTCCTGACCTTCCATCCAGCCGACCTGGACGGAGACCTGGTAGAGTTCCACCATCCGCGCGTCCTCGGCCGGCGTTGCGCGATAGGGCTGGATCGCGAGTTGCCAGCGATAGCCGCCCGGCTCCGTGCCCTCGCGCGTCTCGGTCCGCAGCGGACTGATGGTGCCGACCTGCGCCAGCACCGATTGCGCCAGCGAGACCGCGCCGGCCAGCCGCTCGGCCATTCCCGCTCGCGACAGCCCCGTCGACAACAGGCTCATGACCAGGGTCAGGCCGAGCGACAGCATGGCGAGTGCGACGATGACCTCAACCAGCGTGAAGCCGGCCTCATCGGCATCCGTCGCACGCGTGATTGCTGCCGCTGCGGCGGTCATGGCTGCTGCCAGCTCGTTACATTGGCGTTGGCCGTGGTCTCGTCCTCGCGGCCGTCGGGGCCGAGCGAGACGATGTCATAGGCGCCGTGCTGGCCCGGGAATTTGTAGACATAGGGCCGGCCCCAGGGGTCCGTGGGCACCAGCGTGCCGCTGAGATAGGGCCCGTTCCAGCTCGTCGCCGTCGCCGGCTTCTGCACCAGCGCGCCCAGGCCTTCGGCCGCGGTGGGATAGCGGCCATTGTCGAGATGGTAGAGATCGAGCGCCGAGGCGAGGCTGCGGATCTGGATCCGCGCCGTCTTGAGCTTGGAGTCCGACAGATAGCTCAGCACGCGCGGGCCGACGAGCCCCATCACCAGGCCGATGATGGTGATCACGACCAGCATCTCGACCAGCGTGAAGCCCGCTTCGCCGCCGCTGCGCGTGCGTGCCCGGCACTGCCCGTGCCGCTTCATCAGATCGCTGAACTTCGTCCATCCCAGCATCATCGCCTCCCCCTCAACATGTCCCGGCTATCCGCACCGTCCCCATCAGCCATTCCACGCACAGCCGCTGCCGCCGCCCATTCAGCTCCAGGCTGAGATCGCCGCCGGTCGACGAGCCGTCCGGAAAGAAGCGGAAGCCGCCATCGGCCGCGCCGCTTCGCGTGGCGGCGGCATAGGTCAATTTGGCCTGAAGCCCGGTGGTGAAGGCGCGCGGCGGCACCACCTCGGAGCCGAAGCTGCGGCGGTCGACGTCGATGCGCAACGTCATCACCCGGTTCTGCAGGATCGCCGCCGCCCGCGTCGCGCGCAGCGCCGAGGCGATCTCGCTGGCCGCCGCATCCAGGCTGACGCTGCCGGCGCCGCGCGACAGCAAGGGCACGGCTGCGGAGGCGGTCAGCGCCAGGATCGCCAGCACGGCGAGCATCTCGACCAGCGTGAATCCGTCGCTCGTCCCTGCCCGCTCATGTGTCGCCGGCCTGTTCATCGCCCGGCCAGATCGTTGATGCTGAGCACGGCGGTCATCACCGGCATGATCAGCGCGCCGATGATGAGCGCGATGCCGACGGTCATCGCCGGCGTCAGCGCCGCCACGAAGCGATCCACGCGCGTCTGCAGCTGCTTCTCCAGCATCTCGGCCACGCGCAGCAGCATGCGGTCGAGCCGGCCGGCCTCCTCGCCGACCGCGATCATCTGCAGCGCGACGGCCGGCAGCGCCGCCGTCTCGCGCAGCGCGCGATGCAGCGCCACGCCCTGCTGCACCTTTTCGATCGCCTGCTCCACGCCAGCGCGGAGATGATCGTTGCCGACGACCTCGCTCGCCGACCGCGTCGCAGGGATCAGCGGCACGCCGGCCGAGAGCATGGTGCCGAGCGTGCGGGCGAAGCGCGCGGTGTCCTGCTGCAGCAGGAAGCTGCCGGCGAGCGGCAGCCCCAGCAGCAGCCGGTCGAGCCGCCGGCGGCGCGCCGCATCGGCCATGGCGAAGACGATGGAGCCGCCGAGCAGCACGAGCGCGGCGAGGCTGGCGATCACGATCTCCAGCCAGTGCGCCTGCAACGTCAGCATGGCCTGGATAGTCAGCGGCACGGGCTTGCCGCTCTGGGTGAAAATCGGCGCCATCGACGGGATCACGCCGCCGATGATGATGGCGAGCGTGACCAGGCTGAGCACGATCAGCATCACCGGATAGATCAGCGCCGACTGGATGCGCGCGCGGATCTCGGCGCGCCGCTCCAGGAGCTCAGCGAGCTCGCTCAGCACCTGCGCGAGCCGGCCGCCGCTCTCGCCAGCGCGGACCACCGCGACGTAATCAGCAGGAAAAACACGCGTCTGCGCCTGCATCGCCTCCGACAAAGGCCGGCCGTTCAGCACGTCGGCGAGCAGCGCCGCGGCGAAGGTCTTCAGCCGCGCCAGCGAGGTCTGCACCTGCACGATCCTGAGCGCGTCGTCCAGCGGAATCTCGGCGCTGCAGAGGATCGAGAATTCGCGCGTGAAGGCCAGGAGGTCGCCGCGCGCCGTGCCGCCGCCGAGCGTGATCTCGCGGTTCCACCATGCAGTGCTGCCGCCGTCGACGCTGCGCATCTGGAACGGCGACAGGCCCTGCGCCCACAGCGCCGCATCGGCGGCGGCGGCCGAGGCCGCCTCGATCGTCCCCTCCGCGAACGCGCCGTCAGCGCCATAAGCCTGGTAGCGGAAGCGCGGCATCAGTCGAGAATCCTGCGGCCGGTGTCCTCGGCGCGGCGGCGCGCCGGCGGGCGGCGATACGGCCCCTCGATCGCCATGTAGCGGCGATATTCCTCGGTGACGCTGCGCGCCTCGTCGAGGCTGCGCATCACATGCGGGCGGATCAGGATGATCAGCTCGGTCTTGCCGATCACGTTGTCGCGGCTGCCGGCGAGATTGCCGACGAAGGGAATGTCGCCGATGATCGGCAGCTGGCTGCGACCGGTGGTGCGGCTGTCCTGGATCAGCCCGCCCAGCACCAGCGCGTCGCTGTCGTTGACGACCACAGATGTCCGAATCTTGCGCTGCCGGATGGTCGGCGAATTGATGTTCGACGACGTCGTCGGCGCCACGCTCGACACCTCCTGCTCGATGTCGAGCAGCACGCGGCCGCTCTCATTGATGCGCGGGATGATCGAGAGGATGACGCCGGTGTCCTTGTAGCTCACGGAATTGACGATCGGCGCGCCCGTCGTCAACGTCGAGGTCGCCGATTGCGTCGTGATCGGCACCTGGTCGCCGATCTGCAGCACCGCCGGCTTGTTGTCCATCACGGTCAGCGACGGCGAGGAGACGATGTTGACATTGGTGATCTGGTTCAGCGTATCGATGGTCGCCGCGATGTTCGCCGCGGTCAGCGCGTAGGAGAAGCCGGGAAACACCGAATTGACGGCGCCGGAGGCCGCCTCCGTCAGGGTGAATTTCGAGCTGTTCTTGCGCATGTACCATTGCACGCCGAAGCGCAGATCGTCGTTCAGGGTGACCTCGGCGATGGTCGCCTCGATCAGCACCTGGTTCGGCATCTGGTCGAGCCGCTCGATCACCTGCAGCACGCGCTTGTAGTCGGCCGAAGCTGCCTCGATCAGGATCGCGTTCTTGGCCTCGTCGGCCACGATGCGCAGCCGCGGCCCGTCGGCGTCGCCGTCGCGGCCGGTGGGCGCCGATGGTGCCGCCGCTGGCACGACGCTCGGCGCCGCCGTCGACGGCGCTGCATTGCGCATGCCGCCGAAGCCGCCGCTGGACGCGCCGAGGCCGCTGGTGAAGGACGGCGACGACGATCCGGACATGCCGCCGCCGGAGGAAGACGGCTGCGACTGCACGCTCGCGTCCTGATAGTTCGGCGCGACCGTGCGCCGCGCCGTCGTCGCGGCCTGCGTATCGGTGGGGAACATCGACTGCAGCACGTCGACCAGCTCCTGGGCGCGGCGGTTCTGCACGGCGTAGGTGAAGAGCTGCTTCTCGGAGCCTTGCGCCTGCGCGTCGAGCTTGCGGATCCAGCTCTCGGCGCGGCGCAGATAGGCCAGCTGCGGCGAGATCACCAGGATCGAGCGCAGCCGCTTGTTGGGCACGAACTGCACCATGCCGGCCATCGGCCCGTCGCCGCGGTCGGAGCCGAACACGCTCTTAAGCTCGGTCGCGATCGCATCGGGCGCCGAGGTCTTGACCGGGATCAGCGCGAACGACATGCCCTTCATGGTGTCGACGTCGAACAGCGCGATCGCCTCCATCATCGCCGCAATCTCCTGGCGATTGCCCGAGAGCGTGATCAAATTGCGCGCGTCGTCGACCCGCACCACCCCACCGCGCGGCGCGATCGGCTCGACCACGCGCCGGATCTCGGAGGCAGAGACATATTTCAGCTGCACCACCTGCAGCCCATTGCCGACCATCTCGCCGCCATCGGCCACGTCGTCCGTGCGATACGTGCCCAAGACCGCTGTCTGGTCCGCAGCGACGATGCGATAGATGCCGCGGTTGTTGATGACTGCCGCATTGTTGGCCCTCAACGCCGCCTGGAACAGATCGATCACAGCCGCCCGCGCCACCGGCTTCGGCGTCTGAATCGTGATCCGCCCCTCGATGCCGGGATCGACCGTGTATTTGACGCCCAGGATATCGCCGAGCACCGTCTTCGCCGCCTGCGGCGCCGGCACGTTGACGAGATTGATGGTGATGCCGTCGGCGACATCCTCGGACGCCCGCGCCACCGCCCCCGTCGGCGCTTCGCCGACGAAGCGGCCGCTGCCCTCGATCATGGTCGCGGGCCCGCCCCTATTGTCATCGAGCAGCGGCGATCCCGACATCTTGCCCGCGCGCGCGCTCGCAGCCGGCGATCGCACAGCCGCCTGCGCTTGCGCTGCGGCGCCCGCCTCCAGAGCGCTCGTGCCCCAAGTGAACGACGAGGTACTCTCCTCCATCGTCTGGCACGCGGACAACGCCATCGCCAGCAACATAGGAATCATTACTAACTGAATTTTTCGAGTTCCGCCGCGCAACGCCACCATCCAACCAAAAGCAGCCATGGCCACCCTACAACTAACACGCGCAGTCTAAAGGGTTTCGGCAGCACGAGATATTGCCCAGCCGACACGCCGGCGACTCAAACACATTCTCTTGTGCAGCACTTCGCTCAGATAACGCTCGGCGTTCTATGTAGAGGCGGCCCTCGACTTGATCTCGATCGGGCAACATCATCTGGTGCGCTGTATGAGCCACGGTCTAAATCTTCAACAGATCCTCAAAGTCGCAGCTGGGCGCGACTTTCATTGCTTCTGACTTAAGTGACTCAATGAGCTTCTGCACATCTTTTACAAACCCAGGTCCCGTGAAGCCAGAATTCGCCTCTACCTCAAGATAGTAGGGCCAAGAGATGAAATCCGATTCTCCATCCTTGCTAAACGGATTCTTGTAGCAATCAACACTCATTGAGCTCGATTTTATGGAGCGCCACTCGATCGGTGCATCGAGTATGCGTGCAATCGTCGATTTTAGACTGTCATATGACAGGTCAGCTTCCACGTAGATCTTACAGTAGTCGTAATCACTCATAGTGCATCTCCAAGCTACGGTCCAATTAGTGGTATATAGGGTCCGCGATCGAATGTGCCCCCTTTTCGGATAACAGAAAGATCTACGTCCATTCCGAATATGCGCTGCAACTCGTTTGCAGTTGGCTTTAATCTCGCTTCACCCGTCTGAATGATGCCTTTTTCCACAGCATTGGCGCGGGTACGGGCCAAGCTCGAGCCGGGATTTGGCGACGCAAGCCTAGATTGAGTGTTTAAGAATGCTTCAAATTCTGCTTCGGAAACGCGAATACCAATATCAATATCGGATCTCGCAGTGGCTGTTCCTGCAGCTCGACTTCCGTGCACAAAGATATCATCGCCCAATCCTAACTCTGCGGCCCTAATTCTTATCAAGTTTGATCCCTCAACGAACTGAGCTCTGCTCAAACCCTGAGGCAATCGGCCAAGAACTTTGCCGAGAATGGCACCTCCCAATTCTGCTCCAAGTATCTCTGCGCCCAACTCAGAGAGACCGCCCGCAGCATTCCCGATAACGGCACCCGTGATTGAAGATCTCGTTCCATGGATCAGCGTATCGGCATCATCAAAACTACCGAGAAATCCTGCCCTGAAGCCATCGTCAAAACCTCCCCAAAAGGTTGTAGCTGGTGTGACGAACCGATACGCGGACGCCGCTCCCAGATATCCATATGAACTGCTTCCCATCGCGAATCCTGCCGCCACCGCTTGAGCTGGAACCGTTGGGGCAGCCGTTTGCTGCGATCCGGTTCTATGCCCAAGCGGACTAGCAAAGACGCCTCCTGACACGTCGACAAAGGTGCCATTTGGCTGCAGCCCGGGCGGAGGTTGCGAGCGTCGCCAAATCAAATATTGAATCTGATTTCCGATCGAATTGTAGGACACGGTTGCCTGATATGAGTACCAAGCACCCGCATTGATGCCGGTCAGATACGAAATTCCCGGTGGCGGGAAGAAGTAAGCTTCGTTGCCGATCGTTATTTGCGAAACGTAAGAAGCTCCAGAGTCATCGTGCCCGCTAGGATCGGTCACCGACAGCGGCCGATTACGGACGTAGGTGTATCGGTTAAAGCTCTGCAGGTCGGACGGATCGGGGACGATGCTGTCGGCGCTGGTGAAGCGACCGAGAAGTGGGTCATACAGGCGGGCGTTAAAGTTGATCAGCCCAACGTTAGCGAGGTGCTCCTGGCCGGTGAAGCCTTGCGTGGTCTGGCTGGTCAGGCTGCCGGTGGGATCATCGGCCCCACTGGGCGCGCGGCGCTTGCCCCAGGCGTCGTATGAATTGCGTTCCGCTGCGGCGCCCTGCTCGTTGGTCAGGACCGCGACCGAGCCGAGGTGATCGGCGTGGAAGTAGCGGATCGCGACCGAGCCGCTGGTAGTGTTGCTGAAGCGCGCGCCGACCGGGGCGCCGCCGACCGACAGATATTCGGTCCATTGGTTTCCGGCGAGCAGCTCGGCGCGGACGCCGAAGGCGCTGAAATAGAGCGTGGTGCCTTCCGGCGCGGTCTGCATGAAGCGCTGATGGTCTGGATCGTAGCCGAACCCTATGGTGCGAGAGCCCTGGCTGACCAGGATCGGCATGTTGGCCGCGCTGTAGGCAATGGTCCGGCCAAGGCCTGCGGTCTGGTTGCCGTTGGCATCATAGCTGAAGCTGGCAGTGATGGCGCCTCCACCGACGCTGGTCACCGCATGAGGCCGGGCCGAGCCCGCCGCGGGATAGGTGTAGGTGCCAACGTCGGATTTCGTGATCAGGTTGCCGATCGGATCATAGGCGTAAGTCTTCACCAGCGGCGTGGGCGACAACGTCACGGTCGACTGCGTCAACCGGTTCAGTCCGTCATAGACCAGGCTCTCCGCCAGACCGGCGTTACCGTCGGTGCGGCTGAGGAGATTGCCGATCGCATCGTAGGTGTAGACGAAGTTGGCGATGTTGCCACTAGAGCCGGCCTGAATGCTGAGCAGCCTGCCGGTCGCGGCATCAAACCCCTGCTGGGTGACGACGCCGTTGCCGGAGGTCTGCTGGGTGATCCGCATCTCTGCATCGACGGCGTTGGCCGTCCAGAATGACGGGCCGCCGACACCTGTAAGGCCGCTGACGTCGCCAAGGCTGGTGTGGGCATAGCTGACGCTGAAGCCCGAGGGATAAGTCACCGTGCTGAGGCGGCCATTGGCATCGTAGGACCCTGACATGGTGTAGACCGAGCCTGCGATCGTGATGGCCACCTGCGCCGGGCGGGTCAGGGCGTCATAGACGTAGGCGCGCTGATAGCCTGCACCCTGGCCGGAGGTGACGCTGGCCGAGGCCAGCATGCCGATGCCATGGGGGGCGGTATCGTAGGTCCAGACCGACGTCATATCCGGCTCGATCCGCTGGATCAGGCGGCCGAGCTTGTCGTAGCTCAGTGCCGTCGTCTGGCTCTTGGCATCGGTCTGGCTGATCAACTGGTTGGCGGTATCGTAAGCGTAGGTCCATGCGCCCATGTCGGGATCGCTGCTGGCGATCTTGCGGCCGCGGGTGTCGTAGGTCGCCTTGACGGCGTTACCAGCCGCGTCGGTGGTCTGAGCCAGCGTGTCAAACGGACCGTAGGCATAGCTGATCGTCCTGTTCAGCGCGTCGGTGAGCGCAACGACATGGCCCTGGCTGTCCCGTCTGACGGTGCGCGTCTGGCCGAGCGCGTTGGTGATCGTCGAAGCCAGGCCATGATAGGAATGCTGCGTGACGCTGGTGTCGGGCGCGGTCTCGATCAGGACACGGCCGAGCACGTCGTAGGTGAAGGTGGCCCACTGCGCCACACCGCCTGCAACGAAATAGGGCCGGCTCTGCTGCTTGACCCGGCCGAGATTGTCGTACTGCCTGGACGTCCGCACAGGCGAGCCATCAAAGCCCTGCGTCTCGCTTGCGATCGGGCGCTCGAGACTGTCGAGATAGGCAGTGCTGCTTGCCCCGTTCTGGGTGGCACCGTCGGCTGCGAGCGGAATGGCCTCGACCAGATAGATGGCTCCGGACACGCATGCCGCGGTGCCGCCGTTGACGCCGTTGCAGAACTGATAGGACCATCTGGTCTGAGTGCCGTCGGGACGCACTTCCAGGATCTTGCGCCCGAGGCTGTCATAGGTCCACGTCGTGGTCAGTCCGTTGGGTCCGGTATGGCTGGTCGGCTTGCCAAAACGCGGATCGTATTGCCAACTCTCGCTTTGTCCGAGCGCATTGGTCGCACTGGCCGCAAAGCGGCCTTGGGCATCATAGGCCGCGCTTGCTGCGCGGCTGCTGATATCGGCTCCGCTGGCGGTGGCGCTCAGCTTGTTACCGAAGGCATCATAGATGTAGTCGGTCTGCAGCCGCAGCGCCGGCGTGCCGGGCTCAATCACCTCCTGCGTCAGTTGCCCGGAGGTCGGGTCATAAGAAAAACTCGACGAGCGCGTGGCGCTGATCGACGTGCCACCACCGGGCGGATTACCACCACCGCCACCGGAATTGGACGCAGGCGTATAGGTGATGACGATAAGACCCTGAGCACCAGCGCTTCCCGCCGAGCCGAGGCCGGAACGGCCGGCACCGCCACCTCCGTATAATCCTGCCGATCCGTTTGCGCCGGAAGTGGTGCCACCGCCACCTGCACCACTTGCTGCTCCTCCGCCCGAGCCATGGCTCGAATCCCATTCGGTGCCGGTGCTGCCGTTGCCGCCCGCATTGTTGACCCACGCGCTGCCGTTCCAATAGCCGGCGCCGCCGCCGCCTCCATTGCTGCCGTTGCCGCCGGCTACGCCGGCAGAGCCCGCAGCGCCCCCACCCGTACCTGCATAGTTATTGCCTCCGGCTCCTCCACCAGCACCGTTCGATCCGCCGCCGTTGCCGCCGCCGCCGGCACCCGAGCCATTTTGCCCGCTGGTCCCGCCTGCACCTCCATTGCCATTCGGACCTGCCGCTCCGCCACCGCCGCCACCACCATTGCTGGTCGCACCGGATCCACCACCTGCGCCGCCGGAATAGCGGACGGACCCCAGTCCGCTTGCAGCCGCGCCGCCGGCACCGCCGCTCGCTGCGGCGTAGCCGCTGCTGATGCCGCCGCCTGCGCCGCCTTTGGCGCATACCGATTGCGCCGAGCAGGTCGATCCAGATCCGTTGAAATAGCTATCCCCGCCTGTCGATCCCACACTTCCAACATTGCCTCCAGAGCCTCCAAAACCAATTTGGTAGCTAACGGTCGCTCCTGATGGCAGGGAGACATTGCTGACCTTTGAATAGGCGCCACCGCCACCACCGCCGGCCCCCTCGTCGACTGATGGGCTGGAGCCGCCACTACCGCCACCACCGCCACCGATCACTTCGATCGTATTGTTCGAGCTGTTCCAGTCGCTGGGCACCGTCCACGTTGTGCCATTGGTCAGAAAGATCTGCAGCGAAGAACCCGGCGGTGGTGGCGGCGGCGGAGGAAGAGGCGTGTAGTTAATGACGATGATGCCCTGCGCACCACCACTCCCGGCCGAGCCGAGGCCGGACCGACCGGCGCCGCCGCCACCATACAGTCCCGCCGATCCATTCGCGCCGACCGTGGTCCCACCGCCGCCGGCACCGCTGGCGGCGCCGCCGCCTGAACCATGGCTCGCGTCCCACTCAGTGCCGGTGCTGCCATTGCCGCCAGCATTGTTGACCCACGCGCTGCCATTCCAATAGCCGGCGCCGCCGCCACCGCCATTGCTGCCGCTGCCGCCGGGCACGCCGGCCGATCCTGCCGACCCTCCCCCCGTGCCGGCGTAGTTGTTGCCCCCGGCTCCTCCACCCGCGCCGCTTGATCCCCCACCATTGCCACCGCCGCCCGCACCGGATCCATTTTGTCCGCTGGTGCCGCCTGCGCCGCCATTGCCGTTTGGACCTGCCGCGCCACCGCCACCGCCGCCACCATTGCTGGTTGCGCCAGACCCGCCTCCAGCGCCGCCTGAATAGCGGACGCTGCCAATCCCGCTGGCGGCCGCGCCGCCTGCACCTCCGCTCGCTGCGGCGTAGCCGCTGCTGATACTGCCGCCCCCACCGCCTTTGGCGCAGACCGACTGGCTCGAGCAACTCAAGCCTGCCCCGTTGAAGTAACTATCGCCACCGGGTGAGCCAGCACTTCCCACGTTGCCCCATGAACCGCCAGACCCGATCTGATAGGTGATGACAGCACCGGGCTGCAGGTACAGGTTGGTGATCTTCGAATAGGCACCGCCGCCACCACCGCCCGCGCCCTCGTCAACCGAAGGACTGAAGCCCCCGCCGCCTCCACCGCCGCCGCCAATCACCTCGATCGTGTTGGCCGCGTTGTTCCAGTCGTTCGGCACCGTCCAGGTCGTGCCCGAGGTGATAATGATCTGCGTCGCGCTCGCCACATCGATCGGAGCTACACCGACTAGAAACAGGAATACTGTAAGAGCACGAAATATTGAGCCGGGTGCCGACCATAACGGCCTCGCAGCTGGCAAGCCCGGTCCCCGCGGCAATTCATGATGGGTCCTCCGGCTACCCGCACAAATGGCTCGCCCTACTAACATTTCAGCCCCCAACTTCCTACAAACTGTCAGTACCTGCCGCATGTCCCAAAAACGTGCTGGCGGCTGGCCCCAACACTGCTATCTTGTCCATTGATCAGTTGACCGGCCCGCGGACGTCGCCCGTCGTGCTCCACGTCACGAACGAATTGCCGACTACTGAGTAGCCCGCCGTGCCGCCTAAACCACCGGCTTTGCTCAGGCAGCGACTGAGTGCCGTGAACGATGCCGCCTGTTGACCAGGTTGACCAGGCCCACCTCCATTTCCAGCGGTCGGCGCTATCGTATTTTGCGTATTTCCGCCTGCGCCGCCAGCAGTGAGCGATCCCGGCGAACCATTTTGTACTGTCGGCACCGGGGCTTGCGAGGAAGTACAAAGCCCCACAACGTTCCGAGCAACTCCGAACGCTCCAGAAATGCTCCCAGCCCCACCACCGCCTCCGTTGCTACATCCGTTCACTGTTCCTTGACCACCGCCGCCGCCGCCACCGCCGCCCCAAATCGAGCCGTTATTGATGATCGTGACAGGGTGCTGAGCATGGAATGCCGCTCCTCCGTCTCCTCCGGG
>NZ_JBNPVB010000018.1:0-174484 GCF_051168495.1 Bradyrhizobium oligotrophicum | reverse complement strand
ACCGCCCCTCGAAAAAACAACCCGACCTATCAAACGAGACTTGACTCACAAGACCCCATATGAGGGTGGGCAAAGCGACGCCGCAGGCGGCGCGTGCCCACCCTCTATCGGCATTCTCGCAAGCCCATGGTGGGCACGGCGCGGGAGAGCTCTGAGTAAGGCGGCCGACGTCACAGCCGCGCCTTTGCCCACCAAGCGGACTGTCCGATACAGCGCCCTCTCCCCTTGTGGGAGAGGGCATCTCCGGCCTATCGATGCGCGCGGTTGGGTGAGGGGTATCTCTCCGCGAGCGACTCTCGTCGAGGCATACCCCTCACCCAACCGAGCTCGCTGCACCGTCCTACATGCCCTCTCCCACAAGGGGAGAGGGCACATCAATTCGCACCGCGCTTGGTCCGATAGTGTCAGAGCTCCGCGGTGATGAGCTGGTGTAACGGATCAGATGATCCGCGCTACGATGGGGATTCGCCGCAACAGAGCGGCGGCCAGCCAGCTTACCAACAGTGTGCCAACCAGCACGATCGCGAACTTCACGGCAGCCGGCCATGCTGGATCAAACACCAGATATTGCAGCCACAGCAGCGGCAGGAAGTGCAGGAGATAGATTCCATAGGCCGAGGGCTGCATGCGGTCCATCAGAGTGAGAGGCGCTTTGGCCCAGCGCACGAAGAAGGTCGGCACGCCGAACGCCATTGAAGCACAGAAGCTCGCCACTGCCATGCCGTAGGCGGTCCGCCACCACAGCGGCGGAGAGTCGAAATCGGCGATCCAGTTGTGATGCGCGTAGGCCAGAAACAGGATCATGCCGTAGCAGGCATAGGACAGTCCGAACCACACGGGCCAGCGCTGCACCAGCGCGCCCTGCGCGGCGAACGGACCGGTCGTCAGCCCAGCCGCCCCCACCGCCACACCGGCGATGAAGAACACGGGATACAGCAGTGCGCGGCTCGCCTGCAGCGGCAGCGGGAAGTGACCAGGCATGAACCATACGCCGTCGCCGAACCAGAGATGCGGCGGCAGATAGGCGGCGTTGGCGATGAGCAGGAAGACCAGGAATCCGGCCAGCGGCCGGCGCTGCAACACCTCCGCCAAGCTGCCGAGCTTGCCAATGGCCCGCGGCGCCACGAGCCATACCAACACCGCGACGAGGTCGAAGATCAGCAGCACGCCGAGAAACCAGGCCGAGCCCGACGGCCACGGACCTTCGCTGATCATCCGCCGCCACACTGTCGTGAACTGATCCTCCGCGACGTAGTACCGATAATAGGCGATCGGCATGATGAAGAAGATCGAGACGATGTAGGGCACGCCGAGCCGCAATGCGCGGCGCCAGACATAATCGGATGCCCCGCGCCGCGCCAGGCTCGCCGGCACGAACAGGCCGGAGACGAAGAACATGCACGACATGAAGTAGCTGTCGTTGAACAGCGCGACGAGGTCGAAGCCGAGCCAGTGCATGCGGTCGCCGCCCTGGCCGAAATAGGTGTAGTTGATCGCGGAGTGATAGAGCACGACCGAGAGCGTGATGAAGGTCCGGGCGCGGTCGAGCGGGACGAGGCGCTCCGCGACGGCGGCGCTGGGTTGCAATGTCAATCGATCGTGCATCGACGTCGCGTCCGGTTGTCCGACCATTGGAGTTTGTCCAGGGAGGTATCATAACCACCAAACGGCGGCACGCTCCTGTCATGATGGAATGGATGGAATGCACGCGGCCGCGCCGGTCACGAAAGCGTCATCTCTCCGCATCCGACCGGGCGCCGGGAATAAACCCGGGGCTCTCGCGCTCTCCTCACCCGCAAGCCCGATGACGGGCAACGGGAGAGAGCGATGAGCCTTGGTGATCTCGACGAGACCGGCGTCAGCCGCCGCAAAGTGTTGGAATGCATGACGTGGGCCGGCACCGGCGTGCTGTGGACCCTCGCCGGCGGCGTGCCGCGCTCGCTCGGCCTGGTCGACGCGGCCCAGGCCGCCGAACAGCCGGCCAGCGGCCTGACCTTCCTGCAGGTCAGCGACAGCCATGTCGGCTTCGACAAGCCGGCCAACCCCAACGCGCTTCGTACGCTGGAGGAGGCCGTCAACCGGATCAAGGCGATGCCGGTGAAGCCCGCCTTCATGATCCATACCGGCGACATCTCGCATCTGTCGAAGGCGGCCGAGTTCGACGATGCCGACCGCATCATCTCCCAGTCGCGGCTCGACGTGCACTACGTGCCGGGCGAGCATGATTTCCTCGACGAGGAGGTCAAGCTCTACAAGGAGCGCTACGGCAAGGGGACGCGAGGCGCCGGCTGGTATTCGTTCGACGCCAATGGCGTGCATTTCATCGGCCTCGTCAACGTGATCGACCTCAAGGCCGGCGGGCTCGGCAATCTCGGCGCCGAGCAGCTTGCCTGGCTCGAGCAGGACCTGAAGGGACGCTCGGCATCGACACCGATCGTCGTGTTCGCGCACATCCCGCTATGGACGGTCTATCCGCAATGGGGCTGGGGCACCGAGGACGGCGGCCGCGCGCTCGACGCGCTCAAGGGCTTCGGCTCGGTGACGGTGTTGAACGGCCACATCCATCAGGTGATGCAGAAGGTCGAAGGCAACGTCACCTTCCACACCGCCCGCTCGACGGCGTTCCCGCAGCCCGCACCGGGCACGGCGCCCTCCCCCGGCCCGATGAAGGTCGAGGACGCCAGGCTGCGCAGCCTGCTCGGCATCGCCAGCATCGACTTCAAGGTCGGTGACGAACGGCTCGCGATCATTGATACCCCGCTTGCGGGTTGAGGGTGGGAAACGCGATGATGCCGTCCGTTCTCCGCGGGGCCTGCCTGGCCGCCGTGCTGCTTCTCGGCGCCACGCCGCTGCGCGCCGAAACCATCAACGTCACGATCGACAATTTCACCTTCACCCCGGCGCAAGTGACGGTGAAGGTCGGCGACACCGTGACCTGGACCAATCATGACGACATCCCGCACACGGTGGTGTCGGCGGGCAAATACCGGTCCAAGACGCTCGACACCGACGACAGCTTCTCGTTCACCTTTGCGGCGCGCGGCGACTACACATATTTCTGCTCGCTGCATCCGCACATGACGGGGCTGGTCAAGGTTGAGTAGTCTCGCGAACCAGGGCATGAGCCTCGTCACATGGCCCGGCCGGCGACAAGCCGCCGGTCGGGCCGGACCTCGAACCGGGCCGGAGACCACGCCGGTGACAACGACGCGTGACGACCCCGACAGGGCGCGGCGCTTCCGCGAGGCGGCGCTGCCGCATCTCGACGACGTCTACACGCTCGCCCGCTATTTGCTGCGCAACCCAGCAGATGCCGAGGATGCGGTGCAGGAGTGTTTCCTGCGTGCGCTGAAGCATTTCGACACCTATCGGGGACCGGCGATGAAGCCCTGGCTGTTCGCGATCCTGCGCAATGTCTGCCACGCCGAATTCGCCCGCCGTGCCGGCGCGCCGGTGAAGGCGCTCGACGATACGCCGGAGGCCGCCGAACAGCCGCCGCTGTGGCAGGAGAATGCGGAGACGCCGGAAGGCGCCGTGCTGCGCGAGCGCGACGCCTCGGCGATCCGGCGGATGATCGACGCCCTGGCCGAGCCGTTCCGGGAGACCTTCGTGCTGCGCGAGATCAACAACCTGTCCTATCGCGACATCGCGGACGCCGCCGGCGTGCCGGTCGGCACCGTGATGTCACGCCTCGCCCGCGCCCGCGCGATGCTGCGCGCCGCCTGGCTCGCGCAGGAGGAGCCACAGCCATGACCTGCGACGAAGCCGAGATCCTGATCCACGCGCTGGCCGACGGCGAGCTCGATGCCGGGCATGCGCGCGAGGTCGAGGCGCATGTGGCCGGCTGCGCACGCTGCGCGTCGGAGCTGGCTGCCATCAGGCAGATGCGACAGGTGCTGGCCGGCGCCGACCTCACCTACAAGGCGCCCTCCGCCCTGCGGCAGCGCATCGAAGCCGCGTTGCCGGCGGTGCAACCGCCTGTCGTGACGCCGCTCACCGCGCGGCCGAGCCGCCGCTCGCTGCTGAAGGGGTTTGCGATGGGCTCGGCGGTGTCGGCGCTGGCCGCCACCGGTCTCGTCGCCATCGTGCTGCGCAACGACGACCAGCAGCGGATCGAGGCCGAGATCGTCTCGGCGCATCTGCGCTCGCTGCAGGCCGGCCATTTGACCGACGTGATCTCGACCGATCAGCACACCGTCAAACCCTGGTTCAACGGCCGGCTCGACGTTGCGCCACCGGTGATCGACCTGACGGCGCAAGGCTTCACCCTGATCGGCGGCCGGCTCGATTATGTCGATGCGCGCGCGATCGGCGCCGTGGTCTATCGCCGCCGTCAGCACGTCATCAATCTGTTCGTGGCGCAGACGTCGGGCACCGAGCGGCGCACGGCGCGGATGGACACCATCCAGGGCTTCAACATCCGCAGCTGGCGCGACCGCGGCCTGAACTATTGGGCGGTGAGCGACATCAATGCGGACGAGCTCAACGAGTTCGGCGAAAGGTTCGAGACTGCGATGAGTGGGGGCAATTGAGGCGAGCTTTCGGGAGCCTCCGTCAACGGTACGCAAATATTGGAGATGAATGGCGAAGCCAGTGAATGCGCCCTCGCCCCTTGTGGGAGAGGGCAAGTAGGAAAGAGCCGCAAACTCGGTTGGGTGAGGGGTATCTCTCCGCAAGCGTCGTTTGCCGAGAGATACCCCTCACCCAACCGAGCAAATGGATGGTTCGGCGATGCCCTCTCCCACAAGGGGGCCCACAAGGGGAGAGGGCGCTGTATCGCACGGCACGAACTCAATTGTTTCGTAGGAAGCGAAGCGTGCTACCGAACTGCAGCGAGAAACTGGGACGATGGGCACGCGCCGCCTGCGGGCGTCGCTTTGCCCACCCGAATGTCACGCCGATTTGCGGATGGCGTTGTCGACCAGGGTCTTGCCGAGCGACCAGATCGCGCCGGGCACCTTGTGGCTCTGGGCGATCACGTCGTCGAAGGCGCGCTCGATCCAGGCGCAATCCTCTTCCGTGATCGTCAGCGGCGGCAGCAGCTTGATCGTGTGCAGGCCGTGGCCGGCGACCTGGGTCAGAATCTTGTGATCCTTGAACAAGGGCACCGTGATGAGCTGGCAGAACAGGCCCTTGTTGGCGCTCTCCAGCATGGTCCATGACGCCTTGAGTCGCAGCGATTTCGGCGGACCGAATTCGACGCCGATCATCAGGCCCTTGCCGCGCACTTCCTTCAGCAGCTCGTAGCCGGGCACCATCCGCGTCAGTGCCAGCCGCAGCTCGGCGCCGCGCTTGGCGGCGGCCTCGACCAGCTTCTCCGCCTTCATCACCTCGAGGGTTGCGATACCAGCGGCCATCGCGAGATCGTTCTTGGCGAAGGTCGAACCATGCACGACCGCGCGATCCATGCGGTTGAAGATCTTGTCGAAGATCGCCTTGCGCGTCAGCAGCGCGCCGACCGGAACATGACCGCCCGACAGCGCTTTCGACAGCAGCACCATGTCAGGCTCGACGTTCCAGTGTTCCACAGCAAGGAACCGTCCGGTGCGGCCCATGCCGGTCTGGATTTCGTCGGCGATGAAGATCGAGCCGTACTTCTTGCACAGCGCGGCGGCGCCGGGCAGGAATTCATCGGAGGGCATGTTGACGCCCTTGCCCTGGATCGGCTCGACGATGAACGCCGCGATCTCGCGCGACGACAGCGCCTGCTCGAGCGCTGCGAGATCATTGAACGGAACCGCGGTGCAGCCCGGCAGCAGCGGCTCGAAGCCGTTGCGGAAGTTCGAATCCTCGGTGAGCGACAGCGCGCCGTAGGTCAGGCCGTGATAAGAGTGCCCGCAATAAACGATGCCCGGCCGTCCGGTCGCGCCCCGCGCGAATTTGATCGCGGCCTCCACCGTCTCGGCACCGGAATTCGCGAAGAACACCTTGTCCAGGTATGGGACATGTTCCAGCAACCGCTCGGCAAGGACGCCCGCGAGCGTCGACACATCGAGCTGGACGAGATTCGGCAGGTCGCTGTCGAGAACGCTCTTCAGCGCGTCACGGAGGGTCGGATGATTGCGGCCGATTGCAAAGACACCAAAACCGCTGAGCAGGTCGAGGTAACGGGCCCCGTCTCGATCGTAGAGATATTGCCCTTGCCCCTTCTGGAACCCGACATCATATCCAATCGTTTTGAGAACGCGGACCAGCTGCTCGTTCAGATGCCGAGAGTGCATCGTGCTGCGCTGCGCCTGGCGCTCCACAAACATCTCGGAAACGTCTAGATTGGGTTTTAGCATCGGCTACATACTTCGGTTGATGGACGTGACGTCAACTGAAAACGCGCAATGCGGCGTTTTGCCCTCATTCGCACCATCAAAGCAAGCACGGGTTTCTGCCAATGTTGCATCGCCTTAGATCTCTCATGTCGACAACGATAGCATACTCCGGAGTGGTGTTCGCAGCAGGAATTTCTTCTGCGCTCGCGGCCGACCCCACCGGTGACTGGCGAGTGGCCGACGGGGTCGCCAATATCCGAGTCGCCCAATGCAATGGCAGCATGTGGGGCGTGGTGGCCTGGGAGAAGACCCCGGGCGGTCGCGACAGCAACAATCCCGATCCGGCCCGGCAGAGCCGGCCGACGCTCGGCATGCCGATCCTGATCGACATGAAGAAGAAGCCCGGCGCCGAGGCGTGGGAAGGCCAAGTCTACAACGCCAAGGACGGCCAGCTCTACAGCTCGACGATCACGCCAACCGATGCGGATCACCTGGAAATCAAGGGCTGCGTGCTCGGCTTCCTATGCGGCGGCGAGACCTGGACGCGGGTCGGTCCGCCGATCCCGTCGAGCCCGGTGAACAGCATGGCCAAAGGTACGCAGAAACCAATCGCGCCCGCCCCTGCTCCGGCGCCCAAGACCGCGGCAGCTCCCGGCAGCGGTGCGACGGCCATGGTCAAGCCGGCTGCGAAGCCCGCGGATCAGGTCGGCGACATCTGCCTGCTACCCGAGGTGGCGCGCCCTCGCTGAACCCCATCCATCGAGGAGCAAACAAAAAAGCGGCCGAGAGATCGGCCGCTTCTTCGATTCTGGCTCTTCCCTCTGGTCCTATTCGTGGACCTCGCGGGGCTTGCCCATCAGCGCCGGCTGGAACAGCAGCACCGCCGCGAGCGTCGTGACCAGCGACAGCGCCAGCAGCTTGCCCATGCTGGACGTGCCGGGATGGCTCGACAGCCACAGGCTGCCGAACGCCGTCGCCGTGGTCAGCGCACTGAAGAAGATCGCCCGGGTCAGGCTGGTCTGCAGCAGATTGGTGCGGCCGCCGCGCCATGCCACCACGTAGTAGATCTTGAACGCCACGCCGATCCCGAGCAGCAACGGCAGCGCGACGATGTTGGCGAAGTTCAGCGGCAGCTTGATCAGGACGCAGATCTCGAGCGTGACCGCCCCGGCAACCAGGAGCGGCACCAGCGTCATCAACACGTCGGAGAACCGGCGCAGCGTGACCCACAGCAGCAGGCTGATGACGACGAGCGAGTAGATGCCGGCGTGGATGAACGCCTTCACGATCGTGTCACCGGACTTCAGGATCGACACCGGGCCGCCGATCGCGTTGGGCTCGGCCGTCAGCACGGCATTGGCGAACCGTCTGAGATTGTCGTTGTCGTTGGGATCGCCCTTGGGTTGCGCCTCGACGCGAATCAGGCCGTCCTTGCTCTTCCACTGCGACACCAGCTCCGGCGGCAAATTGGCCAGGGTGACCGGCTGCGCCTGCAGGGTGGCGGCGAGCTGCGCCAGCGTGATCTTCCACGGCTCGACGAACACCGCCTGGGCCTTGTTGCGAACCGCCTCGCTCGCGCCGGCGAGCTTGGCGAGCGCATCGGCGAGACGCCGCGACGCCACCGCGCCGGGACCGTTGCCGTCACCCGCGGTGCGCCGGAGATTGTCGACGGTCGAGTTCAGCGCGTCGATGTTTTCCTTGTCGGTCGGTGCCGCATCGATCTGATCCGGATTGAGCGCAGGCCCGAGCACCTTCGCGCCCTGGGCTATCAGCTTCAGCTTGGCCGGCTGGTCCTCGGGCACGAAGCTGTCGAGCGACATCACGCGCGCGACCTCGGGCAGCTTCTCGAGCTTGGCCTCGATCGCCTTGGCCTCGGTCTCCGAGCGCGTCAGCACGTCGATCGCGTTGGCACCGGTGTTCGGATCCTTTCGCAGGTCGAGATAGGTCGCGATCGATTCGGCGTGCGGGTTGCGCAGGTTCATCGGGTTGAAGTCGAACTTCATGTAATAGAGCAGCGGCAGGCCGGCGATGACCAGGCCGAGCGTGCCGATGATGATCGGCACGCGGTGCTTCTCCAGGAAGTGATCGACCGGCGCCAGGAAAGCGTAGCCGACCGGCTCCTTCTCGCCGGGCGGATTGAAGATCTTCAACAGCGCCGGCAGCACGGTGATCGACGACAGGAAGGCGATCATCATGCCGGCCCCGGCGATGGCGCCGAGTTCGGAAATGCCCTTGTAGTCGGTCGGCAGGAAGCACAGGAAACCGGCAGCCGTTGCCATCGCGGCGAGCGACAGCGGCACCGCCGAGCGCTGCGCGGCCTCCGCGAGCGCCTCCGGCAAATTGTCGTTCTTGAACCGCTCGGAGCGGTAGCGGACGCTGAACTGGATGCCGAAATCGACGCCGAGGCCGATGAACAGCACGGCGAACGCGACCGACAAGAGGTTCAGCGATCCGACCATCATCAGGCCGACGGCGGTGGTGATGGCAAGGCCGATGAAGAGATTGATGAACACGGCCGTGATGATCTTGGCCGAGTGCAGCGCCAGCCACAGGATGATCAGCACGACGACCACGGTGCCGATGCCGTTGACGACGGCGCCCTCCTGCACGGTGGCGTATTCCTCGTTGGCGATCGGCACTGGTCCGGTCAGGCGGACCCGGGCGTGAAAACGGTTCGGGAAATCGAGCTCGGCAGCGGCCTGGCGGATCGCATCGGTCGCGCCCTTGCCCGGCTCCAGTGCCTGATAGTCGAGGATCGGCTTGAACTGGATGAAGGCGCGCTTGTCGCTGTCGTCGAGCGGCTTGTCGCTGATCAGCTGGCGCCAGGAGAAGGTCGCGTCGCCCTTGTCGAGCACGGTCTCGATTGTCTGCGACACGTAGTCGAACGGCCGCGCCGTGCTGTCGAGCTGGACCTGGCCGCGTTTGACGCCGGCAAGGCCGGTCTCCAGCGCACCGGTCAGGCCGCGGATCGAGGGGTCGCCGGCCATGATCTCGATCAGCGGGGCGGCAGCGGTGAACTGGCCGGTGAGCTGCTTCACTTCCTCGGTCGGCAGGAACAGCAAACCATTCTTGGCAAAGAACTCGCCGCCGCCGAGCAGCTCGACCGAGGAGAAGTTCTGGGTGTCGCCCTTGAGCTTGTTGGTGAGCGCCTCGGCCGCCACGCCGGTCAGCTCCGGCGTCGCCGCCTCTACCACGCCAAGGATCATGCGGTCGCGATCAAAGGCCTGCTCATATTGCTGGTCGCGCTTGCGCCAGTCGAGTTCGGGCGAGATCAGCTTGTTGATGTCGGTATTGATGGAGAAATGGCGGGCCGTGTAGACGCCCGCGCCCACCGACAGGAGGAGGCCCGCAATCAGCGTCGGCCACGCGAACCGCGTGCAGGCCTTGACGGTGGAGACGACAAACCTTGTCAGCACTTCGTGACTTTCTCATGTTTAAAGAGCTGGGCGGAAACGTCCGCTTCATGGCGGAGTTCCCTGGCCCAGCGCCAAGCTCGGAGCAAGCCCTAGCCGGGTGTTGGCCCCAACCTTGGAGACGGGGACGGTCCCTGAACGGCGGATCAGGTCTAACGATGCGCGGAACCGTCGGCGCGGCTGATATAGTGACTGTTCTCGGCGGTAAAGTGACGAACGAGTGAGAGCATAAGTTACTCAATTAACTGAGTTAATCTATAAGTATTAAATTACCTATGTCGACCCCCGCGCTGTGTGCCGCCGGTCACATGCGACCGACTTGCAGACTGTCTTTCCTATCCGCTCGATTTTTGACACAAAGCCCTGCGCTTCCATGCGTATCAGCGGGCAAAGTGAGGCATTCGCCTGGTGCGGATATTGCAGCCTCATCGCACGCACGGAGGTGGCAGGTCGAAAGTGAGGCAACGTGGCTGACGGACGTCCCCTGCAGGTGTATCTCGCGCAACCGCGCGGTTTTTGTGCTGGTGTGGTGCGTGCGATCGAGATCGTCGAGCGCGCGCTGGAGAAGTATGGGCCGCCGGTCTATGTGCGTCATGAGATCGTGCACAACAAACATGTGGTCGAGAGCCTGAAGGCGAAGGGCGCGATCTTCGTCGAGGACCTCTCGGAGGTGCCGCCGCGCGCCGTCACCGTGTTCAGCGCCCACGGCGTGGCGCGAATGGTGGAAGAGGAGGCGGCCGCCCGCGGCCTGCCGGTGCTCAACGCCACCTGCCCGCTGGTGACCAAGGTCCACAACCAGGGCAAGCGCTACATGGCCAAGGGCCGCACCCTGGTGCTGATCGGCCATGCCGGCCATCCGGAGGTCGAGGGAACCATGGGCCAGGTTCCCGGCCCGGTCCACCTGGTGCAGAACGTGGCCGATGTGGCGGCCCTACCCCTGCCCTTGGACACGCCGATGGCCTATATTACCCAGACCACGCTCAGCGTGGACGACACCAAGGACATCATCTCCGCCCTTCAGGCCCGCTTTACAGACCTTCAAGGCCCCGATATCCGGGATATCTGCTATGCGACACAGAACCGGCAATCTGCGGTAAGGGACTTGAGCAAGCTGGTGGACGTCATTCTGGTGGTGGGCGCCACCAACAGCTCCAACTCGAACAGGCTGCGCGAGATCGGCACCGAGGCCGGGGTCGACAGCTATCTGATCGCAGATGGCAGCGAGCTCGATCCGGTCTGGCTGAAGGACGCCAAGGCCGTCGGCATCACCGCCGGCGCCTCGGCTCCCGAAGTGCTCGTCGACGACGTGATACAGGCCCTGCGGCGCATCGGACCGGTCGAGGTCGCGGTGGTCCCGGGCCGGGAAGAAAACATCGAATTTCGCCTGCCGGCCGAACTGGTCGCGGGTTGATCGCTCCTCGTTTGGTCCAGAAAGAAGAAACGTAATGGCAATCCCCTTCCATAAGGAACTGCGTATCGGGGCCTATCTGATGAAGCAGAAGCTTCTCGGCCGCAAACGCTATCCCCTCGTGCTGATGCTGGAGCCGCTGTTCCGCTGCAACCTGGCCTGCGCCGGCTGCGGCAAAATCGACTATCCCGATGCGATCCTCAACCGCCGCATGAGCGCGCAGGAGTGCTGGGACGCCGCCGACGAATGCGGGGCGCCGATGGTCGCGATTCCCGGCGGCGAGCCGCTGATCCACAAGGAGATCGGCGAGATCGTACGCGGCCTGGTCGCGCGCAAGAAGTTCGTCTCGCTCTGCACCAACGCGCTGCTGCTCGAGAAGAAGCTCGACCTGTTCGAGCCCTCGCCCTACCTGTTCTTCTCAGTGCATCTCGACGGCCTGCGCGAGCATCACGACAAGGCGGTGTCGCAGAAGGGCGTGTTCGACCGCGCCGTCTCCGCGATCAAGGCCGCCAAGGCGCGCGGCTTCACCGTCAACGTCAACGCCACCGTGTTCGACGGCCACCCGGCCGAGGAGATCGCCAAGTTCCTGGACTTCACCACCGAGCTCGGCGTCGGCGTCACCATGTCGCCCGGCTATGCCTATGAGCGCGCGCCGGACCAGGAGCACTTCCTGAACCGCACCAAGACCAAGCAGCTGTTCCGCGACGTGTTTGCGCTCGGCAAGGGCAAGAAGTGGAATTTCATGCATTCCGGCCTGTTCCTCGACTTCCTGGCCGGCAACCAGGAATTCGAGTGCACACCCTGGGGCATGCCAGCCCGTAACATCTTCGGCTGGCAGAAGCCCTGCTACCTGCTCGGTGAAGGCTACACCAAGACCTTCAAGGAGCTGATGGAGACCACCGACTGGGACACCTACGGCACCGGCAAGTACGAGAAGTGCGCCGACTGCATGGCGCATTGCGGCTACGAAGCCACCGCGGCCAACGCGGCGCTGACCAACCCGATCAAGGCGATGTTCGTGTCGCTGCGCGGCATCCGCACCGAGGGTCCGATGGCCCCGGAGATCGACCTCTCCAAGCAGCGCCCGGCGCAGTACGTGTTCTCGTCCGAGGTGCAGAAGCGCCTGTCCGACATCCGCCGCGACGAGGCGATCGAGGCGCAGCAGAAGGCCTCCACCGCAGCCTGAGGCGCTATCACCAAACAGCAAAAAGGCCGCCGAGCAATCGGCGGCCGTTTTTGTTGGGGCTGATGCGCACCTCTACTTCTCCGCAAAGAAGCTCAGTGTTGCGTGGATCGCTGTTAGTCGGATGCGAGATCGAGCTACGCGAGCGGTGCGCTCCCTCTCCCCGTCCTTCACGGGGAGAGGGCTGGGGTGAGGGGCAGCCACACCCACCGACCGTGCGGAAAGTCCCCCTCACCCGGATCGCATCTGACGATGCGATCCGACCTCTCCCCGCAAGCGGGGCGAGGTTGGGACGGAGCAAGCCGCGACGGACGCGTGTTCTGTTGACTGCAATTGATGGTCGGCCGACGTATACGCTCCGGATCAACCGAAAGGCACGAGCTCACGTCGAGCGTGACATCATCCGAAACGCGGCCGCTCACGCCTCGGCGGCGGCGAGCGTTTCGGTTTCGAGGAAGTGCTCGGCGGCAAACAGGCCGCTCAGCAGCAGGTCGCGGGCGCCGCGCAGCGAGCGCAAAGCGCGGTTGAACTCGATGCCGGTCGACACCAGGCCGCGCAGCACGGCCGGGTTGCGGGCGACGCCGCGCAGGATCATCGGCAGGTCGATGTCGCCGTTCGGCTTGATCGCGTCCTTGGCGAGCGACGGCAGCGTGCGATGGGCCGGATCGGAGATCACCCGCAGCGCTGCAAATGGAAGGCCGTATTCGGCGGCATAGGCGGCAGCGATATGGCTTTCCATGTCGACCGCGGCCGCACCGGTCTTCAGGCGCAGCGCGGCCTTGCGGGCCTGCGCCACCACAACCTCTTCGGCCCCTGCGAGCACGCCGCGCACGACGCGGTTCTTCTTCAGGGCGGCGCGGGCGATGTGTTCCTCGCGCAGCGACAGGCCGGACAGCCAGCGGGCGTCACCGGCGGTCACCTCGGTGGCGACGACGACGTCGCCCGCCTTGAGGCTCGGATCGAGGCCGCCGGCCACGCCGAAGCTGATGACGCCGCGGATCGAGGTCGGATCGAACACCGTGAGCAGCGAGCGCAATTGCTTGGGATCGCTCGAGCTGCAGATGACCATCATGCCGGGCCCGGCAGCAATGCGGGCCTCCTGCACCAGTCCAGTCACGACCAAGACCGGCCGCGGATCAATCGGGCGATCCGCGGACATGCCGTCCCCAATCCCCAGCTTCACAATTCGAACCCCTGACAGCCGTCCGACGTCACGTCGTCTCTTAGTTCCAAGCCTCTAGTTCCAAGCCTCGACCGCGGCAGCGCCAGAGCGGAAAGGCCTTAACAAACCGAGGATTACGCAGAAAAAATCCGCGAGGAAACCCTGTTTGCGCCGCACTGCACCCGCACGCGATGCGTTTTTTGCCTGGTGTTGCCATTTGGTCCCGTTGCCCTGTTCGAACCGGAACAGGACCGCACCAGCTCCGCCGGACGTGGAACTCGAAGCAAGAACCACGCCACGAAAATGTGAGAATCACATCGCGGGCCACAGTCCCCAGGCGCCCCGATTCGACAGCGGCTACCCGCTGGTCCGGTCAGCCTCGCCCGAGCAGCAGGTCCGCGGCCCGGTCGCCGGAGCGCACGGAGCCCTCGATCGTCGCAGGCAGGCCGGTGTCGGTCCAGTCACCGGCCAGAGCGAGGTTGCCGAACGCCGTCTTCGCACCCGGGCGCAGCGCGTTCTGCTCCGGCGTCGCCTCGAAGGTGGCGCGGCGCTCGCGCACGATCTGCCACGGCGGCAGCTCGGCCGAGATCCCGGCGGCCTTGCAGACGTCGGCCCAGATCGCGGCGGCCAATTCCTCGCGCGGCATGTCGACCAGGCGGTCGCCATTGCTGATCGTGACCGAGAGCCGCTGCGGGAAGGCAAACAGCCATTCGACGAGGCCGCCGACCACACCGAGCAGGGCCGGCGCATCCTTCGGCGGCGTGATGCGGAAATGGGCATTGACGATGGCGCGATACTTGGTCGGCCCGGTCAGGCCGGGCAGCAGCGCCATCGCGGGCCGCGGCGCCACCGCCAGCACGACGACGTCGGACGGCCCGAGCGCGACGGTCTCGTCGCCGAACTTCAGGCCGGTGACGCGGCCGCCGGCCTGATCGAGGCCACGCAGCTCGCGGCCGATCCGCACGCTGCCGCCCTTGCCTTCCAGGAACTTGACGGCCGGATCGATCAGCACGCCCGACAGGCCATCGCGCGCGATCAGCGGACGGCAGGCCTGGCCACCGGCGAGCAGCGTCTCGCGCACGATGGCGCCGGCGAGGCCCGCCGAGCCCTCCGGGGGATCGCAGTTCAGCGCCGCCAGCAGCAGCGGCTGCACCAGGCGATCATACAGCGTCCCCTTGCAGGGAATCGTGTCGCCGATGGTCTTCGACGTAGCGGCCCAGATCAGCGGCGACAGCGCGAGGTAGTCGCCGAGCCCAGTATCGGGCACGCGGCGGCTCTCGTCGAACACCCACAGCGGCAGCCGGCCATTGCCGAGATCGAGCAGCCAGCGCTGCCCGCTCCGGATGTCGACGAAGGCGAACTGGGCCCTGTCCGGCCCGACCAGCCCGGCCTCGGAGCCGATCGAGCGGGCATAGGCCAGCACGTGGTGGTTGGCCGAGAGCAGCAGATGATTGCCGTTGTCGATCACGAGATCGGTCGCGGCGTCATAGTAGGAGCGGCAGCGGCCGCCGAGCTGCTGCGTGGCCTCGTGGACGTGCACGGTGTAGCCCGCATTGGCGAGCCGCACTCCGGCGGAGAGGCCGGAGATTCCGGCGCCGATGATGTGAGCGGTTTTCTGCATCAGATGATTGCGTAGCGGAGAATGATGCCGAACTTCGTGAGCTTGCTCACGCGCACGGGCTCGCGCGGCGGCGCGAAGCCACGCTCGAGCAGCAGGTCGAACACGGCGCGGTAGTATTTCGACATGATCCGCGGCGCCCGCACGGCGCGCCGACGGTTGCGCCGCATGATCTCGTCGGCCTTCTCGAAATGCGTCCTGGCCCGGACGGCAACCGAGTTGCAGACCTTGGGCAGCGCCCGCTCCTGCATCACCTTGGCCGGATCGTCGCCGGTGATGCCGGCGAACAGCAGCGCCTCGCGCGGCAGATAGAGCCGGCCGATGCCGGCGTCCTCGTCGATGTCGCGCAGGATGTTGGTGAGCTGCAGCGCGCGGCCGAGATGGTGGGCGAGCAGGATGCCATCCTCCTCGGGCATGCCGAAGACGCGCACGGAGAGACGGCCGACGGCGCTGGCGACCCGGTCGCAATACAGGTCGAGCGTGGCGAGATCCGGCGCACGGATCTCCTGCGGCACGTCCATCTCCATGCCGTCGATGATGGCGAGGAAGTCCTCCCGCTTCAGACCGAACGTCTTCACCGAGCTGACGTAGTCGCGCAGCCGCGGCGGCGGGTTGCCCTGGTACAACGCGTCGATGTCGTCGCGCCATGCCTGCAGCGCCGCCAGCCGCTCGGGGCGCGGGCCGTCGGAATCGGCGATGTCGTCGACCTCGCGGCAGAAGCTGTAGATCTGGAACATCGCGTCGCGCTGGGCGCGCGGCAGGATGCGCATGGCCGCGTAGAACGAGCTGCCGGACGCAGCCGTGCCGTGGTCGACGTTGTCCGCGGTCGCTTCCAGGCTCATGCGCCGGCCGCCGATTTGGTGATGGGATGACGCCCGGCCACGCGGCGGCCGATCTCGCCCATGACCGACGTGAAGGTGAGGCCGAGCATGCCGATGGGCGACAGATGCACGCGCTCGCTGAGCGGATCGCGCACCTTCAGCAACGCCACGATACGGTCGGCGAACGCCTGGATCACGGCGATCTCCAACCCGAAGCGAAAATCCCTGACGCCGCTGTTGAGGTCCCTGCCCTCCTCGAGCAGCGCGGCATTGCGCACCGCGAGATTCTGCAGACACGACAACAGCGGCGGCGGCGACGTCGCCTCGCCGAGCATCTCGACCGTCGCGCCGGCCTCGGCCAGCGCATCGCGCGGCAGATACACGCGGTTGAGCGCCTTGTAGTCCTTGCCGCAGTCCTGCAGGTGGTTGTTGATCTGCAGCCCGGCGCAGACCGCGTCCGACGCCGGCCAGGTCGCGGTGGACTCGCCGTGCACGTCGAGCATGAAGCGCCCGACCGGCATCGCCGAATAGCGGCAATAGTGAATGACCTCGTCCCAATTCTCGTAGCGCAGCTTGGTCACGTCCATGCGGAAGGCGACCAGCAGATCGAGCGCATGGCGCGGCGGCATGCCGCGCTCGGCGAGCGCCCGGCGCAGGCTGACCGCGACGTCCTGCGTCTCGCCCGTTCCGGTCAGCTCGGCCTCGAGCAGATCGAGCAGCCGCAGCTTCTCGTCACCCGGCAGGCTCGGATGATCCGCAATGTCGTCGGCAGTACGGACGAAATTGTAGAAGGCGAGAATCAGCGCCCGGTGCTCGGGACGAATGATCCACGAAGCCACCGGAAAGTTCTCGTCCCGGTGTGTCTTGCCGGATCGCAAATCGCTTGCGGTGGTCATGGACGAAACAGCTATCAGGGTTGAAAGGGCGCTACAGCAACGATGCCCGCCGCTTCGCTCATGCGAACGGAAATTGCTGGCCTCCATATAGGCGAAGATCCAGCCAAAACCAATGCAATCGATATCGGACAGCCAACGCAGCCGGCCGCCCGGTCCACTCCCCCTCGGGAGCCGACCGGGCGGCCAAACTGCAGAAACGACCGTTCCGAACGGCAACCGCTTACTGGTTGTGGGTCTTGAGCACCTTGTCGCAATCGGCGCTGATCTTGGAGCGGTTCTCCTTCAGGCACGCCAGGATGGTGAAGTCACCCTGATCGATGACGGCACGGCAGAACTTCTGAACGTCCCGGGTGCAGGCGGCCTGCTCCTCGGGCGTGCCGCTGCGGCCTTGCGCGAAAGCGCCGGTCGAGACGGTCAGCGACAACAGGGAAATTGCCAGGAAAATCTTACGCATCGTGTTCCTTCATTTTGACAGCGGAGGCGACCTCCCGGATCGCCGTTGCTGCCCGGGAAACACCTGTTTGGTTTGGCAAGGACCGCAAGCCCCCCAGCGCCGGAGGTACGCTGCCAAATGCGGCCAAATTCACGCCCTATGATCCCGAGCGTGTCAGGCTCGGCGATCACAGCTTTGGCACAAACAAGGCGTTGATACTAGGGCATTATTCTGAGGTCACCTTTTTCGCATTTGGCTGTTGCAACGCTGCCGCGCGCACCGTTAGATGCGGTGCCGTCAAGCTGCGGATTGCAGCCGTTTTGCGAGGAAGGCCACGCGGCGCCGACCAGTCGCACGGTGTCGGCAGGCATCATGGCATCCGGTTGCAGCGCCCGACCGGCCGCCATTTGAACCTAACCTTCGGCGAGAACACCAAGTGTTCGAAGCGGCGACACACGCCGGCACAACGGTGTCATTTTGGATGGGAAACTCGATATGAAACTGTTCGGCTCACCTCTCTCCGGGCGCATCGTCAAGGCCGCCGGTCTCGGCGCGGCGCTGATTCTCACGGCATCGGCCGTTCAAGCGCAGTCCGGCCCGTTCGCCGGGTTCGACGGCTCGTGGTCGGGCAATGGAACGGTCGCGCTTTCGGACGGCACCACCGAGCGCATCCGCTGCAAGGCGAGCTACCGGGTCGCCGGGGCGAACCTGAAGCAGACCCTGCAATGCGCCAGCGACAGCTACAAGTTCGACCTGTCCAGCGATGTCACCAGCCAGGGCGACCGCATCTCGGGCAACTGGAGCGAGTCGAGCCGCAACGTGAACGGCGAACTGCAGGGCACCGCCGGCCACGGCCAGATCGACGTGTTCGTGCAGGCCGCCGGCTTCGCAGCCAGCATCACCCTGAAGACCAGCGGCAACAGGCAGGTCGTGCAGATCTCCTCCAAGGGCGAGATCCGCGGCGTCAACATCACGATGTCGAAGACCTGATCAGGTCGCGACCAGTTTCTGAATACGCAAGCGGCCCTGACGATGTCAGGGCCGTTTTGTTTGCGGTGGCTCCGAAGCAAGCGGACGTACTTTCAATCACCGCTGTGGGGTGGGCCTTGGACCAGGCCCCTCACCTCACACCGGCTTGCGCTTCAGCTTCTCCGACAGATTGATCAGGAACATCGCGGTCGGCCGCAGGATGAAGAGATCGGCGAACAGTGCCGCCACCATCGAGAACGCGCTGAGCCAGCCGAACAGCCGCAGCGACGGCAGATCCGAGAACACGGTGACGACGAGGCCGCAGGCCAGCACCACCGTGGTGAGGATCAGCGCAGGTCCGACCAGCACGGTGGCGCGCTCCACCGCCACGGCGGCACTGACACCGGGCGCGCGCTCCATCCGCAGCCGGTTGAGGAAGTGGATGGTGGCGGACAGCCCGAGCCCGAACGAGACGGTGAGCGCGACCACGCTGGCGAATTGCAGCCCCTCCCCCATCGCCCACAGCACGGTGCCGGACATCACCACCGGGAAGATGCCCGGCAGGATGCAGGCGAGCATGACCACCCAGGAGCGGAAGGCCAGCCCGATGAACATCGCCACCAGCGCGAACTCGATCGTGAGCCCGTGATTAAGCTTCTCGATCATGCTGGCGGAGTTGCGCGCGGCAATCGCCGCGAGGCCGGTCACCGCGATCTCGTAGCCGGGGTGCTTCTTTCTCACCGCATCGAGCTCGCTGTCGAGCTTGTCGACCACGGGCAAGAGCTGGCTGGAATCGAGATCGGGGACGCGGCCCGCGACCACCACCGCATCCTGCTCCTTGTCGACGAAGCGGCGCACCAGGTGTTCGGGGATCAGGTTGACATATTCCTGCAGGGTCGCCGTATCGGACGAACCGGCCTTCTCCGCCAGCCAGCGCCGCAGGGTCTCGACCGACCAGACGTTGCCGACACCGGCGGTCTTCTCGACGGTGGCATGGACGTCGGCGATCGTCTGCAGCGTCTCCGGCGCGTAGAGCGATGCGCCCTTGGGGAACTGGATCAGCACGTTGACCGGATTGGCGCCGGTCAGCTTGGCATCGAGCCGATTGCTCGCCGCCACCGCCTGGCGCTTGTCCGGCACCTGGTCGGCCAGCCGGTAGCGCGGCTCCAGGCTGGCATAGGCCACCGCGAGCGAGCCGACGAACAGCACCGCAATCAGGCTGAACAGGCCGGGACGGCCGACCATGCGCACCGCGATCCAGTAGCAGAAATTGCGCAGCGCCTGGACGCCAGCATCGGCGCCCTGGAACTTGACCGCGAAGGTCTTTTCGTTGCGGACCAGCAGCACCCCGAACACCGGCACCAAGGACAGCACCGCGAGCAGCGCGATGATGGTGGCAGCGAGTCCCGCCTCGCCGAACTTGCGGATCAGGTCGCTGTCGGAGAACTGCAGGGCAATGAAGGAAATGCCGGCGGTGGCGTGGGTCAGCACGCAGGCGGGCCCGACGACCAGCACCGCGTTCTTGAACGCCGTCACCTTGTCCTGACCCGCGATCAGGCGGTCGCGGGCGGCGAAGGTGAGCTGCATCGAATCGGAGAAGCTGATGACCATGATGAGCGGCGTCATCACGTTCAGGAACATGTTGAGATTGAAGTTCGCCCAGCCGAGTGCGCCGAGCGCGAGCATGATCGCGATCAGGGGCGGAAACGCCGCCACGATCATGAACGAGACCTTGCGGAAGAAGATGATGGCAATGATGCAGCCGGCGAGAATGCCGAGCACGTTGTAGGTCAGCCCGTCGCGCTCGACGGCGTTGCGGATCTCGAGCTGCATGACCGGGACGCCGGAGAGCTGCACGTTGAGACCGGTGTCGGCGAGGTCGTCGGTCATCAGCTTGCGGATCTCGCCGACCACCTTGCCGAGGTCGTTCGACGCCACCACCTTGGGCTCGAGCGACAGCACGATCAGGGCGAGCGTGCCGTCCTCCGACAGCAGCTTGCCGCGGATGATCTCGTTCGACTTCACCGTCTCGATGAACTTGTCGTAGGCCTCGCCCTCGGGCAGGTCCGATGGGAACAGCGCCGCCGGCAGCTTGCCGGGTGCCGGCGCCTGGCGGGCCGAGAACAGCGACACCAGGCCGCGGGTGCCTTCGACCAGTTGCAGGTCGGTCACGAAGTCGCGCAGCTTCTCCAGGTTCTGCCGGGCGAGCAGCGTCTTGCCCTCGACGACGACGAGGACGTCGAATTCCTCGGCCGGGAATTTCTTCGTGACCTCCTCATATTGATGGAATTCCTTGCTGTCGGAGCGAAACAGCTGGCTGAGCGAGTCGTCGATCTGGATGCGCTTGATGCCGAACACCGCAGCCACGATCAGGACCAGCAGGACGATGCAGGAGAAGATCGGCACCTTGACGGCGAACAGGCCGAGACGTTCGAGGCCGAAGGCGATGCTGTCGACCGGCCGACGCTCGACTTTCTCGACATTGACTTCGTTGTCGTGCCTGACTTCCAGCATGCGGTGTCCAGTGGTTAGGGCGCGGCCCAGGTTCGGAAGGCCTGAGCGCATAGGGCAGAATTAAGGCGGCTCAGCGAAGCAGGCATGACCGCATTGTGGCCCCGCAACCGAAGCTAATCCTTGAAAACACGTGAAAATTCGTCGAGTCCGGGTCTAGCAGGGTTCGCGCCTTCGCCGCAACACCGCGAGGCCACACGAGTTGGCGAGCCGGCCTCGGGGCGGATCACGCCACGATTCTGTCGTGCTTGAAAAGAGCCGGAATCGCCCGCGGCGGCCGTCCAAATGTCTGACCGACTCACGCATCGGTATCGGCTGCCGCAGTCCCGGCGGCCCTCTCCACCGGGCTCGCACGGCCGTCAGCCCGCGGGAACGGCGGCCTCGCGCAGCCGGATCGAGTAGTTCGACGCGTTCTGATGACCGCGCGAGGCGGCCCGCGCAAACATGATGAGGTGATGCGCGATCATCGTCACCGCGATGAAATTTTCGATCTCGCCGCGCCTGAGCTGGCTCCAGGCGAAGCGCCAGAACGACCGTTTGTAGTCGCCGAGCACGCCGACCTTCCAGAAGATCTTGGCCATCATCACGAGCCCGCGCCGGATGTTCGGCCAGCTCTTCATTTCGTCGCTGACCGGCACCTTGATGCGGTTGGCATAGGTGGTGTCGCATTGATGCTTGTAGCGTGCGAACAGCCGTTCGGGCTCGTAGGCCACGTCCATGCAGCGGCGCCACGCCGACACCACCTCGTCATAGGGCATCAGGAACTTGACGTTGGAATCACGGCCGTCGTCGTGGACCAGCCTGCCCTCGCGCTCCAGCCGGTCCCACAGCGGCGTCTGCGGCAGCGCCTGCAGCAGATTGATCGTGAGCAGCGGAATCCGGCTCTCCTCGACGAACTGCAGCAGCGCGTCCGCAGTCTGCGGCGTGTCGGTGTCGAGCCCCATGATGATGCCGGACACGACCTCCATGCCGTAGCTGTTGATGGTCCTGATCCCCTCCAGGATCGGCACCATCATGTTGTGGTCCTTCTGCATCGCCGTCAGCGCGTCCGGATCGGGCGTCTCGATGCCGCAGAAGATCGTGATGAAATAGGCCTCCCGCATCTTCTCGAGGATTTCGGGCCGCTTGGCGATGTTGAGCGTCGCCTCGCAGGCCAGCCGCATCACGTAGCCGGTGCGCTTCTGCCATTCGATCAGGTGCGGCAGCAGGTCGAGCGCGGCCTTGCGGTTGCCGATGAAGTTGTCGTCGACGAAGTAAACCGAGCCGGTGACGCCGCATTCCCGGAGCTTGTCGAGCTCGGCGATGATCTGCTGCGGCGCCTTGATGCGCGGATTGCGGCCGTACAGGCCCGGGATGTCGCAGAACTCGCACTGATAGGGGCAGCCGCTCGAATATTGGATGCTGCCCAGGAAATACTTCTTCACCTCGGCGAGCTCATACGCCGGGACCGGGAAATCGGTCATCGCCACGCGCTCGTTGGTCCGCATCACGACCTGCTGCGCGGGCCGCGACGGATCACGGGCCAGGCGCGCGATCAGTTCATCGGTGGCATCGCCAAGTTCGCCGACGTGAAGATAGTCGAAGCTCGGATAATAGTCGGGACAGGCGCTGACCGACGGACCGCCGAGCGCCACCGGCAGGTCGAACGCGTGCGCGCGCTGGCAGATGTCGTTCATCTGCTGGCGCTGGATGTGCATGCCGCTGACGAACACGGCCTCGGCCCAGGCGAAGTCCTCCGCCTGCGCGGCACGGATGTTCTCGTCGATGAAGCGCACCTGCCAGGAACTGGGCAGATAGGCCGCGATCAGCAACAGCCCCTGCGGCGGCATGAACGCCTGGATACCGTCCGTCAGCGGATAGGCGTATTCAAAAGTGCCGAACGAAGATGTGTAGCGCGGAAACACACAGAGAATGCGGCGTATCGTTTCGATGCCCTCGGCTCCCATCGACTGTCCTCGCAACAACCTGCTATCCGGGTACCTTACGGCGAGAGACACCGCTTCGCCACCCCTTCCTGAAAAGTTGAGCCGCAGCAAGTCGAGCCACAGCCGCACGGCTCCGCAGTCCAGCACGCAAGCGCGGCATGGCGACGCGGCGGCGAGCTTCAAGCTACAGGAGTCGGGCTGGGTGGCAACCCGGCCGGTCATCCGAAGTTCCAACCCGATCGGGGCCCCGCACGAAACGTCCGATCGAGCAGCACGGCCCCGATCGGTGGCAATGTTGTTTCGAACTCAGGTTGGCCGCGTCCGAACCAATGGCGGGGCCTGCCGGAGAACATCCCTTGCAATGCATTTGCAAGGAAATGAGGGGCGACCTATGACGCGCCGCATCCGTAGTTCAACGGACATCAGACTCGACCACGCCGCGATGAACCGGCTAATTAATTGAAAGACAAGGCAAAGTACGCAAAAGTTGCATCATACGGCAGCGTCACTTAACCCTTTCTCCATGAAGCTTTTGCATAACTATCAACGCACGCGCGTTTCCCAGGTCGTCGTCAAACTCTGCGGGTATTGCACCTCATGAAGTCACGTCCATCGTCCATGAAGACGGCCTCGCGCCACTCCATTTCGGTCAAGCTCTACGCGATCTTCGCGCTGTTTGCCCTGCTGACCGCCGCATTCGCCGGGCTGTCGGACTACAATTCACGGCGCGCGGCCGCGCTGACCAAGGCGATCGAGACTGCGAACCTCGCGGCCCTCAACGTGCAGTCCGTCAACGGCCTCGTCTACGCGGTCGTCATGGAATCGCGCGGCATCTACATGTCGACCGATCCGGCGGTCGTGAAGCGCTATGGCGAGGGGCTGCTCAAGTTCAACGGCGAGATCATCAAGATCGTCGACAAATGGCAGGCCATCGTGCAGGCCGACGACGCGCAGCAGTTCGCGACCTTCAAGAAGCGCATCGAGCAGTTCGTGGAGTTCCGCAAGGAGCTGGTTCGCCGCGCCAACGAGATCAGCCCCGCCGCGGGACGTGAATGGGGTGACAACGACGCCAACCGCTCGGTCCGCTCGGCGCTGAACAAGGACCTCGACGAGCTCTCGAAGGTCTATCTCGAGCGCGGCCGCAAGATCGGCGAGGACACCGAGACCAACCGCGAGCTCGCGCTCGTGCTCACCGTGCTCGGCGGCGCGATGCTGCTGCTCGTCGTCGCCGGCGTCGTGATCATCGCCCGCTCGATTGCCCGGCCGCTGTCAAAGATCACCGACACCATTCGCCAGGTCGCGACCGGCGCTGAGAACGTGCAGGTGCCCTATGCCGAGCGCGCCGATGAAGTCGGCGAACTGGCGCGCGCGATCGGCGTATTTCAGAGCGCCATGGCCCACAATCGCGATCTGAACGATCGGGTCTCGCAGGATTCGGCCATCCGCGAAGCCCGCGCGCGGCACATCGAGACGGCCGTGGAAGAGTTTCGCACCGCCATCGGCGGTGTCATGCGGACCGTGACGGAGAACGCCGCGGCGATGCGCAACATCGCCGAGACGATCACCCGGCTGACGAGCAATGCCAACGAGCGCGCCGTCACTGCGGCCGGCGCCACGACGCAGGCTTCGACCAACGTCTCGGCCGTCGCGAGCGCCGCCGAGGAGCTCTCGGCCTCGGTCGAGGAGATCGGCCGCCAGATCCGCCAATCGGCCGGCGCCGTCGCGCAGACCGGGCAGCGTACCGAGAAGTCGATCACCGAAATCGAGGGCCTTGCCGCCGCCACCCAGCGCATCGACGGCGTGCTGACGCTGATCCAGACCATCGCCGAGCAGACCAACCTGCTGGCGCTGAACGCCACCATCGAAGCGGCGCGGGCGGGCGAAGCCGGCCGCGGCTTCGCCGTCGTCGCCCACGAGGTCAAGGCGCTGGCCGGACAGACCGCCAAGGCGACCGAGGAGATCAGCCAGAACGTCGCACTGATCCAGTCCTCCACCAGGACTGCGGTCGAAGCGGTCCGGGAGATCGGCCAGGCAGTGCATGGCATCAACACGATCACCTCGAACATCTCCGACGCCATCCAGCAGCAGGATCAGGCTACCCGCGAGATCTCGGCCAACGCCCAGTCGACCGCGCACGGCAATCAGACATTGGTCAACAACATCGGCTCGCTGCGCGATGCGATCGGCGAAACCTCGACCGCCGCCGCCTCGGTGCTGTCGGCCTCCGGCGACCTCAACGCGACCGCGCAGACGCTCGCCCACGAGGTGGAAAAGTTCTTCCAGAACCTGCGCGCAGGCCCGTCGGCCGAGACGCGGCTTCGCAAGGCCGGCTGACGCGCCGGACGAATGGGGTCCGCGGCCGCTCCAGTAACGGCGCGGCCGGGGTGCGAACGTCTGAGCGGGGTGATCCACGGCGTTCGGGATTCCGTTTCCCTGCTTTCGGAGAACCCCGTGCGCACCACAGCCAAGAAACTCCCTTTCGCCTGCGACCCGGTCCCCGTTACCCAGGATGACGTCGAGGACGCCATCCGCACCATCCTGACCTGGATCGGCGAGGACCCGTCGCGCGAGGGTCTCTCCGAAACGCCAGCGCGTGTCGCCCGCGCCTACAAGAGCTACTTCGCCGGATACGAGCAGAACCCGGAAGACTTTCTGCGCAAGACGTTTGAGGAGACCGCCGGCTACGACGAGATGGTGCTGCTGCGGAACATCCCGTTCCAGAGCCATTGCGAGCACCACATGGCGCCGATCATCGGCCGCGCCTGGGTCGGCTACGTGCCGCGCAGCCGCGTCGTCGGCATCTCCAAGCTCGCCCGCGTGGTCGAAGCCTTTGCCAGCCGCCTGCAGATCCAGGAGCGGATGACGGCCGAGATCGCCAACATCATCGACGAGGTGCTGCAGCCGCAGGGCGTCGCGGTCGTGATCAAGGCGGCCCACCACTGCATCAGTTCGCGCGGGGTCAAGAAGCACGGGGTCGACCTCACCACCAGCCGCATGCTCGGCTGCTTCCGCAACGATCCGATGAGCCGCCAGGAGTTCCTGGCGATGGTCAATTCGGACCTCAAGGACTGACGGGCACGGAAAATCTCCGCTCCCGGTGATCCGGCCGGCCCGGCCGCACGTTTCCGTGACTAGACCAGACGTGCCCGGGAATCATGACAACACGATTGAGAGCGGCTGGATTACCGCAATGGGACGTGGCATCGTCCCGGCGCCGATTTGCACGGGCCTCCGGTGCCCGTGCCCGGGTGAATACCAGCAGAGGACCGAAGGCGACTGTGGACTGGGCGCAACTGATCGGACGCGTCGCCGCGCGCGGCGATCGCGAGGCGTTCAAGGCCCTCTTCGCGCATTTCGCGCCGCGCATCAAAGGCTTCCTCATCAAGGCGGGCAGCAGCGCCGACGACGCCGAGGAGATCGCTCAATCCACCATGGTCGCCGTCTGGACCAAGGCCGGTCAGTTCGACCCGACGACCGCCGGCGCGGCCGCGTGGATCTTCACGATCGCCCGCAACCAGCGCATCGACGCCGCCCGCAAGTCTATCCGGGAGGGGCGGCTGAGCCGGGAAGTGGTCCTCGACGACGAGGCCGATCCGACGCTTGCCGCCGACCAGATCGTGTCGCGTGTCGAAGATGCCACGCGCGTCGCGGCCGCGATCGAAAGATTGTCGGTGGAGCAATCCACCGTCATCCGCTTGTCGTTCATCGAGGAACGACCCCATTCCGAGATCGCGGCGGTGCTCGGACTGCCGCTCGGTACGGTAAAATCACGAATCAGACTGGCGATGAATCGCCTGAGAGACCTGTTGGACGACGCGACATGACGATCAGCCATCACCCGCCGGAAGACTTGCTGGCGGACTTCGCCACCGGTGCGCTCGACGAGGCCGAGCGGCTCGTCGTCGGCGTTCATGTCGCCGATTGCGACCGATGCCGGCGCTTCGTGCGCGCGGTCGAGCAGCTTGCCGGCGCCTCGCTCGATGCGGTGGAGCCGGTCGCGATGGGCGCGGATGCCTTCGACGCCGTGATGGCGCGGATCGACCGCCGTCCGCAGCCCGCGCCTGTTGTCAGCGACGTCGCCGCGCATGATCCGGAGCTGGCCGGCCTGCCCGAAATGGTCCGGCGCTGCAAGATCGGCAAACGCCGCCGCATCGCGCCGGGCATCAGCATGCGTCCGATCCTGCTGTCGGGCGGCGGCAAGTCGCGGGCCTTCCTGCTGCGCTCGGAGCCCGGGGCGCGAATGCTCGAACATACCCATTCCGGCAATGAGCTGACCTGCGTGCTCAAGGGCAGCTTCAGCCATCTCGGCGGCCATTACGGTCCCGGCGATTTCGACTATGGCGACGACGAGGTCGACCATCGTCCGGTGGTCGGTGACGACGGCCCCTGCCTGTGCCTGGTGGCGATGACCGGCGACCTGCGCATGCACGGCCTGCTCGGCCGCCTCATTAGCCCGTTCGTCCGCCTCTGAGCGCTCTCGTTCCCGGGCGCGTGTGATCCGCGCCGGACTACGGCTCGTTTCTCGTCAGCAAGAATGAGGAGGAGCGAGGATGCGGTCAGCGGGCACGGAGCAGACGGGGTGCGTCGCCCATCTCGGCGTGCTGCTGGGGCGCGCCGGACGCAACAACGATGCCCAGGCCTTCGCCGAGCTGCATGCGCTCACGATCGTGAAGATGCGCAACACGGTTCGCGCTTTGCTGTCCTCCTCGTCCGACCTCGACGACATCCTGCAGGACGGCTATCTCAAGATCTGGCGCCATGCGGCGAGCTTCGACCCGTCGCGCGCCTCACCGATCACCTGGATGTGCACCATCATGCGCAACACGGCCATCGACGCCCTGCGCACGACCGGCGCGCCGACCTCGGAGCTCGACGAGGCCCTCTCCATCCCCGATCCTGCCGACGCGGTCCGGGACGAGGAATTCGACTACGCGCTGGTGGAACCTATCGCCCGCGAGGCGCTTGAGCGCCTACCGGAGGAGCGCCGGCGTCTGCTCGCGCTCGCCTATCTCGAGGGAGAGAGCCGGACGCGGCTGTCGGAGCGGTTTGGCGTGCCGGTCGGCACCATCAAGACCTGGCTGCATCGCAGCCTCCTTGTGGTGCGCAAGGACTGCCTCGGCCATCCCCTTACCGTCGCGGCCGCGGCGGCCTGAACTGGACACGATGACCAAGACCAGTCCCGTGAGGCATCTCGTCGTCGTGCTGGGTGACCAGCTCGACGCCGATTCGGCGGCGTTCGACGGCTTCGATCCGTCCCAGGATGTCGTGCTGCAGATGGAGGTCGACGACGAGGCGACCTATGTCCCGCAGCACAAGATGCGCATTGCCTTCTTCCTGGCTGCGATGCGCCACTTCCACGCCGAGCTCGAGGGACGCGGCCGCCGCGTCCACTACGTCCGCCTCGACGATCCCGCCAATACCGGCCGTCTCGACAGCGAGATCACTCGCCATCAGGCGTCGCTGCAGCCGGCAGCCACCATCGTGCTGGAGCCCGGCGACTGGCGCGTGCGCGAGCGCTTGCGGCAATTGCCGCAGCCGGTCGAATTCCGCGCCGACCGGCACTTTCTATGCACGGCGGACGAGTTCGACGCCTTTACCGAGCGTCATCCGCGCCCGATCATGGAGACGTTCTATCGCGCGATGCGGCGCAAGACCGGCCTCCTGATCGACGAGAGCGGCCGGCCCGTCGGCGGCAGCTGGAACTACGATGCCGAGAACCGCAAGGGGTTCGGCAGGAGCCGCCCTCCGATCCCCGCCGCCCGGTCCTATCAGCCCGATGCGATCACGCGCGATGTCATCAAGCTCGTCGCCGCGCGCTTTGCGAACAGCCCGGGCAGGCTCGACCGTTTCGACCTGCCGGTGTCGCGCGTCGACGCGCTAACCGAACTGTCCGATTTCGTCGCCTGGCGGCTGTCGTTGTTCGGCACCTACCAGGACGCGATGCTGAGCGACGAGCCGTTCCTGTATCATTCGCGGCTGTCGGGCGTGCTGAACCTGCACATGCTCGATCCGCGCGAGGTGGTCGAGGCTGCGCTCGCCAACCGCAACGCGCCGCTCAATGCGCTCGAAGGCTTCGTGCGCCAGATCATCGGCTGGCGCGAATTCGTGCGCGGCATCTACTGGCAGCGCATGCCGCACTATGCCGACGAGAACGCGCTCGACGCCACGCTGCCGATGCCGCGCTTCTACTGGACCGGCGAGACCGACATGCGCTGCCTGGCGCAGGCGATCGGCCACACCATCGATCATGCCTATGCCCATCATATCGAACGGCTGATGGTGCTCGGCCTGTTCGCGATGCTGCTCGGCGTCAGGCCCTACGACGTGCATCTGTGGCACATGTCGATGTTCCACGACGCCGTCGACTGGGTGTCCTTGCCCAACACGCTCGGCATGAGCCAGCATGGCGATGGCGGGGTGGTCGGCACCAAGCCCTATGCCGCCTCCGGCCACTACATCGACCGCATGAGCGATCATTGCCGCAACTGCCGCTACGATCCGAAGCAGGCGACCGGCGACAAGGCCTGCCCGTTTACGACGCTATATTGGAGCTTCCTGGCCAAGCACCGCCGCCGCTTCGCCAACAACGGCCGGATGCGCAATCAGTACGTCAACCTGGAGCGGCGCAGCGCCGCCGAGATCCGCGCCATCCGCAGCCACGCCGACACGATCACGGCGACGCTGGCATGAGCCGTCGTCTGCTGTTCTGAACGACGCTCACGGCTTGCTGCCGGGCGCCGATCGGTCATATCTTGGGCAGTTCCATCCCGCCCCTTCGCCGATCCAGCCCGGAATGCCCTGCCCATGACCGCTGCCATCGTCGCCGTCTTCGCGCTCGCCTATGCGGCGGTGGCGCTGGAGCACCCGCTGCGCATCAACAAGGCCGCCACCGCCCTGGTCGGCGCCGGGCTGATGTGGACGGTCTATGCGCTGCTCGGCGGGGCCACGGCGCAGGTCGCCGGAGAGCTGAACGAATCCGTCGCCTCGACCGCGCAAATCATCTTCTTCCTGATCGGCGCCATGACCATCGTCGAGGTGATCGACGCCCATCATGGCTTCGAGGTCGTGACCTCGCTGATCGGCACCCGCAATCAGGTCACGCTGGTCTGGCTGGTCGGCTTCGTCACCTTCTTCCTCAGCGCCATGCTCGACAACCTCACCACCGCGATCGTGATGGTGTCGCTGATGAAGAAGCTGTCCGGGCGTGACGAGGACCGGCTGGTGTTCGCCGCGATCATCGTCATCGCGGCCAATGCCGGCGGCGCCTGGTCGGCGATCGGCGACGTCACCACCACGATGCTGTGGATCGGCGGCCAGATCACGCCGCTCGCGATCATGAAGTCGGTCTTCATCGCCTCGCTGCTGAACCTCGTGGTGCCGCTCGCGATCGTCGGCTTCACCTTGCGCGGCAAGCAGCTCGCCCCCCCGGCGAGCGCGGGGCTCGCCACGATGAGCCCCATCCGGCCATTCGAGCGCAACCTGATGTTCTTGCTTGGGCTCGGCGCCCTCGTGCTGGTGCCGGCGTTCAAGGCCGCAACCGGCCTGCCGCCGTTCATGGGGATCCTGTTCGGACTCGGCCTTCTTTGGGTGGTCGGCGAGATCATCCATCGCGCCAAGGCCTCCGAGCAGAAGCAGCGCCTGACCCTGGTGCATGCGTTGGCCCGGATCGACATGCCCTCGATCGTGTTCTTCATTGGCATCCTGCTCGCGGTCGCGGCGCTCGAGCACACCCACATCCTGCAGGCGCTGGCGCAATGGCTCGACCGCACCGTCGGCCGGCTCGACCTGATCGTGATCGTGCTCGGGCTCGCCAGCGCCGTGATCGACAACGTGCCGCTGGTCGCGGCGTCGATGGGCATGTACGAGCTGAGCCAGCATCCGCCGGACAGCTTCCTGTGGGAGTTCGTCGCCTATTGCGCCGGCACCGGCGGCTCCATCCTGATCATCGGCTCGGCCGCGGGCGTCGCCGCGATGGGGCTCGAGAACATCCACTTCTTCTGGTATGTGCGCCGCATCAGCGGCCTCGCTTTGCTCGGCTATCTCGCCGGCGCCGGCGCCTACATCCTGCAACATCATCTGACGCATTGAGCAGGTCGCATCATCAGATCGTGGTGGCGGATGACGGACGGCCGCGAATGAGAGAGGCTTGCCGTCAATAAGCCCGGCTTCATTTGTTACGTCCGGTCGCGCTTCTTTCACCGGCATATGCACGAACGACGATGGCCATCGCATTCAACAGTTGTTTCTGGCGCCGCTCCGACGCCGCGATCATGAAACCTAGGGTGGGCAAAGCGACCGCCGCAGGCGGCGCGTGCCCACCGGCCGCATGCACCGGTGGACGTGATGGTGGGCACGGCGCGCCGGACATTGCACCGGCACGGAGAGAGCATCCCGGCGCGCCTTTGCCCACCCTACGCATCGCGCGCTTGGTGATTGTTGTACTGCTCATGCTGGCGCCTGCCCTCGCCGCCTCAAAGTTGTTCGAGAGCACCCAGCTCACGCCGGCAGGCGAATACACGATCGGCATCGAGGGTCCCGCCGTCGACCGCGACGGCAACCTGTTCGTGGTCAATCTCGGCAAGCCCGGCACGATCGGCAGGGTCGCGCCGAAAGCGACGGCATCGGAACAATTCGCCAAACTGCCGGAGGGCAGCATCGGCAACGCATTGCGCATCGACGCGGCCGGCGTGATGTTCGTCGCCGACTACAAGAAGCACAACATCTTCGCCATTGCTCCCGGCACGACCGAGCCCCGCCTCGTCTACCATTCCGCCGAGATGAGCCAGCCCAACGACATCACCCTGGCGCGCGACGGCACGATCTATGCGAGCGATCCGAACTGGAAGGCGCGCAGCGGCCGTATCTGGCGGATCGCCAAATCGGGCGACGGTCCGATGCAAGGCACGGCCATGACCGCGCCGCGGGCGATGGGAACCGCCAACGGTATCGATCTCAGCCCCGACGGCCGAACGCTCTATGTCGGCGAGTCCAACAGCGGCGAGATCTGGTCCTACCTGATCGAAGGCGACACGCTCACCAAAGCCAGGCTGATCAAGACGTTCGAGCCGAACACGATCGACGGCCTGCGCACCGACATCAGCGGCCGCCTGCTGGTCGCGCGCATCCTCAAGGGCAGCATCGCCGTGCTGGCGCCGGACGGCCATGTCGTCCGGGAGATCACGCTCAAGGCCAACGAGCCGACCAATCTCGCTTTCGGGGGCAGTGACGGCAAGACCGTTTTCGTCACCCAGCGTCAGGGCCGCTTCATCGAATCGTTTCGCACCGACGTCGAAGGGCGCGAGCATTGTCTGCAGACGGGGAGGTGTTGAGCATTTCGGCGTTGTACTGATCGTCCGCATCCTGGGACAATGACAGCAGGTCCGAACACACGGCGCGTGTGTTGGAGATATCAAGCTACTAACAAGGCTGTCGTCCTCGGCAAGCTCCGGCACCGCACAGCGTTGGCGCAGCGCCGCCCCATACCCAGCGGCGGGAGTGTCACGCGGGATGTTGCTAACAGCGTGCTTCCAGACATCCGCAGGTGGGCAGGGTCCCGGCGTTCGCCGGGACGACACTATTTATGAGGCGGGCAGCTTCCATCCCACCTGCAGGCGTGCTCGCCTGCGCGAGGCCGGCGGCACACCTGTCGATCACTTACCGCCCGTACACGACAGGCGCGCGGCCCACGAACACCGGCGGCGGCAGGTCGCGCTGCCAGACGCGGCCGTCGTCGAACTGAATGCGCATGCCGTCCGGTGAATAGACCGCGCTTTCGTCGCGCGCGTCGATCCAGAGCCGGCTGTTCGGCGCATTCCAGTCCGGCCAGGCCTGCAGGGACTCGCCGGTCTCGGTCGTCATGTTCACGGCATCACCGTTCTGGGTCACGAAGGCCGGGGCGCCGATCATGCCGTCGCGGCACATCTGGATGCAGCGGTAGGTGCCGGTGAGATTCGCACTCGGCTGCGCCGAGGCAGTGCCGGCGACACAGGCGCCGACGAGGCCAATGAGGATTGCAACGCGTTTCATGTCGATCACTCCATCGCTCGAAAAGGGTCAGCCAGCCCCCGTTCGGCCCCTCGGGCTCATCAAGTGCGATGCGAGAGAAATGTTCCGGCGGTTCCGCAATGGGAACCTAAGCTACTCGACCATGACGACGTCGACGGCGACGCCGAGCTTCTGCTTGCGCGAGCCGACGATGATGCCGTCGACCGGCGACATGTCCGAGAAGTCGCGGCCCTGGCCCAGGATGATGTGATCATTGCCGACCACGAGATCATTGGTCGGATCGAAGCCGATCCAGCCGAGCGTCTCGCCGCACCACAGCGACACCCAGGCATGGGTGGCATCGGCGCCCTGCAGCCGCGGCTTTCCCTCCGGCGGAATGGTGCGCAGATAGCCGCTGACATAGGCTGCCGGCAAACCGAGCCCGCGCAGGCCTGCGATCATCACATGCGCGAAATCCTGGCAGACACCGTGGCGATTGTCGAACACCTCGCGCAGCGGCGTCGAGATCACGGTGGCCTTGGGATCGTATTTGAACTCGTTGCGGATGCGCCGCATCAGGCCGGCCGCGCCGGCGACGATGCCGGTGCCGGCCGGAAAGCTCGCAGCCGCATAGTCCGTCACCGGCTCCAGCACCGGCACCAGCGCGCTCGCGAACACGTAGCCGATCGGCGACGACGGCCCGAGACTGGTCGCCTCGAAAGCGTCATCGCGCACGCGCTCCCACGCCGCACTCGGCGCGTCGCGCTCCGGCGGCGTGCGCGACAGCTTCACCCGCGAACGCGAGTCGATGCGCAGATGCTTGTGCGGGGTGTCAATCACGATGCTCTCGGTCAGCGTGCCGAAGAAGTCGCGGCGCGTGGTCCGCTCCGAGGGGCGCGGCCGGATGTCGACGGTATGGGAGATCAGTTCCTGGCCGTCGCCGCTGAGCGGCTCGAGCCGTAGCGAACAGCGCGCAAAGCTGACCGGGCTCTCATAGTCGTAGGTGGTGACATGCCGGATGTCGTAGATCACGCGAGGCCCGTGAGCTTTTCCGGCCGGGTCGCATTCGGGCCGTGCGGGAAGTAGTGCTGGCCGATCGCCTCCGACAAATTGAGCAGGTCCTGCTCCAGCGCGAACAAGGTGCGGCCGTCGAGATGCGCCGCCTCCGCGGCGGTGAGGCGCGCACGCAGCGAGACCGCAAGACGCTGCGGACGCTCGATCAGGCCGTCCTCCTTCAGCACCGGCAGGCCCGCAATGTGATCGTTGAGCACCTCGATCTGGAAGGCGACCGAGCGCGGATTGTACAGATCGAGCACGACGAGATCGCGGATCGGCGCCAGCGATGGGCCGATCAGATAGCGCGAGCGATAGGTGATCTGGCAGTCGACCAGGGTGAGCAGGACGTCGAGATCCTCGGGCGTCGCCTCGTCATAGCCGAACTGACGCGCGAAACGCGCGGTGTTGATGGCGCGCTCGGCGCGCCGGCCCATGTCGAGGAAGCGCCAGCCGGCGGCGCGGTTCATGTTCTCCTGGGCGAGGCCCGCGAAGCTCGCGAGCTTCTCCAGAATGACCTCGGCCGTGCTGACGACGGCCTCCTCGTCATCGGCCTCCTGCGCCAGCCGGCTCGTCATCTCCGTGACGACCTGCCACGCGTCGGGCGACAGCCGCTCGCGCAGCGACGTCGCGTTGCGCTGCGCCGATTTGAGCAGGGACAAGGCCGAGCCGGACTGCGCATCGGCCTGGAGGGCCTCGGCCGCCACCTGGGAGCCGCGGCTGCGCGAGGTCTGCGAGATCGCGCCCCAGGCGAGCAGCAGACGCTGGATCCGTTCGGCCGTGTTGAGCTGCGCCGGCGAGTCTTTGCCGGGATCGCGATGCTGCGCGCCGAGCACGCGGATCAGCCGCAAGGTGGCCTCGGCCCGTTCGAGGTGGCGGCCGAGCCAGAACAGATTGTCGGCGGCGCGGCTCGGCAGCACGCCGGCGATACGGCGGATGCGGACATTGTCGGAGCCCGGCAACAGGCTGCGCGCCGCGACCGCCTTGTCGCCGACGACCCAGACGTCGGCGGCGCTGGCGCCGTCGCCCATCGAGACCGCCCGCGCATCGAGCTTGTCGGCGATGCGGCAGAAACCGCCGGGCATGATGGTCCAGCCGTCGGGCGTCGCGGCCGCGAACACCCGCAGCACGAAAGGCCGCGGCGCGATCCGGCCGTCCTGCCACACCGGCGTCGTCGACAGCCGCACCACCTCCTGGCCGACATAGTCGATGCCGCGCTGGGTGATCGCGGCCCGCAGCCGCGCGCGCTCGGCCGCCGAGAGCTCGCTCGCCAGCACCGGGCCGCTGCTCGCGAAGCCGGGCACGGCGCGGCCATAGGCGCCTTCGATGGCGAATTCCTCGAGCCGCGACAGCACCTCGTCGCGCGCCGACTTCTGGCCGCACCACCAGGTCGCGATATTCGGGATCTTGAGATCCTCGCCGAGCACGCGCCGGCACAGGCTCGGGATGAAGCCGAGCAGCGCGCGGGCCTCGAGCACGCCGGAGCCCGGCATGTTGGCGATCGCGACGCCGCCCTTGCGCACGACGTCCATCAGGCCGGCGACGCCAAGCCGCGAGGCGGCATCGAGTTCAAGCGGGTCGAGCGAGTTGGAATCCAGCCTGCGCAGCAGCACGTCGACGCGCTTCAGGCCGGCCACGGTGCGGATGTGCACGCGGTCGCCGCTGACGGCGAGGTCGTCGCCTTCCACCAGCAGGAAGCCGAGATAGCGCGCCAGCGTCGCGTGTTCGAAATAGGTCTCGCTGAACGTGCCCGGCGTCAGCACGCCGATGCGCGGCTCGTCACGATCGGCGATGGCACGCAGCGAATCGCGGAACGCCTCGAAGAACGGCGCCAGCCGCTCGACATTCATCGACTTGTAGATCGAGGAGAAGGCGCGCGACTGCACCAGCCGGTTTTCCAGCGCGTAGCCCATGCCCGACGGCGCCTGGGTGCGGTCATTGAGGACCCACCACCCGCCATCGGGGCCGCGGCCGATGTCGGCGGCGTAGATGGTGAGGAAGCGGCCGCCCGGCGGTTTCACGCCGCACACCGGACGCAGATATTCGCTGGAGCCGGCCACGGCGGCGGCCGGCAGCGCGCCGCTCGCGACCAGCCGTCCTTCGCCGTAGATGTCCTGCAGCACCCGTTCGAACAGCTCGGCGCGCTGGGCGATGCCGCGCGACAGCTCCGCCCATTCGGCCTCGTCGATCAGCAGCGGCAGGTGGCTCAGCGGCCAGGATCGCTCGGCATTGTCGCCCGGCGCGCGATAGGTGACGCCCGCCTCGCGCAGGTGGCGATCGGCCGAGGCGAACCTGCGGTTGATGTCGGTCGGTGCCAGCGCCGCGAACGTATCTGCGAAACGGTTCCACACCGCACGCGGCTGGCCGTCGGCGCCGATGAACTCATCGGGAATGCCGGGCAGCCTCGCATAGTCGCGGGCCCATTGCGCGGCACGGCGCAAGGCCGGGCGCGCCGCCGGCCGACCGGCGGCGGGGCTCGCTCCCTGGTCCTGGCCGCTCGGGCCGTCCATACCCTGATCCTCCGCACAAACTCCCTGCCATCAATGCAGGAGCGGCCTGCGCAAGTCGAGCGTCATCGGGAATTCATTTGTGCGTTCCTCGGGCGGCAGCGCGATTCGTCCGGGAGTGTGGCCGTGATCCTGGAAGCGGGCCAGCCGCCGCGCTTCCGCCTCGTAGGAGTTGATCGGCTTGGTATCGTAGTTGCGCCCTCCGGGATGTGCCACATGGTAGACGCAGCCGCCCAGCGACCGTCCATTCCAGGTGTCGATCAGGTCGAACGTCAGCGGCGCGTGCACGGGAATGCTCGGGTGCAGGCCCGAGGCCGGCTGCCACGCCTTGAAACGAACCGCCGCAACCGCCTCCGCAGAACGGCCCGTCGAAGTCATCGGCATTCGCCTACCATTGCAGGTCACGAGATGGCGGCCCTCGATGAAGCCTTCAGCCTTGACTTGAAGCCGCTCGACCGAGGAATCGACGTAGCGGACCGTGCCGCCGGCCACGCCCTCTTCGCCCAGCACGTGCCATGGCTCCAGCGCCTGCCGCAACTCGAGCGTCACGCCGCCATGCTGCACGCGACCGAAGGTCGGAAAACGGAACTCGAGCTGCGCCTGATACCATTCGGGCGAGAAGTCGTAGCCCGACGAGCGGAGCTCATCCAGCACATCGAGAAAGTCTTCCCAGATGAAGTGAGGCAGCATGAAGCGGTCGTGCAGCGCCGTCCCCCAACGCACGAATCGGCCCTCCTGCGGCCCGCGCCACAATTTCGCGATCAGCGCGCGGATCAGCAGCTGCTGCGCCAGCGACATGCGGGGATCCGGCGGCATTTCGAGCGCGCGGAATTCGACGAGGCCGAGGCGCCCCGTTGGCCCCTCCGGCGAATACAGCTTGTCGATGCAGATCTCCGCGCGATGGGTGTTGCCGGTGATGTCGACCAGCAGATGCCTGAACAGACGATCGACCAGCCACAGCGGCACGCTCTGCCCGATGGGCGGCACATTGGAGAGCGCGATCTCCAGCTCATAGAGACTGTCGTGCCGCGCCTCGTCGATGCGCGGTGCCTGGCTGGTCGGCCCGATGAACATGCCGGAGAACAGATAGGACAGCGCGGGATGGCGCTGCCAGTACAGCACGAGACTCTTCAGCAGATCCGGCCGGCGCAGGAACGGCGAATCCGGCGGCGAGCTGCCGCCGACCACGACGTGATTGCCGCCGCCGGTGCCGGTGTGGCGGCCGTCGACGAGGAAGCGGTTGGCGCCGAGTCGTACCTTGGCGGCGTCCTCATAGAGACCGGAGGTGATGTCGACCGCCTGCCGCCAGCTCGAAGCCGGCTGGATGTTGACCTCGATGACGCCGGGATCGGGCGTCACCTTGATGACCTCGATGCGCGGATCGAACGGCGGCGCATAACCTTCGACGTGAACCTTGATCTGCATCGCCTCGGCGGTCGCTTCGACCGTTGCGATCAGCTCCAGGTAGTCCTCGATGGTTTCGACCGGCGGCATGAACACGCAGAGAATGCCGTCGCGGATCTCGACCGACATCGCGGTGCGCACGCCGAGCCCGCCCGAATACTGATACTGGACGTCCTGCTGCTGTTGCGGCGGGCGATCGGGCTTCTTCAGCGGCGGCACCTGCGGCACGATCACCGGCCGCCCGGAGGTGTAGACCGGCAGCGGGCCGCGCGCCTCCATCGGATCCTGCTCGTGGATATACGGGAAATCCTCCGGCGGAATGTAGACGAGTGAGCCGATCGGCAGCCGCAGGCCGAGCGGCGAGTCGCCTGGAATCAGGAACAGGCGCTTGCGCCGCAGGCCCCAGCGCTCGCTCCGCCAGCGCAGCGGCTGCGCATTCCAGCGCTGGATCGGCAGCACGAAGCCGCGCGGAATGTGAAGTCCCTCGTCGAACACCCGCGCCATGCGCGCGCGCTCTTCCGCATCGGCCAGCTTGGAATCGAGCGCATCGACGTTCTCCGGCAGCGCGGCCTCCTTCTGCAGCCAATGCGCAGGGTCCTCATAGGCCGGCATCACGTAGTCCGCCTCGAGCCCGAGCGCATCAGCCGCCGTATCGAGAAAGCGCTCTGCGTCCGCGATCGTCGCCATGCGGGGGCCATCGATGCTCGCGATGAGGTCAGGATTGCGCCAGATCGGCTCGCCATCCTTTCGCCAGTAGAGTCCGAACGCCCAGCGCGGCAGGCTTTCGCCCGGATACCATTTGCCCTGGCCGTAGTGCAGGAGCCCACCGGGCGCAAAGCGCGCGCGCAGCCGCCTGATCAGTTGATCGGCAAGTCCGCGCTTGGCCGGACCGACAGCAGCCGTATTCCATTCCGCCGCCTCCATGTCGTCGATCGATACGAAGGTCGGCTCACCGCCCATCGTCAGGCGCACGTCGTGGGCTTCGAGATCGGCATCGACCGCCTCGCCCAAACGGTCCAGTTTGTCCCAGGCAGCATCGGAAAACGGCCGTGTGATCCGCGGCGCTTCGCGAATACGCCTCACGCTCATCTCGAAGTTGAAGTCGACCTCGGCCACGCCGGCGCTGCCGGTGATGGGCGCGGCCGACCGATAGTGCGGAGTCGCAGCGACGGGAATGTGCCCTTCGCCGGCGAGCATGCCGGACGTCACGTCGAAGCCGATCCACCCAGCACCGGGCAGATAGACCTCGGCCCAGGCATGCAGGTCGGTGAAATCGTTCTCGACCTCAACCGGTCCCTCGATCGGATCGATGTCGGGCCGCAGCTGAATCAAATAGCCGGAGACGAAGCGAGCAGCGAGCCCGAGATGGCGCAGCGTCTGGATCAGCAGCCAGGCCGAGTCGCGACAGGAGCCCGCGGATGCGGAGAGCGTCTCTTCCGGTGTCTGAACGCCGGGCTCCATCCGAATGATATAGCGAATCTTTTTCTGCAACTGCGCATTGAGTTCGACGAGGTAGTTGACGGTGTTGTCGGCCTCGCGGGGGATCGACTTCAAGTAGTCGGCGAACAGCGGCCCCGGATCGATGGTTTCGAGATAGGGCGCGAGTTCCGTTCTCAGTCCTTCCGGATAGGTAAATGGGAAACTGTCGGCATAGGGCTCGACGAAGAAATCGAAAGGATTGATCACGGTCATCTGTGCCGTGAAATCGACTTCGATTTTCAGTTCACTGACCTTCTCAGGGAAAACATAGCGTGCCAGCCAGTTGCCTTGCGGATCCTGGTGCCAGTTCACGAAATGGTTTGTTGGTGTGATCTTGAGCGAATAGCTCAGTACGGGGGTCCTGGTATGTGGTGCAGGACGCAGACGGATCGTTTGTGGCCCCAGCTCGACCGGACGATCATATTTGTAATGGGTCACGTGATGTAATGCGACGTAGATTGACACGGGGTTCGGAGCTCCAGCAACTTTTTTGAGCAGAACATTGCTATGCTCAGGGATCAAGCACTAACAACGGGCAGAGCTGCCTATTGAACACTCCGGGGCCCCAAACATGGCTTTTCGGACCGATTTTGGTCTCATCAGCCGCGATCAAGCGTCGCGCCTGCACGCATTGGTCGCCTATCCGACGGAAATGGATGGGCCGTTCTAGCCGCGCCGTGAAGAACGAGAGAGGAACAAACAAGCCGGCGCATCCGCGTCCGCATGAGTTGTCCACAGAGAAACGCCTCGGCGCTCACGGAAGATTGACCATTTCGCCATCATTCGGGTTAACCCCGAATAATGAACTAACACGAACTAATAGCGTTGCATTTGCCGCAATCGCTTGATAGCTCGACTACACGTGCTATTTAGGACCCCCATTGCCAAAAGGAGAATCAAGTGGCGAAGACAGCTAAGAAGGCAGCTACCAAGAAGTTGGCGCGGAAACCCTACACGCCCGCCGATATCAAGCTGCTGAAGCAGCACTCGAAGTCCAAGACCCCGGTTGCCAAGATCGCCAAGGCGATGAAACGGACCGAAGGCTCGCTCCGCCAGAAGGCTCTGGCGCTGGGTATCGGACTGGGCCACCAGCGGTAAGTCGTTCGGCGCCGCTGTCGCGCGCGCGTCAGCACGGCCAGCCTGCGGCGGCGCTTCTCACCTGTCATCTGATCTCAGTTGCGATCCAGTCTCAGCTACGCGGCGATCTCAGCTGCGATCAGATGCCGGCGAAAAACCGCCGGCAAACAGGTCCCAGAAGCTGAATAGCTAAGCTATCCCAGCTACATCGTCCCCAGCTACATGGTCGCGCCGAGCACCCAGGGCGCGAACTCGGCCCCGCCGAAGTCGAAACTCTCGCTCTTGGTCTGCTGACCGGAGGCGGTCTTCAGAATCAACTCGAAGATGCGCTGACCGCAATCCTGCACCGTCTCCTCGCCATCGAGGATGGTGCCGCAGTTGACGTCCATGTCGTCTTCCATCCGCTTGTACATCGGCGTGTTGGTCGCAAGCTTGATGGACGGCGCAGGCTTGCAGCCGAACACGCTGCCGCGGCCGGTGGTGAAGCAGACGAGATTGGCGCCTCCGGCCACCTGCCCCGTCGCAGCCACCGGGTCGTAGCCGGGCGTATCCATGAAGACGAAGCCCCTCTTGGTGACGGCTTCGGCATAATGCAGCACATCAACCAGATTGGTGCTGCCGGCCTTGGCCATCGCGCCGAGCGACTTCTCCAGAATCGTCGTCAAACCGCCGGCCTTGTTGCCCGGGCTCGGATTGGCGTTCATCTCAGCCCCCTCCCGTGCGGTGTATTCCTCCCACCAGCGCATCAAGGAGACGAGTTTCTCGCCGACCTCGCGACTGACCGCGCGCCGCGTCAGCAGATGTTCGGCGCCATAGGTCTCGGGCGTCTCCGACAGGATCACCGTGCCACCATGTCGCACCAGCAGATCGCTGGCCGCGCCGAGGGCTGGATTTGCCGAGATGCCGGAATAGCCGTCCGAGCCGCCACACTGCAGCGCGACCGTCAGTTCGCTGGCCGGCACCGTCTCGCGCCTGACCTTGTTGGCGTCGGCGAGCGCTTCCCGCACGAAGCCGATACCGGCCTCGACGGTCTTGCGGGTGCCGCCGACCTCCTGGATGTCCATCGCACGCAGGCGGCCGGCGAGCTTCTGCTCCTCCATCAGCCCACCGATCTGATTGGCCTCGCACCCGAGACCAAGCACGATCACCGCAGAGAAATTCGCGTGGCGCGCGTAGCCGCCGAGCGTTCGCCGCAGCAGTTTCAGCGGCTCGTCGAGCGTCATGCCGCAGCCGGTCTTGTGCGTCAGGGCGACGACGCCATCGACATTGGGATAGTCGGCGAGCGGGTTGTCATCGGTAAACGGATTCTTCTTGAAGACATCGGCGACGAGGCCCGCGACATGGGCGCTACAGTTCACCGAGGTCAAAATGCCGATGTAGTTGCGGGTCGCAACCCTGCCGTCGGGGCGGCGAATGCCCTCGAACGTCGCCGGCAGATCGAAATTCGGCGTCGGCTTCACGTCGACGCCATAGGCATAGTCCTTGGCGAAATCGCCCATGCCGCAGTTCTGAGTATGAACGTGCTGTCCCGGCGCGATCGGTGCGGTGGCGAAACCGATGATCTGGCCGTAGCGGCGGACCGGCTCGCCCTGCGCGATCGGGCGCACTGCGACCTTATGCCCCGCCGGGATGCGGTCGACCGTGATCACGCCATCGGCCACCACGAGCCCGGGCGGCAGGCTCGCGCGCGCGATCAGTACGCTGTCCTCGGGATGAAGACGGATGACGGGAGCGGGAGCCATGGCGTTTCTCTCGTTTCAAGATGTCGGTCGGTCACGGATGCGCGAATGGCGAGTGGCAAGTGGCAAGTGGCAAATAGAATGAATTCCCTACTCGCTACTCCCCATTCGCCATTCGCCTCTTCTCTTACGCCTTGCCACCCGAGTCCTTGCGGGTCTGCGCGACCTGCTGGCGGGCGTAGACCTGCATCAAGCCGACCTCGTTGGACAAGGTCACCAGCTTGAAGCCCATGTTGATGGCGCGGACCGCGCCCTCGGCGCCGCTGCAATGGATGCCGGGGTTGAGACCGCGCTTGCCGCACTCCTTCACGATCTTTTCATAGATCTTGAGGATCTCCGGCTCGTCGCGGTCGAGCTTCGGCACGAGACCATAGGAGAAGCCGAGGTCGGACGGGCCGATATAGACGCCGTCGATGCCTTCGACATCGAGGATCGACTCCATGTTCTCGACTGCCGTCTTCGTCTCCATCATCGGCAGCAGCACGATCTCGTCGTTGGCCGTCTTCTGATACTCGCCCGCGCCGCCATACATGCCCGAGCGGATCGGGCCGTTCGAGCGAACACCCTTCGGCGGATATTTGGAATAGGAAACGAGGTTGCGCGCCTCCTGCGCTGTGTTGACCATCGGGCAGATGACACCGTAGGCGCCGCCGTCGAGCACCTTGCCGATGATGCCGGGCTCATTCCACGGCACGCGCACCATCGGCGTGACCGGATGGCCGTGCATCGCCTGGAAACACTGCACCATCGACAGATAGTCCTGCACGCCGTGCTGCATATCCACGGTGACACTGTCGAAGCCGCACTGCGCCACGACCTCCGCGGAGAATCCCGAGGGGATCGCAAGCCAGGCATTCACCACCGTCTTGCCTTCGGCCCAGAGCTGCTTGACCTTGTTGTTCGCCACGACTGGTTTCCTTCCCTGCTATTCAAACTGATCTGACGTGTTGGACTTTGTTAACCCAGGCGATGACGACCACTGTGCGTGCTCCAGCCGACCGGCAACGATGACGTCGCGCGCCCGTGATCGCATTGCCTCACGATGTCGCCCGCTGAATGCTCGCTTCGCTGACGCCGACCTCGCGCGCCGTGTTCACTATCGCCGCCCAGGTGTCATCCGGCAAGGGCACGCCGTTGGCGGTGCGCTCGGCCCGGGTCTTGCGCTCGGGATCGCCGGGCACCAGCACCTGATCGACGCCGGAGACCGGCTTGGTCTGCCGGATGAAATCCGTGTAGCGGGTGATCTCGCCATCGAAGAAGTTGGCGGGATCGACCACCTTGGGGTCGATGTAGATCGCGAGCATGCCGTTGGCAAAGCGCCGGTTCGCCGAGGTGGCACCGGTGCCGGTCAGGGCGCCGCCGAGCAGTTCGCAGATGAAGGCCAGGCCCGAGCCTTTGTGCTCGCCGAAGGCGCGGATCGCGCCCGTGCCCTTGGTGTGGTCGCGCGTGCCCTCCATCTCGTAAGGGCCATAGAGAACGGAGGGGTCTTCGCTGAGCGAGCCGTCGGCATCGATCAGCGCGCCCTTCGGCAGCTTCTTGCCGCCGCGGCTCGCCACCAGCACCTTGCCTTCGGCAACGATCGAGGTCGCAAAATCCAGCACGATCGGGTCCTGCCCCTGACGCGGAATGCCGACGCAATAAGGCGCCGTGGAAAACCGCTTCTCGACGCCGCCATACGGCGCCACCAGCAAAGAGCCTGCCGCGGTGACGAAGTGGATCGACACCAGCCCTTCGGCTGCGGCCATCTCTGCCCAGTCGCCGACACGGCCGAGATGACCGGAGTTGCGCAACGCCAGCGCTGCGAGCCCGCTCTTCTTGCATCTGTCGATGCCGATCTTCACTGCCTGTGGCGTCACCGTCTGGCCGTAGCCGAACTTGCCATCGACGACCACCAGCGACGGCGTATCGACGACGATCTCGGCCGTCTGATTGGGCACGATGGAGCCCATCTTCTTCCAGCGGATGTAGACGGGAACCCGGATGACGCCGTGACTGTCATGCCCGGTGAGGTTCGCCGTGGTGAGATAGGTCGCGATCCGGCGGGCTTCTTCCGGCGACGAGTCGGCATGTGCGAACACGTCCGCGACGAAATCGATGAGGTTGTCGAGCTTGATGGTGACCATGACCAGAACTTCCAGTTAACCCGCTTTGGCGTGACCGCCGAGATAGGCGGCGGCGATGGCTTCGTTGCCCCAGAGTTCGTCGGGCTTGCCGCCAAGCACGATACGCCCGGTCTCCAGCACATAGCCGTAGTCGGCGACCGACAATCCCATGCGCGCATTCTGCTCGACGAGCAAGACGGTGGTGGTGCGCCGGATCTCGGAAATGATGCGAAACACCGCCTGCACGATCACCGGCGCCAGCCCCAGCGACGGCTCGTCGAGCAGCAGCAGCTTCGGCCTGGCCATCAGGCCGCGGGCGACCGCGACCATCTGCAGCTGGCCACCGGACAGCGTCCAGCCCAGCGCATTGGAAAACGCGCGGATATCGGGAAACAGGTCGAACATCGCGTCCGCCTCATCCGAGAGTTGCTTCTTCGGCGCGCGCCGGTTCGAGGCCCCGAGCATGATGTTCTCTTTGACGGAGAGGCCGGGAAACACCCTGCGGCCTTCGGGCACATGCGAGATGCCGAGCCGGACGATCGCCTCGGGCCCCATCCCCGCAATCGACTTGCCGTCGAACAGGATCTCGCCGGCCGCCGGCTTGGCGAGGCCGGAGATCGCGCGCAAGGTGGTCGACTTGCCGGCCCCGTTGGCGCCGAGCAGAGTCACGACCTGGCCCTGCTCGACGCTGAACGACACGCCGCGCAGCGCCTCGATTTCGCCGTAGCGGACGACGAGGTCGCGAATGTCCAGCAGCGCCATCATTCGCTCCCGAGATAGGCGGAGACGACGTCGGGATGACGCAGCACCGCCATCGACTCGCCGTCCGCGATGCGGCGTCCGAAATTGAGCACGGTGATGTGCTGCGCCGCCTCCGACACCAGCGTCATGTCGTGATCGATGATCAGGATGGTGAGGCCCTGCGCCGCGATCCGTTTCAACAGCTCGTGCAGCTCGAGCTTCTCGGTCGAGTTGAGGCCCGCCGCCGGCTCATCGAGCAGGAGCAGCGTCGGGTTCGACGCCAGCGCGCGCGCGATCTCGATCAGGCGCTGATGGCCGTAGGAGAAGCTCGTGATCGGCTCGTTGGCGCGGCTGCCGAGGCCGACGAAGGTCAAGGCCTCCATCGCGCGTTCGGTCAGCGCGGCGGCGCCCCCTGCCCCGATCATCGTGTTGCCGGGACGCTCGGCGCCGATCTCGACATTTTCCAGCGCCGTCATCGAGCGAAACAGCCGGATGTTCTGGAACGTGCGGCCGAGCCCTGCCGCCGTGCGCTGATGCGGCGGCATCGTCGTGATGTCGACGCCGTCGAGCACGATCCGGCCTGACGTCGCCTTGTAGAGACCCGAGAGCACGTTCAGGGTCGTCGTCTTGCCGGACCCGTTGGGTCCGATCAGCGCGTGCACGCCGCCGCGCCTGACTGCGATGTCGACATTGTCGACGGCTTTCAGGCCGCCGAAATGCTTCGACAGGCTCTGCACCTCCAGCACGATGTCACCGCCGACCGTCGCGGGCGCGAGTTGCAACGGCTTGGTCGCGGGCGAGGTCTTGATCTTGGCGCGCCATTTGTCCAGCGCCGCGGCGACGAAGCCCCAGATGCCGTCCGGCATGAAGCGGATGATCAGGATCACGAACAGGCCGTAGATCGCCAGATACAGTCCCGGAACGCTCTTCAGGAAACGCAGCCATTCCGGGATCAGGATCAGGAGCCCCGTGCCGATCGCAGATCCGATCGGCGAGGCCACGCCGCCGAGCAGCGACATGGTCAGGAACACGATCGATTCCGCAAACGAGAACTGATCCGGACTGACATAGGCGAAGCCGCCGGCGAACAGGCCACCGGCGAGACCGCCCAGCGCGGCACAGATCGCGAAGGCGGAGACCTTGGTTCGGAAGACATCGATGCCGTTAACTCCGGCCGCCAGTTCGTTGTCGCGGACGGCCCGCATCGCGCGGCCGAGCTTGGTATCCGGAAGATGCCAGACCAGATAGCCGACGATGGCCAGCATCGCGACGCAGAAGGCGAGATAGCCCTGCGAGGTCGTGAACAGCCCCGGACGCCCGATCCTGGAGACGCCGTCGGGTCCGTGCGTCAGCCAGATCGCGTTGATCATGACCAAGGTCACGATCTGCTGGAACGAGATCGTCACCATCGCCAGATAGTGCCCGCCGAGCCGCAAGGTCGACATGCCCAGGAATGCGCCCGCAGCCAGCGCAGCCAGGCAACCCGCCACGAGGCACACCCAGTAGTTCATCTGCAGGTCCGTGGTGCCGATACCGACCGCATAGGCGCCGAAGCCGAAGAAGGCCGCCTGCGCCAGATTGATCTGGCCGCACAGGCCGAGCACCACCGAGAGCCCGAACACCGCGATCGAGAACGTCGTCGCCTGCATCAGGATGTTGAGGACATAGCCGTCGAACTGCATGGTCGCGGCCAGGGCCACGACGATTGCCGCGGCGATGAAATACGGCGCGTGCCTGACGAAAGCAGGCCTCGTGCTGACGGCCGGCGCGGAGACCGGCATGTTGTCGCTACCCACGCTCATGCCTTCTCCGCCACGCGTTCGCCGAAGATGCCCTGCGGCCGGAAGACCAGGAAGGCCACCAGCACCAGGAAGGCGAAGCCGTCCTTGTACGGAACCGACACGTAAGCCGCGCCAAAGGTCTCGATGACGCCGAGCGCGAGCCCGCCGATGATCGCCCCAGTGACGTCGCCGAAGCCGCCGATGATGGTGGCCGCGAACGCCTTCAGCGCGATGGTCGAGCCCATCTGGATCGAAACGAACAGGATCGGCGCCACCAGGATGCCGGCGAGCCCGCCGAGCACCGCCGAATAGATGAAGGTGATCATGATCATGGTGGAAACGGAGATGCCGAGCAGCGACGCCATCTCCTTGTCCTGCGATGTCGCCTGCAGCTTCTTGCCGAGCATCGTGTGCTCGAAGAACCAGTAGTTGAAGATGACGAGCGCGATCGTGACCACGATGATCAGGAGATATTGGCTGTCGAGATAGACTGGCCCGAGCTGAATGCCCGGCGTCTCGAACCAGCCCTGCAGCACCTGCGGCTGCGGGCCGTAGATCGCCAGCACCGAATTGGCGAGCAGGATCGAGGCGCCGATGGTCGCGATGATCACCGGCAGATAGGTGCGGTGCCGCAGCGGATAATAGACGCCGAGATTGAAGACGACGCCGAGCAGCGCCATGCCGGCCAGCGCTAGCACGAAGGACAGCCAGTACGGCAGTCCCATTTCGATACACACGACCATCAGATAGGCCGCGACCATGGAGAACTCGCCTTGGGCAAAGTTCACCACATTGGTGGCGCGGAAGATCAGCACGAAGCCGAGCGCAACCAGCGCGTAGACGGCGCCGATGCCAATGCCCGTGAACAGCAATTGGAGAACGAGATCCATCACAGACCGACGAGGATGAGAGGAGCCGAAACGCGGGTGCTTCGAGGGCGGCCTCCCCGGCGCCGAGCCGGGAAGGCGCGCGTCACGGGTCAGTCGTTGAACTCGATATGCTTGTCGAAGACGATCGTGCCCTTTTCGTTGCGCACGATGTTGTAGCCATGCAGGCCGTCGCCGTTCTGGTCGAAATTGTACTCGCCTTCGGCACCCGGGAACTTCTTGATCGACAGAATCGCCTCGCGGACCTTCACGGGATCGGTCGAGCCGGCCTTGTTGATCGCCGCGGCGAGCACGGTGACCGCATCATACGGCCATGAACTCTGGTTGTCCGGCGCCACCTTGGCGAGGTCGCGATAGGCCTTGCCGAAGCTCTTCGATCCCTCGCTCGATTCCTCGGCATAGTCGGCAACGCCGTAGGTTCCGTAGAGCGCCGGGCCCGCGAGCTTCAACGCCGTGATGTTGACGATCGACGGCGAACCCACCCAGGGGATGTTGACGCCGAGTTGGCGCAATTGGCGGGCAAAGATGCCGAGATCGTTCTCGAAGGTAAAGTAGGAGCCGAGAATGTCGGCGCCGGACTGCTTGATCGCGAGCACGACCGGCGTGAAGTCCTGGCTCTGATTGGCGTAGCCCTGATCGAGCACCGCGGGAGCGCCGAGCTTCTCCAGCGCGGCGCTGAGCGCCTTGCCGCCGGCGGTTCCAAACGCGTCGGTGGAGTGCAGCACCGCCCATTTCTTCTTGCCGAGGACGTTGACCCCGTAATCGGCAATCACGCGCCCCGAATAGCTGTCATTGGGGCGGAAGCGGAACAGCCATTGATTGCCCATGTGAGTCAGCGTCGGATCGGTACCGCCGATCATCACCGGCTTGCCGAGTTTCATCACGTCGGGCGAAATCGCATGGACCTGAGTCGAGCGGATCGAGCCGAGGAAAGCCACGATATCGGACTGCGCGGCCAGCTTGGAGAAGGCCAGGACAATACCGGGATTGGTGGTCTGGTCGTCCTCGATGATCAGCTCGGCCTGCTTGCCGAGAATGCCGCCGGCCTTGTTGACGGCTTCCAGCGCCAGCTTGGCGCCCTTGATCGCGTAACCGCCGGATTCCGCCGCAGGCCCCGTGACCGGTGCGCACATGCCGATCTTGATGGTCGCAGCCTGCGCGCGGGCGCTGGTGATGACGGTGGGGGCCGCAAGGCCGGCGGCGATGCCGGCCGCGAATTCGCGTCTCGTAAGCTTCATGAAAGTCCTCCCTGACCGCATTTCTTTGGCGGCTTGTTATATGCCAGGCTTGCTATCTGGCCGTCTTACGGGTCGTCGCATGTGTCAGCACCGTTCCGGAGCGTGACCTCTCCTGCTGTTTAAGGTCTCTTCTGCCATCCGTAAATTGATATCGCGGCAACTTCATCGATCACCACCACTTTCATCGACACAAAGGCGACAACGCGCCGGCAGCACCTCCATCGTGCCTAACACCTATGCATGAGCTATGCGTCATCTTCCTACGCTCATGCAAATTTGCACTCACACCTCTTCGGCATCGTCGGATTCACCAAATTGCGCGAGGCTGCCCTCAAGCTCCGCCAGCATTTTTTGCAGCGCGGCAAGCTTGCGCGCGCCGTAGCGGCTGGCGATCGACGCATAGATGGCCTCGGAGCCGGGCGCGACCTGCGCGATCAACTTCACGCCCTTTGCGGAAATCGACAGAACGCCCCTGCGCATGTCGCGCGCATCGACCTCGCGCTGGATCAGGCCGCGCGCCTCGAGATCGCGCAGGATGCGTGACAGGCTTGGCCCGAGCAGGAAGGCGACGCGCGCCAGCTCCGTCACTTCGATCTCATCGACCGCCGCCAGCGCGCGCAGAATCCGCCATTGCTGCTCCGTGAGCCCGTGCTGCCGAAGGCTGGGACGAAACTGCCGCATCACGGCTTCGCGTGCGCGCAACAACGCCATCGGCAGCGACTGCGAGAAATCGCGCATCGGCACCTTGCGTGCTTCCTTCGCGGCCGGCTTCGCGCTCTTGGCCTTGGTCTCGCTCATCTCACCATCCTGGCCGCGCGCGCCCCGAGATTTGCACTGCAGCAAACGTCATTTCGGTTTGCCCGGCAAAACTTAACATGTTAATCATTTGCCGCCACCTCTTTTTCGAGGCCCCCTCATGCCGCTGACCAGCGACCAGATTCATAGCTGCGCCCTGCGTCTGGATCAGGCCGAGAAGAGCCGCCGCCAGATCAGGCAGCTGTCCCAGGAATTTCCCGACATAGCGATCGCCGACGCCTATGCGATCCAGAAGGCCTGGATCGACATCAAGGTCGCCGAGGGCCGCACGATCAAGGGACACAAGATCGGCCTGACGTCGAAGGCGATGCAGAGCGCGCTCGACATCGACGAGCCGGATTCCGGAGTATTGCTCGACGACATGTTCTTTGCCGATGGCGGCATCGTTCCCTCCGACCGCTTCATCGCGACGCGGATCGAGGCGGAGCTGGCCTTCGTCATGAAGCACCGTCTTTCAGGGCCACACTGCACGCTGTTCGACGTGCTCAACGCAACCGATTTCGTCGTGCCCGCGCTGGAGATTCTGGACACAAGGATCGAGCGCGTCGATCCCGCGACCAAGGCGACGCGCAAGATCTTCGACACCATCGCCGACAATGCGGCCAATGCCGGCATCGTGCTCGGCGGCCGGCCGCTACGGCCGCTCGATACCGACCTGCGCTGGATCGGCGCACTCTGCTATAAGAACGGCCAGCTGGAAGAGACCGGGCTGGCGGCCGGGGTGTTGAACAATCCGGCGACGGCCGTGGCCTGGCTCGCCAACAAGATCGCAAGCCAAGGGCTCGCGCTGGAACCGGGCCAGGTCGTGCTGGCAGGCTCCTTCATCCGGCCGATCGAGGCCCGCAAGGGCGACACGATCCAGGCCGACTATGGTCCCTATGGCACGGTGAGCTGCTACTTCGCCTGACACCTGTTCGGAGTTGTCTCACAATGCCGCATTTCAGCATCGAATATTCCGCCAATCTCGAGTCGCGTCTCGATATGGGCGAGGTCTGCGAAATCGTGCGCAAGGCCGCCACCGAGACCGGAATCTTCCCCGTCGGCGGCATCCGCGTGCGCGCGATCCGTTGCGAGCACTATGCGATCGCCGACGGCAAGGCCGACTACGGCTTCCTCGCGATGCTGCTGCGGCTCGGCGAAGGCCGCGACCTGCCGGCGCGGCAGAAGGCCGGCGAGCACGTCTTCAAGGCGCTCTCGGCGTCTCTCGATCCGGTCTTCGCCAGCACCAAGTTCGCGCTGTCCTTCGACATGCAGATCAACGACGCCGCAACCAGCTGGAAGCGCAACAACATCCACGACGCCCTGAAAGCGGAGGCATCCCATGGATAAGGCCACTCCCAAAGCCGATATCTACAAGGCCAATCTCGACCGCGCCGCTCCCCTGCTCGCGAAGCTGAAGGACGAGGGCATCGGCCATTTCATCGACGGCAAGGTGGTGCCGGCCATCTCGGGCGCGACATTCGAGACGAAGTCCCCGATCGACAATGCCGTGCTCGCCACCGTCGCGCGCGGCAATGCCGAGGACATCGATCGCGCGGCGACGTCGGCGGCGCTCGCGTTCAAGTCGTGGCGCGACATGGCGCCGGCGATGCGTCGCAAGCTGCTGCATCGCGTGGCCGACGCGATCGAGGATCATGCCGACGACATCGCCGTGCTCGAATGCATCGACACCGGCCAGGCCTACCGTTTCATGGCCAAGGCCGCGATCCGCGCCGCCGAGAACTTCCGCTTCTTCGCCGACAAATGCACCGAGGCCCGCGACGGGCTGAGCACGCCGAGCGACGAGCATTGGAACATCTCGACGCGGGTGCCGATCGGCCCGGTCGGCGTCATCACGCCGTGGAACACGCCGTTCATGCTGTCGACCTGGAAAATCTCGCCGGCGCTCGCCGCCGGCTGCACGGTGGTGCACAAGCCGGCGGAGTGGTCGCCGATCACAGCACTTTGGCTGGCGAAGCTCGCCAAGGACGCCGGCATTCCCGACGGCGTGCTCAATACGGTTCATGGCTTCGGCGAAGAGGCCGGCAAGGCGCTGACCGAGCATCCTGGGATCAAGGCGATCGGCTTCGTCGGCGAGAGCTCGACGGGCTCCGCCATCATGGCGCAGGGCGCAGCGACCCTGAAGCGGGTGCATTTCGAGCTCGGCGGCAAGAACCCGGTGATCGTGTTCGACGATGCCGATCTCGACCGCGCGCTCGATGCGGTCGTGTTCATGATCTACTCGCTCAATGGCGAGCGCTGCACCTCCTCGAGCCGGCTGCTGGTGCAGCAGAGCATCGCCGAGAGCTTCACCGCAAAACTCGCCGCGCGCGTGCGTGCGCTGAAAGTGGGCCATCCGCTCGATCCGGCCACCGAGATCGGGCCGCTGATCCATGAGCGGCATCTCGCCAAGGTCTGCTCCTACGTCGACGTCGCGCGCCAGGACGGCGCGATCGTCGCCGTCGGCGGCAAGCGGTTCGATGGGCCGGGCGGCGGCCACTATGTCGAGCCGACGCTGGTGACCGGCGCGAGCCAGACGATGCGCGTGGCGCAGGAGGAGGTGTTCGGGCCCTTCCTCACGGTGATCCCGTTCCGCGACGATGCGGATGCGATCGCGATCGCCAACAACGTGCAATACGGCCTCACCGGCTATGTCTGGACCAGCGACATGGGGCGCGCGCTGCGCGTCGCGGATGCGCTGGAGGCCGGCATGATCTGGCTGAACTCGGAGAACGTCCGCCATCTGCCGACGCCGTTCGGCGGCATGAAGGCGTCGGGTATCGGCCGCGACGGCGGCGACTACTCGTTCGACTTCTACATGGAGACCAAGCACGTCTCGCTGGCGCGCGGCACCCACAAGATCCAGCGGCTCGGCGTCTAAGGAGAACCGCCCATGACCTCCCCTCGCCTCGCCACCTATACCGCCGATCGCGCGATCCGCTATGGGCTCGTGACCGAGACCGGCCTCGTCGACCTCTCCGCGCGCTTTGCCAAGGATTATCCGACCCTGCGCGAGGTGATCGCCGCTGGCGCCCTGCCCCGGCTGATCGATGCCGCAGCCGGCCTCTCGCCCGACCATGGCCTCGACGCGATTACTTGGCAGCCGCCGATCCCCTCACCGGAAAAGATCATCTGCATCGGCGTCAACTATCCCGATCGCAACGCCGAGTACAAGGACGGTCAGGACGCACCGAAATATCCGTCGATGTTCATGCGCACGCCGCGCTCCTTCGTCGGCCACGAGACGCCCTTGGTGCGCCCGCGCGCCTCGCCGCAGCTGGACTATGAAGGCGAGCTGGTGCTGGTCATCGGCAAGGCGGGCCGGCACATTCCGGAAAGCCAGGCACTCAATCACATCGCCGCGCTGACGCTCTGCAACGAGGGCACGATCCGCGACTGGGTGCGGCATGCCAAGTTCAACGTCACGCAAGGCAAGAACTTCGACTCCACCGGCAGCCTCGGGCCATGGATCGTGCCCTATGCCAGCGAGAGCCAGATCGCCGACATCCGGCTGACCACGCATGTCAATGGCGAGCTGCGCCAGGATGACCGCACGTCACGGCTGATCTTCGGCTTCCGCTATCTCATCAGCTACATCTCGACCTTCACCACCTTGGTGCCCGGTGACGTGATCGTGACGGGCACACCGACCGGCGCCGGTGCGCGGTTCGATCCGCCGCGCTATCTCAAGCCCGGCGATGTCATCGAGATCGAGGCCGAGGGCGTCGGCACCTTGCGCAACGGCGTCATCGACGAAGCTCAGTAAAGATCTGGAACAGGACCTACGCATGACCACCATGACCGGCGGCGAAGCCATCGTCAGCGGGCTCGTCGCCCACGGCGTCGACACCGTGTTCGGCCTGCCCGGCGCGCAGGTCTACGGCCTGTTCGACGCCTTCCACCAGGCGCAGTTGAAAGTCGTCGGCGCGCGGCATGAGCAGGCCTGCGGCTACATGGCGTTCGGCTATGCCCGCGCCAGCGGCAGGCCCGGCGTGTTCAGCGTCGTGCCCGGCCCCGGCGTGCTCAATGCCGGCGCGGCGCTGCTGACCGCGTTCGGCTGCAACGAGCCGGTGCTGTGCCTCACCGGCCAGGTGCCGACCGACTATCTCGGCCGCGGCCGCGGCCACCTGCACGAGATGCCGGACCAGCTCGCGACCCTCCGCACCTTCGTCAAATGGGCCGAGCGCATCGAATATCCGGACAGCGCGCCGACGCTCGTGTCGCGCGCCTTCCAGGAGATGATGTCCGGGCGGCGCGGCCCGGCCGCGCTGGAAATGCCGTGGGACGTGTTCACGCAGAAGGCCGCAACATCAGCCGCGAAGCCGCTAGGTGAGTTCACACCGCCACAGCCCGATCCCGACCGCATCGCCAAGGCCGCCGCGCTGATCACGGGCGCCAAGGCGCCGATGATCTTCGTCGGCTCCGGCGCGATCGAGGCGCGCGAGGAGATTCTCGCGCTCGCCGAAATGATCGACGCGCCCGTCGTCGCCTTCCGCTCCGGACGTGGCATCGTCTCCAATGCGCATGAGCTCGGTCTCACCATGGCCGCGGCCTACAGACTATGGCCGACCACCGACCTCATGATCGGCATCGGCACCCGCATGGAGCTGCCGACCACGTTCCGCTGGCCGTTCAAGCCGGACGGCTTGAAGTCGATCCGCATCGATATCGATCCCGCCGAGATGCGGCGCCTGATCGTCGACGCCGGTATCGTCGCCGATGCCAAGGCCGGAACGGCTGCGCTGGCTGCGGCCGTCAGCAAGGCGGGCTATAGCAAGACGTCCGGACGCCGCGCGGTGATCCGCGAGGCCAGCGCGGCGACCGTGCAGGAGATCCAGAAGGTCCAGCCGCAGATGGCCTATCTGAACGTGCTGCGCGAGGTGCTGCCGAAGGACGCCATCGTCACCGACGAACTGTCCCAGGTCGGCTTCGCCTCCTGGTACGGCTTTCCGGTCTATGAGCCGCGCACCTTCATCACCTCGGGCTATCAGGGCACGCTCGGCGCGGGCTTCCCGACCGCGCTCGGCGCCAAGGTCGCGCATCCCGACAAGCCTGTGGTGGCGATCACCGGCGATGGCGGCTTCATGTTCGCCGTTCAGGAGCTGGCGACGGCCGTGCAGTACAACATCGGCGTGGTCACCCTGGTGTTCAACAACAACTCTTATGGCAATGTCCGGCGCGACCAGCGCGAGCGCTTCGATGGCCGCGTCGTTGCCTCCGATCTCGTCAATCCGGATTTCGTCAAGCTCGCCGACTCCTTCGGCGTCGCCGCGAGCAAGGTCACGTCACCGGATCAGTTCAGATCGGCGCTCGAAAAAGCGCTGGCGCATGGCGGGCCGTATCTGATCGACATCGAGGTGCCCCGCGACAGCGAAGTCTCGCCCTGGGCCTTCATCCATCCGGCAAAGCCTGCGGGGGTCTGATCGACCTTACGGCGGGGACGCGCCGCGTCCCCGCAATCCGGCCGCGGCCATCGCCAAGAGACCGGCGCCGGCGACGAGCCAGCACGCGACCGGCGCCCACTGCACCAGCGGCGCATAGTCGGGCAGCTTCTGCAGGCCACCGGCGACGGCGGCGATCCGCGCGAACGTGGCCAGCGCGAGCGCCGAGAACACCAGCCCCGTCACCTTGCCCTCGGCGCCCGTCGATCCGATCGCGAGCGCCGCCGAGATCGCGCTCATCATCATGCAGCCCCAGGCCGCGCCGGCGATGAACTGCGCCACGATCAGCACGTTCAGCGCTCCTGCAAACTCCGCGATGACGATCGCGATCGCGCCGAGCAGGCCCGCGACGCCCATCACGATCAGCCCGCCGCGATGCTTCACCACCACGCTGGCCGGAAACAGCACGAGGTTGAAGCCGATCCAGAACACCGGCATCAGCCAGGGCAGATCCTCCGGCTTGGCGAAACGGAGGTAGAAGGCGGAGCTGTTGATGCTGAAATGCAGCTGATAGCCGAGCGCCAGGATCACCATGGCGCCGATGAACAGCAGCGGCAGTCCGCGCAGCGGCTTGGGGTCAGCGATCGCGGTGACTGGCTTTGCCGCCAAGCGGCCCTCCTGCGCGATCCGCGACACGCCGAGCGCCGTCAGCAGCAGCACGGCCGAGGAGATGATGAACGGCAGCCGCGGATCATAGTCGCGCATGACCACGCCGAGATAGGGCGACACCGCGCCGGCCACACCATAGCCGAGCATCACCAGCGCCGTGAGAAACGGGACGGCAGGCCGCGCCGCGTGGCGCCCGAGCAGGGTCAAAGGCGGCGCCCGCAACACCGAGGAGGTCAGCGCCCAGATTGCGATCAGTGCGATGAAGACCGCCGGACTGACCGATCCGGCCGCGAACGGCAGCGCGACGAACGCGCAGCAGGATACCGCCGTCACCAACGCGATGAAAATGCCGAAGCGGCCGGCGATCCGCCCGAGCCGATCGGCGGCGATCCCCATCGCCGTATCCGCGAGCGTGAAGATCGCCTGGTCCAGCATCAGGATCAGAATGACGGCGGAGGGCGCGATGCCCGCCTCAGCCGCGAGCTTGGGCAGATAGATCACGTAGGTGGTCCACAGCAGGCTGAAAACCAGCTGCAGCAGCGCCAGATGAAGTCCGAGTCGCGTCGCCGCCGGCGCCCGCTCCTCCGCAAGTTCGACAGTGCTCATGGCCCCTCTCCCAGGCGCAGCATAGAGCCGGGGATTGCCGTTGCAAAATGAGGAGGATCACACAGCGGCCAGAACTACCGCGCGCGGCGAAACGTCAGGTTGATGCGCCGGCGGCCGAGCAGCGCATGCTCGCCGTCGGCGAGCGGGGCTATGCCGTGGAAGGCGAGCCGTGCCGGGCCGCCCCACACGACGACGTCGCCATGAACCAGCCGATAGCGCTGCGTCTTGTCGGTGCGCTTGAGGCCGCCGAACAGGAAGGTCGCGGGCAAGCCCAGCGACACCGAGACGATCGGCGCGCCGATGTCGCGCTCGTCGCGATCCTGATGCAGCGACATCTTGGCGCCAGGCTCATAGCGGTTGATCAGGCAGGCATCCGGCGCGAAGCCGGCAAAGCCAGCCTGGCTCGCTGCTTGCTCGGCGAGGTCGCGAAACAGCGGCGGCATCGCCGGCCATGGCTGGCCGCTGTCCGGATCAACAGCATCGTAGCGATAGCCGGTCCGGTCCGTGACCCAGCCGCAGGCGCCACAACTCGTCATCGCCACCGACATCTGATGCCCGCCGGGCGTCACCATGCGCCGAAACGGCGCCTGCGCCGCAATGGCATCGATCATCGCGATCAGCTCCGCCTCCTGTGGCCGCGCGAAGCCGCGCAGCAGCATGGCGCCCGGCGCGAGCTGCTCACGGGCCGGTCCCGCGCGATCCAGTGCATCGAACAGATCAGCCGTCATGCTCCTCACTTCGCATCATGAAAGATCACGCCGAGCGTATGCCGCTGTCCCCCGCGCAGACGGCTGACGCCGTGACGCATGTTGACACGGTAGCTGCCGCGCGTGCCCTGCACGGGCCGATTGTGGACGGCGAACACCACGGCATCGCCCTGCCGCAGCGGCACGACTTCGGCGCGCGACTGCATGCGCGGCCGCTGCTCGGTCAGCACGAACTCGCCGCCGTCGAAATCGCGCCCCGGCTCGGACAAGAGGATCGCGACCTGCAGCGGAAACACGTGCTCGCCATAGAGGTCCTGGTGCAGGCAGTTGTAGTCGCCCTCGACATATTGCAGCAGCAGCGGCGTTGGCCTGGTCTGGCCGGCCTGATGACAGCGCGCGAGAAAGTCGGCGTGCTCGGCCGGATAGTGCACGTCGATCCCCATCGCCGCGTTCCAGCGGTTGGCGATCGCGACCAGACGCGCATAGAGCAGCGGCCGCAGCCGCGCGATCGGATCCGGCAGCGGATAGCTGAAATATTTGTACTCGCCGCGGCCAAACCCGTGCCGCGCCATGACGACGCGGCTGCGGAAGTGTCGATCGTCCGGATAGAGCGCCGCCAGCGCGCGGCACGCGTCGGGCGAGACCAGCTGCATCAACACCGCGCAGCCGCCGGCATCGAGGTCGCGTTCGACCATCGGCCAATCGATCGCGTCGATGCCCGGAGAACCAAGGACTGGCGGAATCGATGCCATTTTGCGCGCGTTCGTCATCCACGCAATGTGGCCCTCAGAACTCCGTCACGCCACCCGTTTCCAGATGGAACTAAGGTGTTCCGAGACGACCACTCGTCTGCTCAGTGAACTCACCCCCGCACCACGCCCTCGACCCCCGCCGCGATCTCCAGCAGCTTGCGGTCGTTGCCGCCGGACTGCGCCAGCATCAGGCCGACCGGGACCTCGCCGTGGCGATGGGCCGGCAGCGAGATCGCGCAGCCGTCGATCATGTTGATGAAGGTGCAGTTGCGCAAAGCGCGGATGTTCTCGCGGGCAAAGGCCTGATCGTCGGCGAGGTCGGCGATGACAGGCGGCGTGTTGGCGGTGGTCGGCATCACCAGCGCGTCGTAGGGCGCGATCCGCGCCGCGGCGCGCGTGACCAGCGAACGGCGGGCGTTGAGCATTTCGATGTAGTCGGGCACCGTGATCGCCTCGCCGCGCAGGATGCGGACGGAGACGCGGGGATCATAGACGTCGCCTTTGCTGGTCAGCAGGAACCGGTGCCAGGCGTAGCTCTCGGCGGCGGCAAAGCCGCCCTTCGCACCGATGATGCCGACGTCGAGGAATTCCGGGAATGCGATGCGCTCGATCAGCGCGCCCCGCGTCGCCAAAGTCTCCAGCGCCCGCTCGAAGGTCGTAGCCACCTCCACGTCGAGCTCGTCGAGCACGATCGTCGTGGGCACCGCGAGCCGCAGGCCCTTCACCGGGCGCGGCGTCAGCGGCCGGATCGGCTCGTCGGCCAGCACGGAATCCAAGACCGCACAGCACGCGACAGTGTTGGCGAGCGGACCAAAGCTGTCGAGCGTGGACGACAGCGGCACGCCGCCGTCGAGCGGCACGCGGGCCTGCGTCGGCTTGAAGCCGGTGATGCCGTTGAACGCGGCGGGGATGCGGCAGGAGCCGCCGGTGTCGGTGCCGAGCGCGCCATAGGCCATACGGTCGGCGATCGAGACCGCGGCGCCCGACGACGAGCCGCCGGGGACATGGCCGACCTCGCGCTTCCAGGCGCTCTTCGGCGTGCCGTAATGCGGGTTGATGCCGATGCCGGAATAGGCGAACTCGGTCATGTTGGTGCGTCCGATCACGACGAAACCGGCCCGGCGCAGCCGCGCCACGACCGGCGCATCGGCCTCGGCCGGCGCCGAATCCTCCAGCGCGCGCGAGCCGGCGCGCGTCACCTGGCCCTTGATGTCGAACAGATCCTTGATCGAGACCGGAATGCCGGCGTAAGGCGACGGCGCGACATTGGCCTTGCGCAACGCATCCATGCCGTCGGCGGCCGCGAGCGCCGCCGCCTTGTCGACATGGATGAAGGCGCGCTGGCCCTCGCCGGCGGGATCGGCGATGCGGGCCAGACAGTCCTCGACCAGCTTGCGCGATGTGGTGCGGCCGGCGGCGAGATCGTCGGCCAGCGCGGCCAGGGTCGGATTTGCAGTGGTCATAGCATCCTATCACGTGGGGTCGGCGGCATCGGCCGCGCCATCGAGTCCGCATCAAAGACCAATTTTCATCATGCGGCAATTGCCGCGCCGGCACCTCTGCGCTTCCCGTAGGGCCGCATGCATGACGTGATGGGCCGTTGACGCGTCCGCGTTCCATGGCGCATCACTTGGGGCAAACGAGCGGGCGACGGAGCCCGCCGCACGGGAGGATCGATCCGGATGGCCGAGCCGATGCGCGCACGTCCCAAGCCGACACCCGAGACCCAGCATTTCTGGGACGGCACGAAAGCTGGCGAGCTCAGGCTGCAGCGTTGCGACGCCTGCGCCCACGTCTACTTCCCGCCGCGTCCGTTCTGCCCATCCTGCGCCAGCCGTGAGGTCAGCGCCTTCAAGGCCTCGGGCAAGGGCACGCTCTACAGCTACGTCATCAATCATCGTCCATTGGCGCCCGGCTTCACCACGCCCTACGCGATCGCCGTCGTGGCGCTCGAAGAAGGGCCGCGGATGATGAGCAACATCACCGGGTGCCCGCAGACGCCCGAAGCGCTCGAACTCGACATGGCCCTCGAAGTGATGTTCGAGAAGCTCGACGAGCAGATCACCCTGCCCCTGTTCCGGCCGGCGAAAGGATAGCGCCATGCGTCGAAACCAGGTTGCCGTGGTCGGCGCGGCCGAGACCACCGAGCTCGGAATCATTCCGACGATGTCGCAGATCCAGCTGCATGCGGATGCCGCGCTGAACGCGATCGCCGATGCCGGCCTGAAGCTGTCCGACATCGACGGCTTCGCCACCGCGGTCGAGACGCCGCAGCAGATCTGCCATTATCTCGGCATCACGCCGACCTGGGTCGACGGCACCTCGGTCGGCGGCTGCTCGTTCATGCTGCACGTCCGCCACGCCGCGGCGGCGATCGAGGCCGGGCTGTGCAAGACGGTGCTGATCACCCATGCCGAGAGCGGCAAGTCGATGATCGGCAAGCTGCCGCGATCGATTCCGCCCGACAGCCTGCAGGGCCAGTTCGAGGCGCCGTTCGGCGTCTACGGACCGCCCAGCATGTTCCCGATCCCCGTGCTGCGCTACATGAAGACCTATGGCATCACCCATGAGCAGCTCGCCATGGTGGCCGTGGTGCAGCGCGAATGGGCGGCGAAGAATCCGCGCGCGATGATGAAGGACCCGATCACGGTCGACGACGTCCTCAACTCGCGCATGATCGCCTACCCGTTCCGCCTGCTGCAGTGCTGCCTCGTCACCGATGGCGGCGGCGCGCTGATCCTGACCTCGGCCGATCGCGCCAAGGATTTTCCGCAGAAGCCCGTGTACATTCTCGGCACCGGCGAGAGCGTGGAGACGCCGATGGTCAGCCAGATGGAGACCTTCACCTCGTCGCGCGCCTTCAAGGTCGCAGGGCCCCTCGCCTTCAAGGAGGCCGGCATCGGCCATGCCGACGTCGACCATCTCATGATCTACGACGCGTTCGCGCATCTGCCGCTGTTCGGGCTCGGCGACCTCGGCTTCATGCCGCATGAGGAGACCGGGCCGTTCATCGCGGCAGGCCATACGCGGCCGGGCGGCAAGCTGCCGCTCAACACCAATGGCGGCGGCCTGTCCTACATGCATTCGGGCATGTACGGCATGTATGCGCTGCAGGAGAGCGTGCGCCAGATGCGCGGCATCGCGCCGGCGCAGGTGCCGAATGCCAAGATATCCGTGTGCCACGGCGTCGGCGGCATGTTCGCCGCGTCGGGCACGATCATCTTCACCAACGAGAGGTCGTGACAGCCGTCATTCCGGAGCACTCTCCCTCTTGCCGTCCCTCCTCCATGGCGATCGCATGTGATGGTGCAGATTTGAGGCGGGCTTTCTCCACGCCGTCATGGCCGGGCTTGTCCCGGCCATCCACGTCGATCGGCGTACTCGGACGGACGTGGATGCCCGGGACAAGCCCGGGCATGACGACGTAGAGAAAGCGTCGCGAACCACTCAGATCCTCATATGCGGTCGCCCGCGGCCAACGGACGAACCAGATTCTCACATCAAGCCAAGGAAACCCACCATGACCAAATCACTCCAGGACAAAGTCGTCATCGTCACCGGCGCCGGCCGCGGCATCGGCCGGGAGATCGCGCTGCTGTGCGCCGCCGAGGGCGCCAAGGTCGTGGTCAACGATCCCGGCGTCGCCTCCGACGGCTCCGGCACCAGCGCGGCCCCCGCGGAGGAAGTGGTCGAGGAGATCCGGAAGGCCGGCGGCACGGCGGTTGCGAATTTCGAGAGCGTGTCCGAGGCCATTCCGGCCAGCAAGATCGTGAAGGCGGCGACCGATCACTTCGGCAGGCTCGACGGCGTCGTCAACAATGCCGGCATCCTGCGCGACATGATCTTCCACAAGATGAGCATCGAGGCGTTCGAGGCCGTCATCAAGGTGCATCTGATGGGCTCGTTCTACGTCGCTCACTCCGCGGCACGGCTGTTCCGCGAGCAGGAGAGCGGCTCCTTCGTCCACTTCACCTCGACCTCCGGCCTGATCGGCAATTATGGCCAGGCCAACTACGCCGCCGCCAAGCTCGGCATCGTCGGCCTGTCGAAGTCGATCGCGCTCGACATGGGCCGCTTCAACGTCCGCTCCAACTGCGTCTCGCCGTTCGCCTGGAGCCGCATGATCGGCACAATTCCGGCCGAGACCGAGGCCGAGAAGGAGCGCGTCGAGCGGATGAAGCGGATGGGGCCGGAGAAGATCGCGCCGGTCGTCGCCTATCTGCTGAGCGATGCCTCGAAAGACGTCACCGGACAAATCTTTGCCGTCCGCATGAACGAGATCTTCCTGATGGGCCAGTCGCGCCCGCTGCGCTCGGTGCACCGCGGCGAAGGCTGGACGCCGCAGACCATCGCGGAACATGGCATGCCGGCGCTCAAGCCGTCATTCTACAAACTCGATCGCTCGGCCGACGTGTTCGGCTGGGATCCGATCTGAGATTGCGGCGCGGCAAGTCCGCTTGCAGCGCACACCATTTCAAGTTGTTTTTTGTGCAACCGACCCGCTGACGGCCATGATTTTGTCGTATGGTCGCCTCCCAACAAAAAAACGGGAGGACACAGATGACAAATCCACGACAGAACGACACACAGAGTTCGCCGGTCGGAGCCAATGGCTTCGACCGGCGCGCGCTCCTCAAGGGCGTCGCAGGCTTTGCCGCCGCGGCCGCCGCGGTGTCACCGGCCGTCGCGCGCGATTTCGGTCCGGGCGCGCAGCCACAGCGCTATCCCGATCCCGACATCGTCGTGATCGACGAGAAGCGTTTCAAGGCCAAGGTCGGCAACACCGTCATCAAGCGGCTGTTCACCGGCTGCCTGTGGGCAGAAGGGCCGGCCTGGAACACGCAAGGCCAGTATCTGGTCTGGAGCGACATCCCGAACAACCGCCAGCTGCGCTATCTCGACGACGACGGCCACATCTCGCAGCAGTTCCGCAAGCCCTCCAACGAATCGAACGGCAACACCTTCGACTATGAGGGCCGGCAGATCACCGCGGAACGCACCCGCCTCGTCCGCTTCGAGCACAACGGGACAGTCACCGTCCTCGCGGAAAAGGCCAACGACAAGCCGCTGAACGGCCCGAACGACATGGTCGTCAATCCCAGCGACAAGTCGATCTGGTTCACCGACCCGGGCTACGGCTCGATCAATCTCTATGAAGGGCAGAACGTCAAGAACGGCTCCAATCAGCCGTTCCAGAAGGAGGCGGTCTACCGCGTCGACGCGCAATCGGGCGCGATCACCAAGGTCGCCGACGATCCGTTCAAGCCGAACGGCATCGCCTTCAGCCACGACTACAAGAAGCTCTATGTCTGCGACACCGGCATCACGCATTATCCGAACGCCAAGAACGTCGTCTGGCAATACGACATCAACGGCGACAAGCTCTCCAACGGCAAGCAGCTGGTCGACATGACCCTGGACGGCAAGTCGGGCTTCCCTGACGGTTTGCGGGTCGACGTCGACGGCAACCTCTGGGTCGGCGCCGGCTGGGTCGGCGAAGGCTATGACGGCGTCCACATCTTCGCGCCCGACGGCCAGCGCATCGGCCAGATCAAGCTGCCTGAGATCTGCGCCAATGTCTGCTTCGGCGGCAAGAAGCGCAACCGGCTGTTCATGACCGCGAGCCAGTCGCTGTATGCGGTGTATGTGGAGACGCAGGGCGCGCATATTTGTTAGACGAGCTGCCGCTCCCGGCGCGCGCTGTTCGTCCGCCCGACGTCAGCGCGCGCTCGCCGAGGTCATCTGCCGCCGCTCTCCACGAGAACGCTGCTCGCGGTCCATGTGGCGCTCCCCGCTTCGGAGCTGGCGCCTCTTCCCGCTCCTCGAGATCTGTTCTTTCCTGATCTCTGTCCGTCAATGGTCGCGTTCGAACCAACCTGCAACCTCCGCACCGCTGCGCAATGCAAAGCCCTCGCCCCTTGTGGGAGAGGGCAGCATCAGCCGATCCGCAGGCTCGGTTGGGTGAGGGGTTCTCTCCGCGAGCGCAACTCGTTGAGACAGACCCCTCACCCGACCGAGTTCGTTGCGCGGCCGTCCATGCCCTCTCCCACAAGGGGCGAGGGCGCAGTCATGACCATCATGCCCGCGGCGAGATGGATTCGTCGTCCGCTTCTCCATGAGGGTCAAAAGCCAAGGCGGCACTGCACACCGGACCATGAACACGCCAAGAGGCGTGTTCATGGAGAGGACGCGGCTCATCGTTCATGTGCAGATCCGGCTTCGAAGTTGGCTCCTCTTGGTGAGGAGCCGTGCCCCGGTCGTGCCACTATAGACGGTCTGCATGGGGGCGCGTCTCGAACCATGAGGCCCCGGCCGGGCCTCGCCCTTCGAGACGGGCACCAGGTGGCGCGCTCCCCGGGGTGAGGGGTGAAAGTGTGCTGTAACGAGTGACGCCCTTCATTGGGGCCAGACCTTCGGTTCTGCGACGGCTTCATTGGCCCTGCATCGACTTCTACAAAAAATAAATCTCTTGCTCTTTTTCAGAATTCATGTTTTCATCCCGCCATCCCGCCTCACCGCAGAGGGGCGTAGCGCGCGATCGTCACGACACGCGAGGCGGGGATGCGATGGCCGCGATGGAGCCGCAGCGTGTCCGATTAAGGATGCGCGGACGAACGGCTGTGTTGCGGACGTGAAATCGCGTGGTCCTGGCGCCCCGATGCAGGCGTCAAGTCCGTGATGATGCGCAAGCATCGCACGGGCGACGGTGTCTACGAGCCGGCACACCGGGGAGAGCGCGTATAAGCGTGAAGACATCGCGCGGGGAATGCCGGATGTTCGGCTGAACCTGTGGTACCTGCCGCCTGCATTTTTTTCGCAGGCGGGCCATGGGTGAGGCCTTCGCCCGGCATTCCCTGCGCCCTCTGCACTGTTTGCGAGGGACGTGGCCGATCCAGCACTCGGGCGCCATGCGCCGCGGGAATGAGACCTCATGTCCCCTTGCTGTTTGAAACTGTGAAACGGAAGATGCTCAGACAATGCTGCCGTAGGGTGCGCAAAGGCGCACCTCCGAACTTGCGCCGCAAGCCGCGCTCCCTCGCGCGCCGTGACCACCATTGCGTTCGAGCGTGCAGCTCCGTGGTGGGCACGCAGCCGCCCAAGGGCGGCCGCTTTGCCCACCCTACGAACTACGAGCTTGACGATCGCGAAGACGCAAGGCGCCAGTGACTGCGCCCTCTCCCCTTGTGGGCCCCTTGTGGGAGAGGGCATGTAGGACGGCGCGGCACACGCGGTTGGGTGAGGGGTATCTCTCCAAGAACGCCAATCGCGGAGAAACACCCCTCACCCAAGCGAGCGCGCGGAGAGGCCATACATGCCCTCTCCCACAAGGGGAGAGGGCACAGTCATGAGCACCGGCTTCGTCTTCGATCGGACGCCGGACATCAACTACCCCGTATTCCTCAACCCCGCCGAGATGCCGTTGATCGTCAGCTGAATCCCGCGCAGCACCTGCTCGTCCGGGTTCTGCGCGCGGTGCTCCTTCAACAGCTCGACCTGCACGTGGTTGAGCGGATCGAGATAGGGGAAGCGGTTGCGGACCGAGCGCTCCAGCAGCGGGTTGCCCTGCAGCAGGCGGTCCTGCCCCATGATGTCGAGCAAGGTCTCGATCACCAGATTCCATTCGCGCCGGATGCGGCCGAAGATCTTTTCGCGCAGAGCTTCGTCGGGCACCAGCTCGGCATAGCGCGAGGCGATCGCGATCGAGCTCTTGGCGAGCACCATGTCCATGTTCGACAGGAGCATGCGGAAGAACGGCCACTCCTGATAGAGCTCGCGCAGGAACGGCATGCCCTGCTCGGGATTCTCGGCGATCCAGGTCTCGACCGCGCTGCCGAAGCCGTACCAGCCCGGCAGCATCAGCCGGCACTGCGCCCAGGAGAACACCCAGGGGATCGCGCGCAGGTCCTCGATCGCGCGGGTCTTCTTGCGCGACGCCGGGCGGCTGCCGATGTTCAAGGTCGCTATCTCGTTGATGACGGTCGAGGCCCAGAAATAGTCGACGAAGCCGTCGGTCTCGTAGACGAGGCCGCGATAGGCCTTGAAGGCCAGCTCCGAGAGCCGATCCATCGCGGTGAGATAGTCGCGCTTCGGCGCCGGCTGCCGCGGATGCAGCAGGCTCGCTTCCAACGTCGCTGCGGCGAGGATCTCGAGATTGTTGCGGCCGACCTCGGCGTTGGAATATTTGCTCGAGATGATCTCGCCCTGCTCGGTGATCCGGATCTGGCCGTTCACCGCGCCGCCGGGCTGGGCGATGATGGCGTCGTAGCTCGGGCCGCCGCCGCGGCCGACCGAGCCGCCGCGGCCGTGGAACAGTCGCAGCCGGATGCCGTGCCGCTCGAAAATTTCGACGAGGCCGATCTCGGCTTTGTACAGCTCCCAGCCCGAGGTGACGAAGCCGCCATCCTTGTTGCTGTCGGAATAGCCGAGCATGACCTCCTGCACGGCGCCGCGGCTGTCGACCAGGCGGCGATAGTCGTGCAGCGCCAGCATCCGGTCCATGATGCCGCTGGAGGCCTGCAAATCCTCGATGGTTTCGAACAGCGGCACGATGTTGACGGCGCAGCGGCCCGACGGGTCGATCAGGCCGACCTCCTTCAACAGCAGCGCGACCTCGAGCATGTCGGACATGCCCTTGCACATCGAGATGATGCACTGGCAGATCACGTCCGCGCCGAAGGTGGCGTGCGCCTCGGCGGCGGCGCGAAACAGTTCGAGCTCGCCGACCGTCTCGTCGCTGTATTTGATGAACTGCGACACCAGCGGCCTGGAATTGCGCAGCTCGCTGACCAAGAGGCCGACCCGGGCATCCTCGCTCAGCGCCATGTAGGACATGCCGGGCATGGCAGTGTCGATCAGCTCGGCCACCGTGCGCTCATGCACCGCCGAGTTCTGCCGGATGTCGAGCCGCGCCAGATGGAAGCCGAAGCAGTCCACCGCACGGCGCAGCAGCCGCAGCCGGCCGCGCGCGATGACCTCGGCATTGTTGGCGATGAGCGAGCGATGCAGCACGTCGAGATCGTCCTGCAATTCCTTGACGCTGTCATAGGGCGCGACCGCCGCCACCGGCAGCCGGCTGATCTGGATGCCGAGCTTCTTCGCTGTGGCCGCCAGCCGCGCATAGATGCCGGACACCGCCAGGCGATACGGCTCGCCGCGACGATGCGGCGACGAATCGGGCGAGCGTTCGGCGAGCGCGCGCAGCTCCTCGGAAACATCGGCGAGATGCGCCGCGATCGACAGCTCGCTGCCGAGCACATGCAGCTCTTCCAGGTAATAATGCAGCGCAAGGCTCGATTGCAGCTTCAGCGTGCCGCGCATCACCTCGGCGGTGACGAACGGGTTGCCGTCGCGATCGCCGCCGATCCAGCTGCCCATGCGCAGGAACGAGGCGAGATCGCCCGCGACCTCGGCGCCGTCATTGAGACGGTCCTCCAGCGAGCACAGCAGCCGCGGCACCTCGCGCAGGAACGTGTAGTCGTAGAACGACAGCCCGTTGGTGACCTCGTCGAGCACCGTCAGCTTGGTCCGCCGCAAGAGATTGGTCTGCCACAGGGTCAGCACGGCGCGGCGCAGCGCCTCGTCATTGGCCTCGCGCTCGTCCGGCGTCAGTTGCATGCGCTCGCGGCGGTCGAGCAGCGTGGCGACCTCCATCTCGCGGTCCATGGTGCTCTTGCGCCGCACCTCGGTCGGATGCGCGGTCAGCACGGGACTGACCAGGGCCGTCGAAAAGAACTTGCGCAGGTCGGCCGCATCGAAGCCGGCCGACTTGGCGTGGCCGAGCGTCGCCGCCAGCATGCCGGCGCCACCATTGGCGTCGGTCCTGGCGCGCATGCGGCGGATGTTGTTCTGGTCCTCGGCGATGTTGGCGAGGTGGGAGAAATAGCTGAAGGCGCGGACGATGCGGACGGTCTCCGCGGTCGTCATGCCGTCGAGAATGTGCTCCAGCTCGTTCCGCGCCTGGCGGTCCTCGTCGCGATGGAAGCGCACCGAGGTCTGGCGGATGCGCTCGACGAGATCGAATACGTCGGCGCCCTCCTGGTCGCGGACGGTGTCGCCGAGGATGCGGCCGAGCAGGCGGATGTCATCGCGCAACCGCGCATCCTCCTCCATCGCCTGCGCGTCGGCGGCACGGTTGGGTCGGATTTCCTCGGACGGCATGATTTGCGGCGACATGGATGCGCTCTCCAGCAGCTGCCTATTTGCAGGTCAGTCTGCCGTATCTGTCCCGCAGCGCAAGATCAAGAAACAGGCGTTGCCTGCCCTATTCGATGCTGTCGTCGTATCCTCACCGTGGCCAATCCGTCAAATTTTCCGCCCCGCCTGTTCCCAATACGGATCCCGCAACCGCCGCTTGAAGATCTTGCCGGAATCCTCGCGAGGCAATTTGCCGTGGATTTCGATGTGTCGGGGCACCTTGTAATCGGCCAGCGATGCCTTCAGCCGGGCCTTGATCTCGCTGGTGTCCAGCACCGCGCCCGCCTGCGGCTCGACCACCGCCATCAGCGCCTCGCCGTATTCGGTATCAGGAATACCGAATACGGCGCAATCATGCACCCCGGGCACGGCATGCAGCACCGCCTCGATCTCGGCCGGATAGATGTTGACGCCGCCGGAGATGACCATGTCGCGTTTGCGGTCGCACAGGAAGACGTAGCCGTCGGGATCGATGTAGCCGATATCGCCGGAGGTGATGAAGCCGTCGCGGTCGATCTCGGCGCGCTTCTCCGGCTTGTTGTGATAGGTGAAATCCGGGTTGCCTTGGATGCGCGAATAGATCTCGCCGACCTCGCCCTGCGGCAGGATGCGGCCATCCGCAGCCACGAAGCGCAGCTCGGCGCCCGGCGAGACCTTGCCGACGGTGCCCGGCTTCCTCAGTGCATCCTCGGAGGTCGCGAAGGTGACGGCGCCCGATTCGGTCGAGCCGTAGAACTCGTAGATCACCGGCCCCCACCATTCGATCATGGCGCGCTTGACGTCGGCCGGACACGGCGCCGCGGCATGGATGATGTGACGCAGCGACGACATGTCGTAGCGGCGGCGGACCGCCTCCGGCAGCTTCATCAGCCGGATGAACATCGTCGGCACCATGAAGATGGTGTCGATGCGCTCTTGCTGGATGATGCCGAGAAACTCCTCCGGCTCGAAGCGCGGCATCAGCACCAGCGCGCCGCCGAGCCGGCCGGCGCGCAGGCCGAACGCGTTCGGCGCCGAATGATACAGCGGTCCCGGCAGCAGCGCGCGCGAGCCGGGTTTGAGGCCGTAGATCAGCGCCCGCATGCGCTCGGCCGACGCGGCCTGCTCGACCGTCGGCGCGTTGCGGCGCACGCCCTTGGGGTGGCCTGTCGTGCCGGAGGTGTAGATCATGTTCTGCGGCTGCGGCACCTGCGGCCCGTCGTAGGGACCCTGCTGGGCAAGCCAGTCCTCGAGCCCGATCGCAAAGTCCGGGGTTTCCAGCAGATCCACGCTGAACTTGTAGTTCGACAGGATCTCCGGCGGCGTCGGCACGCTGAGCACGGTGACACCGGACGGAATCAGGCCGCGCAGCTGGTGCAGCAGGTCAGCATGACCGATCAGCACCCGCGTGGCGGAGTCTTTCAGGATGTAGTCGATCTCCTCCGGCTTGAAGTGCCAGTTCACCGGCACGCCATAGGCCCCCAGCCGCATCGCGCCATAGGCGGCCTCGATGAAGGCGATGTCGTTGCGCATCAGCACGCAGACGCAATCGCCCTGGCGCACGCCGAGCTTGGCGAGACCGCTCGCGATGCGCGCCGCACGATCGGCGATGTCGGCGTGACTGCGGCGGCGATTGCCGGAGACGATGCCGCAGAACGGGGAGGACGTTTCCATGGATCAAGTGTCCGATCTGGCGTCGGTTCGATCCGGGGCGACGCGCAGCATCGCCCCGCAATGAGGGGATTAGTCCGTGAACTTCGGCGCGCGCTTCTCGATATTGGCGCGCACCGATTCGAGCTGGTTCGGGCTGCCGATCAGCTTCTGCTGCTCGACCGATTCCGCGAGCAGCGCCGGCCCCGGATCGACCGAGAGGTTGTTCAGCATCCGCTTGGCGGCGCGGATTGCATCCGGGTTCTTAGCCGCGATCTCGCGCGCCGTCTCCAGCGCAGCCGCGCGCGGATCCGCGCAGATGCGGGTGACCAGGCCGTAGGCCTGTCCCTCCTCCGCCGAAAACACCCGGCCGGTGTAGGTGAGCTCACGCAAAATATCGTCTCGCATCAGCGTCGCCAGAACCGGCGTGCCCGCCATGTCCGGCACGAGGCCCCATTTGATCTCCATGATCGACATCTTGGTGTCGGGCGCGACGTAACGCATGTCGGCGCCGAGCGCGAGCTGGAAGCCGCCGCCATAGGCCACGCCATGCACTGCAGCAATCACCGGCACCGGCAGCTGCCGCCAGCCCCAGACCGCCTGCTGGGCGAAATTGGCCTTGCCATGGGTGCGAATAGTGAGATCGCGGTTTTCGCCGCCGGGCACGCCGTTGCCGCCCTTCTCCTTCATCGCGGCGAAGCGGCCCATGTCGAGGCCGGCGCAGAACGCCCGCCCCTCGCCCGACAGCACCACCGCGCGCAGGCCGTTCTCCTTCGACAGCCGCTCGGTCGCCGCCACCAGCGCCTCGAACATCGCGACATCGAGCGCGTTCATCTTGTCGGCGCGGACCAATCGGACGTCGGCGACGCCGTCGGTGATCTCGATCGCGACCCGGTTCTCCATGATGCCGTTCTCCCTGCATGTGGTCTTTGTGACTTTACAGAAGGCTGTCGGAGCGATTTAGTCAATCGACCAATTAACTCACAACATCTCAGGCGGGAAGCTCCCATGTTCAAGGACAATCTCCTCGAAGGTCGACGCATTCTGGTCACCGGCGGCGGCACTGGCCTCGGCAAGTCGATGGCCGCGCGCTTCCTGCAATTGGGCGCCGAGGTGCATATTTGCGGCCGGCGGAAAATCGTCTGCGACGAGACTGCGACCGAATTGATGGACTTGTATGGCGGACGAGTCACCAGCCACGGCGTCGACATCCGCAATGCGCTGGCCGTCGAGGAAATGATCGAAGCCATCTTCCAGGAAGGCGGCCTGACCGATCTCATCAACAACGCCGCCGGCAATTTCATTTCCCGCACCGAGGAATTGAGCCCGCGCGGCTTCGATGCGGTCGCAAACATCGTGATGCACGGCACCTTCTACGTGACGCATGCTGTCGGCAAGCGCTGGATCGCGGCGAAGCAGCCGGGCAACGTCGTATCGATCACGGTGACGTGGGTGCGCAACGGCTCGCCCTATGTGGTGCCGTCGGCGATGAGCAAGTCGGCGATCCACGCCATGACGATGTCGCTCGCGACCGAATGGGGCCGCTACGGCATCCGCCTCAACACGATTGCGCCGGGCGAGATCCCGACCGAAGGCATGAGCAAGCGCATCAAGCCGGGCGACGAGGCTGGCGCGCGCACCAAGGCGATGAACCCGATGGGCCGCGTCGGCACCATGGAGGAGCTGCAGAACCTCGCGGTGTTCCTGATCTCCGGCGGCTGCAACTGGATCAATGGCGAGACCATCGCGATGGACGGCGCCCAGGCGCTGGCGATGGGCGGCAATTTCTATCAGCTGCGCGATTGGAGCGACGACGACTGGACCAAGGCCAAGGAGTCGATCAAGGCGCAGAACGAAAAGGACCGCGCGACCCGCACGAGTTGACGGCGCAACCGCGCCGTTGATCGGCCGCGGGCGCGCTGTAGACTGGACCAAAGGCTGCTCGCTCCGGCTCGAACCGGTGCGAGAACGACAAGACAACAAACAACGACACACAATCGGAGGGGAAACATGTCCGTCACGACGGCAGCGTCGACGCTCGTCGACGTCGTGCGCAAGCAGGCGCAAACGCTCGGCTCCGCCACCGCCTACGAATTCGAGGGACGCATCACCAGCTTCGCCGAGTTCGACCGCAAGACCAACCAGGTCGCGAATGCACTCAAGGCGCTCGGACTGAAGCCGAATGAGCGGATCGCCTATTTCGGCAAGAACAGCGACCTCTATTTCGAGCTCCTGGTCGGCGCCATGAAGGCGAACGTCGTGATGGCGCCGGTCAACTGGCGTCTGGCCGGTCCGGAGGTGGCCTTCATCGTGGAGGACTGCAAGGCCCCCGCCCTGTTCGTCGGCCCCGAGTTCATCACCATGATCCGGCAGATCCGTGACCAGCTGCCCAGCGTGCGGCACATCATCACCACCGAGGGCGGCGCGCCGGAATGGCAGGACTACACGGCCTGGCGCGATGCGCAGAGCGTTGACGATCCAGGCGTGACGATCGCGCCGAAAGACATCGCGCTGCAGCTCTACACTTCCGGCACCACCGGCAAGCCCAAGGGCGCGATGCTGTCGCACGCGAACTTCCTCAACCTGGTCAATACCGGCAATCCCGACGACAAGCCGGACTGGAACAAATGGTCGACCGACGATGTCTCGCTGATCGCGATGCCGATCTTCCACATCGGCGGCTCCGGCTGGGGCCTGATGAGCCTCTATCACGGCGCCCGCGGCGTCATTGCCCGCGAGTTCGATCCGACGAAAATCCTCGACGTCTTCGAGCAGTCCGGCATCACCAAGCTGTTCATGGTCCCCGCCGCGATGCAGTTCGTCGTGCGGCAGCCGCGCGCCCGGCAGGTCGATTTCTCGCGGTTGAAATACATGCTCTACGGCGCCTCGCCGATCCCGGCCGCGCTGTTGAAGGAGTGCATCGAGGTCTTCAAATGCGGCTTCGTGCAGATGTACGGCATGACCGAGACCACCGGCACCATCATCGCGCTGCCGCCCGAGGACCATGTCGAAGGGCTGGAGCGGATGCGCTCGGCCGGCAAGCCGCTGCCGGGCATCGAGGTCACGATCATCGATGTCAACGGCAATCCGCTGCCGCCGCGTCAGGTCGGCGAGATCGCGACGCGCTCCGGCTCCAACATGGCCGGCTACTGGAATCTGCCGGAGGCAACCGCGCGCACGCTCGGCAAGGACGGCTGGTTGCGCACCGGTGATGCCGGCTACATGGACGAGGACGGCTACGTCTACATCCACGACCGCATCAAGGACATGATCATCTCCGGCGGAGAGAACATCTATCCGGCCGAGGTCGAGAGCGCGATCTGCGACCATCCCGATGTCGCCGAGGCCGCCGTCATCGGCATTCCCGACGACAAATGGGGCGAGGCGGTCAAGGCGATCGTCGTGATGAAGCCGGGCAAGCGCGCCACCGAGACAGACATCATCAATTTCACCCGCACCCGCATCGCCGGCTTCAAGGCGCCGAAGACCGTCGACTTCCTTGACGCTTTGCCGCGCAATCCCTCCGGCAAGATCCTGCGGCGAAATCTGCGCGACCCGTATTGGGCAGGGAAAGACAGGCAGGTGAACTGAGTGGACGCAGCATTGTCAACCGCTCGCCCGAGGCCGCGCGGGCCTTGCGCTCGTGACGAGGCTTGGCGATGAGCACCGCGTCGCCGCACGATCGATTCGTAGGGGGGCAAAGCGCCGCCGCAGGCGGCGCGTGCCCACCGTCTCTCGGCGTTCGCGCAAGCAAATGGTGGGCACGGCGCGCGCGAGAGCACGGCATAAGCGCCGCGGCGTAGGCGCGCCTTTGCCCACCCTACGCACTCTCCCCGTCATCGCGAGCGATCGCGGCGCGCCGGTCAAAATTCGCTCACCTCTTGTTCACCCCCATGTAGCCAAACAGGAATCCGGCCACCTTGCGCATCTGGATTTCCTCGCTGCCCTCGGTGATGCGGTAGCGGCGGTGGTGGCGGTAGATGTGTTCGAACGGCTTGTGGCGCGAATAGCCCACGCCACCATGGACCTGCATGGCGCGGTCGGCCGCTTCGCAGCACAGGCGATTAGCCCAGTAGTTGCACATCGACACCTTGTCCGACAGCGTGTGCTCGACCTGCGCCTGCGTCAGTTGGTCCATCTCCCAGGCGGTCTTGCGGATCAGGAGCCGCAGCATCTCGGCTTGCGTGGCCAGTTCCACCAGCGGCCATTGGATCGCCTGGTTCTCGGCCAGCGCCTTGCCGAACGGCTTGCGCTCCCGCGCATAATTCACACTCTCGTTGATGCAGAACACCGCGGCGCCGAGCGAGCTCGCCGCCTGGCGGATGCGGTTCTCGTGCACGAAGCACTGCGCCAAGGACAAGCCGCGCCCTACTTCGCCGAACAGCGCATCCTCCGGCACGAACACATCGGTGAAGCTGACGCGCGGATGATCGGTCGGCATGTTGAAGGTCCAGAGATATTCTTCGACCTTCACGCCCTTGCTCTTGGCCGGCACCAGGAAGCAGGTGATGCCGCGGGCATCGCCGTCATTGCCGGACGTGCGCGCGAACAATGCGCAGTGGGTGGCGACATGCATGCCGGTCGTCCACATCTTCTCGCCGTTGATCAGCCAGCCCTTGAGGTTGTCGCGGGTCGCAGGCTGCGCCTTGGTCTCCATGTGGGTCGCGTCCGAGCCGTGATGCGGCTCCGTGAGGCCGAAGGTGATGCGGTACTTGCCGGTGATCGAGCCGTCGATCATCGCCTTCTGGTCGTCGCGGCCGTAGCGGTCGAGCATGGTGACGATCGGCAGATTGCCGACGATCGAATGCTCGTTCTGCAGGTCGTTGTGCAGGCCGAGGCCCTTGGACGCAAAATGCTCGCGGATCACTGCCATCCAGAGGTTGGAGCCGTCCTTGCCGCCGTAGCGCTTCGGAATCGCGAAGCGCAGATGGCCCGCGGCGTCGGCACGATCCTTGGCCTTGCGCAGCAGCTGCTCCCACTCATGCCGCGGCAGGCCGCCATTCTCGAAATCGGTCCGCGCCCATTCGCGGCGATGGTCGAAGAAGCGGATGTTGTCGTCGGCCTCCTCCAGCGGCTTGATCTCGGCAGCGATGAAGCGGTCGAGCTCGTCGAGATAGGCGACGAGCTCCTTCGGCAAGGAAAAATCCATGGCGTGTCTCCCTATGCGTGTCGTTGTTGTTCTTGATCTTGGATCTTTGCCGCGTGCTTGTGGCGCGCAGCGCGGTTGCGTATTTGGATGACTGCAGATGCAGCGCAGGCGCTAAGCTCGCGCGACATTGCCAATCAGAAACCAGGAGGGACGGCCGATGGAGCTGAAATTCTCGAAAGTCACCCGCAAGGGTCCGGTCACGATCGTGACCCTGGCGCGCCCCGAGGTCTACAACGCGCTGCATACCGACGCGCATTACGAGCTCGAGGCGGTGTTCGACGGGTTCGCCGCCGATCCCGAGCAATGGATTGCGATCGTCACCGGCGAGGGCGACAAGGCATTCTGCGCCGGTAATGACTTGAAATGGCAGGCGGCCGGCGGCAAGCGCGGCTGGGGCCGAAGCGGCTTCGGTGGCCTCACCTCGCGCTTCGACTGCGACAAGCCGCTGATCGCGGCCGTGAACGGCGTGGCCATGGGCGGCGGCTTCGAGATCGCGCTCGCCTGCGACCTGATCATTGCCTCCGAGAATGCGACCTTCGCTCTGCCCGAGCCACGCGTTGGCCTCGCCGCGCTCGCCGGCGGCCTGCAGCGGCTGCCGCGCCAGATCGGCATGAAGCGCGCGATGAGCATGATCCTGACCGGCCGCCATGTCGCTGCTCGCGAAGGCCACGAGCTCGGCTTCGTCAACGAGGTGGTGCCGCAGGGCGAGGCGCTGGCCGCCGCCGAGCGCTGGGCCGAGACCATCGCCAAGAACTCGCCGATGTCGATCCGCGCCTCCAAGCAGGCGATCGAAAAGGGACTTGCGGTGTCGCTGGAGCAAGCCATCACCGAGCAGCGCGACTATCCGGCGGTGCAGGCGATGATCCACTCGCAGGACTACATCGAGGGACCGAAGGCGTTCTCGGAGAAGCGGCCGCCGAAATGGCTGGGGCGGTAGAGCCTCACTGATTTCGTCATTCCGCGGCGCGCGTAGCGCGAGCCCGGAATCCATACGCCCGATCGTGGTTATGGATTCCGGGCTCGCGACTGCGTCGCGCCCCGGAATGACGGCGCCAACTTGATTCCGCTCTGTCATGGCCGGGCTTGACCCGGCCATCCACGTCAGGCGGAAAATTCGTGGTCGGATGGATGCCCGGGTCAAGCCCGGGCTTGACGCCGGTGGGTCAGGAGCCATCAGTGGCCCTCCCCGCTTCGCGCTTGTAGGAGGCGTAGTTCGGCTGATCGACGGCGAGCTTGGCGAGGGTGGTCTGCCAGAGGTGGTCCTTCAGGCCCGGCGTTGTGAGATCAACGGCACCACTGGCGATCTGCTCCGAGAGCGTCCGGTTCAGGGTGAGCAGATCACCATCCCGTCCCAGCAGCTGCTTCAGCTGCGCATGCTCCGCCTCGTCCGTCGCAGCCGCCTGCGTCAGCTGCCGCACCACGAGATCGAGCGCGTTGATGCCGACGCGCAGCTTGAACGCCTCGTGGCCCGAGATCAGCGGCGCGATGTCGGTGCGCAGGAAGTCGGCCACGGCCTGCACCAGCTCGGTCGGCGTCGGTTCGTCCTGCATCAGCCCTCTCCGCGCGGCGCGAGCAATCGCAACAGATCGATCTCGGTCTCCGAGGCGCGGCGGCCGATCATCGCGCGTTCCATCGAGTGATCGGGGCCGAGACGAAAGCGCTGCATCATGCCGCAGCACATCACGCCCCAGCGCAACGTGCCCATGACCTCCCAGAACTTCACCCTGTCAGCATCGACCTTGCGGCCCGCGGATTCGTAGCCGGCGAACAGTTCGTCACGGGAGCCGAAGCCGCCGACAGGCTTGTCGATCTCGCCGAAACGCCAGGAGTTGACGCAGATCCAGCCGAGGTCCTCCATGGGATCGCCGAGATGGGCGAGCTCCCAGTCGAGCACGGCGCGAACGCCGTCGGAACCGATGATCAGATTGCCGTTGCGGAAATCGCCATGCACCAGCGTTATCTCGGCCGAGGAGCCGGGATCGTTCTGCGACAGCCAGCGCAGCGCCAGATCGAACACCGGCCGCGGCCAGTCGAAGCTGCGATACTCCCGGGCGAGCTCTGCGATCTCCCTGGTCGCATTCATCTCGCGCAGCTTTGGCAATGCGTCGCGCGCGATGCCATGAATGCCGGCCGCGATCTGCCCGAGCTGGCGCGCGAGCCGCGGCCGTGCCTCGGCGTAGTCGGCATCGCGCAAAATCTTGCGCGCGATGGTCTCGCCGTCGACGCGGCGCATGATGAAGCCGGTGCCGAGATCGTCCGCAGGCTGCAGCACGTGCAGCACCTCGGGCGACGGCACGCCGGCCGCATAGGCGAGCCGCATCAGCGGCGCCTCGTTGTCGAGCCCCGCGGCGCGTCCGGGCGCAGCGCCATAGCCCTTGGGCGAACGGCGCAGGATGGCGCCGACATCGCCGTCGGGATGGACGATGTCGAAGCGCCACGTCTCCTGGCTGGCGCCGCCGGAGAGTTTGGCGGCGCCGCGCACGCCGGTCGCGCCCGGCATGAACGCAGCGACGCAGCGGGAGAGCTCCGTCTCGATCATTGGCCCTTGAACTTGGCCGGACGTTTTTCGAGGAATGCGGTGACGCCCTCCTTGAAGTCCGAGGTGCTGCCTGCGACGCGCTGCGCCTGGAACTCCGCGTTGAGCTGCTCCTCGAACGAGTTCTCCGGACTGTCCCAATACAGGCCGCGAATCTGCGCCAGCGCGACCGTCGGCCCGTTGGCGAGCTCATGCGCGAGCTTCATGGTCTCCTCCTTCAGCGCCGCGTCGTCATAGACGCGGTTGACGAGGCCCCATTGCAGCGCCGTCTCGGCCGGCAGCTTCTCGCCGAGCAGCGACAGCTCGATCGCGCGCGCCTTGCCGACGAGGCGCGGCAGCAGCCAGGTCGAGCCGCAATCGGGGACGAGGCCGATGCGGCGGAAGGCCTGCAGAAAGTAGGCGGACTTCGCGCACAGGATCATGTCGCCCATCAGCGCGAAACTCATGCCGGCGCCGGCGGCCGGGCCGTTGACCGACGTGACGATGGGGCAATGAAGGTTGCGCAGGCGGCGCAGGAACGGGTGGAAGGCCGTCTCGAGCGCGGCACCGGCATTGCTGCGGCCGGGCTTGGCCTGCGCGTTGCGGCCCTGCAGATTGGCACCGGTGCAGAACGCGCGGCCGGCGCCGGTCACGACGAGGCAGCGCACCTCGGCCTTCCTCTCCTCGATCTCGTCGAGCGCCTCGGCGAGGCCGCCGAGCATGTCGATCGAGACCGCGTTCATGACCTCCTGATGATCGAGCGTAAGGATGGCGACGGGCCCGTCGAAATCGAGCGTGACGTGCTTGAACTGCATGGTTTCCTCTCAAGAGCTTGTCGAGCGCTGCATTCTTCGCCGCGGAAATTGCCAGCGCAGCGTGGTTCGGCCGGCATATTTGATTTTTGCGCTTGGCTTGTCCATGGTTGCATCATCCAAATAGCCGACGCGCGCGCAGGCCGCTCACATCGACGGAAACACCCATGATCCTATTCGATCTCACCGGCCGCGTGGCGGTCGTCACCGGAGGCAATGGAGGCATAGGCCTCGGCATCGCCCAGGCACTTGCGTCCAGTGGCTGCAACGTCTCGATCTGGGGCCGCAACGCCGAGAAGAACAAGGCGGCTGCAGCCTCGATAGCCGCAGGCCCCGGCAAGGTCGACACCCGTGTGTGCGACGTGACGAGCACGGCCTCCGTCAATGAGGCGATGAAGGCCACGCTCGACACCTTCGGCCGCGTCGACGGCTGCTTCGCCAATGCCGGCATCGGCGGCGGCGGTCGCAAGCCCTTCATCGAGCGCAGCGAGGAGGAATGGCGCACGATGTTCGCGACCAATCTCGACGGCGTCTTTCATGCGTTCCAGGCGGCCGCGAAACACATGACCGCGCGCGCCGAAGCCGGCGACGCGTTCGGCCGGCTGGTGGCGACCTCGAGCCTCGCATCGCTGTTCGGCACCGCGCGCAACGAGCACTACGCCGCGACCAAGGCCGCGATCAACGCGCTGTGCCGGGCGCTGGCGGTGGAGCTCGCCCGTCATGGCGTGACCGCGAACGCCATTCTGCCGGGCTGGATCAAGAGCGACATGACCGCGGGCATCATGGGCAACGACAAGTTCGTCGCCAACGTGATGCCGCGGATTCCGGTGCGCCGCTTCGGCGAGCCGTCGGATTTCGGCGGCATCGCCGTGTATCTCATGAGCAAGGCGTCGTCGTACCATACCGCCGACTGCTTCGTGATCGACGGCGGCTATACCGCGTTCTGAGCCGGCCGGTGCGGAGGTGATCCGGTATGCCGGTTCGCCTCGTGCCGGAATGTTCCCGCGCTGCGGTGCGAGATTTCGGAAATTTAATGCGGCCGGCGCCGCTACGCCCTCGTGATCCAGGCGTTGTCCCGCATCACATGACGAGGAGACGTGAGCAGGAAGGGTGCCATGAAGCGTGGACTGACCGTTTTGGCCTGTGTGTCTGCTCTGACCGTCGCGGGCTATTTCGCGATGGCCAAGTGGGGCATCGCGCATGAGAGCCGCGACTTCTTCGATGCGGCGCGCCAGCGCCCGGTGACGGTCGACGTCGCGGTGCGGCGGGACTACGAAATGAAGGCCAATGCCGGGCTGTGGCGGCTGCCGGTTGCGGTCATCAGCAACGGCAACACCGTCAAGAACACCGAGTACTCGTTCCTCGCCAACGTTTTTGCCGCGCGCGGCTACCTCGTCGCCAGCATCCAGCAGGATCTGCCGACCGATCCGCCGCTGGTCACCAAGGTCGGCATGCCCTATGTCGGCCGGCTCGACGTCTACAAGAAGGGCGAGGCCAACATCCTGTTCGTGCTCGGCGAGATGAAGCGGCTTCATCCCAATGCCGACTACGGTCATCTGACTCTGGTCGGCCATTCCAATGGCGGCGACACCGCGATGTATTTCGCCCAGGAGCATCCAAACCTGGTCGCGCAGGTCGTGACCCTGGACAATCTGCGCGTTCCTTTCGTCGTCCGCGACAAGCTGAAGATCCTCTCGTTCCGGTCCGACGATCCGCAGTTCAAGACCGACCCGGGTGTCCTGCCGACGCATCTCGACAAGAAGAGCGGCATCGACATCATCAAGACCGAGTTCCAGCACACCTGGATGAGCGATCGCGGCCCGTACACCGCACGGGAGCGAATCCAGGCGACGCTCGACAAATATCTCGGCGGTGAGACGACCAGCCAGCTGGCGCCGGCGGATACCGACAACCTCATCGTCACCAACGGTGCGGCGGCGCTGCCATAGGCATGGGCGAGCAGCCGCCGGCACCAGACCTGTGTTAGTTCTGCGGCTTCTTGGCCGGCGGGCCGTTCTTGTTGCCCGGCATGCCCTTGATGTTCGACGGATCCTGCGCACTCACGTCCGGATTCTGCCGGTTGATCGTCGGCGCCGCTCCGACCGTGCCTTTGCCCGACTCAGTCGTCGGCGCTCCGTTCTTGTTGCCGGGAGCGCCCTGAATGCCGGCTCCGGAATTTTGCGCGCTCGGCGGCGTCGTGGGCTGCTGCCCGCCCTGTGCCAGGGCCGAGGTGGCCGAGACGACGAACGCGCAGGCGAACAGGCTGATCATGGGTTTCATGGCGTGACCTCCATTTGTCGTTGCTATGCTGGTCGAACGTGGTGCCGCCGGAGCCGTTCCTCGGAAGCATGGAATTTCCGAAGCCGCCGCAGAAGCCATCGCGTGCGCAGCCGCTGCCCGCAATATCGGCTTCCGCATTGCATCAACGCCCACTACGGTCGGATCAGCAACGCACCGGGAACAGCGACATGGAATATCTCTCGACCGATCTCAGCCCGCGCGAGCGTTACAAGATCCTGACCTCCTTCGTGCTGCCGCGGCCGATCGCCTGGGTGACCACGAGGGGCGAGACAGGGGTCGTCAACGCCGCACCATTCTCGTTCTTCAACGTGCTCGGCGAGGACCCGCCGCTGTGCGTGTTCGCGATCAATCTGCGGCCTGACGGCCGGGTCAAGGACACGCTGGTCAACATCCGCCGCGAAGGCGAGTTCGTCGTGCACATCACCGACGAGCCGCTGGCGCAGGCGATGCACGAAACGGGTGGTGACTTTCCGCCCGAAATCGGCGAGCCGGATCATCTCGGGCTGAAGCTCACGCCGTCACGCGTGATCGGCGTTCCACGGCTGACCGAGGCGCCGTTCGCGATGGAGTGCAAGACCTGGCAGCTCATCGATGTCAACGGCGACCGGGTGCTGGTGCTCGGCGAGGGCCTCGCCTTCCACATCCGTGACGAATTGTGGGACACCGAGAAGATGCGTGTCGCCATGGAGCTGTTCCACCCGGTCGGGCGCATGTTCGCCGACCGCTACTGCCGCACCAACGACCGCATGGATTTTCCGCCGGCGAAGGGGGCAGGCTGAGCGATCCCGGCCGCCGGCAACACCGGACGTCAGTAGGTTGCAGCGAGATAGTCGACGATCCTGCCGACATCGGCATCGTCGATCGGGGCACCATAGACCTTGATCATCTTGGTGACTTCGGCTTGCCAGAACTCCTTCTTGTTCTTCATCGGCGGCTGCATCTTGATATAGTCGGCGGAGTGGCAGGCCGTGCAATTGCCCTGCACGACGGTGAGATCGGGCCCCGGCCTGAAGGCTGCCGTTTCCTGTGGTACCCGGTAGTTGACCGGCGCAGCGATGAGCAAGCCCGAACCGCCTGCGAGGCAACCTACGCCGAGAGCCAGCGCAGCGGCGAGGAAGGACGTCCGTTGCATGGTCTTGCTCCTCAGGCCGCGGTGACGCGGACGGTTTCAATGACGTTGCGCAGATAGCCGGCCGGATTCCAGCGCGGTGTCTCCGGCTGGGTCTCGCCTGAATTGCCGGTGGCCCGGACCTTGAGATCGTGGGGGCCCGCTGCAAGCTTCACCGGCAACGTCCACTCACGGAAGGAATATTTTCCGAGGTCCTTGCCGAGCTTGGCGTCGGTCCAGGTCTTGCCGCCGTCGGTCGAGACCGCGACCTGCTTGATGCCCGTCCCGCCATCGAATGCGATGCCGCGCAACATCGACGTGCCCACCTTCAGTTTGGCGCCATCGGCCACGCTGGTGATGAAGGAGCGAACCGTGAAGCGGTTGATCGGGATCGTCGCTTTCGGCGCGGTGCCGGGCTCGACGGCATTGTTCGGCGTGTCGGGAATTCGGTACGCCGACTTCATCCAGAAGCCGTCGAAAACGCCGTCGACGACGGTGATCTCGTTGAGGTGCTTGACCCAATAGGTGCCGTAATGGCCGGGCACGATCAGGCGCAGCGGAAAGCCGTTGAGGAACGGAAGATCCTCTCCGTTCATGCCGTAGGCCAGCATCACCTCGCCGTCCCTGGCGTGATCCAGGTCGAGCGCCTTGACGAAATCCGGCGTCTTGTCGACGACGGGGCCGTCCATGCCGCCGAAGGTGACCTGCCTGGCGCCGGCCTGGACACCCGCCATGTCGAGCACGGTCCTGAGCGGAACGCCGCGCCAGCGGGCGTTGCCCATGGCGCCATTGCCGAGTTGGCCGCCTGCGACGCGCGGCTCGAAGAAACCGCGGCTATTGCCGGAGCACTGATTGACGGCGACGATCTCGGTCGCCTTCATCTTGCGGATGTCCTTGAGCGACAGCTTGAGCGGCTTGTCGACCTTGCCCTTGATCTCAAGGGTGAACTTGTCCGGATCGAGATCGTAGGGAAGGCCCGCCAGATGATAGCGGACGAAGAAGGCGTTGTTCGGCGTGATCGCTCCGTCATTGAATACCGCGAACGGCGTTTCGAGTTGCGGCGGCCGGCTGGTCAGGCCGATCATCGGCCGCTTCTGCGGATACTTCACCAGCGGGCGCTCGCCATTCGCAAAGGGCAGCGTCACCATGTCCTCCGCCAGCGCGCGGCTGGCGCCGGAGCCGCCCAGCAAGGCAGCAAGCCCCGCGCCCTTCAGCAGATCACGTCGGTCGATCATGGGTCCCTCCGAAGTGGTCGTTGAACCCGGCGGTCATCACCGCAGGCTCCCTCTGCTCGAACTCGTCCGGCACGCGGCACGCCCGGCTGCTGCGAATTGATAGTGACACGATTCTGTTCTGCCGCTGCGAGAAAACACGCCGACATCGTGAGAGCCAAACAATCGCAGTGCGGCAACGGCCTCGTCTTCGCACGTGCAAATAGACTGGTCGCCGACCGGCGCGACCAGACCTCCCGACGGTTATCTCCCCTGTCGTCAGCCGGCGGACGCGGGTCGGCGCGTCCTCAAAGTCCATTGAAGCGATCCAGAGTCGCGCGCTGGACCCAGGATTGCTTCGTCGCTTCGCTCCTCGCAATGACGGTGGGGTTCACCGCGATCGCGGAATCGTAGGGTGGGCAAAGCGGCGCCGGCAGGCGACGCGTGCCCAGCGGTGGTGACGGTGAGTCAAGGCGGTGGGCACGGCGCGCGAGACTGTGTTTGCCGAAGTGGTGGTGGAGCGCCTTTGCCCACCCTACAGGAGCAACTACAAGAGCAACGCGAGCAACTACTTGCCCGGCCCGATCTTGTCCTGCGTCTTGGTGTCGAAATCGGACGCGTCGTGGCGCTCGTGCAGTTGGCTCGCCGGATCGCCGGAGACGCGATTGACCATGCGGCCGCGCTTGACGGGCGTGCGCTGGGCGATCTGGTCGGTCCAGCGCTGCACGTGCTTGTAGTCGTGCACCGAGAGGAATTCGCCGCCTTCGTAGAGCAATCCCTTCGACAGCGCGCCGTACCAGGGCCACACCGCGATGTCGGCGATGGTGTAGTCGGGGCCGGCGAGATATTCGCTCTCGGCGAGACGGCGGTCGAGCACGTCGAGCTGGCGCTTCACCTCCATCGCGAAGCGGTCGATGGCGTATTCGATCTTGGTCGGCGCGTAGGCGTAGAAATGGCCGAAGCCGCCGCCGAGATAGGGTGCGGCGCCCATCTGCCAGAACAGCCAGGACAGACACTCGGCGCGCTTCGCCGGCTCAGTCGGCAGCAAGGCGCCGAACTTCTCGGCGAGATACACCAGGATCGCCCCGGACTCGAACACGCGGATCGGCTCGGGCCCGCTGCGGTCCAGCAGCGCCGGGATCTTCGAGTTCGGATTGATGGCAACGAAGCCGGAGCCGAACTGGTCGCCCTCGCCGATGCGGATCAGCCAGGCGTCATATTCCGCGCCGGCATGGCCGAGCGCCAGCAGCTCCTCCAGCATCACGGTGACCTTCACGCCGTTCGGCGTTCCGAGCGAATAGAGCTGCAAGGGATGACGGCCGACAGGCAATTCCTTGTCATGCGTGGGACCGGCGATCGGCCGGTTGATGTTGGCGAAGCGGCCGCCGCTGGCCTTGTTCCAGGTCCAGACCTTGGGCGGCACATAGCTGTTCTGTTCGGACACGGGGAAACTCCGGCGTAAGCGGCAAGGGAGCGGACGTTTTAGGCGCATATGCCGTACTGCGGAAGCCATCTCGAGCGCGGGCGCCATCCGCATTTTCTGCATTGCGCGGTCGAACCTGCGATGACAGAACGGAGACAAGACAACAATGCAAGACAACAATGATGGTCCGTCACGGGCCGCTTCCTGGAAACGCCCATGACTGCAACTGCCCGGCCCGCGGAGCGCATTCCCGTCATCGTCGGCGTCGGCGAGATCGTCGATCGCACCAAGGAGCTCGCTGAGGGATTGGAGCCGCTGGCGCTGCTCGAACAGGCGATCCGTCGCGCGGAAAACGACGCCGGCGTCAAGCTGATCCACGAGCTGGGCTCGCTCGACGTCGTCAACTTCCTGAGCTGGCGCTACCGTGATCCGGAGCAGTTGCTGGCGCAGCGGCTCGGCGTCAGGCCGGCGCACTGCCATTACGGCCCGGTCGGTGGCGAGAGCCCGATCCGCTTCCTGCACGAGGCGGCACTGCGCATCGCACGCGGCGAATGCGAGGTCGCCGTGGTCTGCGGCGCCGAGGCGCAGTCGACCGCGACCAAGGCGGAACGCGCCGGCGTCACCCTGCCATGGACGCCGTTCGCCCACGATGTCGAGGAGCCGAAGCGCGGCGCCGCCTTCCAGAAACCGCTGGCCGTGCAGCTCGGCGTGTTCCGCCCGGTCACGGTGTATCCGTTCTACGAGGTCGCGAGCTCCGCCAGATGGGGCCAGACGCCGCAGCAGGCGCTCGCCGAATCCGGCGAGCTGTGGTCGCGGTTCTCGGCGGTCGCGGCCTACAATCCGAATGCCTGGCTGAAGCGGCACTTTGCGCCGGAGGAGATCACCACGGCGTCAGCCGACAACCGCCCGATCGCCTGGCCCTACACCAAGCTGATGGTCGCCAATCCCATGGTCAACATGGGGGCTGCGCTGATCCTGACCAGCCTGGCCAAGGCGCGCGCCGCCGGCATTGCCGAGCATCGCATGATCTATCCGCTCGGCGGCGCATCGGCGGAAGACCCGCGCGACTATCTCACGCGCGATCAGTTCGCCGAGAGCCATCCGCAGAACGCGGTGCTGCAGGCGGCGATGAACCTCGTCGGCGGCAATGGCTCGGCGTTCGACGTGATCGAGCTCTACAGCTGCTTCCCCTGCGTGCCCAAGATGGCGCGGCGGACGCTCGGCCTCGGTGCCGACGTCGAGCCGACCGTCACCGGCGGGCTGACCTTCTTCGGCGCGCCGCTCAACACCTACATGACGCATGCCGCCTGCGCCATGGTGCGGCGGCTGCGCGGCGGCGCCAAGCGCGGCCTGCTCTACGGCCAGGGCGGCTTCGTCACCAAGCATCATGCGCTGGTGATCTCGCGCGAGCCGCCATCGGCGCTGTCGCAGGACGTCAGCGTGCAGGCGGAGGCCGACCGCCATCGCACCCCGGCACCGGAGTTCGTCGCCGAAGCCGGCGGCCACGGCAAGGTCGAGAGCTTCACCGCGCTGTATGACCGCAATGGCGAGGTCGAGCATGGCGTGGTGATGCTGCGGACGGAGCAGGACACGCGTACGCTCGCGCGCGTGCCCGCCCGGGACGACGCGACGCTGGCCCGGCTGATGAAGCCGGACAAGACGCCGGTGGGCGCGCTCGGTCCCATCACCATGGCCGCCGATGGCGTGCCGGAGTGGCGGGTCAGTTAGTTGCACCGACAACGGCCGGTGCGGATCACGCCTCAAACCGCCCGCGCCTCGCGCTGCCAGCGCGCATAGGCCTCTTCCCAGGCGGGCTCGACGTCGGCCACGAAGCCGAGTGTCCTGCCGCTGCCGAGATCGCGGAAGCCGATCATGGCGCTCCGATGCGCGCCGCTCCGCACGTAGTCGCGCATGCTGGCTTCGTCGGACCAGACCGTCAGCGTGTGGAAGATGCCGTTCACCGGACGGAGCACGACCCGCACATTGCCCGGCGCGTTGCGCGCCTGTCGCGTCGCGCGCAGCGTGTTCCACCAGAACCGCGCCAGACGAAACAAGCCCCCGTGCGGGCGAAAGCCGGTCACCGAGACGTACACGCTCATCGTTCGCTCCAGGATCGCCGCGTCGCCCGCCGCGGAGGGATTTGAAGCAAAACGATGGCCAGCCCGTTCTGGATGCCCGGGAACGCGTGGAAGGGCTGTTCAGCGTGGCGCCGTGGCGGGAGCGGATCCGGGCTCGGTCTCGGTCGGCAGCGCTCCGGTCGTCTCGGGGCCGGGCTGACGCGGCGGCGGGGCGGCGCTGTTACCGGCCAGAAGCTGCTCGCGCTTGCGCGCCAGCGCATCGTCGCGGCGGGCCGCCGCGGTCGCCAGCTCAGGGTTCAGCTTGAGCGCCTGATTGAAGTCGGCGAGCGCACGGTCGTAGCGCCCCTTGGCGAGCCAGATGGCGCCGCGGTCGCTGTACAAGTCGGCATCGCTGAAGCTCATGCGCACCGCGCGATCGAGATCCACCAGGGCCTCGTCGAGATCGCCCTTCTGCTGTAGCGCGAGCGCGCTATCGTGCAACAGCGCCGGATTGTTCGGATCGAGACGAATCGCCCGCTCATAGTCGGCCACCGCGCGGTCCCAGCGGCCTCTGCGGCCGAGGTCCTTGGCGCGATAGCGATAGATGTCGGCGATTCGCGGCGCGAGCCGGATCGCCTCGTCAAAGTCGGCGATGGCGCCATCGAGATCACCCTGCCGGCTGCGCTCCAGCCCTCGCCTCACGAAGCCCGCGGCGGTCGCCGGCGACGGCGGCGGGACCGGCGCCTCGGCCACAGGCTCCGGAGACGACAACGGCACCGGGCTGCCCGCAACCACCGGCGGCGCGGCCGGCGGCACATCGACCGCCGCGTTTCGGACGGCTGGCGCCGGCTCGCCGCCCGACTCGCGCGGCGGCCGGGATCGCAGCGGAGGCGCGGGCTGCAGCGTCACCGAGCGCGTTGCCGCCGGTCTGTTCACCCAATCACCCAGCGAGGGAAACAGCAGGATCTCGAGCCCGATCAGGACCACGCTGAGCACCGCGGTCGCGCCGGTGAACTGCAGGATCGCCTTCCAACGTTCCCGGCGGACACGACTCCGCTCGAGGGCGAGCTCTTCGTCATATTCGGCGCGCAGATCGGGATCGCGCAGCACCTTGTAGGCGATGATGATCATCTTGAGCTGATGGTCCGCCGCCGCGTCGCCAGTGCCCCTGAGATCCGGATGGTGCGCCTTCGCCGCCTGGCGGAACGCCCGCTTGATCGTATCGAGATCGGCACGCGGCGAAATCCCGAGCACCTCGTAGTGCGTTTTCATAATGTTGCCCCGAGGCCTCATCTGGATCTGCGTTCGGAATCATGCAGAGAGCATGTCGAGCGCGTAGTGAGCGCCATCGCGAACTAGCCGGCCAAATCCCGGCCATGGAAAATGCGAGCCGCAGATCAGCATCCCGTCGGCGATCACCCTGTCGAGCAATCTGCGCCGGCTGACCTCGGCAGCCGCACCATCCTGGTCGTACGCACCACGCCAATCCGGATGGCGCAGGCTGAGCGCCGGCACATAGGCCGTGTCGCCGGAGATCATCAACTGCTCAGCGCCGGAGCTGAGATGAAAGGCGGTGTGTCCCGGCGTATGCCCATAGGCACTGACGAAACGGACGCCGGGCACCACCTCGTCCTCCCCCTCGACCGGCAGCACGTTCTTCCAGCCAGGAAGCACGCCCTGGATGCGACGGGCCAATGTCTGCCGCCATGGCGGCAGGCGGCTGGTCAAAGATGGATCGGTCCAGAATTTGTACTCGGCCGCAGCCACGATGATCTCGGCATTGGGAAACACGGGCGCATTGGTATCCTCGCCGAGCAGTCCGAAAATATGATCGGGATGGAAGTGCGAGATCAGGATGGTGTCGACGTCCTGGGGACGAATGCCGGCCGCCTTGAGATTGCCCAGCATGTGGCCGGACACGAAGATGGAGTCGGAATTGTAACCCTGCACCTGACCGCCGCCGCCGGCATCGCACAGCACCGTCTTGCCCTTCAGCCGCACCACATAGGTGCTGATCGGAATCGGGACGAAGGCCGCGTCGAGGCCGGACGCGCGCAGCGCAGCCTTGACGTCATTGACGCCGGCATTGCTCAGGAAGCCCGCCTCGTGCGGCTTCTCCCATATGCCGTCATAGAGCGCGATCACCTCAGCCTCACCGACGGCGATCCGGCGAAAGCCGCGCTCGGGGTCCGAGGTGCGGCGGCGAGGCTTGGCGGCGACGGCAAGAGGCGCATCGAGACCAAAGGCCGCGGCAGCGATCGCGGCCGACAGCACCAAGGTCCTGCGGGAGGGTCCGCACGCCATTACATTATTCGCCACAAAATTGTACCGCTGGTTGAAAAATTTTGAAATACAAGGAAAGCTGTGCACCGTAGCGGGATTATGGCGGGATGGCGGCGTTTCTGGCCGGAGGCCTGCTTCCTTGGTCCAATGCGACGCGCGCGCGAGTTCGGCCTGCTCGCGTCGAGGCATGGCCTGGTGGCGTACAAGAACGAAGACGGCGCCCGATGGGGCGCCGTCGTTCGACTATCGCATATCGTCAGACAGGCAGCCGCCGATCAGGCGGCGCGGACCGACTGCAGGAAGCGGCTGACCTCCTGCTTGAGCTTGTTGCTGTCGCCCGAGAGCTGGCGTGCCGCCTGGAGGACCTGGCTCGAGGTGTCGCCGGTCTCGCTGGCTCCGCGCTGCACGTCGCTGACGTTGGACGAGACCTCCTGCGTGCCGGACGCAGCCTGCTGGATGTTGCGGGAGATCTCGGAGGTGGCCGCGCCCTGCTCCTCAACGGCGGCGGCGACCGTCGAGGCGATCTCGGACAGCCGTTCGATCGTCATCGAGATCTCGCGGATGGCGCCGACGGATTCCTGCGTGGCGGCCTGGATGCCGGAGATCTGCTGGCCGATCTCGCCGGTGGCCTTTGCGGTCTGCTCGGCCAGCGCCTTGACCTCGGAGGCGACGACCGCGAAACCGCGGCCGGCCTCGCCCGCCCGCGCGGCCTCGATCGTCGCGTTGAGCGCCAGCAGGTTGGTCTGGCCCGCAATCGTGTTGATCAATTCGACGACATCGCCGATGCGGGTCGCGGCTTTGGACAACTCGGCGACCCGGTCATTGGTCCGGCGCGCCTGATCGACGGCGTCGGAGGCGATGCGCGCCGATTCCTGGACCTGGCGGCTGATCTCCCGGACCGATGACGTCAGCTCTTCGGTCGCAGAGGCGACGGCCTGAACGTTCGCGGACGCCTCCTCGGAGGCACCGGCAACGCTGGTCGACAATTGCTGCGCACGCATCGCCGTGCTGGACAGCGAATTGGCCGAGCTCTCGAGATGGTTGGCGGCCGAGGAGACGGTGTCGACGATGTTGCCGATGGCCCCTTCGAAGTTGTCGGCAAGCGACGACATCTCCTGCTTGCGCGTGACGGCTGCGTGGCGTTCCTGCTCGACGAGCTCCTTGGCATTGAAGCGCACCATCGTCTGCACGGTCTGCAGGTTGCGCAGGGCACGGCCGATCTCGTCGTCACGCTCGATGCGCATGCGGGTGTCGAGCTTGCCCTGGGTGATGCTCTCCATCGTCTCGTTCAGATGGTTCAGCGGCCCGACGACCACGCTCAGCGTACGCAGGCCGATCAGGCCGCACAGCACGATCCCTGCAACGGCGATCGCCACAGCGGCCATGCCGCCGAGTCCACCGTCGCCGAACGAGAACACGCCGAGCGCGATCAGGAACAGCGTCTGCAGCCCGATCAGCGTCCGCAGCCGGGCCGAGACCGTCCCACTGAACATCGCGAGATGGTCGAACACGGAGCGACGACGGACGATGCCGTCATCGATCTTGTAGCCGTGCGGCTTGTTTTCCCGGATCGCGGCATAGACCTGCTCCGCCTCCGCACGCTGGTCGGAAGGCAGCCTGGTGCGCACCGACGTGTAGCCGACGACCTGGCCGTCCTTGCAGATCGGCGACGCCGTCGCCAGAACCCAGTAATAGTCGCCGTTCTTGCGCCGGTTCTTCACCGCGCCGACCCAGGGGCGGCCGGCCTTCAGCGTGCTCCAGAGATTGTCGAAGGCCTCGGGGGGCATGTCCGGATGGCGCACGATGTTGTGCGGCTGGCCCATCAGTTCGGCTTCGGTAAAGCCGGCGGCGTCGACGAAATCCTTGTTGAAGAAGGTCAACTTTCCCTTGGTGTCGGTCTTCGATACGATGAGGGTGTCATCCGTAATGGGATATTCGACATTGGTAACGGGCAAATTCTTGCGCATGGCAGCTCTCGGAGTAGGAAGGGTGCGACTTCAGTCTTGCCCGCACTGGCTCGACCTGAATCTTAGGCAATGATGAATCATTCATTGCAGGCACCGATTAACTCAGACTGAAATTTTGCAACCGTAGAAGTACGCGCCGGCGGCAACCATGTTGCCGTCGTTGCCGATGATGAGTCGCTGAGGCTTTGCTGCTGCGGATCAGGCGGCGCGGACCGTCTGCAGGAAACGGGACACTTCGGCCTTCAACCGGCTGCTGTCGGAAGACAGCGCCTGCGCCGCCGAGAGCACCTCGGACGAAGCGGAGCCGGTCTCGTTGGCGCCGCGCTGGACTTCGACGATGTTGCTTGAGACGTCCCTCGTACCCTGCGAGGCGTGCTGCACGTTGCGGGAAATCTCCTGCGTCGCGGCGCCCTGCTCTTCGACCGCGGCGGCGATCGTCGATGCGATCTCCGACAGCTTCTCGATGGTTCCCGAAATCTCCCTGATGGCGCCGACCGATTCCTGCGTTGCGCTCTGGATGCCGGAGATCTGCTGACCGATTTCGCCGGTCGCCTTGGAGGTCTGCTCGGCGAGCGCCTTGACCTCGGTCGCGACCACGGCGAAGCCGCGGCCGGCCTCGCCGGCACGGGCCGCCTCGATGGTGGCGTTCAGCGCGAGCAGGTTGGTCTGGCCGGCGATGGTGTTGATGAGCTCGACGACGTCGCCGATCCGCGCGGCCGCCTTGGACAGTTCGCTCACCTGCTCGTTGGTCCGGCGCGCCTGATGGACGGCCTCGTTGGCCATACGGGCGGATTCCTGCACCTGCCGGCTGATCTCGGTGACCGATGATGACAGTTCCTCCGTGGCCGAGGCGACCGACTGCACGTTGGTCGAGGCCATTTCGGATGCCGACGCCACCGTCGTCGTGATCTCCTGCGCATGTTCGGCGGACCGGCTCAGCGAATTGGCCGACGCTTCCAGCCGTCCCGAAGCACTGGACACGGCGTTCACGATGTCGCCGACGGTCTGCTCGAACCGGCCGGCCAGATCCATCATGTCGCGACGGCGATTCTCGGCCTGGCGGCGCTCCGTTACCTTCTGCTCGGCTTCGAGTGCCTGAACGCGGACGGCATTATCCTTGAAGATCTGGACCGCCTTCGCCATGTCGCCGACTTCGTCACGGCGCTCGGAGAACGGGATCGTGACGCTCAGATCGTTCGCCGCGAGCCGCCCCATCGCGGCGGTCATGCTCGTGATCGCCCGCGTGATCGTGACATTGATGACGAACATCGAGATCAGCGCGATCAGGGCCATCCCAGCCCCGCCCGCCATGATCGCGATCTTCGACGACGCCAGAGCCGCGTCGGCAGCATCGGCACGCGTCTTCAGAAGCGACTCTTCAGCGTCGACCGCTTCCTTCACCAGGCCGCGGAGACCATCCATGTATTTCTTGCCGGCACCGGACGATTCGAGGTTGCGGGCCTCCGCCACCGTCTGCGGATTGCGCATCAGCGCGATCTCTTTCTCCGCCACGTCCTGCCGCCAGCCGGTCGCGGCGCGCTCGATCTCATCGAAGCGCCGCTGCTGGGCGGCATTGTCGGACGTCAGCTTCTTCACCTCGCCGAGCGCCTTCTTGAAAGCCGTGTCCGAATTCCGGTACGGCTCCAGGAAATTATCCGTGCCGCCGACCAGGAAGCCGCGCACGCCGGTTTCCGCATCGACCATCGCCGACACCAGCAGCTTGGCCTGCTCCATGACCTGATAAGTGTGGACGGTCCACTGATTGTTCTGGGCCAGCGTCGACAGGTTCTGCCAGGTCACGACGCTCGCGACCAGAGACACGATCATGGTCATCAGGAAGGCCGTCCCGACCTTGCGCGACGTCTTCATATTCATCAGAAGGGCGAGCATATGGATCCTTTGAGCAGGCTCGGCGGCCCCGCCCGACTGCAGGTGCGGCGAATTGTGCCAATCTCGGCAAATTGTCGCCGACGGTTGAAATGTTGATTAACTTTCGGGGCCGTAGTTCACCGGGTCACTCGCAGGCCAATCCGGTGTCCGACACCCACACGGGTGGGGCCGCGCGCCCGCGGAACAGAGGCGCGGCCGGTGACCACACCGGGCTGTCGACGCCATGATTTCGTGACGGCGCCCGCCGCGATGACCGAGGAAATTCCGACAGCCTCTCGATCGTGCCGAAGATCTCTCTGATGGCGCCGACCGACTGCTGGGTCACCACCTGAATGCTGCCGATCTCACCGCCGGCCTCGCCGGCCCGCCACGCCCGGTCGCATCGAGCGTCAGCTTGGTCTGGCCGCCTACGGCCGGATGGTCGGCCGACGAAGCGATGACAGCTCGTAGACGGGCGCGTTTCCGGCGGATCGGCAATGACACGCCATCGATTGACGGGACGCGCAGACGTTCTCAATTTCCGGCGCTGTGGCTTGCCGGACCGGACGAATGCGGATGCCCGCACAGACCAGCCGGTCCGCGCGAGCATCCCATGACGAAGCCCCTAGGCTGCCCGCACCGAGCCGAGGAAGCTCGCGACCTCCTGCTTCAGGCGGTTGCTGTCGCCGGACAGCGCCTGCGCCGCAGCGAGCACCTGCGCCGAGGCCGAGCCGGTCTCGGTCGCGCCGCGCTCGACGTCCGTGATGTTGGCCGAGACCTGCTGCGTGCCGTGTGCCGCCTGCTGCACGTTGCGCGAAATTTCCTGCGTCGCGGCGCCCTGTTCCTCGACCGCGGCGGCGATGGTCGACGAGATCTCGGACAGCTTCTCGATCGTGGCGGAGATTTCCTTGATGGCGCCGACCGATTCCTGGGTCGCCGCCTGGATGCTCGAGATCTGCTGGCCGATCTCGCCGGTGGCCTTGGCCGTCTGCTCCGCCAGCGCCTTGACCTCGGAGGCGACCACGGCGAAGCCGCGGCCGGCATCGCCGGCGCGCGCCGCCTCGATGGTGGCGTTGAGCGCCAAGAGGTTGGTCTGGCCGGCGATGGTGTTGATCAGCTCGACGACGTCGCCGATGCGGGTGGCGGCCTTCGACAGCTCGCTGACGCGGCCGGTCGTGGTGCGGGCCTGGCCGACGGCCTCGTTGGCGATGCGTGCCGATTCCTGCACCTGACGGCTGATCTCGTTGACCGAGGAGGCCATCTGCTCGGTGGCGGACGCGACCGACTGGACGTTGGTGGTGGCTTCCTCGGAGGCCGATGCGACCGCGGTGGTCAGTCCCTGCGACCGTGTCGCGGCGTGGGTCAGCGTGGTCGCGGACTGTTCGAGCTGGCTGGAGGCTGCCGACACGGTGTCGACGATCTCGCCGACCGCCGCTTCGAACTGCTCGGCGAGCCGCTGCATGTCGGCCCGGCGCTGGCGCACCGCGATCGCGTCCTGCGCGCTCTTCTCCTCGGCCTCGGCGCGCGCCTTCTCTTCGGCATTGCCACGGATCACGGTCACGGTCTTGGCGAGATCGCCGATCTCGTCGCCGCGCGCGGCGCCGGGAATTTCGATGTCGAGCCGGCCGCGGGCCATGTCGCCGAGCGCACCGTTGAGCCGCGTCAACGGCCAGGCAATGCCGAAGAATGAGAACACGACCGAGCAGACCACGGAGACCAGAACGGCCAACCCGACGATCAGCGTGATTCGGCTCGCCTGCGAGGCGACCTCGTTGGCGTCCTGCCTGGCGCTGGCGTTGCGGGCGCGCGCGTCCTGAATCGACGCAGTCATCAGCTCGCCGGCTTCGGCGAGATATTTGAGCGTGCGGTCGCGAACCAGCATTTCCTTGACGCCCTCGGTCTTGACCACTTCCTCGTTGGCGACGACGAAATCGGACGCGACGCCGTTCAGCTTGGTGATCGCAGCCTGGATTTCGCGGTCGTCCGCGAGCATGCGGGCGTCGGACAGAGAACTCTTCACCACCGGCACGGTCTGCTTCACCAGGGCAATCGTGGACGCGTCACCGGTCACGCCGAAGCGCCAGGCCTGCGCGCTCACATAGTTCAGCTTGGCATCGGCGGCATGGAGCTGCCGCTCGATCCGCTCGCGAAAGGCGAGGTTCGGCAGCGTCGGCGAGGACAGCACGGCCTGCAGCCCCTTGGTCCATTCGTTGGAAACGGCGGTGCGCTTGTCGATCTGCAGCAGCAGGGTCTTTTGCGCCTCCGCCAGGTCGACGGCGCCGGAGGCATAGCTCGTCATCAGTTCCTTGAGACGGGTCAGGCGGGAACGATTTTCGCTCGTGGTGACATTGGCGAGGGCGGCATCGATGTCCGTGACCATGGCAGCCGAGAACTGCCGAATATCGGCGCCGGCCTTCTCGGCCTCGCCCGGCACCCGCGCCAGCCGCGCCGTGCGGCCCGCCAGCTGGCTCTGCTGCATGTTGATGCTGGCCGACATCACGCTTTCGACCACCCGGCGCGCGCGCTCGGCCTGTTCATTGGCCCGATCGACCGCAGCCCCCGCGATCATCTGATTTACGATCATGCCGACCGCGAGCGTTGCGCCGATGGCGCCAGCAAGACCGAGTTTATTGCCAATCCGATTCAGTTTCATTGCCCAACCCACATGTGGACGCGTCACGCGACCGTCTCCATGCCGGTATAGGGGTGAGGCCGCATAAATACCGTTAATGCTGCGCCGCAAGTACGAGATTCCCGAAAAAAACTTCGATGTTCGAACGATCATGCCCCTGAAAAAAGGTCCTGACGGGCACGTGGACAGGCTCAATTCTCCGGACGCATGCGCTGAAGCAGCATGAAGGCCGGAACGACGTTCCGGCCTTCTCGGCTCACAAGACAGGGTTTGAAATAGCCCCTGCCGCTGAAACCCCGGTCAGGCAGCCCGGACCGAGGTCAGGAATTTCGCGACCTCCTGTCGCAGCCGGTTGCTGTCGCCCGACAGCGCCTGCGCCGCCGACAGCACCTGTGACGACGCCGCGCCGGTGTCCGCAGCACCACGCTCGACATCGGTGATGGTAGAGGAAACCTGCTGCGTCCCCTGCGCCGCCTGCTGCACGTTGCGCGAAATCTCCTGGGTCGCCGCGCCCTGCTCCTCGACCGCGGCCGCAATCGTCGACGAGATCTCCGACAGCCGCTCGATGCTCGAGGAGATTTCCTTGATGGCGTTGACCGACTCCTGGGTGGCGACCTGGATGCCCGAAATCTGCTGGCCGATCTCGCCGGTGGCCTTGGCGGTCTGCTCGGCGAGCGCCTTCACCTCGGAGGCGACCACCGCGAAGCCACGCCCGGCCTCGCCGGCACGGGCCGCCTCGATCGTGGCATTGAGGGCGAGCAGGTTGGTCTGGCCGGCGATCGTACTGATCAGCTCGACGACGTCGCCGATGCGCGTCGCAGCCTTCGACAGCTCGCTGACGCGATCGGTCGTATGACGCGCCTGCCCAACCGCCTCGTTGGCCATGCGGGCGGATTGCTGAACCTGGCGGCTGATCTCGTTGACCGACCCGGCCATCTGCTCGGTCGCCGACGCCACCGACTGCACGTTCGTGGTGGCTTCCTCCGAGGCCGCGGCCACCGTGGTGGCGAGCTGCTTGGAACGTTGTGCGGTCGCGGTCAGCGTGCCGGCCGAGCTTTCGAGCTGGGTCGAGGCCGATGACACCGTGTTCACGATCTCGCCGATCATCGCCTCGAACTCGCGGGTGATGCCGTCGACACGATGGCCGCGCTCGATCTTGGCTTCGGCGTCGCGCGCGGCAGCCTCGTCGGCCGCCTTCTTGGCGATCAGCGCCTCCTTGAACAGCTGCAACGCATCCGCCATGGTGCCGATCTCGGTCTTCTCCCCGCGATGCGGAACGTCGACGGCGAGATCGCCCTCGCCGAGCGCCTGCATCGGCTTGACGATCGACGCGATGCCGGCGGAGACGTCGCGTACCATCAGCCAGCTGAGCGCGATGCCGACGATCAGCGCGACCCCAAGCATCAGTCCGACCACCAGCAGCGCCGACGCATAGTGGTCCCCGGCATTCTTGAATGCGCTGTCGGCGCCGCGATTGTTGAGCTCGATGTCCTGCTTCAGCATCACGTCGGCATCGGTCAGCAGCTTGTTGACCTTCTTGCTGTTGAGCTCGTTCGCCTCTCGCGGAATCTGCCCCGCCTCCTTGCGCGACACCGCCAGCACCTCGTCGACGCCGCGCTTGTACTCCTCCCAGATCCTCGACCAGTCATTGAAGATCGCGCGTTCCTCGTCGCTCGTGATCAACGGTTGGTAGACTTGGATGGTCTTGGCGATCGAATCGAAATTCGCGCTGAGCGCCTTTTCGACGCGGACCTTGGCTTCAAGCGTCTCCGCCAGCAGATGGGCACGCACGATGTTGCGGTTCATCACCACGGCTTGCTGCAATTCGCCCAGCGTGCGGACGCTCGGCAGCCAACTGGTGGCGATATCGACCGTATTCGCATTGATGGCGCGCATGTTGATGACCGCCTGCAGGCCCATGCCGGTAATGGCGGCGAGCAGGAACGCGACGACCGTGACGATCTTCGCGCGGATCGAGTATTTGGCGAGCATGGCCTTTGTCTCTTCTTCGGGCGCTCGAGGAGGCGCCGGCAGCATCAGTTGACACCGGCAGATCCCCATCCACCCGCCGGCTGCAAACCGGGACGACGCCGAAAGCCGCAAGAGCCGAATCCGAAAATCTCCCGTAAATCTACGGAAGACCAAAACAATTTAAATCGACTTAAATAGACCTGCGCCTAGCGCATGAGAGCGAGCGCATCACTGAAAAATTGCGGCCCCCCGAAATTGCCGGACTTCAGGGCCAGCAGCATGTCGCCTGCTTTGCCCCCGACGGCTCGAAGCACAGGCACGCCGGCCGCAATCTCGCGTCCGACCAGGAAGCCGGGAATCTTCAGACGATCGACCACGGCGCCGGAGGTTTCGCCGCCCGCGACGATCAGTCGCCTCACACCCGCATCGATCAGTCCATCCGCGAGATCGGCCATCGCCTGCTCGATCGCATGGCCGGCGGCCTCGCGACCGTGCCTGGCCTGCAGCGCACTGACCTGATCCGGCGTCGCGCTGGAGGCGATCAGCACCGGCCCGTTGCCGATCCGTTCGAGTGCCCACGCCAACGCCCGCCGCGTCTCGTCCGGGCCCACGACCAGGCCGGCCGCGTCGAGATGGAGCACCGGCATGATGCTCTCGGCCCGCGCGATCTGCTGCAAGGTCGCCTGCGAGCAGCTGCCGGCGAGGCACGCCGCCATGCCGCCGACCGGCGCATCGCCGTGATGCCCGAGGCCGTGCGCATGCACGTGCCCTTCATCGACCAGCGCCCGCGCCAGACCGAGCCCGATCCCGGAGGCGCCGACCGACACGCGGCTCGCCAAGGCTGCCGCACCGACGGCGGTCAGATCGGCATCGAACACGGCGTCGATGATGGCGGCGCCGATGCCCTGCCCGGCGAGTTCGGCGAGGCGATGGCCGATCGCCTCGGGACCGTGCACGACGGTGGTGAGATCGACGAGCCCGATCTTCCTCTTGCTCTGCTGGCCGAGCACGCGCACCAGATTGGCATCGTGCATCGGGTTGAGCGGATGATCCTTGAGCGGGCTCTCGTTGAGCGGTACACCGCCGACGAACAGGTTGCCCTGGTAGACGGTCCGCCTGGTTTCCGGGAAGGCCGGCGTCACCAGCACGATCGTGTCGCCGGCATCGCTGGCCAGCGCGTCCATGACCGGGCCGATGTTGCCGCCATCGGTGGAATCGAACGTCGAACAGATCTTGAACAGGACGTGGCGGGCGCCCCGGGCGCGCAGCCATCCATCCGCCTCGCGCGAGCGCGCGACGGCGAGCGAGGCTTCGATCGAGCGGCTCTTCAAGGATACCACCACGGCGTCGACCTCGGGCAGCGCCAGATCATCCGCCGGCACGCCGATGGTCTGCACCGTGCGCAGTCCGGCGCGGGTGAGCGTGTTGGCGAGGTCGGACGCGCCGGTGTAGTCGTCGGCGATGCAGCCGAGCTTCAGGGTCACGGCTTCACTCCCTTGTAGGGCGCGAACCAGGCGAGCCCTTCCTCGGTGCGGCCGCGCGGATTGTACTCGCAGCCGACGAAGCCGGCATAGCCGAGCCGGTCGAGCTCGGCGAACAGGAACGGATAGTTCAACTCCTCGCCATCGGGCTCGTTGCGCGAGGGAATGCTGGCGATCTGGACGTGGCCGGTGATGTCCATCATCTCGCGCAGCCGCATCGTGACGTCGCCATGGATGATCTGGCAGTGATAGATGTCGAACTGCAGCTTCAGGTTCGGAATTTTCAGATCGCGGAGGAGATCGCGGGCGAAGCCGAAATCGTTGAGAAAGTATCCAGGCACATTACGCGCATTGATCGGCTCGATCACGACGTCGAGGCCATGGGGCGCGAAGAACTCTGCCGCCCACGCCACCGACTTGGCATAAGCCTCCACGGCCTTCGCATCGCTGCGCTCCGCGATCCCCGCCATCATGTGCAGCCGCTTCACTCCGGTCGCCTTGGCATAAGGCAGCGCCGTCTCCAGGCTCGCCTTGAGATCGTCGAAACGCTCCGGCAGTGCGGCAAAGCCTTTCTCGCCGGCATCCCAATTGCCGGGCGGCAGGTTGAACAGCGCCTGCGTCAGACCGTTGTCGCGCAGCCGCCTGCCGACCTCCTCGGCCGGATGATCATAGGGAAATAGGAACTCCACCGCGGTGAAGCCGGCCGCGGCGGCGGCCGCGAAGCGGTCGAGAAACGGATGTTCGGTGAACATCATCGAGAGATTGGCGGCGAAGCGCGGCATGGCGTGACCACTCGTCTTGTTGTTACTTGTTGTTATTTGGAGGGACCCGGCAGCTTGGTGCCGGTGACCTGCGCATACATCCGCGCCACCGAGGCGTCGTCGTCGCGGCCCATGCCGGCGGCTGCCGTCATCAGGAACATCTGCAGCGCGGCGGCCGACACCGGCACCGGGAAGCGATGGCTGCGCGCCATGTCCTGGATGATGCCGAGATCCTTGACGAAGATCTCGACCGCGCTGCGCGGCGTGTAGTCGCCGTCGAGCACATGCGGCATGCGGTTCTCGAACATCCAGGAATTGCCGGCGGACGCGGTGATGACCTCATAGACCTTGCGGATGTCGAGGCCCTGCTTGGCGGCGAAGGCGATGGCCTCGCTGGCGGCGGCGATGTGCACGCCGGCGAGCAGCTGGTTGATCATCTTGAACGCGGCGCCCTGGCCCGCGGCATCGCCGAGCTCATAGAGCTTGGCCGCCATCGCATCGAGCGCCGGCCGCGCCTTGGCGAAGGCCGCCGGGGTGCCCGAGGCGAGAATGGTCAACTCGCCTTGCGCCGCGCGCTGCGCGCCGCCGGAGATCGGTGCGTCGAGGTAATGCCGGCCGGTTGCTTCGAGCTGCTTGGCGAGCCGGCGCGCCACATCGGGGTCCATGGTCGCGGAGGACACGAATACGGCCTCCTTCGGCATGGTCTCGGCGGCCCCGCCAGGGCCGAACAGAATGGCTTCCGTCTGCGCCGCATTGACCACGACGCTGACGACGATGTCAGCGCCCGCCGCCGCCTCAGCCGGGCTGCTTGCGCCCTCGCCACCATCGGCGACGAAGCGCGCCACGGCATCGGCCGAGACGTCGCATCCGGTGACCGCGAAGCCCGCACGCTTGAGCGAGGTCGCCATGCCGAATCCCATCGAGCCGAGCCCGATCACGGCGACGTTCAATTGCGATGGCATGCGGCAAATCCCTGAAGCGTTTCCTGGCGGCGTCCGATTGCCCCGGACTACGGGCTTGGGTATCACGGCTTGGCCGGCTTGCCAAAGCGTGAGACAAAGCGGCAGGGACGAACGAACAAGGACGAGAGAGCTGTGGCGGAATCTGCGATTCGCGAGGCCATCTGCCGGTTCGGCCGCTCGCTGTTCGAGCGCGGGCTGACGCCGGGCTCGTCCGGCAACATCAGCGTGCGGCTCGACGATGGCGGCTGGCTGGTGACGCCGACCAATGCCTCGCTCGGCTTCCTCGATCCGGCCCGGCTGTCGCGGCTCGATGCTGCGGGAAGACTGGTCTCGGGCGACGCGCCGACCAAGGAGGTGCCGCTGCACACGGCGCTGTACCAGACGCGCGATGCGGCGCGCGCCGTGGTGCATCTGCACTCGACGCATTCGGTCGCGATCTCGATGCTGCCGGAGATCGATCCGTTGATGGCGCTGCCGCCGCTGACACCCTATTATTTGATGCGCTGCGGTCAGACCGCGCTGGTGCCGTATCATCGCCCGGGCGATCCCGCCGTCGCCGACGCCATCAAGGGTCTCGCCGGCAAATACGCCTCGGTGCTGCTCGCCAATCACGGGCCCGTCGTGTCCGGCGACACGCTCGAGGCCGCCGTGTTCGCGATGGAGGAGTTGGAGGAAACGGCAAAGCTCTATCTGCTGCTGCGCGGGCTCAATCCGCGTCACCTGTCGCCGCAGCAGGTCGACGATCTGGTGAAAGTGTTCGGCCTCAGCCTGCCTGATCACCCCGGTCATCATTGACCCAGCCGGCGAGGATGGAGGCGCATGCAATACCCCGCACCATCGCCCGCCGAGATCGAAGCCGCCGCCCAGATTCTGTTTGAAGAAGCCCGCTTCTATCGCTGGTTTCAGATCTCGACCGACTCCTACGACCTGTTCGCCGAGTCCGATCCGATCGGAGTCAGCGAATTGCGCGGCATCGCCGAACGGATGCTGCTGGCGGCCGCCCAGGCCAAACGACAGGCGCGGCTGCGCTAGCCGGGAGGCGCCTGCGCCGCCGTGTCGCTCGTCAAGCCGCCTTGCCTCCAGACGGCATTAATGCCTAAGATTGAGGCAGAATCTGGCTGTGCAGGCACTCAGCCGCCGCTCGATGGATAGGCAGACCTCGGCAGTGCCCCGTCGGATTGGCGTGGGTGCACGGCCAGCCTTCCACCGTCGATTGCAGCGTAATCTGCCGCGTTCGCCAAGCGCATTGAAGGGACTCCATAAAGTGCCCCCCACAGCGCCGCGGTTGCCGCTGTTTTCCTGGGTCATCGCCCGGCCCGCGCCCGCCGCAGGCCGGAGCGGGAGGCATGCTCTGGCCCATTGTATACGCGACCGCACCCGGCGCGCACGCGTCGTGCAGCGCGCCATCCGCGGGCCAGTCGTTGGCATATCCGTTGCAGACGACTTCGATACAGAAGACTTCGATACAGAAGACTTCGCTACAGACGTTCCTCGGGTCGGCAGCCGGGCGCCCGATCGTGCAGGCGATGAACTGACCCGGTTTCAGATAACGACTTAGGACACGGAGGGCGGATGGCGGCGGGCGCGAGCTTGGAACTGGTGAAGGTGACGAAGATGTACGGTCACGTCACCGCCGTCGATGCGATCGACCTGCGGATTCCCGCCGGCTCCTATTGCTGCCTGCTCGGCCCGTCCGGCTGCGGCAAAACCTCCACCCTGCGCATGATCGCCGGCCATGAGTCCGCGACGTCCGGCGACATCATCGTCGGCGCCAGGAACGTCACGGAGCTGCCGCCCGCGGGCCGCGGCACCGCGATGATGTTTCAGTCCTACGCGCTGTTTCCGCATCTCTCGGTGATCGACAACGTCGCCTTCGCGCTGAAGATGAAGGGCGTGTCGAAGCCCGAGCGTCATGCGAAAGCACGCGAGCTGCTCGAACTCGTGGACATGCAGAGCTATGCCGGCCGCCTGCCGGCGCAGCTCTCCGGCGGGCAGCAGCAGCGCGTGGCGCTCGCGCGCGCGCTGATCACCTCGCCGCAGATTCTTCTGCTCGACGAGCCGCTGTCGGCGCTCGATCCGTTCCTGCGGCTGCGCATGCGCGCCGAATTGAAGCGGCTGCAGCGCGAGCTCGGCCTCACCTTCATCCATGTCACGCACGGCCAGGACGAGGCGATGGCGCTGTCCGATCTCGTGGTGCTGATGAATGGCGGCAAGATCGAGCAGCAGGGCAGCCCGCGCGAGATCTTCAACCATCCGCGCACCGAATTCGCGGCCCGCTTCATCGGCGGCCACAACGTCATTCCGCTCAAGGGCGAGACCTTTGCTGTGCGTGTCGACCGCATCCAGCTGAAGGCGCCGAATGCCGCCATCGACGGTCCCACGGTGCCCGGCACGATCAGCAAGATCGAATATCAGGGCACCTACGTCCTGGTCGCGGTGGCGACCGACGGCGGTCCCGAAATCTCGGCCCAGCTCAGCGACGACCAATTCGATGCGGAGACGCATAGCATCGGCGAGCGCGTGGTCGTGACCTGGAATCCGGCTCTGGCCGATGCGCTGACGCCGCGCCCCGCTGCAGCCGCCGAAGCGGCCGAGCTCGTCGCCTGATTTCGTTTGCCCGTTCCTTCTGTCCTCAAGGAGATGATCATGACTGATCGATCGAAGTCCAAATCCATCAGCCGCCGCTCGCTGCTCAAGGGCGCGGCCGGCGTCGCCGGCCTCGCCGGCACCGGCACGCTGCTCAGCGCGCCCTACGTTCATGCCGCCGACCCGAAGGTGCTGCGCTATCTCGGCACCGCCGTGAACGAGGGCGACGAGATCGCCAAGAAGTGCCTCGCCGACACCGGCATCAAGATCGAATACATCACCGCGACCACCGACGACGTCACCAAGCGCGTCATCACCCAGCCGAACTCCTTCGACGTGCTCGACACCGAATATTTCTCGCTGAAGAAGCTCGTGCCGTCGGGCAACATCTTCCCGCTCGATGCGCGCAAGATCAAGGAGTTCAACAACATCACGCCCGTCTTCACCAAGGGCGAGCTGCCGAACGGCAAGAAGATCGGCGGCCAGGGCACCGCGCCCTGGAAGGTGCTGTATCTCGACGGCCCGAACTCCAAGACCTTCTCGGCGACGCCGACCGAATACGTCACGCTGATTCCGACAGTGTACAACGCCGACACGCTCGGCATCCGTCCCGACCTGATCAAGCGCCCGATCTCGTCCTGGGCCGAGCTGCTCAACCCCGAATTCAAGGGCAAGGCCTCGATCCTCAACATCCCCTCGATCGGCATCATGGACGCCGCCCTCGTCGTCGAGGCCACCGGCCAGTACAAATATGCCGACAAGGGCAACATGACCAAGGCCGAGATCGACCTCACCATGAAGGTGCTGACCGAAGCCAAGAAGGCCGGCCAGTTCCGCGCCTTCTGGAAGGACTTCAACGAGTCGGTCAACCTGATGGCCTCCGGCGAGACGGTGATCCAGTCGATGTGGTCGCCGGCCGTCACCAAGGTGCGCTCGATGGGCATCCCTTGCGTGTTCCAGCCGCTCAAGGAAGGCTACCGCTCCTGGGCCTCGGGCTTCTGCGTCTCCAAGGCCGTCGCCGGCGGACCGAAGCTCGACTGGGCCTACGAGTTCGTCAACTGGTATCTCTCGGGCTGGGCCGGCGCCTATCTCAACCGCCAGGGCTACTACTCCGCCGTGCTCTCCACCGCCAAGGCCAACATGACCGAGGACGAATGGGGCTACTGGATGGGAGGCAAGCCGGCCAAGGCCGACATCAAGGCGCCGGACGGCACCCTGATGGAGAAGGCCGGCGCCGTGCGCGACGGCGGCTCCTACGAGGAGCGCATGGGCGGCGTCGTGTGCTGGAACGCCGTCATGGACGAAAACGACTACATGGTCCGCAAGTGGAACGAGTTCATCGCCGCGTGATATAACCACCATCGCTGCCGCGCCCGTGACGTCATGGGCGCGGCAGTTCTTCCGCTCAGCATCCGCATCGGACAGGTTCGCACGTGGCCGTGACGATCGACAATTCGCCCGACACCGTCGCGCCGGCCGAGAGCGGCTTGCGCAAGTTCACCATGCGCTCGATCGCCTGGCTGCAGGCCGGCCCGATGACGCTGGTGTTCGCGCTGTTCTTCCTGCTGCCGCTGGTGCTCGTCGTCATCGTCAGCGTCTGGGACTACAATGAATATGAGATGATCCCGGCGTTCAGCTTCCGCGGCTATACCGACACCTTCGAAGGCTGCGTCGCCAACCTGCCCGAGCTCTGCACCATCCTGAAGACCTATCTGAAGACCTTGAAGCTCTGCCTGCTGACCTGGGCCCTGACCTTGCTGATCGGCTTCTGGGTCGCCTACTTCCTCGCCTTCCACGTCCGCAGCAAGACCTGGCAGATCGTGCTGTCGCTGTTGTGCACGATCCCGTTCTGGACCTCCAACGTCATCCGCATGATCGCCTGGATCCCCCTGCTCGGCCGCAACGGCCTGGTCAACCAGGGCCTGGTCGGCGCCGGATTCATCAACAAGCCGGTCGAGTGGCTGCTGTTCTCCGAATTCTCGGTGGTGCTGGCGCTGGTCCACCTGTTCACCTTCTTCATGGTGGTGCCGATCTTCAATTCGATGATCCGCATCGACAAGCGCCTGATCGAGGCCGCCTATGATGCCGGCGCGTCCGGCTGGCAGACGCTGGTCAACATCATCATTCCCCTGGCCAAGCCCGGCATCGTGATCGGCTCGATCTTCGTCATCACCATCGTGATGGGCGACTTCGTCACCATCGGCGTGATGGGCGGCCAGCAGATCGCCTCCGCCGGCAAGATCATCGAGGCGCGGCTCTCGGCGCTGCAATTCCCGGCCGCCGCGGCCAATGCGGTGATCCTGCTCGGCATCACGATCATCATCATCTCCGCGCTGACGCGGATCGTCGACGTGCGCAAGGAACTGTGACGATGGGAGACAAGCGCCCCCGCTCGTTCTACATCCTCGCGCTATTCTTTGCCGCCTACGTGCTGTTCCTGTACGGGCCGATGATCGCGATCTATATCCTGTCGTTCCAGGGCCCCGACGGCGGCTTGACCTTCCCGATGAACGGCGTGTCGCTGACCTGGTTCGGCAAGGTGTTTTCCGGCGGCGGCATCGTCGACATCGGCGCCGCCTTCAAGCGGTCGCTGATGCTCGGCCTCGTGGTGATGGTGATCACGGTGGTGCTGTCGGTCGCCGCCGGCATGGCGTTCCGCAAACCGTTCCGCGGCGCCTCGATCCTGTTCTACACCGCGATCGCCAGCCTGATCATGCCCTCGATCATCACCTCGCTCGGCATCGCCCTGGAGTTCCGCCTGATCGACGACTTCATCAACAAGCACGCGGCTGATTACGGCCTCGGCTGGCTGGCCGAGGGCCATACCACCGCGATGGGCCTGTTCACGTCAGGTCTCGGCGCGCACCTGACCTGGACCTTGCCGTTCGGCCTCCTGATCATGTTCGCGATCTTCAACCGCTTCGACGGCCGCCTCGAGGAAGCCGCCCGCGATCTCGGCGCCACGCCGTGGCAGACCTTCCGCCACGTCGTGCTGCCGATCATCCTGCCGTCCGTGGTCGGCATCGGCCTGTTCGGCTTCACCTTGTCCTGGGATGAACTGGCCCGTTCGAGCCAGGCCATCGGCTCGGTGAACACGCTGCCGCTGGAATTGCAGGGGTTGACGACAACGGTGACGAAGCCGGATATTTACGCGCTGGGCACGCTGACCTCGGCGGTGTCGTTCGTGGTGATCTTCGCCGCGCTGTCGGTCATCCTGGTGCTGCAGGCGCGCCAGCGCCGGCAGGGATCGGATGCGGGCAAGGGGATGGTGTAAACATCCAATGACGGACGTCGTACCGATCAAACGCGTTGCCGCGACGTTTGACAACAAACAACGAGCGCGGTGCCAATGAATGTGCCCTCTCCCCTTGTGGGAGAGGGCATGTAGGAAAGTGCCGCAAGCTCGGTCGGGTGAGGGGTATGTCTCTACGAATGGCGCTCGCCGAGAGATACCCCTCACCCGACCGCATGCGTGGATGGGCCGCACATGCCCTCTCCCACAAGGGGCGAGGGCGCTGTATTGAACATCGCGCAGTTGAGCTAATAGGTCCGTAGTCCGTAGGGTGGGCAAAGGCGCGCCCGGCTCGTTGTCGTGGAGATGACTGTTTCCCGCGCCGTGCCCACCGGCCACACTCATTGGCACCGTTGGTGGGCACGCGACGCCTGACGGCGGCGCTTTGCCCACCCTACGAGGTCATCGACTCACAGCCCCAGATACGCCTTCCGGACATCCTTGTTGCCGCTGATCTCCGCGGCCGTGCCCTGCATCAGGACCCGGCCGGTCTGCAGGATGTACGCCCGGTCGGCAATCTCCAAACACTCCGCCATGCGCTGCTCGACGATGAGCACGGTCATGCCGGCGTCGCGGATGCGCTTGACGGCCTGGAAGATCTCGTCGACCAGCTTCGGCATGATGCCCTGCGACGGCTCGTCGAGCATCAGCAGCCGCGGCCGGGTCATCAGCGCGCGGCCGATCGCCAGCATTTGTTGCTCGCCGCCGGACAGCGTTTCGGCGCGCTGATCGAGCCGCTCGGACAGGCGCGGAAACAGCTTGAACACGAAGTCGAGCGGCTCCTCGCGATTGGCCTCGCCGCGATAGAGATAGCTGCCGAGCCGTAAGTTGTCGCGCACCGCAAGCCGCGGAAACAGCCGGCGGTTTTCCGGCACATAGGCGATGCCTTTCGCGGTGATCAGATGCTGCGCCATGCCGTCGATGCGGCTGCCGTCGAAGGTGACGGAGCCGGCCCGCGGCCGTTCGGCGCCGGCAATCGACTTCAGCAGCGTCGACTTGCCCGCGCCATTGGCGCCGGCGACGCAGACGATCTCGCCCTGCTCGACGTCGATCGAGACGTTCGAGATCGCGACGAGGCCCTGATAGGCGGTGGTGACGTCACGCACCGACAGCATGGCGGTCTCCGAGATAGGCGGAAATGACTTTGGGATCGCGGACGACGTCCTTGGGGCTGCCCTCGATCAGCACCTTGCCGAGGTCGAGCACGATGGCGCGGTCGACCAGCGGCATCACGATCTCCATGACGTGCTCGACCATCAGCACCGTGATGCCGGTGTCGCGCACGCGGCGGACAAGTTCGACGCCCTTCTGCGACTCGACCGGCGTGAGGCCGGTCAGCACCTCGTCGAGCAGCAAGAGCTTCGGCTCGGTGGCAAGCGCACGCGCCACTTCGAGGCGTCGCTTCTCCGACGGCACGAGGTCGCTCGCCAGCACATCGGCGCGCGCATCGAGGCCGCAGAACGCCAGCACCTCATGCGCCTTGCGGCGGGCGTCGCGCATATTGGTGGTGCGCACCAGGGAGCCGACGATGACGTTCTCGATCACCGTCATGCTCTCAAAGCTTTTCACGACCTGGAAGGTCCGGCCGATGCCGCGCTGGCAGCGCTCGGCGGCCGGCAACGCGGTGACGTCCTCGCCGTCGAACAGGATCTGGCCTTCGGTCGGCTTGAACGCGCCGGCGATCAGGTTGAACAGGGTCGACTTGCCGGCGCCGTTCGGCCCGATCAGGCCGACGATCTCGCCGCGCCCGACCGAAATCGAGACGTCGGAGTTCGCCGTCAGGCCCGAGAAGCGCTGGGTGATGTTGCGGGTTTCCAGCAATGCGGTCATGACGCCACCGCCTCTCGCGCCGGCTGCGTGGCCGGCTTGGGCTTGCGGGAGAACAGGCTGACCAGGCCTTGCGGTCGTGCCAGCGAGATCGCAATGATCAGGCCGCCATAGACGATCAGGTCGACGCCGCGGCCGGAGCCGCCGATATAGGAGCGCGTCAGTTCGGTCAGCGGGATCAGGATGACGGCGCCGAGCATCGGGCCCCACAGGGTGCCGATCCCGCCGAGCACGGCCGGCAGCGCCATCAGCAGCGAGAACTGGAAGCCCATCACGCTCTCGGGGTCGATGTAGCTGACGAACTGCGCGTAGAAGCTGCCGCCGATCGCCACCAGGAAGGCGGAGACGGCCGCCGCGCCCATCTTGGAGTTGAACACGTCGACGCCAAGGCTCTCGGCCGCGACCGGATTGTCCTTCACCGCGCGCCACCAATAGCCCCACTTGGAATCTTCCAGCCACCAGGTCACGAACCAGGCCACGCAGGCGAGCGCCAGCGCAAAGTAGAAGTATGGCAGCTTCGAGCGGGTGAACTGGAACGTGAGCCAGGAATCGCGCCGCACCGGGATGTCGATGCCGAGCGCGGCCCCGGCCCAATCCCAGTTCTGGAACAGGAGCAGCGTGATCTCGGCGATGACGATGGTTGCGATCACGAAGTAATGGCCGCCAAGCCGGAAGCAGGGATAGCCGAGCGCCATCGCGATCACAGCCGAGATCAGGCCGCCGGCGAGCATGCCGAACCACGGCAGCACGCCGAACTTGGTGAACAGGATCGCGGTCGTATACGCCCCGAGACCGAAATAGAGCGCATGCCCCAGGGAGATCTGACCGCAATAGCCGGACAGGATGTTCCAGCTCTGCGACAGCGCCGCATACATCAGGGTCAGCACCATGATGTTCTGGACGTAGACGTCCTTGACGAAGAACGGCACGGCGGCGGCGATCGCCGCTAGGAAGGCGGCCAGGACGAGGTCGCGCCGGCGACGTTGAATGAATGCCTTGTCCATCAGATCGATCCGAACAGGCCGCGCGGGCGGACGAACACGACGAGGAGATAAACGCCGTAGATGCCGACGGTCTTCAACGAGGGCGGCAGGATCAGCGTGGTCATGGCCTCCACGAGGCCGACCACGATGCCGCCCGCGAACGCGCCGAACACGCTGCCGAAGCCGCCGAGCGCCACCGTGACATAGGCGATGGTCGCAAACGACGCGCCGACATCGGGGAAGACGTAGAAGAAGATCGCCATCACGGCGCCGGCGAGGCCGACCAGTGCCGCACCCAGGCCCCAGCCAAGCGCGAACACCTTGTTCTTGTCGATGCCGACCAGCGCCACCGCGCCGGCATCCTCACGCGTCGCCTCGAGCGCGCGGCCGAAATCGGTGCGGTGGATGAAGAAGTACAGGCCGGCGAAAGCCGCGATCGCGATGAGCGCGCCCACGAGCTGCGGCTGCGGCAGATAGATCCCTGCGATCGAGATCGTCTTGCCGCCCAGATAGGAGTGCGGAATGCTGCGATAGTCGGGCGTGAAGAAATACTGCGCGACGCCGCGCATCAGCACCGCGAGGCCGAAAGTGGAGAAGATCTGCACCATGCCGGTGTTGGCCTTGGCACGGACGGCAAATCTGACAATCAGCAGATAGACCACCGCGCCGAACACGAACAATCCGGCCGCGACGATCGGCGCCGACAGCAGCGGGTCGAGCGCAAAATACGCGAACAGAAAGAAGGTCGCGTACATCGCGATCATCAGGAACTCGCCATGCGCGAAGTTCACGACGTCCATCAGGCCGAAGATGAGGGCCAGGCCGACGGCGATGAGGCCGTAGAGCAGGCCCATCAACAGGCCGCTGGCGAGACTTTGGATGATTGTTTCTGCTGTCACAGATCTTGCCCCACTCTCGATGTGACTCGGGGTGTCGTCCTGGCGAACGCCAGGACCCATAACCACGACTGTTTGTGTGGGGCACGACGACAAACAGTCATCGTCCAACCACGGCCTCGGCGTATGGGTCCCGGGTCGGCGCCGCCACGCGCTGGCGCGCGTCGCGGCTTGCCCGGGACGACATCCGAGACGATTACTTCATCGGCCAGCTGGCTTCCGCCACGGCGGCCTGGGTCGGGAAGATGGTGACGAACTTGCCGCCGACATATTGCAGCAGCACCGGGTCGGCGTCGTTGTTCTGGCCGTTCTCGTCGAACTTCACGCGCTTCCACGGCATGATCGTCTGGTCGCCCGGCATGTCGGTGGCGGCCAGCGCGTCGCGGATCTTCTCGCCGTCGGTCGACTTGGCGCGGTTGATGGCATCCGCCATCACGATCAGGCCCATGAACTGGCGCGACGAGTAGTCGTTGAAGTCCTTGCCCGACTTCGCCTTGAACATGTCGTTGATCTTGCCGACCATCGGCCGCTTGGCGGCGAGGTCGAGCGAGAACGAGCCGCGCGAGATCACGCCTTCGAGCTTGTCGCCGACCGCGTCATACAGCGCCTTCTCCGAGAAGCCGGCGTCCTGGGCGACGATCGCATTCGGCTTATAGCCAAGCTCGGCCATCGTCTTGACCAGCAGGATGCCGTCGGTGGTGTAGCTCGACGGCATCAGCACGTCGGCATTCGCCGCCTTGAGCTGCTGCACCTCGGCCGACAGCGACGGCGAGTTGGCGCGGTACTTGATGTCCGCGACGACCTTGTAGCCGCGCTCCTGGGCCAGCTTGAGCTGAGCGTTGCTCGAATCGGTGCCGAAGATGGTGTCCTCGTGGAACAGCGCGAGCGTGTCGATCTTGGTGCCCTTCTTCTTCATCGCGTCGAAGAAGTCGAACATCGCCTGCGAGAACATCTCGTCATGCGGCGCTGCGCGGAAATAATACTTCAGGCCGCGGCGATGCAGGCTCGGCGAGGAATTGTCGGCCGAGAGATACGGGATCTGGTAGCGCTCGCAGATCTGGCTCGCGGTCACCGCGACCGCGCTCTGGTAGGAACCGATGACGGCGGCGACCTTCTCCTGGGTGATCAGGCGCTCGGCTTCGGCGCGGCCCTTCTGCGGGTCGGCCTGGTGGTCGGCGAACACCAGCTTGATCTTGGCGCCGCCGAGGCCCGGCAGGCCCTCGGTGCGGGCGAGCGGCAGGTCAAAATCATACTTGCCGTTGATGATTTCGGCTGCGGTCTCGAAGGCGCGCTGCGCGTCGACGCCGATCTGCGCGCTGGCGCCGGAGAACGGATAGATGACGCCGATCTTCACTTCGGAGGCCTGCGCGCGGGCGGCGATCGGCCCGAGTGCGGCGGCAGCGGTGGCTCCAAGCAGGACGTTACGGCGCGTGATGGTCATGAGAAGATCCTCTGATGAAAGCGCATCGATGAAGCGGTTGAGGTCGTCGGTAAAGGCTCAATAAGCAGCATGGCTGCCTGATTAAAGGCTGATTAGAGGACGGCGAGATCCTTGTTCCGGAGATCGGTGATCAGCATCAGGCCCGGCGCATGCGTGATCGCGAACGGCAGCTTCGCCGCGGCGATCACCGCCTGCGGCGTCACTCCGCAGGCCCAGAATACGGGAATTTCGTCCGCGCCCACCGGCACCGGGTCACCGTAGTCGGGCTTGTTGATATCGGCGATGCCGATCTGCTCCGGAAGGCCGAGATGCACCGGCGCGCCGTGCACGGCGGGAAAGCGGGTCGTGATCTGCACCGCACGGATGGCCTGCGCCGGCTTGAACGGGCGCATCGACACCACCATGGGACCTGCGAACGGCCCCGACGGCGTACAGGCGATATTGGTGCGATACATCGGCACGCGGCAGCCCTGCTCGATATGGCGGATCGGCAGGCCGTCGGCCATCAGCGCCTCTTCGAACGAGAACGAGCAGCCGAGCACGAAGGTGACGAGATCATCGCGCCAATGCGACAGGAGATCGGTCGGCTCCTCGACCATCTCACCGTCGCGCCAGACCCGATAGCGCGGCACGTCGGTGCGGATGTCGAGATCGGCGCCCAGTGCCGGAATATGAGGATTGCCCGGATCGGACATGCCGATGATCGGGCACGGCTTCGGATTGAGCTGACAGAAACGGTGGAATGCGCCGGCGTACCGCTCCGGAATAATCGCGAGATTGCCTTGGACGAAGCCGTTGGCCACGCCCGCCGTGCTCCAGCCCTTGCCGGTGCGATAATCCAGGCGAGCCTGATGGCTGGGAAGAAGCCCTGCCTCTTCGCCCTGTTGCTGCACTGCCGCGGAAACAGTCATTTGAGCCATTTGCCTAATATCTCGACAAACTCACTCAACATCAGCCATGCTATAAAGTCTAATCTTCGTTTTTAATCAGGATCGATAAAACAAATTGATCCTAGGCGGGCCTGATGCTGGATTTCCGTTCCATCGAGACCTTTCTCTGGGTGGTCAAGCTCGGCAGCTTCCGCGGCGCTGCCCAGCGCCTCAATACCACCCAGCCGGCGATCTCCCAGCGCATCGCCCAGCTCGAGCGCGAGCTCGGCGTCAAGCTGCTCAACCGCGACCATCGCGTGGCCTCGCCCACCGCGGTCGGCCGGCAGATGCTGGTCTATGCCGAGAAGCTGATCGGGCTGCGCGCGGAGATGTTGGCCGAGGTCGGCGACCGCTCGGCGATGCGCGGCGTGCTCCGGCTCGGCGTCGCCGAGACCATCGTGCACGACTGGCTGCCGCGGCTGATCAAGAGCGTCAACGAGAGCTATCCGAACCTGTCGCTGGAGATCGAGGTCGACGTCACGCCCCATCTGCACGCGCGCCTTTTGGCGCAGGAGATCGAGCTCGCCTTCGCGCTCGGCGCGCCCTCGGAGTCGGGCATCCGCAGCCGGGTGCTATGCGACTATCCGATCAGCTTCCTTGCGAGCCCTGCCCTCGGCTTCGGCACGGGCGTGGTGACGGCCGAGCAGATGGCGCGGTTTCCGATCATCACCTTCCCGCGCAACACTCAGCCCTATGACAATGTGCGCTCGCTGTTCAACCGCCCGCATCTGCCGCCGATGCGGCTGCATGCCAGCGCCTCGCTCGCGACCGTGATCCACATGGCGGTCGAGGGGCTCGGCGTCGCCGTCATTCCCGCCGCGATCGTCGCCAACGAGCTCGCCAGCGGCCGCCTGCAGGAGCTCGAGACGGACCTGCGGATTCCGCCCCTGACCTTCACCGCGAGCTGGCTGTCGTCGCCCGAGATGGTGGCGATCGAGCGCGTCGCCGAACTTGCGGCCCAGACCGCGCAGACGACCAGCCATCCGGTCGCATCGGTTGACGCCGTCGCCGCGGCGCGCGATGGACAGGACGCCGGAGTACAGGGATTTCAAGCATGAGCCGCGCCGTTACCAATCTGCAGATCGATTCCGCCCGCCTCTGGGACAGCATCCACGAGACCGCCAAGTTCGGCGCCACGCCGAAGGGCGGGGTGCGGCGGCTGACCTTGAGCCAGGAAGACAAGCAGGTGCGCGACTGGTTCCGTCGGGCCTGCGAGGACGCCGGGCTCGAGGTTTATGTCGATGCACTCGGCTCGATGTTCGCGCTTCGCAAGGGCCGCGATATGTCGAAGGCTCCGGTCGGCCTCGGCTCGCATCTGGATACGCAGCCGACCGGCGGCAAGTTCGACGGCATCCTGGGCACGCTCGGCGCGCTGGAAGTGATCCGCACGCTGAATGACGCCGGCATCGAAACCGACGCGCCGCTGTGCATCGTCAACTGGACCAACGAGGAAGGCTCGCGCTTCGCGCCGGCGATGATGGCCTCGGCGGCTTATGTCGGCGACTTCACCGTCGAGGACATCTTGTCGCGCAAGGACGCCGAGGGTGTCACGGTCGGCCAGGCGCTGGACGGCATCGGCTATCGCGGCGAGACCAAGGTCGGCACGCAGAAGTTCTCCGGCTTCGTCGAGCTGCATATCGAGCAGGGCCCGATCCTGGAGGCGGAGAACAAGACCATCGGCGTGGTCGATCACGGCCAGGGCGTGTTCTGGTATGACGGCAAGGTCACGGGCTTCGAGAGCCATGCCGGCTCGACGCCGATGCCGCTGCGGCGCGACGCGCTGCTGGCGCTGTCGGAGTTCGCGCTGACCCTGGAGCAGATCGCGCTCAAGCTCGGGCCGAACGCGGTCGCCACCATCGGCGAGGCCGTGATCGCCAATCCCTCGCGCAACGTCATCCCCGGCGAGATCGCCTTCACCATCGATTGCCGCAGCGCCAATGCCGACACCTTGGAGGCGCTCGACGCCAGCCTGCGCTCGGCAGCAGCCGAGATTTCCAAGAAGCGCAGGGTCGAGATCGTGATCGACCAGGTCTGGCGCAAGCCGCCGACGCATTTCGATCCGAAGCTGATCGACGCCGTCGAGCGCGCCGCCGGCACGCTCGGCTATGCGCACCGCCGCATCACGTCGGGCGCCGGTCACGATGCCTGCAACCTCAACACGATCATGCCGGCAGCGATGGTGTTCGTCCCCTGCAAGGACGGCATCAGCCACAACGAGCTGGAAGACGCGACGCAATCCGACTGCGCGGCGGGCACCAATGTGCTGCTGCATACGGTGCTGTCGCTGGCGGGCGTGGCGTCGTGATGAGCTGATGACTGCAGACGGGCCTCATCCTTCGAGACGCCGCTGCGCGGCTCCTCAGGATGAGGGGAAAGCCTGCGGTGAAAGGTTTTGCGGCGAGGTTCGTTTTTTTCAAGAGCGCGCTGCTCATCGTCAGTCTGCAGCTCTAGCTCCGATATCGGAACTAACCTCTTCATGAACACGCTTCTCGGCGTGTTCATGGTCCGGTGTGCAGTACCGCCTCGGCTTTTGAACCTCATGGTGAGGAGCGCCGCGCCCGAGCTGGTGCGGCAAAGCCGGTCCATACCTACGGCGCGTCTCGAACCATGAGGCCCGAGACGCTTCGACCAGAACCACAGTCAGTCGCCCTACTCCCATCTACTGAATGGGATCTTATCAGGAGGTATCCGTGCGCGGAGTTTTCATCGACGCCAACGAATCGCTTGCCGATATCTTCGAGCGGCAGCGCCAATCGGGCGATCCCGAGATGCGCGTGCACCTCGATCCCGACATCAAGCCCGAGGACTGGCCGGCCATTCTCGACGGCGCCGAGATCGGCGTGGTCGATCACACCGCGCTGCCGACCGATGTCGCGAAACAGTGCAAGGGCCTCAAGCACGTCGTCTTCCTCGGCACCGGCGCCCGCAGCTACATGAACCCGGAAGAACTGGCCGAGCTCGGCATCACCGTCCACCTGATCAAGGGCTATGGCGACACGGCCGTCGCCGAAGCCGCCATCGCACTGATGTGGGCCTCGGCGCGCGGCCTCGCACAGATGGACCGCGAGATGCGCGCCGGCAACTGGCTGCGCGACGACGGCATGCAGCTCACCGGCAAGACGCTCGGCCTGATCGGCTTCGGCGGCATCGCCGCCGAGGTCGCGCGCATCGCGTCCGGCAGCGGCATGAAGGTGATCGCCTGGAACCGCTCGCCGAAGAGCCATCCGGGCGTCGAGTTCGTGTCTCTCGATCAGTTGCTGGCGACCAGCCAGATCGTGTCGCTGCACCTTCTGCTCAACGACGAGACCCGCGGCTTCCTGTCACGCGAGCGCATCGCGCAGATGCGCCAGGGCGTGATCTTCGTCAACACCGCCCGCGCCGCCATCGTCGACGAGCCCGCCATGATCGACGCGCTGCGCTCCGGCCACATCCGCCACGCCGGCCTCGACGTCTTCACCACCGAGCCGCTGCCCGCCGGTCATGTGCTGACGACCATCCCGAACGTGACGCTGTCGGCGCACTCCGCCTTCCGCACGCCGGAAGCGAGCGAGAACCTGATCCACGCGGCGTGGGAGCATTGCCGCCGGGTGGCGAAGGAATAATGGTTGACGCGCAGGGTGGGCAAAGCGGCCGCGCAGGCGGCAGCGTGCCCACCATCCATCAGCGCGCACGCGGCAAGACGGTGGGCACGGCGCCACCGCGATCTCATGTGGGGATACAGCGAGGCCGCGCCTTTGCCCACCCTACACGTCAGCGAGTCCTGCCGACGCGCGGCGAAGGAATAATAGCAGGACTTGCTCGGTGCACCCTCTCCCACAAGGGGAGAGGGTGCACCGGGCGCTGGGCTACTAATACTGAACTAATCCACCATCTCCGCAACCGCCTTGCCGCACGCCGTCGTGTCGGCATTGCCGCCAAGATCCCGCGTCCGCAACGTCCGCTCCGCCAGCGTGCGCTCGATGGCGCCGACGATCGACTGCGCCGCGGTTGTCTCTCCGAGATGCTCCAGCATCATCGCGCCCGACCAGATCATGCCGATCGGATTGGCGATGCCCTGCCCGGCGATGTCAGGCGCCGAGCCGTGCACCGGCTCGAACACCGACGGGAAATTGCGCTCGGGATTGATGTTGCCCGATGGCGCGATGCCGATGGTGCCGGTGCAGGCCGGGCCGAGATCCGAGAGAATGTCCCCGAACAGGTTGGAGCCGACGACGACGTCGAACCAGTCCGGATGCAGCACGAAGTTCGCGGTGAGGATGTCGATGTGGTACTTGTCCCACTTCACGCCCGGATAGTTCTTCGCCATCGCCTCGACGCGCTCGTCCCAGTACGGCATCGTGATCGAGATGCCGTTCGACTTGGTCGCCGAGGTCAGATGCTTCTTCGGCCGCGACTGCGCCAGCTCGAAGGCGAACTTCAAAATGCGGTCGACGCCGGTGCGCGTCATCACCGTCTGCTGGGTGACGAACTCGCGATCGGTGTCGGGGAACATGCGGCCGCCGACCGAGGAGTATTCACCCTCGGTGTTCTCGCGCACCACCCAGAAATCGATGTCGCCCGGCTTGCGGCCCGCCAGCGGCGACGGCACGCCCGGCATCAGCCGCACGGGGCGCAGGTTCACATATTGATCGAACTCGCGGCGGAACTTGATCAGCGAGCCCCACAGCGAAACGTGGTCGGCGATTTTTGCCGGCCAGCCGACCGCACCGAAATAGATCGCGTCATGGCCGCCGATCTGGGCCTTCCAGTCGTCCGGCATCATCTGGCCGTGCTTCTCGTAATAGTCGTAGCTCGAGAAGTCGAAATGATCGAACTGCACCGCGACGCCGTGCTTCTTGGCGGCGGCCTCGATCACGCGAATGCCCTCGGGCATGACCTCCTTGCCGATGCCGTCGCCGGGAATGACTGCGATGCGATAGGGCTTCTTGCTCATCGAGCGGATCCTTGAGATGTCTGGGCCGGCCGTGCCGGCTGAATTGTCAGCGTTTGAATGGACCAAACGGCCGGGAAGCGCAACGCTGCGGTGCAAGATTGACCGCATGGCTGGCGCGCCCGACAATCACGTCTCCTCCCATCCAGCGAGCATGTTCATGGACCTTCACCTTCGCGGCAAGCGCGTTCTCATCACCGGCGCGTCCAAGGGGATCGGCGCTGCAGCGGCCGAAGCCTTTGCCGAGGAAGGCTGCCATGTCAGGCTCGCCGCACGCAGCGGCGACCGGCTCGGGGCGCTGGTCGAGCAGCTCCGCTCCAAGCACCAGATCGATGCGGCCGCGCATGTCGTGGACCTGCGCAAGTCCGAGGACGTCGCGCGGCTGGCGCATGAGGCGTCCGACATCGACATCCTCGTCAACAATGCCGGCGACATTCCGGGCGGCGCGATCGACAAGATCGACGAGGCGGCCTGGCGGCATGCCTGGGACCTCAAGGTATTCGGCTTCATCAACCTGACGCGGCTGGTCTATGCCCAGATGAAGGCGCGCGGGGCCGGCGTGATCATCAACGACATCGGCGCGGCCGGCGAGAAGTTCGACGCCAACTATATCTGCGGGAGCGCCGGCAATGCGGCGCTGATGGCCTTCACCCGCGCGCTCGGCTCCAAGAGCCTCGCCGACAACATCCGCGTCGTCGGCATCAATCCAGGCCCGGTCGGCACCGACCGCCATGTCACCCTGCTGAAAACCCGCGCGCAGCAGCAATTCGGCGACGAGAGCCGCTACACCGAATTCCAGAAGGGCCTGCCGCTCGGCCGTCCCGCGCATGTCAGAGAGATCGCCGATTTGATGGCGTTTCTGGCGTCGAATCGCGCCGGCTACACCTCGGGCGTGATCTATACCGTCGACGGCGGCATCAGCGCAGGGTGGGGTTGACAGCGGCGATCTTTCCACGCCGGGCGAAACATGATCTACGACGTGGCGCCGGGACGCTTCCAATCAGGAGAACTGCATTTTGGCCGACCAGGGATTGATCCGCGAGACCGCCTGCGCCGTCGTCGACAAGTTGAAGTCCGGCGAGGTCACCCCGCTCGATTGCCTCGATGCGCTGGAGGCGCGCATCACAGCGGTCGACGACAAGGTCAATGCGCTGCCGACGCTATGCTTCGACCGCGCGCGCGATCACGCCAAGGCGCTGATGCAGAAGAAGGCCTCGGAGCGCGGGCTGCTCGCCGGACTTCCCGTGCCGATCAAGGACCTCACGGATGTCCAGGGCGTGCTGACCACGCAAGGCTCGCCGATCTACAAGGACCGGATTCCGGAACGCTCCGATCTCCTGGTCACGCATCTCGAAGCCAATGGCGGCGTGATCTACGCCAAGTCGAACACGCCGGAGTTCGGCGCCGGCGCCAACACCTTCAACGAGGTGTTCGGCGCGACGCGCAATCCGTGGGACATTTCGCGCTCGGCGGCCGGCTCCTCCGGCGGCGCGGCCGTTGCGCTCGCCACCGGCATGGCCTGGCTGGCGCACGGCTCCGACATGGGCGGCTCGCTGCGCAACCCCGCGAGCTTCTGCGGTATCGTCGGCCTGCGCCCGAGCTTCGGCCGCGTGGCGCATACGCCTGGCGTCGCCGTCGACCGCAATCTCGGCGTCCAGGGCCCGATGGCGCGCAGTGTCGAGGATCTCGCGCTGCTGCTGGACGCGATGAGCGGCGAGTATGCCGCCGATCCGATCTCGCTGCCCTCGCCCGCGACCTCGTTCCTGGCCGCGGCCCGTTCGGCCAAGACGCCGATCCGCGTCGCCTACTCGCCCGACCTCGGCATCACGCCGGTCGATCCTGAAGTGATCGCCGTCACCCGCAAGGCCGCGCAGCGCTTCGCCGAATTGGGCGTGATCGTCGAGGAAACGCATCCGGACTTCAGCGAGGCGCATGACTGCTTCCACGTGCTGCGCGCGCTCGATTTCGCGATGAGCAAGGCCGAGCTGCTGCGCACCAAGCGCGACCTGTTGAAGCCCGAGGTGATCTGGAACATCGAGGAAGGCCTGAAGCTGACGGTCGCGCAGATCGCGCGCGCCGAGGCGCAGCGCGTGGCGATCACCGCGCGCGCGGTGAAGTTCTTCGAGACCTACGACCTGCTGCTGGCGCCGGCGACGATCGTGCCGCCCTTCCCGGTCGAGCACCGCTACGTCGCCGAATGCGCCGGGCACACATTCGACAATTACGTGCAGTGGCTCGGCATCGTCTACGCGATCACGCTCGCCTGCTGCCCGGCGCTGTCCTTGCCCTGCGGCTTCACCGCATCGGGCCTCCCCGTCGGTCTGCAGGTGATCGCACGGCCGCGCAACGACGCCGGACTGCTGGCAGGCGCCAAGGTGCTGGAGGACATTCTCGGGCTCGCCGACGCGACGCCGATCGATCCCCGCGCGCCGAAGAGCTGAGCGGACCATCGGCAGTCTGGTCCAGCCCGCTGGACCAGACTGAGTTCCATACGCGGGGCCTGTCAGCCGGTGACCGCATGATGCTTCAAAGGCATTGGGCCGGAGCCCACGTTTGACTATGATCCCGCTGAACCGGTCATGCCATGCACGACGCCAGCACGCCACGGCGATGCACCGGCAGGCGTGAGCAAGACCAACCGACGAAGGTGCCGACATGGCTGACGAGTCCGGGCTGCCGCCCGAGAGCAAGCTGACCCGCAGCAAGGAGCGCTGGGCGCGCGAGGGCAAGTTCCTGACCGGCCGCATCGTGCGGCCCGAGGAGCAGCGCCTGCCGCCGGGCCAGCATCTAACCCGCGACTGGCCCGTGCTCGACCTCGGCGTGACGCCGTCGGTCACATCCGAGCGCTGGCGGCTCGACGTCTATGGTGCGGTTGAGACTCCGCTGTTCTGGGACTGGCCCACCTTCCTGGCCCAGGAGCAGCGCCAGTTCGTCTCCGACATCCATTGCGTCACGACCTGGTCGCGCTACGACAATCAATGGGAGGGGCTTGCCACGCGCGACCTGCTCGCCGCCTGCCGCCCACGCGAGCACGCTGATTTCGTCGTGCTGCATTCCTATGACGGCTACACCACCAACCTTGCGCTGGAGGATTTCGCTGCCGAGGACGCGCTGCTCGCGCACAGTTGGTCGGGCGCGCCGATCACAGGGGAGCATGGCGGCCCGGTGCGCGTCGTGGTGCCGCATCTGTATTTCTGGAAGAGCGCGAAATGGCTGAAGGCGATCGAATTCCTGGACAAGGACCAGCCCGGCTATTGGGAGTTGCGCGGCTATCACAACCGCGGTGACCCCTGGGCCGAGCAGCGTTATTCGGAGTGAGGAAATGACAGAGCCGCAGGGTGGGCAAGGACGCGAAGCGTCGTCCCCACCATCGTCCCGCCGCCCAGAAGAGAACGGTGGCACCTGCGGGGCCGAGTTCGTTACAAATATCCGAGGGTGACTGCGCGATACAGCGCCCTCTCCCCTTGTGGGAGAGGGCATCTCCGGCCTATCCAGTCCCTCGGTTGGGTGAGGGGTCTCTCTCCGCGGACCGCGATCGCGGAGGCATACCCCTCACCCAAGCGAGTGTGCTGCTCCGTCCTACATGCCCTCTCCCACAAGGGGAGAGGGCGCAGTAACGACCAGCGTGGCGATGTATCTTGATGGATGCTGCAGGCTGAGTTCCGACGAGCTCTGAACTGCGGTTCAGCACAGGGATCGTCATATCCGAACGTGCCAGAGACACAGCATGGAGTTCACCTCTGAGACCGGCAAGATTCCCAAGGGCTATGGGTATCTTCTGAAGCCTTCCGTCATCCTCGCCGCGCTGACCGCGAGAGATCTCGGCGGCATTCGCATCCATCTCGTTCGCAGCCACGGCAGGCGCCTGTTCGATGCACGATATCGGCCACCGGACGGCGACATTCCTTATGAGCGTCTCAACATCAAAGTCGGCACCGCGCACGAACGCGACTTGCCTCCACTTCGCCGGCAGGCGAAGGACGAAGCACTGCCGGCGCTCATCCGATGGATTACCGATCTTGTCGCGCAGGACCTGCCGACGGCGATCCGACACGGTGAACAGGTGATCGAGCTTCTGCCTCCGCGCGAGTGATCATGCGCGGTCGCGAGTTGCTGTGAAGATGCAACGATTGGAGACCAACCATGCCGACCGAACGGTTCCAATTTGACGGCGCAGGCGGCGACAGACTGTCCGCGGCCCTCGATCTCCCCGACGGCGCGCCACGGGCGTATGCGCTGTTCGCGCATTGCTTCTCGTGCGGCAAGGACACCCATGCGGCGCGGCGCATCGCGATGGCGCTGACGGCGCACGGCATCGCGGTGCTCAGGTTCGACTTCACCGGGCTGGGCTCCAGCGAAGGCGACTTCGCCAACACGACGTTTTCGTCCAACGTTGCCGATCTCGTCCGCGCCGCCGATCATCTGCGTGATATCAGGCAGGCGCCGGCGATCCTGATCGGCCACAGCCTGGGCGGCGCCGCGGTGCTGGCCGCAGCGGGCGACATCCCGGATGCGAAGGCCGTGGTGACGATCGCGGCGCCTTCGGATCCCGGTCACGTCACCAACATGTTCAAAGGCAGCATCGAGGCGATCCGCCGCGACGGTTCGGCGGAAGTCTCGCTCGCCGGCCGTCCGTTCCGCATCAGCAGCTCCTTCCTCGACGACGTCGCCGAGCAGCGCCTGCTCGACAGGGTCAAGCATCTGCACAAGGCGCTGCTGGTGATGCACTCGCCGCTCGACGACACCGTCGGCATCGACAACGCCACCCACATTTTCGTCGCCGCCAAGCATCCGAAGAGCTTCATCTCGCTCGATCATGCCGATCATCTGATCAGCCGGAAGGAGGACGCCGCGGACATCGCCGAGATGATCGCGAGCTGGGCCAGCCGCTACGTTGCAGCGCCGACGGCCTCGCCCGCAGCTCAGGATGGTCCACGCGATGTCGTCGTGCGCGAGACCCGCACCAGCAAGCTGCAGCAGAGCATCGCGCTCGGCCCGCATCGGCTGACGGCCGATGAGCCCCTCTCCGTCGGCGGCCAGGATTCCGGCCCCGGCCCTTACGACCTGCTGCTGGCGGCACTCGGCGCCTGCACCTCGATGACGATGCGGCTCTATGCCGATCGCAAGGCGCTGCCGCTCGACCGCATCACCGTCACCCTGCGCCACAGCAAGATTCATGCGGAGGATTGCGCGGAGTGCGAGACCAAGGTCGGCCTGATCGATCAGCTCGAACGCGAGATCCACCTCGACGGCGCGCTCGACGACGAGCAGCGCAAGCGGCTGATGGAGATCGCCGACAAGTGCCCGGTGCACCGGACCCTGACCTCGGAGATCCGCATCGTCACACGCGCGGTGGAGTAAGCTTGAAACACAGCTCGATGCGTGATGTTCGACGGCGGCGCGCTCCCTCTCCCCGTCTTTACGGGGAGAGGGTTGGGGTGAGGGGCAGACGCACGGGAAGTGTATGTGGCACGACCTGTACCCCCTCACCCGGATTGCATCTTCGATGCAATCCGACCTCTCCCCGCAAGCGGGGCGAGGTACACCGAGCCAGCCGCAAGATGGCTCTTTATTCAATAGAAACGCATCGTGATTCAACGCGCCGGCTGCGGCTCGATCTTGAGCGGCCGCACGCGCAGCGCGCCACGCAAGCCCGCCGCCGTGCCGATGAAGATTCCGGCGATAGCGACGAACGACGGCAGCGCCAGGGTCGAGAGCCCCGTCAGACCCTGCCCGACCGAGCAGCCGAGAGCCATCACGCCGCCGATTCCCATCAGCGCGGCGCCGCCGGCCGAGCGCAGCATGTGCTGCGGCGAGTGAAAGCCTTCGAGCTCGAAGCGGCGCGTCGCCACCGCCGTCACCAGACTTCCGACGAGCACGCCGGCGACGGTCGCGATACCGAAATTCACCGTCGAGCCGGTCGACAGCATCACATATTGCAGGCCATCGGCGATCGGCGCGACGAAGGTCAGCGAGGCCACCGGCGCCGGATTGAACTCATCGGCGCCGAGAGAGCCGGTCGCGAACCAGCCTGCTGCGATCAGCAGCCCGACGATCAGCCCCGCAAGCATCTGCCCCGGCGCGCGCCGGAACGGCGCATGCGCGAAGGCGAAGGCGATCAGCGCGCCACCGAGCGCGAGCGCCGGCACGAGCCGCGCTGGCGCGCCATGCAGGCCGCCGACCGACAGCAGCGCAGGCAGCGACGTTGCGGTTGCCGCGGTCTGCGAGCCCTGCAGCAGCGCGATCCGCAGCGGCGCGATCAGGCCCTTCAAGGTCATCTCGGCCGCGATCGCCAGCACCGTCACCACGACGAAGGAGCGCAGGTTGCCGCGGCCGAGCAGCACCAGCGCGCGCGAGCCGCAGCCATTGGCCAGCACCATGCCATAGCCGAACAGGACGCCGCCTGAAAACATCAGCGGCACGGAGAAGGTCGGCTGCAGATAGATCGACTTGCCGAGATCGACGATACCGTCGGCCGCGAGCACCTGCGTGGCGACGACCGCGATCCCCATCGCCAGCGCGTAGGTTCGCACCTTCAGGCCGTCGCCATCGGCCCACCAGCCGCGCAGGCTGCTCATCATGCAGAAGCCGCTGAGAAGCCCGACGACGCCATAGACCAGGCCGATCAAAAGACCGGCCATCACGGCCAGATTGGCGGCTTCCGGCACGGTCGGGAATCCTTCGGGTTACGAAAAAGAGAGGCGGCGGTGCGCGCGTTGCGTAAGCATCGCTTTTGCTTGACGCGCGCGGAAACTTTGCCACGATGTCAGCCCTAACTAGATGAGAATGCTTGTTCCAACAAGCATCAGCGGGAGAGAACGCCGTGGTTTCACAAGCGCAGCCGTTTGCGTGGCCGATCGGCCGTGCGTGCCTGGAGGCCCGGCAGTGAGCGGCGCGACGGGACTGTCGCCGGAGGCTCTTGCCCGCGCCTGCGCCGACGCGATGTGGCGGGAGGATCGCGCCAGCCAGGGGCTCGGCATGGAGATCGTCGAGATCGGCCCGGGGCGCGCCACCCTGCAGATGACGGTGCAGCCGCTCATGGTCAACGGCCACGGCATCGCCCATGGCGGCTTCATCTTCACGCTCGCCGATTCGGCCTTCGCGTTCGCCTGCAACTCGCACAACGACCGCACCGTGGCCGCGCAGGGCAGCATCAGCTTCATCCGACCGGGAAAGCTCGGCGATGTCCTGGTGGCCCGCGCCAGCGAGATTTCGCGCAGCGGCCGCTCCGGCATCTACGACGTCCGCGTGACCGCGGGCGACACCGTGATCGCGGAGTTTCGCGGGCATTCCCGCAGCATCGGCGGGACGCTGGTCCCAACCGAAGCAAACCACGCGACTTGACCCTTTCGACCACGTTCCTGCCGGAGGACCTGACGCCATGACATCGAGCAAGCATCAATTGGCCGGCAGCTACGTCCCCGAGATGGACCAGACCGAGCGCGCTTCGCGCGACGAGATCATGGCGCTGCAGACGAAGCGGCTCGCCTGGTCGCTGACCCACGCCTATGACAACGTCGCCCATTACCGCCGCGCCTTCGACACGGCGGGCGTGCATCCTGCCGACTTCCGCGAGCTTGCCGATCTCGCCAAATTCCCGTTCACGGTAAAGACCGACCTGCGCGACAACTATCCATTCAACATGTTTGCCGTGCCGCGTGAGCAGCTTGTGCGCGTGCACGCCTCCTCAGGGACCACCGGCAAGCCGATCGTGGTCGGCTATACCAGGGCCGACATCGCGACCTGGTCGCACGTGATGGCGCGCTCGATCCGTGCCGCCGGCGGCCGCAGCGGCATGATCATCCACAATGCCTATGGCTATGGCCTGTTCACCGGCGGCCTCGGCGTGCACTACGGCGCCGAGGAGCTCGGCTGCACCGTGGTGCCGATCTCCGGCGGCATGACCGAGCGGCAGGTGCAGCTCATCAATGATTTCCGTCCCGACATCATCACGGTGACGCCGAGCTACATGCTGGCGATCCTCGATGAGTTCAAGCGCCAGGGCCTCGATCCCCGGCAGAGCTCGCTCAAGATCGGTATCTTCGGCGCCGAGCCCTGGACCAACGCGATGCGCGCCGAGATCGAGGACGCGTTCGCAATGGATGCGACCGACATCTACGGCCTGTCCGAGGTGATCGGCCCCGGTGTAGCGCAGGAATGCCTGGAGACCAAGGACGGGCTGCACATCTGGGAGGATCATTTCTATCCGGAGATCGTCGACCCCGACACCGGCCGGGTGCTGCCCGACGGCGAGATCGGCGAACTGGTGTTCACCTCGCTGACCAAGGAGGCGTTCCCCGTGATCCGCTACCGCACCCGCGACCTGACGCGGCTGCTGCCGGGCACGGCGCGGCCCGGCATGCGGCGGATGGAGAAGGTGACGGGCCGCTCCGACGACATGATCATCCTGCGCGGCGTCAATTTGTTCCCCTCGCAGATCGAGGAGATCCTGCTGACCACCGAATGGTGCGGCGGCCATTTCATGCTGGAGCTCACACGCGAAGGCCGCATGGACGAACTGACGATCTATGCGGAATCGCGCCCGGAACATTGGAACGAATCCGCCCTCGGCGAGCACGCCGAGCGCATCTCGATCCACATCAAGAACACCATCGGCGTGACGGCAAAGGTGAAGGCTGTCCCGCCCGACACGCTGGAGCGCTCGGCCGGCAAGGCCAAGCGGATCAAGGATCGGAGGCCGGCGGAATGATGCATCCTAGCTTTGCCATCTCACCCCTCTCCATGAACACGCCTCTCGGCGTGTTCATGGTCCGGTGTGCAGTGCCGCCGTCGGCTTTTGCCCCTCATGGTGAGGAGCGCCGCAGGCGCGTCTCGAACCATGAGGCCACAGTGCAGGCCTCGCCCTTCGAGACCCCCGCCTGCGGCGGGCTCCTCAGGGTGAGGGTCGACAGTACGAGAAGTCTGATGACCGAAGGAGCGTATCTCTACATCGTCCTCTGCGCCGACGGCCGCCTCTATATCGGAACGACCAGAACGTCGCTGGAACTACGGGTGGCCCAGCACAATGACGGGACCTTCGGTGGCTACACGCTGACCCGTCGTCCCGTCAAACTGGTCTACACGCAATGGTTCGAGCGGATCACGGACGCCATCGAAAGCGAACGCCGTTGAAAAAGTGGAGCCGCGCCAAGAAAGACGCGCTTATACGCGGCGATCTCGATGGCCTACGGGCTCTCTCGGCACGGAGAACGACTTTCAAGTGAAAACCTTCGCCGCGTCCAAACGGAGTTCAAAGCCACAAGTCCGAGCAACGCCCCATCTCCTCATGGTGAGGAGCGCCGCACGGCCCGTCTCGAATCATGAGGCCACAGCACGGGCCTCGCCCTTCGAGACGCCCGCCTGCGGCGGGCTCCTCAGGGTGAGGGTCGAGAGCGGAGCGTGCCCTCACATATGATCGTAATCCACCACCACCCGCTCCGTCACCGGCCTCGCCTGGCACGTCAGCACGAAGCCGGCCTGCAGCTCCCAGAGCTCGAGCGAGTAGTTCAGCTCCATCTCGGCCTTGCCCTCGACCAGCTTGGCGCGGCAGGTGGAGCACATGCCGCCCTTGCAGGCGAAGGGCAGGTCGACGCCGGCGCGCAGCGCGGCGTCGAGGATGGCCTCGCCGTCGGCGACCGGGACCTCGCGGCGCTTGCCGTCGATGATCAGGGCGGCGATGGCTTTTGGCTGAGCCGAATCCGGAATGACCATCTTCGGCCGCGGCTTGCCGCCGGCGCCGGAGACGAAGCGCTCGATATGGACGCGGTCGTCGGCGATGCCCAGCGCGTGGCAGGCGGCCTCGATATCCTCGCTCATTCCTGTGGGACCGCAGATGAAGACGTGATCGACGCGCTCGGCCGGCACCAGCGAGCGCAGCAGCAGGCGCACCTTCTCGCCGTCGAGGCGGCCGTGCAGGATCGGCAAATCCTGGTCCTCGCCGGAGATGACGTGGAACACCGAGAAGCGATCGAGGAAGCGATCCTTCAGCTCCTCGAGCTGCTCGCGGAACAGCATGCCGGCGGTGGTGCGGTTGCCGTAGAACAGGAAGAAGCGGCTATTGGGCTCGCGCGCCAGCACGGCTTTCACGATCGACAGGATCGGCGTGATGCCTGAGCCGGCGGCGAAGCCGACATGGGTGCGCGCGGCCTCCGGCTGCAGCGCCACGCCGAAACGCCCGGTCGGCGTCATCACGTCGATCTCGTCGCCGCGCTTCAGCTCGTCAGTGACGAAGCTGGAGAACGCGCCGCCGTCGACGCGCTTCACGGCGATGCGGATCTCGTTTTCATCGGGGCCGGAGCAGATCGAATACGACCGACGCACCTCTTCACCGCCGAGCGTGGTCTTGAGCGTGAGGTATTGTCCGGGCGCGAACTGATAGTCCGCGACCAGTTCGTCAGGGACCGCAAAAGTCAGCGACACCGCATCAGGCGCTTCGCGGCGAAGGTCACGAACGGCAAGGCGGTGAAAGCGTGGCGTTGTCGACATCGGTTCTATCCCCGCGTCATTGCGAGCGCAGCGAAGCAATCCAGGGCTGCGCACTCGACTCTGGATTGCTTCCGCCTACGTCCATTGGGCTTCGGCGGACACGTCGCTGCGCTCGCAATGACGGATGTGGCGGCATCAGTGGCACTTGAAATAATCGAACGGCTCGCGGCAGGATTTGCAGCGCCACAGCGCCTTGCACGAGGTCGAGCCGAATTCGGCGAGTTGCTCGGTGTCATCAGAGCCGCATTGCGGGCACGCCACCTCGGCGACGCCGAACAGCGCGCGGCGGCCGCTCGAAGCCTGCGGCGGCGCGATGCCGTAGTCGCGCAGCTTGCGCCGGCCCTCCTCGCTCATCCAGTCCGTGGTCCAGGCCGGCGACAGCACGGTGCGGACGTGAGCCGCGCGAAACCCGGCGCGCTCCAGTGCGAGCTCGATCTCCAGCGCGATTATGTTCATCGCCGGACAGCCCGAATAGGTCGGCGTGATCGCGACCTCCACGCGCTCGCCAACCACTTCGACCTCGCGCAGCACGCCGAGATCGTCAATGGTCAACACCGGAATTTCCGGATCCGCCACCGACGCCGCCGCCTCCCAGGCGCGCCGGCGCAGGTCGGCCGGACTGAGGTCCGCGACTACCACGTCGCACCGGGAAAGCTGCGCTGCATATGTTGCAGTTCGCTGAGCAGATGGCCGAGATGCTCGCTGTGGCGGCCGTCGCGGCCACCCTGCTGCATCCACTCGTTCTCCGGCAAGACCAGTGTCGCCTCGCGCGCGACGTGCGAGACGATCGACAGCCATTCCGGCAGCAGCATCGTCGGGTCGATCGCAATGCCGGCATCGATCAGGACACGCTCGGCATCATCGACGCCAAACATCTCGCCGGTATAGGCCCAGAGATCGTCGACCGCCCCTTGCGCGCGGCCGTGGCTCTCGTCGGTACCGTCGCCGAGCCGGATGACCCATTCGCTGGCGTGGCGCAGATGATAGGCGAATTCCTTCTCCGACTTGGCCGCGATCGCCGCCAATGTCGCATCGCTCGAACCCATCATGCCGCGCCAATAGAGATCGGCGAACGCTGCATAGAACAGCTGCCGCACCATCGTCTGCGCGAAGTCGCCATTGGGACGCTCGACCAGCAGCAGGTTGCGGTATTGCCTGACGTCGCGGAGATAAGCGAGATTGTCCTCGTCATTGTCACGGCCCTCGACCTTGGCGGCATAGCCATAGAGCTCGCGGGCCTGGCCGATCAGATCGAGCGCCATGTTGGACAGCGCCATGTCCTCTTCGAGCATCGGGGCGTGACCGCACCATTCGGAGAGACGATGGCCGAGGATCAGCGCATCATCGGCCCGGCGCAGCGTGTAGAGCACCAGCGGTGTTTCGGAGACGGTGATCGAGGGGGCGGTCATAGTTGATTGCCTTTGCAGCCGCGCATTCCGCCTCATCCTGAGGAGCCCGCCGCGGGCGGGCGTCTCGAAGGATGGGCTACACACTCCGGCCTCATGGTTCGAGACGGCGCTACGCGCCTCCTCACCATGAGGAGCTTCAACTACATATGCCCGACGTCCTCGGGCACTTCGTAGAATGTCGGGTGGCGATAGATCTTGGACTCCGCCGGCTCGAACATCATGCCCTTGTCGGCGGGATCCGACGCGGTGATGGCGCTCGACGGCACCACCCAGATCGACAGGCCTTCGCCGCGACGGGTGTAGAGGTCGCGCGCGGCCTGCAGCGCCATGGTGGCGTCGGGCGCGTGCAACGAGCCGCAATGCTTGTGCGCGAGGCCGTTGCGGCTGCGGATGAACACTTCCCACAACGGCGTGTTCGGCGTCGCCATCTTGCTCTCTCCCTGCTATTCGGCGGCTTGCGCCATCTGGCGCCGCGCGCGCTTATCGGCATAGGCGACCGCGGCGTCGCGCACCCAGGCGCCGTCGGCATGCGCCTTGCGTCGCGCGGCCAGCCGATCGCGATTGCACGGGCCGTTGCCGGCCAGCACCTGCTTGAACTCGTTCCAATCGATCGGGCCGTGCCGCCAGTGGCCCTGCTCGTCCTGCTTCATCTCTGGATCAGGAATGGTGAGGCCGAGATACTGCGCCTGCGGCACGGTGGCATCGATGAACTTCTGGCGCAGCTCGTCGTTCGAGAAGCGCTTGATCTTCCATTTGGTGGAGGTGTCGCTGTGCTGGCTGGCCTGATCCGGCGGACCGAACATCATCAGCACCGGCCACCACCAGCGGTTCAGCGCATCCTGCGCCATCGCCTTCTGCTCGGGCGTGCCGCGGCACAGCGTGAGCATGATCTCGTAGCCCTGGCGCTGATGAAACGACTCTTCCTTGCAGACGCGGATCATCGCGCGCGCATAGGGACCGTAGGAGCAGCGGCACAGCGGGATCTGATTCATGATCGCGGCGCCGTCGACCAGCCAGCCGATCACGCCGATATCCGCCCAGGTCAGGGTCGGGTAGTTGAAGATCGAGGAGTACTTGGCCTTGCCGGCCAGCATCGCGTCGACCAGCTCCTCGCGCGAGGCGCCGAGCGTCTCGGCGGCGGCGTAGAGATACAGCCCATGACCGCATTCGTCCTGGACCTTGGCGAGCAGCGCGGCCTTGCGGCGCAGGCTCGGCGCACGCGTGATCCAGTTGCCCTCGGGCAGCATGCCGACGATTTCGGAATGGGCGTGTTGGGAGATCTGCCGGACCAGCGTCTTGCGATAGGCCGCGGGCATCCAGTCGTTCGGCTCGATGCGCTCCTCGGCGTCGATGCGGGCCTGAAAGCGCGAGGCGCGCCCGGCGTCCTCGGCGAGGCTGCCCTCCTCGGGCGAATTAAGCGCCTGCGTATACATGCGGCGGCGTCCTCCCAGGACTTGGTTGCAGCCAATATATAACAAGATTCAACAGATGCAATCGATTCTTGTAATATATCAGAGCGTGTCATCCTCGTCGGCGAAACGCCGAGACAGGGCCGCATCCGCCGCGGGCAACGGTCCGTCCTCATTGGTCGCGTGGGCATCGAGCCAGCGCTCCGCGCCCGGCAGCAGCAGCCGGTAGATCTGGCCGCACAGGGTACGCGCCTGCCGGCCCGGCCAGTCCCTGGGCAGCAGCTCGGCCGGCAACAGCGGATCGCGCAGCACGATACGGCGGTAGTGATGGATCAGCAGGATCCGGGCGGTGAAGGCCTGGCCGTCGGATAGCGCCTCGCCGCGCGCGATGCTGCCCTTCAGCGGCGCGAACGAGGCGCTGAATCTGCGGTAGGCGTCCGCCGTCCGCTCCAGCGCCCAGCTCTCCGCCACCAGCCGCCGCGCCATGTCGGAGCCCGCGGAGGCCTGCAGCCGGATCGCCCCTTCGACGGCATCCGGCACGACAATGCTGGTGGGCGCCACGAACACGCCGGCCAGCGGGCTGCCGAAGCCGGCGTCGCGCAGCGCGGTCCGGGCCTGCTCACGGTCATCGGCGCTGCCGATCAGCAGCAGCTCGAAGCTGCCGTTCCATTCGGCCGGCGGCGAATCGTAAATGTGGCGGGTTGCGCCGGCGAAGGTCTGCTCGCCGCGCCTCGTCAGCCGATAGAAGCTGTTGCGGCCGCTCTTGGTGCGTTCGAACCAGCCTTCCGCCGTCAGCCGCGACATCGCCGTGCGCACCACGCTGCCGTCGATCGCAAGCCCCTCGAAGAAGGCGAGCAAGCTGCCGAGCCAGACGCTGCCGCCGCGCGGCACGATGGCATCGCCGAACACGGTGATGATCAGCGAGCCGGTCCGCGACGGTTCGCTCTTGAGCTGATTGACGATGCGGGACAGCGGCTGCGGCATGCCTCCGCTTTATCCGGTTTCGCCTGATCACAAAAGAAAAGGCCCGCGCAAGCGGGCCTTCAGAACGATCGACTGATGCGTCAAGCGATCAGGCGGTCTTGTTGTAGGCCTTGGCCATGTTCTCCTGGGCGACCTTGGCGCCCTCGGTGACGAGCTTGCCGACATATTCGCTGGTCGACTTCGCACGTGCGACGAGCGCCTCGCCACGGGCACGGGCCAGCTCACCCTGAATCTGAACCGCTTCGCTGATCGACTTGGCCGATGCGAGCTTGTCGAGGCCGTCGAAGAACGCCTCGGTGTCCTGATACAGCGCCTGCTGGATGTTGCGGCTGATCTTGCCGGCCTCGGTCACGCCGTCGAACACGGCGGTCTCGATCGCCGAGGTCACCTTCTCGGAGCCCGCCAGGGCCTCCGCAGCGCGCTCCTTGGCCGTCGACGCGGTCTTCTTGACGAACTCCCGCGCGGACTCCGGAACTTCCATGGTCTGCAGGTTCTTGAACGCGTCGGTCATCGGCGCGAAGGCATCCTTGACAGTCTCGAACACGTTGTTGGTCTCGGTGGTCATGGTCGTCTCCATCCTCAATGCGTCTGAGCTATGGGCTCACTCCGTTTCTTATGAAACCGGAGTGACTCAGCTATATCAGCTCGAATGATGCGTCGCAACAAAAATGTTGCAGTGCACCATTATGGGAGGATGGAGGGAAGCAACGGCCACCGCCGAACCGCTCGGCCGCATATCCGGAAGGCCGGACTTCAATGCTCGGCGGCGGTGCCGCCGTGCTTCTTGTTGCGGTTCTTTCCCGGCCGGACCGGCTCTGCCGCCTTTGGAGCCGCGTCGTCGGCTTTGGGCTCGACTTCGGCCGGTTGCACCGGCTTCATCAACGCGTCGAGCAGAGCCCGGATCTCGCGCAACTCGTCCTTGATCGCCACGGTCGGAGCCGGATCGGGCACAATGTTCTGCATCTGGTCGAGCAACGCTTTGATCTCGCTCAACTGCGGCGTGACGTCGACGGCGGGTTTTGCCGCCGGCTGCGGCGCCTTGACTGCGGCGAGAAGCTCGTTGAGCAGATCCTTGATCCCCTTCAAGTCCGGCGTGAGGTCGACCGGAGGCGCCGCCGGCTGGGGCTTGGGTGCGGCGAGAAGCCGGTCGAGCAAGCCCTTGATCTCGTTCAACTCGGGAGCCAGATCGGCGGGCGGCTGCGGCACCGGCTGTGGCACCTGTGTGGTGGCCAGCAGTTCCTTCAGCAGCGCCCGCGTCACCGCCAGCTCGCCCTCGATCGAGGCGAGCCGCTCATTCAAGGCGGTGAGTTGACCACGACTCGGCACGTTCATGCCGGCGAAGTAGTTCTCCATCAAATCGGCCATGGGCTTGTGTCCGTTTCCTGAACCAGTTGCGGGATCATCGGAGGATGGACCCGGCGTCACGCCCATCGGGCGCAGCCGCGTGAAGGCGCTGAAGGTCTTCTGCATCTCACCGACCATCTGTTGCCAGAGTGCGATCGGATCGCCGGATTTGTTCACCATCGGCACGCTCCTTCAGACCAACGAGACTCAAACACAACCTCTCATAGCACGTCTTCGTTGCGATGCGGGAGACCTTGTAGTCTGCTTCTCTCAAGCAACAGAACCGTGGCATAGAGGGTTCCTAATGCTTGAAAGAGGGATCACGTGACTGCAACCGTCCATCAGCCGCCGCAGATGGTGCGCGCCAACGGTATCGACATCTGCTACGAAATCTTCGGAGAGCCGTCGGCGCCTCCGCTTCTGCTGATCATGGGCCTGGGCGCACAGATGATCATCTGGGACGACGAGTTCTGCGAACAGCTTGCAAGCCGCGGCTTCCGCGTCATCCGTTTCGACAATCGCGACATCGGCCAGTCGAGCAAGCTGCATGGCGGGCGCCGGCTGACGCCGTTCGAACTGATCAAGCTGCGGTTCTTCAACATCCCGGTGTCGGCGCCCTACAAGCTGCTCGACATGGCCAAGGACACGGTCGGCCTGATGGAGGCGCTCGACATCAAGTCGGCGCATCTGGTCGGCGCCTCGATGGGCGGCATGATCGCGCAGGAGATCGCGCTCTCCTTTCCGCATCACGTGCGCTCGTTGACCTCGATCATGTCGACGACAGGCAATCCGCGCATTCCGCCGCCGACCCGCGAGGTCGCGATGCTGCTGATGGCGCCGCCGCCGAAGACGAAAGACGAGTACATCAGGCGCTTCCAGAAAACCTGGCGCGCGCTGCGCGTCGGCTCCTTCCCCGAGGACGAGGCGCGCGATGTCGCACTCGCCGAACGCTGCTTTGCGCGCGGCCTCAACCCGGCCGGCGTCGGCCGCCAGTTGCGGGCGATCCTGGCCTCCGGCAGCCGCAAGCCGCGGCTGCATGCGGTCAAGGCCCCCACCCTGGTGATCCACGGCACCGTCGATCCGCTGGTCCATCACACCGCCGGCAAGGACACCGCGGCGTCGATCCCCAATGCCAAGCTCTTGATGATCGAGCGCATGGGCCACGCCATCACGATCCCGATGTGGCCGCAGATCATCACGGCGATCGCCGAGCATGCGCACGGCGCGAATGCGCAGGCAGCTTAGACCTTCGCGCTCGTAGCCCGCGGGGCCGCCCAAATCGAGCTGTTGTCCCGGCGAACGCCGGGACCCATACCGCGTGATGTCCGAAATGGGCAGGCGGCACGTTCCGCGCGCCTGATTGCGTTCGGTGGTTATGGATCCCGGATCGGCGCCCGCCGACGCGTTGCGTCGGCAGGCTTGTCCGGGATGACACCTGATGATTGCCGCCGCCGCAGCCTCTCCGGAAGGCATACGATCTGCCTTCCTGTTCTTTCACTGAACCACCACAGCGAGCTTCAGCCGAACCGCCGTCTTCGCCATTCGATCAGCTTGGCGCTGACTTCCTCCGGCTGCTCCTGCTGGGTCCAATGGCCGCTGTCGCGGACGAGATATTTCTCGAGGTCCGGGACCAGCTTCTCCATGCCGTCGGCGGCGGAGGGCGGCAGCACGGCATCGTTTGCCGCCATGATCATCAGCGACGGCACGCGCACGGTGTGGTCGAGATGTTCCGAACGCTGCCAGTTGCGCGTCATGTTGCGGTACCAGTTGATGCCGCCCGTGAAGCCGGTGCGCGTGAAGGTCTCGACGAACACCTGCTTCTCGTCGTCCGATAAGATCCGCTGCCGTGCATCCTTGGCGGAATCATAGGCCGCGATCATCTGCGGGAAAGCAAGGTTCAGCGACGCCGAGGCCGCAATGCCTCCCACAGGCGGCTCCGGGGGCGCAGCATCCGTTCGCGGCAGTGGCTTGCGCATGAAGGCGTCGAAAGTCTGCGCGACGCGGCTGCCGAAGATGCGATCCGGCTCGCGTCCGGGGTCCTGGAACTGGACGATGTACATCATGTCGCCGAAGCGTTTGCGCATGATCGCAATCGGATCGGCGGGCGCGCGCGGCAGATGCGGCGTGTTGATGCCGACCACGCCGGCGACGCGGTCGGGATAGCGCAGCGGCATTTGCCAGACGACGAAGCCGCCCCAATCGTGGCCGACGAAGATCGCCTTGTCGATGTCGAGATGATCGAGCAGGCCGACGAGATCGGCCGTCAGATGTTCGAGATCGTAGGCCTCGACCGGCTCGGGCCGGTCTGTCGCACCATAGCCGCGCTGGTCGGGCGCGATGACGCGGATGCCCGCATCAGCCAGCGCCCGGATCTGGTGCCGCCAGGAAAAGGCCAGCTCCGGCCAGCCGTGACAGAGGATCATGGGCGGCCGGTCGGTCGCGGGACCGGCCTCGTAGTAGCCCATGCGGATTCCATTGGTGACCGCATATTGCAGCGGCGGCATGTGCGTCGCGCTCATTCGTCCTCCCGGCCGCAGGCTCTCCGGCCTGCTGGCGATCCATGCCGCCTATCGTGCAGATGGCTCCCATTGCGGCAAGAACCATCTGAGCAGATCAGCCAAAAGCTGCAACGCCTACGACATCAGACGCGCAAATCAGGCCGACTTCTTGTCGTTCGAGCGGCTGCCGCCGAGGCCGGTCATGGTCAGCATCAGGTCCTGGAACCGCTCGGCCAGGCGGGGATCGAAGGTGAACCAGCTCTGCATGATCGCTTCAGGGGTCAGCTTGTCGATGTTGCTCGTCATCTGATGCTGCAGCCTGTCCATCACGGCGGACTGCATCGGACCCACGTCGGGAAGTCCGAAGAACTGCCGGGCTTCGAGCGGTGTACAATCGATCTCGATATTGACTTTCATCTCCGCTCCGCGCTGCTTGAACCGTCCCACGCTGCTCCCAGCACAGCCCCGTGACGACGGGACTCGCATCCCAGGACCGAGGGCAGTATCACCGCGCCGCCCCCTCTCTAGCAAGCGGCGCGTTGCTGCAGGTGCGCAATTCCCGGGACATGGTCAATCGGCCCCCGCGGGACCCGAATGCGACCTCCGAGCCGCCTGCGTGCGCCGCACATCGCCGGCTGCGGGATAACCATATCATTTAGGCTTAAACAAACTGCCCTTGTGTGCGGCCGCTGAACTCTGGCAACATCATTCGGATCGATGTGCCGCAGGTCTTACGGCGCATCGTCAGGCCGACCTCGGGACCAACTCATTCCGGCGCGGCATCAGACTTGCAAGCCTATCGCCCGGCGTCCTGTTGCTTCTCGAAGTTCGTGCAAGAGGCGCTGCAGACATCACGAACTTCGAGCCAAGACTTCGAGCCAAGACTTCGAGCCAAGGCTTCGAGCCAAGGCGGGCCGGATGCGATCCGCGTCTGCCAGGACAAGCTGCCAACAGAACCTGCCAAGAAAACAAGCGTCAAACGCGGAGAATTTGAACATATGTCGGGACGCAAATCCCTGCTCATCGCGGCGGCGGTCGCATTCGGCCTCGCCGTCCTGCCGGCCTCGGCGCAAACCCTGCGCTACGCCAACCAGGGCACCCTGAAGTCGCTCGATCCCTACACCTTCAAGGAATCGACCACGATCGCGCACCACGCCCACCTCTACGAGGGGCTGACCGCGCGCGACAAGGATCTGAAGATCATCCCCGCTTTGGCCGAGAGCTGGGAGACACCGGAGCCGACCCGCTGGCGCTTTCACCTGCGCAAGGGTGTCAAGTTCCACAATGGCGAACCCTTCACCGCCGACGACGTGATCTTCTCCGCCGACCGCGTTCGCGCCACCGGCTCCAACTTCCTGTCCAACGTTCCGCCGGACGCGAAGTTCGTCAAGGTCGACGACTACACGGTCGACGTGAAGCTCGATGCCCCCAATCCCATCCTGATCTCGCAGTGGGACACGTGGTACATCATGAGCAAGAAGTGGTGCGAGGACAACAACTCGGTCGCGCCGACGCCGGTCTCGGCAACCACGCCGAGCTACGCCGCGCTGCATGAGAACGGCACCGGCCCCTTCATCATCGAGAGCCATCAGCCCGGTGTGAAGACGGTGTTCAAGCCGTTCGCAGGCTGGTGGAAGAAGCCCGAGCACAATCTCAAGGAGATCGTGTTCACCACCATCTCCTCCGACGCCACGCGCGTCGCGGCCCTGCTGTCCGGCGAGGTCGACATCATCGAGCCGGTCCCGGTGCAGGACATCGGCCGCGTCGATTCCAGCCCGAACGCGCAGGTCCTGAAGGGACCCGAGCTGCGCACGATCTTCCTCGGCATGGACGAGACCCGCGACGAGCTGCTCTACTCGAACGTCAAGGGCAAGAACCCGTTCAAGGACATCCGCGTCCGCGAAGCGTTCTACAAGGCCATCGACGTCGAGCTGATCAAGACCCGTGTCATGCGCGGCCTGTCGACGCCGTCGGCGCTGATGATCGCGCCGGAGCTGTTCTCGCTCTCGAAGGAGTTCACGCGGCCGAAATACGATCCGGACGCCGCCAAGAAGCTCTTGACCGAGGCCGGCTATCCCGACGGCTTCGAGGTCACGATGGACTGCCCGAACGACCGCTACGTCAACGACGCCGCGATCTGCCAGGCCGTCGTCGGAATGCTCGCCCGCATCGGCGTCAAGGTGAACCTGAATGCGCAGCCCAAGGCGCAATACTTCGCCAAGGTGCTGAAGCCGGGTGGCTACAACACGTCGTTCTTCCTGCTCGGCTGGACGCCGTCGTCGATGGACTCGCACAACGTGATGCATGACATCATGGGCTGCCGTGACGACGCCAAGGACCCGACGCGGGGCGAGGCCAATCTCGGCAACTACTGCAACAAGGAGTTCGACGCCCTGACCGACAAGGTCCTGGTCGAGACCGACACGGCCAAGCGCGACCAGCTGATCAAGCAGGCGTTCGAGATCGGCATCAAGGACTATGGCTACATCCCGCTGCATCAGCAGGCCGTGGCCTGGGGCGTATCGAAAAAGGTGAAGATTCCGCTGCGCGCCGATAACGAGGTGATGCTGTTCCTGGCCACCAAGACCGAATAGTCCGCGCCGCGGACCAAGAGTCCCGGAAAGCAGAACTGCTTTTCGGGACTTTTCATTTCCCACGGCAGGTGCTACCCGCCGCCGCGTCTTGCAAGTCCTGAAAGGGTCAGATGCTCGCCTTCACGCTTCGCCGAGCGATCCAGGCCATCGGCGTCATGATCGCCGTCGGAATCATCGCGTTCGCCATGTTCCGCTTCGCCGGCGATCCGGTGAGCCAGATCGTGCCGATCGACGCGTCGGCAGCAGAGCGCGCCAGCATCCGGCAATCCCTCGGCCTCGACGATCCCTTCATCGTGCAGTTCGGCCGCTATCTTTTCGACGCGGCGCAGTTCAAGTTCGGCGTCTCCTATCAGTTCCGCCAACCCGTCTCGGATCTCCTCAAGGAGCGTATGCCCGCGACCCTGGAGCTCGCGATCTGCGCGACCATCCTGTCGCTGGTCTTCGGCATCCTGATGGGCGTGTTCTCGGCGTTGCGCCGGGATTCGCTGATGGCGAAGCTGTTCCAGATGGTGTCGCTGATCGGCATTTCCTTACCGACCTTCCTGATCGGCATCCTGCTGATCTATCTGTTCTCGGTCACGCTGGGCTGGCTGCCGTCGTTCGGCCGCGGCGACACCGTCAGGCTCGGCTGGTGGACGTCGGGCCTGTTCACCGTCTCCGGCTGGAAGGCGCTGATCATGCCCTCGATCACGCTCGGCCTGTTCCAGATGACCTTGATCATGCGGCTGGTCCGCGCCGAGATGCTGGAGGTGCTGCGCACCGACTACATCCGCTTCGCCCGCGCCCGCGGCCTCACCACCCGCGCCATCCATTTCGGCCACGCGCTGCGCAACACGCTGGTTCCCGTCATCACCGTGGTTGGGCTGCAGTTCGGCTCGGTGATCGCGTTCTCGATCATCACCGAGCAGGTGTTCCAATGGCCGGGCATGGGCCTCTTGTTCGTGCAGGCGGTGCAGAATGTCGACATCCCGATCATGGCGGCCTACCTCATCATGGTCTCGCTGATCTTCGTCACCATCAATCTCGTGGTTGATATCCTCTACACCGTGGTCGATCCGCGCCTGCGCGCGACCATCAGCCGACCGGCCTGACCATGAGCGACGCAGCCCTTCCCCACCCCACGCCGGTCGAGGCGCCGCGCGCCGCCGATGGCTGGCTCAAGCGTGCGCTCGCGAGCGACCTGTTCTACTCGTTCCGCCGTTCCAAGCTGACCGTGATCGCAGCCGTGGTCACGCTGGTGTTCTTCCTGCTCGCGATCTTCGCGCCGCTGCTGTCGCCGCAGAACCCGTTCGATCCCGCGCAATTGCAGCTGTTGAACTCGCGCATCGCGCCGCTGTGGACCGCCGACGGCCAGAGCCCGTTCCTGCTCGGCACCGACGAACAGGGCCGCGACGTGCTCTCGGCGATCCTTTACGGCCTGCGGATCTCGCTGCTCGTCGGCATTCTCGGCGTCGTCTTCTCCGGCGCGCTCGGGATCGCGCTCGGCCTGATCGCCGGCTATTTCGGCGGCCGCGTCGACACCGTGATCATGCGCATCGCCGACGTGCAGCTCACCTTCCCGCCGATCCTGATTGCGCTGCTGGTCAACGGCATCGCCAAATCGGTCTCGGGCAATCATCTGGAATGGCTGAGCATGCTGGGCGTGCTGGTGCTGGCGATCGGCCTCTCGTTCTGGGTGCAATATGCGCGCACGGTGCGCAGCTCCGTCATGGTCGAGAAGAACAAGGACTATGTCGCCGCAGCCCAGCTGATCGGCCTGCCTGCGCCCGTCATCATGCTGCGCCACGTGCTGCCGAACACGACCGGCCCGGTGCTGGTCATCGCGACCATCAATCTCGCGCTTGCGATCATCACCGAGGCGACCCTGTCGTTCCTCGGCTCCGGCATGCCGGAGACGATGCCATCGCTCGGGACCCTGATCCGGATCGGCAACAACTATCTGTTCGCCGGCGAATGGTGGATCGTCGCCTTCCCAGGCATCGCGCTGGCCGGACTGATCCTGTCGATCAATCTGCTCGGCGACTGGCTGCGGGACGCGCTCAATCCGAAACTGCGATGACACCGTTCATGCGTATGAAGGCTTTGACCTTGAAGGCTTGGACCTCATGACCGCCCCCGTTCTGTCCGTGCGCAACCTGCAGGTCGAGTTCGAGACCAGGCGCGGCACCCTGCGTGCGATCGACGGCGTCTCCTGGGACATCGCCAAGGGCGAGGTGCTCGGCGTCGTCGGCGAATCCGGGGCCGGCAAATCCGTCACCGGCCTTGCCGTGATCGGCCTGATCGATCGTCCGGGGCGCATCTCAGGCGGTGAGATTCTGCTGTCCGGCCTGCGCATCGACAATCTGCCGCCGGAAGAGATGCGCAAGGTGCGCGGCAAGCGCATCGGCATGATCTTCCAGGATCCGCTGACCTCGCTCAATCCGCTGTACCGCGTCGGCGACCAGATCATCGAGACCATCAAGACCCACACCAACCTGACCGACCAGCAGGCGCGCAAGCGCGCCATCGACCTGCTCGCCGAGGTCGGCATCCCCGCCCCCGAGAAACGCATCGACGGCTACCCGCACGAGTTCTCCGGCGGCATGCGCCAGCGCGTCGTGATCGCGCTCGCGCTCTGCGCCGAGCCGGAGCTGATCATCGCCGACGAGCCGACCACCGCGCTCGACGTCTCCGTGCAGGCGCAGATCATCTCGCTGATCAAGCGGCTCGGCCGCGAGCACGGCACCGCCGTGATGCTGGTGACCCACGACATGGGCGTGATCGCCGAGACCTGCGACCGCGTCGCCGTGATGTATGCCGGCCGCGTCGCCGAGATCGGGCCGGTGCAGGAGGTCATCAAGAACCCGCTGCACCCTTACGCCAAGGGACTGATGGGCGCGATCCCGACGCTCGCAGGCGAGGACAAGCGGCTGGTGCAGATCCCCGGCTCGATGCCGCGGCTGTCGGCCATTCCGCCGGGCTGCTCGTTCAATCCGCGTTGCAGCTTCGCCTTCGACCGCTGCCGCATCGACCGGCCGGAGCCGCTGCGCCAGGGCACGCAGGCGGTCGCCTGTCATTTGTATGACCGCGCGACGGAGACCGCCGCATGAGCGATTTCGTCGAGGTCAAAAATCTCCGCCGGGTGTTCGACGTCTCGAAACCCTGGCTCAACCGCGTGATCGAGCGTCAGCCGCAGGAGTTTCTGAAGGCTGTCGACGGCGTCAGCTTCGGCATCAAGAAGGGCGAGACGTTTGCACTGGTCGGCGAGTCCGGCTCGGGCAAGACGACGGTCGCGCGCATGGTGGTCGGGCTGCTGGCGCCGACCTCCGGCGAGGTCATCATCGACGGCGTGTCGATGAGCGAGGCGCGTCAGGCGCAGGTGCGGCGCAAGCTGCGCCGCCGCATCCAGATGGTGTTCCAGGACCCCTACGCCAGCCTCAACCCGCGCTTTCGCGTCGACTCCATCATCGCCGAGCCGATCCGCGCCTTCAACCTGATCGACGGCGAGCGCCAGATCAAGGACCGCGTCGGCGAACTGCTGACCCTCGTCGGCCTGCATCCGGACGACGGCCAGAAGTTTCCGCACGAATTCTCCGGCGGCCAGCGCCAGCGCATCGCGATCGCGCGCGCGCTCGCCTCGGAGGCCGAGTTCATCGTCTGCGACGAGCCGACCTCGGCGCTCGACGTTTCCGTGCAGGCGCAGATCCTCAATCTGATGCGCGACCTGCAGGACAAGTTCGGCCTGACCTATCTGTTCATCAGCCACAATCTCGCGGTCGTCCGCCACATGGCGAGCCGCATCGGCGTGATGTATCTCGGCCGCATCGTCGAGATCGCCGACGGCCGCACGCTGTTCAGCGATCCGCGCATGCCCTACACCAAGATGCTGCTCGGCGCGGTGCCGGACCTGTCGATGTCCGGCCGCCAGCGCATCCCGGTCAAGGGCGAGATTCCGAACCCGATCAACCCGCCCGCGGGCTGCACCTTCAATCCCCGCTGTCCCCTTGCCTTCGATCTCTGCCGCCAGCAGTCGCCCGAACTCATCGGCGGCGTGGCCTGTCACGCCGTGAACCAGCCTGCCGTCACAGCCGTTCCCGCGTAAGGTAACGAGTGATGCGGACGGACCGATCATCAGAATGAAAGTCACATGAGCTTCATCAACCCAGATCCTTTCACCACCCGCCCCGAGATCGACGGCACCTTCGGTGTCGTGACGTCGACGCATTGGCTCGCCACCGCCGTCGGCATGGCGATGCTGGAACGCGGCGGCAACGCCTTCGACGCCGGCGTCGCGGCGGCCTTCACCCTGCAGGTGGTCGAGCCGCATCTGAACGGCCCCGGCGGCGACGTGCCGATCATCCTGCACGACGTCAAGCGCGGACGTACCGAGGTGATCTGCGGCCAGGGCCCCGCCCCCGCTGGCGCCACCATCGCGCACTACAAGCGCGAAGGCCTGGACATGGTGCCCGGCACCGGCCTGCTCGCCGCCTGCGTGCCCGGCACCTTCGAGTCCTGGATGCTCTTGCTGCGCGACTACGGCACGATGCGGCTGCGCGACGTGCTGGAGCCTGCGATCGCCTATGCTCGCGACGGCTATCCGCTGGTCGAGCGCGTCTCGGCGACGATCCAGACCGTCGAGCAGCTGTTCAAGACGCACTGGCCGACGTCGGCCGCGCTCTATCTGCCCAATGGCGAGGTGCCGAGGCCGGGCACGCTGTTCACCAATCCAAAGCTCGCGGAGACCTACGCGCGCATCCTCGCCGAAGGCGAGAGCGCGGGCGGTGATCGTGACGCGCAGATCGAGCGCGCCCGCAAGGCGTGGTCGCAGGGCTTCGTCGCCGAGGCGATCGACCGCTTCTGCCGGACGCAGGAGGTGATGGACGTCTCGGGATCGCGCCACAAGGGCGTGCTCACGGCCGACGACATGGCGCGCTGGCAGCCGACCATCGAGGCGCCGCTCACTTACGACTACGGCCGCTACACTGTGTGCAAGGCCGGCGTCTGGAGCCAGGGCCCGGTGCTGCTGCAGCAGCTCGCGCTGCTGAAGGGTTTTGCGCTCGACGGCCTCGATCCGACGGGCCCGGATTTCATTCACTGGCAGATCGAAGCCGCCAAGCTCGCCTTTGCCGATCGCGAGGCGTTCTACGGCGATCCCGCCTTCGCCGACATCCCGATCCAGACGCTGCTGTCAGACGCCTACAATGACGAGCGGCGCAAGCTGATCACCGGCAAGGCCTCGCTCGAGCTTCGGCCCGGATCGATCGAAGGCTTCGGCGCCAAGGTCGAGCTGCGCCGGGCGGACGGCCACCGCGAGGCCGTGGGCGCAATGGGCTCGGGCGAGCCCACCGTCGGCCGCTTCGGCGAGGTGCGCGGCGACACCGTGCATTTCGACATCATCGATTCCCAGGGCAACATGATCTCGGCGACGCCCTCCGGCGGCTGGCTGCAGTCGTCGCCCGTCATCCCCGAGCTCGGCTTCTGTCTCGGCACGCGCGCGCAGATGTTCTGGCTGGAGGAGGATCACCCGGCCGCGCTGGTGCCCGGCAAGCGGCCGCGCACCACGCTGTCGCCGACCATGGCGCTGCGCGACGGCGAGCCTTACGTCGCTTGGGGCTCGCCCGGCGGCGACCAGCAGGACCAGTGGAACACGCAGTTCTTCCTGCGCCACGTCCATGCCGGCATGAACCTGCAGGAATCGATCGACGCTCCGGCCTGGCATTCTGAGCATTTCCCGATCTCGTTCTGGCCGCGCACCGCGCGCCCCGGCGTGCTCGTGGTCGAGGGCCGCGTGCCCAAGTCGACGATCGAGGAGCTGCGCCACCGCGGCCACATCGTCGAGGTCGGCCCCGACTGGTCGGAAGGCCGATTGACCGCGGCTTCGCGCGTCGGCCGCCGTCGCCGCGCCGCCGCCAATCCGCGGGGCATGCAGGGCTACGCCGCCGGACGATAAGGGCAAACGATGACCTGGTCGATCATTGCCAAGGACGATCGCAGCGGCCAGATCGGCATCGCCGTCGCCACGCGCTTCTTCGCCGTCGGCGCGCGCGTGCCGTACATCGTTGCCGGCCGCGGCGGCATCGCCACCCAGGCGCTGGTCAATCCCTACTACGGCATCGATGGTGCGACGCTGCTGCGCGACGGCCGGCATCCGCGCGACATCGTGCAACGGCTGACAGCGGCCGATCCCGGCCGCGAGAGCCGGCAGATCCATATCCTCGATCACACCGGGCAGATCGCGGCCCATACCGGCCGCGACTGCATCGACTGGTGCGGCCATCTGGAAGGCCAGGGCTTCTCGGTCGCCGGCAACATGCTGGCCGGCCCGCAGGTGCTGGACGAGACAGCCAACGCCTATGTTGCCAACAGCGGCCAGCCGTTGGCGCAGCGCCTGATCGCAGCGATGAACGCAGGCGAAGCAGCCGGCGGCGACAAACGCGGCAGACAATCGGCCGCGCTCCTGATCCATGGCACGGAGGAATGGTCCGAGCTCGATCTGCGCGTCGACGATCACGCCGATCCGCTCAGCGAACTCGCACGTCTCGAAGCCGTGAGCCGCAGGCATTGGGGCGTGTTCCGGCAGTTCATGCCGACGCGCGACAACCCGGCCGGGATCACCGATCGCGCCATCATCGATGCCGGCCTCGCCGCATCTGCCGGTCGGACATGATCACCCACATACGACCGTTCGCAATTCGAATGCCCATGCTCGAGGCAACGCATCGCCGCCTTTTGCAACACGAGTCCGCGCCATGACGACCGTCGCAGCCGCGACAGACTGCCCACGCGGAAGGACGGCATGACCTCGGGGTTGGTATGGATAGTGCAACGGCGGGATTCAAAGGCGCAGTGCATTTCGCACGGGCGTCAGGTGAAGGCTGCATTCGCGTGAGGAAGATATGATGAGGAATTGGCGTTCGGCCCTGGTTGCGGCCGCTTTCACGGTCTCGTTCGGCGCGGTCGCGCACGCGCAGACGACGCTGCGCGTCGGACTGGCCGAGGATCCCGACATGCTCGATCCCTCGCTGGGACGTACCTATGTCGGCCGCATCGTGTTCTCGGCCTTCTGCGACAAGCTGTTCGACATCGACGAGAAGCTGAACGTCGTGCCGCAGCTCGCGCTGTCGCATGAGACCTCGGCCGACGGCAAGGCGATGACGATCAAGCTGCGCCCCGGCGTCAAGTTCCACGATGGTGAACCGCTCGACGCCGAAGCCGCGAAATTCTCGATCGAGCGCCACATGACCATGCCCGGCTCGTTCCGAAAATCGGAACTCGCCAGCGTCGATCATGTCGAAATCGTCGATCCCCTGACCATCAAGCTGGTGCTCAAGACGCCGTTCGCGCCGCTGCTGTCGCAGCTCACCGACCGCTCGGGCATGATCATGTCGCCCAAGGCGGTGAAGGAGGCCGGCGACAAGTTCGGCCTGCATCCGGTCTGCGCCGGGCCGTACAAGTTCGTCGAGCGCGTGCAGCAGGACCGCATGGTGTTCGAGAAGTTCGCCGACTACTGGAACAAGGACAACGTCTTCATCGACAAGATCGTCTATCAGCCGATCGTCGATGCCACGGTGCGGCTCGCCAATCTGAAATCCGGCGGTCTCGACCTGGTCGACCGCGTGCTCGCCACCGACATCAAGGACGTGCGCGACGACAAGAACCTCGTGCTCGCCACCGCGCCGGAGCTTGGCTATCTCGGCCTCACCATCAACGTCGCCCGCGACAAGGCCAAGGGACCGCTCAGCCAGTCGGAGAAGGTGCGCCAGGCGCTCGACCTGTCGATCGATCGCGAGGCGCTGAACCAGGTCGTGTTCAACGGCGAGTTCACCGCCGGCAACCAGTGGGTGCCGCCGTTGCATCCCTATTATCAGAAGGCCTTTCCCGTCCGCCCGCGCGACGTCGCCAAGGCCAAGGCGCTGCTGAAGGAGGCCGGCGTCGCCACACCCGTCAGCGTCGACTACATGATCCCCAAGGGCGCGGAATACGAGGCGATCGCCCAGGTCGTCCAGTCGATGGCGAGCGAGGCCGGCTTCGACATCAAGATTCGCGTCGTCGAATTCGCCACCACCTTCAAGCAGGCGCAGGCCGGCGAATTCCAGATCTTCCAGATCAACTGGAGCGGCCGCATCGATCCCGACGGCAATTCCTACGTCTTCCTGCACAGCGGCGCGCCGCAGAACGACGGCGGCTATTCCAATCCCGAGGCCGACAAGGTCATGGAAGACGCCCGTGCCATCGCCGATCCGGCGCAGCGCAGCGCGCTCTACGAGAAGCTGACCAAGATCGTACTGAACGACGAGCCGATCATCTATCTGTTCCACCGCAAGCTGCTGTTCGCCCACACCAAGAAGCTCGAAGGCTACAAGCAACTGCCCGACGGCCTCGTGCGCGTGATCGGGCTCAAGCTGAAGTGAGCAGCCAGGTGGCCCCTCGAATATCCTGGCAATTAGTTGCTCCGTCATGCCCGGGCTCGTCCCGGGCATCCACGTCGTTCTCAGCACGCCGAACGACGGGGATGGCCGGGCCTTCGCTGCGCCGAAGCGGCTTCGGCCGCGCAGGCGGGACAAGCCCGGCCATGACGACTTGGAGATATGCGAGCGTATCATGCTGACCTTCCTCGCCAACCGCCTCGCACAGATCGTGCCGACGCTGTTCTTCGTGTCGATCCTGATTTTCTCGTTGCAGCAATTGCTGCCCGGCGACCCCGCACTCGTGATGGCGGGCGAAGAGCGCGACCCGGCCGTGATCGAGCAGATCCGTAAGCAGTACCGGCTCGATCAGCCGATCCCGGTGCAATACGCCTATTGGGCCAAGGGCGTGCTCACCGGCGATTTCGGCGAGTCGCTGCGCGTGAAGGTGCCGGTGCGCGATCTCATCGTGCAGAAGCTGCCCGTGACCCTGCAGCTTGGACTGATGGCGATCGTGATCGCCTTCCTGATCGGCATTCCCGCCGGGATCGTCTCGGCGGTCAAGCAGGGCACCGCGTGGGACTACGGTGCCAACCTGTTCGCGCTGTGGGGCATCTCGACGCCGAATTTCTGGCTCGGCATCATGTTGATCTTCCTGTTCTCGATCAAGCTCGGCTGGCTGCCCGCCTCCGGCTATGTGCCGCTGACGGAGGATTGGCGGGCCAGCCTTGCCGCCACCATCATGCCGGCCTTCGTGCTGGGCAACGCGATATCCGCGGTCCTGATGCGCCACACCAGGAGCGCGATGCTCCAGGTGCTGCACAGCGACTACATCCGCACCGCGCGCGCCAAGGGCATCTCCGAACGCCAGGTCATTCTCGGTCATGCCCTGCGCAACGCGCTGACGCCGGTGATCACGCTCGGCGCGCTCGAGCTCGGCACGCTGCTCTCGGGTGCGGTTCTAACCGAGCAGATCTTCTCCATTCCCGGCTTCGGCAAGCTGATCGTCGACGCCGTGTTCAACCGCGACTATGCCGTGGTGCAGGGCGTCGTGCTGGTGACGGCGACCGTCTACATCGTGCTCAATTTGCTCGCCGACATCGCCTACGTCCTCGTCAATCCGCGTCTGAGGAGCTGACATGGCCGAGACCATCCTGACAGCCCCTTCGCTCTCGCACGGCCTCTCCCCGCTCGAACACCCGGCGCAGCGCGCGCTGCGTCGCCTCGTCAAGCGAAGGAGCGCGATGATCGGGCTCGGCCTGATCGTGATCTTCATCCTGCTCGCGGTGTTTGCCCCGCTGATCGCGCCCTACGATCCCGTCGCCACGAGCTGGTCGCTGGTCCGCAAAGCCCCGTCGGCCGCGCACTGGTTCGGCACCGACGATCTCGGCCGCGACGTGCTGGCGCGCGTCATCTACGGCGCGCGCGCCTCGCTGATGGCCGGCGCGATCTCGGTCGTCATCGCGCTGTCGATCGGCGTGCCCATCGGCATGCTCTCCGGCTACCGTGGCGGCTTCGTCGACGCGCTGATCAGCCGCATCACCGATGCCATGCTGGCCTGCCCGTTCCTGATCCTGGCGATCGCGCTGGCCGCGTTCCTGGGGCCGAGCCTCGGCAACGCCATGATCGCGATCGGCATCACCGCGACGCCGATCTTCGTGCGGCTGACCCGGGGCGAGGTGATGACGGTCAAGGTCGAGGAATATGTCGAGGCGGCGCGCAGCCTCGGCGACTCCGATTGGAAGATCGCCGTCAAGCACATCCTGCCGAACATCATGCCGGCACTCCTGGTGCAGGCGACGCTGTCAGTCGCCGCCGCGATCATTGCCGAAGCTGCGCTCTCGTTCCTGGGGTTGGGCCAGCAGCCGCCGGCCCCATCCTGGGGAAGCATGCTCAACGCCGCCCAGCGCTTCCTCACCAATGCGCCATGGATGGCGATCTGGCCGGGACTCGCGATCTTCCTCGTCGTGCTGTCGCTGAACCTGCTGGGCGACGGCCTGCGCGACGCGCTCGATCCGCAGCAGGAGAAGTGAAGACCGGCTCGGCGGCTTCGCCCAAAACAAAACGGCGGCTGCAGGCGCAGCCGCCGTTGGTGTTTTTAAAACTGAGCCCGCCTCACGTCGCCTTCAGCGCGTGGTCGGTCTCGGCGTCGAACTGGGCGATCTCCTTGGCGCGCTGCGACTTGGCGGCGGCCTGGTGGTTGGTGGCGATGACGGTGTAGACGGCCGGCAGCACGAACAGCGTGAACAGCGTGCCGATCGACATGCCGGCGACGACGACGAGGCCGATCGAGAAGCGGCTGGCGGCACCGGCGCCGGATGCGGTCAGCAGCGGGATCAGGCCGGTGACCATCGCCGCCGTCGTCATCAGGATCGGCCGCAGACGGATGCGCGCCGACTTTTCGATCGCCGCACGGCGGTCGAGGCCCTCACTGAGCTGCAGCTCATTGGCGAACTCCACCATCAGGATGCCGTGCTTGGTGATCAGCCCGACCAGGGTCAGGAGGCCGACCTGGGTGTAGATGTTCATCGTCGCCACGCCGAAGAACAGCGGGATCAGCGCGCCGACGATCGCCATGGGCACACTGATCATGATCACCAGCGGATCGCGCAGGCTCTCGAACTGAGCCGCCAGCACCAGGAAGATGATGATCAGCGCGAAGCCGAAGGTGATGGCGAGCTGGTTGCCTTCCTGGACGTATTGGCGGGCATCGGCGAGATAGTCGTGGCTGAAGCCGGCCGGCAGGTTCTTGGCTTCCTTCTCGAGGAAGTCGACCGCCTGCCCGACCGTGACGCCCGGCATCGGCACCGCCGAGAAGGTCGCCGAATTGAGCTGGTTGTAGTGCGTCAGCGAGTTCGGGTCGGTCGCGGTCTCGATGCTGACGACCGTCGACAGCGGCACCTGCTGGCCGGCCGCGGTCGCGACGTAGTAGCCGGACAGCGCTTCCGGCGACAGCCGCTTGTCGCGCGGCACCTGCGGGATCACCTGATAGGAGCGGCCCTCGAGGTTGAAGCGGTTGATGTAGTTGCCGCCGAGCAGCACGGCGAGCGTGTTGCCGACCGCCTGCATGGTGATGCCGAGATCGCTGGCCTTGCTGCGGTTGATCCAGACCCGCACCACCGGCTGGTTGAACTCGAGATCGCTGTCGCTGACGATGAACATGCCGCTCTTGCGCGCGGCATCCTTGAGCTTGGCCATCTGCTCGTAGACCGCCTGGAAGCCGTTGGTCGAGTTGATCACCATCTGCACCGGCAGGCCGCCTGGTCCGCCCGGCAGCGCCGGCAGATTGAAGGCGAAGGCCTGCACGCCCTCGATCTTGGAGAGCTCCGCCTGCACCAGCGGCTTCAGCTTGGTCGACGAGCGCGTGCGCTCGTCCCACGGCTTCAGCAGCATGCCGGCAATGCCGCCCTGCGGGCCGTTGATGCCGTTCAGCACGAAGGTGAGATCGGTTTCGGGAAACTTCTGGAACGCCTTGTTGAGCTTGTCGCCGTAGAAGTTGACGTAGTCGATGTTGGCGTATTTCGGAGCCTTGGTGATCGAGAACACGATGCCCTGATCCTCTTCCGGCGCCAGCTCCTTGGCGGTGTGCATGTAGAGGAAGCCGACGAGGCCCAGGATCGTCAGCGCGAACAGGCCCGTGATCGGACGATAGTCGAGCGAGCGATCGAGCTGCCGGCCATACCAGCGGGTCATCGCGCCGAACACGCGGTTGACGACGCGGGCGAAACGGCCCTCCTCCGCGCTGCGCAGCAAGACCGAGCACATCATCGGCGACAGCGTCAGCGCGATCACGCCGGAGACGATGACGGAGCCGGCGAGCGTGAAGGCGAATTCGCGGAACAGCGAGCCGGTGAGCCCGCCGAGGAAGCCGATCGGGGCGTAGACCGCGGCGAGCGTGATCGTCATCGAGATGACCGGGCCGACGATCTCGCGCGCGCCCTGTAGCGCCGCCTGGACCGGCGCCTTGCCCTCCTCCAGATGGCGGTGAATGTTCTCCACCACCACGATGGCGTCGTCGACCACGAGGCCGATCGCGAGCACCATGGCGAGCAGGGTCAGCAGATTGATGCTGAAGCCGAGCGCCAGCATCATCGTGCAGACGCCGATCAAGGACAGCGGAATGGTGACGACGGGAATGATGACCGAGCGCAGCGACGCCAGGAACAGGAAGATCACGACGATGACGATCAGGACGGCTTCGCCGAGCGTATGCTCGACCTCGTCGATCGAGGACTGGATGAACTTGGTGGAATCATAGGCCACCTTCATCTTCATCGACGGCGGCAGATTGCGCTCGAGGTCGGGGAACAGCGCGCGCACGCCCCTGACGATGTTGAGCGGGTTGCCCTGCGGCGTCGCGTCGACGCCGATGAAGATCGCGCGCTCGCCGCTGAAGGCCACGCTCGCGTCGGTGCTCTGCGCCGCGAGCTCGATGGTGGCGATGTCTTCCATCCGGACGAAACCGCCGTCCTTCGCCTTGACGATCATCCGCTTGAACTGGTTGACGTCGGTCAGGCCGGTATTGGTCGAGACGTTGGAGACGGTGAGATAGCCCTTGGATTGTCCGGCCGCGGACTGGAAGTTGTTGGCGGCGATCGCGGCCGCGACGTCGGCGGGCGACACGTTGCGGCCGGCCATCTTCTCCGGATTGAGCCAGATGCGCATCGCGAAGGTCTGGCCGCCGAGAATATTGGCGGCCGCGACGCCGTCGACCGTCGACAGCACCGGCTGCACCACGCGCGTCAGATAGTCCGAGATCGCCGATCCGGACAGCTCCTCGCTGGCGAAGCCGATATACATCACCGACGTGGTCTGGCCGGTGGTCTTGGTGACGATCGGGTCGTTGGATTCCTTCGGGATCAGATAGCGGACCGAATTGACCTTGGCGAGCACCTCGGTGAGCGCCTGGTTCGGATCGAAGTTGAGCTTGATGAAGACCTGGATCGTGCTGGTGCCCTGCACCGAGGACGAGGTGATGTAGTCGACGCCCTCGGCGGAGGCGACCGCCTGCTCCAGCGGGGTCGTGATGAAGCCCTGGATCAGGTCGGCGGAGGCGCCGGGATACACGGTCGTGACGTTGACGACCGTGTTCGACAGCTTCGGATATTGCCGGATCGGCAGCACGAAGGCGGCGCGCAGGCCCAGCAGGAGAATGAGCAGGCTGACCACGACCGACAGCACCGGACGCTTGATGAAGATATCGGTGAAACGCATCGCGGCAATCTCGTCAGCAGGAAGCGGGTGAAATCCGGGCGGGCCGCCGTATCCCGGCGGCCCGGCGATGGGTCGGAGGTTCGATCAGTAGCGCGGCGGCTTCGCCGGGATCGGCGGCGCCGGATCGGTCGAGATCGAGACCGCGGCACCGGACTGGATCTTCAGCTGGCCGACGGCGACGACCCGGTCGCCTTCCTTCAGGCCCTTCAGGATCACTGCGCGGCCATTGATGCGGTCGCCGGTCTGCACGTAGATGCGATCGGCCGTCAGCGCCGTCTTGCCGTCGTCGGCCTTCTTCTCGTTGATCACGAACACCGAGTCGCCATAGAGCGTGTAGTCGACGGCCGTCTCCGGCACCGTCAGCACCGGCGGCTTCTCCGGCAGCACCACGGTGGCGGTCGCGAACATGCCGGGCTTCAGGATGCGCTCCGGATTGGCGATCGTCGCCTGCACGCGGATGTTGCGGGTGTCGGTCGCGATCTGCGGCTCGATGGTCGTGATCTTGCCCTCGAACGTCCGCCCCGGATAGGCATCGACGCCGATGCGCACGGTCTGGCCGACCTTCAACTGACCGCTGTCCTTCTCGGTCACGGTGAAGTTGACCCACAATTGCGACAGGTCCGTCAGCGACACGATCTGCGTGCCGGCGGACAGATACTGGCCGACCTCGACCTTGCGGACGCCGAGATCGCCGTCGAACGGCGCGCGCACCAGCTTCTGCGCGATCAGGGCCTCGGTCTTGGCGATGCCGGCCTGGGCCTGGTCGTAGGCGGCCTGGGCCTGGTCGACGGTCGCCTGCGGGCCGAACTGGCGCGAGGCCAGCTGCTTGGCGCGGTCGAGCGACAGCTGCGCCACGGTCACCTGCGCCTTGAAGTTGGCGAGATCGGCCTGGTCCGGCGCATCATAGAGCTGGACCAGCGGCGCGCCCTGCTTCACGGTGGTGCCCGGGCTGAACATGATCTCGGTGATGCGGCCCGAGACGTCCGAGGTCACATTGACCTGATGGACGGCGGCGAGATCGCCGACGGCCGTCAGCAGGTTGGGCACATTCTCGGTCGTCGCGGTCGCCGCGCTGACGCTGATCGGCGGCGGCTTCATGTTGGCGAAGAACTGCGCGATCATCTTGTCGCGGAACATGTTGAACCACACCAGGCCGCCGACCAGCGCCGCGAGCAAGGCGCCGACGATGATGAACCACAGCACCGGGCGGGTGCGCTTGCGCGGCTTGTCGTCGATCGGCTTTCCAGAGAGCTTGGGTTCGGTCGCAATGTTCATGTCATGCACTTTCTGCCGTCGCCGGCCGGGCCGGGGGTTGCGACAATTCGTGGTCGAGATAGCACGTGATCGCGATATCGGTCAGTCCGAGACCGCGCAGGATGAACTCGCTGAGCTGGCGCTCCAGGTTCGCTCCGGTTCCATAGGACAGACACGGAGGTGATGGAAGCCGCGTCAGCGCGGCCATGAACACCGTGTGATGGGCGAACCAGAACAGATCGCGCGGCGCTGCCGCCAGCCGCACGGCGTCCCCGGAGGCGACGGCGCTCTCCAGGGAGAGAACGAATTTGGGGCCCATCAGATCATCGATCTTCGTATATAACAGACGTGCGAATTCGCCGTCGTCGAGATGGCTGCTGGCCATCAGCCGCAGCCGCTGCTCTTCCTCGTCATCGGGGCCGTCGGCGATGCCGAGAAAGTGGCGCACCATGGCGGCCACGATCTTGACCACGGTCGCGGTCGAAGGTTCCTGTCCGAGCAGCAGTTCGAAATCCGGATCGGCCTCGCATTCCTCGGTGAGGATCTCGGCATAGAGCGCAGCCTTCGACGGAAAATGCTTGAACAGCAGCGCTTCCGAGATGGCCGCCGCCGCCGCGACACTCTTGGTCGTGGTGCCCGCATAGCCATGGCGCGCGAAGCAACGCTTGGCTGCACCGAGGATGAGTTGCCTCCGGAGGTCGCTTGTCATGCGCAAGGTGGACATCACTCGTGAGTAAATACTCACTTGATCTATGTCAAGAAATATGCCGCAACGCCGCGGCGTGCGCCGTCCAAGTCCCTGACCTGCAACGAAAAATTCGGCGGCGCCAGAGGCAACTTCATACCGCTCGACAAAGGCGGATCTGCGGCACGGCGGGCGCGGGCGCAGAGGCGCCCCGGCGGCGCATTTTCTTCTGCCGTTCGCCGTGCCACGGTCGCGCCGACAAGACCAAGAATTGGCCGGGAGGACCAGCGATGACCGACGACGCCGCGCTCGCCAGCGAGTTCGATCTCGAGAACCTCAGCCCGGCGTTCTACGCCGACCCCTACCCGACCTACCGCGCGCTCCGCCAGCATGCGCCGGTCAAGCGCCTGCGCAACGGCTCGTATTTTCTCACCCGCTATGACGATCTCGTCACCGCCTACAAGGGGACGAAGGCGTTCTCATCGGACAAGACGCGCGAATTCGCCCCCAAATACGGCGCCTCGCCGCTCTACGAGCACCATACGACCAGCCTCGTCTTCAACGATCCCCCGGCACATACGCGTGTCAGGCGCCTGATCATGGGCGCGCTGTCGCCGCGGGCGATCGCCGAAATGGAGCCTGCGATCATCGCGCTGGTCGAGGGCCTGCTGGAGCGGATCGCGGAGAAAGGCCACTTCGATCTGATCGAGGATTTCGCCGCGGCGATTCCGATCGAGGTGATCGGCAACCTGCTCGGCGTGCCGCATGACGAGCGGGCCCCCTTGCGCGACTGGTCGCTCGCCATCCTCGGCGCGCTCGAACCGGTGCTGTCACCAGCGCAATTAGACCGCGGCAACCGGGCCGTCGCGGAGTTCCTCGCCTATCTCGAAGGCCTCGTCGCCCGCCGTCGCGCCACGCCCGGCAACCCGGAACGCGACGTGCTGACGCGGCTGATCCAAGGCGAATCCAACGGCGAGCGGCTGAGCGAAACGGAGCTGCTGCACAACTGCATCTTCCTGCTCAATGCCGGCCACGAGACCACGACCAATCTGATCGGCAACGGCCTCGTCCTGCTGTGCCAGCATCCGGCCGAACGGCGAAAGCTGATCGAGGCGCCCGCCCTGATCCGCACCGCCGTCGAGGAGATCCTGCGCTACGAGAGCTCGAACCAGCTCGGCAACCGCATGACGACCGAGCCGGTCGAGCTCGGCGGCGTGACGCTGGACGCCGGCACCTCCATCACCCTGTGCATCGGCGCCGCCAACCGCGACCCCGCCCAGTTCGACGACCCCGAACGCTTCGACATCACCCGCCTCGCCAACCGCCACCTCGCCTTCGGCACCGGCGCCCATCAATGCGCGGGAATGGCGCTGGCCAGGCTGGAGGGGGCGGTGGCGATCGCGCGGTTCGTGAGGCGGTTTCCGGACTATCAGCTGGATGGCGCGCCGGTGCGCGGCGGCAGGGTGAGGTTTCGCGGGTTTATGAGCGCGCCCTGTGCGCTTGATATCTGAAAGGTGATGATCTCGGCCCAAAAGCGGGAGGCGTCCACGTAACGCCGACCTGTCCACTTGGCCCGCGTCCGACACGACGTCGAGAAGATCGATAGACGTCGATGGTGAAGCGGCTGGCGTCACATCCAACTACGTCTTTGCGGTCGCTGAATTTGTCCATGCCGAGTGCAGACCACTGCCGACCAGAATGCCGACCAGCACGAGCATCATCCCGACCACCAGTTCGAGCGTCAGCCGTTCTCCCAGAAGGGCAATACCAAGCACCATCGCAGTGATCGGATTGAGCGTCAGATACAGCGTGGTCGTGGTTGGCGGCAGCCAGCGCAAGGCCCACATGTAGAGCGAGAACTGCAGTGCGCCGGCAACGGATCCGAGAAACAGGATCGCCATCCAGCCTCTAAAGCTGAAGACGGGAAGTACAGCGCCAGCGCCCTTCACGACAACAAAGGGGGCCAGGGCTGTCACAGCAAACGCCATAGCCAACGCCGTGACGAACAGAGGCCCATGCCGCATCAATGTCGAACGGCCGAACACGGAGGAAATCGCCGCGCATAGACCGCTCAGCAGCATGAGGCCGTCGCCGGCGAGATAACTGCCATCGCTCCGCGCGAATGCCGCCGCGCCGAAGGCGACGGCAATTCCGGAAAATGCAAGCAGCACACCCATGGCTTTGGAGGCCTTCAGTCGCTCGCGCCCGAAGGCGGTTGCCACAAGCAATGTCTGGATCGGAATCGTTGCCAGGCCGACCGCACCACGGGCGGCCGGATTGTATTGAAGCGCCGCGTTGAAAGTCCAAGGAAACAAGACAAAGAACAGAATGCCAAAGCCTGCGATCTTTCCATACGCGATGGCATCGAGACCTGCTCGTGGCCAGAGCATCGGCAGGATCGGGGCAAAGCAGATGACCGAGATCAGGTAGCGGTAGAAGACCAGCGAGATTGGGTCCGTTTCACCAATCACGAACCGCGTTGCCACGACCGCCGTACCGGCACTGAGAGCAGCCGCGGCAGCTGCCGCATGAGCTGCGAGACTTTTGTTCATGACACATACTCCGTCCTCCGGGCGCGACGAATGCCGCAGTCACTTTCATATTGAAAGTGACAATAGGCGAGACACTTTAAAAACGCAAGTATCTACGTTATTCTGGGATTTGGCACGTGACGCCAGTCGATCCAAACCGGTTGGATGAAGAAAACATGGCGGTGAACAAAAGTGATTTCCGGTCGACGTGCTCGATTGCGCGGACGCTGGACATCGTTGGGGACAAGTGGACGCTGCTGATCGTTCGCGATCTGATGTGGCACGGAAAGCATACGTTCGGTGCGCTTCAGGATAGCAAAGAACGTGTGCCGACCAACATCTTGTCGGAGCGCCTGAAACGACTCGAGGAATGGGGCCTGGTGCTCCGCGAGCCGTACCAGCAAAAGCCCGTCCGCTACGCCTACCATCTCACCGAAAAGGGAAAATCCCTGGAGCCGCTGTTAGTCCAGATCATGTCATGGGGACACGAGCGGCTGGGTGGCGGAAGGTATGACCCTGCAACTGGCAAGCATTGGAGACCCGGAACGGATTCAAAGTCGACGGGTTGTGAGAGCAAGTCAGCCAATGACAAGTAAGACGGATTGGCTTGCTACCTCGTGTAGCAGTCAATCCGGCGCAGACTGTCAACCCGTACCCGACGGGCAAATCACATGCACACATTTGTCGGCGCATGAACGCTATCCGCCGGCCACGACCGCCGATCACGGGATGATCGGCGACCAGCCGGCCTGCGCCGAAGAACCCATTTTGCCAGCCCTCTCCAACACATCAACCTATTCAGCTCCTGGCGAGAAAAATCTACTTTCGTTTTATCTGAAATTATGATTTTATACTCCCGTCCCGTCTCACAAGAGGGGCGCTTCGCGGTCGTCACGAACGTCGAGTGCGGGATGCGTGCTGCGCGTGGCTCATGCTGCGCGGACGAACGGCAGCGATGCGCACAGTCAAGTCGCGTGGTCCTGACACCCCGACGCTGGTGTCACGCCCGTGCCGGCGCTCACGCGCCGCACAGGCAACGGTGGCCAGAAAGCCCGGCGCACCGGGGAGAGCGCGAAGCAGCCGTTCAACCATCGCGCGGGGAATGCCGGGTGTTCTCGGCTGAACCTGTGGTTCCTGCCGCCTGCATTTTTTTAGCAGGCGGGCCATGGGTGCGGCCAGCGCCCGGCATTCCCTGTGCCCTCTCTCAGGAGGGGGCAGGAGAACAGCAAAGCTCGGACGCGACAACGCGCCGCGAGATGGCGAACGCATGTCTCTAGCACCTCATCGCAGATGTTGCCGCGCTGATCACAACTCTCACCATCGTCATTGCGAGCGAAGCGAAGCAATCCAGGGCCGCGCACACGACTCTGGATTGCTTCGTCGCTTGCGCTCCTCGCAACGACGGCGGGGTGATCGGGTACGAATAAAGAGGAGCGCGCTCCGAGTGAGTCCGTCAATGAGTTACTCCGTCATGCCCGGGCTTGACCCGGGCATCCACGCCTTTCTTTCCCGGCCAAACAGACGTGGATGGCCGGGACAGGCCCGGCCATGACGACGTGGAAACAGACGGGCACCAAGGAAAGATCGCCATATGCGATTGCCCTCGCAATGACGGGGAGAGATCGGGGCTCAAAACACCGCGTGGTCGCCGCGTTCGGCCTGGGCCTCGCCGCGAATGAGCTGCGCGTAGTAGTCGAACAAGGAGTCGGAGCCGGTCGACGGCGTGGCGTCGGCGTCGTAGCGGCCGGTCGTGGGGTTCAGCACCAGCATGGACTCGGTCGCGTAGTAGCGGCCGATCCTGGCGAGCTCCGCCTTGTCGGCAAGCCGCGGCACGATCCACCCGGCCATGCTGAGCCCTGCGATGATGCCGTCGAGCAGCGCCACCGGGACGCGCCGGATGTTCGGCTTGCGTCCGAGCAACGCGAACAGTCGCTCGCCCTGCTCGATCGGCGTGATCGCAGGCCCAGGGCCGCCGATCGGCAGCACCCGGTTCCAGCGGCGCTCGTCATCGAGGCATCCGGCCAGATAGGCGCCGAGGTCGTTGTCGCTGATCGGCTTGCACGCGGTCAGGCGGCCGTCGCCGAACACCAGGTAAGGCCGGCCCTGCTTGACCCGCGCGACCTGACCCGACAGCGACTTGAAGAAGGCGGTGGGCCGCACGATCGAATAGATCATGTCGTGCTCGACGAGATGCGTCTCGAACGAAAGCTTGGCCTGTTGGAAGGCCAGAAGCGGCTTCTGCACGCAGATGGCGGACAGCAGCACGAACTGGCCGACGCCCGCGTGTCGCGCCGCTTCGAGCACGTTGACATGCGCCTGATAGTCGATGGCCTGCGCATCGCGCGGCACGCCGGTCCGCGAGGCCATGCAGGACATGACAGCGTCGAACCGCTCGCCGCGAAAGCCGTCCTGCGCGAGCGAGACGGGGTCGGTGACGTCGCCCGTCCTGACGATGACGCCCGCAGGCAGCATGACGCCGTCCGCCGTCTCGCCTTGGGCTCGCGCCCGCGGGCGAACGAAGCACACCACCTCGTGGCCACGCGCGACGAGCGCACGCACGGTGGCGCGGCCGATCGTCCCGGTCGCGCCGAGCATGAAGACGCGGCGGGGATTGAACGCGGCGGCAGTATGATCAGATGGCGACATCATCGGCGGGAACGGAACGTTGAAAGACGACCCGACCTATACCACGTCCTACTGACCTCCGATGGAAACGGTTTGTCCTCGACCGCCCAACCAGCGACGATGAAGTTGCGCTGTCCCAGGCCTCATGGTTCGAGACGCGCCTGCAGCGCTCCTCACCATGAGGCGCCAGCTCCGAAACCGGCGCTGCACCTGGACCATGGACCGCGTGCTCATCGACAGGACCTGGCGCACTCAATTCGATTGACGGCGTCTCGATTGCCGACATTGCCGTCCCAACCAGCGGCCTTTGACCCTCACTCTGAGGAGCCTGCCAAAGGCAGGCGTCTCGAAGGGCGAGGCCCCTGGCCGCTCGGCTTTCAAGCCGATGCGAGACAATCGCCTGAACGCATCTGCGGCGCTTCCGGCCAGGAGAGGAGAGATCTCGAACAGCCGTATCGAACCGCTTCACTCGGCGGCGCGCGGCGCCTTCTCGAGGATCAGCGTATGGATGCCGGCGGTGCCGCTGTAAAGGCTGATCACCCGCGTGCCCGGCTTGCGGCCCGCGCGCGGTTCCGAGACCTGCAGGCCGGCGGCCAGCAACCGTGCGCGCGTCGCCTCGATGTCGGCCACACGCCAGCTCAGGCCCCACAGCTTGTCATTCGTCTTGTCGTTGCCGGCGACCGGCCGCTTCACCACCTCGACGATCAGGTCGCCGCAGCGGAAGAACATCAGCTGCCCCCATTCCTGATGGGTGCGGTCGAGCGCCATGTCGAGCCCGAGCCGGGCGCCATAGAGCGCCGCAGCACGCTCCGGATCCTCGGTCGAGACCACGATGTGGTCGAGGCCGAGCACAGCGGAGTCGGCGGTCTTTTCCGAAGGCGGCCGCTGCTGGCTGAGTTCCAGGAAGAACATGCGCACGCCGCGCGTCAGGTCGGTCATCGCGCGCGTGCGCTTCCAATGCAGTGTCTGGCCCGAAATCCGGTCGGTGTTGTCGACCTCGGTGATCGGGGCTGGCTTCAGCGCCACGCGCTCCAGCCGGCGATGCATCTTGCCGATGTCGGCAGTGGAGAAGCAGATGCTGGCGAGCCCTTCGCCCCAGATCTTCAGGACGTTGCGGATACGGTCGGCGGCGGGACTCTGCCCCACCGGCGCCATCAGCTCCAAGGTCATGTTGTCGAGCGTGAACAGGACGCGATCGGCGCCCTCGCCCGAATTCTGCCAGGACGGTTTGCGTGCCAGCAGCGTCTCGAACGCGGCGCTGCCGGTCTGGATGTCCTGCAGCAGGACGACGACGTGGTCGAGGCCGGTGATCACGGAAACAGTCCTCGCGAGTTCTTGGCGGCCCGCACCTTCTCGACGCCGATCGCCATCGCTGCGGTCCGATGCGAGATGTCGTCGGCCTTGGCCCGCGTCACCATCCGCTCGAAGGCGCGGTCGAGGATCTGGTACTCGCGGCGCATCACCTCTTCTTCTTCCCAGAACAGCTGCTGCAGGTCCTGCACCCATTCGAAATAGCTGACGACGACACCGCCGGAGTTGCAGAGAATGTCGGGAATGAGGAAGATCTCGTTGCGGCGCTGGTCGAGCACCAGATCGGCATCCGGCGTCGTCGGGCCGTTGGCGGCCTCGGCGATGATCCGGCATTTCAGATTCGCGGCCACCTTGGCGTCGATCACGCGCTCGACCGCCGCCGGAACGAGGATGTCGCAAGCCAGGGTCAGGAGCTGGTTCGGATCGAAGGCGAGCTCGGTGGAGAAACCGGCAATGCTGCCGCGCGCGCTCGCGTACTCCATCAGGGCCGGAATATCGAGGCCGCGGGGATCATGGAGCGCACCGGTATGATCGCTGACAGCAATCACCTTCATGCCCATCTGGTGGAAGCCGAGCGCGGCATAGGAGCCGACATTGCCGAAGCCCTGCACGACCGCGGTGGACCTGGTCGGGTCGATGCCGAGCACGTCCATGACCCGGCGCGACACATGGGCAACGCCGCGGCCGGTGGCCTCGCGACGGCCGAGCGTACCCCCGGAAAACACGGGCTTGCCGGTGACGATCTCCATCACGGTCTGGCCCTGATACATGGAATAGGTGTCCATGAACCACGCCATCACCTGCTCGTTGGTCCCCATGTCCGGCGCCATCACGTCGGTATGCGGACCGACGAACGGGATCATCTCCTGCATGTAGCGCCGCGACAGCGATTCAAGTTCCCGCTTCGACAGCTTGGACAGATCGACGTTGACCCCGCCCTTGGCGCCACCATAGGGCAAGCCCACGAGCGCGCATTTCCAGCTCATCCAGATCGCGAGCGCGGCGACCTCGCCGATGTCGACGGTCGGCGCGAAACGGGTGCCGCCCTTGGTCGGCCCCATCGTCAGAAGATGCTGAACGCGGTACCCTTCGTAAACGGCAATCGTGCCGTCATCGCGATGGATCGGACACGAGACGGTGATCGCCCGCTTGGGCAGCAACAACCGGTCGCGCTCGTCGGCTGGGATGCCAAGATGGTCGGCGATCACGTTGAATTGGTTCGCGGCCATCTCGAAGACCGGTCCCGCATAGACAGTCATCTTCCACTCCCGAATCTGCACACGTGCAGGCCGACAACCATAGCGCGACCGGGGCGGCGGCGGCAGGGGGCCGTTGGTTGCGCCGGACCGATCTCAACCACCATGGTGACGATTTGACGAAGAATTTCAGCGTTGATCCGCTTTAACCGCTTGCTAATCTGCGGCGCCGGGGCCGCAATCACCCCTTAGTGAGACAGAAATGCCAATGCAGGCCCTTTTCATCGGACAAACCTACATCGACGTTACGTTCATCACCGACCATATGCCGACCGGGGACGAGAAACACGTCGCATCCGACTATGCCGTCTCGTTCGGCGGCAATGCGGTCACCGCGGCATTTTGCTGCGCCAAACTCGGAATCGTGCCGGATCTGATCGCAACGGTGGCGAACGATTGGCTCGGGCGGATGTTCCAGGACATGACCGCGAAATACGGCATCTCCGTACATCCACGGAAGGTCAACGCGTCGTCGCTGTCGTTCATCATGCCGAAGGACGGTAAGCGCGCCATCGTCCGCTGCCGCGACGATGCGCACATCCATCCCTTTCCGCTGCTCAACCTCGGCAATTGCCGCGCACTGCACATCGACGGCCACCAGCCCGACGCCGCGCTGCATTATGCCAAACTGTGCCGCGAGGCCGGCATCCTGACCTCGCTCGACGGCGGCGGATTGCGCACCAACACGCACGAGCTCCTCGGATACATCGATGTGGCGATCGTCGCCGAGCGCCTGTGCGAGCAGATGGACCTCACGCCCGAGAAGATGCTGGACTACCTGAAGGAGCGCGGCTGCCGGATCGGCGGCGTGACCCAGGGCGAGAAGGGCCTGCTGTGGTATGACGAGACCGGCGCGGTCCATACGCTGCCGGCCTATCCGATCCCGCGCGAACGCGTGATCGACACCAACGGCGCCGGCGACGTGTTCCACGGCGCCTACGTCTATTCGTATCTCGCCAATCCGGCGAAGAGCTGGAAGGAGCATTTCGAGTTCGCGCGCGCGGCCTCGACGTTCAAGATCCAGAAGCTCGGCAACGAGGCCGGCCTGCCGACGCTCGCCGACATCGAACTCGTCCGGCAGGAATTCGAAGCCCGCGTCTAGCGGCGTGTGAGGGAGAGAGCGGATGGGGCGCGTCGTCGTCGCCGGCAGCATCAACATGGATGTGGTGGCGACGGCCGAGCGCCATCCGCGCATCGGCGAGACCGTCGCCGGCCGGTCGGTGATGTACTTCCATGGCGGCAAGGGCGCCAACCAGGCGGTGTCGGCGGCCAAGCTCGGCACGCCGACGTCACTGATCGGCCGACTCGGCCGTGACGCGTTCGGCGAGCAGTTGCGCGCGTTCCTCACGGCTCAGGGCATCGATCTCGGCGCGGTAAAGGACAGCGCCGGCGCGTCGACCGGCACCGCGATCATCACGCTGGCCAACGCCGACAACACCATCGTGGTGATACCGGGGGCCAATGCCGAGGTCGGCGCCGACGACGTGGCGCGGGTCGCCTTGGCCCCGGGCGACGTGGCCGTCAGTCAGTTTGAGATTCCGAAAGCGACGATCGCGGCCTTTTTCCTGCGGGCGAAAGCCGCCGGCGCCAGCACGATCCTCAACCCTGCCCCCGCGAGCGCCTTCGACGGCGCGCTGTTCGCGATTGTCGACATTCTCGTGCTCAACGAGACCGAACTCGGCTTTCTCGCCGGCATCGAACTCGGCGACGCGCCCACCCTGCCGCAGGTCAAGGACGCGGTTCGGGCGCTTCGGCCCCGCATCGACCAGATCATCTGCGTCACGCTCGGCGCGCGCGGCGCGGTCGCGGTCGTGGGCGAAGATGCGACGCTGGTCGAAGGCCGCAGCGTGAAGGCCGTCGACACCACCGGCGCCGGCGACTGCTTCGTCGGCGCGCTGGCGGCGCGGCTGTCGCAGGGCGCCGCGATCGCGGATGCGATCTCCTATGCCAACATCGCTGCATCGATCTCGGTGCAACGCATGGGCGCCGGCCCTTCGATGCCGTCGGCAGAGGAGGTGCGCGCGCTGCTCTAGGCGAGAGCGCTCTTCAGGTCGAAGCTGGGATCGGCTGCCTTCGCCGCGTCCACGCTGCCGCCCGCCGCCAGCAGCTTGCGGCCGAACATGTGGTCGCCGGCACGGTTGACGGACTCGATGCCGACCAGCCTGCCTTCCTTGTAACAGAATGCGGAGAACGCCTTTTGCGTGGGATCACCGCGCAGCACGACCTGATCATACCCCGTGGTGAGCCCCGCGATCTGCAGCTTGTCGTTGCCCTGGTCGCTCCAAAACCACGGCTGCCCGTCATAGGCCTTCACGTCGCCGGTGAGGCGCGCCGCGACGCAGCGGGCGTGATCGGTGGCGTTCTGCACCGACTCCAGCCGCAAGGTGCCGCCGAAGCGCGGGCTGGCGAACAGCGCGCAGTCGCCGATGGCCGAGATGTGCGGATCGCTGGTGAGCAGATATTCGTCGACGACGATGCCCGAGGCGACCTGCAATCCGGCTTCCGCCGCGAGTTCGACATTCGGCAGCACGCCGACGCCGACGACGACCAGATCGGCGGGAATGTGCCGGCCGTCGCTCAGGCTGACGCCGGTGACCTTGTTGCCGTCGGCCTCGATGCTGGTGGCCTGCACGCCGAGATGGATGCGCACGCCGGCATCGGCGTGCTGCTTCTGGAAGTAGTCGGAGATTTCGGCCGTCACGGCCCGCGCCATCACCCGCGCGCCGAGTTCGAGCACGTCGACCTCGAGACCCTTGATCCGCGCGGTGGCGGCGAATTCGAGGCCGATGAAGCCGGCGCCGATCACGACCACCCGCTTGGCATCGCCCATCAGGCCCCTGAGCGCTTCGCTGTCGTCGAGAATACGCAGGTATCGGACGGCAGGAAGACTGGCGTTGGGAATGTCGAGCAGCCGATTGCGTGCACCAGTCGCAAATACCAAGTGCCCATAGTCCAGTGTCTTGCCGGAGGCGAGCAGCACCTTGCGCGCCTCGCGCTGGACCGAGACGACGCGGTCATGGACGAGATCGATGGTCTGGTCGGCGTAGAACTTCTGCGGCCGGAACATCAGGGTCTCGGGGCCGCCGGTGCCCTTGAGATAGGCCTTCGACAGCGGCGGACGCTGGTAGGGCAGATGCGGCTCGTCGTTGATCAGATGAATCGGATCGGCAAAGCCTGCCTGACGCAGCGAGGTCGCAAGCTGAAAGCCCGCATGCCCCGCCCCCACGATCACAACCGGTCCCTTCGTCACTGCTCCCTGCCCCATTTTGTTCATCGGCGTTCAGGCCGGGTTGTCGCAGACTTCCCCGGCATTGTCACCGTCCCGCAGTGCGGTTTAAATGCGGCAACAATCAAACGTGGGAGGAATGAATGTCGGATGCAGCAGCGGAACCCGCCCGCCTCGGCATCGACGGTCCGATCGCGACCATCACGCTCGACCGTCCGGCGGCCTTCAACGCCATCAATCTCGCCATCGCCCGGCGCCTGGAGCGGCTCGCCGCCCAGGTCGAGGCCGACGAGACTATCCGGGTGTTGATCCTGCGGGGCGAAGGCCGCGCCTTCTGCGCCGGCGGCGACCTGCAAACCATCGGAGCGGCCGCCGAGAGCGATACCATCACACCGGTCGTGAGCGAGCTGCTGCACCACTATCATGCTTTCATTGCGAGCCTGCGGCGCATGCCCAAGATCGCGCTGGCGAGCGTGCACGGCTCCGCAGCCGGCGCTGGCCTGTCGCTCGCCTTCGCTGCCGATCTCTGCATCGCCGCCGAGGAGGCGCGCTTCACGCCGGCCTATGCCAAGCTCGGCGTGTCGCCCGATGGCGGCGGCACGGTCGGCGTCGTCGCGACCGTGGGCGTCCAGCGCGCGCTGCAGATCTTCCTGGCCGAGGACAGCTTCACGGCCGCGCAGGCCTATGAATGGGGCCTGGTCGCCAAGGTCGTCGCTGCTAGCGAACTCGCCGCGGCCACCCAGGCGCTGGCCGAGCGGCTGGCGCAAAATATGCCAGCGGGGATCGCGGCGACCAAGGCGCTGATCCATCGCGCCCCCGCGAGTTCGGTCGAAGACCAGCTCGGGGCCGAGCGTGATGCGATCATCGCTTGCATGCATACGGACGAATTCCGCGCCGCCGTGAAGCGGTTTACCAGCAAGCGCAAGTAGGACGGCGCTCACCCTTTCCCCTTCCGGCGCATGAAATCGAAATCGCAGCCGTCATCGGCCTGCAGGATCGTTTCATGAAACAGGTGCGCATAGCCGCGCTCGGCCCATTCCGGCGTCGCCGCTTGTGCCAAGGCAGCACGGCGGCGGTCGAGCTCGGCGTCGTCGACCAGCAGGTCGATGCTGCGCTTTTCGACATCGAGCCGGATCATGTCGCCGCTCCGCACCAGCGCCAGCGGACCGCCGACGGCGGATTCCGGCGTGACGTGCAGCACGATGGTGCCAAATGCGGTGCCGCTCATGCGCGCATCGGAGATGCGCACCATGTCCTTGGTGCCGCCGCGCGCGAGCTTTTTCGGGATCGGCAAATACCCCGCCTCCGGCATGCCAGGCGCACCTTTGGGCCCGGCGTTGCGCAGCACCAGGACGTCGTCGGCGGAAACATCGAGATCGGGATCATCGACCCGCAGGGTCATGTCCTCGATCGACTCGAACACGACGGCGCGCCCGGTGTGCTGCAGCAGCTTGACGCTCGCGGCCGAATGCTTGATGACGGCGCCGCGCGGCGCGAGGTTACCACGCAAAACCGCGAGCCCGCCCTCGGGCTTGATCGCGTCGTCGCGCGAGCGTATGACGTCCTGGCCCGGGACATCCTCGGCGGCGGCCACGATGTCGCGCAGCGATTGGCCGGTGATCGAGCGGCAATCGAGATCGATGAGATCGCCCAGCTGCTTCATCAGCTTCGGCACGCCGCCGGCATGGTGGAAATGCTCCATGTAGTGATCGCCGGACGGCTTGAGGTCCACGAGCACCGGCACCTCGCGGCCGATGCGGTCGAACGCATCGAGGTCGATCGTATGCGGCGTGCGCCCCGCGATCGCCGTGAGGTGTACGAGGCCGTTGGTCGAGCCGCCGATCGCCTGCAGCACCACCTGCGCATTCTTGAAGGCGGCCGGAGTCAGCAGCTCGCTCGGCTTCGGCCCTTTGGCCTTGGCCATTGCGGCGGCGACGCGGCCGCTGGCCTCGGCGGAGCGGAAGCGCTCGGCATGAGGCGCCGGAATCGTCGCGCTCATCGGCAACGACAATCCGAGCGCCTCGGTGATGCAGGCCATCGTCGAGGCCGTTCCCATCACCATGCAGGTGCCGACAGACGGCGCGAGCCGGCCATTCACCGCCTCGATCTCGCTGTCGTCGATCTCGCCGGCGCGATACTTGGCCCAAAGACGCCGGCAATCGGTGCAGGCGCCGAGCACCTCGCCCTTGTGATGGCCGACCACCATGGGACCGACGGGAATGACCACCGTCGGCAGATCGGCCGAGACCGCCGCCATGATCTGCGCCGGCAGCGTCTTGTCGCAGCCGCCGATGACGACCACGGCATCCATCGGCTGGGCGCGGATCATCTCCTCGGTTTCCATCGCCATCAGGTTGCGCAGATACATCGAGGTCGGATGCGCAAAACTTTCGGCGATCGAGATCGTCGGAAACACGAACGGCATCGCGCCCGACAGCATGACGCCGCGCTTCACCGCCTCCAGAATCTGCGGCACGTTGCCGTGGCAGGGATTGTAGTCGCTGTAGGTGTTGGTGATGCCGACGATCGGCCGGTCGAGCGCATCGTCGGAGTAGCCGGCAGCCTTGATGAAGGCCTTGCGCAGGAACAGCGAGAAGCCGGCATCGCCGTAAGCAGTCAGTCCCTTGCGCAGGCCGTCAGTCATGTCAGTCTCTTTTGCTGTCTGTTTTTGTTATCTGTTTCTTGTTGTCATTCGGAGACGATGCATCAGCCCCAATCGATGATCCGGCTGGTGTCGCCGTCGAACTCGGTGGCGCAGAACGCGCCGCCCTGGAAATAGTCGCCGACGGGATCGGCGGGCAGCGTGGCCTGTTCGGCAAGAGCGTGCTCGCGGAAATCCTCGGCGCGGCCGGTCGGGCGATAGCCGAGGTCATAGGCGCGCTGATTGTCCCACCAGGCCCGCTCGTTCAACGAGGCGCCGTAGAGCACTTCGAAATGAATGCCTGGATGTTCGAGCCCGATGCGGCAGAGCTGAACGAGATCCTCGGGCTTCAGCCAGATCGACAGCCGGCGCTTGTCGAGCGGCTTGTCGCCGAAATTGCCGATGCGGAGGCAGGTCACCTTCAGCCCATGCTTGTCGGCGTAGAGCGAGCCGACGGCTTCGCCGAACACCTTGCTGACACCGTAGCGGCCGTCGGGACGCGGCTGCACGTCGTTGTCGATTCTGCGGTGGCGCGGATAAAAGCCGACCGCGTGGTTCGACGACGCGAACACGACACGCTCGACACCCTTGCGACGCGCCGCCTCGAACAGGTTGTAAGCGCCGATGATGTTGGCCTGCAGGATGTCGTTCCAGGGACCTTCGACCGAATAGCCGCCGAAATGGATGATGCCGTCGACGCCTTCGCACAGCGCTTCGACCTGGGAGAGGTCAGCCAGATCCGCCGCCTTGAACGTCTCCTGGCTGGAGAGATCGGCCGGCGGCTTCAGGTCGCTGAGCAGAAGGTCCGGATAGATCGGCGGCAGCAGCTTCCGCAAAGAGGAGCCGATCCCACCGCTCGCGCCGGTCATCAAGATACGTGGCATTTCATCCCTCGTGTTCGCGCCGCAGGTTTGCGGTCGTGGCTGGCCAATGATAGCAGAGATCGCCAACGCACAATAACGGGACCGGCCAAATGTCCGACGGAAACGCTCACGCTCAGGGGTTTCGCCCTGCCACCTTCTATCCCGATCCGGCGATTCAGGCGCTCGATCCGCGGTTCGAGAAATATTGGCTCAAACTCTCGGCCGTCGAACGGCTGGCGACCGGCCTGCGCTGGGCCGAGGGACCCGTGTGGTTCGGTGACGGGCGCTACCTCCTGTGCAGCGACATTCCCAATCAGCGCATCCTCAAATGGGAGGAGGAGACCGGCGCGGTGTCGGTGTTCCGCAAGCCCTCCAACTTCGCCAACGGCAATACCCGGGACCGTCAGGGCCGGCTCGTCACCTGCGAACACGGCGGCCGCCGTGTCACCCGGACCGAATATGACGGCTCGATCACCGTGCTGATAGACTCCTTCGACGGCAAGCGGCTGAATTCGCCGAACGACGTCGTCGTCAAGTCCGACGGCTCGATCTGGTTCACCGATCCGACCTTCGGCCTGCTCGGCAACTACGAGGGCTACAAGGCCGAGCCGGAGATCGACACCCATGTCTACCGGATCGATGGCACCACCGGCCACGCCACGATCGTCGCCGAGGGCGTGCTGGGTCCGAACGGGCTGTGCTTCTCGCCCGATGAATCCATCCTCTACGTCGTCGAATCCCGCGGCGTCCCGACCCGCAAGATCCTCGCTTATAACGTCTCCGCCGACGGCACGCGGCTGACCAACAAGCGCGTTCACATCGATGCCGGGCCGGGGACGCCGGACGGCATGCGCTGCGACGTCGACGGCAATCTCTGGTGCGGCTGGGGCATGGGCAACCCCGAGCTCGACGGCGTCATGGTGTTCGCGCCCGACGGCGCGCCGATCGGCCGCATCGCTTTGCCCGAGCGCTGCGCCAATGTCTGTTTCGGCGGCCTCAAGCGCAACCGCCTGTTCATGGCCGCCAGCCAGTCGATCTACGCGCTCTACGTGAACACGCAGGGCGCGTTGGGGGGTTAATCCCACCAGCTTTGTTGTCGGCGCGAACGGTGGGCACGCTGCGCTTTGCCCACCCTACGCGCCCTCACGCGATCAAGCCGCGTTGTAGCCTGCGACCGCCTTGACCTCGAGATACTCCTCGAGGCCGAACTTGCCCCATTCGCGGCCGTTGCCGGACTGCTTGTAGCCGCCGAACGGCGCGGTGCGGTCGTTGGGGACGCCCTGCAGATTGACGTTGCCGGCGCGGATCTTGCGGCCGACCTCGCGGGCCTTCTCGATCGTCGGAGCCGAGACGTAACCGGCGAGACCATAGGGCGTGTCGTTGGCGATCCTAACCGCCTCGGCCTCGTCGCTCGCGCCGATGATCACCAGCACAGGCCCGAAGATCTCCTCGCGCGAGATCGTCATCTCCGGCTTGACGTCGGCGAAGACGGTCGGGCGCACATAGAAGCCCTTGTTGACGCCCTCGGGCAGGCCCGGACCGCCGGCGACGAGCGTGGCGCCTTCCTCGATGCCCTTGTTGATCAGCGCCTGGATCTTGTCCCACTGGCCGCGATTGACGACCGGGCCGATCGTGGTGCCCTCGCCGCGCGGGTCGCCCGCCTTGGTCTTGTCGGCGACGCCCTTCGCGATCGCCGCCACTTCCTTCATCCGCGCGGCCGGCACGATCATGCGCGACGGCGCGTTGCAGGACTGGCCGGAGTTGTTGAACATGTGCATGACGCCGCCGGTCACCGCCTTGACCAGGTCGGCGCCCTCCAGGATCACGTTCGGCGACTTGCCGCCGAGCTCCTGGCTGACGCGCTTCACGGTCGGTGCTGCGCGCTTGGCGACGTCGATGCCGGCGCGGGTCGAGCCGGTGAACGAGATCATGTCGATGTCGGGATGCTCGCTCATGGCGGCGCCGACCTCCGGCCCGAGGCCGTTGATCAGGTTGAACACGCCCTTCGGCACGCCGGCTTCATGCAGGATCTCGGCGAAGATCAGCGCCGAGGTCGGGGTGAACTCCGACGGCTTCAGGATCATGGTGCAGCCCGCTGCGAGCGCCGGCGCGACCTTGCAGGCGATCTGGTTGAGCGGCCAATTCCAGGGCGTGATCATGCCGACGACACCGACCGGCTCGCGCACCACGACGGACGCCGGCAGCGTCTCCTCGAACTCGTATTTCTTCAGCACATCGAGCGTCGACATCAGATGGCCGAGACCAGCGCCGGCCTGCAGCTTCTCCGCCATCGGCAGCGGCGCGCCCATCTCGTCGGAGACGGCGGCGCCGATCTCTTTCATGCGGCCCTTGTAGACGGCGATGATCTTTTCGAGCAGCGCGACGCGCTCCTCGCGCGAGGTCTGCGAAAAGGTCTCGAAGGCGCGCTTGGCGGCCGCGACGGCCTTGTCGACATCGGCCTTGGAGCCCAGCGCAACCTCGTACATCGCCTCTTCGGTCGCAGGATTGACGACCGGGGTGGACTTCTTGACGACCGGATCGACCCAGGCGCCGTCGATGTAGAATTGCAGGCGATTGACCATCGGAAAACCTCTTCGCGTGGAAGCATATGGGAGGGGCGGCAGCGCGCGGGCCGGCATCCTGGCACGAACGATCCGCGGGATGAACCCGCCACATGCGGGGACCGGGGTTGCGTCGGTCGGATATAGGATCAAGCCCGCGACCGGCGCAAGCTCGGCCGCCGCTGCATCTCGACGCCCCTCTTTTGCATCGCAGCAAAAGCGATGTGAGGGTTTTCCGGCCTACAGAATTCAAGCCGGAGGCCGCTTCGCAGAGCCCTCCCCCAAATTCATTTCAAGATTCATTTTCGATATGTGAACTGCTTCACATCCCGGCCCGGTCCTCTTCGCTAATCTCACCCCCGTAGATCGCCGGCCCCGAACGACATCGGACACCGTTTCATCACCAAACGATTTGTCCGTGCTTACTGACGACCCTTTATTGACGACGCTTTTCAGCACGTGGTTTTTGATCCAAGTTGCGACGCCGTCTCCTTCATCCAGGTGGGGGAGACGGCGCAACTGTATCCAGCCCCCGCATCACACCGCCATCTTGCGATGCCGCACCGGCGCGCCGGTCAGGCTTTCGGCGGCGTCGATGATCGCATTCGCGTCCATGCCGTTGTGACGGTAGAGATCGTCGATCGTCCCGGTCTGACCGAACTTCTCCACCCCCAGTGCCTCGACGCGATGGCCGCGCACCGAGCCGAGCCAACCGAGCGTCGCCGGGTGACCGTCGATGACGGTGACGATGCCGCAATCGCGCGGCAGTGGCGCCAGCAGCTGCTCGATGTGGCTGAGATGCTGCGTGCCGCGGCGATGCCGGCGCAGGCTGCGCGCCGCCGTCCATCCCGCGTGCAACCGGTCCGCCGAGGTGATCGCGAGCAGGCCGACGTCGCGCCGGGATTCGCCGATCAGGCCGGTCGCCTCAATCGCCTCCGGGGCGACCGCGCCGGTGTAAGCGATGATGACCTCCGCATTCGGACCCGGCTTGCGCAGCCAATAGGCGCCGGCGGCGATGTCGGACTCCAGCTCCGGCGTCATGATCCGTTGCGGCTGGTCGATCGTGCGCGTCGACAGCCGTAGATACAGCGAGCCACCCTCGCCGCTCGCGGCCTGCATGTGCGCAAAGCCCCATTTCATGATCGCGGCAAGCTCGTCGACAAAGGCCGGTTCGAACGACGACAGCCCGTCCTGCGCCATGCCGATCAGCGGCGTCGCGATCGACTGATGCGCACCGCCCTCCGGCGCGAGCGTCACGCCCGACGGCGTTGCCGCCACCATGAAGCGCGCATCCTGATAGCAGGCGTAGTTCAGCGCATCGAGGCCGCGCTCGATGAAGGGATCATACAGCGTGACGATCGGCAACAGCCGGGCGCCATTGATGGCATGCGACAGGCCGAGCGCAGAGGCCATGATGAACAGGTTCATCTCGGCGATGCCGAGCTCGATGTGCTGGCCCTTCGGCGAGGCGGCCCAGTTGAAGGTCGAGGGGATCTTCTCGCTGCGGAACAGGTCGGCCTTCTCGGCATGCGCGAACAGGCCGCGGCGGTTGACCCAGGCGCCGAGATTGGTCGACACGGTGACATCCGGCGACGACGTCACGATGCGCGAGGCCATCGCGGTGTCGCTGCGCGCGAGATCGTTGAGAACAAGGCCAAAGCCCTGCTGCGTCGACATCTGCGCCGCAGCGGTGAAGGTCAGCCGCTCCGGCACGTCGAACACGGCGTCATCGAGCCTGCGGCCGTCACGATTGAACGGCACGGCGGCAAGAAATGCCTCCAGCTTGGCCGGGTCCTGCGTCAGGCCTTCGAACTTGTCCCACTCACAGCCGGGGCGGATGTTCTGCTGGGCGCGGTACTTTTCCATCTGCGCGACCGTCATCAGGCCGGCGTGGTTGTCCTTGTGGCCCTGGAACGGCAGGCCGACGCCCTTGATGGTGTAGGCGATGAAGCAGACGGGACGGTCGTGATCGATCGACTCGAACGCCTCCAGCATGCTCGCCATGTCGTGGCCGCCGAGGTTGCTCATTAGCGCCAGCAGCTCGTCGTCGCTGCGCTTGTCGAGCAGCCGCGTCACCTCGCCCTGGTCACCGATCTCATCCTGGATGTGCTTGCGGAAGGCGGCGCCGCCCTGGAAGCACAGCGCCGCGTACAGCGCGTTCGGGCAATTGTCGATCCAGCGCCTGAGCGCCTCGCCGCCGGGCTCCGCGAACGCCTCGCGCATCAGCTTGCCGTATTTCACGATCACCACGTCCCAGCCGAAATTGCGGAACATGGTCTCGAACTTCTCCCACAGGCCCTCGCGCACCACTGCATCCAGGCTCTGGCGGTTGTAGTCGACGATCCACCAGGTGTTGCGCAGGCCGTGCTTCCAACCCTCGGCCAGCGCCTCGAAGATGTTGCCCTCGTCCATCTCGGCGTCGCCCACGAGCGCGATCATGCGGCCCTCGCGGCGATCCTTCATCCAGCCATGCGCCTTGACGTAGTCCTGCACCAGCGAGGAGAACAGTGTCTGTGCAACGCCGAGGCCGACCGAGCCGGTCGAGAAGTCGACGTCGTCGATATCCTTGGTGCGCGAGGGATAGGACTGCGCGCCCTTGAAGCCGCGGAAGTTTTCCAGCTTCTCGCGGGTCTGCCGGCCGAACAGATATTGGATGGCATGAAACACCGGACTCGCATGCGGCTTCACCGCGACGCGGTCCTCGGGGCGCAGCACCGAGAAGTACAGCGCCGACATGATGGTCGCGAGCGAGGCCGAGGACGCCTGGTGACCGCCGACCTTCAAGCCGTCGGTGTTCGGCCGGATGTGGTTGGCATGGTGAATGGTCCAGGACGACAGCCACAGCGCCTTGCGGGCCAGCGCGTTCAGGATGTCGAGACGGTCTGACGATGCGGATGGCGTGGCCATGGCGCGCGGCTCCCCAGGGGATCGTGTTGCGTTCGTCGATTTTAATCCCGTTGCACCGCCCATAATTCTCAATTTTTCGCGTGCAGTTGTGACCTATTGGGATATTTTCCTATTCCGAAGACAATTTCAGCGAATTGATCCCAATGCCCGACCTCGACGCCATCGACCGCAAGATCCTCGGCCATCTCCAGGCCGACGGCCGCATCACCATGCAGGAGCTCGCCGACAAGGTCGGCCTGTCCGTGTCGCCCTGCCACCGCCGTGTCAAGCTCTTGGAGGAACGCGGCGTCATCACCCGCTATCTCGCGACCGTCGACCAGAAGGCGCTCGGGCTGCACGTCTCCGTCTTCATCTCGATCAAGCTGGCGCGGCAGAAGGAGGAGGACCTGAAGCGGTTCGAAAAGGCGATCTCGGCCTGGCCCGAGGTGCTCGAATGCTATCTGATGACGGGCAACCGCGACTACCTGCTGCGGGTCGTCGCCGCCGACCTCTCCTCCTATGAAGCGTTCCTGAAGAGCAAGCTGACCCGCCTCGACGGCATCGCCTCGATCGAGTCGAGCTTCGCGCTGAGCCAGGTGAAATACTCGATCGCACTGCCGGTGTGAGGCGCACTGCCTCAGCAATCTCGGCTGTCGTCCCTGCGAACGCAGGGACCCATACTCCGCGGCGGATGTGGTGAGGAAAGACGGGGCCGACATCGTGCGCAACAACTTTTCCCTGGGATTGTGGATCCCGGATCTGCGCGTGCGACGCACGCTTGTCCTGGACGACAGTGGAGGTCGCAGAGGTTGCTCGCCTCCTACGGGCCACGGGTTGCCCGCAGCCTCGGAATGGGCACACGCATCCTCATTCCCGCGGCGCGCTGCGCCCGAGGTGATGCTGACCTCATGCCCCTCTTCACAACAGAGGGCGCAGGGAAGGCCGGGCGCTGGCCGCGCCCGTGGCCCGCCTGCGGAAAAAAATGCAGGCGGCAGGTACCACAGGTCTGGCCGAAAACGCCCGGCCCTCCCTGCGCAATGGTTTTCACGGCTGCTTCGCGTTCTCCCCGGTGCGCCGGCTTTTGGCCACCGTGCGCGACGACGCGCTTTCCGCGCGCCGCCGCGGGGACACCAGCATCGGGGTGCCAGGACCGCGCGACTTGACCGTGCGTGCATCATTGTTCGTCGGCGCGATTGATCACGCTGCAACGACACACGCCCATCGCATTCCGCTGCCGACGTCCATGACGACCGCGATACGTCCCCTCCGACGCAACGGAACGGGCTGGACTGTAATGCTGATTTTACGAAGTTGCCAAGCGGTTTATTTTTTGCGGGAGGGCTGGACAGACTTTTCGCGCAGGCCCCGATTTGCCCGTCGGGCTCTCCATCGGCTCCCTTGCGTGTTCATGGTCCAATGCGCAGTGCCGCGCTCGGCTTTCGATCCTCATGGTGAGGAGCGCCGCGCTGATCAAGTCAATTGCCAGGCGAGCTCATCGTTCGCGGCGCGTCTCGAACCATGAGGCCACGACTGGGGCCTCGCCCTTCGAGACGCCCGCCTGCGGCGGGCTCCTCAGAGTGTGAGAATGTTTTGTCGTTTCCACCAGTTTGC
>NZ_JBNPVB010000017.1:0-178121 GCF_051168495.1 Bradyrhizobium oligotrophicum | reverse complement strand
TTCCAGGCGACGGTCGCCAAACCGTCCCAGCCCAAGCTCCATGCCGGCATCCTCCGTCAAAGGCCGACAGGGAATCAGAGGTTCTTCCCGTATTCAACATCGATGTGTGAATACGGTAGCCCACAAGGGGAGAGGGCGCCGTATCGCACAGGACGCTGTCTGGCTCGAGCGGAAGCCAACGGGGGGCCGTGCCCACCGCGTTGCGCGATCAGATCGTCCATCCCTCCGCCGGATAAGCCAGCGCATCCTTCGGCAAAATCTCCGCGCCCAGACCATTTCGAAAACGGCTGGCGTAGAACGCCAGCGGCAGGCCGTCCTGATGGCGGCACCAGCGGACCTCGCCGATGAACAGCGTGTGGTCGGCGATCTCGACCGCGCTGACGACCTCGCAGCCGAATTGCGCGATCGCCTGCGGCAGCAGGAGAAAGCCGTCGCGCTCGTCCAGGGACGGTGCGCCTTGCGGCAGCGGCGCGCCGGCGAAATGCCGGCAGATCGCGACATCGTCAGCCGCGAGCACGTTGACCGCATAGCGGCCGGACTCGCTCACCGCCTGCCAGGTCCGGCCGCGCTTGAGCGAGACCAGCACCGTCGGCGGCTGCATCGAAACTGTGGTGAAGCTGTTGGCGGTCATGCCGACGGCTGCGCCATCGGCCGACCTGCTGGTCACCACGGTGACCCCTGTCGAAAACCGCGACGCTGCCGCGCGAAAACCGGCCGGGTCCGGATGATGGCTCATGAGCTGCTCCGTCGCGATCTCACGCGGCAAGCTGCGTCCGCTCATCGATCCAGGCGTGAATGCGCCGCTCGCTCGCCAGCCGGTCCCATTGCCGCTCCGGATAGTTGAAATTGTCGGTGAACTCGTCGCAGAGCGCCCGGTTCTGCGCCATCGTGACAATCAGCCGGCCCATCGCTTCCGACTGCGGCTGCAGCATCAGGTTGGTCCAGCGCGCCGCGGCGAGCACGCGGTTCTCGCGCGCGCGATCGACCGTCTCGACGAAGCGGTCGTCGAACGCCACGGCCTCGACGATCGCCTTGCCGAGCTCGAATGCGGCATAGGAGGCCATGTTGGCGCCCTGGCCCATCATCGGATCGACCACCGAATGTACGTCGCCCAGCGCGATGGCGATCCTGCCGTCGTCGAAGCTCACCGAGGAGCGACGCACCGTCGGCACCACGGCGCCCTGCAGCAGGTCCAGCGGCTGCAGATCGAAACGCTGCGTGTCGATGCGGTCGTAGGTGTGCGGATGATGCTTCTCGAGCTTGTCGAGCATGGTCTGCCGGAAGCCTGCGGGATCGGCATCGTAGTTGAGCGACACCAGCTCCGCCATGTCGCCGCCGGGAATGTTCTCCATCAGCAGCGCCGTCTTCATGCCGCCGAAGGTCAAGGTCGGGATCACGATCATCTCGCCATGCCCCGGCGAGACCGACAGCGTGACGCCGCGCGGATCGGAGCCCCCGGGGCTGCCGTGATCGACGCCGTCATAGAGCCCGACACAGAGCAGGCGCTGCGGCTGGTTGTAGGGCGACAGCTCCGGCCGGTGATTGAACATGCGCCCGAGCGCGCCCTTGCCGGTCGACACCACCAGCAGGTCGAAGCGCGCGACCAGCGCCGGAATGTCGTCGTCCTGGATGCTGGCATATTCGATCGCGCCGCCGCGATCCTCAAAATCCTTCATCAGCGCCGGCAGATAAATCCGATAGTCGACCGCGCGGCTCGGCTGCTTGAAGGCGCCGCGGAAGAGCAGGGGGCTGCCCGGAAAATTGAAGAAGTGATCATGGTGATGATAGACCACGTCCGGATCGTCCCAGTGGTTCACGCCGAGCTCGTTCTCGCGCGCCACCGTGACGCCGTGATGCGCCACCGTGTTCATCAGCCGCGTTGCAGCATACTGCTCGGGCGCACGGTCCGTCAGGACGGTCGCCTGAATGCCGTGCTGCTGCAGATAGAGCGCCAGATGCAGCCCGCCGATGCCGGCGCCGACGATGCCAATCGACTTCTCCATGGGTCTCCCTCCCGGTGATTTTTTTTGAGAGGCTAGACCACGCCACCTCCCGACGTATACGGAATGAGGAGAATAAAACTCATTCCGGGGAGGAATGGATGGACCGGATCGATGCGCTGCAGACTTTCATCCGGGTCATGGAGGCCGGCAGCTTCACCCAGGCCGCGGCCGATCTCGGCCTCGGACAGCCGGCGATCACCAAGCGCATTGCGCTCTTGGAGGAGCAGTTCGGCTGCCGGCTGTTCGTGCGCACTACGCGCAAGCTGCGCCCGACCGCGGAGGCCGACCGGGTCCTCAAGCTCGCCAAGGACATCGTGACGCTGTTCGAGAGCGCAAGCGTGCCGTCGCCGCGGCGCGTGGGCGCGCCCTCGGGCACCTTGCGGATGACGGTGCCGACCTCGTTCGGCCGCTACTTCTTCAGCGACATCTTCGCCGAATACGGCCGCCGTTATCCCGAGGTGCGGCTCGACATCCGCTTCACCGAGCAGTTCGTCGATCTCGTCGAGACCGGCACCGAGCTCGCCATCCGCATCGGCGTGCTCAGTTCGAGCACGCTGGTGGCGCGACGCGTCGGCACCGTCAAGCGGCTGCTGGTCGCGGCGCCGACGCTGCTGACGCGGCACCGCGCGCCGCGGCTGCCGAACGATCTGCGCCAGCTTCCTTGCGTGACCTATTCACGGCTGTCGCCGAAGAACGAATGGAGCTTTGAATCCGAGACCGGCCGCCACGTCGTCGGCATCACCCCGTCGCTGACCTGCGATGATGCCGACATCATGACCCTCGCCGCGCTCGAAGGTCTGGGCGCCGCCGTGCTGCCCGACTGGTGCGCGATCGGCCCCATCGCGTCCGGCAGGCTGATCCATCTGCTGCCGGACTACGACGTCCCGTCGCTGCCGCTCCACGTCGTCTACCCTGACCCGCAATGGATGTCCCACCGCGCCCGCCTGTTCCGCGACCTGATCATCGAACGCGCGGACGTATTCGCGATCACCGCGCCGCCGCGCCGCAATGAGAGACCGCAGCGCGAACGGTGTTAGTAAATGCGCCCTCTCCCCTTGTGGGAGAGGGCATGCAGGACAGTGCAGCGAACTCGGTTGGGTGAGGGGTATCTATCCTGCTACGCCGCTCGCGGAGAGATACCCCTCACCCAAGCGAGTACGCGGATGAGCTGGTGATGCCCTCTCCCACAAAGGGGAGAGGGCGCTGTATTGCGCAGCGATGCACTCGGCTGTGTCCGGCGCGACTCGGGCACATCGATGGTGGCACGCTCCCGATCAGTGGTGGTTTCCGCCGCCGCTCGAGCTGGCATCGTCGCCGCTGGCATGGTGGCTGCCGCCATGATCTCCGGAGGGGGCACCCGAATGAAAAAAGCCCAAGCGCTCCGCATCGATCACCATCGACGTGTAGAGCGTTCTCACCGTGTTGTATTCAGGGTCTGATGGGTTGTGGCGCGCGAGCGGCTCGCGTACGCGTGCCAGCTCTTTCAGCCTGACTTGCTTGTTGAACAGCCAATAGACGGCGACGCAAAGCATACCCAGCGCAGCGAGGCCGAACAGCGTAACGAGGGCGACAGCGGGGCCGGCGAATACTCCAACCATGCTTCTGTCTCCTCGGGGGGCAAACGATGAGACTACACGGCAAGACTGGCATGACTCCAATCGCTCTTCAATGCGTGACGGGCGTCTCGGGGGCAGGTGACGGCGGACTCCGCTGACTCGTCATCGATACGTTCAAAGTCTCATTAACGTTGAGCGCGAAAACGCTTGCAGTTCGATTGACGCGCCGGCCCGTCTCCCCACAATCTCCGCGCGATTGCGAAACAGCCATATTGCAGGGGCAGGGATCGATGGATACGGTTGAGAAGGCGGGCATTCCGCTGTGGTTCAAACTGGCCTACAGCGCATTCTGCGCGGTGCTGGTGCCGGCCTATCTCATGGCCTATGGCCCGACCAACTTCCTCTACTTCTGCGATGTCGCGCTGCTGACCACGCTGGCTGCAGTCTGGCTGGAGAGCCCGCTGCTGGCGTCGGCGCCGGCCGTGGGCATTCTGCTGCCGCAGGCGCTGTGGGTGGTCGACTTTCTCGGCACGGCGGTCGGCCTGCCGCTGACCGGCATGACCGCCTACATGTTCGACGCCAAGCTGCCGTTGTTCACGCGCAGCCTGTCGTTCTTCCATTTCTGGCTGCCCTTCGTGCTGGCTTGGCTGGTTTGGCGGCTCGGCTATGACCGCCGCGCCTTTGCGCTGTGGACCGTCGCCGCCTGGGCGCTGCTGTCGGTGTGCTACTTCCTGATGCCTGCGCCACCGGCTGTCGGCAATCTTCCCGTCAACATCAACTACGTGTATGGTCTGAGCGACGCCGCGGCGCAGAGCTTCATGCCGGGTGCTGCGTGGTTTGCACTGCTGTTGATCGGCTTGCCGCTGGTGATCTTCTATCGACGCATCGGCTCCTGCTGCGCTATGCGGGGACCGTCCCGAGCCTGTCGCGATCTCCGCTGGTTCTTGAGACGCAATCGTAGGGTGCGCAAAGGCGCGCAGCGACGCCCCTGCGTCGCGAGCACCGCGCCCGCCGCGACTGGGCGTGACAGAAGACGGTGGGCACGCGATCGCCTGCGGCGCTCGCTTTGCCCACCCTACGTTTCCGTTTTCATTGCGAGCGAAGCCATCCTGAGTCTCCGGGCGCCCTGGATTGCGTCGCTTCGCTCGCAATCACGAAGATGCTAAAGCTTCGTCTCGAGTGAACGGTGAGCGCTGCGGCGCAAGGGAGACGACCGATGCGGCTGGCCGTGGTTTCCGACGTGCATGGCAATCTTCCGGCGCTGGAGGCCGTGCTCGCCGATATCGAGACCCGCAGCGTCGATGCCACGGTCAATCTCGGCGATTGCGTCACGAGCCCGCTGTGGCCGGTCGAAACGTTCGACCTGCTGCAATCGCTGGCGCTGCCGACGGTGCGCGGCAATCATGACCGCTGGATCGAGGAATGGCCGGAGGACAAGCTGCCGCCGGCCGGCCGCTTCGCGCGGGCGGCGCTGACCGCCGAGCAGCGACGCGCGTTGCACGCCTTGCCGGCGCGGATCATACTGGAGCCGGGCATCCTCGCCGTTCACGGCACGCCGGACGACGACAGCACCTGCCTGCTGGAGGAGATGCTCGACGACGGCCGTTATGTGCCAGCGCGCCGCGACGTGCTGACCGCGCGCCTCGTCAATCTCGGCGGCGCCACGCTGGTTCTGTGCGGCCACAGCCATCGGCAGGCGGTGGTGCAGGTGCCACGCGGACCTCTCGTCGTCAATCCCGGCAGCGTCGGCTGCCCCGTGTTCGGCGACATCCCGATCGCGGCCCAGCTCGAACATCGTTCGCCGCACGCCCGCTATGCCGTGCTGACGGAGCGGCGCGGACATTGGCAGGCCGAGCTGTTCGCGCTGACCTATGACTGGGATCATGCGGCGGCCCGCGCCGCGGAAAACGGTTTCCCGCAATGGGCCAGTGCCTACGCCTCCGGCGCCGTGCTGTAACTTCGACCGCTCATGGCGTTGGCGTCGCCGTTGACGACGCCGCGCAGCGACCGTGCATGGACGACCGTGCCGAAATGACGGTGAAGATCCGACGGCTCGCGCGCATCATGCTGCGGCCGAGCCGCGGCGCTCCGTCCGTTTCTCTTGATCAGTAAAGTCCTCCGGTCCCCTGCATCGCGCCGGGGTCCGCTGGATTTCCGGAGGAACTGGGAATTCGCAGCGGATCGGAATCGCCCAGCGCCGAATAGCCGTCCGGCGGCGCGGTGCCTGGCTTGAACGGCTCGAGGATCACGCCGCTCGTCTGTCCAATGGCTGCGCGCATGCCGGTCTTCGCGTCGACGCGGACCAGCTTGATGCCGGCCGGCATCTTGAACGGAGTCGCCGGCTTGTCGACGAGCGCGAGCTTGAGGAAGTCGCGCGCGACGGGAGCCGCGATGCGCGCCGCCTGCGCCGTCCGTCCGAGACTGCGGGGCTTGTCGTAGCCGATATACGATATAGAGGCCAACGACGAGATCCGGCGAGAACCCGACGAACCACACGTCCTTCGCCTCGTTGGTGGTGCCGGTCTTGCCGGCGATCGGCTTGCCGACCTCCTTGAGCGCGACCGCGGTGCCGCCCTGCACGACGCCTTCCATCAATTCGGTGATCTGGTAGGCGGTCAGGCTGTCCAGCACCTGCTCGCGGTGATCCACCAGTTGCGGCTCGGGCTGGTTGTGCCAGCCTTCGGGCGCCTCGCACCCGCGGCATTCCCGGCTGTCGTGGCGGAAGATGGTGTGACCATAGCGGTCCTGGATTCGATCGATCAGCGTTGGCTTCACGCGACGGCCGCCGTTCGCGATCATCGCATAGGCCGTCACCATCCGCATCACGGTGGTTTCGCCGGTCCCCAGCGAATAAGAGAGATAGTTCGGGACGTCGTCGTAGATCCCGAAGCGCTTCGCATATTCGGAGATCAAGGGCATGCCGACATCCTGCGCGAGCCTGACGGTGACCGTGTTCAGCGACAATCTCAGCGCATTGCGCAGCGTCGTCGGTCCAAGATATTTGCCGCTGGTGAAATCCTCCGGACGCCAGACCTCGCTGCCCTGGCCCTGCTCGATCTCCAGCGGCGCGTCGACGATCATGCTCGATGGCGTATAGCCATTGTCGAGCGCGGCCGAATAGACGATCGGCTTGAAGGTCGATCCGGGCTGCCGGTAGGCCTGCGATGCCCGGTTGAACTGACTTTGATCGTAGGAAAAGCCGCCGACCATCGCGACCACCCGGCCGGTGTTGGGCTCCATCGCGACCATCGCGCCCGATACTTCCGGCAGCTGCTCCAGCCGATATTGGCCGTCGACCGCCTTGCCATCCTTGAAGAGAGGATCGACATAGATCACGTCGCCGGGCTGCAGCACCTGCGAAACCGCGGTGGGGGTCTTGCCGCGCGCCGGGCCGGCGACGGCTCTGGCCCATCTGACACCGTCGAGCGAGATCAGTCCGGTCTGGCGCTCCTTGCTGACCGCGCCGAATTCGCGCGGCGGCTGGAAGCCGATGCGCGCAGACTGCTCCGAGGTCTCCAGCACGACGGCCATGCGCCAGGGCGAGATGTCGGTCAGCGACTTCACCTCGGCAAGCCGGGCGCCCCAGTCTCCGGACATGTCGAGCTTGCTGGCCGGCCCGCGGTAGCCTTGCTCCTGGTCATAGCGGACCAGTCCCGCGACCAGGGTCCTGCGCGCCATCACCTGGATCTTCGGGGCGAGGGTGGTGTGGACCGACAGACCCCCCTCGTACAGTTTCTTCTCGCCGTATCGCTCGAACAGGTCGCGGCGGGTCTCCTCGGCGAAGAACTCACCGGCGAACGTATGGGCGTTGGCGGCGTGATTGTTCAGCGTGATCGGCTCTTGGCGCGCCTTGTCGGCCTCGGCCTTGCCGATCCAGCCATTCTCGAACAGACGATCGACGACGTAGTTGCGGCGCTCGATGGCACGGTCGTGATTCCGGATCGGGTGCAGGCTGCCTGGCATCTTGGGCAGGGCGGCAAGGTAGGACGCCTCGGCGATCGTGAGCTCGTCGACGGATTTGTCGAAATAGGAGAGCGCGGCGGCGGCGATGCCGTAGGACCCGGAGCCGAGATAGATCTCGTTGAGATAGAGCTCGAGGATGCGATCCTTGGAATAGGCGCGTTCGATACGCAAGGCGAGCAGGGCCTCCTTGATCTTGCGATTGAACGACAGCTCGTTGGTCAGCAGGAAGTTCTTCGCGACCTGCTGGGTGATCGTCGATGCGCCCTGCGGCCGGCGGTCGGAGCCGAAATGCTGCGCATAGGCGATCGCCGCGCGCGCCATGCCGGAAAAATCGAGCCCGCCATGCTGGTAGAAGTTCTTGTCCTCGGCGGAGAGAAAGGCGTTGATCACCAGCTTCGGCACCGCCTGGATCGGCAGATAGAGCCGGCGCTCCCGAGCATATTCACCTAGCAGCGAACCATCCGCCGCGTGCACGCGGGTCATGACGGCGGGCTCGTAGTCCTGAAGCTGGGAATAGTCGGGCAGGTCTTTCGAGAACTGCCAGATCAGGCCGGCCACGCCGGCTCCGGCGATCAGGAAGAGGACGGTGCCAACGGCAAAAGAGAATCCCAAGAACCGCATCAGACCACGCATGGTCGTGTACCCTTTTACACGGCGTCCCAGCTCTACGGCGGTCCCAACGATATCGTCGCCCCAATTCGTCGCCTCGCCCGCACCAACCGCTCCTGCTGGAATCGACCGGACGACGCGCGGAGCTTCAGTAGCACGGGAACCGTCCCGGGTGTTCAAATACCATGTGATCAACGGCCAAACTGAGGCTCAAATCGAATTGGCGGCGCGTTGCTGCACGGCGTGTGATCGCCGAATTGGGCGTTGGCCGGTGCAAACGAATTTTCCGTGCAATTTCAACGTGTAGGACCTTGTCCAGTTCTTTCACGAAAATATTCTCGGAAATCGTGTTCTTCTGTCTCCGTCCCGCCCCGGCACGAGGGGCGTATCGACCTGAACGAGGGTGAACGCTGCGATCATGACTCGGGCCGATCAGGCCGCGAGAACGAGGGCCCGCATTCCAAGCGCGGCGCCCGTTTCGAACCGGGACGAATGAGCGCCGGGCAGGACCGCGTGAACGAGGGATTCGAAGCCTCCGGCCCGTAATTCTACGGGCGAAGCAATTAACGCGGCTGAAGCAGCAGGTCGTGCATGCCAGGGGATCACAAGCAAGGTTCTGCGTGCTCATGAATTGGCCTGGGAATCCCTCGACGTCGAAGCGAACTGCCGGCGCCAGCCCGCTGGGTGCGTTCTTCCTGTGGATCGGTGGTTTCGGCGCGATCGAAGGCCTCGATGACGAAGCGCTGACCGAGCGCGACCGCCGCCGCATCCGCGCGCGGCAGATCGATGCCGTCGCACGCCTCGTCCCCGTGACCATCGGCATCAACTTCGCGAACGCTGCCATCATTCTCGGCGTGTTCTGGAACACGGTGTCCAATCTGTTTCTGATCACATGGGGCGCCGCGATCGCCCTGGCGGGCGGCCTGGCGCTGCGCGGCTGGTGGCGCGCGCGCAAGACCCGGCCGCAGGAGGCGTCCGAGCGCGCCATCCAGCGCATGACGTTGCAGTCGTTCTTTCTCGCCTGCATCTGGGGATCGCTGCCGCTGATCGTGATGCCGCAGGTCGATCCGCATCTGCAGATCATCGTCGGCTCGCTGATGACCGGGATGATTTCCGGCGGGGCATTCGCGATGTCGAGCGTGCCCCGGGCCGGTCTCGCCTACACCTGGACCCTGATGCTGTGCTCGGTCGGCTCGCTGTTTCTGTGCGGCGGCGCGACCTATCTGGTGCTCGTGGTGTTTCTGCTGCTCTACACGTCGTTCATGGTGCGCCACCTGGTGTCGCACGGCAACGTGTTCCTGGAGAACCTGAAGGCGCAGATCCGTCACGAGCGTCAGAACGAGACGATCTCGCTGCTGCTGAAGGAATTCCAGGAGAACGCGTCGAGCTGGCTGTGGCAGACCGACGCCGAGGGTCGCCTGATCGATGCGCCGCAGCGCTTTGCCGACGTGGCCCAGCTGCCGCTGGATCAGCTCAAGGGCGAGCGGCTGATCGACACGCTGAAATATCTCTGCCCGACCGATACGGCGACGCTCAAATCGCTTGCCGACCGCATGACCAAGCGGCTGTCGATTCCGGAGATCCTGATCCATGTCGTCGTGGCCGGCGGCGAGCGGCGGCGCTGGGCGCTGACGGCGCGGCCGGCGCGCGACTATGACGGCAAATTCGCAGGCTATCGCGGCTTCGGTCGCGACGTCACCGAGCGCTGGCGGGCCGAGCAGGCCGAGGCCGAGAGCCGGGCGAAGTCCGACTTCCTGGCGATGATGAGCCACGAGATTCGTACCCCGATGAACGGCGTGCTCGGTCTCGCCTCCACCCTGCTGGACACCAAGCTCGACGACGAGCAGCGCCACGCGGTGATGACGATCCGCGAGTCCGGCGACAATCTGCAGCGCATCCTCAACGACATCCTCGATCTGTCGAAGCTCAATGCTGGCAAGTTGGAGTTCGAGACCGTCGATTTCTCGCCGGCGGCGCTGGTCGAGGCGGTCACCTCCATCATCGGCGTCAATGCCAAGTCGAAGAGCCTGCTGGTCAATGCCGACATCGACCCGAAGCTGCCGGCGGCGCTCAAGGGCGACGTCGCGCGCATCCGCCAGGTGCTGATCAACCTCGCGTCCAACGCGGTGAAGTTCACCGAGCGCGGCGGCCTCACCATCGCGGTCGCGTGCAGGTCGCGCGACGATCACAAGGCGACGATCGAGTGGCGTGTCTCCGACACCGGCATCGGCATTCCCGTCGATCGGGTCGGCAAGCTGTTCACGGATTTCGCCCAGGCCGATGCCTCGATCAACCGCCGCTTTGGCGGCACCGGGCTCGGGCTTGCGATCTCCCGACGCATCATCGAGCAGATGGGCGGAGCCATCGCGGTGTCGTCGGTGCAGGGCGAGGGCTCGACCTTCCGCTTCAGCCTGACCTTGCCGTGGAGCGACAAACAGGTTTCGGATCAGCGCGGCGACCGGGTCGGCGCTGGCGACCTCAAGGCGCGGATCGAGGCGCTCGGCCGTCCGCTGCGCGTTCTGATCGCGGAGGACGACGCCACGAACCGCATGGTGGTGTCGAAGATGCTGCAGGAGTTCGCGGTCGACAAATGCATCGTTCCGGACGGCCTGCAGGCGGTGAATGCGGCCGTCGAGCAGGAGTTCGACCTGGTGCTGATGGACGTCCGCATGCCCGAGATGGACGGCATCACCGCGACGCAGACCATTCGCGCCAAGGGCGGCCGGCTCGCCGAGCTGCCGATCATCGCGCTCACCGCCAACGCCTTCCCAGACGACATCAGGCAATGCCGCGAGGCAGGCATGACGGACTTCCTGCCCAAGCCGCTGCGCAAGCCCGCGATGGTGGCGGCGATGCTGAAGGCGATCGGGACGCCCGCGCCGAGCGTGGAGGCGCCGGAGCTCGCGCCTTCGGAGAGCCCGGTCGCGACGGCGGAGGCCTGAAGCCGGGACGGGAGGAGGGGGCTAGACCGAGAAGCTGGTGCCGCAGCCGCAGGAGGCGGTGGCGTTGGGATTGTTGATCCGGAACGAGGCGCCCATCAAATCGTCGACGAAATCGACCTCGGAGCCGGCAAGGAACGGCACCGAGGCCGGATCGACCAGCACGACCGCCTTCTCACGCGCGATCACCAGATCGTCGTCCGCCTTGGCGCGGTCGATGTCGAACTTGTACTGGAAGCCGGAGCAGCCGCCGCCTTCCACCGAGATGCGCAGCATGGCGCCTGCCGTCTCCTTGCCGAGGATCTCGCCGATGCGGCGGGCGGCGCGTTCGCTGATGGTGACGGGGCCGGTCGGGGCATCGGTCGTGGCGAGTTCGGTCATGGCAAGTGTCTCCGGAAAGCGCGTCATGCCCTATTCATTTGGTGCCGGACGCTCCCCATAGTTAAGTGGGCTCCGTCCTGGAATCAAATCTCAAAGGAAACAATCGCCCGTGTCGGTCGGAATGGCTGCCCCCCGCGCCCCTTATTCCTGCGATCCCGACCGCAGCCGGGGCCGCCTGTTCGCCGAGCCGCCGTCACGCACCCGCAGCCCGTTTCGCCGGGATTGCGACCGGGTCATCCATTCGACCGCCTTCCGCCGGCTCAAGCACAAGACCCAGGTGTTCGTCTTCCACGAAGGCGACCACTACCGCACCCGTTTGACCCATTCTTTGGAAGTCGCCCAGATCGCCCGCGCCCTGGCCCGCCAGCTCGGCCTCGACGAGGATCTGACGGAGACGCTGGCCCTGGCGCATGATCTCGGCCATCCGCCGTTCGGCCATGCCGGCGAGCGGGCGCTGAACCGCTGCATGGCCGACTTCGGCGGCTTCGACCACAATGCCCAGACATTGCGCATCGTCACGTCGTTCGAGCAGCGCTACCCGGATTTCGATGGCCTCAACCTGACCTGGGAATCGCTCGAGGGCATCGTCAAGCACAACGGGCCGATGCAGGGCCCGGTCCCGACGGGGATCGCCGAGTTCAACGCCCGCTTCGACCTGGAACTGTGGAGCTACGCCTCGCTCGAGGCCCAGGTCGCCGCGCTGGCCGACGACATCGCCTACGACGCCCACGACATCGACGACGGCCTGCGCGCCGGCCTGTTCGCGGTCGACGATCTCAAGGAGATCCCGCTGCTTGCGGACATGATCGCCGAGATCGATCGCCAGTACCCTGTTCTCGACGACATCAGGCGCGGCGCCGAGCTGGTGCGCGAGCTGATCTCCTATCTGATCGCGGCCGTCGCCGCCGAAGCCGAGCGCCGAATCGCGCGGGCACAACCGGCCTCGCCGCACGACGTGCGCCGCCACGCCGGTCCGCTGGTGGCGTTTCCGGCCGACGCCGCCGCGCACGAGGCCACCATCAAGGCGTTTCTCTGGCAGCGGATGTACCGGCACGAGCGGGTGATGGGCGTGATGCGCGATGCCGAGCGCATCGTGGCGGACCTGTTCGGCCGCTACCAGGCGGACGGCGCAACCCTGCCGGCCGGTTGGCTCGACGGTTCTGACGGGGAGGGCGACCGCGCGCGCCGCATCGGCCATTTTATCGCCGGAATGACCGACCGTTTCGCCTTGACCGAGCACCACCGGCTTTTTGACTCGACCCCGGATTTGCGTTAGGCGGCGGCATGGTTGAACAAGCGTCCACCCCCTATCTTTTTGCCGACATGCTGGCCCGCGTCCACGCGATCTGCGCCGCGCTCGCCAAGGACGGCGGCTGGCCCGAGGGCATCGATTTTTCGCGCGTGGTGGTCGAGCCGCCGCGCGATCCGAGCCACGGCGACATGGCGACCAACGCCGCGATGGTGCTCGCCAAGGAGGCCAAGGCGAAGCCGCGGGATCTCGCCGACAAGATCGCGGAACGCCTGCGCGCGGACGAACTGGTGGCGAAGGTGGATGTCGCCGGTCCCGGTTTCATCAACCTCACTCTGCAGCCCGTGGTATGGGCGCGGGCGCTGGGCACGATCCTGCGCGAAGGCGCGGCCTACGGACGGATCGCGCCGGTTTCCGGCGCGCCGAAGGTCAACGTCGAGTACGTCTCGGCCAATCCGACCGGACCGATGCATGTCGGCCACTGCCGCGGCGCCGTGTTTGGCGACGCGCTGTGCAGCCTGTTGCAGTTCGCAGGCCGCGACGTCACGCGCGAGTACTACATCAACGATGCCGGCGCGCAGGTCGACGTGCTCGCGCGCTCCGCGTTTCTGAGATATCGCGAGGCGCTCGGCGAGGATATCGGCGCGATCCCGGAAGGGCTCTACCCCGGCGACTATCTGAAGCCGGTCGGGCAGGCGCTCAAGGCCGAGCATGGCGACAGGCTGAAGGCCATGCCCGAGGCCGAGTGGCTGCCGATCGTCCGCGACAAGGCGATCGCGATGATGATGGCCGAGATCAAGGACGATCTCGCCGCGCTGAACATCCGCCACGATGTGTTCTTCTCCGAGCGCTCGCTCATCAACCAGGGAAACAACAAGGTCGCGGAGACCATCGATTTCCTGCGTGAGCGCGGCGACGTCTATGAAGGCCGCCTGCCGCCGCCGAAGGGCGCGCCGCCCGAAGACTGGGAGGATCGCGAGCAGCTCCTGTTCCGCGCCACCGCCTATGGTGACGACGTCGATCGTCCGCTGATCAAGTCGGACGGCAGCTACACCTATTTTGCATCCGACATCGCCAACCACCGGCACAAGTTCGAGCGCGGCTTCGCCGACCTGATCGACGTGTTCGGCGCCGATCACGGCGGCTACATCAAGCGCATGCAGGCCGCGGTGAAGGCGGTGACGGCCGCGCAGGCTGTGCTCGACGTCAAGGTCGTCCAGCTCGTCAAGCTGTTGCGCAACGGCGAGCCGGTGAAGATGTCGAAGCGCTCCGGCGACTTCGTCACCTTGCGGGAAGTTGTTGATGAAGTGGGGCGCGATGCGGTCCGTTTCATGATGCTCTACCGCAAGAATGACGCCGTGCTCGATTTCGACCTCGCCAAGGTCATCGAGCAGTCACGCGACAACGCCGTGTTCTATGTCCAGTACGGCCATGCGCGTGGGCATTCGATCTTCCGAAATGCCCGGGACAGCGTCCCGGACCTGCCGGAGGAGGAGGGGGCGCGACTCGCGTATCTCGGCCAGGCGCCCCTCGAAAAACTCTCCGACCCGGCCGAACACGACCTCTTGAAACGGCTGGCGCTGTACCCACGTACGGTTGAAAGCGCGGCCCTGGCGCATGAGCCGCACAGGATCGCCTTCTACCTATATGAACTTGCAAGCGAATTTCACGCCCTCTGGACGCGGGGCCGGGATTTGCCCTATTTACGCTTCATTATCGATGATGATGCAGAATTGACCAAGGCACGTTTGGCCATGGTTCAGGGCGTCGTCTCGGTTCTGGCGTCGGGACTTGCGATCTTGGGCGTTAATGCTCCTGATGCAATGCGCTGATTGGGGGAAACACACGACTTCAGTTGGGGGCCTCAATCTGGCAGGGTCCGCCTTAGGACGCATATGCGGCTCACCCGCAGGGACGCTTCATCACGATGGCTGATCGTTACCAGGACAGACCCTTTCCCGCTGATGGTTTTGGCCGCGGTGGAAACCAGCAGGGCGATGCCGATCCGCTCGCCGAACTCGCTCGCCTGATCGGACAGAACGACCCCTTCGCGCAATCCGGCCGAGCCACCCCGCAGGCGCAGCAGCGCCCGATGGCCCGGCCCGCAGCTCCCCAGGACCAGCCGGCCGTCGGCATGCCTCCGCCCGGACCGCCGACCTGGATGCAGCGCGCGCCCAACGCGCAACAGCAAGCCGCCACCAATCCGTTCGCCGATATGGGGCAGCCACAGCAGCCCGCGCCGCCGCCGTCTTTTCCCGCCGGCTATCAGGATCCGCGCGGGCAGCCGGGCTTCCCCGAACAGGATTTCGGGCCCGCCGCCGCGTCCCGGCAGCAGCCGGGCTATCCGAATGCCGAGTTCGCCGATCAGTTGTCGAAGCTCGACTACAGCGTCGGCGAGTCGCGCCACGGGTTCGCCGAGAACGACCGCGACTACAACCGCGGCAGCGATTTCGATGACAACGAACAGGATTCGTCGCGCTATGACGATGCGCTGTTCGGCCAGGTGGGATCCGGACAGCACGGCTATCAGGGCGACAACGATTTTCAGGACGGTCAGTACGGCTATCAGGACGGCTACGACGAGGGCGAGGAAGAGGAGCGGCCGCGGCGGCGCAGCGGCATGAGCACGGTGCTCGCGGTGCTGACCCTTGCGGTGGTCGGGACCGGCGGCGCCTATGGCTACAAGACCTACATCTCCTCGGCCCGCACCGGTGAGCCGCCGATCATCCGCGCCGATAACAGCCCGACCAAGATCATGGCGCAGCAGGATACGACACCCAAGGTGCCGGACCGGCTGCTCGGCAATGATGGCGGCGAGAAGCTGGTGTCTCGCGAGGAGGCGCCGATGGACCTCAACACCCGCGGCGGCAATCCGCGCGTGGTGTTCCCGCAGATGACTCAGAATGGGGCGCCGCCGCCGGCCAGCGCCGGCGCGGCCTCGATGCCGCAGATGGCCAACGCCAACGGCATTCTGCCCAACAGCGATCCGCGCCCCATCAAGACCCTGTCCGTGACCGGAGGCAATCAGCCTCCCGCGGCCGACCCGCCGATGCCGGCTGCGCCGGCAACCAAGGCGGCGGCGACGCCGAAGGGCCGCAAGTCGCCGGCGAATGCCAATGCCTCCGCCGCGACCGACAGCCCGATGCCGCTGACGCCGCAGGCCGCGCCTGCGGCGAATACCCCGGCGCGCATCGCGACGGCCGTACCGGTCACGGAGCAGACCCAGAACGAGCGCACCGGCGGCTATCTGGTCTCGATCTCGTCGCAGGCGAGCGAAGCCGAGGCGATGTCGTCCTACAAGTCCGTGCAGGACAAGTATGGCGCGGTGCTCGGCAAGTACGAGCCGATCATCAAACGGATGGATCTGGGCGAGAAGGGTGGTGTCAAGTACCGCGCGGCCGTCGGCCCCTTCGCGACGAAGGAAGAGGCCAACAAGATGTGCGGATCGTTGAAAACTGCCGGCGGCCAGTGTTTCCCGTTCAGCAACCAGTAAGGCTTGCTTGACCGCCCGGAAGGCGGGGTCTATGCGGCCCGTATGACCATGCGGGCTTTCATTACCGGCATCTCCGGCCTCGACCTCAGCGACGCCGAGCGCGCGTTCATCCGCGACAGCCGGCCCTGGGGCTTCATCCTGTTCAAACGCAACGTCCAGTCACCCGCTCAAGTGACTGCACTGGTTAAGGAATTACGCAGTTGCGTGGGTCGCGCCGACGCTCCCGTCCTGATCGACCAGGAGGGCGGGCGGGTGCAGCGGCTGGGGCCGCCGCATTGGCCGGTCTATCCCGCAGGCGTGGTGTTCGACCGGCTCTACGACCTTGATTCGGCCGCTGGCCTCCGCGCCGCCTGGCTCAGCGCCCGCCTGATCGCCGACGATCTGCATCAGCTGGGGATTACGGTCGACTGCCTGCCGCTCGCTGACGTCCCGGTTGCCGGCGCCGACGCCGTGATCGGGGACCGCGCCTATGGCACCACGCCGGCCAAGGTGGCGACGATCGCCCGCGCGGTGACCGAGGGGCTGGAGCAGGGTGGCGTGCTGCCGGTGCTCAAGCACATCCCGGGGCACGGCCGCGCCACCGCCGATACGCATTTCCGCCTGCCGACCGTCGACACGCCGGAAGCGGAACTCGACGCCACCGATTTCGCCGCGTTCCGGCCGCTGGCCGACCTGCCGATGGCGATGACTGCACATGTTGTGTTTAGCGCGATCGACGCCGCCCATCCGGCCACGACTTCTGCGACAATGATCCAGCGGGTGATTCGCGGACGGATCGGGTTCCAGGGTTTGTTGATGAGTGATGACGTTTCCATGAATGCATTGGCCGGATCGCTCGCCGAACGCACGCGCGCGATCGTCGCGGCCGGCTGCGACATGGTTCTGCATTGCAACGGCAATCTCGACGAGATGCAGGCCGTCGCGGCAGAGACGCCGTTGCTTGCAGGGCAGGCTTTGACCCGGGCCGACCGCGCGCTTGCGGCGCGCAGGGCACCCACGGGCTTCGATCGCGGCGCCGCGCGCGCCGAACTCGACGCCCTGATCAACCGGCTGGGACCCGCGAGCGCATGACCGCTGAAATTCTGTCGTTTGAAACCGGCCGTCCCACGACGGAGCTGGCCGAGGCCGAACCGGCGTTGGTCGTCGACGTCGAGGGCTATGAAGGCCCGCTCGACCTGCTGCTCGCGCTGGCGCGGCAGCAGAAGGTGGACCTCGCCAAGATCTCGATCCTGGCGCTCGCCGACCAGTATCTCCAATTCATCGAGGCCGCGCGAAAAATCCGGCTCGAACTCGCCGCCGACTATCTGGTGATGGCGGCGTGGCTGGCGTTCCTGAAGTCGCGCCTGCTGCTGCCCGAGCCGCCGGCCCAGGAAGGGCCGAGCGCCGAGGAGATGGCCACTGCGCTTGCCAATCGGCTGCGCCGCCTGGAGGCGATCCGCGAGGCCGCCAATCGGCTGATGAACCGGCCGCAGTTCCAGCGCGACGTGTTCCCGCGCGGCAATCCGGAAGAGATTGCGGAAGTCCGCCGTCCCAAGTTCACCGCGACCTTGTTCGACCTGCTGTCGGCCTACGCCATTCAGCGCCAGTCGCGCGTGGTGACATCCGTCCATATGGCCAAGCGCACCGTCTGGTCGCTCGCCGAGGCGCGGGCGTCGCTCGAACGTCTGGTCGGCATGACCGAGGTGTCGGACGACTGGGGATGTCTCGACGACTACCTGTTGGACTACGTCGTCGAGCCTGCGCAGAAAGCCACCGTCTTCGCATCGAGCTTTGCGGCCGTGCTTGAACTGGTTCGCGAAGGCAAGCTCGAGCTGAACCAGAAGCAGGCGTTCGCGCCGCTGTATTTTCGTAAGCGTCCACCGATCCAGCCCGGCGCTATGGCTGCGCCGGACTTGACGGTTGAGTAACGAAGAAGGAGACCCTGCCATGGCAAGCTTGGCGGAACTGCGCATGGAAGAGCCCGACGAGATCGCGGCGAGCGAGTCCGAGGTGCGCCCCGAAGCGTTGCGCATCCTCGAGGCTCTCCTGTTTGCTTCGGCCGAGCCGTTGGAGCAGGCCGCGCTCGCCAAGCGTATGCCTGAAGGTGTCGACATCAAGGCCGCGCTGGCGCAGCTGCAGGCGGACTACGCCAATCGCGGCGTCAACCTCGTGCGCGTCGCCAACAAGTGGACGTTCCGCACCGCCGGCGATCTCGCCTGGCTGATGACGCGCGAAAGCACCGAGACGCGCAAGCTGTCGCGCGCCGCCATCGAGGTGCTGGCCATCGTCGCCTACCACCAGCCGGTGACGCGCGCGGAGATCGAAGAGATCCGCGGCGTGGTCACCTCCAAGGGCACGCTGGACGTGCTGCTGGAGACGGGCTGGATCAAGCCGCGTGGTCGCCGCAAAACCCCGGGCAGGCCGCTGACCTTTGGTACGACGGACGCCTTCCTGACTCAGTTCAGCCTGGAGACCCTGGGCGATCTGCCGGGCCTCGAGGAGCTGAAGGGCACCGGCCTCCTGGATTCGCGTCTGCCGACCGGCTTCACGGTTCCGACGCCGTCCGACGATCCGACCCTCCGCGAGGACGAGGAGCCGCTGGACCCAGGTGATCTCGATCTGGCGCTGGCGCCGGCGGTCGAAGTCGAAGCCGAGGAGGCTGAGGCTGGCGAGGCCGATTCGGAGCAGGCTGAAACGGCCCAGGTGGTGGCGGTCGGCGCCGTCGCCGAAACCGCCGAGGCGGGAGCCGTCGAGGCCGAGGCGGCCGGTGTGGACGACGAGGGCACCGTGGAGGCCGTTCTCGGCGATCTGGAACTGCCGAACTCGGACGTGGACGACGAGACCGCCGAAGACGAGATCGCCGAGGTGAGCCTCGCGGTCGAGGCCTTCGCTGCCGAGCAGGATGACGAAGCCGTCGCCGAGCAGGGCGACGAGGCCGTTGCCGAAACCGTTGAGCTTTCGGCGGAGGTTGACGTTCAGGCCGAAGCTGAGGCCGAGTCGGATGACGCCGCGGCGGACGACGAGGTCGACGGCAGGAACGACGAAGGCGACGGCGATACCGACGAGGACGGTTCGCCGGATCGAGAACGGTAACGGCCGCAAGGCCGTTAACACTCGCGTTATTACGTAGCTTCGGCCGCGATTAAGCGGAGCCTAAGTGCTTGTTTTTGGGGGCGCCGACGCCTACCTTCCGGCCAGATCGGGCTGTCCGCGCGCCGTTTTCGGTCCCCGCCGCCTTGCGTTCGTGTTGCTGTTTCGCAACCGGATGCTAGAAGCGAAGTGTCGCGGTCAAGTCCATGGATATGGCGCGGTTTCGGCGGTAGCGTCGACGGGCAGTCGGGTGAAGGCTGCGCCGATGTTTGGAGGGTTTGCAGGATGGGTTCGCTTAGCATTTGGCACTGGATCGTGGTGATCGCGGTCGTCCTGCTGTTGTTCGGGCGCGGCAAGATCTCCGATCTGATGGGCGATGTCGCACAGGGCATCAAGGCCTTCAAGAAGGGCATGCAGGACGACGACAAGGCGCCGGAGAAGACCGAGCCGGTCAAGTCGATCGATCATGGCGCGACTCCTTCGGCCACCCGCACGGATGTCGGCAGCAAGGCCGTTTGATCTGCTGTTGATGAGGCGCGGGCGGCGCGCGCTCCCGCAAGGCGGGACCTGCTCGGACGGGCCCGGGCAGGGCGGGATCACAGGCGTCGTCGCGGTGGCGGATTTTTAGATGTTCGATATCGGGTGGAGTGAACTGCTCGTCATTGGGGTCGTCGCGCTGATTGCGATCGGCCCCAAGGAGCTTCCCGGCGTTCTGCGCATGGTCGGGCAGTGGATGGGCAAGGCCCGCCGGATGGCCTCCGAGTTCCAGGGGCAGTTCCAGGAAGCGATGCGCGAGGCCGAGATGGCCGACCTCAAGAAGAGCTTCGACGAGGTCAAGGAAGCCGCCAGCGGTTTCACGCCCAGCGGCCTGATGACGTCGCTGCAGCGCGACGTCGACAAGGCGCTCGACATCGAGGGCGTCGACAAGCCCGCCGAGCCGACTGTGCCGGCCACGGACGCGGTCGCCGCCTCGCCCGAGACTCCGGTGATTCCGACCACCCCCGAAGCTCCTCGACCTGAAACTTTCGCGGAGGCCGAGGCTCATCAGGCCGTGGGCGAGCCGCTGGCCATCGTGCGCGAGATCAAGTCCGAGCCGCTGCCTGAGCTGCCGGCAGCGTCCGAGGCCGAACGTCCGAAGGACGCCAAAGCGTCATGACCGTCGAAGATATCGAGGCCAGCAAGGCTCCGTTGATGGACCACCTGATCGAGCTGCGGTCGCGGCTCATCAAGGCGCTGCTCGGCTTTGGCGTGGCCTTCATCTTCTGCTTCTTCTTCGCCAAGCAGATCTACAACATCCTGGTGCTGCCGTTCGTCTGGGTGGCGGGCGCGGAGAACAGCAAGTTCATCTACACGCAGCTGCTCGAATACTTCATCACGCAGCTGAAGCTCGCGATGTTCGGCGCCGGCTTCATTTCATTCCCGATCGTGGCAACGCAGATCTACAAGTTCGTCGCGCCCGGGCTCTATCGTCACGAGCGCAACGCCTTCCTGCCTTACCTGATCGCGACCCCGGTGTTTTTCGCGCTTGGGTCCGCACTGGTCTATTTCGTCGTGATGCCGATGCTGGTGCGGTTCTCGCTCGGCATGCAGCAGCTCGGCGGCCCGGACACCGCACAGATCGCGCTGCTGCCCAAGGTCGGCGAATATCTGTCGCTGATGATGTCTCTAATCTTCGCGTTCGGCATCGCGTTCCAACTGCCGGTGATCCTGACCCTGCTCGGCCGCATCGGCATCGTCACCTCGCAGATGCTGCGGGAGAAGCGCCGCTATTTCATCGTCGTCGCCTTCATCATCGCCGCGGTGCTGACGCCGCCGGACGTGCTGAGCCAGGCGTCACTGGCGATCCCGCTGCTGGCGCTCTACGAGGGCGCCATCATCGCGGTGGGGATCGTCGAGAAGCAGGCAAATGCGACCAAGTCGGGCTCCGGCTCGTCGTCGGGATCGGACAACCTGCCGACCAATCCGGCCGCGTAGGGTGGGCTTTGCTGCCCGGGCTCGTCCCGGGCGGGCGTAGCCTGTTCCCATCCGCGGCCATTCGCGGTAGTGCAGGCCCGGCCCGCGCACCATGGCGACTCGCCGACATCTTTTCGTTCCCAGGACCGAACGACCATGCACGACATCAAATCGATCCGCGACAATCCGCAAGGTTTCGATGCGGCGCTGACGCGCCGGGGTCTGGCGCCGCTGTCGTCGCAACTGCTGGCCATCGACGAGCGGCGGCGTGCCGCGATCCTGGCGTCCGAGCAGGCGCAGGCGCGGCGCAACGCCGCCTCCAAGGAGATCGGCGAGGCCAAGAAAGCCAAGGACGATGCGCGCGCATCGGCGCTGATGGAGGAGGTCGCCAAGCTCAAGACCACGATGCCGGAGCTCGAGACCGCCGCCAAGCAGGCCGACGAGGAACTGGCGCGCGAGCTGTCGGCGATTCCCAATCTGCCGCTCGACGAGGTGCCGGACGGCAAGGACGAGCACGACAATGTCGAGCGTCATGTGTTTGGCGGCAGGCGCAACTATGCCTTTGCGACGAAGCCGCACGACGACATCGGCACGGCGCTCGGCATGGACTTCGAATCGGCAGCAAAGCTGTCGGGCGCGCGCTTCGTCGTGCTGAAAAAAGGACTGGCGCGGCTGGAGCGCGCGCTCGGGCAGTTCATGCTCGACCTGCACACCACCGAGCACGGCTACACCGAGATCAATCCGCCGCTGCTGGTGCGCAACGATGTCATGTTCGGCACTGGCCAGTTGCCGAAATTCGAGGACGACCAGTTCTGGGCCGTGAGAGGCGAGCTCCTCATCGCGCCGGACGAGCGTCTCAAGACCGAGCGTCTGGGTCTCATTCCGACCGCCGAGGTCGCGCTCACCAACTTGGTGCGTGAATCGATCGTCGACGAGAAGGAGCTGCCGATGCGGCTCACGGCGTTGACGCCGTGCTTCCGCGCGGAGGCGGGCGCCGCGGGTCGCGACACCCGCGGCATGATCCGCCAGCACCAGTTCACCAAGGTCGAACTGGTGTCGATCACGACGCCGGAGACCAGCAAGGACGAGCATGAGCGCATGCTGGCCTGCGCCGAAGAAGTGCTGCGGCGGCTCGATCTGCACTATCGCGTCATCACGCTGTGCACCGGCGACATGGGCTTCTCCTCGCAGAAGACCTACGACATCGAGGTCTGGATGCCGGGGCAGGGCGACGGCGGCGCCTTCCGCGAGATTTCCAGCTGTTCGGTGTGCGGCGACTTCCAGGCCCGCCGCATGGATGCACGCTACCGTGCCGGCGACGGCAAGCCCCGTTTCGTGCACACATTGAACGGCTCGGGGACGGCGGTCGGCCGCGCGCTGATCGCGGTGATCGAAACCTATCAGCAGGCGGACGGCTCGATCGCCGTCCCCGACGTGCTGCAGCCCTATATGGGCGGCCTCAAGGTGGTCGCTGCGGAGCCATAACGGCGCGGCAAACTGCATCCGGACCGCGCGCCGTCTTGCGCGGCGCCGGGCTGGTCGTATCCTGCGGTCTGTTCAGCAATCGCTTTTCAGACCGAGGCGGCCATGGCCCTGCATCGGGATATTTTCTGGATTGGACGGCAATGGGCCGTCACCGGCTCCGGCATCCAGGCGGTCGATCAGCGCCTGGAGGGTGCATTCGACATCGATCGTGCGACGGTGTGGGACGATGGCCTCGGCGAGTCCCTGCGCCATCAGCCCTGGTTCAACGCTGCCGACTTCGACAAGGCGCTCGATGTCGCGCGGGCCCGATTTCCGGCGCTGCCGCGGGCGGAGTCCGCAACGCCGGTGCCGACGCCAGCGTCCGACGTGTCGGCTATCCCGACCGTGTCGCTCAAGTTGGGGACGCGAGGGAAGCTCGCCCGGTTCCTGCCGCAGTGGCGAATCCGGCCCTGAACAACCGATAGCAAGCCAGGGCGCCGGGGTTTGCCTCGATGCTGCGCAGCAGATAAGACACCCCGGCAATCGTCTTGAACGGGATGGAAGGCTGGCCATGCGGATTCTCTGCACCAATGACGACGGGATCCATGCGCCGGGTCTCAAGGTGATCGAGGAGATCGCGCGCGTCCTGTCCGACGACGTCTGGATCGTCGCGCCCGAACTCGACCAGAGCGGCGTGTCGCATTCGCTTTCGCTCAACGACCCGTTGCGGCTGCGCGAGGTCGGTCCGCGGCATTTCGCGGTGCGCGGCACGCCGACCGACTGCGTCATCATGGGCGCCCGACACATTCTCGGCGAGCAGCGTCCAGATCTAGTGCTCTCCGGCGTGAACAAGGGCCGCAACGTCGCCGAGGACGTGGTCTATTCCGGCACCATCGCCGGCGCCCTCGAAGGCACGATTCTCGGCCTGGCGTCGTTTGCGCTGTCGCAGGAATTCAGCGTCGCCACCCGCGACAAGCCGTCCTGGGACACCGCGCTCAAATTCGGGCCGCAAATCGTGCGCAAGGTGCTGGAAGCCGGCGTGCCGAAGAACACGGTGATCAACGTCAACTTTCCGTCCTGCGCGCCCGACGAGGTCCGGGGCATCGTCGTGACCCGCCAGGGCAAGCGCAATCTCGGCTTCCTGAAGGTCGATGAGCGCCGCGACGGTCGCGGCAATCCGTATTTTTGGGTCGGCTTCGACCGTGCCGCGGCTCTCGACGTGCCCGAGGAGGGCACCGATCTCGCCGCGCTGGCGGCCCACTACGTGTCGGTGACGCCGCTGCGCCTCGATCGCACCGATGAGGCGTTTTCCGGCAAGCTCAGCGACATTCTCGGCTGAAAGGTCGTTATCTCCGATCGCCCCGGCGACCAGCCGTGGCTAGCCCTGGGGCTCGGCGCTGCGCAGGGCGAGCTCGATCGCCTTGCCGAGCGTCTCGAGCTGAAACGGTTTCTGCAAAGCAGGCCGGTCGCGATATTCCTCGGGCAGCCCGGATGAGCCGTATCCGGTTGCGAAGATGAAGGGACGATTGCGCGACTTGATCAGATCGGCCACCGGCGAGATCACCTTGCCGTTGACGTTGACGTCGAGGATGGCGACATCGAAATAGGTGCTCTCGGCGAGCCGCAGTGCTTCGCCGATCTCGCCGGCCTCGGCCGCGACAGTGTAGCCGAGCTCCTCGAGCATGTCGGCCACCATCATCCTGATCATGACTTCGTCTTCGACCAGAAACACAGAGCCGCGCGGAGGCCGCGGTGCAGTCATGATGTCAGTCCTCGCCCAAACCCGATCTGACGCTTGCAAATAACCGCTTGCTACGCAACGTCAACATCGTCGTCCCTGCATATGGCGGCTCCTCGGCGGGCAAAATTGCCCCGCAAGGTGAACGGATTCGGTCACCGGTGGTTCCTGGCCGGCAGCGGATTTGTGGGGTCCCTCACGGAAGGCCCTCCGTCTTCGCCGCGGCTTGCGCCGAAATTCGGTGCGCAACACGTCGACGATGCTCTAAATTGGACGCAGGTGAATAATCGAAACGTCACTATGCCCCCGACGCCTCCGCCAGAAAAGATGATGTTTCAGCTGACCCTGCGCCGCCGCGGGATCAGTGACCAGGCTGTCTTGCGCGCGATGGAGGAGGTGCCGCGGGAGGAGTTCGTGCTGCCGGCCGATCGTCCCGATGCCTATCGCGACAGCGCGATGGCGATCGCCTGTGGGCAGACCATCAGCCAGCCCTTCGTCGTCGCCTATATGACCGAGCAGCTCAAGCTGCAGAAGACCCACCGGGTGCTCGAAATCGGGACCGGGTCGGGATATCAGGCTGCGATCCTGTCCCGGCTCACGGCCCACGTCCTGACGGTCGAGCGCTTTCGGACATTGGCCGACAAGGCCCGGGAGCGGCTGGAGAAGCTCAACTGCTTCAACGTCGAGGTCATGCTGGGGGATGGCTATGCGCTGCCGCCCGGGGCCGGCCAGTTCGACCGCATCATCGTGACGGCGGCGATGGACGAAATTCCTCAGAGCCTGCTCGACCGGCTGGAGCCGGACGGTATCCTGATCGCGCCGGTGGGGCCCCATCACGGGGTCCAGACCCTCGTCAGGGTCACCAGAAATGGCGATCGCTTCGACCGCAAGGAGCTCGTCGACGTGCGATTTGTGCCGGCAATTCCGGGGATTGCGCGCGAACTTTAAACGAGCGGATCAGCAGGCCCGCCAACGCTTTATTCGCGGCTTAAGCGCTTATTTACCGCGGCTGTGTTTACTCGAATTCGTTGTTTGTTGCGTACGAGTGAGTAACCATGCCCGCTATCGTCGAGTTGCTTCGCTCGCGCCGCCTGCCGCAGGTCACGGCGCTGGCGCTGATGTCGTTCGGCGTCGCCGGCTGCAGCGCCGACATGTCGTCGCGGCTGTCGCAGGCGCAAAACCCGTTTTCCAACCCCTTCGCCTCCGACGCCACCGGGTCGGTGCAGGCGCAGCCGGCCAGGCAGCATCAGCAGCAATATGCGCCGGCGCCCGCGCCGGTGCCGGCCTATTCGTCGTCGGCGTTGCCGCCGCCGGCGGTCGGAGCTCCGCAGTCCTATCCGTCCGGCGGCAGCGCCGGAGGCATGGCATCAGGCGGACGCGGCGTGGCTTCATATGCGCCCCCTGCATCGGTCCCGGCACCGCAGCCCTATGCGCCGCCTGCGGCACCGGTGCGCGCTTATGCGCCGCCGGCCCAGCCGCAACTGGAGACCACCGGCGCGGTGCCGCCGCGCTCCGTCGCCGCGGCGCGCCCTGCCGGAGGCACCAAGATCATCGTCGGCACCAGCGATACGCTCGACATCCTGGCCAAGCGCTATCGCGTGACGGCTGCCGAGATCCTGGCCGCCAACGGCTACAAGGGTCCAAGGGCCTTGTCGCCCGGCCAGCAGCTGATCATTCCGCATCCCGGCACGGTTGCGGCTGCGCCGGCCGCTCAACCGGTCGCGACACCGGTCGCCGCGGCGCCCATGGCTGCGCCGGTCGCGCCGCGGCCGGTGGCGGTCGCGGCCCCCGCCAGCTCCGCGACCGTCCACTTCGTCAACCGTGGCGATACGCTGGCTGGCATCGCGCGCAAGAACGGCATCTCGCCGGCTGAACTCGCCCGTGCCAACAATCTCGATCAGAGTTCTCCCCTGAAGCTCGGTGCCAGGCTGACCGTCCCTGGCAAGGTCGCAGCGGCCGCTGCGCCCGTGGCCCCGGTCGCAGCCGTTCCCCAGGCGGTTGCGACCGTGCCCGCGCCGATGCCGACCACGCGGGTGGCGACGGCGGGGCCTGTCCAGACCGCCAGGCTGGCCCAGGCCAATCCGGCGCCGGAGAAAGAGGAAGAGCCGGCGCGCCCGGCCGAGACCACGAGCTCGCTGCCGACCTTCCGCTGGCCGGCGCGCGGCAAGGTGATCACGAGCTACGGCGCCAAGACGAACGGCAAGTCCAATGACGGCATCAACATCGCCGTGCCCGAGGGCACGCCGGTGAAGGCCGCGGAGGATGGCGTCGTCGCCTATGCCGGCAACGAACTGAAGGGTTATGGCAACCTTGTCCTGGTGCGGCATTCCAACGGCTACGTCACCGCATATGCCCATGCGAGTGAGCTGATGGTGAAGCGCGGTGATCCGATCAAGCGCGGCCAGGTCATTGCCAAGTCGGGTCAATCGGGAGAAGTCGGATCGCCGCAACTCCACTTCGAGATCCGCAAGGGATCGTCGCCGGTTGACCCGCTGCAATTCCTCAACGGGGCGTGAGATTCAGCTTATCTCCGCGATCGGTCCCGCCTCGGGCGGGTCCGATTGTTTGACCGAGGCTGTCAACATCCGTCATTGCGAGCGCAGCGAAGCAATCCAGAGTCTTTCTGCTGAGGCAGTCTGGATTGCTTCGCTGCGCTCGCAATGACAGCGTGTGGGGCAGGCTGCGTGCCACAAACGCGGCGGTCATCGTCCGCGCAGGCGGACGATCCAGCCTCGGCGTACTGGATGCCCCGCCTGCGCGGGGCATGACAATGGAGGAGATGATCGGCGCTGTTACTTCGCGCTCAGCCGCACGCCGAGTCGGCCCGCGAGATCCTGCGTGAACTGCCAGGCGACGCGGCCGGAGCGGGAGCCGCGCGTCGTCGACCATTCCAGCGCCTCGCGCTGCAGATCGTCCTCGTCCACCGCGATGCCGAAATGGCTGCAATAGCCTTTGACCATCGCGAGATATTCGTCCTGGCTGCAGCGGTGGAAGCCGAGCCACAGGCCGAAGCGGTCGGACAGCGAGACCTTCTCCTCGACCGCTTCGCCCGGATTGATCGCGGTCGAGCGCTCGTTCTCGATCATGTCGCGCGCCAGCAGATGGCGCCGGTTCGAGGTCGCGTAGAGGATGACGTTCTCGGGACGTCCCTCGATGCCGCCTTCGAGCACGGCCTTCAGCGACTTGTAGGACGCATCATTGCCGTCGAACGACAGGTCGTCGCAGAACACGATGAAATGGAACGGCGCAGCGCGCAGGATGTCCATCAGCGCCGGCAGGCTCTCGATGTCCTCACGGTGAATCTCGATCAGCTTCAGCCGATCGGCCGGTTTGCGCGCGACGTTGATGCTGGCGTGGGCGGCCTTCACCAGTGACGATTTGCCCATGCCGCGCGCGCCCCACAACAGGGCGTTGTTGGCCGGCAGGCCGTTGGCGAAGCGCTCGGTGTTCTCGATCAGGATGTCGCGCATCCGGTCGATGCCCTTGAGCAGGTCGATGTCGACGCGGCTGACGCGCGGCACGGTCGCGAGCCTGCCGTTCGGATGCCAGACGAAAGCGTCGGCTGCATCCAGATCCTGCGCCGGCGCGGCACCCGCATGGGTTGCCGCCAGATGCACGGCAATCGCCTCCAGCGCACGCGCGATCCGCTCCGGCGTATTGTCGGCGGCTGGGCTGGCGGGACGTTTTGCCGCGACCTTCGACGGCTTTTGCGCCGCCGGCCTGGCGGCCTTGGCGAGTGGTCGGGAGAGGGATTTGGCGGGGCTGCGGGGCGGGGCTTTGGCTGGTTTTTTCGACATGCTGCAAGTTCCTGATGGGGCAGCCATATCGGGCCTCGCTCGCGGCCGCAAGCGGGGCGAAATGAAGGGGAAGGGCGCCTTGCTATTGGGACCGCGGCCGTTATATTCCGCGCGAAATTCGCAAAGAGGCCGGCCCGCGCCGAGACAAGCGTGGTTCGCCGGCTATTCCCGTCTCACCGGGCGCTGGCCCACGAGGATCGACCGCATGCTGATTACCCCTGCCTATGCCCAGGCCGCCGGCGCCGGCGACACCAATAGCATGCTGATGTCGCTGCTGCCCTTCGCGCTGATCTTCGTGATCATGTATTTCCTGATCCTGCGGCCGCAGCAGAAGAAGGTCAAAGAGCACGCCGACCTCGTCAAGAACGTCCGCCGCGGCGATACGATCGTGACCCAGGGCGGTCTGGTCGGCAAGGTCACCAAGGTCGTCGACGACGACCAGGTGGAGTTCGAGATCGCCGACGGCATCCGCGTGCGGCAGATGCGTCAGATGATCACCGGCGTCCGCACCAAGGGCGAGCCGGCGAAGGCAGACGCGAAGGACGACAAGAAAGAAGACAAGGCCGCAAGCTGATCGTCGCCCGGCCGGTCCGAGACCGGACCTCGTTCGCCGTCTGATGTTCTGATTTTCCGGGCCTGCTGCGGCCCCTACGGATCACTCCCATGTTGTATTTCACGCGGTGGAAGGCGCTGGGCATCATCCTCACGGCGCTCGTGGTGTGCCTGTGCGCGGTGCCGAACTTCTTCCCGGAAGCGACGGTCAAGACCTGGCCGGCCTGGGCGCAGCGCCATATCGTGCTCGGCCTCGACCTGCAGGGCGGCTCCTATCTGCTGCTCGAAGTCGATTCCAACTACGTCAAGAAGGAGCGGCTCGATGCGGTGCGCGACGATGTCCGCCGCACGCTCCGTGATGCGAAGATCGGCTACACGGGACTGGTCAGCCGCGGTGACGGCGTCGAGGTCCGGATCACCAAGGATACCGACGTAGGAGCTGCGCTGTCCAAACTGCGCGATCTCTCGCAGCCGCTCGGCGGCCTGCTGGGCTCCAGCGGCCAGCGCAGCCTCGAGGTCAGTGACGCCGGCAGCGGCCTGATCCGGCTGACGATTCCGCAGGCCGCGATCACCGAGCGCATCCGCCAGACCATCGAACAGTCGATCCAGATCGTCGAACGCCGCATCAACGAGCTCGGCACTGTCGAGCCCGTGATCCAGCGCCAGGGCACCGACCGCATCCTGGTCCAGGTCCCCGGTTTGCAGGATCCGACCGAGCTCAAGAACCTGCTTGGCCGAACCGCCAAGATGGAATTCCGCATGGTCGACAGCTCGGTGTCGCCCGATCAGGCGATGCAGGGGCGGGTGCCACCGGATTCCGAGGTGCTGCAGAGCGCCTCGCCGCCCAACCAGCCTTATGTCGTGAAGAAGCAGGTGCTGGTCTCCGGCGGCGATCTCTCGGATGCCCAGACCGGCTTCGACCAGCGCACCAACGAGCCGATCGTCTCGTTCCGGTTCAACTCGGCCGGCGCGCGCAAATTCGCGCAGGCCACCACCGAGAATGTCGGCCAGCCCTTCGCCATCGTCCTCGATAATAAGGTGATCTCGGCGCCCGTCATCCGCGAACCGATCACCGGCGGCTCGGGCCAGATCTCCGGCAATTTCACGGTGCAATCGGCCAACGAGCTTGCGATCCTGCTGCGCGCCGGCGCACTGCCGGCGCCGCTCACGGTCATCGAGGAGCGCACCGTCGGTCCAGGTCTCGGCGCCGATTCGATCGCCAAGGGCGAGCTTGCCTCCTATGTTGGCTCGATTTTGGTCATCGTGTTCATGCTGCTGACCTACCGGCTGTTCGGCGTGTTCGCCAACATCGCGGTCATAGTCAACGTCGCGATGATCTTCGGCGTGCTGTCGCTGCTGAATGCAACGCTGACCTTGCCGGGCATCGCCGGCATCGTGCTCACGGTCGGCATCGCCGTCGACTCCAACGTGCTGATCTATGAGCGCATTCGTGAGGAACTGCGCGGCGGTCGCAACGCGATCTCGGCGATCGACGCCGGCTTCAAGCGCGCGCTGGCGACGATTCTCGACTCCAACATCACCACCTTCATCGCCGCGGCGGTGCTGTTCTACATCGGCACCGGCCCAGTGCGCGGCTTCGCCGTGACGCTCGGCATCGGCATCCTCACCACGGTCTTCACCGCCTTCACGCTCACCCGCCTGATCGTGGCGGCCTGGGTGCGGTGGAAGCGGCCGCAAAGCGTGCCAATCTAGGAGCTAAAGTGACACACTGGGTTCTCATCGGGCTTGGCATCCTGATCGCGGTGCTGACAGTGGTCAGCGCGCTCGGCCTGCTGCCGTCGCTGCGCATCGTTCCCGACGACACGCATTTCGATTTCACGCAGTTCCGTCGCATCAGCTTTCCGATCTCGGCGGCGCTGTCGATTCTCGCGATCGTGCTGTTCTTCACCCATGGCCTCAACCTCGGCATCGACTTCCGCGGCGGCAGCCTGCTCGAGGTGCGGGCCAAGTCCGGCACGGCCGATATCGCGGGGATGCGCGCGACGCTGGCCACGCTCGGCCTCGGCGAGGTGCAGCTGCAGCAGTTCGGCGGTCCTGAGGGCGTCCTGATCCGCGTTGCCGAGCAGCCCGGCGGTGACGCCGCGCAGCAGGAGGCCGCCAACAAGGTGAAGGCGGCAATCGGCGATTCCGTCGAATATCGCCGGGTCGAGGTCGTGGGTCCGCGCGTGTCCGGCGAGTTCCTTGCCGTCGGCATGCTCGGTCTGATGCTCGCGATCGTCTCGATCCTGATCTATCTCTGGTTCCGCTTCGAGTGGCAGTTCGCGCTCGGTGCCATGATCGCCAACGTCCACGACATCGTGCTGACGATCGGCTTCATGTCGGTGAGCCAGGTCGATTTCGACCTCACCAGCATCGCGGCGCTGCTGACCATTCTCGGCTACTCGCTCAACGACACCGTCGTCATCTACGACCGTATCCGCGAGATGCTCAGGCGCTACAAGAAGATGCCGATGCCGCAACTGCTCAACGAGTCGATCAACTCGACGCTGTCGCGCTCGATCATCACCCACGTCACGGTGACCTTGGCGTTGCTCGCTCTGCTGCTGTTCGGCGGCCCGGCCATTCACAGCTTCACGGCTGTCATGATGTTCGGCGTCGTGCTGGTCGGCACCTACACCTCGATATTCATCGCGGCGCCGATCCTGATCTATCTCGGCGTCGGCACCGTTCGGGGGGATCAGGTCGACGAGCCGAAGAAGAAGCCTTGATCGGGACCAGCCATTGGAGCCGGATCGGGGCTGGAAGGTTGGTCTCGCATGTCAGCTGACACGCCGCATTTTCCGCGGTCCGCAGCGATCGACGGCTATGGCAAAGGCGGCTTCGCCTTTGCCGACATGTCGCATCGCGGCTCGCTGCTGTGCCTGCCGGATTCGATCTGGGCCTGGGACGTCACCCAGCCTAGCCAGATCGATCGCCATTCCCTGCAGCGCATCTTCGATGCGGCCAACAAGATCGACACGCTGATCGTCGGCACCGGCACCGAAGTCTGGATTCCGCCGACGCCGCTGCGCGCCGCGCTGCGCGGCGTGAACGTCGTGCTCGACGCGATGCAGACCGGGCCTGCGATCCGCACCTACAATGTCATGATCGGCGAGCGGCGGCGGGTGGCGGCCGCGCTGATCGCGGTGCCATGAGCGAGACCGGCTCCCAAAGCGACGCCGCGTTCTGTGCAAGCCTCGTCCGCGAGCATGATTTTGACCGCTACGCCGCGACCCTGTTCGTCGCGCCGGACATCCGGCGCGCGCTGCTCTCGTTGTATGCGTACAACGTCGAGGTCAGCCGTATCCGCGATCTGGTCTCGCAGCCGCTCCCTGGCGAGGTTCGTCTGCAGTGGTGGCACGATGCGCTGACGGGCCATGAACATGGCGGCGTGGAGGGCAATCCCGTGGCCGCCGAGCTGCTGCTGACTGTGCAGCGCTTTGCGCTTCCGGTCGAGCGGCTGACGCGGCTGATCGATGAACATCAGTTCGATCTCTACAACGATCCGATGCCGACCATGGCGGCGCTGGACGGCTATCTCGGCGACACGCGCGGGGCGCTGTTCGCGCTCGCGATGCAAATCGTGGCACCGCCTTTTGCCGAGTCGGATCATCTGGCGCACCACGCGGGCATCGCACTCGGAATCCTGCAGGTGATTGCTTCCCTGCCGCGCGATTCCGCGCACCGCCAGCTCTACGTCCCGCTCGATCTCCTCGTGCGGCATGGTGTCAGCCAGAAGGAGATGTTCGCCGGCAAGGCCATGCCGGCGATCCAGGCGATGCTCACCGATCTGCGCGGCGAGGCGCGGCAGCATCTCGATCACACACTGATGCTGGCGGGCGAGACGCCACCGGCGGTGCGGCCGGTGCTGCTGCCGCTCGCGCTGGTCCGTCGTGATCTGGCGCAGGCCGAGCGCCGCGCTGGCGACCCGTTCCAGCCGCAGCCGCGCTCGCGTCTCGCGACGCTATGGACGCTGTGGCGCGCCGCCAGGTCGGTCAGTTTTCGCGGGCGTTGACGCCGGCGCCAGTCGTCACGCTGTCGGCATCGCATTCCACAGCGGCGGGCTGTGGCGGAGGGTCGGCATGTCCGGCGGCACATGCCGGTGGATCGTGCAGCGTGTGTCCCACACCACGAGATCACCGGCCCGGCACGTGTGGGCCCAACCGAATTCGGGCCGTTCGGCAAGCTGCCAGAGATCATCGAGCAGCGCATCCGATTCGGAATGCTCGAGGCCGACGACGTAGGAATGGCGGCGCTGCCCAAGCGCAAGCATCGAGCGGCCCGTATCGGCATGAAGGCCGACCAACGGATGCACGGGACCTGCGAGGATGGTGCGTCGGCCGTCATCGGCGGTCTCTGTCGCCAGATGACGAACCTTCAGATGAGCAACCCGGCTTCGCAGCACCGGCGACAGCGCATCATAGGCGGCGTAGAGGCTGCAGAACGACAGTCTGTCGCCGATCATGGTGCCGGGAGACGTATAGTGGAGATCGGCGTGGCCGAAGCGGCGGCTGAAGGCCGCAATGTCGCGCTCGCTCAAGCGCTGGCCGCGCACGAGCAGGACCTGATGCTTGAGCAGCGCGCGCATGAAGGAGGCGAACGCCCAATCGTCGAAGGATCTGAGATCGACACTGCAGACTTCGGCACCGAGCGATTTTCCTGTCGGGATGACCTGGACGAGACTGCTTTCAGTGCTTCGCGCAACGTCGCTTCTGAGACTCACTTGCGTCATCTCCCAAGTTTCACCAGCGATGCAAATCAACCACGATAATTTGTCGGGGTTGTTTCGGCTCGGAGGCAATTCGCGGAAGGATCGCGGCACGATCCGCCGATTGTCGGCACACTCTGCCGCTCTGAGTCAGAAATTGGACGCTTCGAGCCGACGCGCGAGGAAATATGCAGCAAGCTGCAACTCGTTCGCAGGCAACATGACGCTTCATCGGGCGCATGCGCTACGCAAGCGACTCAGCGCGGGCGTTGAGATCCCTTGATCTGGGTTCGATGCATGATTCGCCTCGCATGATCGTCGAATGGATCACGCCGGTGCATCGTGGAGCGATTGTCCCAGATGACGAGATCTCCGACCTTCCACGCATGCTCCCAGGCGAATTCGGAACGCGCGACATAGGTCCACAATTCGTCGAGCAGCGCCTCCGAGGAGGCCAGCTCGAGGCCCACGAGATAGGCGTTGCGGCGGCGTCCGAGATACAGCATCTGCCGGCCGGACTCGGGATGTGTGCAGACCAGCGGATGGACAGCGCCGGGTGACGTGCGCGGATCATCCGTCGGCGTCACGCCCTGCCGCACGAACCCGCCGCTGTTGTAAGTGCCGTCGTGCTTGATCTTCAGGTCTGCAATGCGGCGCTTCAAATCAGCAGGAAGCGCGTCATAGACGGCGTACATGCTGCAGAACGAGGTATTGCCGCCGACGGGCGGAATCTCCAGCGCATAGAGCGCGCTCGCGATCGGCGGCGTGTCGAGATACGACATGTCCGTGTGCCACACCGCTTCGCCGGCGCCGAGGCTGCCGATCGCCTCGCCGTTCACCTTGACGTTCGAGACGATGTAGATTTCGGGCAGGCCGTCGACGAAGCGGCGGCCGTTTTCCTGCACGGGTGCCCAGTCGAGATCACCGAAGCGGCGGCTGAAGGCGATGAGGTCCTGGTCGGACAGGGTCTGGCCGCGCACCAGCAGTACGGAATGGTCGCGAAAGGCGCGGAGCAGGACGGCGAAAGCCGCGTCGTCCAGACGTTTGAGATCGACATCGCGGACTTCTGCGCCCAGGGGACCGCCTGTTGGAACGATCTCGATGATCGACGAATGAGTGGCTGTCTGCGCTCCGGTCTCGATGTCCATCGCCGTGTCCTCGCCAAGTGTGCTCTGGATATATAGCGGGTCCGCCCCGAAATCACAGGAGCCCGGGTCATGGACGGCGCGCGCCTCAGGTCGACGGCAGCTTCAGGTCCGCCTCGAAATTGAATCGGTCGCGCAGGTTCTTCCGCGAGTCCAGGATGTCCTTGAGGAACGCACGGTCGCTGTCGCTGGTGATCATCGGTTCGATCAGGTCGATCTGGTTCATCGCAACCAGCTGCAGCAGCTCGGTGCGTGGCCGGCCGCTGGCGTCGCGCGGCAGGGCGTGGACGACCTGGATGTGTTCCGGCGGCTTCGGGCCCTTGGCGGAGGTCAGCTCGCTCTGCAACTGGGTTTCAAGCGCCGGCTGTTCCGCCTCGACGAAGGCATAGAGGCCGACGCCGGTGCGGCGGTCGGCGAACGCGACGATCGCCGCATCACGGACACCGGGGTTTTTACGAATCATCTCCATCAGAACCGGGGCATCGTTGACGAGCCGCCGCCCGCCGCCCTCGCGATCGGTGAAATTGAAGATGCCGCGGGTGATCCCACGGTAGACCTTCTTGCCGGTCATCAGCCAGATCCGTGCAACCAGCGATTTGCGCGCCAGGATCTTGCGTTCCTTCGGTGTCAGCGCCTCGGGCGCGTAGGTCCGCTTGTGCTTGAGCAGATGGCGCAGATCCTCATAGGCCGCGACCCGGAACAGCCGGCTGCGGCCGGAGAAGCACGCCGCCAGCTGGAAGTCGGTGACGTAGCAATGACCGTCATGGCCGACCAGCCAGTTCTGCTCCTTGGCGAGGTCGTTGTGGGTGATGCCGGCGCGATGCAGCCGGCGCATCATCCGCTTGGCCGAGCGGAAATAGGCGACATTGCCGTGCGGCTTAGCCAGATGCAGGGCCACGCCGTTGATGAAGCCGCGCACCAGCGCGCGATCCCCGGCCCACAACAGATTGGGGCCGGCATCGAGCCCCTTGGCACGCGTCAACGCCTTGCGCTCCCTGGCGAACAGATGCCGCGCCAGCACGAACGACCACCACGGCACTTCGTCGAGCCGGCGCAGCACGGCATCCACTGGGCCGGTCTCGCCGACGAAGCGGCCACGCTCGACCGTCGAGAACACGTCGCGCTTGAGCAGCACGCCTTCGCTCCAGCGCGCCGCCAGCCAGGCGGAGTCAGTCTTGGGCAAACTCATCTTATTCTCACGCAGCGGCTGCGACGCGCAGATGTTCGGCGATCCAGCGATCGAGATCGGCCAGCGCGCGGGCGCTCATCGCCTGCTTCTTGGCCACCGTCTTCTCGTTGCCCTTCAGCCGCGAGCCATCAGGCTTTCTGGTCGGGGCCGCAGCCAGCGGCGGGAACAGGCCGAAATTGATGTTCATCGGCTGGAACGAGCGCGTCGCCCCGTCGATCGTCTCGATATGGCCGCCGGTGATGTGGCCCAGCAAGGCACCGAGCGCGGTGGTCGGCGGAGGCGGCAGCAGAGTTGTGCCGCGCATGTCCGCAGCGGCGTAAAGGCCCGCGATGAGGCCGATGCTGGCCGATTCGACGTACCCCTCGCAGCCCGTCATCTGGCCGGCAAAGCGCAGCCGCGGCTGTGCACGCAGGCGCAGTTGCTGGTCGAGCAGTTTGGGCGAGTTGAGGAACGTGTTGCGGTGCAGGCCGCCGAGCCGGGCGAATTCCGCGTTTTCCAGACCGGGGATCGTCCGAAAGATCTGCTGCTGCGGGCCGTATTTCAGCTTCGTCTGGAAGCCGACCATATTGTAGAGCGTGCCGAGCTTGTTATCCTGACGCAGCTGCACGATCGCGTAGGATTTGACGGTGGGGTCGTGTGGGTTGGTCAGACCGACCGGCTTCATCGGACCATGCCGCAGCGTCTCGTGACCGCGCTCGGCCATCACCTCGACCGGCAGGCAGCCGTCGAAATAGGGCGTGTTGGTCTCCCACTCTTTAAAATCGGTCTTTTCGCCCGCCAGCAGCGCCGCCACGAAGGCGTCGTACTGCTCCTTGGTCATGGGGCAATTGATGTAATCCGCACCCGTGCCGCCAGGACCGACCTTGTCGTAACGCGACTGGAACCAGGCCTTGGACATGTCGATCGTGTCCTTGTGCACGATCGGCGCAATGGCGTCGAAGAAGGCGAGCGCGGTTTCATCGGTGAGGTCGCGGATCGCCTCGGCGAGCGGTTGCGAGGTGAGCGGGCCCGTGGCGACGATGACGCTGCCCCAGTCCGCCGGCGGCAGGCCGGTGATCTCGCCGCGGCGCAGCTCGATGCGCGGATGTGCCTGCAGGGCTGCCGCCACGGCCGCGGAGAAGCCGTCACGGTCGACCGCGAGCGCGCCACCGGCCGGGACCTGGTTGGCATCGGCTGCGCGCATGATCAGCGAGCCCAGCCGGCGCATCTCGGCGTGCAGCAGCCCGACGGCGTTGTTGGCGGCGTCATCCGAGCGGAACGAGTTCGAGCACACGAGTTCAGCCGGAGATGCGGTCCGGTGCGCCTCTGTCATGCGGTCCGGCCGCATCTCGTGCAGCACGACGTCGATGCCCGTCTCGGCCAGTTGCCAGGCGGCTTCGGAGCCGGCGAGGCCCGCGCCGACAACGTGGACGGTGTTCGAAAGTGATTTGGTCCCTGTCATGCGCGGGACAGGTAGCGCTTTTCGCGGGCGCTGCAAATGCGCCAGTGGAGTTCATCGCGAGAAACCGGGCGGGTGTGTCGCGTGCCGCAAGGCCCAGATACGGCAACGCCCGCAGCGAGGCGGGCGATGTCCGGTAGATATCGGAAGCAGGCTGATCAGCCGTTGTAGTGACCGGCGGCAACGCGCGGGATGTCCGAACGGTCGAGACCGATGTCGGCAAGTTCGCGATCGCTGAGCTGAGACAGCTCGGCAACGTTGCGCTGATACTCACGGAACGCCTGCACCATGCGGATGAGTGAGAGCAACATGTCAATTCTCCTTAGTTCACGATTCAGTTCTTCGGGTGAACTTCATCGTTGGAATGAACATAGAAGAGATTGTTGCAATGCGGAAGCGACGATGTTGCGATGCAGCTAAACCTTCGGCGCATAGCTTGCGTAACCCTTGAGTAAGAATCGAGCAGGCAAGCGTCCAACGCTGAGGCTGGCCGGAAAAGCCCCGTATTCATGCGGTTTTTCAATCATTCGTTTGAATTTCAGCATCGGAAGTCGTGATCGGCTGACCGCACGACAAGGCTGGCAGATCAGGTCCGCAGCCCAGCCGTGCCATTGTGAACGCATGGGTGGTTTCATGTGAATTAAAGTTCATTATTTGACTTCGCGCCTTGGAGAACCATTTTCTGATCACGCGCTGCTCTCGAGGATTTCATTCGTGATGCCGCGTGAATGTGCGGCAAAGTGTCGCGGTGCCCGGCAATGATGCCGACGCCATTGCACCAGCGAGGAAGAACAATGAACAGCAAACTGTTGGGGGCCGCGCTCGTCATCGCGGCGATGACCACGTTCGGGCCGGCTCAGGCGGCGAAGATGCACGGCGCCGGCTGCAGCGGTCCCAATCTGGAAAAGACCGAGACGGCGATCGAGGCCATGGCCGACGGCGATGCCCGATTCACGGCACAGCGCGAGATCGCGGCGGCCCAGGACGCGCTGCTGAGCGGCAAGATGGGAGCCTGCAGCATGCATCTGACCAAGGCGATGCAGGCCGGGATGATCAAGTAACGGCCACATCTCTCACTCATCGAACCACCGGCCGGTCGCGTCCGCGATCGGCCGTTTCTCCGTCCGGGCCTACGGCGCCCGTGCGAGCTGGGTCGCGAAGGTCGCGATCGTCCGCGCATAGACCTCGCTCTTGTTCCACTGCTGGATGACCGCGAAGTTCGGGCCTCCCGGCTCCCAATCCTTGCCCTTCTGCCAGCCATAGCCCTTCAGGTAGTTTGCGGTGGACGCCAGCACGTCGGGCACGTTGCGGATCAAATCGCGCTTGCCATTGCCGTCGAAATCGACCGCGTATTTGATCCAGGACGACGGCATGAACTGGGTCTGGCCGATCTCGCCGGCCCAGGCGCCGCGCATCTCGGCCGGCTGAAGATCGCCACGGTCGACGATGCGCAGCGCATCGAGCAGCTCGCCGCGGAACTGCTCGGCGCGCCGGCAGTCATAGGCCAGCGTCGCCAGGGCGCGGACGGTCGGAAATTTGCCGACATTGACGCCGAAATCGGTCTCCAATCCCCAGATCGCGACCAGCACTTCGCCGGGCACGCCGTAGCTCTGCTCGATCCGCGACAGCACCGAACCGTATTGCTTGAGCATGTTGGAGCCGCGGGTCAGCCGCGGCGGCACCATGCGGCCGGAGAATTCCTCGAAGGTCTGGCTGAACACCTTCTGACTGCGGTCGCGATTGAGCACGCTCTGATCGGGCGTAAGGCCGGTGAACGCGGCGTTGATCGCAGTCTGCGAGATGCCCTTGGCCGCAGCCTCGGTCTTGAAATCGGCGAGCCAGCTATCGAAGTTGCCGGTGCCGCAGGGAACGGCGGCGCGGGCGGGGGCGGAAAAAATCATCAGGACAGTGAGACAGGCCAAAACGGGGGCGGCAAGAACGCGGACAATCATCGAAACACCTGGACGGCAATGGACTCAAACAGGGTCGGGGACCCGCTCCGTGTCGGGCGTAACCGCGGCAGCAACAAGGCCTGCCGATCACGTTGCCGTCGGTTTTCGTGACCGGCGCCGCCGTCCTCTATGACCCGTCGCCGGCTTCTCGAGACGACCACCGGCCCGTGGGCCGGCGGCAGCAGCGAACTCATGCGCGCGTCCTCACGTCCGGTCGCGCGAGCGCCACGGGAACAGATTGGCCGGAAAATCGGCAGCCGGCTTCGACGCGCGCGGCGCCGGCGTGACGACCCGCGCGGCGTCGGGATGGATCGCGATCGCCTCGCGGTAAAGATGCCAGGTGGCGTGGCCCAGCACGGGGATCACGACGGCCAGCCCCAGGAAGAACGGGATCGTGCCGGCGACGAGCAGCGCCGCGACGATGAGGCCCCAGGCGGCAACCGGAACCGGATTCTTGGCCACCACGCGCAGCGAGGTCACCACCGCTTCGAGCGCGCCGGCGTGGCGGTCGAGCATCAGCGGGAAGGAGACGATGCTGAGGCACAGCGCCAGCAGCGCGAACAGGAAGCCGGCGCCACAGCCGACCGCCATCAGCCACCAACCTTGCGGCGTGGTGAAGATGCGCTGAAGGAAATCGCTCACACCATCGGCGCCGCCATAGCCGAACACCGCCACGTAGATCGCCTGCGCCGTCGCCACCCAGGTGACGAACAGAGCCAGCAGCAAGGTGCCGAGCCCGAGCATCGCGCCGAACGAGGGCGAGCGCAGCACCTCGAACGCATCCCAGGCGCCGGCCTCCTCGCCGCGGTCGCGGCGGCTGGAGAGTTCGTAGAGGCCGAGTGCGGCGAACGGGCCGAGCAGGGCAAAACCGGCAGCGAGCGGGAACAGCAGCGGCAGCACGGCATAGCCAAACGCGGCGCGCGCCAGCACGAGGCCGAGCACGGGATAGATCGCGCACAGCATCACCGCGTGGCTCGGAACCGCCTTGAAGTCGTCCCAGCCGAGCCGCAGCGCGCGCGTCAGGCTGGAAAGGTCGATCGTGCGGATCGTGATCTCGGCCGCGACCTCGTCGGCAGGCCGGACGTGTGCATCGACATTGCTGTGGTAAGTGGCCATCGTCGTTCGCTCCCTCATGCCTCATGACGCGCTTCCCAACCGTGCCGGCCGGGCCGCGCTTGTCGTTGGACGGATCGCGAATGGCCAGACGCGACGAACCTCGGGGCGGCCATTCGCGAACGGAAGACGAGAGGATAGTGACAAACGCGGCAGCGCCTACTCACGCCTCGGTGAGAGCTGTGAATGTCGCAGTGCATTAGGGCGGCGGTGGAACTCGATGACGCGGCGCATTTCCCGGACAACGTCATTCCGCCGTCATTCCGCCTTCGGTAAGCTTCACAACCGTCGCCGTGTTCGCCTCGGCAGGTGAGCGGCGGGCGAAGGTGCTGTGACGGCAGCTCAGCAACCGAACACCGCCAGCCGAGTTCTTCATTCGGACGAACTCTATCCATTGGGAGCCATCGATGAGCGTTTTCGGAAAGATCATGGGCGCGATTTTCGGTCACCATGCCGAGGCTGCGCCGGCTGGCGGCGGCTCGCCGGCGGCGGGCGGAACAGCGCCGGCCGGCGATACGGCTGAGGCTACCGCGGCGCAAAACGTCGACGTGGCTGCGATCGTCGACAAGGCCGCGGCCGCCAAGAAAGAAAAGCTGGAGTGGCGGACCTCGATCGTCGACCTGATGAAGGCGCTCGACATCGAGTCGAGCCTGGCGGCGCGCAAGGAGCTTGCCAAGGAACTCGGCTACAGCGGCGACACCAATGACTCCGCCAGCATGAACGTCTGGCTGCACAAGCAGGTCATGAGCAAGCTCGCGGCCAATGGCGGCAAGCTGCCGCCGGAGATCAAGCATTGAGCTGACGCAGACTTCAGCCGAAAAGAGAAAGGCCCGCCATCGCGCGGGCCTTTGTCGTCTTCGATGTCGGATCGCATCGACGCTCTGCAGCGTCGCGCGCGAAAGCCTCAGACGCGGACCAAGGCGGCGCGCTCCCAGGCCTGCGCATACATCTGGTCGCGGCTGAAGCCGATGTCGCGCAGGGTGCGCTCGTCGAGCTGGTCGAGATAAGACAGCTGGGTGCGGTAGTGAACGTAGCGCTTGAGCGCGGCGAAAATGGCGGTGACGAACATGAGCCTCTCCCCATCGGTCCGGTTGATTGTTCGGCGGGGATTGCTGATCCATCCAGGTAGCCATGGCGTTAACGCGCGCGTCCCGGTCGCAGTGCTCGGTAGTTCTACGGGGCATCAGGCCCTGATGTCCTGGTATTCCGGGTGGTCGCGGAGGTAATCGGCGACGAAGCTGCAGCCTGCGACGACCTTGCGCCCATCCGCGCGGATCAGTGCGAGCGCGCCCTCGACCAGCTGGGAACCAATGCCCCGGCCGCGCAGGGCCGCCGGGGTTTCGGTGTGGGTGATGACGACCGCCTGTGGGGTGGCCCGGTAGGTGGCGAAGGCCATGCCGCCTTCGACGTCGAGCTCGAATCGGCCTTTGGTCTTGTTGTCGCGGACGGTCGTCATGCGGCGCTACTTTCTCGATGGTTCGTCGGTCAGCTTGATGAAGTCGGCCAGCATCGCGCGGATCGACCACGCCTGGCCATCGACCGCGCCTCTGATATCGTCGATCTTCCACTGGCCGGCTTCGCGCACGAGGTCGTAACGGATGATGCTGTCGGCCTGTTCCTTGCGCGCGCCGCGATGGCCGGTGATGGTGACCGCGAGAGTCGCCTTGTCGGCCTCCTGCTTTTCCGGAGTGACCTTGAACGAGGCGACATCCGGATCCTGCGAGTTGGTGATCGGATCGAAATCGACTGCGCCGACCTCGCCCTTGGGCGTGCGGGCGTCCATCCTGGCCCATTGGGCGGCCAGCGATGCCGACAGATATTTTGCGCGCGCCGCCTTGCTCTCGATGACGAAGTTGCCGCCGTCCTCGCCCGTGCCCTTGGCCACGCGGGTGTAGATCGCGCTCAACAGTGCCGCGGGATCGCTGGCAGCGCCTTGCGCGCGCAGCGGGGACGCGGCGAGCACGCCGGCGAGGCTCAGGAGTAAAAGGCGACGGTCGATCATGGGTGTCCTCAAATCAGATTCGGCGCGCCAGGAATGAAGGAATCGAAATGAACGCATGCGCTGCCGGCGACGGGTTTGTCGCACGGCGGATGCATTCGTTCGAATGACACGGCTGCATGGGTGCGATGGCCGGGGCGATCTTGCGACGGCTTGCGATCCCACGATAAACAGGACGTTGGACCAGGGCGGCCGAGATCGTCCGGGGATCGATCGAGGGGACGTGGCCATGGTTCTGTTCTTCCGCTGCCGAGACGCGAGCGCCCGTCGATGACATCCGCCCCCTTGCGCATGTCGCGGCGGGTGATGAACCTCGCGCATATCGTGACGCAGAACGGCCGTCGGCTCGGCGACCGCATCGGCTTCGTGTGGGGCGAGCGGTCCTGGACCTGGCGCGAGATCGACATGATGGTCTCGGCGCTCGCGGCGGCGCTGGCAGAGCAGGGCATCACCAAGGGCGATCGCATCCTGGTGCATTCGAAGAACTGCGAGGAGATGTTCGTCTCGATGTTCGCCGCGTTCCGGCTCGGCGCGGTCTGGGTGCCCACCAATTTCCGCCTGATGCCGGACGAGGTCGCCTATCTCGCGACCGCCTCGGGCGCGAAGGCGTTTCTCTGTCATGGCGATTTTCCGGAGCATGCCGCGGCGGTGACGACCGCGTCCTTCACTTGGCGCATCGGCGAGACCGGCAACTTCGGCACGCGATCCGTGGCCGAGGCGATGAAGGCGCATGCGGGCGCCGACCTTGCCAACGCTGATGTGGAGCATGACGATCCCTGCTGGTTCTTCTTCACCTCGGGCACCACGGGCCGCTCCAAGGCGGCAGTGCTGACGCATGGCCAGATGGCGTTCGTCATCACCAACCATCTCGCGGACCTGACGCCGGGCACCACCGAGCACGACGCCTCGCTGGTGGTGGCGCCGCTGTCGCATGGCGCCGGCGTGCACCAGATGATGCAGAGCGCGCGCGGCGCCAAGACGGTGCTGCTGCCGAGCGAGAAGTTCGACATCACCGAAGCCTTCCGCCTGATCGAGACGCATCGCGTCAGCAATCTCTTCACGGTGCCGACCATCCTGAAGATGATGGTCGAGCATCCCGCCGTCGATCAGTTCGACCATTCCTCGCTGCGCCACGTCATCTATGCCGGCGCGCCGATGTATCGCGAGGACCAGAAGCGCGCGCTGGCGCGGCTCGGCAAGGTCATCGTGCAGTATTTCGGCCTCGGCGAGGTCACCGGCAACATCACGGTGCTGCCGGCGGCGGCACATGAGGAGGAGGATGGGCCGGAGGCGCGGATCGGCAGCTGCGGCTATGAGCGCACCGGCATGCAGGTCTCGATCCAGGACGATGCGGGACGCGAGCTGAAGCCGGGCGAGACCGGCGAGATCTGCGTCATCGGCCCGGCGGTGTTCGCTGGCTACTACGACAATCCCGAGGCCAATGCGAAGGCGTTCCGCGACGGCTGGTTCCGCACCGGCGATCTCGGCCACATGGACGCGCAGGGCTTCGTCTACATCACGGGGCGCGCCTCGGACATGTACATCTCCGGCGGCTCCAACATCTATCCGCGTGAGGTCGAGGAAAAGATCCTGACCCATCCCGACATTGGCGAGGTCGCCGTGCTCGGCGTGCCCGATCCCGTTTGGGGGGAGGTCGGTGTCGCCGTCTGTGTCGCGCGCGAAGGAGCTGTCGCGCCGAGCGAGAGCGACATCGCCGGCTATCTCGCGACCAAGCTGCCGCGCTACAAGATGCCGAAGCGGTTCTTCTTCTGGGACGCCTTGCCGAAGTCCGGCTATGGCAAGATCCCCAAGCGGCTGGTGCGCGACGAGCTCGAGGCGCGCGGGTTGCTCGATCTCACCAAGCAGGGCTGACGAGGAATGCGATCCATCACTCAGCCCGGCGCGCCGGTTGCAGAACGTATCCAGTGGGTCGAGGCACGCGGCCGCGCCTTCAGCTTCACGCTTGAAAAAGGCTTGCCGCTGCTGGAAGCGGCCCACCGCGGCTTCGCGGCGCAGGGCTTTGCCGGCGGTGTGCTCGAGATCAAACGCGGCGCGCTCGGGCCATTCGCCTATGTCATGCCCGCGCTGTCGAAGACGCCGGACCATGCGGCGTTCTACAGCGAGACCTATCGGCCTGCCGGCGTGACGCATCTCTCCACCGCCACCATGACGCTCGGCGTGCGCGACGGCGCGCCGTTCTTTCACTGCCATGCGCTGTGGACGGAAGAGGGCGGCCGCAACGGCGGCGGCCACATCCTGCCAGAGGAGACCATCGTTGCCGAGGCGTTCGAGGTCGCGGCCTTCGGACTGGACGGCGCGATCTTCAAGGCGGAGCCGGACCCCGAGACCGGGTTCAAGCTGTTCGGCCCGGTCGCGGCCGTGCGGAGCGGGGCAACGACGGAGCGCCGCGCCTTCGCGCTGCGGCTGCGGCCGAACCAGGACGTCGCCGGCTGTCTCGAAGACTTCTGCAGGGCGCAGGGGATCCGTGAGGCCCGCATCCGCGGCGGCGTCGGCTCGACCATCGGCGCGCGCTTCGAGGATGGTGCGATCGTCGATCCGTTTGCGACGGAGCTGACGATCACCTCCGGCGTCGTCGCGCACCGAGCCGGCGGCCTCGAAGCCACGCTCGATGTCGCGCTGGTCGACTACACCGGCGCGTTGGCGCAGGGACGCCTGGTTCGCGGCGACAATCCGGTGCTGATGACGATGGAGCTGGTGCTGGAAGTCGTGGCGTAGTTGCGAGAGCCGGTGGACGACTGATGCTACGCTTCGCGCGCAGGATTCCGGGCTCGTCGCTTCGTGCCGCCGCGAACATGACGGAGGAGAGAGTTGAGGTGGGGTTGCGGTGCTCATCCGTTCAATTGAGCCCATCTGTTGCCGCCTTCTGAGCTGTCATCGCCCGGCTCGATCGAGAGGCCGCGGCGGACTGGATTGCCCGCCTGCGCGGGCAACGACAGCGGAGGATGGGGCGGCGATTGCGCGGAAACCGGACGAAACATGTGGGACATGGTGCTATCGTCTCGCGATGCCTTCGCACCCGAGCTTTGACGTTCGTTTCGCCCTCATCGAATGAGAGGGCGCGGGGAATGCCGGGAGCTGGCCGCCCCCATGGCCCGCCTGCTCAAAAAAATGCAGGCGGCAGGTACCACAGGTTCAGCCGAGACATCCCGGCATTCCCCGCGCGATGGTTGGAACGGCTGCTTCGCGTTCTCCCCGGTGCTCCGGGCTTGTTGGCCACCGTCGGTCGCAGGACTCGTCCAGCCCTTCGACCTTGATACCAGCGTCGGGGTATCAGGACCACGCGACTTGACCGTGCGCATCGTGCCGTTCGTCGGCGCGATCATGAGACCACGCTGCAGCACCGACACGCCCACCGCATCCCGCCTCAACGTCCGTGACGACCGCGAAGCGCCCCTCTCGTGAGGACGGGACGCGGACAGGAAAACCGAAATTGCGAAAAAGCGAAAGAGGGAAATTTTTCGCCGCGGGACTGGACAGAGGTGATGCCGCTGATCCCCCTTGCAAATTTAGGTTTTGCGCGCACGCCCGTTTTGGTGTCAAACCCGCCGCGTTGCGGCCCGGTCGCGTGCCCGTCGGGCGACTCGCGGCGCGCGAGCAAGGGCGGACGAGAGAAGGTTGCAGCATGCCGGAAGAGACCAGCCACGACGAACTCGACCAGGCGCTGCTCGCCCTCGACGATCGCGCGATGGTGCTGGAGGAACTCGACGGCTTCATCGCCGGTCTCCTGGTTCTGCCCGAGCAGGTCCCGCCCGGCGAATGGTTCGCGGCGGCGTTCGGATTCGGCAAGGGACGGCACTCGGTGTTTGCGAGCATCGAACATGCCAATGCGGTGCTTGGCCTGGTCATGGCGTATCACGACGAGATCGCACGGACGCTGGCGCGCGATCCGGAGCGGTATCAGCCGCGCTTTTCAGTCGATCCCACGACTGGCGATGTGATCTGGCAACTGTGGACCGAAGGCTTTGCTGCGGCGGTGGGCCTGCGTCCCGAGCGCTTCGAGGCCTATCGGCAGGCCGGCGGCGAGGTGGCGGCTGCGGCCGTGATCCTGATGATCGCCATCGATCGGGCGCTCGAGGATGACCGCGATCCGCGTCTCCACCTCGGCGATATGTCCGCCGATATCCGCGATGCGGTGCTGACCCTCTACCGGTATCGGGAGAGCGGCGCGGCGATGCCCGGGGCGCCCGATTTCGCCGACCGGCCCAATCCGTTCGCATCGCTCGGCAAGATCGGCCGCAACGACCCCTGTCCGTGCGGTTCCGGCCAGAAATACAAGCGCTGCTGCGGCGCGAATTGAGCGGCCGCCGATCGCCACGACACGGTCTTTTTTGTTGCAACAATCGGGAGCGGTGCAAAGATGCGCCGCCGCGCGCCGGATGCGCCGGCCAATGAGAGTGACTGAGGAAACGAGATGAGGATGGTGTTCGGCAAGGCGCTGGCGATCGCAACGACGGCCCTGACAATCATGACCCTGACCACGGCCGATGCGCATGGTCCGACCCGGCGCAAGGTGCAGGAGCATGTCGAGATCAACGCCGCGCCCGCCAAGGTGTGGGCCGTGATCGGCAACTTCCAGGACATGAGCTGGCTCGGCCCGGTCGAGAAGACCGAAGGCGACAAGGGCAACGAGGTCGGCGCGACCCGCAAGCTGACCTTGAAGGGCGGCGGCACCGTCGAGGAGGAACTCTACAAATACGACGCCGAGAAGATGAGCTATTCGTACCGCATCACGGCCGTGGATGTGAAGGTGCTGCCGGTGACGAACTACTCGTCGACCATCGCGGTCACGCCGAGCGCCGACGGCAAGGGCAGCATGGTCGAATGGGTCGGCGCGTTCTACCGCGGCTTCCCCAACAACGATCCGCCGCCGGAGCTGAGCGACGAGGCCGCGGTGAACGCCGTGAGCGGGCTCTACAAGGGCGGGCTGGACGGGTTGAAGAAGAAGGTGGAGAGCGGGAGCTGAGCGGACGAATTGCTCATTGAGGGCCGATGATGTTCCCCAGAAGGTGCTGCGCTATCTCTCCCCGTTCTTCACGGGGCCGCGACGGGTTTCGCTCGCGCTGTGAGGGCTGGGGTCGGCAGATGCGCGGACCCGGATTGCATCTTCGATGCAATCCGACCTCACCCCGCAAGCGGCAGAGCTATCGCATATGACGATCGCGGTTTCGTGCTCGTCTCTCTCCACGTCGTCATGGCCGGGCTCGTCCCGGCCATCCACGTCGTTCGGCATGCTGAGAACGACGTGGATGCCCGGGACAAGCCCGGGCATGACGGAGCAACTCATCAGCAGGATTGCCCGCCGGGACAGCTCCGCATCTCCATATGCGATAGCTCTGCCGCGAGCGGGGAGAGGCGAGTGCCGGGTTCGCGGCCCCAGTGCACGACATCTTCATCATGGTATCTGCGTTCTTCTGCTCGCAGCCGTCCTCGCCTGCAGCTCCGCCGCTGCCCACGCCGAAGAAGCCTTCGTCACCAATCAGCTTAGCGATGATCTCACCATCGTCGATCTCGCGACGTCGAAGCCGGTGGCGACGATTCCGATCGGGGGCAAGCCGGCCGGCGTGGCTGTCGCCGCCGACGGGCGCTTCGCCTATGTGGCGAGCCCCGACGACAAGTCCGTCAGCGTGATCGACGCCCACGAGCGGAAAGTCGTCGCGCGTATCGATGTCGGCGGCGGGCCGCTCGGCATCGTGGTGACGCCAAATGGCGCGACGGTCTATGTCGCCGACTGGTACAGCGCGGCGATCCGGGTCATCGACGCCAGCGCCCGCACGGTCACCACGAGCATCGCGGTCGGCGCCTCGCCCTCGGGGCTCGCCGTGACGCCGGACGGCAAGCTGCTGCTCTCGGCCGACCGCGACGACGACCAGGTCTCGGTGATCGACACGTCGACGCGGCAGCGGCTCAGGACGATCAAGGTCGGCACCCGCCCGTTCGGCGTCACCATCGACGCCGAGGGCAGGCGCGCCTATACCGCCAATGTCGGGTCCAACGACGTGTCGGTGATCGATCTCGCTGATTTCAGGGAGATCGGCCGCGTCAAGACCGGCCTGCGGCCCTATGCGGTCGCGCTGGCGCAGGGCAGGGGCTTCGTCACCGATCAGTATGACGGCACGGTCAGCGTGTTCGACGTGGCGAGCCTGCAGCCGCTCAAGCGCATCAATGTCGGCGACTATCCGGAGGGCATCGAAGCCACCGCCGACGGCCGGCAGATCATCGTCGCCAATTGGGAGAGCAACATGCTCAGCGTCATCGACGTCGCGACGCTGAAGGTGACCGGCGAAATCAAGGTCGGCGACGGCCCGCGCGCGTTCGGCGCGTTCCTGCGGCGGTAGCTCCGCGCCGGCAGTGGCAGATGCCGCCGACGCTCATGCAGGCGACGTATCACGTGCGGCTGGCGTCCCCACCAGCCGCTCAACGATCTCCTCCATCCGGGTGAACACGAGTTCGGGCTGCCGGTCGCGCAGCGCCTTTTCCGCCGCGTAGCCCCAGGTCACCGCACCGAAGGCGACGCCGGCGGCGCGGGCCGCATCGATGTCGCGGGTCTCGTCGCCGATGGCGATGACCTCGGTGGCAGCGGAACCCATGCGCTTCACCACGCGCCTGAACTTGCGCGCCTTGCCGTACAGCGAGGCCGAGCAGTCGAAGGCGGAGAACAACTGCGCGGAGGCGCCGAGCTTCTGGCGCGCATTGGCCTCGGTATCGGAGGACACCAGCGCGAGGCGGATGCCCGCAGCGGCCAGTGTCGCCAGCATGGCCTCGACGCCGGCGAACAGCGGAATGCTGGCGGCCTGCTCGGTCTTGAGGCGGCGGATGTGCCGCGCGATCAGTGGCAGCTTCCAGCGCGAGACGCCGAGATGCTGCAGCACCTCGGCCGCCGAGGAGTGGCGCAGAAGCTCGACGTCTTCGTCGACGACGGGGCGAAAGCGATAGCGCGCCGCCACGATGTTCACGTTGCGGCGAAACCACGGAAGGCTGTCGGCCAGCGTGTCGTCGAGATCGAAGATGACGAGGGAGTAGGGCATCGGACCGAACGTGGTGAAAGAGCGGAAGGGCGATCTGCAGCATGAGGTCGGGCGTGGCGGCCTGCGCCAATAGCAACACGATACGCCGGACGCAATCGGACGGGGCGGCGTGCGGCACCGAGACCGGCGTGACGCAGCGACGCGCGGTCGCCGCCTGACCTGCTGCTGCGACGGGGCGACCCTCACTCTGTCTTGAACGGCAGTCGCGGCCGATCACGATCGGCTCACGGCGTTTGTGACCTTGCACTGCAGGAACGCTGCCGCAGTGCGGCCGTTGACCCCGCACAAGAAGAAGGAACACCACATGCAACATGCGATCAAGATGGCGGCGCTTACCGCCGCAACGCTGGTGATCGGCACGGCCGCCGCATCCGCTCAGGGCTATGCCCGTTACAACGACTCGATGGCTTGGGTTCCGCCGGCCGCGTCCTACGATTCCGAGCCGGGCTATGACGCCGCGCCGGCACCGATGTATCGTCAGGGTCCGGCGACCTGGGGCCGCGGTTACAACGGCACCAACCATCCGACCCCGAGTTCGAGCCAGGGCGATGTCGGCCCGCAGGGCAACAACAACGGCACGCTGACCGGCGCCTATCGCCAGTGGTAACGATCCCCGCGCGCTAGCGCGACCTGACCAACCCGCCGCTCGGACACGAGCGGCGGGTTTGTCGTGTCTATCGAGTCCGTTTCTCTCTCAGCAATCCGATTGGATCATCGGTCCGCCGAGTGAGCGTCGCGTCGGCTCGCAAGATTGTTGGACGCTGCCGCGGAACCTCGGCCGCGTCGGCGTCGTTTGTCCCCGCGAGAATAGGAACAAAGGAGCGAGATGATGCGCATGATTGCAATGGCTGCGCTGGCGGCCGCGACTCTGGTGACCGCCACGGTCGGCGCTTCGGCCGGCGAGTACGGCCCCGGCGGCTACGGCTATGGCGGACAGGGGATGCCCACCTACGCCGACCGCGACGCCTACGCCTGGGCGCCGGCGCCGGTCTATGAGGTGAGGCCGGGCTATGAGGAAGGCTACGTCGCCGTCGCGCCGGGGCCCTACTACGGTCCGGGCTGGGGCACCGGCTACAACGGCACCAACCACCCGACCCCGAGCTCGTCCCAGGGCGACGTCGGCCCCGGCGGCAACAACAATGGCACGCGCAGCGGGTATTATCGCTGGTAGTTGAGTTCGTTGTGATCAAGCCCGTCGCTCTTTGGAGAGCGGCGGGCTTCGCCTTACGAACCGGTATCAATCACATGCGTCATTGCGAGGAGCGAAACGACGAAGCAATCCAGAGTCGCGTGCTCGGCCCTGGATTGCTTCCGCCTTCGCCCGCTGGGCTTCGGCTGAAACGCTTCGTTCGCAATGACGTCAAAGGAGGAACTACTCCGCGGCCTCGCTGGCGGCGCCACGCCCGCGCTTCTTCGGTTTGGCCGACTTCTCCAGCACCGGCTTGAGGAACTGCCCCGTGTAGCTGCGCGGGGCCTTGACGATGTCCTCCGGCGGGCCCCAGGCGACGATCTCGCCGCCGCCGTCGCCGCCTTCGGGGCCTAAGTCGATCACCCAGTCGGCGGTCTTGATGACCTCGAGATTGTGCTCGATCACGACCACCGTATTGCCCTGCGCGACCAGCTCGTGCAGCACCTCCAGCAGCTTCTTGACGTCGTGGAAGTGCAGGCCGGTGGTCGGCTCGTCGAGGATGTAGAGCGTGCGGCCGGTGGCGCGCTTCGACAGCTCCTTGGCGAGCTTGACGCGCTGGGCCTCGCCGCCGGAGAGCGTGGTGGCCTGCTGACCGACATGGATGTAGTCGAGGCCGACGCGGCGCAGGGTCTCGAACGTGTCGCGGACGCGTGGCACCGCCTTGAAGAACTCGGCGGCCTCCTCGACGGTCATGTCAAGCACGTCGGCGATCGACTTGCCCTTGAACAATACGTCGAGCGTCTCGCGGTTGTAGCGCTTGCCCTTGCAGACGTCGCAGGTGACGTAGACATCCGGCAAAAAGTGCATCTCGATCTTGATGACGCCGTCGCCCTGGCAGGCCTCGCAGCGGCCGCCCTTGACGTTGAAGGAGAAGCGGCCGGGCTCGTAGCCGCGTGCCTTCGCCTCGGGAAGACCGGCAAACCATTCGCGGATCGGCGTGAACGCGCCGGTATAGGTCGCGGGATTGGAGCGCGGCGTGCGGCCGATCGGCGACTGGTCGATGTCGATGATCTTGTCGATGTGCTCCAGGCCCTCGATGCGGTCGTGCGGCGCGGCGCCCTCGCTGGCGCCGTTGAGCTTGCGCGCGATCGCCTTGTAGAGCGTGTCGATGAGAAGCGTCGACTTGCCGCCGCCGGAGACGCCGGTGATGGCGGTGAACAGGCCGAGCGGGATCTCGGCCGAGACGTTCTTCAGATTGTTGCCGCGGGCGTTGATGACCTTGATGGTGCGGCGGTGGTTCGGCGGCCGCCGCTCCGGCACCTCGACCTCGAGTTCGCCGGTGAGATATTTGCCGGTCAGCGACTTCGGATTGCGCATGATCTCGGCGGGGGTGCCCTCGGCGACGATGTGGCCGCCATGGGTGCCGGCGCCGGGGCCGATGTCGAGCACGTAGTCGGCGAGACGAATGGCGTCCTCGTCGTGCTCGACCACGATCACGGTGTTGCCGAGATCGCGCAGCCGCTTCAGCGTGTCGAGCAGGCGGGCGTTGTCGCGCTGGTGCAGGCCGATCGACGGCTCGTCGAGGACGTAGAGCACGCCGGTCAGCCCCGAACCGATCTGCGAGGCCAGGCGGATGCGCTGGCTCTCGCCGCCGGACAGGGTGCCGGAGGAGCGCGCCAGGGTCAGGTAGTTCAGGCCGACGTCGAGCAGGAAGGTCAGGCGGTCGCGGATCTCCTTCAGGATGCGGGTCGCGATCTCGGTCTGCTGCGCGTTGAGCTGCTTCGGCACCTCGGCGAACCATTCGCCGGCGGCTTTGACGCTGAGCTCGGAGATATCGCCGATATGCTTGCCGCCGACCTTGACGCTCAGCGCCTCGGGCTTCAGTCGAAAACCCTTGCAGCCGGCGCAGGGCACGTCGTTGAAGTATTTGCCGAGCTCCTCGCGCGCCCATTCGCTCTCGGTCTCGCGGAAGCGGCGCTCGATGTTGGTGATGACGCCCTCGAACGGCTTCTTGGTGTCGTAGGCGCGGACGCCGTCCTCATAGGTGAACTTGATCTCGTCGTCGCCCGAGCCGTGCAGCAGCGCGTTCTGCGTCTTCTTCGGCAGGTCCTTCCACTTGGTGTCCAGGGTGAACTTGTAGAACTTCCCGAGCGCGGTCAGCGTCTGCAAATAATAGGGCGAGGACGACTTGGCCCAGGGCGCGATCGCGCCCTTGCGCAGGGTGACGTCCTTGTCGGGAATCACCAGATCGGCGTCGACATGCTGCTCGACGCCGAGGCCGCCGCATTCCGGGCAGGCGCCATAGGGATTGTTGAACGAGAACAGCCGCGGCTCGATCTCGGGGATGGTGAAGCCGGAGACCGGGCAGGCGAATTTTTCGGAGAACAGGATGCGCTCGGGCCCGCTCTTGTCGTGGATTTTTGCGGTCTTCTTCTTTTCCTTCTCCTCCGCCGGCGCGGCGGAGGCTGGCGCGTCGGCGAACTCGATGACGGCGAGGCCCTCCGCGAGCTTCAGCGCAGTTTCAAAACTCTCGGCCAGGCGCTGGCCGATGTCGGGGCGGACGACGATGCGGTCGACGACGACGTCGATGTCGTGCGGGAATTTCTTGTCGAGCGTGGGCGCCTCGGCGAGCTCGTGGAAGGTGCCGTCGATCTTGACGCGCTGAAAGCCCTTCTTGAGATATTCGGCGAGCTCCTTCTTGTACTCGCCCTTGCGGCCGCGCACGACCGGCGCCAGCAGATACAACCGCGTACCCTCGGGCAGCGCCAGCACGCGGTCAACCATCTGCGACACGGTCTGGCTCTCGATCGGCAGGCCGGTGGCCGGCGAGTAGGGCACGCCGACACGCGCCCACAGCAGCCGCATGTAATCGTAGATCTCGGTGACGGTGCCGACGGTGGAGCGCGGGTTCTTCGACGTGGTCTTCTGCTCGATCGAGATCGCCGGCGACAGGCCGTCGATCTGGTCGACATCCGGCTTCTGCATCATCTCCAGGAACTGGCGCGCATAGGCGGAGAGCGATTCGACGTAGCGGCGCTGGCCCTCGGCATAGATGGTGTCGAATGCGAGCGAGGATTTGCCTGAGCCGGAGAGCCCGGTGAAGACGACGAGCTTGTCGCGCGGGATCTCGACGTCGATGTTCTTGAGATTGTGCTCGCGGGCACCGCGGATGGTGATCGCCCGCAGGCTCGACGAGTTGGCTTGCGTGCGCTGCTTGGCCTTGATCACTTCATCCATGACGATCGTCCCACGGCGCCAAATCGCGCCATCATTGCAGGCGCGCACCGCCGGGAACCGGCCATCGGACGCCAATGGAAAGGTATGCTCGGAACGTAGGAAGAACGCAGCTGGATTTCCAGTGCCGCGCACGAATCATCAACAATGCGCTGCGCGCGTGGCAGCGATTGGCAGGAGGCCGAGCGGACCCGAGCGGGTTTGCCCCGTCGCGGGCTCGAATCGCGCAAACGCGCCGCCCAAAGAAAAAGCCTCCGCTCGGGTCGAGCGGAGGCTTTGTGCGTTGGCCCGGAGGCGTCGTTCTTAGAAGTGGTAGTTCACGCCGACCTGCACGGAGTGCAGGTTGAGGTCGCCGGTCGCCAGCGCGCCATTGAAGTAGCTCTTGCCCTCGAAGGACTTGTAGAGGTACTCGGCCTTCACCGACCACTTCGGTGCGAACATCCATTCTGCGCCAGCGCCGACGGTCCAGCCGTTCAGGAACTGCTCGTCGGACACGCCCACGCCGAGCGCCGACAGGGACAGCTTGTTGTTGGCCCAGGCATAACCGCCGGTGGCGTACAGCAGGGTCGGACCGAAGGCGTAACCGATGCGGCCGCGCACCGTGCCGGTGCTGTTGACCTTGGTGCTGGCGGTCACGAGACCGAAGCCCGGGACGATGCCGGAGATCGAGTCAGTGAGGTCGGCCCAAGCTGCGTCAGCCTCGAGGCCGTACACGACGGGGCCCTGCTGCCAGTTGTAGCCGATGGTGCCGCCGGCCAGACCGCCCTTGACGCCAGACGACTCTTCCGTGGCATAGCCGCCCATCGCACCGATGTAGAAACCGGTCCAGGTCATCACCGGCGCGAGAACCGGGGCCTTGGTGTAGGTCGGGCGTGCAGCGAGATCAGCGGCGGCGGCGGGAGCGGCCAGGGCGGCCACGGCCACGGTCGCGAGCAGGATCTTCTTCATTCTTGTCTCCAGTTTATTCCTTGAAGTCCGCATCGCACCGAAAAGCTTACGCACGAAACAGACTCACCCGTTCAAGTTGACGAGGTTCCTATAGCCCGGTTCCGTACGGATTACCGTCACCGCGAAGACACAGTCGCGGCGAAACAGCGCAGATCCTGACATGATCTGGAAAGATCATGTTGCTCAAGTGCTTGGTTCCCGTTGTGGCGTTGAAGCAAGGGCGCTTTTTTGCAACAAAAAAGGCCGGCGCGAGGCCGGCCTTCTGCAGTTCTGGAGCCTTCCAGAGTCAGTATTTGGCGATGACCGGGCCGCCGAAGCGGTAGTTGAGGCGCGCCGTGAACAGGTCGACGTCCTGCTTGATGGTGTCGGTCTGGGTGAAGACCGCGCCGCGGAACGGGACGTTCGTGTTGCCCATGAACAGGTGGTCGTATTCGAAGCCCACCGACCAGTTCGGCGCAAACGCGTATTCGACGCCGGCGCCGACGGACGCGCCCCATTTGTGCACGGTCGTGGTGGCCAGCACGGTGTTGATCACGCCGGAAAAGATCTCGTACTTGGTGTCGGTGACGGCCGCGCCGCCCTTGGCGTAGAGCAGGACGTTTTCGAAGGCATAGCCGATCTGGCCGGTGAACAGGCCAAAGGCGGTGAGCTTGCTCCGATTGCGGTCCGGGGCGAACACTGGGCTGACGTTGTTTCCGGTCAGGTCGGCCCAATTGCCCTGCGCTTCCAGGCCAAACACCACCGAACCCATCTGCCAGCGATAGCCGAACTGGCCACCGATGGTGCCGCCGGTCGCATTATGGCACCCCTCGGCCGGGCCGGCCACGAGGGTCCAGCAATTGCGGCTCGATCCGTAACCGCCGTTGATGCCGAGATAGAAGCCGCCCCAGTCGTTGATGGCGACCATCATCGGCGGCGCCTTGGTGTAGGGCCGTGCCGCGAGGTCCGCTGCGGACGCCGAGGTGGCGGTTGCGATGCCGACGAGAGCCGTCGTGATCACGAGCAACTTCTTCATCAAATTCTCCCCCAAGGAGTTGGAATGACAAGCGATGGGGAAGTCATACACGGGGCACCCCCGGGAGGCTGTAACGCACGCGCCACATGGCCAAAAAAGCGTTATAAATCAAATATTTAACACAAAAGAGCCGCCGCGGTGCCGGGCCTCGGACACGAAAAAGGCCAGCGCGGACGCCGGCCTTTCGCAATCGTGCGCGGCGAGGTGTTTCAGTAGCGCGTGCCGGGCGCGCCGAAGCGGTAGTTCACCCGGACGGTCGCCATGTCGATGTCCTGCTTGATGGTGTCGACGCGGGAGTTCACAGTCGCCGTCGCGGGGAAACTGACGTCGCGCGAGCCCATGAAGAGGTGATCGTACTCGACCGCGACCGACCAGTTCGGTGCAAAGCCGAATTCGACGCCGGTGCCGACGGTGCCACCCCAGCGGGTCTCGCTGGCGGAGTCGAGCAGCGTGCCGACCGGGAACGGAGCCGCCGCGTTGGCGGTGCCGGTGTATTTGTTGTGGGTGACCGCCGCGCCGCCCTTCACATACCAGAGCACGTTGCCCCAGGCATAGCCGACCTGACCGGTGAACAGCCCGATCGCGTCGGTCTTGGTGTTGTTGGTGATGCCGGCCGCGAGCGCCGCGGTGCTGGCGTTCGACGATTTCAGGTCGGTCCAGTCGCCCTGGGCTTCGAGGCCGAACACCCAGCTGGCGGCCTGCCAGCGATACCCGACCTGGCCGCCGATGAGGCCGCTCGAGGCGTTGCGGCAGCCTTCGGACTGCGTCGGCACGACCGGCGCGCCGCCGACATTGTTCAGCGTCCAGCAATTGCGGCTCCAGTCGGCACCGCCGTTGACGCCGAGATAGAATCCGGCCCAGCTCGGCAGCGGCGTGACATAGGCCGGCGGCGGCGCCTTGCCATAGGGCCGCGCAGCGAAGTCGGCTGCCGATGCCGGTGCCACTCCGAGCAAGGCGGCGCCCGCCGTCACGATCAGCGTTGTCTTCTGCATCTCTTCTCTCCCCAGTCCCAGAACGACCATCGCCGGATCCCTCCGATCCGGCCCCGATGTGGCGTGTTGCTGATCGTAGGAGGGACTGATTTTCGAAGCGGTGAACCGACGGGCGCAGGCGCGCCGTTGTGTCGGTCGTGCTTAACCGGCGGTAAACGGGCAGGGGCGGGATGGGTTTGGCAGCGGGCCCGTGCCGGCGGCGGGGGCCTGCCTGAGTGGCGTGACCTGCATGCGTGCGGCCCGGCCGAAGCTCGAGCTCGGTGAGACGGCCGTACCGCGGCGTCAGTGCGTCAGTGCTTGGAGACGACCGGACCGCCCCAGCGATAGTTGACGCGGACGGTGGCCATGTCGACGTCCTGACCGACGGTATCGGTTCGAGTCGCCCCACCGGCGGGAAGGCCGGAGAAGTTGAGGGCCTTGTTGCCCATGAAGATATGTTCGTATTCGGCGCCGACCGACCAGTTCTTGCCGAAGCCCACTTCGACGCCGGTTCCGACCGTCGCGCCCCAGCGCGTCGCGGTGGACTGGTCGAACGCCGTGCCCGTCCCGGTGGCGAGACCGGTGTACTTCTCGCCCGCGACGGCTGCGCCGCCCTTCACATACCAGAGCACGTTGTTCCAGGCATAGCCGATCTGGCCGGTGAGAAGGCCGACACCGTTGACCTTGGTCTGGTTGGTGACCGCGGGCGCGAGCTGACTGGTGTTGCTGCCCTTGAGGTTGGCCCAGTTGCCCTGGCCTTCGACACCGAACACCCAGCTGCCCGCTTGCCAGCGATAACCGATCTGGCCGCCGGCCAGCGCGCCGGCCGCATCGTGGCAGCCCTCGGCATTGGTCGCGGCGACGCCGCCAAAGGTCACGTTGTTGGTCCAACAACTGCGTGCGGAGCCACCGCCAGCGTTCAGACCGAGATAGAAGCCGCTCCAATCATAGATCGTCGCGATCATCGCGGGCGCCTTGGTGAAGGTGCGCGCGGGCAAATCGGCTGCGATCGCCGGCGCAAGCCCCAACGCCAGCGAGGTTGTCGCCCCCAGCAACAGCCTTCTCATCGCAGTCCCCAAACCCAGTCCGACGCCCGCACGCACACTCTCACCAACGCCCATCCGCGAGGCCTTGATAGACCCTTCCGTGGTAAAAAGCCGTCACCCAAAGGACACAACGGCTCAGCAAGTGCCGGTTCTGGCACGCAAAAAAAGGCCGGCGCGAGGCCGGCCTTTCGACATATTCGCTTCCAGGGCGCAATCAGTAGCGCGACACGCCCGGACCACCGAAGTGGTAGGAGATGCCGGCCTTGACGGTGTGGATGGTGTCGCTCCACTCCGAGCGGTTGGCCACGACCGGCGAGTACTGGATCGTGCTCTTGCCGAAATCGAGATAGTTGTACTCGACCTTCGCCGACCAGTTGGGGGCGAACATGTATTCGGCGCCAGCGCCGATCGTCCAACCCCAGCGCCAGTCGTTCCGTACGAACACGTTACCCGGAACGCCGTCATAGCGGTGCTGCAGGTCGCCGACGGCGGCACCGCCGCTGACGAAGAACAGCGCCGGACCAGCAGCCCAGCCGAGACGACCCTTGATGTCGCCGAAGCCACGCAGCTTGGTGAAGTAGGTGTCACCGAGGCCAGCGTTGATCACGCTCGAGCGGCCGTCGACGTCGGCCCAGTGGTAGTCGCCTTCGAGACCGAACACGACGTTGTCGACCTGCCAGTTGTAGCCGATGACGCCACCGGCGAAGCCGCCGTTGAAGTCGTAGCGCTGGGTGCCGGCAAAGATCGCCGTATTCGGCGCGCCGAAGAAGGTCTCATCGCTCCGCCCCCAGGCGCCGCCGCCCTGCAGACCCAGATAGAAGCCGGCCCAGGTCGGCAGCGGGGCGGGGGCCACCATCGGCGCCTTGGTGTAAGGGCGGGCGGCGAGATCGGCGGCGCCTGCGGGGGCCAGCGACCCCAAACCGATCAAGCTGACAGCTCCAAGAAAAACACTCTTCATCCCAAGTTTCATCCCAAGTCTCCCGCGTTTTGCGCCCCGAAAATCGTCCCCGGAGGCGCGCTTTTGTGAAGATGGTACGACCAGCGTGTCGGCCCCATTCCATCCTCAAATATACGCGATTCAACTCTGGATACCGTCTCCCAAAAGCCACAGGCGAGGAGGATGTGAGGCGACCTAACCTAATGAAAGTTAATTATTTTTCCGTGATTATAGGGAACCATTTCAGGGTTCCGTGGCGGAACTTTTGGTTCCCGTTGGGTTCCGCGGTACTATACGCATGGTTGTGGGCGTTGCGATGCGAACAAAGCTGGAACAATCCGGGGCGCGTTGCTATATGTGGATAAGCGATGAGAAGGCAGGTGGCCTTAGCGGCAACCGTATAGGGTCCGCCCGAAGGACGGGTTTCGCCGCCTTGCGCCGATGCACCGGTGAGCATGGCCGGTCCAGTGCATTTCTGAAAACCGCGGGAGAGTGTGATGGCGGGTAGCGTGAACAAGGTGATTTTGGTCGGCAATCTCGGCAAGGATCCGGAGATCCGGCGCACGCAGGATGGTCGGCCGATCGCCAATCTGAGCATCGCGACGTCCGAAACGTGGCGCGACAAGGGCACCGGCGAGCGCAAGGAGAAGACCGAGTGGCACCGCGTGGTGATCTTCAACGAAGGTCTCTGCAAGGTCGCCGAGCAGTATCTCAAGAAGGGCGCGAAGGTTTACATCGAGGGCGCGCTGCAGACCCGCAAATGGACCGACCAGAGCGGTGTCGAGAAATACTCGACCGAGGTCGTGCTGCAGGGCTTCAATTCGACGCTGACGATGCTCGATGGCCGAGGCGGCGGCGGGGGCGGCAACTTCGCTGACGAGCCGGGTGGCGATTTCGGCAGCAGCGGTCCGTCGATGGCGCCGCCGCGCCGCGCGGTCGCTTCGGCCGGCGGTGGCGGACGCAACAGCGACATGGACGACGACATTCCGTTCTGACGCGCGCGGCGACGCGGCAAACACGCGTCGGCTTCCATTCGTGTCTGGACGGGCGTCGGCGGGTGGCTGCGTGCCGCGGTCGAGGGCAGGCAGAAGCCCTGGATGCGTGCAGCCAATGTTGATGCTATCAACATGTCGATGCTATCAAGGGGGGCCGCGCAACGCGCGGGCCGCCATGCCGGGGCCGTCGCATGAGCTTTGCGCCGCTGTTCGATGCCGAGCCCGCCATCCAGCTGCACGCCCTTGCTGCGATGACGGCGTTCGCCCTGGGGCTGGTCCAGTTCGCTGCACCCAAGGGCACCTTGCCGCATCGAACGCTCGGCTGGATCTGGGTGGCGCTGATGGCCGCCGTTGCGGCCAGCTCGTTCTGGATTCATACCATCCGGCTGGTCGGTCCATGGAGCCCGATCCACCTGCTGTCGCTCTACACGCTGGCCGCGCTGCCGCTGGCCGTATGGGCTGCGCATCGCCATCGGGTAACGGCCCATCGCCGCGCCATGATCGCGCTGTTTGCCGGCGCCCTCGTCATCGCCGGACTGTTCACGCTGCTGCCGGGACGGGTCATGCACAAGGTGGTGTTCGGCTCGTAGCGGAGCCGTTTCCGCAGCATCTCGCAGGCGGCTGCGCGGTCTGGTTAAGTGACTGGAAAGGCGAGCGGAAAAAGCGCGCCTTGGACATCCTTAGGGGTGGTTTGCGGCACGCTCCTGGAGTATATGATTCCAAGCGATTTTCGCCTGTCAAACCGACCGGAATCCCCTTTGTCTGAACCTGAAGATGAGAAGCCCGGCGAGCCGGGCGGACCTTCCGACATTCGTCCCGTTTCCATCCTCGACGAGATGAAGCGCTCCTACCTCGATTACGCGATGAGCGTGATCGTGTCGCGAGCGCTGCCCGATGCGCGCGACGGCCTGAAGCCGGTGCATCGTCGCATCCTGTATTCGATGTACGAGCAGGGGCACACGCCGGACAAGAAGTACGTCAAGTCCGCGCGCGTGGTCGGTGACGTCATCGGTAAATACCATCCGCATGGCGACCAGTCGATCTATGACGCCATGGTGCGCATGGCGCAGGACTTCTCGATGCGCGTGCCGTTGATCGACGGCCAGGGCAACTTCGGCTCGGTCGACGGTGATCCTCCCGCAGCGTATCGATATACCGAAGCCAAGCTCGCGAAGTCTGCGATCCCGCTGCTCGACGACATCGACAAGGACACGGTCGACTTCCAGCCGAACTACGACAATTCGGACAGGGAGCCTTCGGTTCTTCCGGCCAAGTTCCCGAACCTGCTGGTCAATGGCGCCGGCGGCATCGCGGTCGGCATGGCCACCAACATCCCGCCGCACAATCTCGGCGAGGTCATCGACGCCTGCGTCGCGCTGATCGACAATCCCGCACTCACGATCGACGACCTGATCAACATCATTCCGGGCCCGGATTTTCCGACCGGCGGCATCATCCTCGGGCGGGCGGGCATCCGTAGCGCCTATCATCTCGGCCGCGGCGGGATCATGATGCGGGGCAAGGTGCGGATCGACACCATCCGCAAGGATCGCGAGGCGATCATCGTCTCCGAGATTCCCTACCAGGTCAACAAGGCGACGATGGTCGAGCGCATCGCCGAACTGGTGCGCGAGAAGAAGATCGAAGGCATTTCCGATTTGCGCGACGAGTCGGATCGCGACGGCTATCGCGTCGTGATCGAGTTGAAACGCGACGCGGTGCCGGACGTGGTGCTGAACCAGCTCTACAAATTCACGCCGCTGCAGACGAGCTTTGCCGCCAACATGCTGGCGCTCGACGGCGGCCGTCCGCAGACGATGACCTTGAAGGATCTGCTGACGATCTTCATCGCGTTCCGCGAACGGGTCGTCACGCGCAGAACCAAGTACCTGCTCAACAAGGCGCGCGATCGCGCCCACATCCTGGTCGGCCTCGCGGTCGCCGTCGCCAATATCGACGAGGTCATCCGCGTCATCAGGACGTCGCCAAATCCGACCAGCGCGCGCGATGCGCTGATGTCGCGCGATTGGCCGGCCAAGGATGTCGAGGCCATCATCACCCTGATCGACGACCCCCGTCATCGGCTCGCGGAAGATGGCACCATCCGCCTGTCGTTCGAGCAGGCGAGGGCCATTCTCGATCTGCGCCTGCAACGGCTGACCGCGCTCGGCCGCGAGGAAATCTCGGACGAACTGGACAAGCTCAAGATCGAAATCAACGACTATCTCGACATCCTGCGCTCGCGTGCGCGCGTGCAGGGCATCGTCAAGGACGAACTCGCCGCCGTCAAAGCCGAGTTCGGCACGCCGCGCCGCACCGTGATCGCCGAGCAGGAAGGCGAGGTCGAGGACGAGGACCTGATCCAGCGCGAGGACATGGTCGTGACCGTGTCCCATGCCGGCTACACCAAGCGCGTGCCGCTGTCGGCCTATCGCGCCCAGCGCCGCGGCGGCAAGGGCCGCGCCGGCATGCAGACCCGCGAGGAGGATTTCGTCAGCCGGCTGTTCGTGGCGTCCACGCACACGCCGGTGCTGTTCTTCTCGTCGCGCGGCCAAGTCTACAAGGAGAAGGTCTGGCGGCTGCCGGTCGCGGCGCCCAACGGGCGCGGCAAGGCGCTGATCAACATCCTGCCGCTGGAGCAGGGCGAGCGCATCACCACGATCATGCCGCTGCCGGAGGACGAATCCTCCTGGGCCAATTTCGACGTGATGTTCGCCACCACCGGCGGCAATGTCCGCCGCAATAAGCTGTCGGATTTCGTCGATGTGCGCCGCTCCGGCATCATCGCGATGAAGCTCGACGAGGGCGAAGAGATCGTCAACGTGCAGATCTGCACCGAGCGTGACGACGTGCTGCTCACGGCGTCGGGCGGGCAGTGCATCCGCTTCCCGGTTCCGGACGTGCGCGTGTTCACGGGGCGCACCTCGATGGGCGTGCGCGGCATCGCGCTCGCCGAGGGCGACAAGGTGATCTCGCTGTCGATCCTGCGCCACGTCGAGACCACCTCGGACGAGCGCACCGCCTATTTGAAGATGCGCCGAGCCATGGCGGGCGATACGGCCGCCGAGGAGCCGGTCGAGAGCGAGGGCGAGGAGGCCGCAGCCGCGGGCTCGATCCAGCTGTCGCAGGAACGCTATGTGGAGATGTCGGCCCAGGAGCAGGTGGTGCTGACCGTCTCGGTCAACGGCTACGGCAAGCGGACCTCGTCCTACGAGTACCGCACCACCGGCCGCGGCGGCAAAGGTATCGTCGCGATGTCCGTCAACAACCGCAACGGCAAGCTCGTCGCGTCATTCCCGGTCGAGGACGGCGATCAGATCATGCTGGTGACCGACAAGGGCCAGCTGATCCGCTGTCCCGTCGACGGCATCCGTATCGCCGGTCGCTCGACCCAGGGCGTCATCGTGTTCAACACCGCCGACGATGAGCACGTCGTCTCGGTGGAGCACATCGGCGAAGAGACGGAGAATGGCAACGGGGCGAATGGGACTGAAGCGGCGAATGGGGAGTAAGAAGGCGAATGGCGAATAGGGAGTAGCGAGTAGGGACGAATCGGGTTCTTGCCTATTCGCTATTCGCTATTCGCTATTCGCTATTCGCTCACTGCGTCCGGTCGACGCCGACCACCCGCGCCTCGCGGATCGTCGCCTTGGTGCCGGCGGTGCGCAGACAGGAGGCCTCGAAGTTCGGCCAAGCCTGCTGCGAGCAGTCGCGGCCGATCGGGCGGAAGTCCAGGCGATCGCCCTTGGCCAGCGGCTGCGGTACACTGGCGGCGACCTCCGGGGCAAAGCCGGGCAGCACGGTGAGGGCGGTGGCCACGAAGCCGGCCGCTGCGATGGCAGAAAGCGCTTTGATCATGACGGTCCCCTGTCCTGGTCTTGGGCCGTTCCCGGCCTGTCGTTTGTTAAGGATTTGATAACCTCTTCGGGTTTCGGGATGCTTTCGCCGGCCGAGCGAATTGGTTTCGTGTCCTGGCGGATGTGTTTCGTGGTCCGGGGTCCCATGAAACAATCGTCGAAGGGGGCTGCAGTTCCGGCCGGCGTCGTCAGATCTCGCGCGGATCGAGCCTGTCCCGGCCATCACAGCCGCGCCAGCGCCCGCGACGGCGGCTTGCCGGTCTGTTCCGGGCGGTATAGGACGGGCGCATGCAACGCATTGCGCTCTATCCAGGCTCGTTCGATCCCGTCACCAACGGCCATCTCGACGTGGTCCGGCAGGCCGTTCATCTCTGTGACCGGCTGATCGTTGCGGTCGGCGTGCATCACGGCAAGAAGCCGCTGTTCTCGACCGAGGAGCGGCTGGCGATGGCCCAGGAGGTGTTCGGGCCGGTCGCTGCGGCGGCGGGTTGCGGGTTCGAGACCGCCACCTACGACAATCTGACCGTGACCGCAGCGCAAAAGGCCGGAGCCGTTCTCATGATCCGCGGCCTGCGGGACGGTACCGATTTCGACTATGAGATGCAGCTCGCCGGCATGAACCAGACCATGGCACCGGCAGTCCAGACCGTGTTCGTCCCGGCGTCGGTTGCCGTTCGTCCGATTGCGGCCAGCCTGGTCCGCCAGATCGCCGCCATGGGCGGCGAGATTTCGCATTTCGTGCCGCCGTCGGTGGTCGACAGCCTCAAGGCCAAGTTCGTTTGACAGTCCATGCGCCGCTGGCCTTTCGCGCCGCGCGGCGTTGCCACGCGTTCCCTCATTCCTTCGGAGTAGCCATGATCCGCGCTCTCGCCTTCGTCTTCGCTGTCGTCTTCGCGCTGCCGGCGCTGGCGCAATCGCTGCCCGCCGGGCTCGACAAGCAGAACGCGCTCGTCATCGACACCACCAAGGGCCGCATCGTCATCAAGCTGCGCACCGATCTGGCGCCGCAGCACGCCGAGCGGCTGAAGACGCTGGCGCGCGAAGGCTACTACAACAACGTGCCGTTCCACCGCGTCATGGACGGGTTCATGGCGCAGACCGGCGACGGCCAGAAGTTCGACGGCACCGGCGGCTCGAAATATCCGAACCTGAAGCAGGAGTTTTCGTCGACGCCGTTCAAGCGCGGCACCGTCGGCATGGCGCGCCGCGGCGACAGCGTCGATTCCGCCAATTCGCAGTTCTTCATCTGCTTCGGCGATGCCTCGTTCCTCAACGGCCAGTACACCGTGATCGGTGAGGTCGTGCAGGGCATGGACGTCGTCGACAAGCTCAAGAAGGCGCCTGCGGGTTCGGCCGGCGGCGCCGTGACCGATCCCGACAAGATGGTCAAGGTGCAGGTCGCCTCGGACATCAAGTAGGCCCGTGGAGCAGGGCGCCCGGGTCACGTGCCCGGGTTCCCGGCGTTCAAGGATCCCCTTGCCGCGTCAGGGATGCGGCCCGGTTCTGCGCCCCATCGACAGGACCGCCGGCTTCAGCTTTGAGCCCGATGGGTCTATCCTGGACCGGCATCGCCCGAGCGTTCCGTCATGCTCGGATGGCCGTCAGGGGGGACGGCCGGACCTTTGGAAGGCAGATCGAGAATACACCCAGGATTTGAATTGTCCTGACCCCCATCATTCCCAGCGAAACGAGAGACCAGCATGGCTGTGACCGAAAATACCTTGATCCTCGAAACCACCCAGGGCCCCGTCACCATCGAGATGCGTCCCGATCTCGCGCCCGGCCATGTCGCGCGCATCAAGGAGCTCGTCCGCGAGGGCTTCTATGACGGCATCGTGTTCCACCGCGTCATCGACGGCTTCATGGCGCAGACCGGCTGTCCGCAGGGCACCGGCACCGGCGGCTCCGGCCAGAAGCTGAAGGCCGAGTTCAATGCCGAGCCGCACGTGCGCGGCACCACCTCGATGGCCCGCGCCGCGAGCCCGGACTCCGGCGACAGCCAGTTCTTCATCTGCTTCGACGACGCCCGCTTCCTGGACAAGCAGTACACGGTCTGGGGCAAGGTCACTGAGGGCATGGAGAACGTCGACAAGATCAAGCGCGGCGAGCCGGTGCAGAACCCCGACAAGATCGTCAAGGCCCGCATGGCCGCCGATCCGGCGTAACGAACGACCCTCATGGTGAGGAGCGTGCGCAGCACGCGTCTCGAACCATGAGGCCACAGTCGGGCCTCATCCTTCGAGACGCGCTGGCGCGCTCCTCAGGATGAGGTTTCCGATGCTCGTCCCAGTACGATGCGCACCGACCTGTTCGACTTCCATCTTCCGCCCGAAAACATCGCGCTGCGGCCCGCCAGCCCGCGCGAGGCCGCGCGCATGCTGGTGGTGCAGGGCGACGGCGTGCAGCGCGACCGCAGCGTCGCCGATCTGCCGGATTGGCTGGAGCCGGGTGATCAGCTCGTCGTCAACGACACCAGGGTGATCGCGGCGCAGCTCTCGGGCCGCCGTATCAGCCGCGACACCGAGGCCAAGATCGAGGCGACCTTGATCAAGCGGCTCGACGGCTCGCGCTGGCAGGCGCTGGTCAGGCCGGCCAAGAAGCTCGCCCCCGGTGACACGATCCGCTTCGGCAACGAGGGCAAGGTCTGCCTGCTCGGCCATCTCGATGCGACGGTCGAGGCCAAGGGCGACGAGGGCGAGGTGACGCTGTCCTTCGTGTTTCACGGCCCGGCGCTCGACCAGGCCATCGCCGATCTCGGCCGGCCGCCGCTGCCACCCTACATCGCCGGCAAGCGGCCGGCGGACGAACAGGACGCCGCCGACTATCAAACCATGTTCGCGGCCAGGGAAGGCGCGGTGGCGGCCCCCACGGCCGGCCTGCATTTCACGCCGGCGCTGGAGCAGCGGCTGCGCGAACGCGGAGTCGGACTGCAGCGCGTCACGCTGCATGTCGGGGCCGGCACGTTTCTGCCTGTCAAAGTCGAGGACACCGAGGGCCACCGCATGCATGCGGAGTGGGGCAGCCTCACGCCGGAGACCGCGGCGGCGCTGAACGAGGCCCGTGCCAAAGGCGGCCGCATCGTCGCGGTCGGCACGACATCATTGCGGCTCCTGGAAAGCGCGGCGCTGCCGGACGGCACCATCGCGCCGTTCGAGGCGGAGACGGCGATCTTCATCACCCCCGGCTATCGCTTCCGCGCCGTCGACATCCTGATGACGAACTTCCATCTGCCGCGCTCGACCCTGTTCATGCTGGTCTCGGCCTTCGCCGGGCTGGAGACGATGCAGGCGGCCTATGCGCATGCGATTAGCAGTGGCTACCGGTTCTATTCCTATGGCGATGCGTGTCTGTTGTTTCGTCAACAGGACGAGCGTGTCGTCGAACCGTAGGGCGGGCAAAGCGATGCCGAAGGCGGCGCGTGCCCACCGCCCATCAGCGCGCTCCTCGGCAAGACGGTGGGCACGGCGCCACTGCGGTCGTGCGCGAGGAGAGAGCTGGGCTGCGCCTTTGCCCACCCTCAGACTCATTAGTTTCCAGTTGAGATGATAGACAGTGCCGGTGCGCATGAATGCGCCCTCTCCCCTTGTGGGAGAGGGCATGTAGGACAGCGCGGCAAGCTCGGTTGGTGAGGGGTATCTTTCCACGAGCATGCCTCGCTGAAACATACCCCTCACCCAACCGCGCGCGCGGATAGGCCGGCGATGCCCTCTCCCACAAGGGGAGAGGGCGCATCTATGCGCACCGCGCTCGGCTTCCGAGCGTCATGGCGATGCGGCTCATTGCAACTTCGTCCAGTCAGCTACGCCATCGCCCGCTCCGGCAGGAGCTCCGCGATCTGCACGGCGTTGAGCGCGGCGCCCTTGAGCAGTTGGTCTGCGGCGACGAACATCGCGATCGAATGGCCGCTCGGATCCGACAGGTCCTTGCGGATGCGCCCCACCAGCACGTCGTCCTGGCCGGAGGCATCGACCGGCATCGGGAAGTAGTTGTTGGCGCGGTCGTCGACGATGCGCACGCCCGGCGCGGTCGCGAGGATGCGGCGGACTTCGTCTTCCGTGATCGGCTTCTCGCATTCGAAGGTGATGGCCTCGCAATGCGCGCGCAGCACCGGCACGCGGACGCAGGTGACGCCGATCGCAAGCCCATCGTCCTCGAAGATCTTGCGGGTCTCGTTGATGACCTTGGTCTCTTCGTCGTTGTAGCCGGTGTGGGGATCGATGGCGGTGTTGTGGCTGAACAAATTGAAGGCGAACGGATGCGGCATCACCTTCGGCGCATAAACTTGGCCGTTGAGGCTGGCGCGGGTCGACTGCACCAGTTCGTCCATCGCGGCCGCACCGGCGCCGCTGGCGGCCTGGTAGGTCGAGATGATCACGCGCTTGATGCGGTTCTGCTGATGGATCGGCCACAGCGGCACCAGGGCCGTGATCGCCGCGCAATTCGGGTTGGCGATGATGCCCTTGTGGTCGCGGATGCGGCGGGCGTTGATCTCGGGGATGACCAGCGGCACGTTCGGGTCCATGCGGAAGGCCGAGGAATTGTCGACCACGACGGCGCCGGAGCGGACGGCGATCGGCGCGAACTTCTTGGAAATCCCGCTGCCGGCCGAGAACAGCGCGATGTCGACGCCCTCGAAGGAGCGCTCGGTCAGCTCCTCGATCACGATGGGCTGGCCGCGGAAGCTCACGGTCTGGCCGGCCGAGCGCGCGCTCGCCAGCGCCTTGAGCTTGCCGACGCGGACGTTGCGGCGCTCCAGGGTGGCGATGAATTCGGCGCCGACGGCGCCGGTGACGCCGACGATGGCAATGGTGGGATCTCGGCGGGAATCTTGGGGCACGTCTCAAAGTCTCCAGTTGGAATTTGGGCAACAAAAAAGCCCCGGACCTGCATCAGGCGGGGCTTCGGTTCGAAGATGGTCGCGATCGAGTTCGACTACGCGCGCACGCCTCCCGAGGCCCCCGAGGGCTTGGTGGTTTTCGTCGTGCGTTTGGTCGAGGTCGACATGGCGTGGGACCATAAGGGCGCACGGAACCGCCGTCAACGGCGGTTGCGGACGAAACTTGCGCCGATCACGGTTGAATCGGGGGCCATCCTGACGCAATAAGCCGGCCATGAGCTCCCCCGCTGGCGACCTTCCCAATCATTTCGACCTGCTCGGCACGGACGGTGCGGCCCGCACCGGCCGGCTGACGACGCCGCATGGCGTGGTCCGGACGCCCGCCTTCATGCCTGTCGGCACCGCCGGGGCCATGAAGGGCATTCACTGGCGCGACGTGCGCGAGGCCGGCGCCGACATCGTGCTCGGCAACACCTATCACCTGATGCTGCGGCCCACCGCCGAGCGCATCGCCGCCCTCGGCGGCCTGCAGCGCTTCACCGGCTGGGGCGGGCCGATGCTGACCGATTCCGGCGGCTTCCAGGTCATGTCGCTATCGGGCTTGCGCAAGGTCACCGAGCAGGCGGTGACGTTCCGTTCGCATATCGACGGCGCCAAAATCGAACTGTCGCCGGAGCGTGCCATCGAGGTGCAGCGCCTGCTCAACTCCGACATCGCGATGCAGCTCGACGAATGCGTGCGGCTGCCGGCGGAGCGCGACGACATCGAGCGCGCGATGCGGCTGTCGCTGCGCTGGGCCGAGCGCTGCCGCCGCGCCTTCGAAAGCGCGCCTGCGGGCTACATGCTGTTCGGAATCGTGCAGGGCGGCGACGTGCCGGGCTTGCGCGTGGCAAGCGCCGAGGCGCTGGTCGATATCGGCTTCCATGGTTATGCCATCGGCGGCCTCGCCGTCGGCGAGCCGCAGGCGGTGATGCTCGAGATGATCGAGGCCACCGTTCCCGCTCTGCCGGCAGACCGGCCGCGCTATCTGATGGGTGTCGGCACGCCCGATGATCTCTTGGAATCGGTCAGGCGCGGCATCGACATGTTCGACTGCGTGCTGCCGACCCGCAACGGCCGCCATGGCGTCGCCTACACCCGCTTCGGGCCCGTGAACCTGCGCAACGCCCGCCACGCCGACGATCCGCGGCCGCTGGACGAAGAGAGCCCATGGCCGCCGGCGTGCAGTTACGCGCGGGCCTATCTGCATCACCTCATCAAGGCCGGAGAGGCGCTTGGTGCGACATTGCTGTCGGAAATCAACATCGCCTATTTCCAGCAGCTGATGGCCGGGATGCGCGAGGCGATCGGGCAGGGGCGGTTCACGGAATTCTATCAGCGCACCAAGGCGGATTGGGCGCGCGGCGACATCGCGCCGCACACGGTCTGATCGGTCTATGACGCGCAAAGACTGTCAGCGGCACCTGCCAGTCTCACGGGATCGCGAAGCAACGGTGGCATCACAGCGTGCATAGGCTACGCGTCTCGTCTCGACGTCACGGCTCCATCATCACGTCGTGGAACGTTTGCGTCGCGATGCCGTTCAGTTGCAGACGAAGCGGCTCCTCACGGAATGTTTGGTGACGAAGCCGTAGCCACAGGTGTCGCAGGTCCAGAGATAGCTGATCGCATTATCGGCCAGATAGGCCGATGCCTCCGCAGCAATCATGGAGTCGGCACAGACCGGGCATGTCGGCAAGTCGCAGCCGCGGGGATTCGGGCGCGGCGATGTGGTCGACATGAGATCCGCGAGTGCTGACATGGTGACCTCCTGGGCGATCTCTTTGTTGTCGTTTTCGGTGTCAGTGACGTCGATTTAGAACGGATCGATTTTCGAACGCGTCCAACTTTCAACTCGTCCAACTTCCAACGGGTTTGAAGTGCGTCACACAAAGAGTTTGTCTGGTGGTCTCTTCTTATGTGGTCCAGTGTCGGATGCTCTGTCCTGCCGGGACAAACTCGTGCGGCACCGACATCCTGATTGTACCATCTCGAAGATGACAATTCACTGACGGGCGCTCACCGATGTCGACCCCGACGGGAGGCGACGCCGCACCGTGAATCTCCGTCCGACTGAAGTCTAATCTAAACCGAATTCATTGACCTTGTCGCAACACAAATGCGTTGGTTTTGCGTAATTTAGCCACGAGTTGTTGTGCGCCGCGGTGCCCATACGATCGCGTAAACGTGCTTGCGCAGCGCAACAAGCTCGCTGAAGATGGTCCGGACCATTGTCGATGTCGCGCCGAAGTGCGCAAGGAGTGATCTGATGGAGTCATCAGCTGCGACGCAGCGTCCCGGGCGAGGGCGCGTATTTGATTCAATTGTCGACGCGTTCGGCAACACGCCGATTGTGCGATTGCGAAAACTGCCGGAGCAGCACGGCGTCAAGGCGACCATTCTGGCCAAGCTGGAATATTTCAATCCGGCGGCGAGCGTGAAGGATCGCATCGGCGTCGGCATGATCTTGGCCATGGAGCAGGCCGGGGTGCTCAAGCCAGACACCGTGCTGATCGAGCCGACCTCCGGCAACACCGGTATTGCGCTGGCCTTCGTGGCGGCGGCGCGTGGTTACAAGCTGAAGCTCGTGATGCCGGAATCGATGTCGGTCGAGCGGCGCAAGATGCTCGCGTTTCTCGGCGCCGAGATCGTGCTGACGCCGGCAGGGCAGGGCATGAAGGGCGCGATCGCGACCGCCGAGGAATTGGTGCGCACGACGCCGAACTCGGTGATGCCGCAACAGTTCAAGAACCTGGCCAATCCCGAGATTCATCGTCGCACCACGGCCGAGGAAATCTGGAACGACACGAACGGCAATATCGACGTCTTCGTCGCCGGTGTCGGCACCGGCGGCACCATCACCGGCGTCGGCCAGGTGCTGAAATCGCGCAAGCCCGGACTCAAGGTCGTGGCGGTCGAGCCGGAGGAGAGCCCGGTGCTGTCGGGCGGCCAGCATTCGCCGCACAAGATTCAGGGCATCGGCGCAGGTTTCGTCCCGGACATTCTCGACCGGTCGGTGATCGATGAGATCGTGAAGATCAACAGCACGACCGCGATCGAGACGTCGCGCGCGCTGGCCCGCAACGAAGGCATTCCCGGCGGCATTTCCTCGGGCGCGGCCATTGCGGCCGCCATCGAGATCGGCAAGCGGCCGGAGAACGCGGGCAAGACGATCCTGGCGATCGTGCCGTCGTTCTCGGAGCGCTATTTGTCCACGGCGCTGTTCGAAGGAATCTGATCATGGCCGATCAGCCGCGGCGTCCGCGCACGCTCGCCGACCCTCGTACCGAGGCCGAGGCTGCGTTCAAGAAGGTGACGACCAAGCCGGTCGAGGCGCCGCCGCCCAAGAAGGCGGCCGTCCCCGGCGTGCGGGAGCAGGTGACCCTGCGGATCGACCAGGACGTGCTGGAGCACTTTCAATCCGAGGGGCCTGGCTGGCAGGACCGCATCAATGCGGCCCTGCGCAAGGCGGCCGGCCTCTGACGACTGTGCCATAGGCGGTGGCTCCACGTTGCCACCGCTTCGACGGCTGCTCCGGCCGGCGGCCTTTCAGCTGCGCTGTGCCGGGGCATCGGGATCAGCGCCGGAACGCGCCGCCGAGCATTCCGCCCATCATGCCGCCGATGAAGGCCGCACCGGCGTCCGGACCGCCGCGATGATGGCCACCGCCGCCACCGCCGCTGCTGCGCTGCGCCCGGCGGGCAGGCCGCTCGTCCTCGCTTGCGCTGGCGGCCGACGCAGCCGGGACGATCTCGGCGAGCAGGGCCTTGTGCTGCAGCCTGGTGAGATAGCCGCTCGACGGATAGCCTCGGGCGGCCTGCCAGCGCTTGAGCACCGCGCGGGTGTCGCCGTCGAACTTGCCGGTCGCCTTGGTGTCGAAGCCGAGACCGGTGAGGCGGCGCTGCACGTCGCGGCGCTGGCCCTTGTCGAGGCCGATCTGGTCCTCGCTGACCTGCGTGCCTTCTTCGGTGAAGGTAAGCGGGTCGACGCCCGTGGTGAGGTTGCGGGTCGTGGTCGATGGGGCGTTGTCCAGCGACGCCACCCGGGCCAGCGCCAGCGATCTGAACTGGCCGTTGGGATAGTTGGTGAGGTAGGCCTTGAACTCTTCGGGCTTGTTGGAATCCTTCACCGAGCGCCAGAATTCGAGCTCGACGTCGTTCGCAGGAAGGGCCGCGACGACGGCTGCTGGCACGGCGCCGGCGGCCGCAGGGGTGCTGGCCGCGTTGGGATTGAGATAGACGGTGCCGATCAAATTGGTATGGCCCCAAGGCAGTTGGCCCTTGGCGGTCTCCTCGTTGACCTGGGCGCGCACCTTGGTCATGGCCTGCTGGATCTCGAGGCCCGGCTCAGTGATGTGCGCGATCAGCGCGCGCGTGAACGGGCTGTTGGTGCCGGCGTCACCGTCGAGCGCGGTCTGACCCGGACCCGTGGCGAACGCGATCAGCGTGCCTTCGCCGGATTTCATTTCGGCGAGACCGGTCTGCACCGAGACGCTGCGCGTCGACGTGCTCGACCGGATCTTGGCGGTGAACGGATTGTCGCGACAGGCGTCGAGGAACACCAGCTTGACCTTGGCGTCACCCAACGTCTGGTCGAGCGTGACGTCGACATTGATGGCGGCACCGAGCTTGGCGTCCATCTCCGACTTGATGTCGGCATCGATGGGCAGCAGGTAGTTGGTGCCGGAGATCGCGATGCCGTGGCCTGCGTAGTAGAACACGGCGACGTCCGCGCCCTGGCTGCGGCGGCCGAACTCCAGCAGCTTCTCGGTCATCTGCTCGCGGTTGAGGTTGGTGCCCTCGACGACGTCGAAGCCGACATTGCGCAGGGTCACCGCCATCGCCCTGGCGTCGACGGGCGGATTGGGAAGCTGGGCCACGTTCCTGTAGGCGCCGTTGCCGACCACGAACGCCACGCGCCGGTCGGCCCGCGCAGCATCGACGGCGAGCGCGGACAACACGAACGACAGAACGAGTGCCGGAATGAGGCTGCCACCCCGCATCTGAACCCCCTTTTGAAGCGTGATCGGCGACTGGAATCCGCCATGATCTCTACACCAAAAAGCCGTGATTGGCCCAGGTCAAATCGGCGGTTGTAGCGGCATGAGCGTTGCGGCCAGCAAAAAGCCCGCGCCTTGCGGCACGGGCTTGTCGCGTCTGGCGAAGCTCGGGCGCTCAGCGGCGCAGCGCGCCGCCGAGAACGCCGCCCATCATGCCGCCGATGAAGGCTGCGCCGGCGGCGTTGCCCGCATTGTCCTGCGGCGGCGGATTCCGGTAGACCGGCGCGCCCTGCGGCGGCGGGTTGCCGGCAGCGACGTTGCCGGCCGGCTTGGCGCGGCGCGGCTTGGCTTCGTCACCCGTTGCGGCGGTGGCCGGTGCGGGCTGCGGCTCGGCCAGCAGCGCCTTGTGTTGCAGCTTGGTCAGGAAGCCGGTCGACGGATAGCCGCGCGCGGCCTGCCAACGCTTCATCACGCCACGGGTCTCGTCGTCGAACACGCCGGTCATCTTGGTGTCGAAGCCGAGGCCGGTCAGGCGGCGCTGGATGTCACGGCGCTTGGTCTTGTCGAGGCCGATCTGATCCTCGCTGACCTGGTTACCTTCCTCGGTGAAGGTCGCCGGATCGACGCCCTTAGCGACGTTGCGGGTCGCGGTGTTGATGGCGCCGCTCTCGATCGAGGCGATGCGGGCCATCGCCAGCGATTTGAACTGTCCGTTCGGATAGGTGGAAAGATAGGCGTTGAGCTCTTCCGGCTTGTTGGAGTCTTTCACCGAGCGCCAGAACTCGAGCTCGGCTTCGGCGGCGCTGGTATTGATCACGGCTGCAGCCGCAGCGGCTCCCGGTGCGGCGGCTGCAGCCGGCGGGGTTGCCGCCGGATTGAGATAGACCGCGCCGATCAGGTTGGTGTGTCCCCACGGCAGCTGCCCCTTGCTGGTCTCCTCGTTGACCTGGGCGCGGACCGCGGTCATGGCCTGCTGGATCTCCACGCCGGGCTGGGCGATGTGCGAGATCAGCGCGCGGGTGAACGGGCTGTTGGCGCCGGCATCACCGTCGAGCGCGGTCTGGCCGGGACCGGTCGCGAACGCGATCAAGGTGCCTTCGCCCGACTTCATTTCGGCCAGTCCCGTCTGTACCGACACGCTGCGGGTCGGCGAGTTCGACTTGATCTTGGCGGCGAACGGATTGTCGCGGCAGGCATCGAGGAACACCAGCTTGACCTTGGCATCGCCCATGGTCTGATCGAGCGTGACATCGATGTTGATCGCCGAGCCGAGCTTGACGTCCATCTCAGATTTCAGATCGGCATCGACCGGCAGCAGGTAGTTGGTGCCGGCGATCGCGATGCCGTGGCCAGCGTAATAGAACACCGCTATGTCGGCGCCCTGCGCCTTGCGACCGAAGTCCAGCAGCTTCTCGGTCATCTTGTCGCGGGTGAGATTGGTGCCCTCGACGACGTCGAAGCCGACATTGCGCAAAGTGGCCGCCATGGCCTTGGCGTCGACCGGCGGATTGGGCAGCTGTGCCACGCTCTTGTAGGCGCCGTTGCCGACGACGAAGGCGACCCGGCGGTCGGCCTTTGCGGCTCCAGCGGTCAGCGCCATGCAGAGCAGGGACAGGGTGATGGTGAGAAGGCGCATCAGGAGATCCCCCAAAGATCAGGCGAAGCGATCACTGCAGCATTTGTCGCCGTTCGCGCCGAAAAGTCTTGGTCCCGAACAAAAAATCTCGCTTTCGCCACAAAGCAGTTCGCGAGTGTTGCGCGAAGCCAACGCCAATCGCGTGTATCTGACTGGTCCGTGACAGACCTCACAGAGGATCGACTCGCGAGAGCTAGCCTCGCAATCAGCTTTGCGACGAGTTGACCGGCAGCCGCTGCGGCTGCGGCGGGCGCAAATTCAACAGGTTTCCGGCGAGAATCAGGGCAGCGCCCAGCACCGTGAAGCCGTCGAGACGCTCCGAATAGACCAGCCAGCCGACGGTCGCGGTCAGCGGCACGCGCAGGAAGTCCATCGGGATGACGACCGTGGCGTCGGCATAGAGCATCGCGCGGGCCATGCAGAAATGAGAGAAGGTGCCGCACAGGGCAACGACGACGATCCAGCCCCAGGCGGTGGCCGACGGCGACGTCCACAGTGCGAGCGACGGGACGAGGCCGGCGACCGACTGCACCGCCAGCATCCAGAAGATGATCGAGACGGTGGGCTCGGTGCGCGTCAGGAACTTGACCAGCGCGATCGAGATGCCGAAGCCGACGGCCGCGCCGAGCGCGATCAGCTGGCCGGGATTGATCGTCCCGGTCTCGGGGCGAACGATCACCACCACGCCGACGAGGCCGAAGACGATGGCTGCGAGCTTGAAGAGGGTGATGCGCTCGCCGAGGAAGGTCGCGGCGAGCAGTGCGGTCCAGATCGGCATCGTGAACTCGATCGCCACGACCTGGCCGATCGGGATCAGGGTCAGCGCGAAGAACCAGCCGAGCTGGGCGCCGTAGTGGATCAGGTTGCGGGCGGCGTGCAGCTGGAGGCGCGTGGTGCGCAGCGTGGCGAAGCCGCCGCTGAGTGCGATCACGGGCGACAGCATCGCGAGCCCGATGAGACAGCGCAGCTCCATCAGCTCGAACACGTTCAGTTCGCGCATGGCTTCACGTCCCGCCACCGCCATCACCAGCATGAGGCTGAGCCAGCCGGTCATCCACAGCGCGGCCATCAGTTTCGAAGCGGGACGATGCATGGGGCCGAGGCGGAGAGGCGGGCGGGGCGAGCGAAGGCGGGCTGTATCGCCTCGCGTGCAAGGCAATGCAAATGAAATCAACGGTGCAGTGCATCAACGCGCGCAGCGCGGGCGATCATCTGCACCGCCGCGTCGGGCCGGAAGAAACGTGCCGAGAAAGCGTACGGAGAAAACCGTGGAGTGTGACGGCGTTTCGTCCTAAAGCGACCGCCGCGAAACAGCCAAGGGCAGCTTGACACATGACCGAACGCGCCGCCTCAGCCGACTTCCTGACCGCCTTTGCCACCGGCTGGCCCGAGCGGGAGCCTCATCTCATGGTGCTGTCGCTGACCACCCAGAAGGGCGTGCAGGATTTTGCCATGACCCGCGAGCAGGCGCTGCTGGTCGCCAAGACCATCAAGCGCACCGCAGCCCAGCTGGCGCCGCCGCCGGCCGCGGCCGCCAGACCGGTGCCAGGCGCCAAGCGCGCCTGAGCAGCTTCCTCACCGCGACAGCGAGATGTTCGCGGCGCGAAACTGGCTGTCGGCCCGGATCGACACCGACTGCCTGTTGCCCCGGGTCGCGAGCGCAATGTTGGCGTTGAAGCCGGCGGTGGTCGCGAGCAGCTGGAAGTTGCCGCCGCCGCCGCGGCCCTGCAGCACGCCGCTGACGCCGCGGCTGGTCTCGCTCCAGGTGCCCGAGATCGCTGAGCCCTCGGCGACGACGTCGGCTTGGAGGCCGAACTTGTAGGCGTCGCTGGCGCAGGTGAGGACCAGGGTCATTCGCGGCCCGGAGACGCCGTAGCTCGCCCGGCAACGGATGCGCTCGGTCGAGCCATCCTCGAGTGCGACGGTGCCGCCGCCGCCCCATGTTCCAGCCATGCCGGTGAAGGGGCCGGGATCGGCGTGTCCCGGCGAGGCGGCCATGCTGGCCGCGAAAACGACCGCGGCGGCCGTCAGCCGCCGCGCCACCTTCAAAACAGACGGACCGCCGTTACAGGCGCGAGGCCTGCCAGCGACCGCTGCACGGAATGCCTGCCGAGGCTCCATTCCACTTGCCCGAACCCGAATTGCCGTTGAGCTGTCCATTCGCATATGCGCCATTGATCGAGACCTTGACGAGACCTTCGCGCCCGATCGAACCCGACACATTGGCGCCAGCCGCCGAAATCTTACCGTCTGCAACGGTCAGGGTCGAGCTGGCCTGTGGTTCGCAACTGCCGCTGTTGGTGACGATCGTGACCTGCCACTGACCATCATAGAGTGATTGGGCGAATGCGGGGGCGGCCGAGCCACCCACCAGGATCGACGCGGCGAAAGCCATTCCAATGCGGTCGAAACGCATGAATCGTTGTCCCTCAATGTCGTTGATGAAGAAAGCTTATTTGGAAAAATTGTGACGAAAATTTGCCGCAGCGCCGAAACAAAATTTTATTGAGCAGTTTCAGGCCATTAAGGATTAATGCGGAACCCGGTCATGAACCATTCTGGCGGCATTGTGGGCAAATTGCGTGCTCGCGCACGACATGAGCAGACCGGAGCCATACCTTTGCGGTGACCGCACCTGTGTTCGACGGGACCGCCAGGGACGACGGTCCTAGCCTGCCGAGGGCCGGGGATACGACCGTTGCGCGATGGGTGTCGCTCAGTGCGGCGTGACGCTCGGCGCCTTGGTCGCGAACTGCTCGTCCTGCGGCTTGGCGGGAATCGCGCCGGTCGCCTTGGCTGATTCGACGACGTCGCCGAGCAGCTTAAGGCCGAGCGGCGCCAGCGCGCGCTCCCACAATTCGCGGGCCGTCTCGCCCTTCCTGACGAAGCACCAGTCCTGCGCCGCAATGGCGCCGGCATCCATCCGCTCGGCGAGGTGATAGATGGTCCCGCCTGCGATCGGATCGCCTTCCTTGATGGTCCATTCGACGGCCGCGATGCCGCGGTGCCGCGGCAGCAGCGAGGGGTGGTAGCCGATGCCGCCGAGCTTGGCGGCGGCAACCGCCTCCTGCGTGACGCGGGCGTGGCTGTGCGCCGTGACGATCAAGTCCGTTCCGGGGGCGATCTCGCCGGCAGGCACCACTTTGGGATCGGCCTGGACCAGGACCTCGATTCCGGCCGCGCGCGCCGTCGCTGCGAGCCGGTCTTCGCCGTCGTGCACGACCACGCGCGCGATCTCGATGCCTCGCTCTCGCAGCATGTTCAGTGTGGCGACACCGAAATGGCGGGAGCCGACGAGGGTGATACGCATGGCGGGGATCTTCCACGGTTGGGGCGGGCGATGTGTCCAGTCGGGCAGGCTCCGGGGCCGGACGAATTCGGGTCAAACCAAGCCTTGGCGTCCAGGTCAAGCGCCTGCTGCGCATTCATCACAATCGTGGTCAATCCGGCCCGGCGGTGCGCCCGCCGGGGGCGCGAGGCGCGACACGGCCCACGATCTGGAACTGGCCCGCAGGTTGGTGCGCGCCGGCCGGATCTCAAGGTCGCTTGCGGACCCCACCGCAGAGGCCGCGTCGAGCCGGCGGGAGCGCGTCGTGGTTCCCGTTCGGTGACCGGTTTGCGACGACGCGCACGATCATGGCGCGGGCGCGAGGCCTCCGGCGCGGCGACGCTGCAGCATGGTGGGCTCGTAGACCTGCCATCGAACTAACGGAGTGAGCTATCAGAAGCCGACGATAAAGATCGATTGCAGATCGGCTTCGAGAATGGCGCGAGCGATTTGGTCGATCTACGAACAGGGTTCGCTCCAATGACAGATGTGCATCACGACATCAACCAGTGATTGTGATATTAGTTGTGGCGTGTTCGTAGTAAAAGCGCCGCTTCGGCATATGATGAAGATAATTTCTTAAAGGGCCTGGAGCATAGTGTGTAAGCCGCTCCGCCGCGCGGCCGGATAGCCGGGTGCCGCGCCTGTCACCGATCCCTGGGCAACAGCACCCGGTTATTTGCCGGCGGTCACGCCGCCGGTGGCGGATAGTCGATGCCGAGCGCCTCGCACAGCGGTCCGAGATGTTTCTCGTAGCGGCGCCAGCTTCCGATCGAACGGCGGTAGATCGGCTCTCGCACCTGCATCAGGCTCGCGGTGCGCACCGTGCGCTCGGTGCGATGGAAGTCGAGACAGGCGTTTTCCCAGTCCAGGCCGCAATGATCGAGCACGCGGCGCGAGACACCCTCGAGGTCGTCGACCAGGTCCTCGTACTGCACGTCGATCAGGACGCCGGGCGGCAGCACCTCGTGCCAATGTTCCATCACGCGCTCGTATCCCCGGTAGTAGTGGCCGAGCTCGGTCAGGTCGTAGGCGAACGGCTGGGAGCCGGTGAACAGCAGCGAATAGCATGAGACGCAATTGTCGAGCGGGTCGCGCCTCGTGTTGATGATCCTGGCGCGCGGAAACGCAGCGTGGATCATGCCGACGAACAGGAAGTTCAGCGGCATCTTGTCGACGATGTGCGCGGCGTCGGGGGCCAGCACGCGGACGCGGGCGGTGTAGTCCCGTCCCAGCCTGGTGATCTCGTCCGGCGGCAGCTGTGTAACGAGATCGGGGTAGGCGGGAACGACCTTCTGGCGGTTGGCGCACTCGCCGACCAGGTCCTTGAAGGTCTCGAGTTCGCCGGCGCCGAACACCTTCGAATGGCTCGCCAGCACCTGCTCCATCAGTGTGGTGCCGGAGCGCGGCATGCCGACGATGAAGATCGGAGCCCAGGAGTCGTCACCATGGCCTGCGACCGTGCGGAAGAACTCCGGCGTGAAGCGGCTGGCGACGTTGCGCATCATGCCGAGCCGCTGCTCGGACTCGTAGTCGAAGCTGTTGCGCTTGAGCGTGTTGGCCTTGTGCAGATGCGAAAAGGCGGCGTCGTAGTCCTTCAGGTCCGACAGCGCCTTGCCCATCGCGAAATGGGCGGCGATCTGCTTCTCCTGATCGAGCCGATCGACGCGTTCGACCAGCCGCTGCAGGCTGGGAAGCCGGCTGTCGTCCGGCTTGAACTTCGACATGTTCGCGAGATTGAGGTGGATCGACGCGTCGTCCGGTGCCAGTTCCAGGGCCTTCTGGAATGACGCGGTCGCCTCCTCGAAACGACCGAGCGCCTGGTAGGCGACGCCCAGATTGTTGTAGGAGCCGAAACGCTCCGGCTTGATCTTGATGGCCAGGAGGTTCTGCTCGATCGATTCCTCGAGACGGTTCAATTCCAGGAACGCATTGCCGAGATTGCCATAGGCATCGGCATAATCGGGCCGGCTCGCGATCGCCCGCTTGTAGTGCTCGACAGCGCGCTCGCGATGGCCCTGGCGCAGCAGGACGTTGGCGATGTTGTTGTGGGTCTCGGCGTGCTCCGGGCTGAAATCGAGAACCTTCAGGTAGCATTTGGCCGCTTCGATATCCTTGCCGGCCGTATAGAGCAGGTTGCCGAGCGCGAAATAGGCGTCGAGATGCTGCGGCTTGTTGTCGATGGCGCGCCGGAGCAGGGCCATCGCCTCGTCGATCAGTCCCTGATTCTGCCGGACCATGGCAAAGGCGTAGAGAATGCCGGGATGGCTCGGCGACAATGCGAGTGCGGTCTCGTAGTGCCGCACGGCCACCTCGTAGCGGCCGGCGGAGGCTTCGACGGCGCCGATGCTGCCATGGGCTTCCGCGGATTGGTCGTTCACTGCGACCGCACGCTGGAAATAGTCCTTCGCCTCGTCGAGGCGATTGGCGGTGGTGCAGATCATTCCGAGCCCGACCAGGGCGTCGAACTGGTTCGGCCGTCCCGCCAGGATCAGCCGGAACACGGTCTCGGCATCCTTGTGGTCGCCGCGGCTCTGCAGCTTCTTGGCCACCGAGGCCGCGCCTTCGGCCAGCGTCTGCAGGGACCCGAGCTGCTCGGCGTTGAACGGATGCGCCTCCGTCGTCGGCGTGACCACGGGTGGGGCGACGTTTGTGGCCTTGGGTTGCGCAACGCCGGCGATCGCGTCGGCGATCGTCGACTGCAGCGCGGCCCGACCGAGTGCATCGAGCAGCGGCTTCAGGCGATCGCCATACATCCGCCAGCGGCCGACCGATCCTGTGAACAGCGGCTTGCGGACCTGCACCAGGCTCGCGGTGTTGACCGGGCGCTCGGTCTCATGGAACGTCAGGCAGGCATCGTCCCAGTCGAGCCCGCAATGGGCGACGATCCTGCGGGCATGCGGCTCGAAGTCGCGCACCACGTCCTCATACGTCACTTCCAGCATGACGCCGTCCGGCAGAGCGGCGCGCCAATGGCTCATCAGCCCATCATAGGCGCGGTAGTAGCGGCCGAGCTCGGCGAGATCATAGGCGAATGGCTGCGGCTCGGCGAACAGCTGGGTGTAGCAGGACAGGCAGGTGTCGACCGGATTGCGTCGGACGTGAATGATCCGCGCATGGGGCAGCGCAAGGTGGATGAGCCCGGCAAACAGGAAGTTCGAGGGCATCTTGTCGACGATGCGGCGCGTGTCCGCCGGCAGGTCGGTGAAGCGTTCGAGATAGGCACGCGCCAGGATGGCGAAATCGGCATCGGTGAATTTGGCGAGCATCTCCGGATAGTCGCCCCCGGCGCGATCGGACAACTGCCCGGCGGCCGCGGCGAAATAGTTGACCTCGCCGGCGCCATGGACTGCGGGATGGCTGGCCAGGATCTGCTCGATGAGGCTGGTGCCGGATCGCGGCATGCCGATGACGAAGACCGGCGCCTGCGATGGATCACCGTGTCCGGCGCGCGCCTGCAGCATCTCCCTGGACAGGACGGCGCGAATGCGCTCGATCTGGCGCAAGGTCTGGTTCTCGTCATAGTTGATGCGCCGCCGCTCGAGGCCGTTTCCCGCGTTGAGGTGCACCAGCGACCGTTCGCCGTCCTTGATGTCGGCATAAGCGCGCCCGAGCGTGAAATGCAGGGCGATGCGTGCGTCGTCGCTGAGCGTCTCCGCGCCCGCCGCCAGATCCTGCAGCGGTGCCCAGCGCGGGTCGTCCAAGGTGAACGGCTTGACGACGCCGTAGTTGAGATGAATGCCGACGTTGCGGGGATTGATCGCCAGGGCGGATTCATACGCGCGCGCCGCGTCGTCGAGCCGGCCCAGGATCATCAGCACCCCGGCGAGGTGGTTGATCGTGGTCGCATCGCGCGGATCATGGACGAGGGCGGTGCGATAGCTCGCGATCGCCTCCTCGAAGCGCTTCATGTTGCGCAGCGTGTCGCCGCGATTGCGATGGGCCGTGGCATAATCGGGACGGCGGCGGACCGCCTCGTCATAATGCGCCAGCGCCTCCTCCGGCCTGCCGCGCGATTGCAGCGCGTTGGCGAGATTGTTGTGGGCCTCGGGAAAATCGGGCCGCTCGGCGATGGCGCGCTCGTAATGGAAGATGGCGGTTGGCCAGCTCTTCATCTCCAGATGCAGGTTGCCGAGATTGTAGTGCGCCTCCGCAAGATGCGGGCTGAGCGCGAGCGCCTGCTGATAGGTGCGGATGGCGGCGTCGAACTGGCCGCTCGCCTGCTGGCAGCCGCCGATGTTGAGCAGCACGACCGGCGCGGTCGGCTGGATCTCGAGCGCGCGGGAGTAGTGCGCAATCGCCTCGGCATGCCGCCCGAGCTGGCGGCAGGCGTCGCCCAGGCTGGCTGCGGCGGCCGCGAAATCTGGCCGGGCACTCAGGGCGGCCTCGTGATGCGACAGCGCCCGCTCGTGCTGGCCGAGACGCTGCAACGCAAAGCCGAGGGCCTGGTGGGCATCGGCATCGTCTGGGCGGGCGGCGAGCGCCAGCTCAAGGTGCTGCGCAGCGCTCGCCGGATCGCCGAGGCTCGTGAGGACACTGCCGAGCAGGAGGCGCGCTTCGGTCGATGAATCGTCGAGCGCGACCGAACGCTGCAGATGCGTATTCGATTTGGCGAGGTCGCCCAGCCCGGCAAAGATATTGCCGATCGACAGATGCAGATCTGCGGACTCGCCGGCTTGCTCTGCGGCCTGGTCCAGCAGGGTGCGCGCCTCGTGCGCATCGCCGAGCTGCAGGCGCACCATTGCGAGGCTGCACAGCGTTCGGAAATGCCGCGGCTGGAGGGCAAGCACCTTGCGATAGGCTTCTTCGGCAATCCGCAGCGCGCGCTCGTCGATCACGGTCGGTGAAGGCGCATCGGCGCCCGCTGGCGCGGGTACGAGTCGGGGACGGAAGGCGAGGGCGGGCTCGTTCATGATGCCAACTTGCTGAATGGTCGACCAAAGCCGTTGTCGAGGCGGAATGAAGCGAAACCGAGGCTTGCCGATGGCCGATCGCGAACGATCGGTCAGAACTCATCAAGGTGGTGCACGCGTCTGGCGATGAGCGGCAAGTGCTCTGGCGCAGGTGGCGTGCCGATGGATCTACGGTCACTTGCGAGCGGGCAAGCGTGCTCGTCAAAACGTAGTCGAGCCGGCGCAGACCCGTTTGGTCTGCGCCGGCTCGACGCCATCGCGTTGGCTGGAGGCGTCAGCCCCACATGTGATGCATCGCGTGGTGATGGGACATGTCGGGTCCGCTCGATGCTGCCGCCGCCGTTGCGGCGGCTGCCGCTGCGGCCGTGTGGTGGCTGCTATGGTGATGGTGGCTGTGACAGTGCGTCGTCGTGGTCTGGTTGCCGCCGCCTGCCGTTCCGCCGCCTGCCGTTCCGCCGCCCGTCGTTCCACCGCCGGTCGTGCCGCCACCCGCCGTGCCTCCGCCGGCAGTGCCGCCTCCGGTGGTGCCTCCACCTGTCGTGCCTCCACCGGTGGTCCCTCCACCCGTCGTGCCGCCGCCGGGCGTGGTCGTGCTCGCCGGCGTGCCGCCGGTGCCGTTGGCGATGTTCGGGTTGGCGCCGGCCGGCGCGCCCGTGCCCATGGCAATGCCGTTGACGGCAGTGGCCTGTATGAAGCTCGTCACCGAGTTCACGTAGTCCACGCCGCCGATGGCGATGTTGTTGCCGCCGATGTCGCCGGCGTTGCCGATGAAGTTGGCGGCGGCCGCCTTCAGCATGGCCTGATCAGTTGCGAGCGCAGCACCCGTGTCGCCGTTCATGATGCCCTGTAGCGCCTTTGTCGCCATAGCCGAGTCGGACTGCAGCGCGCCGGCGGCGAGCTCGTTGTCGAAGCGGCCCTGGAAGACGGCGCCTTGCGCGTTGTTGAACTGCGTGCCGAAGTTCTGGTAGTTCACGATCTGCGTGATGATGTCCTGCGTCGCCGCCGCGGTGCCATTCGCCACCGCGTTGAGCTTGGCACCCAGCGTATTCGCCTCGGCCAGGAACGACGCCCAGAAGTTGGTCTGGACCTGATTGTCCTGGAATCGGGTCACCGTGCCGGTCAGGCCGCCCGGCAGTTCCGACCAGCCTCCGGCGTGGCCCGGCGCACCGGTGCCGCCCGCCGCCGCATTGAGGGTCGCGTCGTTCTGGAAGACGTCGATCATGTCCAGGATGTTGTCGGCCGTGCCGCGCAGGGCGGTCGGGTTGGCCTGGGTTTCCGGGCTGTCATACTTGTTGAGCTGCAATCCGATCTGGCCAGCCAGTGTCATCAGGTGGAGTGTTGTGGTCTGCGCGTCGACCGCGGTGAGACCAGCCTCGAGCGCGGCCAGCTTTGTAGGGTCGTTGAGGATCGCATTCAGCCCCTGTTGTGCGGCCGTGAAGTCGACCGTGGCCTGCCCCAGATTGTTGGCGCTGATGCCACCGAGAATGAGATCGGCTGCCGCGTTCATCACCTGGCCGATCGCCGCCAGATCGCCGGCAGTCGCCGCCGCGAGATTGGCCGCGCTGTCGTTGCCGGCCGGCAGCGACTGGAAGGCGACATCCATCGCACCCGTATTGGCGAGGAACTGAACGTTGTTCAGTGCCGACGACAGATGCGCGTCGCCCTGGATCTGCTGCAGGATCAGCTGCTGAACGTTGTGAATGGTCTGGTCGGCTTCGGCCAGCGTGTTGGGATTGGTCGTGTTCGGCGCCGCGTTGATCAGCGTCGTGATCTCGTTCGACACCTGCGTCAGTACTGCGGTGTCGGTGGCGTTGAGCGTGAACGCTTGGCCGCCCAGGGTGACTTGGCCGGGATTGGCGAGCATCGCGTTGATGTCGTTCTGCACCGCATGCAGGTCGGTCGTGTAGCTGCCGAGGAACGGATTCGAGTTGCCGCTGTTCTGCGGCGTCGAGAACAGGCCGGTCGAGATACGGACCGCGTCGTTGAACACGACGCCGGCCTGCACGAGATCGGTCGACAGGTTCAGCGCCGAGGCGCGAACCAGCAGGTTGGACGTGCCATTCGCCAGCGCCGTCGGGTTGAAGGTATTGGCTGCCATTAGATCATCTCCCCAAGTTTCAACCCGGCGTCAGCTGCTTGGCGTATCGGCAGCACGCGGGCGTTGATCGGGCTGCGGCGTCTCGTTCACCCCTTCGCGGAGCGGGCGAAATGTCGCAGCCTCAGAGCACTTGGGAATTATTTGCTCCAATGGGGCCAAAAGAAGCGCCGCGGCGTGCTCAAATATGATGTTGTTCGGGCATGCGCGTATTGTCGCAGCTCGGCCACGGCAACCTGAAGAAGAGTTCTAAGTCGTTGATTTCAGTCGTGACATATTCGCAACATTCTCGTTCAAGCGACATATCGATACACGGTCCAGACAAGAAGTTGCCCTGATCTTGCGCGCGTTCCGCGCGCTCTCTTTGGAACTGTTCCAACGACAGCCGACTCGATCGACGAGGAACGGTTGATGCGTCTCGGCTCTCCCTGGTGTCACGTTTTGATCTCCTGCTCGTCTCCTTTTCTGGAGCGCCAGAGAGCGATAGCCGCGTTCTGACGCGTCCGGACCGCTCTCTCAGGCCCACATGTGATGCATCGCGTGATGATGCGACATGTCGGGACCGGCCATTGCGCTCCCTGCGGTATGCGACTCGTGGCTGCTGTGATCATGATGATCATGGCAGTGACCAGCGTCGTTGTTGCCCGTCGTGGTCCCCGTCGACGTGCCGGTCGTGCCTCCGCTCGTCGTACCTCCGCCCGCCGTACCGCCGGCTCCCGTGCCACCCGTCGTGGTCCCGGTAGCCGCAGTGCCGCCGGTGCCGTTGGCGAGGTTCGGTGTGGCCGTAACGGGGATGGTGCCGTGCGCGGTGCCCTTGATCGAGGTTGCCGTCGAGACGGTCGTAGCGGTTCCGACATAGGTGCCGCCGTTGACGGGGATGTTGTTGCCGGAGACGTCCATCGCGTCGGCGGCGAAGCCCTGGCCGGCGGCGGCGATCATCGCCTTGTCGGCGGTGAGGGCCGCACCGGTGTCGCCGTTCAGGATACCCTGCAGGCCCTTCACCGCATTCGCGGTGTCGGCCTCGAGCGTGCCGCTCAGCAGTTCGTTGTCGAAGCGGCCCTGGAAGACGGCGCCCTGGGCGGCGTCGAAATTGGCGCCGAACTGCTGGTAGTTCTGGATCTGCGTGATCAGCGCCGCGCTGGCCTGTGCACCGCCGGTCGAGACCTTCTGCAGCGTTGCGTTGATGGTGTTGGCCTCGGCCAGGAAGGCGGCCCAGAAATTGGTCTGCGCCTGGTTGTCCTGGAACTTGGTGACCGTGCCGGTCAGTCCGCCAGGATCCTCGGCAAAGCCGCCGGAATGGCCCGCATTGCCGTTGCCGCCCGCGGCCATGTTGAGATTGGTGTCGCCCTGCACGATGTCGATAATGTCCAGCAGATTGTCGGCGGTGCCGCGCAGCGCCGCCTGATTGCCGGTCGTCGCAGCCTGATCATACTTGTTCAGCTGCAGGTTGATCTGGCCGAGTGCCGTCTGCAGGTGAATCGTGGTCAGCGCGGCTGCGTTCGCGGTCTCGCCGGCTTCGATCTGCGCGAGCTGCGTCTTGTTGTTGAGGATGGCCGTCAGGCCCTGCGACACGGCCGTGAGATCGGTGTTGATTTCCTGCAGGTGCGCCGCGTCGATGCCGCCGGAGGCGAGCTCGACCACCTTGTTGAAGACGAGTCCGACGTCCTTGAGGCTGTTGCCGGCGGTGGCCGCAGCCAGGCTCGTCGGATCGTCAGCTCCGGCCGGAGAGGTCTGAAATGCGACGTCCTGACCGCCGGTATTGGCAAGGAAGGGCACGTTGTTCAGTGCGTTCGCCAGATGTGCGTCGTTGTGGATCTCGCCCAGGATCTCCTGCTGCAGCGCATGGATCGTCTGGCTGGCTGCGGCCTGTGTCGTCGCGTTCGCGAACTGACCGGCAGCTTGCAGCAGCGTGCCCAGTTGGCCCTCGACATTGCTCAGCACCGCCGTGTCGGTGGCGTTCAGCGTGAAGGTCTGTCCGCCGAGCGTCACCTGACCCGGATTGGCGAGCATTGCCGCGATGTCGGTCTGCACCGCGGTGATGTCGGCCTGATAGCTGCTGAGGAAGGTCGGTGAGTTGCCGCTGCCGGCGAGGCTGAACAGGCCGAGCGAGGCGCGAACGGCATCGTTGAAGACGACGCCGGCCTGCACGAGATCGGTCGAATGCTGGATCGCCGTGGCGCGGGTCAGCAGGTTCGACGTGCCGTTGGCGAGTGCCGTGGGGCTGAAATTCACCGGCGTCGTGTGCATCCCGCCGGTCCCCGTTCCGCCGCCACCCGTACCCGGCGGCGTCGTGCTGCTGCCGCCCGTGCCGTTCGCGATGTTCGGGGTTGCCGTCACCGGGATCGTGCCCTGGGCGAGGCCGTGCACCGACGTCGCCGTCGAGACCGTCGTCGCCGAGCCGACATAGGTCGCACCGCCGATGGCGATGTTGTTGCCGGAGACGTCCATGGCGTCGGCCGCGAAGCCCTGGCCAGCCGCGGCGAGCATCGCCTTGTCGGCGGCGAGCGCTGCACCCGTGTCACCGTTGAGGATGCCCTGCAGGCCCTTCACCGCCGCTGCCGTATCGGCTTCCAGCGTGCCGCTGAGCAGTTCGTTGTCGAAGCGGCCGCGGAACACGTTGCCCTGGGCGGCGTCGAAATTGGCGCCGAACTGCTGATAGTTCTGAATCTGCGTGATCAGCGCCGCGCTGGCCTGTGCGCCTCCGGTCGAGATCTTCTGCAACGTCGCGTTGATGGTGTTGGCCTCGGCCAGGAACGCGGCCCAGAAATTGGTCTGCGCCTGATTGTCCTGGAACTTGGTCACGGTCCCGGTCAATCCGCCGGGATCCTCGGCGAAGCCGCCGGCGTGGCCTGGCGTGCCGTTGCCGCCGGCTGCCATGTTCAGGTTGGCGTCGCCCTGAATGATGTCGATACTGTCGAGCAGATTGTCGGCGGTGCCGCGCAGCGCCGCCTGATTGCCCGTCGTTTCCGCCTTGGCGTATTGGGTCAGCTCGAGATTGACCTGTCCGAGCACCGTCTGCAGATGGATCGTGGTCAGCGCTGCGGCGTTCGCAGTCTCGCCGTTCTCGATCTGTGCGAGCTGAGTCTTGTTGTTCAGGATATTGGTCAGTCCCTGCGAGATCGCGGTGAGGTCGGTCGTCACCTCCTGCAGATTGCCGGTGTGGATGCCGCCGGAGGCAAGATCGACCACCTTGTTGAACACGAGGCCGACGTCCTTGAGCGTGTTGCCGGCGGTCGCCGCAGCCAGGGTCGTCGCATCGTCGGCGCCGGCCGGCGAATTCTGGAAGCCGACGTCCTGGCCGCCAGTGTTGGCGAGGAACGTCACCTTGTTGAGGGCGCCGGAGAGATGCGCGTCGCCGTTGATCTCCTGCAGGATCTCCTGCTGGATTGCATGGACTGTCTGGTCTGCCGCGGTGATCGTCGCCGCGTTGGTGGTCTGCCCTGCAGCGGTGATCAGGGTCGAGATCTGTGCCTGCACGTTGGTGAGGACCGCGGTGTCGGTGGCATTGAGAGTAAAGGTCTGGCCGCCGAGGGTCACTTGTCCCGGATTGGCGAGCATCGCTGCGATGTCGTTCTGCACGGCATGTAGATCCGTCGTGTAGCTGCCGAGGAACGGATTCGAGTTGCCGCTGCCGGCCTGCGTAAACAGGCCGAGCGAGGCGCGGACCGCATCGTTGAACACGACGCCTGCCTGGACCAGATCGGTCGACAGGTTGAGCGCGGAGGCGCGCACCAGCAGGTTCGACGTGCCGTTGGCCAGGGCCGTCGGGTTGAAGGTGTTGTTCGCCATGGATCATCTCTCCCCAAGTTCATCCGACGCCCGGCAGGGCCCCGTACCGAAACTGGCCAGACGATGCGGAACTGCATCGGCCTGCCGCGGACACGCGGCGCGTTCGAACTGCGCCTTGCCGTCGATGCGCCTCCGTACCGTGCGCCCGTCTGTCGCGCGGTACTTTGTCGCATGGCGCTATATGGTCGCAGTAATCGGGCCAAAAGAGGCGCGGGGACGTCCGCAAATATGTTGTTGTTCGGGCATCGCGGAGCCGCGAACGATCCGACCAAACGAGCTGCCAAGTGATTGATTTCCAGTGGCAAGCGGCAGATTACGGGCGCCATCGATGCGATGCGAACGGCACATTGCCGTCAAGATCCCGCCTGCATCTCGCCGGTGAGCGACCGATCGGTAGAGATGGAGAGGCTGGAAGGGCCTGACGGCCCAGGGCAGGCATCTTGACTTGCCACAATCCTCTTCGCGTCCGCATCGAGGCGATAGGCGCAACGGATCACCGCCTGCGTCGATGAGCGGGCTGCCGAGGCACAACCGAAATATATCGATGATTTCGTCGCGGGCTGTTCAGGACGGCGGTGCGGCTTGGCGTTGCGCCAGCAGCGCGGCCCGGATCTTCTGCAGCAGGCTGGTGTAGATCTGGTTCCAGGCCGGATCCTGCCCGTTTGCATCAAGTCCGCGCTTGGTCAGGCCAAGGCTGATCCGATAGACGGTCAGCGCGCCGTCGATCTTGCCGAGCGGAACGAAGGCGTCGCCGAGGCTCTGGTAGGACGTCGCGAGCGATTGCTGCAGCGACGAATCGTTGGGCGCGATGCCGGCGAGCCGGGTGAACAGCGCCGCGTTGGAGCGGCGCTGTTCGAACGCTTCGGCATGGCGGCCCTGGGCGGCGAGCACGTCTGCCAGCAGAGCGTGGCCCCAGGCTAGATCGCGCTGAAAGCCGAGATTGGTGCGATCGGCTGCCGTCAGCTTCTGGACGATGGCGAGGCTGGCGGAATAAGCCGCATGCGCGCCCGGAAGATTTCGCTGCACGAACAATACGGCGCCGATTCGATTCAAGGCCACTGATAGGTTGCGTTGAAAGCCGGCATTGTCGGGATCGGCCTGGGTCAGGTGCCTGACGATATCGACGCTGTGCTTGTAGTTCTGCAATGCACCGACCAGATCGCCGGCGGTTGCGGTGCGGTCGCCTTCCGCGATCTGAGCGGCGGCGTGATCCAGCAGTCGTCCTGCGCCGACCGTCACACCGACGGCAAGGCCGCCGCGAGCAACGTCACCGCGCGGCTGCGCCAGCAGCGTGGCAAGCGCAATCGGCTCGTCACCGCCGGTCGGGGCCGGTGGCGAACTTGCTGCCAAGGCGGCATCGTGCGGAGCGGCCGAAACCTGCAGGCGCGGTTGCGGACGCACGCCCTGTCCGAAGCCGGGGATTCTGCGCACCATCCCCTCGACCTGTTCTGCCGTGATCAGACGCGTGCATTCGAATTGCCGGGGCGTGCCCTTCCACCGCGGACACCACAGAGCATCCTCGTGATCGAAGCGATGTCGCGCGTCATTCCAACAGCTGTTGCAGGCGTGATGGTTGATGACGCGATAGGGGGTCGCAAACTCGTTGGTCGGATGAGTGAAGCCGCTGATCAGCACGACCGGCGTTCCGACGGCCCAGGCCAGCCATGACAGGCCGGAGGAGAGGCCGATGAAGAAGGCCGCGTGCCGCAGCCAGCGGGCACGCTCCTGCAGCGGCCGGTCCCCGGTCTGATCCTCGGCATCGGCGGGACGCAGCGTCCGGAAAGCTCCGTGGCTGCGCTCCGCCTTCTGATCGATGCAGATGACCCGGTATCCGCTCGCCTTGAGGAAGCCGACGATGCTCCGCCAGCCGTCGGGATTGTTCCAGTGCTTGCATTGAGTCGTGGCCTGTACGGCGATGCAGACATAGGGTTCCGCGATGGGGCGGCCTTCATCGCTGAGCGCCACGCGTGGCGGCCGTTCGGCCGGGTCGACGCCGAGAATGTAGGCTGCGGTCCGGTGCAGGCCGACCTGCCGGAAGTCACAGGGCTGATAAACCTGGTCTGCATCGTCGAAGAACAGGGCGACCGAGTAGGTCGCGTAATATTGCTCCGCCCGAACCATCTCGTGAGTCACGAACGTGACGTCCGGATAGGAGGCGCGGAACAGCGGGATCAGCGTTTCTCCCATCGCGCAGATGAGCCGGCACTGGTGCAGCTCCTTGAACTTCACGGCATAGCCCAGCCACCCGATGACGTCGCCGATGGTGCCGACCGGAAACTGGATCAGGACGTCGCGTCCGGTGGCGTCGTAATCGTGGCGCAGCAGGAGTTCGGACGCTGACCAGACTTCGAGCCTGAATGGGACGAAGTAGCGCTTGCTGCTGTTGACGTGTCCCGAGCGCAGCTCGACGTCGAACAGGACGTTGGCGGTCTCGAGATCGCTCAACCGGACACGCCAGGGCTGTCCATTGTCGGGCAGCATGACGCGGCAGCCGTCGTTGAAGTCGAAGCGCAGGCCCTGCGGTCCGTCCTGGGTCGGGACGGCCGATGGCGGCGGCAGTCGCGGCCTGTCCGCGCGATCGCGCGCGTCGGTGCTGACGCCTGATGGAGCGTCGGTCGGCTGTATCGCAACCGTCGGCACCATCGGGTTCGAGGCACCGGAAAAGTTTGCAACGTTCATGTTCAGGTACTGATGCGGCCGGCGCTTCCTCGCCAAACAACTCGCAGGCCGCTGCTGATCGGGCCGATTACTCCACGAAGGCGCGGCGCCACTGATCGAGCACCGGCTTCATCAGATAGCTGAGCATCGTGCGGCTCCCGGTCTGAACGTACACTTCGGCCTGCATGCCCGGCATGAGATTGACGCTGCCGAGCCGCTTCCGCTCCTCGTCCGACAGCGTGATCCTCACCGTGTAGAAGGTGGAGCCCGTTCGCTGGTCGTTGGTAATGTCAGGCGACACGAACGAGACCTGGCCGCTCAACTGCGGCGTGGTGCGCTGGTTGAAGGCGTTGAAATGGACCATCGCATCCTGTCCGGTGTGGACGTGATCGATGTCCTTGGGCTGCACATGCCCCTCGACCTGCAACTCGTCGGAATCAGGAACCAGCTCCATGACGGTCTCGCCGGGCTTGATGACGCCGCCGATGGTGTGAACCGCAAGCTGGTGGATGGTGCCGGAGTTCGGCGCGCGCATTTCGATGCGGTCCAGCTGATCGCGGGCGGCGACGCCCTTCTCGACCAGATCGCCTTCCTTGGCCTGCGCTTCGCTCAGATCCTTCACCACTTCGCTACGGAAATCCTGATCGATCTTGACGGTCTGCAGTTCGGCTTCGCTGATCTTGGACTTCGTTTCTGCAACGCTGGACACCAGCTGGCCGCGTTCACCGTCGATTCGGGCGGCTTCCCGCTGCAGCGTCGTCAGCCGCGTCAGCGGGACGAGGCGCTTGTCATAGAGATCCTGCACGCCGGCCAGTTCGCCCTTGATGAGGTCGATCTGCTTGTTCTTCGAATCGAGCTGAGCCTCCATGCCGCTGATCTCGTTGTTGAGCTGAACGATGCGCCCCTGCAGCAATTCCTTCTGGCTCCTGCGCGTGACGGCACGGGCCTTGAACAACGCATTCTCCGAGGCGATCACCGCACGAACGTGAGGATCGTCGGCACGGGACGTCATCGTTGCCGGATAGTCCGGCTGCTCCAGGCCGTCGCGCTCGGCGGAAAGGCGAGCAATCTTGGCGCGCTGCTCGTTCAGCTGTTTGGTGATCGACTGCAGCTGGGCCTGGCTCTGCGTCGCGTCGAGCCGCACCAGCAGATCGCCGGCCGCGACGCGCTTGCCATTGTCGACCTTGATTTCCGCGATGATACCGCCGGTCGGATGCTGAATGGCCTTCACGTTGGATTGCACCACGAGATTGCCCGGCACCACGATCGCGCCGGCCAGCGGCACCAGGGTGAGCCAGCCGCCGCCGAAGACGCCCGCCACCAGCAGGACGCGCAAGCCGAGACGCAGTTCGTTTTCGAACATGCGGCCGACGCGCGGAACGAGCGACTCGTCCGAGTCGTCGTCGAGATCGGCCGCCGTTCCCTGCGTGGCAATGAAGGTCATGCCTGTCGTCAGCGCTGTCCCGGCGGTGCCGACCAGCCGACGGACCCCGGTCTGCGGCACGGCAGGGGCATGCGCAAGGCGGGCAGGGAGGTTCTGGTGTCCCATCGGCCGCGGAGCGACGACAGCGCTATCGCGTCGCGAATCCCTCAGGTCCACGACAGGGGCCGCATTGTTGCCCGGCACGCGCGCGGGCGCATTGCGTGGCGGCAGCGACAGCTCCGGCTCGTAGGCGCGCACTGGTGCGGGCCGTTGCCAATCCATCTCGCGGATGCCTTCGCCCCGGCGTGCCGTGCGGGGCGCGGGGGTGCCGAGGCCGAACAGCGACAGCGATGCGTCGAGGGCGCGGCCCATCCTGCTGCCTTTTTTCTTGGAGCGCGGCTTGGTCTTGGCTTGCGCCGGCGGAGGACGCCGTCGCTTCTTGCCGCCCTCGCGTGCGCTGCGACGCTGCCGCGGGTCGTCCTCCGAACCGTCGTCGAAGGCGCCCTGCAGCCGCTGCAGTTCGAGAATCAACGCATCGCCCTGCGGACCGACAGCGCGGCTCTTCGGTCGCACGTAATCGTCATCGTCGAAGGGCCTGAAGTCGTTGATGTGTTTCATTGATCAAGCGCTTTCTGCTGGGGCGGCGCGACGAAGCGATCGGGCGTTCGGATTTGGCGCCGCAGCGGGAGCGGCGACCCTCGGTGCAGCGGCGGCGTGGGCAATGGCGGGTCCTGCGGCGACCTTGTTGGCGCCGGCCACGCGGGCAAAGATCTCCTGACAGGGACCGAACGCGATCGCTTTGCCTTCGTACAGCACCAGCGCCATGTTCAGAGCATTCAGCGCGCTCGGACGATGCGAGATGACGATGACGATGCTCTGATTCTGCTGCCGCATGATCTGGATGGCGCGGCTCAGCGCATTCTCGCCGTCGGTGTCCAGATTCGCATTCGGCTCGTCCAGGACGATCAGGAATGGATCGCCATACACCGCGCGCGCAAGACCGACGCGCTGCCGCTGACCGGCCGACAGCGACATCCCGCCCTGGCCGATTCGCGTCGAATAGCCTTCCGGCAGCCGCAGGATGATGTCGTGGACGCCGGCGATCTGCGCGGCCTTGAGGATTGCGTCCGAACTCCCATTCTCGTCGAAACGGCAGATGTTGTCGGCGATGCTGCCGTCGAACAGTGCGACGTCCTGCGGCAGGTAGCCGATGTGGCGGCCGAGATCTTCGTTGCTCCACTGGTCGAGCGCTGCACCGTCGAGACGAACGCTTCCGTGCTGCGCGGGCCAGATGCCGACCAGCGCCTTCGACAGCGAGGTCTTGCCCGAGGCGCTCGCGCCGAGCAGCGCCAGACCCGTGCCTGCCTTGATCGAGAACGACACGTTTTGAACGATCGGGCGATCGGTGGCCGGTGCGGCCACGGTCAGCTCCTGGACGGTGAGCTCGCGGAACGGGCGCGGCAACGCCACCGGAGGCGCCTCCGGCTTGGCGGTGGCTTTGCAGATGTCGCGCAGCCGCGCGATGCCCTCGCGCGCGGCGACCAGCTGTTTCCAGCTGCCCAGCGCGATCTCCACCGGGGCGAGCGCGCGGCCCATCAGGATCGACGAGGCCATCATGACGCCGCCGGATGCCTGCTCGGAGACGACGAGCGCCGCACCGATGCCGAGCATGCCCGACTGCAGAATGAAGCGCAGCACCTTCGCGGCGGCCCCGAGATTGGCGTAGACGTCGCTGGCGCGGATATTGTCCTTCAGATAGCGCTCGTTGACGGCGTTCCAGCGGGCCGAGAAGCGATCGGACATTCCGAGCGCGCGGATCACCTCGGCATTGCGCTGGGTGGCATCGGCGAGAACCTGCCGCGCGGCGCTGGTGTCGCTGGCGGATTTGCTCGCCTGCCGCGACAGACGATCGGTGACGAGCGTCATCGAGATGATCGCCGCGGTGCCGATGACGGCGGTGATGCCGATCAGCGGGTGAAACAGGAACATGCCGATCAGAAAGATCGGAATCCAGGGCATGTCGAGAAAGGCGGTCGGTCCCATGCTCGACATGAAGGCGCGGAGCTGGTCGAGATCGCGCAGCGGCTGCTGCATCATCATCGGCTTGGTGCCGCGCAGCGGTAGGGTGGCCAGGGCGTGGTGAATCGCGCCCTGCAGGCTAGCATCGAACACGGTGGCCACGCGGCAGAGCATGCGGGTGCGTAACGCGTCGAAATAGCCCTGGATCAGATAGGCAACCAGAATCATGACCGACAGGCCGATGAGCGTCGCCAGGTTCTTGCTCGGAACCACGCGGTCATTGACCTGCATCATGTATACGGAGCCCGACAGCATCAGAACGTTGATGACGCCGCTGAACACGCCGATGCCGGCCATGCGCTTGAGCGCCTGACGTAGTCCGCGCGTGACCGGATCGTCGCTTCCCGAAAGAAGATCGTTGAGAGCAGCCGCGGCTTTCGTTTTCGGGCGGTCTTGAGCCAGACTCATCCAGACGCGTCTCCCAGACATCAGTGCTTCAATCAGCGCTATTGACAGTCGATGCCGACGAATTTCCGGCAACAATTGGACACGCGTCCCTTTCTGTCGCAGCGCTGCGCGCGAATTCTCCGTGGAACGGCACGGCGCGGGTTCCGCTGCAGATTGGTGTGGCGTGTGCGCGGCGATCGGCGCGCTCCGAAATCAGTTCACGATTCTCGATAGTTGCGACGTCAAGGCGCTATCCATGTACGACCCGCGTCACACATTGGTCCGGCTATCACCTTGCTTCTGCACTCATTGGCCGTGGTCCGGGCCGAATGAAGCCACGAAGGCGAATAAATCTTCCTGCGGTGCAACGCACAGGCGTTGGCATCACGACCGTGCGGTATTCGATGATGGTACGGAGAACGATCATGGCGGCGGCGGCTACACATCGACATGCGGCTCCGTGCATCAATACGAAACGCACAATCAGCTCAGTCGGTAGGAGCAATCGTCGGATTGTTCTGTCAACGAACATGCGGCGACGGTGAATCCGGCAAGCGGTGTAGCAGAGACGGTCGAGACAAAATCAAGGGGAGGGCGAAGCAGGGCCAGTCTCGCGCGATCGGAGCAACTCGTCACCGGCTCTGACCGCGACAGCTGACCAATCAAGGCGGTGACCGGGCCGGTCACCCTCAAGCATAGCGGGGCAACGATCGACATTCAGGACGGCGCGGTCGACGCCGAAGTCAGGCGAAGTTGCCACTCAAGAATATCCGGGGGACGACAAGTTGTTGGACTACATCACCATCGTCGGGACGCGTGATGCGGGAATGGATTCGGGTCGCGAGCCGGCCAGCAGGAGTCTTTCGTCGACCATCCTGCGCCGGATCGATCCGCGGAAGCGAAATACGGTCGCCGGATCGGCTTTGAATCGCGCCGATCGCGTGCGCGCATGTCGGGAGGCGCACGCATGAAGATTCGCAAGACCGACTATGGCACGATCATTCTGCACTGGACCCTCGTCGGGGCCACGGTGATCGCGTTCCTGACGGGGCTTCGCATGGCGACCGAAGCGCCGGGCCATGCCTGGATCGCGAACAATCTCGACTGGCTGCTGCCGCGGCACCGGACCTGGACCTGGCACATGCCGGCGGGGGTGGTGCTCGCGAGCGTCGCAGTCGCCTACATGATCTATATCTCGAAGTCGGGGCTCGGCCGGCGCGTCACCGTCGACAAGATGCGCGTCAAGGGGCTGCTCGGACGCCGCCCGGCGCGGCTGGGCTCCATCAGCGTGATGCTGCACTGGGTGCTTTTCATCTCGATGGCGATCCTGATCGTCACCGGCGGCATGCTCTTCTTCGGCGTGGCCTCCGGCTACGTCACCATGATGATCCACTGGTACGCGACGTGGGTCATTCCGGCCTTCGTGGTGCTCCACGTCCTGGTTCACTTCAGCATTGGCGGAACGATGCAGCTCTATCGCGTCTTCCGTCCGGCACCGCTGCCGCCGCCGCCGCCGAAGCTCGATCCCGTCGAGCTGCTCACGATGCTGGTCGAGCAGTCCGAAAAGCTGGAGGAGGCGGAGGCGCCTCCAAGAAGGCCGGCGCCTGCTGCGCGGCCCGCCGTGCGTGAGCCGGTGGCCGCTCCGCGGCGCATGGAAGAGCCGGTGCGTGGCCGCGTCGAGCCGCGCATGCCGCCGGGCCGGATACGTCCGCCGCAGGCTCCGGCGAAGGGCAATTCGCGCCGCCGCAATCCGAGCTTTCAGGCCAATCCGTTCATGGTCGCGACGGCTGCAGCGATCGTGGTCGGCTCGGCGATGTTCGCTGCCGACTACTACGCCGAGGACACGGTCACGGTGTACCGAATCGCCACATCCGACGCGCCGACGCTCGACGGCGATTCATCCGATCGCGTCTGGCGCAACATCCAGCCGCACATGGTGACGACCAATCAGGGCGACAATTTCGACGGCACCGGCGAATCGCGCGTGTGGATCAAGGCAGCGCATGACGGCATGTGGGTGTACTTCCTCGTGATCTGGGAAGATCCGACCCGTTCGTTGAAACAGCTGCCGATGATCAAGAAGGCGGATGGATGGCATCTGCTGCAGAACGGTTTCGACAAGGGGGACGAGAACGACTTCAACGAAGACAAATTCTCATTGCTGTTCACGACGCTGCCGATCACGCTGGCCGCAGACCGAACCTTCCACATGAGCTCGCAGCCGATGCCCGACAAGCCGGCGACGCTGTCGGGACGCGGCATCCACTACACGCCCGCACCGAATCTCTATGCCGACGCATGGTTGTGGAAGGCCACGAGCGGCGGCCCGACGGGCTGGATGGACGATGATCATTTCGGCCCGCCGGCCGAACCGACGCCGGACCAGGTGAAAGGGCTCGCGCCCTACAAGGGCGGCTTCGCCGCGGATCCGGGTACGGCGAACTATTCGGACAATTTCGTGATCGACAGGGAGGCGGCGAGGCTCGGGAATCGGGGCGTGAGACCAAAGCGCCTTCCGAAGGACGTTGCCGCGATGACGGCGGCGATGGGAGAGATCAGTCTCGATCCGAACATCGGCGAGAGCGAAGGCGCGCGCTGGTTCATGACGGAAGCCGAATCCGTGCCGTATTCCGCCGAAGCCGACGCCCAGACGCCGATCGGGACGGTCGTGCCCGGTGTTCTCATCAGCGGCGAGTTCACCGGCGATCGCGCCGACATCCGTTGTGCGGCCCGCTGGGCCGCCGGCCACTGGACGCTCGAAATTGCCCGCAAAATGGACACGAAAAGCAAGTACGACGTTCCCATCAAGAACGGTGTCTTCATGCGCGTCGCGGCTTTTGACCACACCCAGATCAGACATACGAGGCAGATCCGGCCGATGCGACTTGAGGTGCAGTAATGGGTAAGATTTGCAAGATCCAGTACAACAGGGAAACGTTCTACGCGAATGTGGGCGACATCCTGCTCGACGGCGCCATCAACAGCGGCGTGGATCTGCCCCATGACTGCCGCAGCGGAATCTGCGGATCGTGCAAGGTGACGGTCGTCGACGGCAAACTGTTCGGCGGGATGGAAGGCGACATGGCGCATGCGTGCCAGGCTCGCGTCGTGTCCGATCTGAAGATCATCACGGAGCCGGTGCCCGACACCGTCACCATGAACTGCGAGGTGGGTGATCTCGTGCGGCTCGCGCCCGACGTCGTCGGCGTGACGCTGGAGATGCCGAAGCCGCTGCGGTTCTTCCCTGGGCAATACGCAAAGGTTCAGTATCGCGGCTTCCCGACCCGCTGCTACAGCCCGACCTACCCGATGGTCGGTGCCCCCGACAGCCATCTGCTCTATCTGCACATCCGCATTCTGAAGGATGGTCTGGTGTCGTCGGCGTTCGGCCGCGACATCCAGGTCGGCCACCGCGTCAAGCTGACGGCGCCGCTGGGCACGGCCTTCTTCCGGCAGAAGCATCGGGGCCGCATCATCCTGGTCGCCAGCGGCACCGGCTTCGCTCCGATGTGGGCGATCGCGGTCGCCGCCATCACCGAAAATCCGAAGCGCGAGATCGTCTTCATCGTCGTGTCGCGCACGCTGCAGTCGTTCTACATGCATCAGGCGCTGTGCCGCTTGGCGCGGTTTCCGAACGTCAAGATCATCCCGATCGTGTCGGAGCCGCAGAACGTCTCGCCCGCGATCCGCAGCGGTCGTCCGACCGAGCACATGCCCGAGTTGCGGCCGGACGACGTCGTCTACACCTGCGGCGCGCCGGCGATGACCGAGGCCGTTGCGAAGATGTCGCGCGCGGCCGGCGCCAAATGCCACTGCGATCCGTTCGTCTCGTCGGCACAGCCCTCGGAGTCGAGTGGCGGACTGATGGATCGTCTCGTCGGCTGGCTCGACAGCCAGCGTGGCCGCCCGGCCATGTTCCAGCCGGCAGAATGAGATCGTGGCGGCCGCGACGGGCGCGGCCGCTGTCTCTTCTATTTTTAACCTGCCACGAAGGCGAGCAGCGTTCCCGTTGCGGAGGCCGGCGGCACCACGAGGCTCGCGCCGCTGCGCACGGCGGATGCGCCGAGCACCGCTTCCGTCGCGCTCAGATCATGCGAGGCCAACACGAGGCCGGCGCCGCCACGTTCGGGCAGGCCGGCGAGGGACACTCCAGGATAGCGCGCCGCCAGTTGATCCCTGGTCAGGAACACGAAATCGGCGCGGTCGCCACCCGAGGCGACGGTCACCGCGCCATCGGATTCGGTGCGCCCCTCGCGATCGATCAGGCGCGACAGATGTGCCGCATCCGTCGCCGGGTCCGGCGTCACGATCAGCGCCTGCTTGAGCTGCTTGGCTGCATTGGCGTGGCTCATCAACACCGGAATCCACACCGTCTCGCGCGTCTTGTGCTGGCAGGCGAAGATGCGCAGGCCGCCCGGGGCCTCCGTCACCGGCCATTGAAACACGCGGAATTTGGCGGCGGAGATCGTGCCGTCGGGGAGGGGCACCGGACGCTCGAAGTCGATCGGTCCGATCGGCTCGAATCCCCTGGCGCGAATCTCCTCGGCGCCCGCGGCCGAATCGATCGCCGTGAAGGCGATGCGCTCGATGCCTTCACCGCGCTGGGCGAGGAAGTTGCGAGTCGGAATGTTGTGGTCGGTCTCGGCGAGAATGCCGAGCAGCTCAATGTAATCGGGATCGAGCATGATGGTGTAATTACCCGATCCCATCTTGGCGCTGTGGGTGCCGCGCGGCGACAGCGTGAAGCCGAGCTGCTTCCAGGTCTCGGCCGCCGCGTCGAGATCCTTCACCACGACGACCGCGTGATCAATACCGATGACATTGTTGAGGGCCACGCGTTTGTCTCCTTGCAGCGAAATTGGCATATTGGCGGCCGAACTATGCCCAATCGACCCATGCGCCGCAACCGGCGCAGCCGGTCGCCGGGCGCAAGGCAAGATCGGTCTCCCCGACGCCGGTGGACCAGCAAGGATGAGTCGTCCGCGATGAGCACGATGAAACGAGACGTTCAATGGCCGCCATCCCTGTGGGCCGCGCAGACCCCGCCCGGACCTGATCTGCCGGAGCTTCAGGGCAGCGCGCAGGCCGAGGTCGTCATCATCGGCGGAGGCTTCACCGGCCTGTCGACCGCGCTTCATCTGCGCGAGTCCGGTGTCGACGTTGCGATCGTCGAGGCGATGGAGCCCGGCTGGGGCGCCTCGGGCCGGAATAACGGCCAGGTCATCCCGACGCTGTCTCGTCCCGATCCAGAGGATCTGATCGCCCGTCACGGCGCCGCCGGTGAGCGGTTCGTCACGATGCTGCGCGACAGCGCCTCCACGCTGTTCGACACGGTCAGGCGCTACGGGATCGACGCCGAGCACGAGCAGGCCGGCTGGGTGCAGCCGGTGCATTCGCCGGGCCGCATCAAGATCGCCGAGCGCCGGTTCAAGCAGTGGTCGAAGTTCGGCGCCGATGTCGAACTGCTGTCGCGCGATCAGGCGCGCGACATGCTCGGCTCGGACGCGTGGCATGGCGGCTTCTGGAACAGAACAGGTGGGCACATCAATCCGCTGGCGCTTGCGCGTGGCTTGGCCCGCACGGTGCTGAGCCTTGGCGGCCGCATCTATGCCCGCTCGCCGGTGATCGATTTCGCGCGGCGAGGCGATCGCTGGGTGGTGCGGACCGCGCAGGGCGAGCTGTCCGCCCGTGCGCTGGTGCTGGCCAGCAATGCCTATAGCGGCGAGTTTTCCAAGGCGCTCGCTCCCGATATCGCGCATGAGGTGATGCCGGTGCTGTCGTGGCAGATGGCGACGCAGCCGCTGTCGGACAACGTCCGCAAGACGATCATCCCATCGCGGCAGGCGATGTCCGACACCCATGGCGAGCTGTATTTCGCGCGCTACGATGCCCGCAACCGGCTGGTGACCGGCGGTGCCGTGATCGGCCCCGGCAATAAGGCCGGGCGGCTGAAGGCGCGCGTGGCCGAGCGCCTGCAACGGCTATGGCCGCAGATCGGCGAGGTCAGGTTCGACTATGTCTGGAACGGCTATGTCGGCATGACCACGGACTACATGCCGCGCATTCACCGTCTCGGCCCCGACGCCTATGGCTGGACCGGCTGCAATGGCCGCGCGGTCGCGCTGACGATTCCGCTCGGGGCCGAGCTTGCGAAGGCGGTGCGCGGCGTGCCGGCCAACGAACTGGCACTGCCGTTCACGGAGCCGGTGACGATTCCGGCGCATGCGCTGCTGCGACCGTTCGCACCGCTGATGCTGCTGCTGTACCGCTATCGCGACGCCCGCGAGATCGCCTAGAGCTCAGCCATGTGCCGTCCGGGCGAAGTCGCCACCCGGAATGGCTTCGAGCAGGGCCTTCGTATAGGGATGCTGCGGGGCTCCGAACACGTCGCCCGTCAGGCCATGCTCGACGACGACGCCGTCCTTCATGACGGCGACGAGGTCGCAGATCTGGGCCGCGACGCGCAGGTCATGGGTGATGAAGATGATCGAAAGGCCGAGCCGCTCGCGCAGGTCGGTGAGCAGCCGCAGGACCTGCGCCTGCACCGAGACGTCGAGCGCGGACACCGGCTCGTCGGCGACGAGCACGTCGGGCTTCAGCGCCAGCGCGCGGGCAAGTCCGATCCGCTGACGCTGGCCGCCGGAGAACTCGTTCGGGAAGCGATCGGCGGCAGACGGGTCGAGACCCACCAGTGCGAACAGCTCGCGCGCCTCGGCGAGCGCCTGATCACGCGGCGTGCCGTGCACCATCGGTCCCTGCGCCACCAGCTCGGCGGCCTTGCGACGCGGGTTCAGCGAGCCGAACGGATCCTGGAACACCATCTGCATCTGCCGGGTCCGCGTGCGGATTTCGTTGCGCGACAGACGCGCCCAGTCCTGGCCGCCAAGCAGGATCGATCCTGCATCCGGATCGATGAGGCGAATGATGCAGCGGGCGAGGGTCGATTTGCCGGAGCCGGATTCGCCGACGATGCCGAGCGTCGCGCCTTTCGGCAGCGTCAACGCGACGTCCTTGACCGCATGGGTCACGCGCGCGCCACGGCCGAGGAAGCCGCCGGTGCGATAGGTCTTCGACACGCCGGACAGCGCCAGAATCGTCTCTCCCGACAGCTTGCGTGGCGCCGCTGCCGCAACGGGCGGCACGGCAGCGATCAGTTGCCGCGTATAGGGATGTTGCGGATTGCGCAGCACGTCGGCTGCGGGACCATGCTCGACCACCACGCCATGCTGCATCACCACGACCCGGTCGGCAATCTCGGCGACGACGCCGAAATCATGGGTGATGAACAGCACCGCGGTCTTGCGCCGCTGCTGCAGCTCGCGGATCAGCTTCAGGATCTGCGCCTGCGTCGTGACGTCGAGCGCCGTGGTCGGCTCGTCGGCGATCAGCAGCTTCGGATCGAGTGCCAAGGCCATCGCGATCATCGCGCGCTGGCGCTGGCCGCCGGAGAGCTCGTGGGGGTACGCCTTCGCCGCGCGGAGCGGATCCGGAATGTTCACGTCGGACAACAGCGACTGCACGCGCGATCGGATGTCGGTTTTCGACAGCTCGGTATGGATGTCGAGAACCTCGCCGATCTGATCGCCGATCGTGCGCAGCGGATTGAGCGCCGTCATCGGCTCTTGGAATACCATGGCGATGTCGGCGCCGCGGATGCGGCGCATCTCGGCCGCTGTCGCGGTGCAGAGATCGCGGCCCGAGAACAGGATGTGTCCGCCGTCGGTGGTCACGCCGTCCGGCAGCAGCCGCATGATCGCATTGGCCATCATCGACTTGCCGGAGCCGGATTCGCCGACGATGCAGAGGATCTCGTGTTCGGCGATCGACAGCGACACCTCGGAGATCGCATGCGTGCGGTCGGCGCCCTTTGGCAGACGAACGCTGAGGCGGTCGACAGTGAGAATGGGCTCGCTCGAACTCATCGCTGCTTCAGCCGCGGGTTCAGTGCATCGTTCAGGCCTTGGCCGACCAGCGACACGGCGAGCACGGTGATCAGGATGGCGACGCCGGGGATCGCCGAGACGTACCATTGCACGCGCAGCACGTCGCGCCCGAGGCCGATCAGATTGCCCCAGGAGGCGACGTTGGCATCCGACAGCCGCAGGAAGGCGAGCGCGCTCTCCAGCAGGATAGCGACCGCCATGACGACGCCGGCATAGACGATCACCGGCGGCAGCGCATTCGGCAGGATCTCGCGCAGGATCAGCTGCGTGTCGCGCATGCCGAGCGTGCGGCCGGCCTGGACGAATTCGCGGCCGCGCAGCGACAGGAACTCCGCCCGTGTCAGCCGCGCCGGCGCGGGCCAGGAGACGATGCCGACGGCGACTGTGACCGTCGTCAATGTCGAGCCGAACACAGCCACCAGCACCAGCAGCAGCACGAAGTTCGGCAGCGTCTGGAACGCCTCGGTGATCCGCATCAGGACGTTGTCGATCCAGCCGCCATAGTAGCCCGCGAGCGCTCCGACCATCACGCCGATGGTCACCGCAATGAGCGTCGCGACGCCGCCGATCAGCAGCGAGATGCGGGCGCCGTAGAAGATCTGCGCCGCGATGTCGCGCCCCGAATTGTCGGTGCCGAGCAGGAAGCGTGGATTGGCGAACGGCCAGATCAGGGGCCGGCCGGCCAGCGCGAGCGGATCGCGCGGATAGAAATAGCCGGCGCTGACCGCCATGGCCACGACGATCAGCAGCAGGATCAGGCCCAATACAGCGGCAGGGCTGCGAAAATATCGCTTCACGGCATCCATCGCTAGCTCTCCGCCGTGATGCGGGGGTCGAGCCGCGCATAGAGCAGATCGGTGACGAAGTTGACCAGGATCACCAGCAGCGCCGATACGAACACGATTCCCAACAGCGTGTTGAGATCGCGCTGGATCACGGATTCGTAGGCGAGGCGTCCGAGGCCCGGCAGCGAGAACACGGTCTCGACGACGACCGAGCCGCCGAGCATCGTGCCCGCCTGAAGTCCGATCAGCGTCACCATCGGCAGCAGGGCATTACGCAGCACATGACGGGTGATGATGCGGGTCTCGTCGAGGCCCTTGGCGCGCGCGGTGCGGACGAAATCGAGATTCAGCACCTCGAGCATCGAGGCGCGCATGATGCGCAGGTAGATCGCCAGGAAGATCAGGCCGAGCGTCAGCGACGGCAGCACCAGATGGCTGGCGATGTCGAGCACGCGCCAGATCCCGGTCCTGACCGCGCCGATGTCCTCGAAGCCGCCGGCCGGCAGCCATTGCAGATAGATCGAGAACACCACGATGGCCATCAGGCCGAACCAGAACGAGGGCGTCGCGTAGAAGATCAGGCCGACCGTCGAGATCAGCGTATCCGGCCATCGGTTGACGCCGCGCGCTGCGATCACGCCGAACACCAAGCCGAAGAAGAACGCAAATGACAGAGCGGAGGTCATCAGCAGCAGGGTCGGCGGCAGCCGCTCCAGGATGACGGCGGCGACCGGCTTGCCGTAGATCGCGGAGAAGCCGAGATCGAGCCGCACCAGGCGCCACAGATAGTTGGCGAGCTGCATCGGGACCGAGACGTCGAGCCCATAGAAGCGGCGCAACTCGCGGGCGGTGGCCGCGTCGCCGCCGCCCATCTGGGCCATCATGGCGTCGACCGTGTCGCCCGGCGCGAACTGCAGCAGGAGGAAGACGCCGATCAGGATCAGGAACAGGGTTGGGATCGAGGCGGCGAGCCGCCGCCCCGCAAGGCTCAGGATGCGCATGGCCTCATTCTGACCGAGTTCGGCTCACGCGGAAAGCCACAGATCGTGCCAGCTCGACGATCCCCAGCGCGGCGTGTTCGAATGGTTGCGCGCCTTTGCGGTGATCACGGTGACGAAGATCTGTTCGATCGGCATCCACACCGGCAGCTCGGTATTGGCCTCGCGCACGAAGTCGGCATAGAGCGCCTTGCGCTTGGCCGGATCGACCTCGGTCGCCGCGTCATCGATGATCTTGTCGATCTTGGCGTCGTCCCAGCCCCACTGGTTGGTCCACGGCGCGCCCTTGGGCTGGCCGGAGCGATACCAGACGGTTGTCGAGACCGCGGGATCGTTGCGGTACTGGTGCCAGCCGGTGGCGAGGTCGAACGCGTGCTCATCATAGACCTGCTTGAGGAAGCCGCCGCCGTCGTTGCGCACGATCTCCACGGCAATGCCGACCTCGCCCAGCGACTGCTGGATGAAGGTCGACCACAGCGAGATGTCCTCGCCCCACGGGGCGGGCAGCAGCTTCAGCGCGAAGCGGGCGCCGCCGGCGCCGGGCTTGTAGCCGGCCTCGTCGAGCAGGGCCGCGGCCTTGGCCTTGTCGTAGGGATATTGCGGCGTGTCGGCGCCCGGATAGAAATCGGTCGAGGTCGACGGGATCGGTCCGGTGCCGAGCTTGGCGAAATCGCCGAGGAAGTTGTCGATGAAGAAGGGGACATTGATCGCATGCGCGATGGCGCGGCGGACCTTGACGTCCGCCAGCTCCTTGCGGCGGACGTTGAATTCGAGCGTGTTGGTACGCGCGTTGCCCTCGTTGCCCTTGGTCGAGACGATGAAGCGCTTGTCCTTGCCGAGACGCGCCATGTCCGAGATCGTCAGGCCGGAGAACGGGCTGTAGTGCAGCTCGCCGGCTTCCATCTGGGCTGCGGCGGCCGATCGGTCGGTGATCACCTTCCAGACGATGCGGTCGAGATAGGGCGCGTTCGGCCGCCAATAGTCAGCGTTGCGATCGGCGATGATGTATTGCCCGCGCTCGTACTTCACGAATTTGAACGGTCCGGTCCCGATCGGTGCGAGGTTCACCGGGTTCTGGCGGATGTCGCCGGACTCGTAGATGTGCTTGGCCGAGACGTAGCCGAGATCGGGCAGGGCCCGCAGCAGCAGGTTGAGCGGCATCGGCCGCTCGTAGCGGAAGATCGCGGTCTGCGGATCGGGCGTGTCGACGGCGGTCAGGAACAGCTGCAGCGTTGATCCGTAGTTGAGGATCTTCTTCCACATGTTCATGGCGGTGAAGGCGACGTCCTCGGATGTGAACGGCTTGCCGTCGTGCCAGGTGACGCCCTTGCGCAGCTTGAAGGTGACGGTCTTGCCATCGGGCGTGGCTTCCCAGCTCTCGGCGAGCACGCCGACCGGCTGACCATTGGCGTCGAGGTCGACGAGATTCTCCTGGATCTTGCCGCCGATGATGTAGACACCGGTCGAGGCCTGCAGGCTGGGATTGAGCTGACGCTGCTCGGCGCCGTAGTGCACGTTGAACACGCCGCCCTTGCGCGGGGTCTCTTGGGCGAAGGCCCGGAACGGGTTGACCACGTTCGCCGCGATCGCGGCAGAGGTCAGAAGCGCGGTACGGCGGTTGATCTCAAAACGGCTGGAACTCATCAACGTCTCCCGAAGGCCCTCGGCGAAGCTGGCCGATGGTGCAATGCCGTGGACCTTACGCGGATCGTCAGGCCAAGTCATTCCGAATTGCGTGGACCGACCGTCGCAGCCGCAAGGCCCGCTCGGTCGCCATCGGAAAATGGATTGCTCGTATACGAACGATCGGCAGGATGCCTGGACTTCCGCAGCGTCATGGCGGAGGTATTGTTTGCGCTCGCGGCCCCGGCGAGGCGGCCTCCGGGGCTGCCCTAGACCGCGTCCTCCACAGGAGGATTCGTATCTCGCGCGCAACTTCGGAGAAGAGAGAGGGCGGTGTGCTATTTGAGGTCGGCGTGTCTTGCCTCTTCACCGGCCGGCAGGTGCAGTTCGAAACGGACGTCGTGCTCGGACGGCAGCAGGTCGATCTGCCCGCCGTGGCTCATCATGATGGCGCGCACGATCGCCAGCCCCATCCCGGTGCCGCCGCTGTCGCGACGCGTGGTGAAGAACGCGTCGAAGATCCGCTCGCGGTTCGCTTGCGAGATCGGACTGCCGTCGTTGCTCACCCTCAAGACCTGCTGACCGGTATCATTCTCCAACTCGAGGCTGATCGTCCCGGCCCCATGACGCACGGCGTTGTCCGCGAGATGGGTGAGGACGATCAGAAGGGTCTCGCTCGAGAGCCTGATGGGACGGTCCAATGCGCCACGTGTTTCGATTCCGGCCGCGGGAAAACGCGCGCGCAGCGCGTCCATCACTTCGGCCAGGCTGCTCTGATCACTGTGCTGCACGGCTTCGGCACGGGCCAGCTCGCGCAGACGCTGCGCCATCCGGTCCAGCCGCTCGGCATCGCCAAGGATGTTGGTGAGAAACTTCTCCTGCTCGGCGTGCGTGAGCCGGCCCGACGTGGCGTGCAGCGAATCCAGCAGCAGCTCGGCCGCGCCCTTGATCGAGGTCAGCGGCGACTTGAGCTCATGGGTCAGGTGCGCGGAGAAGTTCTTGATATAGTTGGATCGCCGCGCGAGCTGGTCGGCCATGGCGAAGAAGTGCTCGGCCAGCTCGGCGAAGTCGCGCGTGCCATAGTGGGCGAGCGGGCGGAAGCCGGTGGGATCGTTGCGGCCGATCCGGCCGGCACGATCGACCAGCTCGCGCATCGGCCGCGTGATCGTGCGTGCCACGATGAGGCCGACCAGCAACGTGGTCAGGATGATGGTGGAGCCGGCGGCAATGAACTTGCCGCGCTCCACGTAGAGATGCTCGAAGATGTTGCGGGGCGTCCGCGAGGTGTAGATGACGCCGGCGACATGATCGTTGACGATCACCGGCATGGCCGAGAAGACGTGGACGCCGACGCCGCGGCTGATCGAATAGATCGGCGGCGGCGCCTTGTCGGGAATGCGGATGCGTAGCGCTGCGCTGTACCTTCCCGTCAGTGCGGCGGCGACCTCGTCGATATGGCTAAGCGACTTGCCCATCTCGTCGCGGCCGGCGATCACGACGCCCTGCGGGTCGAGCACGCGATATCCCGCCAGCGTCACCTTCTGGGTTTCGCGGATGATCGGCAACAGCCGCGCGCCGATCGCGACATAGGCGGGATCGGCAGGCCGGACCGCTTCGCGGGCATCCGGCCGGCGGACGAACAGGTCGTTGGCCAGGAGATCGAGCAAAGGGCGGATCGGCGTCACCTCGTCGGAGGCATCGGGCCGGGTCTCGGGCGGCAGCTCGGCGCCCAGCGGAATGCCCGCGGTGAGGCGTGCCGAAACCTCCTCGGCGAAGACCGCCGCGAGCACGCCGCTCTGTGCGATCAATTCGGCCTGGGTCTGGCGGATCAACTGATTGTCGTAGATGCGGAAGAAGAACAGCCCGACCAGCGGCAGGGTGCCGACCAGCGCCAGCACCCCGAACACGATCTGTCCGAGCGACGGCCGCCACTTCGTCTTGGGCTTGGTGGCCATCACGTCCCGCCGCAGCGGCCCAGCCGGAAGCCGACGCCATGCACCGTCTCTATGGCATCCTCGCAGTGGACGGCGGCGAGCTTGGCGCGGATGTTGCGGATGTGGCTGTCGATGGTCCGGTCGGAGACCTGGATGTTGAGCTGATACGCCGCGCTCATGATCTGGTCGCGGCTGTACACGACCGCGGGGCGCGTCATCAGCGTGCGCAGGATGCTGAATTCGAGCGCCGTGAGCGTGAGCGGCCTGTCTCCGAAGCGCGCCACATGTTGCTGTGGGTCGAGGCGCAGCCGGCCATGGACGAGCTCCTCCGGATCGGCCGAGCGTTCGGTGCCGCCGGACGTCACCCGCCGGAGAATGACGTTGACGCGGGCGACGAGTTCGCGCGGGCTGAACGGCTTGGTGACGTAGTCGTCGCCGCCGATTTCGAGCCCGAGGATCCGGTCGATTTCCTCGTCCCGTGCCGACAGGAACAGGACCGGCACCTGCGAGGTCCGCCGGATGCGCCGGCAGACCTCGAGGCCGTCGAATTCCGGCATGCCGACGTCGAGCACGATGAGGTCGGGCCGGTCCTCGGCGAACCGGACCAGCGCGGCGCGGCCGTCGGCCGCCTCCGTGACCGCCATGCCCGCCTTGCTCAAGGCAACGCGCAGGACCTCGCGGATGTGCGGATCGTCGTCGACGATGAGGATTCGGGGGGACACGATCGGGGCTCCGCGGCGGGACATCAGCTTGGTTTCTGGGACACGGGATGTGTATCGAGATAGCGCTGCAAGCGCCAGCCGCGGAACGTCCAGGAGCGCCAGTTGGCCATGTCGCTTGCCTGCTGCTCCAGCAGCCGGTCGTTTATCCGCGACAATGCTGGCTCCTGCGGCAACAGCAGCATGGCTCGCCGGACCGCCGGAAGGGCCCGCGGGCCGAGGCTCACGAGATACGGCATGTCGATGGCGACCCCGGTCCGTCCTGCCTCGCGGCTGTGGACGACGTTGTAGTCGGCGATCAGTCCGGTGAAGTTGACGAGGGCGCAGCAATAGAGGGTTGCGGCGAGCGTCACCAGGTTCATGCGGACCAGCCACACCGTCGAGCGGTCGAGGACGATTCGGGCCACGATCAGGATCAGGCCGACTGCAACCAGCGCCATCCAGATCAGCGCCGCGATGCGCCAATGGGTCAGAAGGTAGGTTTGGATGTAGATGTGGACCCGCTGCAAGGAGGATATCACCAGCAGCAGATTCTGTCCGACCCAGAGATAGACCAGCGGACGGATCAGCCGCGGCTCATCCTCCCGTCTGGCGCGGACGGCGACGATGACGAAGGCCGCGGCCAGGAGTGCCGTGGCGATCAGCGGATAGCTGCCACGGTGGGCATAGGTGGCGTAGGTCATTCCGTTCGGAAGAGCCGCATGTCCCCACAGATAGGCGCCATCGAGCATGTTCTGGATCGCAAATAGCAGGTTGAACAGGAGCAGCGAGCGGACCGCGGTTTGCGGACTGAGCAGAGGCGTAACGACCGATGGTGCTTCATCGGCTCCGGCATCGATCGGTGCGTCCGGCGTCTTCGTCTGTTGCCGCCAGCGCAGATGGATGAACGGCCAGATCAGAGACAGCATCAGAAACCAAAACAGAGGGCGGCCGAAGCTCAGGCTGGAGACGATGTGCTGGGGCTGTAGTTGATCGAGCCAATGCTCGATCACGGGATTGGCCGCAGCAAACAGGAGGCTGAAGACGAGGCCGAGCGCGACCGGGATGCTCCAGGCCAGCAGAAGCCGCGTGAAATCATGGGCGCGAAACGTGGCGATCATGTCGGGTATGAGCCTGAACGGTCCGACCAGAAGCAGCTGTCGTGCGGACGTCAGCGGCAGGCCGAGCCCTGATGCGATGGGATTGGTTGATAGGGCGACGACCGAGATCGTGACGAGGACAACGCACGATGCTGACAGCAGGGTCAGATCCTCGATCGCAGGTATCAGGCCGACGACGAGCATGATGACCGCAAGCATCATGCGCGTCCGAACGATGCTGGCATGATTGGCGAGCAGGCTGGCCGCAACCAGCGCTGCGACGAAGAGCGGAAAGGACAGCCCCGGGACCTGATCGTAGAACAGGACGTCTGCGAGCCCGAGAAGCGCGAAGGCGACGGCGAATTTGTGCCACATGGAGAGAGGGGCGGTCGGAGCGGCCGTCAGCTCGGCGGTGCTGGTCATTTGCGAGGATCCTCGTTGGTCACGACACGGCTGGCAGTCGCCAGCCGATGACCGAGCATGACGCGGCGGCGTGCAGCCGCTCCCGAGCGGGTCTGCAGCATTTCAGGATTTGTTTGCAGATTTCGTGCAGACGCAATTCCGCAGCTGGCGCAGGCGGATCGGCGTTGTTACGCAGGAGCCGTCCTTCCTGCAATGATCGGCTGCACACATGCTCGGACGTATCAGAACCGTGGTCCTCTGGATCCTCGCTCTGCTCTTCATCTTCATCACGCTCAACAGCAACGAGCCGTATCTGGTTCGCCTGCGCGGGACCGGCCACGCCGCCCTGCTGATGATCGGCATTGCGGCTCCGCTCCTGCTCTTGCTGGGCGGACGCTGGCGCCGGGGCGTCGCGGGGCGGCTCTTGGTGCTGACATGGTGCATCCCATTGCTCGCTCTGACAGCAACGCAATTCATGTTCGCTTGGCGCAAATACGAGACATTGCGGACCGCGCCGGAGGTGGCGCACCTGCTCGGACGCCATTTCATCGTCGGCTATACGTCAGCAGATGATGCCGCGGCGTTGGCGCGGCAGGGCCTGATCGCCGGCGTCTACGTGACTCACCACAACGTGCGGGGACGGACCGCCGCTGAATTGGGCGGCGACATCGCGCGACTGCAGGTCGAGCGAACGAAAGCCGGGCTGCCGCCGCTGCTTGTCTCGGCTGATCAGGAGGGCGGCAAGGTCGCACATCTGTCTCCGACCCTGCCGAACATGCCTGGGCTCGCGACGCTGGCCGATCTGCCGGCAGCCCGGCGCACGCATGACGCATTCGAGATGGGGCGCGCCCAAGGACGGGCATTGGCGGCGGCGGGCATCAACTTCAATCTTGCCCCGGTCGTCGATCTCCGTCCGCGCTGGACGCGCAACCGCCTCGACTTCCACACCCTCATCGGACAGCGGGCGATCTCCAACGATCCGGCCGTGGTCGGCGATATCGCGCTCGGCTATGTCCGCGGTCTGGACGCAAGCGGTGTTCGTGCGGCGGTCAAGCATTTCCCCGGCCTGGGGCGCGTGGAGGCCGATACGCATCACTTCTCGGCACAGCTCGACACATCCGCCGATATGTTGGAACAGTCGGACTGGCAGCCGTTCCGTCAGGTGCTCGGCAACTCGCATGCGGCGATGATGGTCGGTCATGTCGTCGTCGAGGCGATCGATGCGGAGCGGCCGGCCTCGCATTCCAAGGCCGTGCTCGACGGCCTCATCCGCGGCCGATGGAGCTATCAGGGTGTGATCGTGACCGACGATCTCGTCATGGGGGCGATCTACGGTCGCGACCTCTGCAAGGCCGTCGTTGAGGCGCTCAACGGGGGAGCCGATCTTCTGCTCGTGGCTTATGACGGCACCCAGTTCCATCGCGTGTTCGCCTGCGCCAGGCAGGCCCTGGCGGAAGGACGGATCGATCTGGAGGCATTGCGCAGGAGTGACGAGCGGTTGGCGCGCTGGACGCAACGAACCGACGAATCCCAGGCGGCAAACATCTCGGCAATCGCTGGAGAGTCTTCGGGCGGGCAGCGGAAGGCCATCGACTAGGACGGCGAGCGCTCGTCGTCGTCAGCGCGGACCGTTGCCGGTCCAGTTGCGCCAGGCAACGTTGGAGAGGCTGCGCAAGTCGGTGGCCAGCGGGCGCCGCGCCTGTTTGTCATAGGGGCCGACGACCTGTTCCGACTCGCGGATCTTGAGCTGGAGGTCTGCAACCTGCCGTCGGGTCCGTTCGATCGCCTTGGCGTCGGCGCTCTCGCCGACCGTGAAACGTGCCGTCTCGATCTGCTTGAGCGCTGCGCGGTTCTTCTTGAGCTGAGCGCGATGCCAAGCAACCTTGCTGTCACTATCCGCAACCATGATGCACTCCTGAAATGCCGCAAAGACTAAACAACCGAGTCTTGATTCGCGACTGCGTCAGGCCGCGGCCCGGAAACACTGCAGTACCGTTTCTTTGCCGATCTCCGCACCGGGGCACAGCCGGTTCCATGACGGCTTGCATTTTGTTCTTTTTTTGTTCTATGATATTGCCATCTCGATCTCCGGTCTTGAAAGGTGCAGCCATGCGCGATCTCAATTTCATTCGAGCGGAAATCGACCGGCTGCGCATTCAGGTCGGCCGGCAGCGGCGAGAGATCGTACAGCTGCAGCGCGCCGGTATTGCCACGCAGCCGGCGCAGGCGCTGCTGCAGCGAATGCTGGCAAACCTGGAGGGGTTGCGTGAGCAACGTGAGCGGCTCAAGCTGGAGCAGGCGGATGATCTGCCGCGCCGGGGCCGGGGGGCCAGGCACGGCTGAGCGGGGGGCCTCAAAGAAGCAGATTGCCGCCGCGTCCGGGGCCGTCGCCAGAATGCGCAGAACGTCTTGTTCCGCATTCGAGCGGCGTCTATGCGGACTTTTTCGTGGTGTTCGCCTGAGGGGGAAACATGGGGTGCTGCGCTGAGGCTTTGCCACGGCTCGCATCTGCATCGCGCGTTTTCGGCATGACGAGGTCATCGCCCGCGCCTGCGAGTTCGTCGGGCGCGACCTCGCACGGCTTGATCTCCAAATTGTTGTCGAGGACCTTCTCGCCGTGGGGATCGAAGGTGACGAGATCCGCCTGCTCTGCCGCGTCCCACACCTCACGCTCCGTCCGGAACGCGCGGGTCAACCTTTCGTCATTCTCAAACAAGGCATAAGGCACGAGGAGCTCCTGATCGCAGTCCGCCTGCGGAGAGCCCGGTTCGCCCGCGCCGCGCAGTATGCTCGCGGTACGGTCCAGGGCCGCTCCCGCAAACAAACAGCCGCCAGCCATTGCTGTTCCATGATCCGTCGGTCGATCAATCGATCAGTTGTGACAATCGGTCGTGCACGGTCGCGGAACGATGGTTGCGTCCGCAAGGTTGCCCAAGTTGTCAATCTGAACAGGAGATGATGATGGGCATCAAGGGAAAGCGGATCGCAATTCTCGCCACCAACGGGTTCGAACAATCGGAGCTCGAAGTGCCGCGCGATCGCCTGAAGCAGGCCGGAGCCACCGTGGACATCATCTCGCTCGCCACGGGCTCGATCAAAGGCTGGGACCAGAAGGATTGGGGACGGTCCGTCGACGTCGACAAGACGCTCGACCAGGCCTCGGCCTCCGACTATGACGCCATCGTATTGCCCGGTGGCCAGATCAATCCGGATCTGCTGCGCGTCGAGCCGAAGGCGCTGAAGTTCATCAAGGACATGTTCGATGCGAAGAAGATCGTGGCCGCGGTCTGTCATGCGCCGTGGCTCCTGATCGAGACCGGCATCGCCAAGGGGCGCAAGATGACGTCCTACAAATCGATCAAGTCCGACGTCGCCAATGCCGGCGCGCAATGGCAGGACGCGGAGGTCGTCGTCGACCAGGGCATCATCACCTCGCGAAATCCGGGCGATCTGGAAGCCTTTAGCGCCAAGATCATCGAGGAAATTAAGGAAGGGCGTCACGTCCAGCGTAGCGCTGCGTGAGGCGTTGCGGAGAAAGCCGGGATCTCCCGGCTTTCTCCGCCTGGACGGGCCCAGCATTCAACGAATTGAACGCTGGGCCGCAGTCCACACGGAGTTGCCTCCGACGAGATGGGGGAACGCCGCCGGAGACATAAGGAAGACGTCTGCCGCCGCTCGTCGTTCCTAACTTCCTCGCGCTCGACGGCCGCTGCCGCCGCCCAGATCCCAACCTCGCATGAGAACGGAACCGACGCAGTGATCGCGGGTTGGCCGGGTTTCCGGCCGTGGAGACCTGCTGTGAGCGACAAGGCGAAGATCCAGGACTACAAGTCTCCAGCCGGCGGCTGGGGCTCCGTTCAGGCTGTGCTCGGCATCCTGACGCAGGAGGAAGTGACGCTGCTCGGCAGCGAGATCCTGCTGAAGCAGAACAAGCCGGGCGGCTTCATGTGCGTCAGCTGCTCATGGGCGAAGCCGGCTAAGCCGCATGCCTTCGAATTCTGCGAGAACGGCGCCAAGGCGACCGCGTGGGAGATCACCGGCAAGACCGTCGGGCCCGAATTCTTCGCAGCGCATCCATTGGCCGAATTGCGGACGTGGTCGGACCATCAGTTGGAAGCGCAGGGGCGCCTGACGCATCCGATGCGCCATGATGCGGCCACGGACCGCTACGTTGCGGTGAGCTGGGTCGATGCGTTTCGCGAGATCGGCGCCGAGCTCAACAAGCTCGATCCGCACGACGCCGTGTTTTACACGTCGGGCCGGGCGTCGCTCGAGACGAGCTACATGTACCAGCTGTTCGGGCGCATGTACGGCACGAACAATTTTCCGGACAGTTCCAACATGTGCCATGAGTCCACGTCGGTGGCGCTGCCCGAGGTGATCGGAGTTTCCGTCGGAACCGTGCTGCTGGAGGATTTCGACAAGGCCGATTGCATCATGTTCTTCGGCCAGAACACGACGACGAACTCACCGCGCATGCTGCATCCCCTGCAGCAGGCGGCGAAGCGCGGCGTTCCCATCATCACGTTCAATCCCTTGCGCGAGCGCGGTCTGGAGCGCTTCACCGATCCGCAGAATCCCATCGAGATGGTGCTGACCGGCAGTACCCGGATCAGCACGCAGTACCATCAGGTCAGGGTCGGCGGTGATGCGGCCGCGCTGCTCGGGATGTGCAAGGTCGTGATCGAGGCGGATGATGCGGCCATCGCCGCGAAGAGTCCGCGCGTGCTCGATGTTGCTTTCATCGAGCAGCACACATCCGGTTTCGAACAATTCGCCAACTGCTGCCGGGAGGCGTCTTGGGATGACATCGAGCGGGCGTCCGGCCTCGGCCGCGCCGCGATTGTCGATGCCGCCACGGTCTACGCATCGGCGCACGCCGTGATCGCCAATTACGGGATGGGGATCACGCAGCATCGCCATGGCGTCGAGACGGCGAAGATGATCGTGAACCTGTTGCTGTTGCGCGGAAACATCGGCAAGCCGGGCGCGGGCATCTCGCCGGTTCGCGGGCACTCCAACGTCCAGGGGCAGCGCACCGTCGGAATCTCCGAGAAGGCCAGGCTGGTGCCACTCGACAGGTTGGCCGAGCTCTATGACTTCGCGCCGCCGCGATGGGACGGCCTCACGACGGTCGATGCCTGCGAGGCGATCATCGCGGGCCAAGTGAAGGGATTCGTCGGGCTCGGCGGCAATTTCCTGCGCGCCGTGCCGGAGCGCTCGCTGATGGAGCCGGCCTGGGCGAAGCTGCGGCTTTCGGTGCAGATCGCGACCAAGCTCAATCGCACCCATATCATTCCGGGCGAGGTCACCTACCTGCTGCCATGCCTCGGCCGGATCGATATCGATCGCCAGGCGGGCGGCGACCAAGCCGTCGCCATGGAAGATTCCACCACCTGCATCCAGGGCTCGCGCGGCCAGCGCAAGCCGGTCGCCGAGGGCTTGTTGTCCGAGCCGGCCATCGTCGCCGGTCTTGCCAAGGCGACGCTGCCGCCCAATCCGCGCGTCGACTGGGACGCCTGGGTCGGCAACTACGCACTGGTGAGAGACGCGATCGAACGCACCTATCCCGACCAGTTCAGGGATTTCAACGCGCGGCTGTTCCAGCCCGGCGGCTTTCCGCGGCCGCTCGGCGCCCGCGAGCGCAAATGGAAGACCGCAACCGGCAAGGCCAATTTCACGGTGCCCAAAGCTGCGCTCAGCCCGCCTGAACACGGCAACGGCATATTCCAGCTGATGACGTTGCGCGCCGACGGCCAGTTCAACACCACGATCTACAACGAGGACGATCGCTTCCGCGGCGTCACTGGGGGGCGGCAGGTCGTGTTCATGAATGCGACCGACATGAAGGAGCTGGGCATCGAGCAGGGCGATCTCATACGTCTTTCGACTGTTGCCGATGACGGCGTCGATCGTTCTCTCGGCGGGTTGCAGACCGTCGCATACGACATTCCTAAATTCAGCATCGCCGCCTACTATCCGGAGTGCAACGGATTGATCCCGCTCAAGCACTACGCCGAAGGCAGCAAGGTGCCTGCCGCGAAGTCGGTGCCCGTTCGGATCACCAGGGAGGCGGCCGGCTGAGCCCTGGGGCAGCGGTCAGCCGGCCGCGCGCTTTCGTCCGTCGTTGGACGCTGCGACCGTGAAAGACGACGTGATCTCTGGCGGCGTCGCGTCGGGGCGAAGCGGCACGACGAGGCGGCAGACGAGTCCCTCCGGACGCCAGTCGAACACTGCCCGGCCGCCCAGCTGGCTCTCGACGCTCGCCATCAGGCTGCGGGTACCAAAGCCGCGCGAGGTCGGCACATGGACCAGCGGGCCGCCGGTTTCGATCCAGATGAGATCGAGCCGTTCATGCTCGATCGTCCATTGGACCGATAGATGGCCCGAGGGCGCCGACAGCGCACCGTATTTGGCGGAGTTCGTGACCAATTCGTGCAGCGCCAACGCCAGGGTCTGCGCCATGGCCGGCTGGAGCTGCAGTTCCGGGCCGCCGAAACCGACTTGGCCCCCGGTCGCGTAGGGGGCGAGCTCTTCGGCCACCAGCCGGCTGATCTCTGCGCCCTGCCAGCTCGACAGGGAGAGGATGGTATGAACGCGGGCGAGCGCACTGATGCGGCCCTCGACGGCGCTGACATAGGTCCTCATGCTATCGGCCTTGGTCAGCCTGACGATCGATTGCGCCAAGGTCAGTGCGTTCTTGGCACGGTGATCGACCTCGCGGGTCAACAGGTTCTGGCGCTCCTCCGCCCGCTTGCGCTCGGTGATGTCGATGGTGACACCGCTGACGCGAATCACGCGACCGGCCATGTCCGCAGTCACCGCCGCCGTTCCGACGCACCAGCGCTCGTCGCCGTCCGGCCTGTTGATACGAAACTCTGCTTCGCAGGATGTCGCCCCGCGGTCGAACTCCGCGACCAGCTGCCGCGCTCGCTCGGCATCATCGGGGTGCAGCAGACTCATGATGTTCACGCTGTTGAGCTCGAAGGTCTGCGGCGTCACCCCGAAGATGCGGTACTGCCCCTCGTCCCACATCCAGTCGCCGTTGACGCAGTCCCAGTCCCACGATCCCATCCTGCCGGCCGCGATGGCCATGCTGCGGCGCTGCTCGCTTTCCCTCAACTGAGCCGTTGATCGCTCGAGCTCCGCGGTGCGTGCGCGCACGCGGTTTTCGAGCTCCAGGTTCAAGTGCTCCAGCTCGCGGGTCTTGCGATAAAGCTCGGTGAAGACCTTGATCTTGGCCCGCAACACCTCTGGTATGACCGGAACCGGGACGTAGTCGACGGCACCCATCTCATAGCCGCGCAGCCGATCGAAATCGCTGACCTGAACGGCGGAAATGAAGATGATCGCGATTTTCTGGAACCGCGGATGCTCGCGGATCATCTGCGCCAGCTCGAAGCCGTCCAGTTCGGGCATGCAGACGTCGACCAGGATGACGGCGATCTCGTTCTTCAACAGGATCTCGAGCGCCTCGCGGCCCGAGGTCGCGACGACGAGATTTTCTCCGAGATCCTTGAGGATGACTTCATAAGCCAGCAGTTTCGCAGGCTGGTCGTCAACCAGGAGAATGTTGACCTTCTCATGTTCCATGATCGTTGTGCCGTTCAGCGGTGCAGCCACATGCGGATCGCAAGAAGCAGCTGTTCGGTGTTGACGGGTTTTGCCAGATAGTCGGACGCGCCGGCTTCAAGGCACTTCTCGCGATCTCCCTTCATGGCTTTCGCGGTCAGCGCGATGATCGGGAGCCGGGCGAAGATCGGCTTCTGCCTGATGACGCCGATGGTTTGATAGCCGTCCATCTGGGGCATCATGATGTCCATCAGCACGATCGCAATCTCCGGGTTGTCTTGTACCAATTCGATCGCCTCGCTGCCGGTGGTCGCGGTCAGCACCTTCATGCCGCGGCGTTCCAGCACGCTCGACAGAGCAAAGATATTGCGCGCGTCGTCGTCCACCAGCAGCACCGTCTTGCCGATCAAATCTTCGTCGGAACTGTTGAGCTTTTCCAGCATGCGCTGCTTCTCGACCGGCAGTTCCGTGATCACGCGATGCAGGAACAGCGAGGTCTCATCAAGCAGGCGCTCGGGCGACTCCACGCCCTTGACGACGATGCTGCGCGCGATGGTGTGGAGTTCCGCATCTTCCTCAGCCGACAATTCGCGTCCCGTGAACACGACCACCGGCACCCCGGACAAGGCCTCGTCGGAGCGCAACTGATCGAGCACATCGAAGCCGCTCATGTCCGGCAGGCGCAGATCGAGCACGACGCAGTCCCATGGCGCACTGCGCATGGCGTCGAGTGCGTCGGCGCCGGTTTCAGCTGCGACGATCTCGATGTCGTCGTGGTCCAGCAGTTCGCGAATGCTCATCTGCTCTGCGGCGTTGTCTTCGACGATCAGCAGCCGCTTGCGTCGCGGCTTGGCATATTCCTTGATCTGAGCCAGCGCCGCGCTGACGCCTTCCGTCGTCGTCGGCTTGCTGACGAACGAGAAGGCTCCGCGCGCCAGCGCGTGCTGGCGGTCTTCATCGAGCGTGATGATTTGCACGGGAATGTGCCGCGTCAGCGGATTGTGCTTGAGCTGGCTCAGGACGGTCCAGCCGAGCATGTCCGGCAGGAACACGTCCAGGGAGATCGCGGCGGGCTGGTACTGCTTGGCGAGATCGAGCGCCTCGGCGCCGCGGCTTGCAACCAGGACCTTGAAGCCCTTGTCGCGCGCGAGATCGATCAGCACACGGGCGTAGTGGGGGTCGTCCTCGACGATCAGGAGGATCGTGTCACCTGCCGCGAGGTCGAGCCGATCATCCGCCAGTTGCTCGATCGCGCGCTCCGGCGCGGCGGCCGACTGCAGAGCGGGAGTTTGAATGTAGGGGATCGAGGGCGCCGGGCTGATGCGCGGCGCCGTGGCCGGGCCGGAATACTTCAGCGGCAGATAGAGCGTGAAAGTGCTGCCCTTGCCGGGCGCGCTCTTGAGATGGATTTCGCCGCCGAGCAGGTTGGCGAGTTCGCGGCTGATCGCAAGCCCGAGGCCGGTGCCGCCATATTTACGGCTCGTGCCGGCATCGGCCTGCTGGAACGCCTCGAAGATCAGCTTCTGCTTGTCCTGGGGAATGCCGATGCCGGTGTCCGACACTTCGAAAGCGATCACTGCGGGCGCATTGTTGAGCACCAGATGTTCGGCGCTCCATCCGCCCAGCGCTGCCGACACTTTCAGGCGGACGCCGCCATCTGCGGTGAACTTGAAGGCATTCGAGAGCAGGTTCTTCAGCACCTGCTGCAGGCGCTTGGAGTCCGTGACGATGCTGCGCGCGAGGGTCGGATCGACGTCGATGTTGAAGGACAGCAGGCGGTTTTCGGCCTCGTGCCGGAACGGGCGTCCGACGGTGTCCAGCAGGTTGGCGGTGAGGATCTCTTCGGCATCGACGGTCACGGTGCCGGATTCGATCTTGGAGAGATCGAGAATGTCGCTGATCAGGTTGAGCAGATCGGTGCCGGCGCCGTGAATGGTCCGGGCGAACTCGACCTGCTTGACGGAGAGATTGCCGTCCGGATTTTCGGTGAGCTGCTGGCCCAGGATCAGGATGCTGTTGAGCGGCGTGCGCAGCTCGTGCGACATGTTGGCCAGGAACTCGGACTTGTACTTGGACGTCAGTGCGAGCTCGGTGGCCTTCTCCTCGAGCGCGCGGCGGGCCTGCTCGATCTCCTGGTTCTTGCGCTCGACCTCGACGTTGCGCTCGGCGAGCTGCTGCGCCTTCTGCTCGAGCTGCTCGTTGGTCTGCTGCAGCTCCCGCTGCTGCGCCTGCAGCTCGGCGGCGAGCTGCTGCGACTGCTTCAGCAGGCCCTCGGTCTGCATCGTGGCCTCGATCGAGTTGAGCACGATGCCGATGGAATCGGTGAGCTGATCCAGGAACGTCATCTGTGACGTCGTGAACGGGCTGAGGGACGCCAGCTCGATCACCGCCTTGACCTGGCTCTCGAACAGCACCGGCAGCACGACGAGGTTCTTCGGAACGGCACGGAGCAGGGCAGAGCCCACCGGTATGACGTCGGAAGGAATGTCCGAGATCAGCCGCTGGCGCTTGTCGATGGCGCATTGGCCGATCAGTCCCTCGCCGAACTGCACGAGCTGACGATGCGGGTAGACGCCGTCACCGGCATAGGAGGCGAGCAGGCGGAGCTGCGGCGTATACTCGTTCTCGACCTGGTAGATCACGCCGCGATGGGCATTGACCAGCGGCGTCAGCTCGGTCAGCAGCAGCCGTCCGACCGTCGTCAGGTCACGCTGCCCCTGCAGCATGTTGGTGAACTTGGCGAGGTTCGTCTTCAGCCAGTCCTGCTCGGTGTTGAGGTCGGTCGTCAGCCTCAGATTGGTGATCATGGTATTGATGTTGTCTTTGAGCTCGGAGACCTCGCCGCGCGCATCGACCTGAATTGTGCGGGTGAGATCGCCCTTGGTGACGGCGGTCGCGACTTCGGCGATGGCACGGACCTGGGATGTCAGGTTCGCCGCGAGCAGGTTGACGTTGCCCGTCAGGTCCTTCCAGGTGCCGGCGGCACCGGGCACGTTGGCCTGGCCGCCGAGACGGCCTTCGACGCCGACCTCGCGGGCGACGCTGGTGACCTGATCGGCGAATGTCGCGAGCGTTTCCGTCATGTTGTTGATGGTTTCGGCAAGCGCGGCCACTTCGCCCTTCGACTTCACGGTGAGGTTCTGCTTGAGATCGCCATTGGCCACCGCGGTCACGACCTTGACGATGCCACGCACCTGCTCGGTCAGGTTGGCGGCCATGAAGTTCACGGTGTCGGTCAGGTCCTTCCAGGTGCCGGCGACGCCCGGCACCTGGGCCTGTCCGCCGAGCTTGCCTTCCGTGCCGACCTCGCGGGCGACGCGCGTCACCTCGCCGGCGAAGGCGTTGAGCTGATCGACCATCGTGTTGATCGTGTTCTTCAGTTCGAGGATCTCGCCCTTCACGTCGACGGTGATCTTGCGTGAGAGATCGCCGCGCGCGACGGCGGTGGTGACTTCCGCAATGTTTCGGACCTGCGTGGTGAGGTTGGCGGCGAGCAGGTTGACGTTGTCGGTCAGGTCCTTCCAGGTGCCGCCGACGCCGGGTACCACGGCCTGGCCGCCGAGCCGTCCCTCGGTGCCGACCTCGCGCGCCACGCGCGTCACTTCGGCCGCAAACGAGCGCAGCTGCTCCACCATCGTGTTCAGGGTGTCCTTGAGCAGCAGGATCTCGCCGCGGACGTCGACCGTGATCTTCTTCGACAGATCGCCGCCGGCAATCGCGGTCGCGACCTCGGCGATGTTGCGGACCTGGGCCGTGAGGTTGGAGGCCATGAAGTTGACGCTGTCGGTCAGGTCCTTCCAGGTGCCGGCGACTTCCGGCACTTCGGCCTGGCCGCCGAGCTTGCCCTCGGTGCCGACCTCGCGCGCCACGCGCGTCACCTCCGAGGCGAAGGCGTTGAGCTGGTCGACCATGGTGTTGATGGTGTTCTTCAGCTCGAGGATTTCGCCCTTCACGTCGACGGTGATCTTGCGCGAGAGATCGCCGCGCGCCACGGCGGTGGTCACCTCGGCGATGTTACGCACCTGAGCCGTCAGGTTGCCGGCCATCGAGTTGACGCTGTCTGTCAGATCTTTCCAGGTGCCCGCGACACCGGGCACATTCGCCTGACCGCCGAGCCGTCCCTCGGTGCCGACCTCTCGCGCCACGCGCGTCACCTCGCCCGCGAAGCGGTTGAGCTGATCGACCATCGTGTTCAGCGTTTCCTTCAGGCTCAGGATTTCGCCGCGCACGTCGACCGTGATCTTGCGCGACAGGTCGCCGCCGGCAATCGCGGTCGCGACCTCGGCGATGTTGCGGACCTGGGCGGTGAGGTTGCCGGCCATCGAGTTGACGCTGTCGGTCAAGTCCTTCCAGGTGCCGGCGACGCCGGGCACCTCGGCCTGGCCGCCGAGCTTGCCGTCGGTGCCGACCTCGCGCGCCACGCGGGTCACTTCGCCGGCGAAGGCGTTGAGCTGGTCGACCATCGTGTTGAGCGTTTCCTTCAACTGAAGGATTTCGCCCGACACGTTGACGGTGATCTTCTTCGACAGGTCTCCCTTGGCGACCGCGGTCGCAACCTCGGCGATGTTGCGGACCTGACCGGTCAGGTTGGACGCCATAGAGTTGACGCTGTCGGTGAGGTCCTTCCAGGTGCCGGCGACGCCGCGCACCATGGCCTGGCCGCCGAGCTTGCCCTCGGTGCCGACCTCACGTGCGACGCGCGTCACCTCGCCGGCGAAGGCGTTGAGCTGATCGACCATCGTGTTGATGGTGTCCTTCAGCTCGAGAATTTCGCCGCGCACGTCGACCGTGATCTTCTTGGACAGGTCGCCATTGGCGACGGCGGTCGTCACCTCGGCGATGTTGCGGACCTGGGCCGTGAGGTTCGAGGCCATCGAGTTGACGCTCTCGGTCAGGTCCTTCCAGGTGCCGGCGACGCCGAGCACGTTGGCCTGGCCGCCGAGCCGTCCCTCGGTGCCGACCTCGCGCGCCACGCGCGTGACCTCGCCGGCAAAGGCGTTGAGCTGGTCGACCATGGTGTTCAGCGTCTCCTTCAGCTGAAGGATCTCGCCGGACACGTTGACCGTGATCTTCTTGGACAGGTCGCCGCTCGCAATGGCGGTGGCGACGTCGGCGATGTTGCGGACCTGCGCCGTGAGGTTGGAGGCCATGAAGTTGACGTTGTCGGTGAGATCCTTCCAGGTGCCGGCCACACCGGGCACCTGCGCCTGGCCGCCGAGCTTGCCTTCGGTGCCGACCTCTCGCGCGACACGCGTCACTTCCGACGCGAAAGCGTTGAGTTGATCGACCATCGTATTGATGGTGTCCTTCAGCTCCAAGATCTCGCCGCGCACATCGACCGTGATCTTGCGCGACAGGTCGCCACGCGCCACCGCCGTGGTGACATTGGCGATGTTGCGGACCTGAGCAGTGAGGTTGCCGCACATCGCGTTGACCGAGTCGGTCAGGTCCTTCCAGGTGCCGGCCACGCCGGGAACGATGGCCTGGCCGCCGAGCTTGCCGTCGGTGCCGACCTCGCGGGCGACGCGCGTTACTTCCGACGCAAACGAGCGCAGCTGGTCGACCATCGTGTTGATGGCTTCTTTCAGCTGCAGGATTTCGCCGCGGACATCGACCGTGATCTTCTTGGAGAGGTCGCCATTGGCGACCGCGATCGTCACCTCTGCGATGTTGCGCACCTGGCCAGTGAGATTGTTGGCCATCGAGTTGACGCTCTCGGTGAGATCCTTCCAGACGCCAGTGACCTCCGGAACCTGTGCCTGACCACCCAGTTTGCCTTCGGTGCCGACCTCACGCGCCACGCGCGTGACTTCCGACGTGAAAACGCTGAGCTGCTTGATCATCGTGTTGACGATGGTGGCAGACTGCAGGAACTCTCCGCCCAGCGGCCGGCCATCGACATCGAGATTGACCGTCTGCAGCAGGTCGCCTTGCGCCACCGCGGCGACGGCGCGCGTCACCTCGCGGGTCGGCCACAGCAGATCATCGATCAACGTGTTGACCGAACTCTCCATGTCGGCCCAGGAGCCGCTCGCGATGCCGAACCTGACGCGCTGCCGCGTCTTGCCTTCGCGGCCGACCACCTGGCCGACGCGTTCGAGCTGCTGCGCCATCCGTTCATTGGCTGCGATGATTTCGTTGAACGTATCGGCGATCTTGCCGTCGATGCCGAGATAGTCGGCGCTCATGCGCACCGAGAAATCGCCTGAGCGCATCGCCTGCAGGGCCCGCAGGAGATCCTGGCTGGCGTCTGCCATCTCGGTTCCGTTGCCTTGGCGACCGAAGCCTTGCCGCGCGGGCTTCGCATCAGCAGCAGAATCAAGTTCGCTCATCAAGTGCCCCCGTAGCAGATTGTCCTGCCAGCCAGAAACCGAGTCTATCAGCCCGCGGCATAGAAGTCGCGACAACTACTCAAATCAAGCCGGATGTTGACGTCTGAAGCCGATGGAACCGGCATCTGCTGGCACGAGAGGCTCAACTCCGTACCTGGGAGAACGTTCCCTTGCATTACAATATTTGAAAGAGTCCTGTTGGCCACGAGGTCCGGAACTCGAAGGAGACTCAGCCTGCCATGAGCGGGCGGGCCAAGCGATTTGAGGCAGAAGCGGACGGCCGCCGCGGCACGCGGGTCCATTCGGTGAGATGCCCCACCGCCTCGAAGGATGATGTGCACGGGGAGAGGGCGGGGTATGGGACCGGCACGGCGTTGCGGCGGCGCTCCTCGCCGCCGGACTACAATCATTAATATCACGTAACGCAGTTGCACGGGAAAGAGGTGGCCACCAAATCATTCCAAATGAAGGAAGCAGATCATTTCCGAGAGAACGCCGACAATTGTCTCCACCTCGCCGAGCGGGCGGATGGGGAGCCGGCCTTCCGACGCTACATGCGTATGGCCCAGGGCTGGAGGGCGCTCGCTCTCCAGCAGGATTGGCTCGACGGCGAGATCCCACCTGTCGAGCGCAAAGAGGTCGCGTAGCGGGTGCTGCAAATTCGAATGGAGGCGCGTCTCATGACACCCCGTACCGTTCTCATTGCGCTGCTGACCGCCTTCAGCGTGGCCTCGGCCGTGGCCGCAGTCACGACGATTCGCCAAGTGCATACGGAAGCGTATTCGCTTCCGCAGCCCGTGACGCGCATCTGAAGTTGCGGCGGCCTTACGGCTGGCCGGATCCGCCGGACGATCCATAAACCTGCCCGTTGGCATAGCTCGCATCCGCGGCCGCCAACTGGACGTAGATGGATCCCAGCTCGGCGGGCTGGCCAGGACGCCCCAACGGCGTCTGACCGCCGAACTTTTCCAGTTTCTCCATCGTCGCCCCTCCGGACACCTGGAGGGGCGTCCAGATCGGCCCCGGCGCAACGGCGTTGACGCGAATGCCCTTCGGACCGAACTGCTTGGCCAGCGACTTCACGTAGTTCATGGTCGCAGCCTTGGTTTGCGCGTAGTCGTAGAGGTCGGGCGAGGGGTCGTAGGCCTGCTCGGACGACGTGCCGATGATGACGGAGCCGGGCCTGAGGTGGGGCAGGGCGGCCTTGATGATCCAGAACGGCGCGTAGATGTTGGTTTTCATGGTCGCATCGAAATCCTCGGATGAGACCTCGAGGATCGATTGACGCGCCTGCTGTCGCGCCGCGTTGTTGACGAGGATGTCCAGGCCGCCCAGCGAATCGACGGCGCGCTGCACCAGCTGTTCGCAGAATCGTTCGTCCCGGAGATCGCCGGGAATGGCGATCGCCTTTCGCCCCTCGGCCTCGATCAGTGCGATGACCTCCCGTGCGTCCGGCTCCTCGCTCGGGTGGTAGTTGATGGCGACGTCCGCTCCTTCCCGCGCATAGGCGATGGCCGCCGCGCGTCCCACGCCGGAGTCGCCGCCGGTGATCAACGCCTTGCGGCCGGCGAGGCGGCCCGAACCCTTGTAGCTGGTTTCGCCGTGATCGGGCCGCGGCGACATCCTGCTCGCCAGGCCGGGCCAGGGCTGCGATTGCCGTTCGAATGGCGGCTTCGGGTATTTATCCTTGGGATCGACCAGCGGTTCGGTCGGATTGGACTCCGAGGTCATGGTCTCGCGTCCTTTCGCCGTTGCCGATGTCATCGACGCAGCCGCAAGCGTTGCAGTGCCTCCAACCATCTGGCGGCGGGACATCGATGTCGTGTGATCATCTGCCATGTTGTTTTCTCCTTTGAGGTGAGGGTCAACAGCCGACGTCGACCAACGTTGCTTTCGCGAGGCGCCAAAGGCAGCACGCGGTGTCGAACGGCTCGATCGCTTCTGCGGCGTGGTGGCGCGTGGGAGGAACGAACGCGTGTTGCTCGCGTCATTCCAGTCGCATCGCAGGAAATGCAGCGCGATCCGCACCGGCAGCAACTCGAGGGAACTTCGATGTCCAAACAGGAAAATGGGATCGTCAAGAACGGCCGCGGTGAGGATCAGCCGGCCGACAAGAATCGTGCGCAGCAGGCGGATCACACGACGGCGCCGAATGCGCCGTCCCGCGAATCGACTGGCCATCCCGAACGGGAAGGCAAGCGGGCGGCTACCGACTGACTTCAGGGAACGGCTGGCGACGGCCGAGCGTTGTCAACCCTCTAGCAACGGAGGCTCACATGACGTCGATGCTCGATGAGCGAGAATACGGCAATCTGATCGGGAGCGACAAGGTCGAAGGCACCGCCGTGTATGGCGCCGACGACACCAAGATCGGCTCCATCGAACGCGTGATGATCGACAAGCTGAGCGGCCGGGTTTCCTACGCCGTTCTCGGCTTTGGTGGCTTTCTCGGACTCGGCAACGACCACTACCCGCTGCCGTGGCAATCCCTGAAGTACGACACCCGTCTCGGCGGATACGTCACCGGGGTGACCGAGAGTCAGCTGCGCGGCGCGCCGAAATATTCCGACGAGCGCGAATGGGATTGGAAGGATCGCGGAGCCAAGGTCGACGACTACTACGGCGTTCAACTCGCATAGGACCGGTCGCCGGCGGCAGTGGAGTGCCGGGCGCCCTGCGAGCGAGTACGCGTTTGACGACCGCGACCTAGGTGGCGGGCGTCTGCGCACCGGCGTCGGCTGCTGATCCGGCCATCATGTTTCGACGGCTCGATAGCCAGATCGGAATCTCCCGATAGCAGGTGCCCTTTTCGTTCATCTCGGCGATGGTCCACCGGCTGGGGTGCCGTTCCTTGCCGACGAACACCCAATCGTCCACCGTGGCAGGCGGCTCGTTCGGCCGCGTTCTCAGCCATGCCGAACGGGCTCCCTTCGGCAAACGGTCCTGCTTCATCTGATAGAGATCATATACTGGCGAACGCATCACGCTACTCGTCCTCTACCAACCGCAAGTCTAACAAACGCAAGTCTAGCAAACGCAAGCCTCACGCGACTTCGACACCTTCAGCGTCTCGCGGCGTCACGGCGGAATTGTGGGCACGGTGCGGTCAGGCGGCGCAAAAGTGCGATCGACGGCATCTTCCACAATTTTCGCGTCACGCGCGTTGCTTCGAAAGAGGCGACGCGCGGGGCTGCTCAACAGCCCCGCGGGCCGGGAAGGACGACGATCGCGTCCGGCAAAGGCGCGCCCACCAGCCGCGGCGGCGGGCTGATCTAATCAGAAGAAGGCGTAGCTGAGATCGAGGCCGTAGGTGGCGTGGAGAATGAAGCCGAATGCCGTGGCGCCACACAGCATCAAGATCGTCCGCAGTTTCTCGGCGTCGATGCGGGTCTCTTCGAGATGGGTCGGGAGAGCCTTGATCAAGGTTGTCATGGTTGGACCTCTGTACGCGAAACGAAGACGGAGCCGGAGTTATGATATGAAAAGTATGCTCGAGGTTTAGAACCCGCTGTTCGGGAGGTATTTTTATAGGGTCTCAGACGAGTTCTAATTGTGAAAGAGGAGCCCAGCATCGTGCAGTTTTTGGGGCAAAGTTGAGGAAAGTAAATGTTCGGTGAATTAAATCTCAGGTTTAAATTAGTTGCGCAGAAGTATTGCTGCACGTCGTGGCTGTTGAATGAAGTTGCCTGGTTGTTGAATTGCGAAGCAGCACGTTTTTGAGCTTGGCTCTTGCTATAAAGCATCTTGAGCGATCGTAACCGGCCCAGCCCGGCCGGCCTGAGGACTGTCCGGGGTGATCGATCGGGCCGGTTGCAAAAGCAACTCGAAATATAGCGGCGATCATATTCGGCCGCGGCCAATATGGGGCAGGGCGTTAATCCTTGTGGCCAATTTCGCCACGAGGTTGCCGGTATCATTGGCATGACTGGTATCATGTGAACGGCGGCGGCGGAAGACCGTTGTCGAATTCTCGTTGTGGGTGTGCTCATCAAACAACAGCCGCACAATCATCAGGGTCGTATCCCGCCGGTGTCGCGCGGTGAGCCCAGATGGGGCGTGGCCATGGCAGCGTTGGCAGACCATTGCCGGTGCGCTCGCGGCACGGCGGGCCCAAAGGATGGTGGGCGTATGACAGTGCGGTCAACCGGCCTGCGAACGTTTTCCCCCTGGATCTGGACGGCCATGCGGATCGCATGTCGCCAAGCGCTTGCACGACGTTCGCTGCGCCGTGAACCTTCGGTTGGTGATCGGCGTTCTCCGGGGGACAATCGGAACTCGCCTTCGCGGAGCCGCGAAGGTCGGCTAACGTTGTCGCTTTCTGGATGCCGTTTGGGAATGACAGACATGAATCCGATCATCAAGCCTCTTGCCGCGCTCGCGTTCGCCGCCTGCTCGAGCGCGGCCGCGTCGGCCGATCCGGTGCGCTGGACCACCTACCGGATTCCGGAGACCGGCACCTCGGTCGAGATTCCCGTTTCCATTTTCAGCGACACGGCAGGCCGTCCCGACGGCCATGGCCAGCGCTTCCAGACTTCCGACGGCCGCGCCAATCTGACCGTCCAGTCGGCGCCTAACGACGCGCAGGATTCGCCGTCACGATTCCTCGCGAAGAAGAACCCGCCGCCGAACATCCAGTACAAGCGCGTCACCTCGCGCTTCTTTGCGGTGTCGAGCTACAAAGGCGACTATGTCTGGTACAACCGCTGCAACTTCGCCGGCGGCTACGCGCATTGCGTTCTGATCAATTATCCCAGGGCCTGGGAGCGCGATTGGGACGGCATCGTCACCCGCATCAGCCTGTCGCTGAACCGGAGCTGAGCAGGGTACGCATCGGCGGAGCGTGAGTCGCTCGCATCGAAGCAGAGGCGGTTTCCGCGGCCGATCCTGTGGAGCCCTGGAGGCGCGCCGATCGAACCGTTTGATCCAGCTCAATGATGCCGTTGGGTCTCGCTGCCTAAGCTGCGGCCTGATTCCAGCCGCCGCTTGCAAACGAGTTCGTTCTTCATGGCTGCCGCGTCGTTCACCGTCCGGGCAGAAAGTGTCTGCGCGATCGCCACCATCAGGTGCCGTAGCGCGCAGGATGCGCTGCTGACGGCCAACACCTATCTGCGCCTCGGCGCCGCCTATGTCAGCATCGAGACGCCGGGGGGCCAGAGCATGAGTCCGGACCGGCTCGATGCGCTTCTCAGCGAGGCCGGCGGGCGCAGCCTGCCGTGACGCAAAGCGCCGGGCGCACAAGGCCGCTCGATCAGCCATGGTTTGCTGGCGGGCTCAGCCTATTTCTGGCGCCTCGGTTGGTTCCTCCAGGAGTCACGACGACGAGGCTCCGACGCTGTCGTCATGCGGCGACGAAGGCCATGACCCCCGTTCGATATAAGGTCCGTAAAGGACGTCCTTGCGCCGCTGATGGACGGTTACGACTGCGACTGCGGCGATGAAAAAGATTGCGATCAAAACAGCGAATTCGAACATATCAAAAGGCTCCATCGCCACGACGTGGCGGATGAAGGTGCAGGCGTCAAATGGAAGCCGCTGTTAAGCTGAAGAGGAAAGCTTAACGCGGGAGGCAGCCCCTGCCATTCTTACGGCCATGGGCGGCCTCAGCGAAGATCATTCCGCCAGGGACGTACGGTTGTCATAGAGCTCGGGAAACATCGCTCGGCAGCTCAGGCAATAGGATTCGTAAATGAAGCTCATCAGCGCGGACATCGGCAACCCCAATGGTCAATGTGATAGGGCCACAATGCCGGCACCGTGTTTCAGGACGTTTTCGTCGGGGAGGGGAAATGGTTTCGACCGGCTGTTCCGAATGTATCGTGCCGAGCGCCGGCAGCGCTCCGTCCGAGGAGGGGCCGTGGCTACCGGCCGAGAGGATGCGAGCGCCGGAGGAGAGGGGAATGACGTCGTGAGCAGGCGGCCGACATTGCCGCAGATCGAGGCCGCCGCGCGGATCCTGTTCGACGCGGGACAGCGGCATCACTGGTGGCAGCCCTTCCGAAAATCTTATGACGAGATGGCGGCGTCTGATCCCATCGCCAAGGAGGAGTTCGACGGCCTGGTCGAGCGAATGTTGATGGCTGCCGGATCCATCGGCGACTAGGCCGTGATGTTAGCGCGTCATCCTGCCGATTCATTGCCTTACGATGCGCGCGGGTCCAGGCTCCGGAACACGAAGTTGTTGCAATAGTCCTTACGCTTCCAGGACCATTCGCCATCCGCGCGCTGGTGAATCTCGGGATCGAACGCCGACAGGGGGAGCAGCCTGCCTCGGTTCAGAAACTCGCCGCGGTAGCCGAGGCCGAGGAGCAGCGAGAACGTCTGCTTGACCCGGTCGAGCGTCGCCAAGCGGCGGTCGCATTCGACGACGATCAGCGGCCGGCAGCGCCGCAACGTGCGCCTGGCGCCGCGCAGGACGTCGAGCTCGGCGCCTTCGACGTCGATCTTGATCGCAGACACGTGTCCGGTGGCGGGAAGGTAATCGTCCAGCGCGACGGTCTGCACCGCGATCGTTCGCGACCGCTCGGCGGGTTGCAGCAGCGATGCCCCGGGCTGGTGCCCATCGGGCACGAATAGCGTCTTGCGGCTGGTGCAGGAATAGACGGCCCTCGGCTCGACCACCACGTTGTCGAGGGAAAACCGGCGGCACAGCCGGGCCAGGCCTTCGGCCAGATCGGGCTGCGGCTCGAAGGCGATGACGCGCCCCGGCGCGGACCACCGCGCCAGCCAGTAGAGGAAGCTGCCTTTGTTGGCCCCGATGTCGCAGACGATGTCGCCACGTCGGATCGTCCGCTGCAGTTCGGAAAGCTCGGTCCTGTGGTCGCGGAAGCGGGACCGCAGCACCCTCACCAGAAACCGCGCCCCCTCATGCTTTGCCACCAACGCCCCCCCACCATAGCCGCTCGTCCGGCAACGATGACGATGCACCGATGACGAGGAGCCTTCGTCCGGAAGGGAGCCCCACGGTCCAAGGCCACGTCGTTGTCAGCCATGTTTGGAAATGAACGAGCGGCGCGGCGGCAGGATGGCGCGACGATGGCGACTGGCGATCCCAGCAGGACTCGAACCTGCAACCCGCGGAGTAGAAATCCGCTACTCTATCCAGTTGAGCTATGGGACCGTGGTCGCGAGATGTACATCATCCGATCAACACCGGAAGATGAACGTCACGGGATGAATGCCGCGAGGCCGGGCGGGCCGGGGCGGCGCGACACCCCTAGCACGGGTCATATGAAAAATCTTCCGTTTCGCCAAGTCCGGCCGAACCGAATCCGGAGTCGGCGCGACCAAGCGGAGGCGGAGGTGGGCCACCCCTTCGCGTCGGCGGCGCCGGTGGACCCCCGGCCGCGGCCTTTGCCGGTATGCCATGTGCTGTGAATTGCCGTTGATGAACAGATTTTTTCGTCCGCTCCCGCCTACCGATGGCTCCATGGGCGACGGGCCACTATGTTGGCTCTCACAACCGTTGCCATCGGTCCGTCACCATTTCGCGTCCATTGTTGCCACGAATCGGCCAAACACGGGCGGCTTGCCGCTGACCTCTGAACAGCCGCACGAAGAGCCCCCAAGGAGCTGTCCCATGATCGGTCTGGTTCGCGCCGCCGTCCTCTGCGCCACCATGGCGCTCGGCCTGGTCTCCGTCGCCGGTCCGGCGCATGCCGCCGACAAGGCGTTCAGGCGCGACGATCTGGCGGACGCCGCCATCAAGCTGGAGGCCCAGATCAAGACCGAGGCGGGGGCCGTGAACAAGCCGCTCGCGACGCTCCGCACCGATGCCGACGCAGCGCTGCGGCGCAACGATTTGCGCACGGGCTTGCAGATCCTCGGCCAGATCGCGACCGCGGCGCCGGAGGATTCCGGCAACTGGCTGCGGCTGGCGCGCACCGTGCTCAACCAGATCAAGCCGATCAACACCTCGGAGCAGACCTTCCTGCTGGAGCGGGCCTCGACCGCCGCCTACATCGCCTATCAGCGCGCCGGCAACGCCGGCGAGGAGGCCGATGCGCTCGCCGTGCTCGGCAAGACCATGGCCGAGCGCAAGCTGTGGCGGCCGGCGCTCGATACGCTCAGGATGTCGCTCGATCTGCGCGAGGTCGCCGATGTCAGAGGCCAGTACGAGCGGATGCGCGACGAGCACGGCTTCAAGCTGCTCGACTATACCGTGGATTCGGACTCGGCGAGCCCGCGCGCCTGCTTCCAATTCTCCGAGGATCTCGCCAAGCGCACCGACTTCTCGCCGTTCGTGGCCCAGGCCGGCAACGACAAGCCGGCGCTGACCTCGGAGGACAAGCAGCTCTGCGTCGAAGGCCTCAAGCACGGCGAGCGCTACAACATCAATCTGCGCGCCGGCCTGCCGTCGGGCGTCAAGGAGACCCTGCCGAAATCGGCCGAGTTCAATATCTATGTCCGCGACCGCAAGCCGTTCGTGCGCTTCACCGGCAAGGCCTATGTGCTGCCGCGCACTGGCCAGAAGGGCATTCCGCTGGTCAGCGTCAACACGCCCGCGGTCACTATCAGCGTGTTCCGGGTCGGCGACCGCAACCTGATCAACACGGTCATCGACAGCGACTTCCAGCGGCCGCTGTCGAGCTACCAGCTCAGCGAGCTCGGCGACCAGCGCGGCATGAAGGTGTGGAGCGGCGAGCTGTCGACCGCGATGACGCTGAACCAGGACGTCACGACCGCCTTCCCGGTCGACCAAGCCATCAGCGACATGCAGCCCGGCGTCTATGTGATGACCGCCGCGCCCAAGGGCCCGGCCAGCGGCAACAGCGACGAGGACAGCGGCCAGCTCGCCACGCAATGGTTCATCGTCTCCGATCTCGGCGTTGCCGCCTTCTCCGGCAATGACGGCATCCACGTGTTCGTCAATTCGCTGGCCTCGACCGATCCGGTGGCGCGCGCCGAGGTGCGGCTGGTGGCGCGCAACAACGAGATCCTGGCGACGCGCAAGACCGATGAGGCCGGGCACGCGCTGTTCGAGACGGGCCTGGCGCGCGGCGAGGGCGGATTGTCGCCGGCCATGCTGACCGTCTCCGGCGAGAAGGCCGATTATGCCTTCCTCAGCCTAAAGACGACGGCGTTCGACCTGTCCGACCGCGGTGTCTCCGGCCGCGAGGCGCCGGCCGGTCCGGATGCCTTCGTCTATTCGGAGCGCGGCGTCTACCGCTCCGGCGAAACCGTCTACCTCACCGCGCTGCTGCGCGACGGCAAGGGCAACGCCATGACCGGCACGCCGCTGACGCTGGTCGTCGAGCGTCCGGATGGCGTCGAGTTCCGCCGCGCCGTTCTGCCGGACCAGGGCGCTGGCGGGCGCTCGCTCAGCGTGGCGCTGAATTCGGCCGTGCCGACCGGGACCTACCGCGTGCGCGCCTTCACCGATCCGAAGGGGACGGCGGTCGGCGAGACCACCTTCATGGTCGAGGACTACGTCCCCGAGCGGCTGGAATTCGATTTGAGTTCCAAGGACAAGCAGATCAAGGCTGAGACTCCGGTGGAGGTGAAGGTCGACGGCCATTTCCTGTATGGCGCGCCGGCCTCCGGCCTGCAGCTCGAAGGCGACCTGCTGGTCACCACCGCCTCGGAGCGTCCTGGCTTTCCGGGCTATCAGTTCGGCGTCGCCGACGAGGAGAGCGCCTCCAACGAGCGCACGCCGATCGAGGGGCTCCCCGAGACCGACGACAAGGGCGCAGCGACCTTCCCGGTGAGCCTGCCCAAGCCGCCGTCCTCCAGCCGGCCGCAGGAGGCGCAGATCTATGTGCGGATGGCGGAGACCGGCGGCCGCGCCGTCGAGCGCAAGCTGGTGCTCCCCGTCGCGCCGAAGGCGGCGCAGATCGGCATCAAGCCGTCGTTCTCCGGTAAGAGCGTCGGCGAGGGCGACAAGGCCGAGTTCGACATCGTGTTCGTCTCGCCGGAGGGCAAGACGCTGGCGCGCAGCGGCCTGCGCTACGAGCTGCTCAAGATCGAGTCGCGCTACCAGTGGTACCGTCAGAACTCCTATTGGGCCTATGAGCCGGTGAAGTCGACGAAGCGTGTCGGCGACGGCGACGTTGCGATCGCGGCCGGCAAGCCGACGCGGCTGAGCTTCCAGCCGGAGGCGGGGCGCTATCGCCTCGACGTCAAGTCGGCGGATGCGGATGGCCCGGCCACCTCGCTGCAGTTCGACGTCGGCTGGTACACCGACGGCAGCGCCGACACGCCGGACCTGCTGGAGACCTCGCTCGACAAGCCGCAATACCAGTCGGGCGACACGATGGTGGTGACGGTCAATGCGCGCACCGCCGGCAAGCTGACGGTGAACGTGCTCGGCGACCGGCTGCTGACGACGCAGACCATTGAGGTCAAGGAAGGCACCAGCCAGGTCAAGCTCGCGGTCGGCAAGGACTGGGGCACGGGCGCCTATGTCGTGACGACACTCCGCCGTCCGCTCGATGCGGCCGCGCAGCGCATGCCGGGCCGGGCTCTTGGGCTGGCCTGGTTCGGCATCGACAAGTCGGCGCGCACGCTCAATGTGGCGCTCACGCCGCCGGCGCTGGTGCGTCCCGGCTCGGCGTTGAAGATCCCGGTCAAGATCGGCGGGCTCAATCCCGGCGAGGACGCCAAGATCGTCATCGCCGCGGTCGATGTCGGCATTCTCAACCTCACCAACTACAAGCCGCCGGCGCCGGACGACTATTATCTCGGCCAGCGCCAGCTCTCGGCCGAGATCCGCGATCTCTACGGCCAGCTGATCGACGGCATGCAGGGCGCGCGCGGCCAGATCCGCTCCGGCGGTGACAGTGGCGGCGCCGAGCTGCAGGGCTCGCCGCCGACGCAGAAGCCGCTGGCGCTGTATTCCGGCATCGTCACCGTCGGACCCGACGGCACGGCGGAGGTCAGTTTCGACATTCCGGAGTTCGCCGGCACCGCGCGGGTGATGGCGGTGGCGTGGAGCGCGACCAAGCTCGGCCGCGCGACGGTCGACGTTACCGTGCGTGATCCGGTGGTGCTAACGACGACGCTGCCGCGCTTCCTGCTGAGTGGCGATCGCGGCACGCTGTCGTTCGATCTCGACAATGTCGAGGGCGCGCCCGGCGACTATGTCGTCGGCGTCAAGGCGAGCGGGCCGGTCAAGGTGTCCGGCAATGCCAATGTGACGATGAAGCTGGCGGCCAAGCAGCGGTCCTCATCGACGCTGCCGCTGGAGGCCAGCGGCACCGGCAAGGCGCAGATCGACGTCGACATCAGGGGGCCAAATGGGCTCAGCCTGGCGCGGCACTATCAGCTCGACGTCAAGCCGGCGACCCAGGTGCTGGCGCGGCGCTCGATCCGCACGCTTGCGAAGGGCGAGAGCCTGACGCTGACGTCGGACATGTTCTCGGATCTCGTGGCGGGCACCGGCACGGTGTCGCTGTCGGCGGGGCTGTCGACCGCGCTGGATGCTGCGACCATCCTCAAGGCGCTCGACCGCTATCCGCATGGCTGCTCGGAGCAGATCACCAGCCGTGCGATGCCGCTGCTCTATGTCAACGAGCTCGCGGCCGGCGCGCATCTCGCCATGGATACCGAGGTCGACCAGCGCATCCGCGACTCCATCGATCGCTTGCTGGCACGGCAGGGTTCGAATGGCTCGTTCGGGCTGTGGTCGGCCGGCGGCGAGGATCCGTGGCTCGATGCCTATGTCACGGACTTCCTGACCCGCGCCCGTGAAAAGGGATTTGCGGTGCCGGACGTGCTGTTCAAGAGCGCGCTCGACCGCGTCAGGAACTCGGTCGTCAATGCCGAGGAGCCGGAGAAGAGCGGCGGCCGCGATCTCGCCTACGGCCTCTATGTGCTCGCGCGCAACGGCGCGGCTCCGATCGGCGATCTGCGCTATCTCGCCGACACCAAGCTCGGCAATCTCGCGACGCCGATCGCCAAGGCGCAGCTCGCAGCGGCGCTCGCGCTGGTCGGCGACCGCGCCCGCGCCGAGCGGGTCTATGGCGCGGCGGCCGACAGCCTCGCGCCAAAGCCGGTGCTGGTGTTCGGCCGCACCGACTACGGCTCCGACCTGCGCGATGCGGCGGCGCTGGTGTCGCTGGCGGGCGAGGGCAATGCGCCGCGCGCGACGCTCACGCAGGCCGTGGCCCGCGTCGAGGCCGCGCGTGGGCTGACGCCGTACACCTCGACGCAGGAGAATGCGTGGATGGTGCTGGCGGCCCGCGCGCTCGCCAAGGAGACGCTGACGATCGATGTGAACGGGCAGGCGGTGAAGACCGCGCTGTACCGCAGCTACAAGGCGGCGGAGTTGTCCGGCCAGCCGCTGAAGATCACCAACACCGGCGAAGCGCCGGTGCAGGCGGTGGTCTCGGTGTCCGGCTCGCCGCTGACGCCGGAGCCGGCGGCGTCGAACGGCTTCAAGATCGAGCGCGGCTACTACACGCTCGATGGCAAGCCGGCCGACATCAGGACGGCCAAGCAGAACGACCGTTTTGCCGTCGTGCTGAAGGTTACCGAGGCCAAGCCGGAGTACGGGCACATCATGGTGTCGGACTATCTGCCGGCCGGCCTGGAGATCGACAATCCGCGCCTGGTGTCGTCGGGCGACAGCGGCACGCTGGACTGGATCGAGGACGGCCAGGAGCCGGTGAATACCGAGTTCCGCGACGACCGCTTCACCGCCGCGCTGGATCGTGCCGCGGATTCCAAGGCGGTGTTCACGGTCGCCTACGTCGTGCGCGCGGTGTCGCCCGGCAAATACGTGCTGCCGCAGGCCTATGTCGAGGACATGTACAATCCCTCGCGCTATGGCCGGACGGGCACAGGCTCGGTGGAGGTCCGCGCGGCGAAATGAGCGAGGGTGAGACCAGCGGTGATGGACGCGCGGCGGAGCCACACACTCCGTCATGCCCGGGCTTGACCCGCCTGCGCGGCCGAAGCCGCTTCGGCGCGGCGAAGGCCCGGGCATCCACGCTCGCTCCGCACGCTCCGAACGACGTGGATGGCCGGGACAAGCCCGGCCATGACGTGCGGAGAGGGCAGGGCGTCAAACGGCTGCTTGCGTGCGCGCTGCTTTCGTTGGTTGCAATCGTTCTCGCCTTGACCGCCTACACCATCTCCCTCGGCCCGCTGCCGCTGCGCGAGGCCAAAGCGGTGTCGACCACCGTCGTCGATCGTCATGGCAAGCTGCTGCGCGCCTATGCGATGGCCGATGGGCGGTGGCGGTTGCCGGTCAGTGCGAGGAAAGATGTCGATCCCACCTATCTGAAGCTGCTGCTGGCCTATGAGGACCAGCGCTTCTTCGATCATCACGGCGTCGATCCGCGGGCGCTGGCGCGCGCCGCGATCCAGCTCGGCTCGCATGGCCACATCGTCTCCGGCGGCTCGACCATCACGATGCAGCTCGCGCGGCTGCTGGAGCCACGGCGGCAACGCTCGCTGCGAGCCAAGCTGCGGCAGATGGTGCGCGCGCTCGAGCTCGAGCATCAGATGAGCAAGGACGAGATTCTCGACCTCTATCTGACGCTCGCGCCCTTTGGCGGCAATCTCGAAGGCATCCGCTCGGCCTCGATCGCCTATTTCGGCAAGGAGCCGAAGCGGCTGTCGCTGGCCGAAGCCGCGCTGCTGGTGGCCTTGCCGCAGTCACCGGAGACGCGACGGCTGGACCGGCACCCGGAGGCGGCGCGCCGAGGCCGCGATCGCGTGCTCGACCGTATGGTCTCCGAGCACGTGATCTCGGCCGAGGAGGCCGCGCAGGCCAAGGCGCAAGCCGTGCCGGCGTTCCGCAAGCCGCTGCCGATCCTGGCGCCGCATGCGGCCGACCAGGCCACGGCGCTCGTCAAGGACCAGTCGATCATCCGCCTGACGCTCGACGCGTCGCTGCAGAAGGTGCTGGAGCCGCTGGCGAAGGATCGCGCCACAGCGCTTGGGCCGAACATCTCCGTCGGCATCATCGTCGTCGACAATGACAGCGGCGACGTGCTCGCCCATGTCGGCTCGGCCGATTATTTCGACGACAAGCGGGCCGGGCAGGTCGACATGACCCGCGCGGTGCGCTCGCCCGGCTCGACCCTGAAGCCGTTCATCTATGGCCTCGCTTTCGAGGACGGCTTCGTGCATCCGGAGAGCCTGATCGAAGACCGTCCGGTGCGCTTCGGCTCTTACGCGCCGGAGAATTTCGACATGACGTTCCAGGGCACGGTGCCGGTGCGCAAGGCTCTGCAGCTCTCCTTGAACGTTCCGGCGATCGTGCTGCTCGACCGCGTCGGCGCCAGCCGGCTGACGTCGCGGCTGAAGCAGGCCGGCGGCAATCTGGTGCTGCCGAAGGACGAGGCGCCGGGCCTCGCGATGGGCCTCGGCGGGGTCGGCGTGACTCTGCAGGATCTTGCCCAGCTCTATGCTGGCTTCCCACGGCTCGGCACCACCAGGCCGCTGCGCGAGATCATGATGGCCGAGGACGATGCCCGCGAGCCGATGCGCCTGATGGATGCCGCGGCCGCCTGGCAGGTCGGCAACGTGCTGCTGGGCACGCCGCCGCCGGAAAATGCCGCGCGCAACCGCATCGCTTTCAAGACTGGCACCAGCTACGGCTATCGCGACGCATGGTCGGTCGGCTTCGACGGCCGCGTCACGGTCGGCGTCTGGGTCGGCCGCCCGGACGGCGCGCCGGTGCCCGGCCTGATCGGGCGTGTCGCGGCGGCGCCCATCCTGTTCGATGCTTTCGCGCGCTCAGGCAAGCTGCCGGCGGCCTTGCCGAAGCCGCCCAAGGCTGCACTGGTCGCCAGCAATTCAAAGTTGCCGCTGCCGCTACGCCGGTTCCGTCCGATCGGCGAGCTGGTGCGCACAGGCGCGGAGCAGGCGCCGCACATTCAGTTTCCGCTGAATGGATCACGCATCGATGTCGACCGCTCCGCGGGACCCGAAGCCGCGGTCATGCCGGTGAAGGTCTCCGGCGGCGTGCTGCCGCTGACGATGCTGGTGAATGGGCTGCCGGTCGGCGAGATCGACAGCCGGCGCCAGCGCCTGATCGATCCGCCCGGACCCGGCTTTGCCCGCCTCACCGTGATCGACGCCACGGGCGCTGCGGACACAGTTGTGGTCAGAATCCAGTGAGCGTTCGCTAAGCGGTTGTCGGCATGGCGGTTTCAGCGTATTCGGAACCCCATGGTCGAGACCTATGCCCGCCCCCGTTTTGGAGAGCCGCGCGAGCCGAAGAACCTGGTGAATCCGGGCAATCGGCTGGTGCGGATGATCGATGCCGTCACCGTGAGCCACGCCAGGGCGGTCGCGTTCCTGCTGGTCTGCGGGCTATTGCTGTTTCTTCCGGGCTTCTTCACGATTCCGGCCATCGACCGCGACGAGGCGCGCTTCGCGCAGGCGACCAAGCAGATGGTCGAGAGCGGCGATTACGTCGACATTCGCTTCCAGGATGACGTGCGCTATAAGAAGCCGGTCGGCATCTACTGGTTGCAATCGGCCACGGTCGAAACGGTGTCTGCGCTCGGGCTGCCGCGCGCGCAGTTGCGCATCTGGGTCTATCGGATTCCCTCCCTGATCGGCGCCATCGGCGCGGTGCTGCTGACCTACTGGACCGCGCTTGCCTTCGTCACGCGGCGCGGCGCGGTGTTCGCGGCGCTGTTGTTGTGCTGCTCGGTGCTGCTCGGCGCCGAAGCGCGGCTCGCCAAGACCGATGCGATGCTGCTGTTTACCGTCGTGGCTGCGATGGGCGCGTTGGCTCGCGTCTATCTGTCCTGGCAGCGCGGCGAGGATCCGGAGCATCCGCCGTGGGGGCCGCCTGCGATCTTCTGGACGGCGCTGGCCGGCGGCATCCTGATCAAGGGTCCGCTGATCCTGATGTTCGCGGCCCTCACCATCATTGCGCTCGCGATCATGGATCGCGGCGCGTCGTGGCTGTGGCGTCTCCGCCCCCTGTGGGGCCTGATGTGGATGCTGGTGCTGGTGCTGCCCTGGTTCGTGCTGATCTTCCTGCGCGCCGGCGACACCTTCTTTGCCGACTCCGTCGGCGGCGACATGCTGAGCAAGATCGGCGCGCAGGAGTCCCATGGCGCGCCGCCGGGCCTGTACCTGCTGCTGTTCTTCATCACCTTCTGGCCCGGCGCGCCGCTGGCCGCGATGGCCGCGCCGGCCGTCTGGCGCGCACGGCGCGAGCCCGGGGCGCAATTCCTGCTGGCGTGGCTGGTGCCGTCCTGGATCGTGTTCGAGGCGGTGCTGACCAAGCTGCCGCATTATGTGCTGCCGCTCTATCCGGCGATTGCGATCCTCACGGTCGGCGCGCTGGAACGCCGCGTGCTGTCGCGCACCTGGCTGCGCCGCGGCGCCGCCTGGTGGTTCGCGATTCCCGCCATCACCTCGGTGGTCGCGGTGATCGGCGCGATCATCGTGACGCACCAGCCGGTGTTCCTGGCCTGGCCGTTCGTGGCGGCGTCGCTGATCTTCGGGCTGTTCGCGTGGTGGCTGTATGACGACGGCCGCGCCGAGCGCTCGCTATTGAATGCCGGCGTGGCGGCGCTGTTCCTCGCCTTCGTGGTCTACGGCGTCGTGCTGCCGGCGCTGACCCCGCTGTTTCCCAGCGCGGAAGTCGCACGCGCGCTGCGCAACGTCGTCTGCGTCGGGCCGAAGGCGGCCGCAGCAGGTTTCCACGAGCCGAGCCTGGTGTTCATGGCGGGAACGTCGACGCAACTGACGGATGGCTCGGGCGCGGCCGACTTCCTCAGCCAGGGAACCTGCCGGTTCGCCCTGATCGAGCAGCGCTCCGAACGTTCCTTCGTGCAGCGCGCAGAGGCAATCGGGCTGCGCTACAACGTCGCCAAGCGCATCGATGGCTACAACATCTCCCAGGGCCGTCCGGTCTCGATCGCGATCTATCGTTCGGAAGGCACCGAATAGATGTCCGCGCCCGACACGCCCTCGCCATCGCCAGGCTACTTCTCTCAGCTTGCGCTGCTCGGCGGATGGTCGCTGACTCGCCTCGTGCGGCGGCCGCAACAGCCGCCCGCGGCGGAGGCATGGATCAGCCTGCGGCGGCAGGTTCTGCTGGTAGGCGGCATCGGTCTCGGGGCGGTGCTGATTCTGATGGTCGGTTTCGATGCCGTCGAGATCGGCCTGATGCCGGCGCGCGGGACGCCGGGGCTTTGGCCGGTCCGCATCCTCACCGATCTCGGCAAGGACGAATATGTGCTGAGCGTTCTCGGCGCCGCCGTGGTGCTGACGATCCTGATCGCGCCATTGTGGCCGCAGGCCTCGCGCAGCCGTCTGCTTCATCTTGCGACTCATGCTCAATACGTCTTCTTCGCGCTGGTCGTCTCGCTTCTGACCGCGCAGGGGCTGAAATACATCATCGGACGCGGTCGGCCGTTCGTGGGTGGCAAGGCGGACGCCTTCAACTTCGAACCATTCAACGGCACGCCGGCTTATTTTAGCATGCCCTCGGCGCATGCCGTGACGGCGTTCGCGCTGGCGTTTGCGGTCGCCGCCGTGTGGCCACGGCTGCGCGTTCCCATGTACGTCTATGCCTTGGCCATTGCCGGAAGCCGGCTGGTGCTGCTCGCGCACCATCCCAGTGACGTGGTCGCGGGGGCGGTTGTCGGCCTCCTGGGAGCCATGCTCGTCCGCTACTGGTTCGCAGCGCGGCGGCTCGGCTTTCGCCTGGCGAAGGACGGCCAAATCGTACCGCGCTAAAAGGGTTGATAGCCGGCCCCAAGCCCCATAATAAGCCTCCGCCGGAGCGCCCGGGGCAGGAACCGGCCCGATCACGCCCTCACGAGTCTCGCTCTTGTCGACTGAAACCCCCGTTGCCGTCTCCATCGTCGTTCCCGTGCGCAACGAGGCCGGCAACATCACGCCCCTGATCACCGAGATCGCGGCCGCGCTCGATGGTCTGTGGCCGTATGAGATCATCTACGTCAATGACGGCTCGACCGACGACACCGCGCAGCGGCTCGCCGAGGAGATGGCGCGGCGCCCGAACCTGCGGGTCCTCCGCCATGAAAAATCGTCGGGGCAGTCGGCGGCGGTCAGGAGCGGCATCCGCGCCGCCCATGGTGCGATGGTTGCGACGCTCGACGGCGACGGACAGAACAATCCGGCCTTCCTCCCCGACCTGATCGGCGCGCTCGAAAAGGGCGGGGCACGCGTGGGTCTCGTCGCCGGGCAGCGGGTCGGCCGCAAGGACACCGGCTTCAAGAAGCTGCAATCGCGGTTCGCCAACAAGATCCGCAATGCGGTGCTGCATGACGGCACTCGCGACACCGGCTGCGGCCTCAAGGCGGTTCGCCGCGACGTGTTCCTGATGATGCCGTATTTCGATGGTCTGCACCGCTTCCTGCCGGCCTTGGTGCGGCGTGAGGGCTACGACATCGCCTATATCGACGTGATCGACCGCCCCAGGCATTCGGGCGTCTCGAACTACGGGTTCTTCGACCGGCTCTGGATCGGGATCATGGATCTCGCCGGCGTGTGGTGGCTGATCCGCCGCAAGAAGCCGACGCCGATCGCGATCGAGGTGACGTAATGCTGATTCAATTCGGGCAGGCGTTCAGCAACTATCTCTACGACATCTTCATCGCCAAGTTCGATTTCTGGCTGGTGTTCGGCCTCGCCGCACAGCTTGCCTTCGCGGCGCGCTTCCTGGTGCAGTGGATCGCGAGCGAGCGGGCGGGCAAGAGTGTCGTGCCGCTGGCGTTCTGGTTCTTTTCGATCGGCGGTGGGCTGATGACGCTGGTCTACGGCCTCGTCAAACGCGAGCCGGTCATCATCTTCGGCCAGCTGCTGTCGAACATCATCTACGTCCGCAACGTCATGCTGATCTTCAAGAACCGCCAGCGCGAGTCGCAGACGCTCAGCAACTGACCGAGGCCGCTGACCTCAACGCGGCAGCGGCTGGATCGAGGAGGCGGGCAGGGCGACGCTGGCCGTGCTATCTGCCGTCTCGCGGCGGGTTGCGACCTCGCCGGCCGCATCGAGCACCGGATAGGCCACCGAGCAGATGTGGGAATGGATCCGCCGGAGGTCGCGCAGCACGTCCAAATGCAGCGACGTGGTTTCGAGCGTCTCGGAGCGGCCCTCGCGCAGACGTTCCAGATGCCGCTCGGTGGCGCCGAGTTCGGCGTTGCGCAGTTCCGCCTTCTGATCGAGCAGCCGATGCGCCTGCTGCGCATCGCCGGACATGAAGATGCCGAAGGCGATGCGCAGCGATTCCATGATCTGGCGATGAAACGCCTGCAGATCGTCGGCGCCTTCGGCGGAGAACTGGAACCGACGCTTGATCTTCTTGGTCGCGAGCTCGCTCAGGTTCTTGTCGATGATGTCGCCGATGTGCTCGAGGTTGATCGCGAACGAGATGATCTCCATCGCGCGCTTGCCCTCGCGCTCATCAAGGCTGCCGCGCGTCAGCTTGGTGATGTAGAGCTTGATGGCCTCGTCGAGCCGGTCGACGACATTGTCGGCGCGCGAGACTTGGTCGACGAGACCGCGATCGTTGGTCATCATCGCGGTCATGACGTTGCGCAGCATGGTCTCGACCAGATCGCCCATGCGCAGCGCCTCGCGCGCTGCGTCAGCGAGTGCCAGCGACGGGGTTTCCAGCGCGGTCTCGTCGAGATAGCGCGGCTTGGCCGGATCGATTTCGGCCGGGCGATCGGGGAACAGCCGCGTGAGCAGCTTCTCCATGCCGCCGAGCAGACCGATGAAGACCACCGCCGTGCCGAGGTTGAAAACCATGTGGAACTGCGCCGTCAGCTTCGACAGATCGGGCTGCCATTGCTGCAGCTGAGCTGCAAGCGGATGCAGGAAGGGCGCGACCAGCGCGATGCCGATGATGCGGTTGAGGAGGTTGCCGACGGGCAGCCGGTAACTCGCCGGGTTGTCGCGGCGGCCGCCCTCGAACACGGGATTGACGGCGCTGCCGAGATTGGCCCCCAGCACCAGCGCCATGGCCGCATCGGCCGTAACGAAATGCGCATAGGCCAGCGACATCACCAGCAGCACGCTGGCGACGCTCGAGTGCACGATCCAGGTGATGACGGCACCGAAGATGACGCACAGCGTGACGTCAGCCGTGATGGCCTGCATGAATACGCGCATGGCCGGCGCCTCTTCGGCCGGCGCCAAGGTGTCGATCAGGATGTGCAGCGAGAGCAGCATCAGCCCGAGACCGATCGATACCCGGCCAAGGTCCTTGATTCGCGATCGTGGCCCGCTGCGGAACGCCACCAGCCCCAGCACGAACAGGATCGGCGCGACCGCCGCCACGTTGAACGACAGCACCTGCACGATCAGGGTGGTGCCGATATTGGCGCCCAGCATGATCGCCAGTGCCGGGATCAGGCCGACGAGGCCTTCCGCCGCGAAGGAGGTGGTGATGAGCGCCGTCGCGGTGCTGCTCTGGAGCAGGGCGGTGAGGCCGAGCCCGGCGGCGAGCGCGCTGAACCGGTTTCGCAGCGCCCGCGACAGCAGCAGACGCAGATCCGGGCCAAAGGCGCGCAGGATGCCGCTGTGGACCATGTGAAGGCCCCACAGCAGCAGCGCCACGCCACCCATCAGATCGAGCAGAACCATGATACCCGTTCGTGTCCGCTTCCGTTCATGCGGAGGCTACGCCCAATCGGCAGCGGATCAACGCTATTTTGTCGGCCCCGCATGCCCGATTGCGGGGCGCTCCGTCGGCCGCTGCCGATGTGGTCAGGCGGCGTTGAAGGCCGCGAAGCCGTGGTCGAGATCGGCCTTGAGATCCTCGACGTTTTCGAGGCCGATGTGCAGGCGCAGCGTCGGGCCTCCGGGCGCCCAGCTGGTGGCCGTACGGTAGCTCGCGCAGTCGAACGGGATCGCCAGGCTTTCGAAGCCGCCCCAGGAATAGCCCATCCCGAACAGCGTCAGTGTGTCGAGCATGGCGTCGACGGCGGCTTGCGGCTTCGGCTGCAGCACGATGCTGAAAAGGCCGGAGGCTCCGGTGAAATCGCGCTTCCAGATCGCGTGCCCCGGATGGCTCTCCAGCGCCGGATGCAGCACCTCTTTCACCTCGGGACGCGCGGCGAGCCAGCGCGCCATCTCCAGCCCCGACTTGTGATGCTGCGCCAGCCGCACGCCGAGCGTCCGCACGCCCCGCAGAGCCAGGAAGACATCATCCGGACCGGCGCAGACGCCGAGCAGACGGATGCCCTCGGAGATTAGCGGCCACGCCTTCGCGTTGGCCGAAATCGTGCCGAACATGATGTCGGAGTGGCCGCCGATATATTTGGTGGCCGCCTGCATGCTGATGTCGACGCCCTGGTCGAGCGAGCGGTGGTACAGCGGCGTCGCCCAGGTGTTGTCGTCGATGACGAGCGCATCATGGGCATGGGCGACGGCTGCGATCGCCGGGATGTCCGGCATCTCGAAGGACTGCGACCCCGGCGCCTCGACAACCACCGCGCGTGTATTCGGTTTGAGCAGTTGCTCAATTCCTGTGCCGATCAATGGGTCGAAATAGGTCGTCTCGACGCCGTAGCGGGCCAGCATGCCGTTGCAGAAATTGCGGGTTGGCCGATAGATGCTGTCGCAGACCAGCAAATGGTCGCCGGCCTTGAGCACCGACAGCAGGGTGGTCGAGATCGCCCCAAGCCCCGAGGGTGCGATTCCCACGCCGGCGCATTGCGGTCCCTCGAGCGCCATCAGCGCCTGCTGCAGCGCCTTCGTGGTCGGGGTGCCGTGACGGCCATACTGGAATTCGCCGCGATGCGCGTGCAGGTCCTCCGCCGTGGGATACAGAACGGTCGAGCCATGAACGACCGGGGGATTCACGAATCCGTGCTGCGCCCGTGGATCCCGTCCCGCCGTGATCAGCCGTGTCTCGACGTTTTGTCGCACCGCCGCAGCGGGGTCGTTCGATGATGTCATTCGCGTGTCTTTTCTCGTGAGAGCCTGCCGAGACAGCTCAAATCAGGCGGTATTGCGGTCGTTAATAACAGAATGCAGAACAGGGCCGTCAACCCCTTGACCCGGACCGCCAGTCGTTCTGTGATGCCGACGCTATTCGATCGCTGCACGTTGAGGGGCTTGCCGCGATTTCCGCTCGATCATGCATGCACGTCCGGTTGTGCATGGTGTGCGCCATATTCTTGGTATGGCGTTTGCACGGCGGATTCAGGTCAGCCCATCCACGCGCTGAGATTTCATCGCTCCCCTAGGACGACCGCGAAAGGCTGTATTTATGAAACGCGTCACTCTGGCTCTCACTCTTGCTCTCGCCCCGGTGCTGGCGAGCGTCGGCGCCCAGGCCGAAACGCTCAAGACCGTCAAGGATCGCGGCATGCTCGCCTGCGGCGTCAGCCAGGGCCTCCCCGGCTTCTCGTCGCCCGACGACAAGGGCAACTGGACCGGGCTCGACGTCGACGTCTGCCGTGCCATTGCCGCCGCCATTTTCAACGATCCGACCAAGGTGAAGTACGTTCCGCTCTCGGCCAAGGACCGCTTTACTGCGCTGCAGTCTGGCGAAGTCGACGTGCTGTCGCGCAACACGACCTGGACATTGTCGCGTGACACCTCGCTCGGCGCCAATTTCGCCGGCGTGACCTACTATGACGGCCAGGGCTTCATGGTGAAGAAGGCCCTGAAGGTCAATTCGGCGCTCGAGCTCAACAGCGCCTCCGTCTGCGTGCAGACCGGCACCACGACCGAGCAGAACCTCGCCGACTACTTCAAGGCCAACAAGATGAAGTACGAAGTGATCGCGTTCGCGGGCGCCGACGAGACCGTCAAGGCGTATGAATCGGGCCGTTGCGACGTGTTCACGACTGACGTCTCCGGCCTCTATGCCGAGCGGCTGAAGCTCGCCAATCCCGCCGACCACGTCGTGCTGCCCGAAGTGATCTCCAAGGAGCCGCTGGGGCCGATGGTCCGTCACGGTGACGACCAGTGGTTCGACATCGTCAAGTGGACGTTGTTCGGACTGGTCACCGCGGAAGAACTCGGCGTGACGCAGGCGAACGCCGACGAGATGGCGAAGTCCGACAAGCCCGAGTTCAAGCGTGCCTTCGGTACCGACGGCAATCTCGGTGAGCAGCTCGGTCTCACCAAGGACTGGTTCTCCCGCATCGTCAAGGCGGTCGGCAATTACGGCGAGATGTATGACCGCAATGTCGGCGCCGGCTCCAAGCTGCAGATCGCGCGCGGTCTGAACCAGCTCTGGAACAAGGGTGGTCTGCAATACGCTCCGCCGATCCGCTGACCACTGCACGATATCGGGGCTGCGGCGATGAGCATCGAAGCGAGGCTACCGCCTCCGCAATATGGGCTTCGGTTGAAGCGCATGCTCGGGGGCAAGGCAGGATGGAACGGCATCATCCTGCAGATCCTGTTCGTCGCAGTCCTGGCGTGGGTTGGCTACGAAATCGTAGCTAACGCACGCAGCAACCTCGCAGCCCAGCGCATCACGTCGGGCTTCGGCTTCCTCAACAACACGGCCGGGTTCGACGTCAACCAGACCCTGATCAGCTACTCCGGCTCCGACAGCTACACGCGCGTGTTGATCGTCGGCATCCTGAATACGCTGCTGGTCTCGGTGATCGGCATCGTGCTGGCGACGATTCTCGGCCTGCTCATCGCCTTGGGGCGGCTGTCTCCCAACGGCCTGTTGTCCAGGGTGGCCGGCGCCTATGTCGAACTCATCCGCAACCTGCCGCTGCTGTTCCAGATCACGTTCTGGTATCTCGCGGTGCTGTCCGCTCTGCCGAGTCCGCGGCAGAGCATCTCGGTGGCCTCGACCTTCTATCTCAATAATCGCGGCTTCATCGTGCCGCGGCCGGTCGAAGAGCCCGGCCTGATGCCGTTCCTGATTGCGCTTGCCATTGCGATCGTCGCCTCGATCGGCTTGCGCTATTTTGCGCGGCGCGAGCTGTTCCTGCGCGGGCATGCGATGCGGATCTGGCCGTATGTGCTCGGCCTCCTGATCGGTTTGCCGGTGCTGACGATGCTGGTGTTCGGGGCGCCGGTGGAGTTCGAGGTCCCGGTGCTGAAGGGCTTCAACTTTGCCGGCGGCTCGCGCATCATTCCCGAATTCGTCGCGCTGACCCTGGCGCTGACGATGTACACGGCCTCCTTCATCGCCGAGGTGGTGCGCGGCGGCATTCTCTCGGTCCACAAGGGGCAGATGGAGGCGGGACTGTCGCTCGGCCTCAGCCGCGGGACGGTGCTGCGGCTCATCGTGGTGCCGCAGGCGCTGCGCGTCATCCTGCCGCCGCTGACCAATCAGTATCTGAACCTGACCAAGAACTCGTCGCTCGCGGTGGCCATTGGCTATCCTGATCTGGTTTCGGTGTTCGCGGGAACGACGATGAGCCAGACCGGCCAGGCCATCGAGATCATCGGGATCACGATGGGCGTCTATCTGGCGCTGTCGCTGATCACGAGCGCGATCATGAGCTTCTACAGTTGGCGGCTCGGCAAGAGGCTTGGCGCATGACCGACATCACGGCTTCCAACTTCATCCGTCAGGATCTGGCGGGCGAGCGGCCCGCGCCGATCAAGACCACCGGCTTCGTCGGCTTCGTCCGCACCCAGCTGCTGAATTCGCCGACCAACGTTCTGCTCACGCTGCTGAGCGCGCTGCTGATCTGGTTCACCGTCATCCCGGCGCTGCAGTTTCTGCTGGTCGACGCGGTCTGGGTCGGCAAGGATCGCGACGCGTGCCTGGCGCAGAACGCGGGTCACCCCGTCGGGGCCTGCTGGCCCTACATCACCGCGAAGTTCAGCCAGTTCATGTACGGCTTCTATCCCGAGGCCGAACGCTGGCGGGTCGATCTGACCTACATCCTGGCGGTGGTGCTGCTGGTACCGCTGCTGATCCCGCGGCTGCCGGCCAAGGGACTGAACGCCGGCATCTTCTTCTTTGCTCTTCCGGTTGTCGCGTTCTTCCTTCTGTACGGCGGCGGTCTGGCGGGCTTCGGCGTGAGCTGGACCACGAGCGCGCTGCAGCTGTTCGTGGAAAGCATCGATACGGCAGGCAACGCGCTGGTCCGCGCCGGCGCAAACGTGCCGGTGGTCGGCATGCTGTTGTGGCTGCTCGGCAAGCTCGTCGTGCTGATCGGAACGCTCGCATCGCTGGTGATCTGGCCGCTGGTGTGGATCCGCCATGAGTTGCAGCAATCGCACCAGCCGGTGTGGAATGATCTCGTGATCACGGCGATCGTCGTCACGGCGCTGGTGTTCGTCATTGGCGGCGGGAGCAGGGCGCTGCGCAGCGTGATCGCGACGGCTGCGACCTTCGTCGGCATCGCGCTCGTGATTGCGATCATGGGCCTCGATCACGGCGGCCTTCCCATCGTCGACACCCGGCTGTGGGGCGGCATGCTGGTGACGCTGGTCGTCTCGGTGATCGGCATCGTTGCATCGATGCCGATCGGCATCGCATTGGCGCTCGGCCGCCGCTCGACGATTCCGCTGATCCGCATCTTCTCGATCGCCTTCATCGAACTGGTGCGCGGCGTGCCGCTGATCACCGTGCTGTTCTTCGCCACCTACATGCTGCCGCTGTTCCTGCCCGGCAATGTCAGGGTCGACGGCCTCGTCCGGGCGCTGATCGGCGTCGCGCTGTTCTCGGGCGCCTACATGGCCGAGGTCATTCGCGGCGGCCTGCAGGCCATTCCGCGCGGCCAGGCGGAGGCGGCGAGCGCGCTCGGCCTGTCCTGGTGGAAGACGACGAGCTTCATTGTGCTGCCGCAGGCGCTGCGCCACGTCATTCCCGGCATCGTCAACAGCTTCATCTCGCTGTTCAAGGACACCTCGCTGGTGTCGATCGTGGCATTGTTCGACCTGCTCGGCAGCCTCAAGGCCTCGTTCGCCGATCCGGTGTGGGCGACGCCGACCACGGCCTTCACCGGCTTTGCCTTCACCGGCATGATCTACTTCGCCTTCTGCTTCGGCATGTCACGCTACTCCATGCTGGTCGAGCGCCGTTTGAACGCGCACCGGCGCAATTGAGCCAGAGATCATCGAGAGATCCATGACTGCACATTCGATCGTCAGCATTGCCGCCCTCAACAAATGGTACGGCGAATTCCACGTGTTGCGCGACATCAACCTGTCGGTCGCGAAGGGGGAGCGCATCGTGATCTGCGGGCCCTCGGGCTCCGGCAAGTCGACGCTGATCCGCTGCATCAACGCGCTGGAGGAGTTTCAGGAGGGCGAGATCAATGTCGACGGCATCGATCTCGGCCCGAACCTGAAGCGGGTCGACGAGGTCCGCCGCGAGGTCGGCATGGTGTTCCAGAGCTTCAACCTGTTCCCGCATCTCACCGTGCTGGAGAACTGCACGCTGGCGCCGATCTGGGTGCGCAACATTCCGCAGAAGGAAGCCGAGGCGACGGCGATGAAATTCCTGGAGCGGGTCAAGATCCCGCACCAGGCGCAGAAATATCCGGGGCAGATGTCCGGTGGTCAGCAGCAGCGCGTCGCGATCGCCCGCGCGCTGACGATGAATCCGAAGGTCATGCTGTTCGACGAGCCGACCTCGGCGCTCGATCCGGAGATGGTCAAGGAGGTGCTCGACACCATGGTCGATCTTGCCCAGGAGGGCATGACCATGCTCGTCGTGACCCACGAAATGGGCTTTGCCCGTGAGGTCGCCAACCGCGTCGTGTTCATGGACGCCGGCCAGATCATCGAGTCCAACACGCCACAGGAGTTCTTCGCCAACCCGCAGCATGCGCGCAGCAAGCTGTTCCTGAGCCAGATCCTGCGGCATTAATGTAAGGGGCAAATGGCAATAGGGAGTAGCGAATCGCGAATAGACGAAAGATCCTACTCGCTACTCGCTACTCGCTACTCGCTACTCGCCTCACACGAACGGCGGCTTGATTCCGCTGCGCCGCTCGAGCCAGGCCGGCACCGGCAGGTTCTTCGAGCGCATGAAGTCGGGATTGTACAGCTTCGACTGATAGCGGTTGCCGGAGTCGCACAGGATGGTCACGATCGTATGGCCGGGGCCGAGCTGCTTCGCCAGTTGCACTGCGCCAGCGACGTTGACGCCGGTCGAGCCGCCGAGGCATAGGCCCTCGTGCTGCAGCAGGTCGTAGATGGTGTTGACGGCGTCCTCGTCCGAGACCAGGAAAGCCGTGTCGACCTTGGCGGTCTCGATGACCGGGGTGACGCGGCCGATGCCGATGCCTTCGGTGATGGAATCGCCCGGCGTCGATTTGACCACGCCGTTCTTGAACCATTCGTACATCGCAAAGCCGTGCGGATCGGCGCAGGCGATCACGATGTCCTTGTTCTTTTCCTTCAGATAGCGGCTGGTGCCTGCCAATGTCCCGCCGGTGCCGACCGCGCAGATGAAAGCGTCGACTTTGCCGTTCGTCTGCTCCCAGATCTCCGGGCCGGTCGATTCGTAGTGCGCCTTGGCGTTGTCGAGGTTGTTCCACTGATCGGCGAACAAGACGCCGTTCGGTTCAGTCTTGCGCAACTCGTCGGCGAGGCGGCGCCCGACATGCGCATAGTTGTTGGGATTGTTGAAGGGCAGGGCCGGCACCTCGACCAGATCGGCGCCGCACAGCCGCAGCATGTCCTTCTTTTCCTGGCTCTGAGTCTCCGGGATCACGATCAGCACGCGATAGCCGCGCGCGGCGGCGACCACGGCAAGGCCGATGCCGGTATTGCCCGCAGTGGCTTCCACCACCAGGCCGCCGGGCTTGAGGTCGCCGCGCTTCTCAGCCTCGAGAATCATCCACTTGCCGGCGCGATCCTTCACCGACTGGCCCGGATTCATGAACTCGGCCTTGCCGAGAATGGTGCAGCCCGTCGCTTCCGAGGCGCGCTTGAGCTTGATCAGGGGCGTGTTGCCGATCGCCTCGACGACGTCGTTTCTAATGGCCATGTCGCAATTACCTTGGGAAGATGTCCTCAACCACATCTAGGGAGACCCTAGCCCAGTCTCCAGTGCGGCGTAAGGCGCTGACGTCACGATCCTGGACGTCACGACCCTGACTTGGCGAAAACGACTTGCCTGACGTCGATGTTGCCCGACAGGAAACCCGCTTCGCAGTAGGACAGATAATATTCCCACAGCCGCCGAAAGCGTTCGTCGAAGCCCGACGGCGTGAGGTTCGGCCAGGCCGCGCGGAAATTGCTTCGCCAGATCGCGAGCGTCTTGGCATAATCTTCCCCGAAGATGCGTTCGCGAATGACGGGCATGCCAAACCGCTCGCCGAACGACTTGAGGATCTGCGGGGTTGGCAGCATGCCGCCCGGGAAGACGTAGCGCTGGATGAAGTCGACCTCGCGCCGATAGTGCTGAAAGAGGTTGTCCTGGATGGTGATCGCCTGAACGCCCGCGAGGCCACCGGGCAGGAGACGATCTCGCAACTGCGAGAAATATTTCGGCCAGAATTGCTCGCCGACGGCTTCGATCATCTCGATCGAAGCAATGCGATCGTAACGGTCGCGCTCGTCGCGGTAGTCCTGCAGCCGGATCTCGACCTTCTCGGCGAGCCCGGCCTCATGGATGCGGCGCTGCGCGAAGTCGCGCTGCTGCTCGCTGATCGTCAGCCCCACGACCTTGGCGCCGAACGTCTTGGCGACATATTCGGCGAAGCCGCCCCAGCCGCAGCCGATTTCGAGCAGTTTCTGGCCGGGCTTGAGATCGATCGCCTCGGCGAGCCGCTTGTACTTGTTGGTCTGCGCGGCGGTGAGGTCGGTCGTATGCTCCTCGAACAGCGCCGAGGAATAGGTCATGCTGGGGTCGAGCCAGGTCGAGTAGAACGCATTGCCGATATCGTAGTGGGCGTAGATGTTGCGTTTCGCCTGGCGCCTGGTGTTGCGGTTGAACCAGTGCCGTACCAGCTGGGCGAAACGGATCAGCGGCTTGTCCTCCAGCATCGACTGCAGGAGATGCTGGTTCACGCAGAACAGATAGAGAAACTGCGTGAGGTCGGGGGTGTCCCAATCGCCGTTCAAATAGGCTTCGGCGATGCCGATGTCGCCGCCATTGATGAGGCGCGAGGCGAAAGCGTAATTGGCCAGGATCATTGCGGCCGCTGGACCCGGTTCGACGCCGCCGAGCCTGATGATGCGGCCATCCGGCAAGGTCACGTCGAGGGTGCCTTTTCGCAAGCGCGAGCCAAAGCCGAGCGCGAGACGGGGCAGGCGGGGCAGGTCGGAGAGTACCTTGTCGATGTTGTCTGGAGTAACGGGGATGACGTCCGGCATGGCAGTTCCATTCACGCAAACGACGCTGCGTCCAGTCTCCCGGACGGCTGGCGATGGACCGCCGGGTCCGGCCCGCTCGATTGGACGGGAGCGCACTGGCCCGTTTGTGGTCAGTGCCGAGATATATAAGCGTGGCTGTCGTTTCCCGCCAAGCCGGTATTGGTTCCGGCGCTTGCGGCGATTTCACCGCGCGGGACGAGGCGAACGCCCTTGGTCCATAGCCGCAGTGCCTCCCAATGAATGGCGCCGAAGACCTTCAGCGTGACCAGGGGCAGGGCGACGAAGGCCGCGAGCAGGGAGCGTGAGGTCAGGGCGCGGCGGCGACCGGAGAAGGTGGCGGCGAGCACGGGGCCGTCGGTCCCGGTCTCGAGAATCCGCAACTTCACATTGCTGGCGGGCGGGGTGACCCGGAAATGATAGCGCATCGCCATGTCGATGAAGGGCGAGACGTAGAACGTCTTGTCCTGCGCCTGGCGCAAGCCGGCCGTGGTCAGTTCACCCGGGCCGACCGGCAGCACGTACGGCTTGATCTCGCCGAAGGTGTTGCGGACCTCGTAGATCATCAGCGCCAGCGTCCCATCGCTGCGATGGCAGAAATAGACCGAGAGCGGATTGAAGACGTAGCCGAGCAGCCGCGGATAGCACAGCAGCAGCACGCGTCCACCGGTCAGATCGATGCCGTGATCCGACGCGCAGCTCTGCGCATAGGCCTGCAGCGAGGAGCCGTCACGCGGGCCATGGTCGCGCTCGTGGAAGCTGTAGAGCGCGCGCCGGTTGACCCCGAACAGGGCGGACTGCCGGTCGGCATCTGCGAGCCGGCCGAGATCGATCAGCAGGCTCATCACCCGGTACTGGAAGCGGTGCGTCGTCGGCCGCATGCGGGCATGCATGACGTCACCGACATAGAGTGCGGCCGCCGCGTCTCGCTCGTGCTGGGCTCGTTGGTCCGGGTTCATCTCTCGTCTATTCTGCCGCCTCGGCGAGTTCGGCGGGAAGCGCGCGCCATGGCACGCTCGCTCCGAGCGCCTCCGCCACGGCGAGGCCCGAGCGCAGCCCGTCCTCGTGAAAACCATAGCCGGTCCAGGCCCCGCAGAACCAGGTATGGCGCTGCCCCTGAATCGCTGCCAGACGCTTCTGCGCCGCAAAGGCGGCAGCCGTGTATTGCGGATGCTCACAGACATATTTGCTGAAGGTCAGCTCCGGATCCGGAGCAAAGGGTGGGTTGAGACTGACGAACAGCGGCTTGTCGTGGGCGATGCCCTGCAGATTGTTCATCCAATAGGTCACCGCGACGTCGTTCATGGGAAGGCCCTCGCGCTGCCAGCGCAGGAAATTCCACGACGCCCAGGCGCGGCGGCGCTTCGGCATCAGCCGGATGTCGCGATGCAGATAGATCGTATTGGGCGAGTACTTGATCGCGCCGAGCACATCGCGCTCGCGCTCGTCCGCATCGCCGAGCATGGCGAGGGCCTGGTCACTATGTGCGGCAATCACCACATGATCATAGGTGTCGCGGTGGCCGCTGCCGTCCTGGACGACGACACCATGGGCCGTGCGTTCGATGCGGGCGACGGCGCTGCCGAGCCTGACCTGGCTGCGGAAGCCGGAGGTCAGTTTCTCGACGTAGCGGCGGCTGCCGCCCTTGACCGTGCGCCAGACCGGGCGGTCATATTGCAGCAAGCGGTGATTGCTGAAGAAGGCGACGAAGTTCTCGGCCGGAAAATCCATCATCTCCGACGCCGGAGCCGACCAGATGGCGGCGCCCATCGGAGCCAGATAGTCGGTGAGGAGCCGCGGTGCGAAGTGGTTACGCCGGAAGTAGTCACCGAGCGTAAGGCCCTCCAGACGACCGGCCTTGAAATCAGCGATGCTCTTGTCATTGAAGGTGAGAATGTCTCGCAGCATCCATAGGTAGGATGTCGACAGCAGGTTGCTCGGCTGGGCGAAGAGCCCCCTTGCGGTGTCGAGCCAGGTGTCGCCGCCGCCCTTCCATTCGAAGCGGCCGGCATCCGCCGTCACGGCGAAGCTCATGCTGCTCTCGACGGTCTCGACCCCGAGATGATCGAACAGCGCCGTCAATTCGGGATAATTCAGCTCGTTGTAGACGATGAAGCCGATATCGACCGAAACCGGGGCGCCATCATAATCGATCGTCACGGTGTGGCTGTGGCCGCCTGGACGGAGATCGCGCTCATAGACCGTGATCGGATAACGTTTCGCCAGGGACCAGGCCGCGGCGTTCCCCGCAATACCCGTTCCGACCACCGCAACTCGCATGAATGCCCCCTCAAGTTCACGTGCAAGTTACGGCGCCCGCGCCAAAGGGTTTCAGAGCGCGCTTACCACGTCACACTCCGTCCAAATTGGCGTTCAGCAGATGAAATCTTGGTAAGGCTCCTGCCGCTGTTTCGTAGCCGTTCCGCGCAAAAAATCCGCTGAATTACGGGAGATTCGTCGATTCGACGGTCGCGACCGGCTCCATTGCGAACCGGGGACGGGACAGCTTCGGGGCTGTCCGGCGCCCCAGGCTGCGGTTAGAATGATTCCCAAGACTACAGGGAAGCATCAAGCCAGTGTCACCAGTGGGAATCGCCGTCGACGAGCCTTGCCGCACGTCCGCTGACACGCGGACCGTCGCCGGAAGACGGCAGAGCCGCGCGCCGGCCGGCCTGCGGCGCTTCGCCCGTTGGATGACGGCCATTGGGCTTGCGGCCAGTTCGGCCGGCTGCCTGTTGACGCAGGATATTCCCGATCCCGCCTTCGATATGCCCAGGCGCTACAAGGCCGCTTCCGGCGGCGACATGGCCGCGCCGCCGACGCTGGACTGGTGGCGGGGCTTCGGCTCGCGCGAGCTGACCCAGTTGATGGAAGAGGCGCAGGTCGTCAACCTCGATATCGCCGCAGCCGTGGCCAGGTTCAGGCAGGCCGACGCGCTGGCCCGACAGGCCGGCGCAGCGCTGCTGCCGAGCCTGTCCGCGACCGGGCAGGAGACCTATTCGCGCACGTCCGGCTCGAGCTCGAGCGGACTGACCAATGGCGGCCGTGAAGTCGTCAACTATCAGGCTTCCCTGTCGGCCAGCTATCAGCTCGACTTCTTCGGCCAGAACCGCGACGCGCTGCAGGCTGCCGAGGAGACGGCGGTCGCCAACCGCTTCGACCGCGACGTCACGCAACTGACGACGCTCGCCACCGTCGCCAATGCCTATTTCCAGGTTCTGGCTGCGCAGGATCGCATTCGTACCGCCGAGCGCAACATCGCCAGCGCCACGCGCGTGCTCGATGCCATCCGCGAGCGCCAGAAGGCCGGCACCGGCAACGATCTCGACGTCGCCCAGCAGGAGAGCGTGTTGGCCAACCAGAAGGCGGCGGTGCCGCCGCTGCGCCAGACGCTGGACCAGAACGTCAACGCGCTGGCCGTTCTGGTCTCGCGGAGCCCTGAGGGCATCCGCATCGCCGGCGGCTCGCTCGATCAGATCAGGACGCCGCGGGTTACGCCCGGGCTGCCGTCGGAGCTATTGACGCAGCGGCCGGACATCCGCCGCCAGGAGGCACAGTTGGCATCGGCCACGGCCAATGTCGGCAGTGCGCGGGCTCAGTTCTTCCCCAGCATCCAGCTCACCGGCAATGGGGGCTACCAGAGCGCCGCACTGGTGTCGCTGTTTCAGCCGCACGCGGCGTTCTTCAGCCTCGCCGGCAGCCTGACCCAGCCGATCTTCGACGGCGGCAGGATTCTGGGCAACTTCGAGAATGCCAAGGCGCGGCAGGACGAGCTGCTGCAGACCTACCGCAAGACCGTCATCCAGTCGTTCACCGACGTCAACAATGCGCTGTTCTCGATCAAGCAGACCACGATCCGGTTGCAATTGCAGCGGGAGGTCGTCGCCGCCTCACGCCGTGCCTTCCAGCTCTCCGAGCAGCAGCTGCGCGCAGGAACTGCCGACATCGTGACCGTCTTGAATACGCAATTGACGCTGTTCCAGGCCGAGGACGCGCTATGGCAGGCGCAGCTGGCGCGCCTGCAGGCGTTCGTGAGCCTGTACCAGGCCCTTGGCGGCGGCTGGGAGCCGCGCATGGAGAAGTCGGCCGATGCTCTTTAAACCGGACGACAAGGGAGTCGGGACCGTGAAGCGTGCGCGATCGAGCGTGGCGCGCCGGCTGGTGTCGATCACGATCACGCTGCTGATCCTGGGCGGCCTCGGCTATATCGGCTGGACGGCCATGCAGCAGAAGCAGCAGCAGGGCAACCGTTTTGCGCGGCCCGATCTGCCCGTGCCGGTGCTCGCCGCCACGCCGGTCGTCAAGGACGTGCCGGTCTATCTCGATGGTGTCGGCGCGGTGCGCGCGCTCAACACGGTGACGGTGCGCTCGCAGGTCGACGGCAAGCTGGTCGCGGTCAATTTCGTCGAAGGGCAGGACGTCAAGAAGGGCGATGTGCTCGCCGAGATCGATCCCGCGATCTACCAGGCGCAGTACGATCAGGCGGTCGCCAAGAAGGCGCAGGACGAGGCGCAACTCGCCAACCAGAAGCTCGACCTTGCGCGTTACGAGCAACTCGCCGCCAGCAATGCCGGCTCCAAGCAGCAGGCCGATACGCAGCGCGCGGTCGTCGCGCAGCAGCAGGCGCTGATCAAGGCCGACCAGGCCGCCATCGACAACGCGGCGGCGACCCTGAGCTACACCAAGGTGGTGGCGCCGATCTCCGGCCGCGCCGGCCTGCGCCAGGTCGATCAGGGCAACATCATTCACGCCTCCGATGCCACCGGCCTCGTCGTGATCACCCAATTGCAGCCGATCGCGGTGCAGTTCAGCCTGCCGCAGCAGCAGATCATGCGCGTCAATGCCGCGGCGGCCAAGGGATCGCTCGCCGTCGACGTGTTCGGCAATGACGGCGTGACCGTCATCGACACCGGCACGCTCCGGGGCATCGACAACCAGGTCGATCAGACGACCGGCACGCTGAAGCTGAAGGCGGAATTCCCCAACGCCAAATTTCAGCTCTGGCCCGGCCAGTTCGTCAACGTCCGTCTCAAGGTCGAGACATTGTCGCAGGCAATCACGGTGCCGACCTCGGCCGTGCAGCGCGGGCCTGCCGGCACGTTCAGCTATGTGATCGGCGAAGGCGAGATCGCCTCGGCGCACCCGGTGACGGTCGTGCAGCAGAACGAGAGCGAGGCGGTGATCGCCAGCGGGCTGGGCACCTCCGACCGGGTGGTGACGACCGGCTTCGCCAATCTCGCCGATGGCGTCAAGGTCGTGGTCGGTCGCGCCGAGCAGACGCCCCAGGCCGATCTCGCGCCGCGCAAGCGCGGTCGCAATCCGCAAGGGAAGGATCAGGCGAAGGATCAAGGCAAGGACCAGGCGAAGGAACAGGTGAAGGAGGGCGGTGGTTCGCCCGAGGGCGCACCCAAGGACGGCGAGCGGCGCCGAAGGCCGCAAGCCGAGGGGCAGACGGATGCGAGCGGTGCGCCGTCCCAGGGAGGTGGCGAACAGGGCCGCGGCGCGAGGCCGCAGCCATGACGCGTAAGTCAGATTGAAGAGCACGTGGCGATGAGCGTCTCCGAACCCTTCATCCGCCGGCCCATCGCAACGTCGCTGCTCGGCGTTGCGCTGCTGATCGGCGGTCTGCTCGGTTATATCGCGCTGCCGGTATCGGCCCTGCCACAGGTCGACTTCCCGACGGTGCAGGTGACGACCCAATTGCCCGGCGGCAGCCCCGACGTGATCGCCTCGCTGATCACGGCGCCGCTGGAGCGCCAGCTTGGCCAGATTCCCTCGCTCGCGTCGATGAACTCGACGAGCTCCTTCGGCGTCAGCCAGATCTCGCTGCAGTTCGATCTCGGACGCGACATCGACGGCGCCACGCAGGACGTGCAGGCTGCCATCAACGCCGCCGCCGGCGTGCTGCCGAAATCGCTGCCCTATCCGCCGACATACGCGAAGGTCAACCCGGCGGATGCCCCCGTGATGACGGTTGCGCTGACCTCGGACACGGTATCGTTGCGCGCGATGAGCGACATGGCCGACACGGTCCTGGCGCAACGGCTGAGCCAGGTCTCCGGCGTCGGGCGGGTGACGGTGCTCGGCGGGCTCAAGCCCGCGGTGCGGGTGCAGGCCGATCTGGCGCGGCTGGCGGCCTACGGCATCTCGATCGAGGACCTGCGCGCCGCCATTGCCGGCGCCAACGTCTCCGGTCCGAAAGGCTCGCTGGACGGCGCGCAGCAGGCCTATCTGATCACGGCCAACGACCAGATCGCGGCCGCCGACGCCTACAAGCCGATCATCATCGCCTATCGCAACGGCTCGCCGGTGACGATCGGCGACGTGGCCACCATCATCGACGGGCTGGAGAACGAGCGCACCGGCGGCTGGTACCAGGGCGTGCCCGCCGTCATCCTCGACATCCAGCGCCAGCCGGGCGCCAACGTCATCGATGTCGTGCAGCAGATCCGCGCCGAGATCCCGAAGCTGCAGCGCACGATTCCCGCTGGCGTCAAGCTCGACATCGTCAGCGATCGCACCGTCACGATCCGCGCTTCGGTCCATGACGTCCAGTTCACGCTGGTTCTGAGCGTGGTGCTGGTGACGCTCGTCGTGCTCATCTTCCTTCGTTCGCTGCGCGCCACGATCATTGCGGGCGTGGCGTTGCCGCTGTCGTTGATCACGAGCTTCGGCGTGATGTATTTCGCCGGCTTCAGCCTCGACAATCTGTCGCTGATGGCGCTGACGATCGGCACCGGCTTCGTCGTCGACGACGCCATCGTCATGATCGAGAACATCGTGCGCCACATGGAGAACGGCGACAGCGCGATGAATGCCTCGCTGCGCGGCGCGCGCGAGATCGGTTTCACCGTGATCTCGCTGACGGTATCGCTGATCGCGGTGTTCATTCCGCTGCTGTTCATGTCCGGGTTGGTCGGCCGCATGTTCCGCGAGTTTGCGCTGACGCTGACGATCGCGGTGGTGACGTCGGCCGTGGTGTCGCTGACCTTGACGCCGATGATGTGCTCGCGGCTCCTGAAGCATGCCAGCGAGGAATGGGTGCTGCCGGGGCTGAACGCGATCAGCCGCTTCATCGACCGCACGGTGGCCGTCTATCACCGCAGCCTGCTCTGGGTGCTGGACCGCCAGACCGAAACGCTGGTCGTGACCTTCGCGACCCTGGCGGCGACCTTGGCGCTCTACGTCGTCGCCCCGAAGGGATTTCTGCCGCTGCAGGACACCGGCTCGATCACGGCGGTGACCGAGGCTGGCCCGGATGTGTCGTTCGCCGAAATGAAGAAACGCCAAGCCGAGGTCGCCGCCGCCATTCAGGCCGATCCCGACGTCGTCGGCGTGGTCTCTGTGATCGGCGCCGGATCGGTCAATCCTACCACTAATGTCGGCCGGCTCGTTCTGACCCTGAAGCCGCTCGGCGAACGCAAGACCGGCGTCGCCGAGGTCATCGACCGCATGAAGCAGAAGGTGTCGGGCGTGCCCGGCATGACCGTCTACTTCCAGCCGGTCCAGGACGTTCAGATCTCGACCCAGGCGAGCCGCTCGCAATATCAGTACACGCTGACCGGCGCCGATGCCGGCGAAGTCTCGAAATGGGCGCGCCAGCTGGTCGATGAGATGCGGCGCGATCCGCTGTTTCGCGACGTCTCCTCGGAGGCGCAGGAGGGCGGTCTGCGCGCCGAACTGACCATCGACCGCCAGCGCGCCGGCCAACTCGGTGTCAGCCTGCAGGGCGTCACCGATACGCTGAACGACGCCTTCGCCCAGCGGCAGATCTCGACGATCTACGGTCAGGCCAACCAGTACCGCGTGGTGCTGGAGGCGCTGCCGATGTATCAGCGCGATCCCTCGATCCTGTCGAAGCTCTATCTGCCGGGCGCCGGCGGGCAGGTGCCGCTGTCGGCGGTGGCGACGCTGAAGCGCATCACGACGCCGCTTTCGATCTCGCATCAGGCGCAATTCCCGGCGATCTCGCTGAGCTTCAACCTGGCGCCGGGTGCCGCGTTGAGCGAGGCGGTCGACGCGCTGCGCGCCACCGAAAATCGCATCGGCATGCCGGGCAGCATCCTCGGGGTCTATTCCGGCGACGCCGCCGAGTTCGCCAAGTCGCTGGCCGGCCAGCCCTGGCTGATCCTGGCGGCCATCGTCACGATCTACATCGTGCTCGGGGTGCTCTATGAGAGCTACATCCATCCGATCACGATTCTCTCCACGCTGCCGTCGGCCGGTGTCGGCGCCATTCTGGCGCTGATGCTGTTCGGCGAGGATCTGTCCGTGATCGGGCTGATCGGCATCATCCTCCTGATGGGCATCGTCAAGAAGAACGCGATCATGATGATCGACTTCGCGCTCGAAGCCGAGCGGCACGAGAACCGCACGCCCTATGATGCGATCGTGCAGGCGTGTCTCCTGCGTTTCCGTCCGATCATGATGACCACTTTGGCCGCGCTGTTCGGCGCGCTGCCGCTGGCGATCGAGAGTGGCACCGGCTCGGAGCTGCGTTTCCCGCTCGGCATCTCCATCATCGGCGGCCTGCTGCTCAGCCAGCTCCTGACGCTGTACACGACGCCGGTGATCTATCTCGCGCTCGATCGCATCAACCGCCGCATGGAGCGCGCGCTGCCGCCGGCGCCCGATTTGCCGTCGCCGCCGATCGCGGGTGCCACCGAAGGCATCCAGTGATGGCCTCGATCTCCGAGCCGTTCATTCGCAGGCCGGTCGGCACCACGCTGCTCTCGATCGGCCTGTTCCTGCTCGGGATCGTCGCCTACGTCTTCCTCCCCGTGGCGCCGGTGCCGAACGTCGATTTCCCGTCGATCTTCGTTTCTGCGTCGCGGCCCGGCGCCGATCCCTCGGTGATGGCGGGCACGGTGGCCGCGCCGCTGGAGCGGCGGCTTGGTGAAATTGCCGGCGTCGACCAGATCACCTCGACCAGTTCGCTCGGCACCACCAACATCCAGATTCAGTTCGCGATCGGCCGTGACATCGACAAGGCCGCACGCGACGTCCAGGCCGCCATCAACGCCTCGCTGTCCGATCTGCCGAGCGACCTGCCGTCGCTGCCGCGCTTCCGCAAGGCCAACACGGCGGCCGCTCCGGTGTTCGTGCTGGCGCTGACCTCGAAAACGATGACGCCGAGCGCGATGTACGACGTCGCCGACACGGTGCTGGCGCAACGCCTGTTCCAGGTCCCAGGCGTCGGCAACGTCACCGTCAGCGGCGCCGATCAGCCCGCGGTGCGGATTGCGCTCAATCCCGTTTCGCTCGCGAATGCCGGGATCGCGACCGACGATGTCAGGACCGCGATCGTCAACGCCAATCCGATCGGCCCGGTCGGCATCTTCGAGGGCGGGCGGCAGAGCGAGACCATCGCCATCAACCGGCAGATGCGGACCGCAGCCGAATTCCGCGACATCCTGATCAAGAGCAGCAATGGCAGCTTCGTCAGGTTGTCGGATGTCGCCGACGTCGAAGATTCCGTGCGCAACGTGCGCTCGATCGCATGGTTCAACAAGCAGCCGGCCGTGATCCTGCAGATCGCCAAGCAGGGCGACGCCAACGTGATCGAGACCGTGGACCGTGTGAAGGCGCTGATCCCGGAGCTCAAGCAGTGGATGCCGGCGGGCATCGAGATCTCGACGCTGGTCGATCGGACCGGGACCATCCGTGCCTCGGTCGAGGACATGCAGTGGACCTTGCTCGCAACCGCCGTGCTGGTGATGGTGGTCGTATTCCTTTTCCTGCGCCGGCTGGTCCCGACCGTCGCGGCCGGCGTCTCGGTGCCGCTGGCGCTGGCCGGCACCTGTGCTGCGATGTGGCTCGCCGGCTTCTCGATCGACAATCTGTCGCTGATGGCGCTCGCGATCTCCGTCGGCTTCGTCGTCGACGACGCCATCGTGATGATCGAGAACATGTACCGCAATCTCGAACACGGGCTTTCGCCAATGCGGGCCGCGCTCGACGGCGCGCGCCAGATCGGCTTCACCGTGCTGTCGATCAGCCTGTCCTTGATCGCGGCCTTCGTGCCGCTGATCTTCATGGACGGCGTCGTTGGACGGCTGCTGCGCGAGTTCTCGCTGACGCTGACCTTTGCGATCGTGGTGTCGACCGTGGTGTCGCTGACGGTGACGCCGATGATCTGCGCGCACTACATCAAGGAGACGCTCTCCGAGCGTGCCACCTGGTTCGACCGGATCGTCGAGGGCACGCTGTCGGGCATGGTCCGCTTCTACGCCTGGACGCTGCGGGGCGTGCTCGTCTATCCGGTCCTGACCTTGATCGTGTTCTTCGCCACCATCGCGCTCACCGTCACGCTCTACATCAAGGTCCCCAAGGGCTATTTCCCGACCGACGATTCCGGCTTCGTCATCGGTGCGACGCGCGCTTCCGCCGACATCTCGTTCCAGGCGATGCTGGGCCTGCAGCAGCGGCTCGCCGACATCGTGATGGCTGATCCCGCCGTGGCCGGCATCGGCTCGACCATCGGCGGTGGCGGCGGACCGGGCGGGGCGACGTCGAACCGCGGCACCATGTTCATCAATCTGAAGCCGCCGGCGGAGCGCGAGGGCGTCTCGACCCAGGCCGTGATCGACCGTCTCCGGCGCAACCTCGCCATGGTGCCGGGCATCCGCCTCTTCATGTTCGCCGCGCAGGATGTCCGCGCCGGCGGCCGCCAGAGCGATTCCGACTATCAATACACGCTGAGCAGCCCCGATCTCGACCTTCTGCAGCAATGGGCGCCGATCGTCGCCAAGCGTCTGGAGACAGTCGAGGGCATCACCGACGTGTCGAGCGACCGCGATCCCGGCGGATTGCAACTCGCGCTCAGGATTGACCGGCAGAAGGCGGCGAGCCTCGGCGTACGCGTGCAGGACATCGACAACGCGCTCAACAACGCGTTCGCGCAGCGGCAGATCTCGATCGTTTACAGCCAGCGCAACCAGTACATGGTGGTGCTGGAAATCGATCCGAAATTCCAGACCGATCCGTCGAACCTCGAGCGCATCTATGTGGCGGGGGCAGGGGATGCGCAGATCCCGCTGTCGGCGCTGGTGAAGGCCGAACGCGGCCTGTCGCCGCTCGCCGTCTTCCATTCGCAGTCGTTTCCCTCGACCACCGTCTCCTTCAACCTGCTGCCCGACGTGCCGCTGCAGGCCGCCACCGCCAACATCCAGCGCGCCGTCGACGAGCTGCACATGCCCGAGGGCATCCGCGGCGGCTTCGACGGCAATGCGGGCGACTTCAACAAGAGCAGCGGCCGCCAGCCGCTGCTGATCCTGTTCGCGCTGGTGGCGATGTATATCGTGCTCGGCGTGCTCTATGAGAGTCTCGCCCATCCGCTGACCATCATCTCGACCCTGCCGTCGGCCGGGCTCGGGGCGCTGCTCGCGTTGCAGGTGACCAACACGCCGCTGACCGTGATCGCCTTCGTCGGCATCATCCTGCTGATCGGCATCGTCAAGAAGAACGGCATCATGCTGGTGGACTTCGCGCTGGAAGCCGAGCGCCAGCGTGGCATGTCGTCGGCCGATGCGATCTTCGAGGCCTGCCGGGTGCGCTTTCGTCCGATCCTGATGACGACGCTCGCCGCGCTGTTCGCCGGGCTGCCGCTGGTGATCGCGACCGGGCCCGGCACCGAGCTGCGCCGGCCGCTCGGCATCACCATCATCGGCGGCCTCCTGGTGTCGCAGATCCTGACGCTGTACACGACGCCGGTGATCTATCTGCTGGTCGATCGGCTGCGCCGCCGGCCCGCGCCGGAGCCGCTGGCAGCGCCGGCCGAATGAAGCGTTGTCGCAGGTCGCCGCTGCGCGTATAGCCGCGCCATGTCCGACCCGTCACATGACCACCCGCCGCTCTCGACCGAGGCGCCGCCCGACTGCCCGCGTTGCCAGAAGCCGCTGCCGCTGTGCATCTGCGACAGCGTCACGCCGATCGCCAGCCGGCTGTCGCTGCTGATCCTGCAACATCCGCAGGAGCAGGACCGCGCGCTCGGCACCGCGCGGCTCGCCGCGCAGCATTTCAAGACCGCGGTGGTCAAGGTCGGGCTGTCCTGGCCGAGCCTCGCCAAGGCGCTGGGACGGCCGGTCGCCGATCCCGCGCGCTGGGCGATCCTCTATCTCGGCTCCGCCAAGGCGGCCGATCTCGATCCCGAAAGCGAGGTCTTGGCGCTGACCCGCAAGGGCGAGGTGGCCGAGAATCAGCGCGCTATCCTCAAAGCGATCGAGGGCGTGGTCCTTCTCGACGGCACCTGGAGCCAGGCCAAGGCGCTGTGGTGGCGCAATCCCTGGATGCTCAAGTGCCAGCGGGTCATCCTCGGACCGCGCCAGCCGTCGCGCTACGGCCGGCTGCGGCGGGAGCCGCGCCGCGACGGGCTATCGACCATCGAGGCTGCGGGCCTGCTGATGGCGGCGCTGGAACGCCGGCCCGAGATCGCAGAGGCCCTCGATGCCAGCTTCGAGCGGATGTTGGCGCGGTATCGGGAGGTGGAAAAGGCCCAGCCCGAACTGACACCGCGTCCCAGGCCCCGTGCCAAGCCGGATCGGCGGGCCCGAATACGCCGGTTTTAAGGAACGAGGGTACGCTTCTTGCATTGCAGCATGGAACGAGGATCAGAGCCATGCCCGAAGCAGAGAAGTCGAACGTGGTGCAGTTCCGGGACTATGCGCCCCGGCTGGCCGGCAAAGCGGTTTCCGAACGGGCCAGTGTTTCGGCCGGTGAACGGGGCGCCGTCCTGACTTGGCCGCGCGCGCGGGTCAGCTATCCCGGCGGCATCGACGACCTGCCCGTCTAGCGCCGGTCTCCGGCGCAACGGGGTGGTCCAACCGCTTGATTTGATTGAGTGGAGGCCACGACCAGAATTGAACTGGTGTAAACGGTTTTGCAGGCTCGTCGGGTGGTGTAGGCGCGGGTTGCGGGGAGACTAGGCCCATTGAAATAGCGCAACAATCATTCATGGAAGTCCGTTTACATTGACGTAAGTTTATGGAAAAAGTCTCCCCAGGGAGACTTTTCACGTAGACTGTCTATGCCAAAACTCACGGCGGATTTTATCGAGGCGATTGCTGCGAACGGCAAGGATCAGACCTTCAGCGACACCAAGGTCGCCGGGCTGGTCCTTCGGGTGACGCCGGCCGGCACGAAGCTCTTCCGGGTCGAGGCCCGGGTCAACGGCAAGCTCCATAGGGCGACGCTGGGCACCTTCCCGCAGATGAGCCTGTCGGCGGCACAGCGCGAGGCTCGCCCTGCGCTCGACGCTCTCCGGCAAGGTCGCGATCCAGCGCTAGAAAAGGCGGCTCGGCAGAAGGCGATTGCGGATGGCGCAATCACCGTCGAGGAGCTGGCCGCTCAGTGGATCGAGAACCGCCGCAGCAAACTCAAGCCGCGCACGCTCGACGATTATCAAAAGTTGTTCGAGCAGCACATCAATCCGGCGGTCGGCCATCTGCCCGTGCAGGCGCTAGCGTTCGCAGACGTGGAAGCCCTTCATGCCAAGATGGCGCGGACACCGCGGCGCGCGAACTATAGCGTGAGCACCTTGCGCGCTCTGCTCAACTACGCCGAACTGATGAAGATCAGACCGCCGCACTCGAACCCCTGTAAGGGGATCGAGTTTTATCGAGAGCGGCAGCGAGAGCGCTTCCTCAGTGAAGCGGAAATTGCAAAGGCCGGCTCCGCTATCGAGACGGCAGAAGGCAAAGGCGTGATCGGCCCACACGCCGCGGCCGGATTGCGTCTCGCTCTCTTCACCGGCGCGCGGAGTGGCGAGATCACCGCCGCCCAATGGAGCCACGTCGTATGGTCGCGACGGGTCATTAGATTGCCTGATAGCAAGAACAACGAAGCGCGTACCATTCATCTGAGCGACGCCGCAATCGAAGTCTTGCGGGGCATTCCGCGCATCGAGCCCTACATCATTGCCGGTGCGAACGCGGGTGAGCCTTATAAAAATCTTTCTCGGGCCTGGATCATTGCTCGCGCCTACGGCGGGCTCGATGACGTGCGCTTGCACGATCTCCGCCACAGCTACGCCTCGCTTGCCGCTGGTCGGGGCGTGTCACTGCAAACCATCGGCGCGTTGTTAGGCCATCGCGCAATCGCGTCAACAAAGCGATACGCACATCTGGCGCGGGACATCGTTGCTTCCGTCAACGATGATCTCGGCGCCGCGATGCAAGCCGCACTTGCAAAGAAACCGGCGCACGAAGCGGACAACGTCATCAAATTCAAAAAGACGCGCAAGCAAAGCACGTCACAGACATGACAGATGCTGCGCCTCACCCGCCGCGGCTTGAGAATGTGTTAGTTGCGCTGAGGGCGCTTTGCCATGATGCCGATCTAGCGCTGATCGAGCGGCACGCACTCAACATCACGGGAAAGTTTCTAAGCCTGCTGGCATCGAAACAAGCGCGCGGCTACGATATTGGTAGCGATAGTGGCAAGCCGTTTGCGCGGCCGCGGGTAACAAAGCCGCTCGGCCTCAGACGAGAACTGGAAGAGTTGTTGCCGAAGGCTCGTAGGGCGCGTCACGGAAAGATCGGCCCTGAAGAATGGGCCACGATCTGGGGCGCGCAGCCGGCCCGCATCAAAGCCATCTGGATGCCAGCATTTTTTGAGTACCTCGGGATTGACCCGGACTGCACTCACGTTCTCCACAAGTGCCGTTCGATAGACAGAAGAACGGTGAGCCTCGGGTTTGATGCTCCAGGATACTCCATGATCTCGCCGAAGCCGGAGATCGTGCTACCGATGCTGGAGGCCGAACTCTCTGCCATGAAGGCGGCACCGAAATCTAAGGAGCGATGCGGTGATAGTGACGAGGATGACGCGCTAGATGCGGTTTGCGATGCGTATTCCGCCATTACCGGCCATAAGGGTGGGCGCGTTATCAGTCGTCTTGGAAAGCTGGATGGAAGATTATTTGAGCTGGGCCGCGAGATCGATAGGACGTTCGGCACGGACTTGTTCAAGGGCGACGGCAGACGCTTTCGCCGTCTTTCCGCGCGGCGACGTTGATTTCCGATACAACGGGCCATTGTCCTACGACCCTATGGCCGGCGAAACGCTCTCACAGCATGATGCGCCATCACCTTTGATGGAGAGCCGCACCGATGCAGATTTCAACCGACGAGTTGATCAACCCTGAGAAGGTTGCCGAAGCGCTTAACCTGCGGCCACAGACATTGACCGCCTGGCGGACGCTCGGCAAAGGCCCGATCTTCGTGAAGGTCGGCAAGCGCGTGTTCTACCGCAAAGCCGACATCGAAGCCTGGCTCGGCGCGCAGCGGCGTGAGCCTGTCCGCGCGAACGCCACAGCCGCGCAATCATCCTGAAAGAAGCCGGCTCTCTGGCGGAAGTGAGCGTGACCAACGTCTGGGGTCGAGATGAGGCGTACACAGATTGGCGGGCAATTCGCTGCACGGTTGATCGAAATGCTGGAAAGCCCGGCAAATCGCGTCATGAGCTTGTCTGCAAGGCGCGCGCTGGACCGCATCGAAATTGAGCTGGCTCACCATGGCGGCACTGACAACGGCAGGCTTCCAGTCACTTTTGACGACTTTCGTCGCTTCGGAATAGATCGCGATGCTATCGCACCTGCGATCCGCGAGTTGGTCGCGCTCGGCTTCGTCGAGGTCACGGAGCGCGGCAGGGCCGGCAACGCTGAATTCAGGACACCTAACAAATTCCGGTTGACCTATAAACCGGCCAAAGGCCTCCCCGGTCACGGCACCAACGAATGGCGAAAAATCGCCAGCGTTGACGAGGCGCTCGCGATCGCCAAGGGCGCACGAAATTCAAAACTCCAGTCGGGGGAAACCGCAAAATTCGGTCGGGGAAACCCCGATCGAAAACAGAAATCCCCAGTCGGGGAAACCCCGACTACAGGGCATAGTCGGTTTTCCCCGACTACTATCGATATTTCGGGGAGGGGGCGGGCACAGCTTCTTCCCACAAGCACCGACGCGGCGGCGTCCGAGGTTGTGCCGGCTACGAAGCGAAGCAGGAGGGCGACATGAGCGGCGGCGGCGTTGTGCTTCCCTTTCCGATCACGAGGCGTCACGGCTTCGCCAGACGGCAGGCAGAAGTCGCGGCGTCCTATAACCCGCGATCCGGCGAGGCCTACATCAAGCGCCAACTAATCATACGCGCCGACGCATTACGACGACGCGGTGTCTCCGAGGCGTTAGTTGTTCGCGAGGTCCACGCACTCGAAGCCGCGATCCGCGCTGAACTCTGGAAGTTGGTTCTGTTTGGAGGTGCTGCGCGATGAAGCCGTCGGATGAAATGTTGCGATCACCGGCTTATGCCGCGTTGGGCGGGTCCGCGAGGTCTGTGCTGCGTGTGATTTTGGAGGAGATCGACGCTCCCGGTGGGGCTGCGCAGTTGAGTACGCTTTTTCTTCTCCAGGCGGGGCTGTCTTCCACCGCTGTAACGAGCGGTGTTCCCGACTTAGCCGCGTTGGGTTTCGTCAAGGTCACTGGCAAGGGGACCGCGACCAGGGAGTTCGCATCGTCGGACGGCTGGACCACAATCGTCGACAGAGCCGAGGCTGGGCGCCGGCTCGCGGAGGGCAAAGCGGCAGCACAGCGGCCAGCACGCCGACGTCCTGCCGCCGCGGCTCCGACGGTGATCCCGGCAGTGAACGAGATCACGGCTCGCCTGCCGGAAGGCATTCGGCGCAGCGTGTACCCGAGGATGCCGTGGGAAGCCGCGTCATGACGGCAACGCCAGAACAGCGCACGGATGATGCGGGCAACCGTGCGCAGCGTCGTGCTCGGCGTTCTCGCGTGTCTCGCTTCGCACGCGGTCGCCGAACGTTGGAAACTGCGTTGCTGGCCGTAGAAGAGATCAGCTTGCACCCGCGCGGCGACCTTCTATGTCGCGCGGCCACGCATTGGCGAATGAGCGGTTCATCGGCGACCTGCTTCCTCTGCGATGCCGTATCGCTGCATCCCGCCGCGCATCTGTTCGCTTGGTCCGGCGAAGCGCCGAAGCAGGCGGCTGTTGCAGGCCTCTGCTGCGATTGTTGGAGGGGCGACGACCCGACCGCGATTGATGAAGCCGCAGCACGCGTGCTCCAGCAGGTTGTGCCAGGCGGATGCTTTCTCGATCCGCGCGCGGTGCTGCCATGAAGCCATTGCGCGCGATCGAGGTCGCGAGCGCCGAGCTGATCAACGACGATGCCGTCATGATGCCGCGCGGGCCAGGGCATCGGCTCCCTGCGACAGTGCGGGCGCTTCGCGAGCGCGACCGGCTGTTGCGCGAGGCCGCGACGCGATTTTGTGAAGGCTTGTCCGTGAACGGCGCTGCGACGAAGCTGGCGCGCGCCTTGGCAGACTATCGGGGCACGGCATGGCGACGGGATTGTACTGAGACGTCATGTCCGCAGCGTCATCGCGGCTCGTTGCGCGAGGTCTGCTGGTGCATCCTACAGACGCGCGATGCGCCGATTGCAGCACGCACGATCCGCCGCGCACTCGGCGGCAATGGCGACTAATAAAAGCGCACACGCGGGCTATTCGTGGCCAACGCCTGCCGCCATGGTGGTGGTCAACAAGTAGGAGGACAGCCATGGCAAGATCGTTTGAACAGGCACCGTGGGACGCTACAAACATCGTTCCAGGCTTCTCACCCGGCTTCCCGCCGCCGCTCGACGTCGTCGAACTGCTGCCGGCGTCGCGGCAACCGCTTCTGCTTTCGCTGCGCCAACGCGCCGAAGATGCGATGAACCTGCAACGGCCGCTGTTTGACCAGCTTGGCGAGGCACGCGCTGACAAGCACCGGCTCAACGCGCGGATCGCCCACCTGAAGACACCGCGCGGCCAGGGCGGTCCGGGTCTGGATGACGACGACGTCAGTGTGATCGACGCCGCGCGCAAGCTCGCCGCCGTCGATGCCGAGATGACCCGGCTGAACGAACTGCTCGAGACCAGGCAGGCCCGCTCGCGCAATGCCGGAGCATCGGTGACAAATTTGGAAGGCTGGCTTCGGACAGGCCGGCCGGGCGGCACCGCGATCGTCCCTGCCGACGATATCGACGTCGCCTCGGTTCTGAAGAAGGGCGAGACTGTCGCGGCGGCGCTCGATCGCATTCGTCGTCGCCTCCGCGAGCTGGACGCCGACGAGCACCGCGTCAAATCCGCGCCCATACCGGCCGCATACGCCAAGGCTCAGGCGCGCGCGGCTATCGAGCAACTGGCCGAGCGCGGTACGCCGGACGTTTCCGCGCTGGTCGAAGCAGGACACGCCATCGGCTGGCCGCTGACCATGCAGCGGTTGGGGCTGGCCGCCATCGTGGGGAAAACCGGGGATCAGATTGTTGGCAACGCTATGGGCGAGGTCATCGATACGGCGGCGCTGTTCGTTTGGCTGCATCGAGACGCCTTGGTCGCACGCCTCGAACGGGAGATTGATGCCATCACCGATGACGTTGCCGCGCTGTCGCCGCAGGATCGCGAACGAAAGCTCTCCGAGATCGCGCAAGACAAGCTGGCGATCGAGCGCTCCGAAGCTTCATTGGTCTGGTCCCTGCAACGTGACGGCCTGCCGGTCGAGCACCGCACCGACGCCGACCCGCGCGCCGTGCTCGGCGTCGAGCTGCAGGTCATCGCAAAACCGGAAGGCAGCAAGCCGCTCGGCATGGCCGCCAAGGCGGTGCAAGTCATCGAGACGCGTTGACGGCTCGGCGGCCAGCCTGGTCCAGAGCCTTCTTCGTCAGACATGACACAGGATTGGATACGGCAGCCCGTGGCGCGATGGCCGTCCCAGGCAGGGATGGAGGGGCAGAGGAGAACGGGCCTGTAGGAGGCCCCCTCGGGCCTTTACGGGTCCTTTGGAGGCCGGAACCGATGAGGGGGACGCGCGACCGCTTCCCCTCCGCATATTCTGAGGTTTCAATTTCAAGGTTGCAGTTGCAATGAAGGCACCCAAAAAGGTCTCGGCGACCGTGATGGCGGCACACCTTGGCTTGTCGCGCCCTTATCTAGACCGCCTTGTCGCCGATGGCACGATCGCGAAGGACGAGAGTGGCAAGTTCTCCCTTGACGAAACTCGGCTTCGTTACATCCGCAAGCTCCGCGAGATGCGTAGAAGCTCCCCGGCAACGGAGGCGCATGCCAAGTATCAACAGGCTAAGGCACGGCGCCTTGAGCTTGAGAACGCTCGCCTAGAAGGTCGGCTAATGGAAGTCGACGATCACATCGCCGGCGTCGACGAGATCGTCGGCATCATGCTAACCGGCCTCAGCAGCCTCCCGGCTCGCTGCACGCGTGATGTGGGCACGCGCCGCGCAATCGAGGCGGGAATCACCGAAATCCGTCAGGAGATCGCTCAGAAAGCCGCCGAGAAGACGCGCGAGCACAAACGCGAACATGGGAGCAGCGGAGCTGAAGCAGATGAGGGTAAAGATGATGATGGCTGAAAAGACCATCAGGCAGATTGAAGCATTCGCCGCCGTCACCCGAAGGGCATTGTCGGAGCATCCTGCCCTGGTGGGCCATACATCCGGATGCAGCAGCGCTTTGGGAGCCGAAACTGCTGCATCCTAGAGCTGGCTAACGAGGTGGTGTTTGGGCGGCTTCGCATCTTCGCCGGGCCCGTGGACACGCTGAGTGAAGGAGGGTTCTGAAGGGCACCGAAGTCGTGCCGCGGGAAGGCTTCAAACCGCGCCGCCGATGACAGTTGTCCATGGTCAGGGCGCCTGCGCGCTGCTACAGGTCGAAGAAACCGTATATGACTGCCGCCGATGTGCGCGCGGCCGGCTTCTCAATGAACGCACAGCGCTTAACGCGTCAGTCTACCGTCCGGAAGAGCTGATTTTGCGCAATATCTTTGATCAGTACTCGCAGCCAGAAAACCGCATCACGCACGCTCTGATGAGCGCGCTTCAAGAAGATCGCAAGCTACTCGGGCTGTTCTTGCGCGAGATTATCGGCATTAAGCCGCCATGCGAGCCGAATAAGCTCAACGTGCTCGAACAGCAGTATCCAGGAGAGGAGCAACCGAGCGAAGAAGAGGCGGAGCGCCGCGGTATTCCTGATGGATGGATCTTTGACAATGAAGGGTGGTGTGTCTTCATCGAAAGTAAGGTCCTTTCAAAGTTCGAGGCGGACCAGATCAGGAGGCATCGCCGTACTGCGGAGCGGCGTGGCTTTAACGAGATCACCGCAGTGGCTATTATTGCCAACGCGCCTGCAATTCGGCCGTCTGAAACTGCGGTTATCGAATGGCGGAATGTATATGCATGGCTGTGCCGACACGCCGCTACCAGCGCGTGGGCATTGCGCGCAGCGCAATACCTTGAGATCGCGGAAGCAAAGCTGGTCGAGGATGAGAAGTTTGTAGAGGGCACATTGACGACGTTTTCCGGGTTCCCGTTCGGCCACGACCATCCCTTCACATACCTGGAAGGCAAGCGCGTGCTTGCGCTGGCGCTGGGAGAGCTAAGAGGGCGCCGCGATCTGTGCAAACAACTCGCGATGAACCCCAAAGCACCAGGCCGCCCTGCAATAACGGGACGTCAGGGGGACGCGGTATGGGATTTCTTGTCGCTCGCTCCGGCGGGTGAGATTGAGAATTTCACAAAGTACCCGCATCTCACGCTCGGTGTGATTGCTCAGGCAGTGGAGGCACTGGTGACGGTTCCTAACGCTGTGAACAGCACCATGCGCCGCAAGCTCATCGGGCTGGGCGAGGACGGCTTTCAGCAACTAGCACTTCGGGTTCTGGAAAATTTGAAGCCGCTGCTGCGCAGTTATCCGGGTGCCACTCCTTGGTGTCGAGGTATACAGCGACGCTATCCGTCCCAGCGTGCGGTTCCCTTTGTCGATGCGCGAATTGAATTCGACCTGCGGACGGCTGTTCCCGAAAGCGGCTTACCGAAAGTGCAACCTCGATGGCTCTCGGCCGCCTACAGTTCATTCGTGCATAAGGAAGGGTCCAATTATCAGATGCAGATGGGTGTGGTGTTCCGCTATGACCGCTGTTCCGAATTAAGAAGCGTCAACTCGCTGGACCTGATCGCGGCGGCCTGGCTAGCGTGTAAGCCGCTCGTCGATTTGTCGCAGTAACAAGCTGGGCCATCGCACCTATTCTTGAGAGATGGACGTGCTGGTAGGATTGCACGGGTGCTAGACCGCGACGCTCACATACTCGCACATTCGTGGCGCTCGCTGAGAAGATGCCTCTAGCGCCGCCGCCACAATATCGGAGCGCCGCGCGCCGAGGACGGATGATTGTGCGGGGCGCATATCTTACGCGGTGAGGCCGGGATCAAGCGGGCTGCGCGGCCACGTTGACCCTTGCGAGCGGAAGTTGGCAATCAAAGACCTTGAGTTTCTCGCCATGTGCGGAGCGTCTCATCCATATCCCAAACGTGCTTGAACTCTGTTTGCAGCTTACGTGAAAGATCTGCCATATTCCGTGCCAGATTTTCGATCTCTGATAGATCGGCTGGGCCAACTTCAGTCGATGTGGTTCTGCTCCTTCGATCGACCGTTACACGCGCGCGCAGAACATGAGAAAACTCGCCGGTGTCTGCGTTCTCCATCACCTGCCAAAGTGCATGAACATTCTCGTTCCTCAGCCTCCTGAGTGTGTCGGATTGGTCCAGCAGTGCAACGAGCCTCGGCCGGTAATAGTCACCAACGCGTTCGCTTAACAGATTTCGGAGCTTCTTCGTGTTCTTGGCCCAAGTATCACTACGCAACTCAGCATCCAACTCTTCCGGATTTGTGGTTTCCGTCAGGGCCGCAGTAAAAACCACCATCGCCTCTTCGAGATGGCTTGCTGCGAAAGCCAATTTTCCAAGTGCGTTGAAGTAATCATCGCTGGTCGGTTGCACGCTTCTCTCCCGTCACGTTCGGGTACTGGAAAAGTACATTTTCATTTTATCGTGACCGCACCGCCACAACCGGTGCAATCCGAGATCTTGCTTGATCATAGAGCTCGACAACACCGGGCATCGCGATCGTTACGGCCAGTCCGAATGGTATTTGTTCATCTATCTTCGTTCCACGATCAGGCTCTCGTTGAACGACGAACTCAATAGCTGAATTTGCAGCCAAGGCCGGCGCTCTACCGCCGTCCCAATGCCGAGAAAAGACCGTTCCCTTACTCGCTTGATTGATATCTGGCTGGCTCTTGTTTGGCACAACGCGAAAGCCTCCCAGTTCATCAGGCGCTAGAAGCGAGAGCTTGACCGAGCGATAAGACTGTCTACCTGGAAGAACGGGCGAGAACCACGCAAGTGTTGCTCGAACAGTGTGAGGAAGAGCCTTGCCGCTCATGCAGGCGGGAAGCGGCACGGAGATCGACCGTCTTTGTTCACCTTCTAAAGTACCCACAGACCAGAAGGTTGCCCGATCAGCGGCGCAATAGACCGCATCTTCGGCGTCGACAATCCCATACCCTAGAAAGCGTCGTATATTGTCCTTCTGCCGTACATGCTGCTTTGGGTCGTCAGGACCCAATACGCTCTTTATGAGTTCTGCGCTTTCCAGAGGCCACGATGCGGTGTGGACCAATAGCGCCTTTAGAATGACGGCGCGCTGACCGTGCGGCAACGAGATAAACGTTTCGCCGTAAGCGACCTCCAACGCGTCGTGAATTCTATGGGCCGTTCGCGAAGCCAGAGCTGTTGCTGCGCTGGTGCCGCAAGTATAGTGTTCCCAATTGCTCGTTCCGTCCCGCGGTGGTGCCGCAACTTTCAAGCCATGCGGCCGGGCCCCTCCAGTCGGCCGCACAGCGAGCACTGCCCCACTGGCGACCATCATCAGGTGCTCGCGAGCACCCGGCATCAAGATGTCGGGTTTCACGCTGTTCGCGAAGCCGGGCCCCAGGGCGCTGGAAGGATTGGCGGTCACGGTTAATTGAAACGGATCAACTCGGCCGACGGCGCCGCGCCGCTCGGCATCGCTGACAGCGTCAAGATTTGCTGAACCAACTGTGATCCCGTTGACTGTTTCGGATGGAGAAAGGAGACGGCGATATCCTATTAATTGCGAAAGTGCGGCGAGCGTCTGCGTCCTACGCTCCGGCTGAACGGTTGCCTCGTACTGTATCATTCTTGAATAGGGCGGCACATCAAATCGCTCGGCGTGATTGCCCGCGCTGACACAGAACAGGATCCCATACTTATGAGCGAGCCGGTCAATGAGGCGGGCCCAAGCCGATAGCCTACCTTGGAACGTCTTCCTGACGTTACCGAGTGAAAGATTGATAATCAGGACCGATGCGGCGGTCGGATCGTTGTCGCGACGCATACTCACAACGGCTTGATAGATTAAGTCGACAACTAGTCGATCTCTAGGGAATTGATCATCTGCACCGAGCACAGGCACAAAGTGGATGCGGCGGGGCAATGGCAGCTCGGGAGCGTTCCGGTCTCCGTGCGAGATCAGTGATGCCATGGCGGTGCCGTGAATTCTTTCCGCCACAAGCGCCGTGGGCTCCAGCCCGAAGAGGTCGTCGACGTTCAATCGATCGCGTAGGAGGGGATGCTGAGATACCGGCACGCCATCGAGTATGGCCAAGATCGGCTCGCCATTGGCGGGCGGGACCTCTTGTTCGACCGGCGGCTTCACTGCATCTTGGGATGTTTCCGGAGGAGCGACGCTCTGAGGTCGAATGTGCATAACGGCATCCAAGCCGCTGATACCTTGATCGGAACGTTCCACGATCTGTCGGACCGCAGGTACCGGCAATCGAGCTAACAGCGCATGATACGCGATGTCTGCAATTCGACTTCTGGAAACCAATTCGCCGCCCAACGCCGCGATTTCTTCAGTAACCAGGAGTTCGGCCGCAGCGGCATGTTCGTCAGATGATCGAAATACGAGTTCGAGTGTAAGCGACCGTTAGACCCCACCTTCAAGACGGCGGGGTGATGAGCGAGTGTTCGGCGGCTGAGTCGAAGCGAGCTG
>NZ_JBNPVB010000016.1:0-194129 GCF_051168495.1 Bradyrhizobium oligotrophicum | reverse complement strand
AGGGTTGGCTGGAGTTCCAGGCCATGAAGCGCGGTGCAAACCTCCTCACGCGAGGCGATGTGTGAATCCGGTAGCCCCTTGTGGGAGAGGGCATCGCCGGCCCATCCGCGCATGCGGTTGGGTGAGGGGTTTCTCTCAACGCGGGAGGCTCGCGGAGAGAGACCCCTCACCCAACCGAGCTTGCCGTAACCGTCCTACATGCCCTCTCCCACAAGGGGAGAGGGCGCATTCATTGGCGCCTCGCCCATCTTCCGATCTTCAATCGCGACGATGATGAGCTCAATAGCTACGACCGCTCATGGAAAGTGATGCGGTTCGCCGGGACGACTTAGTGAGCCAAACATCGTCACATTGAAGACTGCGGGTCCGGCACAGTCGTGAGGCTCAACCGCCGATCGGTCCGGGGTCGATGCCCCCCGTTGTGGCGGCTCCAGAATGACCGGAGCGCGGCCACGTGACGATCGGACCTGATGGTACAACCGGGGCCATGCCGCAGTCAAACGCCGGCGCCCCGGTTGCAGTCGGCGCTCCACAACGGAAACACGCGCGCCTCTCCCGGCAGACTCGTCCATGCTGCATCGCGCGATCCTCCGTCCGCACGTATCCCGCGCCGGCGGCAGTGCGCGCCGGCATTCTTGATCTCGATCAAGATGCTTGATCGAGATCAAACCGGCCGCAACGGGACACTTGTTCGTAATCGCGCAGGGCTGTCACAACCCCAACACGAGCGGCGCGCTGCGCATTTCCCATAATTCAGTTTGCAAACAACGAACTACATCAATGGCACGCGCCTTGCTGACAGGGCGGTGAGAGTACGCATCAAACCAGGAGGCCGAAATGGCCAATGTCACCTTCTCTTCACCCTCGCTGTCGCGGGACATCACCGTCTACGCGATCGCAGGCGATCGCGGCACCATCCTTGGCGTCGCCAAGGCTCACAAGATCCCGATCCCGTTCGACTGTCAGGACGGCGAATGCGGATCATGCCTCGTCGAAGTCTCGCATTTCAATCCGAAGACCAAATACGCCATTGCGCTGACCGAGAAAGAGAAGGAGCTGCTCAAGCAGCTCGGCAAGATTTCGAAAGCGGAGATCGAGAACGCCGAGGTCAACGACATGCCGCCGCACTACCGGCTCGCCTGTCAGTGCTTCGTGCGCAACGAGGACATTCTGGTCAAGTTCAAGGGCGACGAGACCGTGCCGCCGGCAGGCCCGCACATCACCCATGCGGTCAAGCACTACACCGGCGGCGTGGAAATCGCGACGCTCGACGAATTCCTCGGCTACGCCGTCAAGGTCGAAGAGGACGCGGCGCTGCACTTCGACATCATCGCGGCCAAGATGGAAGAGCATGGGAATACCGAGGTCGCGGCCCTGTTCCGGCAGCTCGCGGGCTTCTCCCGGCTGCATCTCGCCGAGGCGAAATCGCGCGCCGCCAACATCGATCTCTCCAAGGTGATCCCGCCGGATTATGCGTGGCCGGACCACGAGACGCCCGAGCGGACTTCGCTGTGGGCCGGCGATGCCGCGCTGTCGCGGCTGGACGCGCTCAAGGCCGCGCTGGAAGGCGAGAAGCGCGGCTACGAATTCTACGTGTCGATTGCCGCCAAGACCAAGGTGCCGGAGATCGCCGCCATGGCCAAGGAGTTCGTGAAGGAGGAAGCCGAGCACGTCCGGCTGCTCGAAGCCTGGATCACGCGCGAGGAATGGCTGCAGAAGACGGCCGTCCCGCAGCCGGTTAATTGAACGTCGTCGACAGGGGCGCACCACTCGCCGCGCCCCTGTCGACACAGCAGAACCCGAACGATGGAGGAAGGCGCCGATGTTGACCGTCGAGGAGTTCCTGGTCCACGCGATCCGTCTGGAGCGCGAGGCCGCCGATCGCTTCGATCATCTGGCCGATGCGATGGAGAATTGCAGCAACCGCGAGGTCGCCCGGCTGTTCCGGCAACTCGCCGACTATTCGCGGCTACATCTGGCCTCGGCCAGAGAGCGCGGCGGCTTCCGCGACCTGCCGGATCTCAAGCACGATGAATTCCAATGGCCGGGACCGGAGAGCCCGGAGACGGCCGCGATCTGGGCCGCCGATCCGTTCATCGGCCGCGAAGAGGCGCTCGAGATCGCGCTGCAGGCGGAAACCGCGAGCTACGACTATTACAAGACCATTCTCGAGACCACCGACGATCCCGAAATCAGGGCGTTCGCGAAGGAGTTCACCGAGGAGGAAAGCGAGCACGTCGCCGAGCTGCAGAAATGGATCCGGGCGCATGCGGCCGGGCTGCCGCTTCCGGTCATCGGCTGAGGTATCCATCGGCGCCACCGCCGTCCTGTGGTTTCGCGGGCCTTGGACCTTGACCAGGGCCCTCGCCGCTTGATCTAACCGGGGCCGTCCTCTCGAGCCTCCCGGAACCGGTCATGCGCATCGCCACCTGGAACGTCAATTCGGTCCGGCAACGGATCGAGCATCTCGTGACCTGGCTCAAGGAGTGCTCGCCCGACATCGTCTGCCTGCAGGAGATCAAGTGCACGGACGACGCGTTTCCGCGGCTGGAGATCGAGGCGCTCGGCTACAACGTGGTGACGCACGGCCAGAAGACCTTCAACGGCGTCGCGTTGCTGTCGAAGCTGCCGTTCGATGAAACCAAGTCGGGCCTCGCCGGCGACGACGAGGACGTGCATGCCCGGTTCATCGAAGGCGTCGTGAGTCTCAAGAGCGGCGTGGTGCGCGTCGCCTGCCTCTATCTGCCCAACGGCAATCCGGCGAACACCGAGAAATATCCCTACAAGCTCAAATGGATGTCCAGGCTTCGTGACTATGCGCGTGAACGGCTGAAGACCGAGGAGCCGCTGATCCTCGCAGGTGACTTCAACGTGATTCCCGCCGCCGCGGACGTTTCGAATCCGGAGGCCTGGGTCGACGACGCGCTGTTCCGGCCCGAGACGCGCGCAAGCTTCCAGTCGCTGCTGGGGCTCGGGCTGACCGACGCGCTGCGCGCGGTGACCGATGCGCCCGGGCAATACACGTTCTGGGACTATCAGGCCGGCGCCTGGCAGAAGAACGCAGGGATTCGCATCGACCATCTGCTGCTGTCGCCGCAGGCCAGCGACCGGCTGGTCGAGGTCGGCATCGACAGCTATGTCCGCGCCTGGGAAAAGCCGTCGGACCACGTGCCGATCTGGGCCGATTTCGATCTGGAGACGGCGTGAGCGTCAGGCCGCACCGGCTATTGGGGCCGCAGCAGATCCCGTCCCGAGCGTTGCAGGCGCGGTGATCGCGATCTCGCGATAGACCGCCGCGATCTCGTCAAAGCCGGAACGCAGCTGCCGCAGTTCACTGGCCGCGAGCCGCAGGCCGACGCCGGCGTCGTCGGGAAGCAGGCTCGCTGCCGCGTAGAGGCCGTCGATGCGCACGATGGTCGATGTCAGCCGCTGGCTGATATCAGCGAAATCGTGCGCCAGCGGCAGCACCAGAACGGCCGAGCCGAACGCACGGTAGCCCTTGAACAGCGCAGCGTCGGGACGCTCGACATGCATGCGGTCGATCAGGAGCGGCTCTGCGCCCGGCCGGCGGACGATCACGGTTGCGTCCAACTCTCTGAACAGGCGGCCCTGCCCCGCTGGATCGTGCGTCGTGAAGGCGTCGGTGACGAGCACTGAGGCATCGGTGGCGCACTCCAATTCCAGCACTTGGCGCAGCGCCGCGTCGGGAAACAGGATGCGCGGCTCCGGGCGATAGTCGAGCCAAGCGCCGGCAGCAACGCTGAGCGCCACATGCTCGACGGCCCGCGTCCCCGGCTCGGCGCGATACACCGATGTCGCGCCCTGCGTGGTGACAACGACCGCCGCGCCTTCGCCGAGGGTGAAGCGCTGCGTCAGCCTGTCCTCGCCATGCACGGCGCCGCTGCCGGTCTGCAGGATCACGCTGAGACAATCCGGCCGCCCGGCATCGGTATGAAAGCTGCGCGTCAGCACGAACGGCCAGGCGAACAGCCGCCGGTCGATGACGGTGCGGTCGCCGCGCCGGACGAAGGAGAGATCGAGCCGCGGCGGCTCTGGGGCTGAAGCGCTCACGTGCGGAACAGCACCTCACGCTCCAGCAGGTCGACGATCGCCTCCACGCCATCGCCGCGGCGGCAGTTCGTCAGCAGCACCGGCCGGCCGCCGCGCACCTCCGTGGCCTCGCGCTGCATGCGGGCGAGATCGACGCCGACATGCGGCGCGAGATCCACCTTGTTGATGACCAAGAGATCGGCACGGATCACGCCGGGACCGCGCTTGCGCGGGATGTCGTCGCCGCCGGCGACGTCGATCACGAACATCCAGAAATCGGTGAGGTCGCGCGAGAAGGTCGAGGCGAGATTGTCGCCGCCGCTCTCCAGCAGGATCAGCTCGACGCCGGGAAAGCGCCGCTCCAGCTCGTCGGCGGCCTCGATGTTGAGCGTCGGATCCTCGCGGATCACGGTGTGCGGACAGGCGCCGGCCTCGACCGCCGACACGCGCTCGGGATCGATCAGGCCGGAGCGGCGGACGCGTTCCGCATCCTCGGACGTGACGAGGTCGTTGGTGATCACGGCGATGTCGATGCCGCGCCCCTGCAGCGCCGGGATCAGGCGCTCGACCAAAGCGGTCTTGCCGGAGCCGACGGGCCCGCCGATGCCGACGCGCGCGGCGGTCATCGGCTGGTCGACATGGGTGAGAGCAAGACGGCTCATCGCAGCATGAACCTCCTTGCGAGCGGCACAGTGGTCGCCGGCGGACACATCAAGAGCTTGCCGTCGGCGCGCACCTCGAAGGTCTGCGGATCGACCTCGACATGCGGCATCGCCGCGTTTCTGATCATGTCGGTCTTGCGCAAGCGGCGGACGTTCCTGATCTGCACGGTCTCGCGTCCGAGCCCGAGCTTGCCGCGGATACCGGCGTCGACCGCGAGCTTGGACATGAAGTTGACGCCGAGCCGCTGTGGCGCGGCGCCCTGCGCACCCCACATCCGCTTCTGGATCATCGGCTCTGACAGCCCGAGGCTGCCATTGCCGTCCCCCATCGCGGCCCACACCGGGAAGCCGTTCTTGATCACCATGTAGGGCTTGAGCCCGAACGAGGCGCGCGGCCACAGCACGAGGTCGGCCATCTTGCCGACCTCGATCGAACCGACGACATGGTCGATGCCGACGGCGATGGCGGGATTGATGGTGAGCTTGGCGATGTAGCGCTTGATGCGCTCATTGTCGGCGCGCGCGGTGGTCTCCTCCGGCAGCCGGCCGATGCGGTCCTTCATCACGCTGGCGAGCTGCCAGCATTTGGCGACGTTCTCGGCGAGACGTCCCATCCCTTGTGTGTCGGTGCCGAAGATCGAGATCGCGCCCATGTCGTGCAGGAAATCCTCCGCCGCCATCGACTGCGCGCGCACCCTGGACTCGCCGAACATGACATCCTCGGGCGAATTGTAGTTGAGCTGATGACAGATCATCGTCATCGGCACGCCCTCCTCCATCCCATAGGAGGTGTAGGGATTGGTCGGGTTGGTCGAGGACGGGATGACGTTGGGCCAGGACACGACCTTGAGCAGGTCGGGCGCATGGCCGCCGCCGGCGCCCTCGACGTGGTACATATGGATGGTGCGGCCATCGACCGCGGCCATCGTGTCCTCGCAGAAGCCGTACTCGTTGACCGAGTCGGTGTGCAGGTGCACCGCGAAGTCGTTGCGGTCGGCCGCGATCAGGGTCTTGTCGATCACGTCGGGCGCAGCACCAAAATCCTCGTGGATCTTGACCGACATGCCGCCGGCGGCGACCGCCTCCTCGACGGCTTCCGGATCGGAGCCGCCCCGGCCGAACAGCGCGTAGTTCAGCGGCGAGAACTCGATCGACTTGAGGAAATGGCCGAAGTTCGGGCCCGAGCCTGAGCCGACGTCGAACACCGGCCCCGAGCCGTTGCCGACCATCGTGGTGGTGCCGCCGGCGAGCGCGTGGTCGGACTGCTCCGGCGAGATCAGATGCGCGTGGCTCTCGATCGCGCCGGCGGTGACGATGAAGGGACCGCCAGCGATCGGCGCCGTGGTGTGGCCCACCACCATGTCCGGATGCACGTCGGGCATCACGTCGGGATTGCCGGCCTTACCGATACCGACGATGCGGCCTTCGCGGATGCCGATGTCGGCCTTCACGATGCCGATCACGGCATCGACGATGGTCGCGTTCTTGACCACGACGTCGAGGGCCTTGTGCCGGGAGGTGCGGTGCGCTGCGACGGCCTCGCCGTCGCGCAGATTCTTGCCGGCGCCGACCAGCAGCTCATGACCGTAGGTGGTGTAGTCGTGCTCGATCTCGGCGAGCAGGCTGGTGTCGGCAAGCCTGATGAGATCGCCCTTGGTCGGGCCATACAACTCGGCATAGGCGCGGCGCGTCAGCGTGGCCATGATCTCAGGCTCCCAGATAGCCGCGCGACTGCGCGAGTTTCAACGCCTCGTCGCGCGCGCCCGCCGCATCGAGCGGTCCGTTGACGAGCCCGGCCTGGCCGCGCACGATGCGGTCGCCCTCGATCGGCACCAGTCGCACGGACTTGGTCACGCCGGGCTCGAACCGGACACCGAGGCCGGCGGGACGGTCGATCTTCATGCCCCAGGCGGCGGCGCGGTCGAAGCGCAGCGCGCGGTTGACTTCGAAGAAGTGGGTGTGGCTGCGCACCTGGATGTCGCGATCTCCGGTGTTGACGACGTCGATGGTGATCGCCGGCAGCTCCGTGAACATCGCGATGTCGTCGCCGCCGGCGATGATCTCGCCGGGAACGACGTCATCACTCGCAGCGCCCTCGGCGGGCTGGATCGGCTCGAACAGCGCCATCACCTTGGTGCCCTCGGCGAACATCAGCTCGACATAGAGCATCGGGATCATCTGGGCGACGCCGGGTTCGACGTCCTCGGTCGTCAGCAGCCGTCCCGCCATGTCGCGGATCTCGGCATAGGGCAGATTGCGCCGCGCCGCGGTCATCACCTCATCGGTGATGTAGGCCACCGCCTCGGGATGGCTGAGCCTGATGCCGAGAGAGCGATTGCGCCGCGCCATCTGCGCGGCGTTGAAGATCACGAGACGATCCATCTCGGTCGGCGACAGGTTCATCATGGCGAAACCTCTCAGGTCGTGAACATGCGCACATGCCGCAGCGGACCGCGCGACACGGCGATGTCGATGAAGGGCGTGAAGCTCGACGGCATGGTATCGTCGTCGGGCGTCTCGGCGAGCAGATCGGCCAGCAGCGCCCGGGCGCGCGCGAGGCTGCGCTGGGAGTCGATGTGGCCGATCAAACCGAGCCGCACGGCGGCGCTGACGAGGCCGGTGACGAGGGTCCAGCCGGAAACGAGCTCGGCAGCGGCGAGGCCGAGGCCCGCATCGCGGCCGGTGATGGCCTGCACGACGGGCAGATGGCCGAGCCGCGGGTCTGCGGAGACGCGCGCGCGATAGGAGACCGACAACGCACCGCCGAGCTTGACCCAGACGCCGAGCAGCGCCCTGCCCGCGCGCCGGGAGCCCTCGCGCATCTCTTCGGATGGCGTGGTGGCGTCAGTGAGGCGATCGACCGAACTGATTGCGGCGATGTCGCCGGCGCGCCAGACGCGGCGCAACAGGACGCGGTCCATCGTCGCCCAGCGCTGCGCCAGGTGATCGGCGATGACATCGTCGAGATCGTCGTGGCCCGCCAACAGGCCGTCGGCGGCGAGGCCTTCGATGCCCCAGGAGAATGCAAAGCCACCGGCGGGAAAGGCGCTGTCGCCGAGCTGCAGCAGCGCCAGCGCCTCGCCACGGTCAAACATCGCCGCGCTCCACGATCTCGCCGGACTCGATCAGGGGCCGAATGCGGGCGCGGTAGCTGTCGACCGGCGCGTCGAGCAGGACGACCAGATGGTCACCCTCGAAGCGCACGCGCCAATGCAGGTTGCCGGCATGCCAGCCGAGCTTGAGCGCGCTCGCCGCGTCACGCGCGCGCAGGCGCCAGACCTGCTGCTCGCCGAAGCGGGCGATGATGGCGCGCTCGCGTTCGAGATACAGCAGCGCGCCGTCGACCAGCTCTTCGTCGCGATCGAGACTGACCGCGCAATCGGTGCCGCGATCCGTGGTCAGCCGGAAACGCTTGCGGCCGGCGTCTTGCGGCGGCACGAACAACAACTCGATGCCGCCATGGTGCTCCAGCGTGTGGAGCTGCCGGGCATAGGCCTTGTCGTCGGCGCGTCCAATGATGCCGTGCAGACGCAGCATCGGCGTAGTCCTTTTCTTGTTTATCAGTTCACGCTTTGGGGCCTCATGTTTCGAGACGCCCGCAAAGGGGCGGGCTCCTGGCCATGAGGAATGAGAGCCGAGAGCGGCGCGGCGACGCCGGTGCGCTCCCTCTCCCCGTCCTTCACGGGGAGAGGGTTGGGGTGAGGGGCAGCCACGGGCACCGGACCCAGCGGAGAGCCCCCCTCACCCGGATTGCATCTGCTATGCAATCCGGCCTCTCCCCGCACGCGGGGAGAAGCTAGCAGCGAGCCTTGTGCTGGACCGTCCGGACAACTGATCATGGACAATGTCCTCATTGAAATAGTTGAGAGCCGGCGGGGCTTGCGCGGCCGTCCTTATTGGTTCAGTCTCGATACCTACGATCTTTCACCGTGCCACCCCCACCGCCCTTGTCCTGAGGAGCCCGCCACTTGGCGGGCGTCTCGAAGGACGATTGGTTGCCCAACTCTCTCCGCGTGCTACCGCAGCGTCGCCGAGACCTCGTGCGAGGTCACGAGAATGACCTCGCCATCCAGGATCGGCTTGGCGATGCCGAAGAAGGTCGCCACCGCGGCGGATCCGTTGTGACGGTCCATCGCGGCCTTGTCGGCGAAGCGCTCATAGGTCGTGAACAGAGCGGGCTCGGTCTCGCTCTGCGAGATGAAGAACCCGATCGTCTCCGGCTCGTTGGCCGCGACATGGGCCGCGACGGCGACCAGAGCGTCGCGCATCGTGGCCTCGTGTCCCGCCTTGGCCCTGATGACCGCGGTGATGGTGATCATCAGAACTTCTTCCAGTCGCCGTCGGCCTCGAACGCCGCCGCCGCCTGGTAGATCGTGGACTCCGCGTAGTCCTTGCCGATCAGCATCAGGCCGACCGGCAGGCCGTCCGACAGGCCGCACGGCAAGGTCATCGCCGGATGGCCTGTCACGTCGAACGGGCTGGTCGTCGCGGTCATCTCGAAGGCCCGCTGCACGACCTCGGCGAGCGGCGCGTCCTTGGCCGGGATCGGTGTGGCGACGCATGGCAAGGTCGGCATCAGCAGCAGATCATAGGAGCCGAACATCGCGTCATAGGCGGCCTTGGCCTGAATCGCGATGTTGCGTGACTTGGCGTAGTAGCGGCCGCGATAGTGCTCGAGGCCCCATTGTCCGACCAGCATGGTCAGCTTCAAGGTCACCGACAGATCGTCGGCGCGGTTGCGCCAGCCGGAATGCGCGTCGAGCAGGCCGACGTCATACAGGCCCTTCCAGTTGAAGCCCATGCCGTTGCCGAGCATCATCTGCACCAGGAAGCCTTCCAGCGTGATCGGATTCCACGCCGCCAGCGCATGCATGTGCTCGGGGATCGAGACCTCCGACACCGACGCGCCCATCTTGGCGAAGCGCTCGGCGCCGGCCTTGACCTTGCCGACCACCCCCTCTTCCATGTTCGGCGCGCTGAAGCCTTCCTTGAGCACGCCGATCTTGAGACCCTTGACGCCCTTGCCGAGCGCCTCGGTGTAGGCCGAGACCTTCGGCGCATATTGCCGGGGATCGAGACCGTCGGCGCCGGCCAGCACTTCGAGCAGCAGCGCATTGTCCTTGACGTTGGCCGTCATCGGTCCGGTGTGGTCGATCGTCGACTCGATCGGCATCACGCCGGTGTAGGGCACGAGGCCGTGGGTCGCCTTCATGCCGTAGATGCCGCAATAGGATGCGGGGATACGGATCGAGCCGCCCTGGTCGCCGCCAATGGACATGTCGACCTCGCCGGCCGCCACCAGCGCAGCGCTGCCCGACGACGAGCCGCCGGCCGAATAGCCCATCTTCCAGGGATTGTGCACCGGCGCGGGATCGGAGGTGTGGCTGCCGCCGGACAGACAGAAGTGCTCGCAGACGGCCTTGCCGACGATGGTGCCGCCGGCATCGAGGATGCGCGAGACGATGGTGGCATCAGCCGCGGGAATGAAGCCTTCGAGTGTGGTCGAGCCGTTCATCATCGGCACGCCGGCGAGCGCGACGTTGTCCTTCAGCACGACGGTGCGGCCGGCGAGCTTGCCGCCGGATGCGCCCTTCACCTCGGTCTTGATCGCCCAGGCGTTGTACTTGTTCTCCTTCGCCGGCGGCTTGGCGCCGGGCGTGCGCGGATATTTCACCGGCGGCAGCGGGTTCGGCAGCTCATCGATGATGTCGTACTGGTCGAACATGCCGCCCATCAGGGACAGATATTCGGCGGCCTCCTCGACCGTCATGTTCATGTGCAGGCTGGCGGCGAGATCGGCGACTTCCTCGGCATTCGGGCGTTTGATGGACATGAGTCATCCTTTCTTGTGAGGACAAGCTGGGCAGAGACAGCAATTTGTCAGTTCAATGGGCCGGCGCAACCGCGCCGGTAGGCACTAGCTCGGGGCCATCTGGGCTTCCCGGGCCAGCAGAGTCGCGCGGTCGAGCTCCTCGGTGATGCGTCCCTTCTGGATGTGCAGGATGCGGTCCGACAGCGAGGTGATGAATTCGAGGTTCTGCTCGACCACGATCAAGGACATCTTCCAGCGCGTCTTCAGCGCCAGCAAGGTCTCGATGATCTCCTCGATGATCGAGGGCTGGATGCCTTCGGTGGGCTCGTCGAGCAGGATGAGCTTCGGCTTGGTGCACAGGCAGCGCGCCAGCGCCAGCAATTGCTGCTCGCCGCCGGACAGCGCGCCGCCGCGGCGGTCGAGCAGCCGCACGAGCCGCGGGAAATCCTGCAGCACGGTGTCGATGACGCTGCGGTCCTCCTTCGGCGCGGATGCGAGACCCATGCGCAGATTTTCCAGCACCGACAGATCCGGAAAGATCTCGCGTCCCTGCGGCACCAGCCCGATTCCGAGCCGTGAGCGTTCGTGCGGCTTCAGATGGGTGATGGTCTTGCCCGCGAACACGACCGAGCCTTCGGTGGTCGGCAAATGCCCCATCAGCGTACGCAGCGCCGTGGTCTTGCCCATGCCGTTGTGGCCGAGGATGCCGAGATACTCACCGTCGGCCACCGTCATGTCGATGCCGAACAGGATTGGGATCCGGCCATAGCCGGATTTGAGACCCTTGACCTCGAGGAGCGTGCTCATGCCGCCACCTTCTTGCCGAGATAGACGTCGCGCACGCGGCTGTCGGCGAGCACCTTGTCGACGGTGTCCTCGACCAGCACGCGGCCCTGGTGGAACACCGTGACCCGCTTGGCGATCTGCTTGATGAACTCCATGTCGTGCTCGACCACGACGATGGCGCGGGTCTGGTTGATCTCGCGGATGATCGCGGCCGTATGGAACGTCTCCTCGTCGGTCATCCCTGCGGCGGGCTCGTCGAGCAGGATCAGTTCCGGCTCGGCGGCGAGCACCATGCCGATCTCGACCCATTGCCGCTGGCCGTGCGACAAGGTCGCGACGATGCTGTCGGCATAGTCGGTCAGCCGGATCATCTCGAGCACGGCGTCGACCGCCGGGCCCTGCTGGCGCGGCGTCGACTTGCGGCGCACCGCCATCCAGATGTTCTCGCGCACCGACAGGCCGTTGAACACGTTCGGCACCTGAGTCTTGATGCCGATGCCCATCCGCGCGATCTCGTGCGACAGCTTGCCCGCGATCGGCATGCCACGGAACGCGATGCTGCCCGAAGTCGGCACCAGTTGTCCGGTCAGCGTCTTGAAGAAGGTGCTCTTGCCGGCGCCGTTCGGGCCGATCAGGCAGCGCAGCTCCATCTCCTGCAAGGTGAAGGTGATGTCGTCATTGGCGACGACGCCGCCGAAGCGCATCGTGAGGTGCTCGGCCTTGAGCAAAGGAACGAGTTCGGCCATGTCACTCGGCTCCTGCAGGGTGCGGCGCCGCCGCGGATTGAACCGAGGGGCCGTCCGTCTTCGGCTTCTGCTCCGGGATCAGGCGCATCACGAGATCGCGCGCGGTCGGCACCAGCCCCTTGGGCAGCAGCAGCACGAAGACGACGAGCACGGCGCCGAGCACGAGATTGGAATTCAACAGCTGCTGCGAGCCGATATAGGCCACGATATACTCGATCACGACGCAGCCGATGATCGGCCCGAGCAAGGTGCCGAGACCGCCGACCGTGATCCAGATGATGATTTCCGCCGATAGCGACAGGCTAAAGATGGTCGGGCTGACGAAGGCGCCCCAGTTGACGTAGAGCGCGCCGGCGAGACCCGCGATCGCGCCGCCGAGAATGAAGGTCAGGCACTTCACCAGCCGCGGATCGTAGCCGAGCAGCGACGCCCGCACCTCGTTCTCGCGGACGGCAACGATGATACGCCCCGCCGGCAGCGCAAGCAGCAAGCGCAACAGCAGGAATACGCCGAGCAGCACATAGGCTGTGGTCCACCACGACTGCTCCGGCGACAGCACCGTCGATGGATCGAACGGCATGTTGAAGGTCGGGACCGACGGCATGCCGTTGAAGCCGCCGAGCAGCGCGGTGCCTATCTTGTAGGCGTCGCCGGAGGTCGAATTGACCGAGTTGAACAGGATCAGGGTGACCGTCAGCGTGATGACGCCGAGATAGACGTCGGAGATGCGGCCGAAGAAGATGAAGTAGCCGAGGATCGCCGCGAACAGCGCCGGGATCACGATCGCCAGCAGAATGGCCGGCGTGGAATCCTGGAAGTTGATCGCCGCGACCGCATAGGCATAGCCGCCGAGCCCGAAGAACGCGGTCTGGCCGAACGACAGGATGCCGCCGAAGCCCCAGATGAAGGCGAGGCTCAAGGCCAGCACGGCCATCGCGGCGAACAGCGTCAGCTGCATCAGCGCGAACAGCTCGATCACGCCAGGCACGATGGCGATGGCGACGATCGCCAGGAGAACCGCGACGGCCTGGGCGGCGAGACGAGAGTGCCTGGGCATCACAGGTTCCCCTTGAAGAAGCGCCCGGAGATGCCCTGCGGCAGCAAGCGGATGAGCACGATCGCAGTGGTGAAGACGATGACTTCGCCGTACACCGGCGTCGTGAAGTAGGCGCCGATCTGGTTGACCGAGCCGAACAGGCTCGCCGCCGACATGGTGCCGGAGAGGATGGCGGCGCCGCCGCCGACCACGGTCATGAACGCCTTGGCGACATAGGCCCCACCCATCCCCGGCGTGATACCGGAGACCGGCGCCAGCAGCCCGCCGGCCAGGCCCGTCACGGCGGCGCCGAGCGCGAACGTGCTCATGTAGACGCGCGCCGGATTGACGCCGAGTGTGGCCGCCATCGCCGGATTCTGCATGGTTGCCCGCGCGACGAGGCCGAAACGGGTGTAGCGCATCACGCCATAGACGATGGCCATCATGATCGCCGCCATCAAAGCGAGGAAAAGCGTGTAGTAGCTCGACTGATAGGAGCCGACCGAGAAGCCGCCGAGCGGCGTCGGCACGCCCTGCTGGGTGTTGCCGTAGATCGTGGTAATGATGCCGATGATCAGAAGGCTGAGGCCCCAGGTCGCGAGCATCGAATCGACCAGGCGCCCGTAGAGGAAGCGGATCAGGCAGCGCTCGATGACGAGGCCGACCAGACCGACGAAGACCGGCGCGACGACGAGCATCGCGATCCAGATGTTCACCCCCGCATTGGCGGAGATCACGGTCGCATAGGCGCCGAGCATGATGAACTCGCCATGGGCGAGGTTTATGATCTTCATCATGCCGAAGATGATCGCGAGCCCGAGGCACAACAGGAACAGCGACGAGATTCCGTTGAGAACGTCGAGCGCGAGGATGACGTAGATCGCCATGCGTCAGAACTTTCCAGGCCTTCCGATGGAACCGGGCCCCGCCGGACGGCGGGACCCGGCAGGCGTCACAGATTGATGATGTACTGCTTGACGTCGTTCGGGTTCTTGACGAGGTCGCAGACGCTCGCGGTGTCGGCCGGCTTGGCATCGGTATAGGTTTCCAGCACCGACCATTTGCGGTCCTTGACCTCGGCGAGAAACGCATTGCGGACGGTGTGATGGGTCGGCTTGTCCAGCGAGACCTTGCCGCTCGGACCGTCGAACACGAGGCCGCTTTCGAGCGCCTCGATCACCTTCATGCGGTCGATGCTGCCCGCCTTCTTGACGCCCTCGGCCCACAGCATCACGCCCTCATAGGTGCAGGCCGCGAGCTCGCTGATATAGGGCGTGTCCGGATGCGCCTTCTTGATCTTCTCGACGAAGCTCTTGGAGGCTGGCGTGGTGAGCTCTTCGAAATAGCCATAGGCGCCGATGATTGCGTCGCTTTCAGCCGCATCGAGCGTCGACGGCTCGTTGACCAGGCCGAAGGTGGTGGAGGCGATCGGGATCTTCCCCTTCATGCCGGCCGCGGTCCACTGCCGGTAGAACGCGGTGTGATTGCCGCCGACCAGCGCCGACAGGATGAGGTCGGGCTTGGCCGCCTGGATCTTCGAGATGGTGGAGCCGAAATTGGTGACGTCGAGCGGGAAGAAATCGGTCGAGAGAATCTCGCCGCCATTGTCCTTGCAGTATTTGGTCATCCACTTCGCGGTGATCTGACCGTAATTGTAGTCGGCCGCGATGATGTAGGCCTTCTTGCCCGACTTCTTCATCGCGCTCGGCACCAGCTTCTCGACCGTCTGCGCCGGCGTGGTTCCGGTGCAGAAGGTGTTGCGGTCACAGACGCCGCCTTCATACAGCGTATTGTAGAAATACAGCACCTTGAAGCGGTCGAAGGTCGGGCGGATCGCCTCGCGCGAGGCCGAGGTGATGCCGCCATGAACGACGTCGACCTTGTCCTTCACCGCCAGCTGCTGGGCGTATTGCGAGTACATCTGGATGTTGGACTGGGTGTCGTAATGGATCACCTTCAGCGGCCGTCCGAGCAGGCCGCCGGTGGCGTTGATCTCGTCGACGGCGAGTTGCAGCGCATAGACCATCGGCGTCCCGGAGGTCCCGATCGGGCCGGACTGGTCGTGCAGGCTGCCGACACTGATCGGATTCTCGGCCGCGAGCGCGCCCGAACGGAACACCGCAGGTGCCGCGATCAAGGTCGACGTCGCGATGGCCGAGCGCTGCAGGAAACGACGGCGAGAAAGAGTCATTAGGATCCCCATGGGTTGGTGATGCTGTTTCACGAGCCGCACAAAGTTTAAAGTTACAATATTTGAAAAGGCAAGCGATTTCTGGCACGGGCTTCGCGCTAGCGCGACGCGACGACGGCAAAATCGTAGCCGTCGAGCTCGGCAAGATGGATCGGATGACGGCTGCCGACCACGGGGTTTGCCTCGTTGCCGCGTGCCGTCCGCCGCTGCAGCGTGCGCCCGAAAAAGCGCCTGACGTCACGCGCGTCGAAACTCTCCGCGCGCTCGATCAGCGCGGCGAGCGCGTGGATTCCCTCGTAGCAGGACTGGCCGTAACCGTTCGCCGGCGGCGGATTGGCGCCGAACGCCGTGTAGTAGCGTTCGAGGAACGCGCCGTTGTTGCGTGACCGGAGCGAGGCGAAATAGCTCGACGCGACGTAGACGTTCTCGGTCTCGCTGCTGTCGAGGCCGTAGACGATGGTCTCGTCGAAGGCGGAGGAAAAGCGCAGCGCGCGGCGGCTGAGGCCGGCGGCGCAGAAGGCGCGGTTGAACGCGATGCAGTCGAGGCCGAGAAAGACCGGCAGCACGACGTCACTGCGCGTCGACTTGATGCGGTCGAGCATCTCGTCGAACTCGTGCACGCCGACCGGCGCGTAGTGCTCGCCGGTGACCGTACCGCCGTAGCGCGCGATCAGCCGCTTGGCGATCTGCAGCGAGGAGCGCGGCCAGATGTAGTCGTTGCCGCAGAGGAAGAAGCGCCGGGCGTGCTTGCACTCCGACAGCCATTGGATCGCGGGCGCCAGCAATTCCCAGGCGGTCTCGCCGGTGGTCATCACGTCGCTGCTCGCCGGCAGGCCCTCGAACTGCGGCGTGTAGACGAACGGCACGCGGCCGCGAGCGGCCTCTGCGACGGGATCGCGCGCGTAGCTCGGCAGCATGCCGACGAGGCCGTCGACGGCGAACTCGTCGACGGCCTCGGCGGCCGCCCGCCCGGCGCTGGCGCCGCTCGCGCCCGCATCGATCACGACCAGTTCCGCGGGCCTGCGGCGGATCCCCGCCGCCTGGTTGAGCTCAGTCACGGCCAGACGCCCGCAGGCTTCGGCCGAGGGCGCCCACAACCCTGCCGAGCCGCGCTGAGGAATGATCAGGCCAATCCGAACGCTGCGCAAACGTACCGCCTCTGCTGTTGCAGAGAAATTGCACTCACGAATCGTGCCAAGCGCGAATCGTCGTGCGCGCGGTCGTTCCATGGACCAGAGATCGTCGGTTTTGATCTGGGAACCGAATGCTGGCCAAAATATCGGCTCATCGCCGCCCAATCGTTGGGCAGCGGCCGTAGCCCTGACGTCCGCGGTTCGCGCGCCTCATGAAGCGAGCGCGAGGGCCTTACTCATCGGATAGGAGGCGGCGGTGCCGAACTTGCCGGCGGGTACGCCGACGTCGACATAGCCGCGAGCGAGATAGAAGCGGTGCGCGGTCTCGGTGCTGAGCAGCGCGACGTCACACGCACCGTGCGCCGCGGCCCGCCGCTCCAGCTCTGCCAGCAGGGCCGAGCTCACGCCCCGAAAGCGCGCCTGCGGCGACACGTAGTTGAGGGTGATCTCACCGGGATGCGTCAGGCCGCCGACGGCAGATATCGCATCGCCCTCGACGGCGACCAGCAGCGAAGCGCCCTCGGCGCAGGCCCAGGCCGCGACATTCTCCGGCGTCTTGTTGGCGAGCCAACGGCTCAATATGCCTGGATCGTTGCGGTGGTCGGCCACGCACAAATCGATGATGGAGGCGCGCAGCACCGCGCAGGCCTGCGCAGCGTCGTCGGGCGTTGCATCTCGGATGATCATCGTATTCCCCCGTCAGTCAGGGGGAACGCGATGCATTCCCGCCTGCTACTCGCGCTTGCCCTGCACCCAGCTCTCGAGCATCTGCAGCGCCGAGGCGCGGTCGTCGTCCGACGCCTTGGCGAAGGCGCGGTTGTAGCTCTCCTTGATCCAGGCTTCGTCCGGACCGGCGCTGTCGCGCGCCAAGGTGAGCCACATCAGGCCGCGCGCGGCTTGGCGCGGCAGCCGGTCGCCGTTGAACAGCATCTGCCCGAGCAGCGCCTGAGCCTGGTGCTGGCCCTTCTGCGCGGCGAGGCCGAGCCAGCGCGCACCATAGCGGAAATCGTCGCGCGAGGCGTCCGCCGTCTTCAGGTACAGCCGCGCCAGATCATACTGGGCGTCGGCATTGCCGAAATAGGACGCCGCGTAGGAGAACATCTCGCGGGCGCGGTCCGGATCCGCCTTCACCTTGGAGTTCGGGATGCCGCTGAGATAATAGCGGCCGAGCGCGACGAAGGCGTTGGCCACGATCTGCGCCTGCGGCGCCGACGGGCTGTCCTCCGCATGCGCATTGGCGATGCGGCTGAAATAGTCGAACGCCCGCATGTCGTCGCGCGCGACGCCATCGCCGGCGGCGTACATCCGCCCGAGCTTGAACTGGGCGACGGGATGACCTTCCTCCGCCGCATATTGCAGCGCAGTCAGGGACTGCGTCGGTGCCGTGGAGGACGTGGTCGCAGGAACCGCCTTGCGCAACGCGCCGGCACCGCCCTGCGGTCCAGCCACGGCGATCGCCGACTCCTGGTTGACCGGAGCGCCATCGAACGCGAGCGACGGCACAGCCGACGCCAGCGGGGCCAGCCCCAGCACCATAGCAAAGATGATCCGATCAGATGTCCGCATAGCAATATTTCTCTTGCGCACCACCTGGGTGGGTGACGGCACCCGCCACGGCCGGCCCAACCTGCTGGGCATATTTCCACAGTGCACCTGACGTGTGATGCGTCTCACGCGGCGTCCACCTGGTCTTACGTGTCGCGAACTCGGCATCACTCAACTTGACGTTAAGGTGACCCGCCTCAGCGTCGATCTCGATGATGTCGCCATCCTCGACCAGGGCGATCGGCCCACCGATGGCCGCCTCCGGTCCGATATGGCCGATGCAGAAACCGCGGGTCGCGCCCGAGAACCGGCCATCGGTGATGAGCGCGATCTTGCCGCCCATGCCCTGCCCGGTCAGCGCCGCCGTGGTCTGCAGCATTTCCCGCATGCCCGGACCGCCGCGCGGCCCCTCGTAGCGGATGACGATGACCTCGCCTTCGCGATAGGTGCGCTTCTGGACGGCCTCAAAGGCGTCCTCTTCCCGATCGAAGCAGCGGGCCGGCCCAGAGAATTTCAAGTTCGACATGCCCGCGACTTTCACGATCGCACCCTCTGGCGCGAGATTGCCTTTCAGACCGACCACACCTCCGGTTGCAGTGATCGGCTGATCAGCCGGCCTCACCACGTCCTGGTGCGGATTCCATTTCACGCCTTTGAGGTTCTCGGCGATCGTCCGGCCGGTGACTGTGAGGCAGTCGCCATTCAAATAGCCATGGTCGAGCAACGTCTTCATCAGAAGCGGAATGCCGCCAGCTTCGAACAGGTCTTTGGCGACATAGCGGCCACCCGGCTTCAAATCCGCGATATAAGGTGTCTTTTTGAAGATTTCGGCGACATCAAATAAGTCGAACTTGATGCCGGCCTCATGCGCGATCGCCGGCAGATGCAGCGCGGCATTCGTTGACCCGCCGGACGCCGCCACAACCGCCGCGGCATTCTCCAGGGATTTTCGCGTGACGATGTCGCGCGGCCGGATGTTGGCGGCGATCAGCTCCATGACCTTCTCGCCGGCGGTCATGCAGAAGGCATCGCGGATCTCGTACGGCGCAGGCGCACCGGCCGAGTACGGCAGCGCCAGCCCGATCGCCTCGGAGACCGTCGCCATGGTGTTGGCCGTGAACTGGGCGCCGCAGGCGCCGGCCGACGGACAGGCGACGCGCTCGAGCTCGTCGAGGTCCTCGTCCGACATCGCGCCGACCGAGTGCTTGCCGACGGCCTCGAACATGTCCTGCACGGTGACCTGCTGGCCACGGAAATTGCCCGGCAGGATCGAGCCGCCATAGATGAAGATCGAGGGCACGTTGAGCCGTACCATCGCCATCATCATGCCCGGGAGCGATTTGTCGCAGCCGGCGAGGCCGACCAGCCCGTCATAGGCGTGGCCGCGAATCGTCAGCTCGACCGAGTCGGCAATGACTTCGCGCGACGGCAGCGAGGACCGCATGCCGTCATGACCCATGGCGATGCCGTCCGTGACGGTGATGGTGCAGAATTCGCGCGGCGTTCCGCCGGCGTGCGCAACGCCCTTCTTGACCGCCTGGGCCTGCCGCATCAGCGCGATGTTGCAGGGAGCCGCCTCGTTCCAGCACGACGCCACGCCGACGAAGGGCTGATGGATCTGGGCCGTGGTCAGGCCCATCGCGTAGAGGTAGGACCGATGCGGCGCACGCTCGGGCCCTTCCGTCACGTGACGGCTGGGCAGCCTGCGCTTGATGTCGGTCTTCGCGTCCATCGCTGTTCTGGCCTCCCTGTGCCGCGGAGAACGCACAAATCCTACAAGTGGATTTACGATCGCCTCACACGCACGGGTACTCTTCTGATCAAACTATTTCACGACCGGGTGTGGCCAAAAAGCGGCGCGTTTGCGGAGCGCCGGAGATTGTTACCAAAACTTCGTAAACTGTGGCTGGGTCGCAACATTCGTGTCTGTTGCGCAACCATCACAGCGGCACGAGATACCGTCAGCCTACTCGGGCACCACCCCGGCCGCGCGGATCATCGGCCACCATTTGGCGATTTCCGCCCGTTGCAGCGTTCCAAGCACCTCCGGCGCGCGCTGATCCGGTCCGGGCATCTGCAAGCCGAGATTTTTCAGCTGATTCTGCACATCCGCGTCGTTCAGCGCGGCGACGGCGGCTGCATTGAGGGTCTCGACGATCTCCGTCGCCGTTCCCTTCGGCAGCCAGAGTCCCGACCACAACGTCATGTGGAAGCCCGCAAGGCCCGCCTCATCGGTGGTCGGAATCTCCGGCGCCGTGGCCAGGCGCCTGGCGTCGGTGACGGCATAGGCGCGGATCATACCGGCGCGCACCTGGTTGATGGCGTTAGAGGTCTGGTCGACGATGAGATCGATCTGGCCGCCGACGAGATCGTTCATCGCAGGCCCCGTGCCGCGATAGGGCACGTATTGCAGCTTGATGCCGGTGACCTGCTCGAAATACAGCCCGGCGATGTGGCTGCCGGAACCGTTGCCGGCAGTGCCGGCCGATGCAGGGTTCGGCTGCGCCTTCAGCCAGGCGATGAATTCGGACAAGGATTTCGCCGGCACGCTGGTCTTGCTGACGATGATCATCGGATTGCTCGGCAGCAGCACCACCGGCTCGAGATCGGCGACGAGGTCGTAGCCCAGCCGGTACACCGCGCCGTTGGCGACATGGGTGCCGAGATGGCCGAAGCTGACGGTGTAGCCATCGGGCCGGGAGCGCACCGCCCGCCCCACGCCGATCGAGCCGCCCGCGCCGGTGACGTTCTCGACCAGCACGGGCTGGCCGAGCGTCTGCCTCATGTGCTCGGCCAGGATGCGCATCATCGCATCCGAAGGACCACCCGCCGCGAACGGCACGATCACGGTGATCGGGCGCGACGGGTAGGTGTCCGCAAAGGCCGGGACCAGACAAACGGCAAGCGCCATCACCACAGCGCCGAACAGGCGTCGCATCGCGGTCCTCCCTGGGCGGCCTGATCCTTCTTGTCAGACGATCAGGCGCCAGGCCGCGAAGCCGACCGTCCGGTTAGAACTGAGTGTAGTCGATCGGCTGGTGACGATCGAGGGCACGGTTGACCGGCGGCAACGGATATTTGAGTCCCGTGGCGCAGTTGAACAGCATCACGCGGTCGTCTTTCGTGACGCGGCCGGAGGCCAGGCTCTGCTTGTAGGCGGCGTAGGTCGCAGCCCCCTCGGGGCACAGCAGCAGCCCTTCCTCGCGCGCGACCTCGTTCAGGCCCGTCGAGATGGCATCGTCGTCGACGGCGATCGCAAAGCCGCCGCTCTCGCGCACGGCGCGCAGGATCAGGAAATCGCCGACCGCCTGCGGCACCCGGATGCCGGACGCAATGGTGTGCGCGTCCTCCCAGCGCGTCGCATGTTCGACGCCAGCTTCGTAAGCACGCACCATCGGCGCGCAGCCGGAGGCCTGCACCGCCACCATGCGCGGGCGCTTGGAGCCGATGAAGCCGATCTTCTCCAGTTCGTCGAACGCCTTCCACATGCCGATCAGGCCGGTGCCGCCACCGGTCGGATAGAAGATCACGTCGGGCACGTCCCAGCCGAGCTGCTCGGCGAGCTCCAGCCCCATCGTCTTCTTGCCCTCGATGCGATACGGCTCCTTCAGCGTGGACGTGTCGAACCAGCCGACCTTGGCCTTGCCCTCGCCGACGATCTTGCCGCAATCATCGATCAGGCCGTTGACGCGGTAGACGGTCGCGCCCTGCAGCTCGATCTCGCTGACGTTCACTTCCGGCGTATCGGCCGGACAGAAGATCGTGGTCTTGATGCCGCAGGAGGTCGCATAGGCCGCGAGCGCCGCACCGGCGTTGCCGTTGGTCGGCATCGCCATGTGCCGGATGCCGAGCGCCTTGCCCATCGACACCGCCATCACCAGGCCGCGCGCCTTGAACGAGCCTGTCGGCAGCCGGCCCTCGTCCTTGACGATGATCTCGCCGCCGCCGAGCTTCTTCGACAGCTTGGGCAGATTGATGAGAGGCGTCATGACCTCGCCGAGGCTGACGATGTCCTGGCATTTGCGCACCGGCAGCAGTTCGCGATAGCGCCACATGTCGGCAGGCCGCTGCGCCAGCGCATCCTTGGTCAGCGCCTGCTTCACGCCCGCGAGATCGTAGCGCACCAGGAGCGGCTTGCCGGCCTTGGAGAGGTTGTGGATCTGGTCCGCCGGATAATGATCACCTTCCATCGCGCATTCGAGATGGGTGACGAAGGTCGGACGCTCGGTGGTGAGGTTGTCGCTGGATTTCATGTTCTTTATCGTTCCTGCAGCGATCGCGATTCAAATGGCGTCATTGCGAGGAGCGAAGCGACGACGCAATCCAGACTGCTTCCAGGAGACATTTCTGGATCGCTTCGCTTCGCTCGCAATGACGGCAGAACTACATGTTCAGCACGCGGCCGTAGGCGTCGAGCACGGCTTCCTTCATCATCTCCGACAGGGTCGGATGCGGGAACACCGTGTGCATCAGTTCCTCCTCGGTGGTCTCGAGGTTCATCGCCACGACATAGCCCTGGATCAGCTCGGTGACCTCGGCGCCGACCATGTGGGCGCCGATCAGCTGGCCGGTCTTCTTGTCGAAGATCACCTTGACGAGGCCCTGGTCCTCGCCGAGCGCGATCGCTTTGCCGTTGCCGACGAAGGGGAAGCGGCCGACACGGATGTCACGGCCCTGCTCCTTCGCCTTGGCCTCGGTGAGACCGACGGAGGCGACCTGCGGATGGCAGTAGGTGCAGCCGGGAATCAGGCTCTTGTCCATCGCGTGCGGATGCAGGCCCTTGATCGCCTCGACGCAGATCACGCCCTCATGCTCGGCCTTGTGCGCCAGCATCGGCGGACCGGCGACGTCGCCGATGGCGTAGATGCCGGGCACGTTGGTCTTGCCGTAGCCGTCGATCACCACGCAGCCGCGGTCGGTCTTCACGCCGAGCTTCTCGAGCCCGAGAGTCTCGATGTTGCCGACCACGCCGACCGCCGAGATCACGCGCTCGAACTCGACCGCCTCGATCTTTCCCTTGCCGTCGTCGATCGTCGCCACCACGCTGTCGCTCTTCTTGTCGAGCTTGGTGACCTTGGCGCCGGTCATGATCTTGAGGCCCTGCTTCTCGAGCTGCTTGCGGGCGAGGCCAGCGATCTCGGCGTCCTCCACGGGCAGGATCTGCGGCAGCACCTCGACCACCGTCACCTCGGAGCCCATGGTGCGGAAGAACGAGGCGAACTCGATGCCGATCGCGCCGGAGCCGACCACCAGCAGCGACTTCGGCATCTTCTCCGGCACCATCGCCTCGAAATAGGTCCAGATCAGCTTCCTGTCCGGCTCGAGGCCCGGCAGCACGCGCGGCCGCGCGCCGGTCGCGACGATGATGTGCTTGGCCTGATAGACGCCCTCGCCCAGCGCGCCCTTGGGCGCCTCGACGTCGGACTTGGTCACCGTGATCTTGCCGGGCGCGTCGATCGCCGCCTTGCCCCAGATCACCTGGACCTTGTTCTTCTTCATCAGGAAGCCGACGCCGTCGTTCAGCCGCTTCGACACGCCGCGCGAACGGGCCACCACTGCCTTCGGATCGTAGGAGATGTTCTCCGCCGACAGCCCGTAGTCCTTGGCGTGCTGCATGTAGTGATAGATCTCGGCCGAACGCAGCAGCGCCTTGGTCGGGATGCAGCCCCAATTCAGGCAGATGCCGCCGAGATAGGATTTCTCGATGATCGCGGTCTTGAAGCCGAGCTGGGCGGCGCGGATCGCGGCGACGTAGCCGCCCGGGCCGGAGCCGATGATGATGACGTCGAACGATGTGTCGGCCATGACGGCTCCGATCTCAACTTAGTTGTCATCTCGTGGGGTGGGCAAAGGCGCACCGCGCCGTGCCCACCGTCTCACGAGCTTGCGATGTGGTCGGTGGGCACGCTGCGCTTTGCCCACCCTACAAATGTTGGAAGGCGATGATGGGCATGGCCTCTCGGCTCACACCATCATCATCACGGGGTTCTCGATCAGCTGCTTGAACGCGCCGATCAGTTCGGCGCCGAGCGCGCCGTCGATGGCGCGGTGGTCGCACGACAGGGTCACGCTCATCATGTTCGCGATCTCGATCTTCCCGTTGCGCACGACCGGCCGTTCCTCCGACGTGCCGACCGCGAGGATCGTCGCATGCGGCGGGTTGATCACGGCGGTGAAGTGATTGATGCCGTACATGCCGAGGTTGGACACCGCCGTGGTGCCGCCCTGGTATTCCTCCGGCTTCAGCTTGCGGGAGCGGGCGCGCGCGGCAAAATCCTTCATCTCGCCTGATATCGCCGACAGCGTCTTGGTCTCGGCCTTGCGGATGATCGGCGTGATCAGGCCGCCCGGCATCGCCACGGCGACGCCGACGTCGGAATGCTTGTGCTTGATCATGCCGCCTTCGGTCCAGCTGACGTTGCAGTTCGGAATCTTCTGCAAGCTGACCGCCATCGCCTTGATGACGAAGTCGTTCACGCTGAGCTTGTAGAGCGGCTTCTTGTCCTTGTCCTTCGGCGCCGCCGCATTGATCTCCTCGCGGGCCGCCAAGAGCTTGCCGATGTCGCAGTCCATCGTGAGATAGAAATGCGGGACGTTCTGGATCGACGCGGTCAGGCGCTGCGCGATGGTCCGGCGCATGCCATCATGCGGCACGACCTCGTAGGAGCCGGGCTCGAACAGCGCCAGGATCTGCTTGTCCGACATCGACGGCGCAACGGCAGGTCCAGCCGCGGCAGGGGCCGCCGCGGGGGCTTTCAGGCCCTTGCCCGACTTCGCCTCCTCGACGTCACGCGCGACGACACGGCCGTGGGGGCCGGTGCCGGTGATGCGGGCGAGATCGATGCCGGCATCCTTGGCGAGACGCCGCGCCAGCGGTGACGAGAAGATGCGGGCGTGGCCGTTGACCTGAGGGGCAGCCGCAGGCGCGGCGGGTGCAGGAGCCGCGGCCGGCTTCGGCGCGGGCGCGGCGGCAGGCGTTGGCGCGGCTGCCGGAGCCGCGGACGCAGTCGGCTTGGCTTCAGCCTTTGGGGCCGCCGCAGCCGGCGCGCTGCCGGCGGCCTTCACGTCCTCGCCTTCGCCCGCGAGCACCGCGATCACGTCGTTGACCGGCACGTCCTGGGTGCCTTCCGGCACCACGATCTTGGCGAGCGTGCCTTCGTCGACCGCCTCGACCTCCATGGTCGCCTTGTCGGTCTCGATCTCGGCGATGACCTCGCCGGACTTGACCTGGTCGCCTTCCTTCTTGAGCCAACGAGCGAGGTTGCCCTTCTCCATCGTCGGCGACAGCGCGGGCATGAGAATGTTGATCGGCATGATCAGTGACCTTGTTTCGACCGGGGGCTGGTGCTGCCCATGTCGGTCGGCCGAGCCAGCTCGGCTTGGAACATCTCGACGATGCGCTGCAGCGCCTCGTCTTCGGAGTAGTCGCTCTCGCGCGCATAGGCGCGCGCAGCATGACGGGCGACGTCGACCAGGAGCAGCCCCCACACGTCGGGCTCCTCGAACGCGCGCTGGAAGGCGATCGAGAGCCCGCCATCGAGCACAAAGGCGCGCAACACTTCGGTGGCGTCCTCGCGGCCGATGACGTCGGGCGGCAGCGGCTGCTCCTTGGGTCCGGCCATGGTGTCGTCCTTGCGCTTACCGATAGCAGACGGATTTGGCGGCCTGCACGACCTCCGCCGCCGACGGCAGCGCGAGCTTCTCGAGGTTGGCCGCATAGGGCATCGGCACGTCCTTGCCGGACACGCGCACCACCGGCGCATCGAGATAGTCGAAGGCGTGCTCCATGATACGCGCGGCGATCTCGGCGCCGACCCCGCTCTGCGCCCAGCCCTCTTCCACCGTCACGGCGCGGCCGGTCTTCTTGACCGACGCGACGAGGGTCTCGGTATCCATCGGGCGCAGGGTGCGCAGGTCGATCACCTCGGCCTCGATACCTTCCTTGGCGAGCTCATCGGCTGCCTTCAGCGCATAGGTCATGCCGTTCGACCAGGAGATGATGGTGACGTCCTTGCCGGTGCGGGCGATGCGCGCCTTGCCGATCGGGATCACGTAATCGTCGAGCTTCGGCACCTCGCCGGAGTGGCCGTAGAGCACCTCGTTCTCGAGGAAGATCACCGGGTTCGGATCGCGGATCGCAGCCTTCAGCAGGCCCTTGGCATCCGCCGCCGAATACGGCGCGACCACTTTCAGGCCGGGCACGTGCGAATACCAGGACGAGTAGTCCTGGCTGTGCTGCGCGGCAACGCGCGCGGCGGCGCCGTTCGGCCCGCGGAACACGATCGAGCAGCCCATCTGGCCGCCGGACATGTACAGGGTCTTGGCCGCGGAGTTGATGATCTGGTCCATCGCCTGCATGGCGAAGTTGAAGGTCATGAACTCGACGATCGGCTTCAGGCCGGCCATCGCGGCGCCGACACCGATGCCGGCGAAACCGTGCTCGGTGATCGGCGTGTCCATCACACGGCGCGCGCCGAACTCCTGCAGCAGGCCCTGGGTGACCTTGTAGGCGCCCTGATACTCGGCGACCTCCTCGCCCATGATGAAGACGTCGGCGTCGCGGCGCATCTCCTCGGCCATGGCGTCGCGCAGCGCCTCGCGGATGGTCTGCGTCACCATCTCGGTGCCCGCGGGCACCTCGGGATCAGGCTCGGCCACGCTCTGCGGCGCAGCCACGCCGGTCGGCGCTGGCGAGGCCTTCATCGCGGCCGCCGGTTCAGCCGGCGGCGCCGATTGCACGGCCTTCATCTCGGCGGCGGGCGCGGCCTTGCCGAGATCGGCCGCGGTCTCGCCGTCGGCGAGGATGGTCGCGATCGGCGTGTTGACGGCGACGTCGGCGGTGCCTTCGGGAATCAGGATCTTGCCGAGCGTGCCCTCATCGGTCGCCTCGACCTCCATCGTGGCCTTGTCGGTCTCGATCTCGGCGATCACGTCACCCGACTTGATCGCCTCGCCTTCCTTCTTCAGCCATTTGGCGAGGTTGCCCTTTTCCATCGTGGGCGACAGCGCAGGCATCAAAACTTGAATTGGCATATCAGCTCCGGACAAATCAGCGTCTGCGCTTAGCGGTAAACGTCGGTGTAGAGCTCGGCGGCATCCGGCTCGGGATCGGCCTGCGCGAAATCGGCGGCCTCGTTGACGATCTTGCGCACCTCGGCGTCGATCGTCTTGAGATCCTGCTCGCTGACTTTCGACTCCAGCAGGCGGTTGCGCACCTGCTCGATCGGATCCTGATCGTGACGGACCTTCTCGACCTCCTCGCGGGTGCGGTACTTGGCAGGGTCCGACATCGAGTGGCCGCGATAACGGTAGGTCTGCATTTCGAGAATGTACGGCCCCTTGCCCTCGCGGCACCACGCCACCGCCTTCTCGCCCGCAGCCTTCACGGCCCGGACGTCCATGCCGTCGACCTGCTCGCCCGGGATGTTGAAGGAGATGCCGCGCTTGGAGAAGTCGGTCTGCGCCGAGGCGCGCGACACCGACGTCCCCATCGCGTAGCGGTTGTTCTCGATGACGTAGATCACCGGCAGCTTCCAGAGCTCCGCCATGTTGAAGCTCTCATAGACCTGGCCCTGGTTGGCCGCGCCGTCGCCGAAATAGGCGACGCTGACCGAGTCGTTGCCGCGGTAGCGGTTGGCCAGAGCAAGCCCGGTGCCGAGCGAGACCTGCGCGCCGACGATGCCGTGCCCGCCGAAGAAATGCTTCTCCATGCTGAACATGTGCATGGAGCCGCCCTTGCCCTTGGAGTAGCCGCCGCGCCGGCCTGTCAGCTCGGCCATCACGCCCTTGGCGTCCATCCCGGTCGCCAGCATGTGGCCGTGGTCGCGATAGCCGGTGATGACCTGGTCGCCCAGCTTCAGCGCCATTTGCATGCCGACGACAACGGCTTCCTGGCCGATGTAGAGATGGCAGAAGCCGCCGATCGCACCCATGCCGTAGAGCTGACCCGCCTTCTCCTCGAAGCGCCGGATCAGCAGCATGTCGCGCAGCGCAGCCAGGTCCTGTTCTCTGGTGAATTCCGGTGGCGGGCCGTTGTCTCTGTCCTGCCCTTGTTCCTTTGCGGCGGTCTTCTTCGGTGCGGCCATGGCAATTCCGGATGAGAGAAAAAAGTAGGCCCTCTCTAGCTCAACTCCAGGAGACGTAAAAGCACTGCGTGAACCGCCATTCACTTTGCTTTTGCCGCACTGCAACGAAGCGCGAAACAATTGAATCCGATCGCGGGGCTTTTTGAAATTCCCTGCGTCGGCACCTGGCAAATTGGGCAAGGGTGCGGCCGACCAGCGTCGCGACCGCCAAAGTCACTGCAGGGTCACTGCGGCCGATTGATCCGGATCAGATCATGCGGGTTGGCATAGCCGAGCTGGAAGCGCGCGCGCTCGTCGAGCATGTCGGGGTCGACCCGGTCGGAGCGCAGCAGCGACACCCGCTTCTCGCCCTCGGCCCGCTCCTGCTTCAGCCGGGCGAGCTCAGAGGTGAGCGCGATGATCTCCTGGTCGAGCTCCTGGCGCGCCGTGAGGCCATAGCGGCCGGTATAGGCGTTGATGCCGAAATAGCCGATGATGGCCGCCGCCATCGTGTAGAGGGCGAGCCCGGTGAGGAAGGATTTGAGACGCGCGCGGGAGACCATGGCCGCGAGAATGGGATGCCCCGGTTAAGGAATCGCTAACCCTGGCGGCCCGGCCTCGCGCGGGGCCCGCTCCGAACCTCCAGCCGACTCAGCTCCGGTAGGCCGGCTCCTCCGCGTCCAGCGTGCGCTTGACCGCTTCGAGATGCAGCCGGGCCGATTCCGCGTCGCCCTCCCGCATCTGCCGGTAGGCCGCCTCGGCGATCTCGGCCGCGACCGGCACGACCTTGCGCCCGGTCGACAGCGCCAGACACTGCACCTGACAGGCGCGCTCGAGGTAATACAGATCGTCCCAGGCTTCCGCGATGGTCGGCGCCAGCACCATGACGCCGTGATGCTTCATGAACACGATGTCGGCGTCGCCGATCGCCGCCGCGATCCGATCGCCCTCCCGCTCGTCGAGCGCCAGCCCGTTGTAGTTCTCGTCGACGGCGGTGCGGCCGTAGAACTTCAGCGCGGTCTGGCCGGCGAAGATCAGCGGCGCGCCTTCGATCATCGAGAGCGCCGTGGCATATGGCATATGGGTGTGGAACGCGACCTTGGCGCGCGGCAGCGCCTTGTGGATGCGGGCATGAATATAGAACGCGGTCGCCTCGGGGCGGCCGTCGCCGGCAATGACGTTGCCGTCGAAGTCGCACACCAGGAGCTTGGAGGCGGTCAGCTCGCGGAAGGCGTAGCCGTAGGGATTGACGATGAAGAGGTCGTCATAACCGGGCACCAGCGCCGAGAAGTGATTGCAGATGCCTTCTTCGAGCCCGTGCCGCGCCGCCATGCGGAAGCAGGCCGCGAGATCGACCCGCGCCTGCCACACCTCCGCGGAGTCCAGCAGCGGCTGGTTCGGGCCGGGCTTCGACGACGGAGCGGGTGTGAACGAATGGGCCATTGGATGTCCTTAGGACGCGCATCGTTGCGCGGGTGAGCGGCCCTGCCTTGAGAACCGATCGGGCAAGGCGCGTCAACGCCCTGCTCCGATCATACCCGTCATGCGCTGGCGTGCCGCAGCACGCGCGGCCGCAGTCGAGCTCTCAGCCGTTCTGCTTGGCCACGAAGGCTGCGAAGGCGTCGAGATATTGCTGCAGCACCGTCTTGAGCGATTCCTTGGTCAGTTCGCCCTGGGCATCGAAGGCGTCACCGACCCCGTTCAGATAGATCTCCGGCTGCCCCATGATGGGCCCCGAAATGCCCGGCATGATGTTCTGCAGGTGCTTCGCAGCGGCGATGCCGCCGAGCGGGCCCGGGGAGTTCGAGATCAGGCCGACCGGCTTGCCGAGAAACGAGCTCTGCCCGTAGGGGCGCGAGGCGATGTCGATGGCGTTCTTGAGCACGCCGGGGATCGAGCGGTTGTATTCCGGCGTCAGGATCAGCACGCCGTTCGACGCTTTCAGCTTGTCGCGGAACGCGAGCCACTCGGCCGGCGGATTGGCCTCGACATCCTGGTTGAAGAACGACAGGCCTTCGAGCGTCACCACGTCGATCTTGAGATTGGCGGGAGCGAGCTTCGCCATCGCTTTCGCGATCTTGAGCGTGAAGCCCTCCTTGCGGAGGCTGCCGACGAGCGCGACGACGGAGTATGGGGCGGGCATGGAGATATCCTTTGCGGGAAGTTGTGGGCGAGACTTAGAGCGCGTCGGCCGGACCGTGCAAGCGCATGACATGCGCTGGCTACGAAACTCAGCGTTTCATCGCGAGAAACGCTTGAATGTTCCGAACCAAGGGCGCTTCGGCCAGTTCACCCCGCGCCTCTGATGCAGCGGGTGAATTCCGCCACCGCCTGATGCGTGAGCCAGATCGATTGGCCCTCGACCGGCTGCGCCCACGACGACAGCTTGGCGATCACGATTGCGTTGGCGGCATCGACGAACAGGTTCTGGCCGTGAATGCCCATCGCGAACATCAGCTGCGGCTGATCATTGATGACGTACCAGCCGCTGCGATAATGCATGTTGCGGCTGATCGCCGCGAAGCTGTCGCGCCACTGGCCGTCGCGCCAGGCCTTGATATCGCCATTGTGCCTGATGTCGTCGAGCCATGCTTCGGGAATGATCGCGTGCGAGCCGCGCCGGCCGCCGGACAAAACCAGTTGGCCGAGACGGGCGAAATCGCGCAGCGTGGCGCAGAAGCCGCCGGTGCAGCGCGGCGCGCCCTTGCGATCGACGGTGATGAACGCCTCGCCGCTCGCCCCCATCGGCTTCCACAGCAAGCTGCCGACGAGGCTGGCGAAGCTGCGGCCGGTGGCGCGCTCGATCGCCCAGCCGAGCAGATCGGTGTTGGCCGAGACGTAGCTGAAGGCGCCGCCATGCGGTATCGCCTGCGCGCGCATCGTCGCATAGAAATCGTGCAGGTTCGGCGTCGTGCCGGGCGCGACCGGCTCCCAGCCGGCGGCGTCGGCATAGGCCTGCAGCCCGGCGCCGTCGAGCACGATGCCGGCGCGCATGTCGAGCAGTTGGCGAATGGTGGCGCCGCGATAGGCCGTCGCCGCGACCTCCGGCACGTAGCGCGTCACCTCGGCCTCGACGTCGAGCTCGCCACGGCCGGCAAGGATGCCGGCCATGAGGCCCGTGATCGACTTGGTCGCGGACATCAGGATGTGCGGCGTGTCGCGGTCGGTGCCGCCCTCATAGTGCTCGAACACGATGCGGCCGTCGTGCAGGATCAGGAGCCCGTCGGTCGCCGTCGCCTTCAGGAAGCCGTCGAGATCGAGCGTGCCGCCCTTCGGCAGCCGCAGCCTGAAATCGTCAAACGCGACCGGGCTCGCCGGCAGCGGCCAGGCGCTGCCCGGCGCGCTCTCGATGTCGGCCACCGGCAGGATCTGCCGGACATTGTGGAACGTCCAGCGGCTGAACGGCGCGCTGCGCCAGTTCGAGAGATCGGCGCTCGAAGCAGAGAGATCGGTCGACATGCGAATCCTGCGGTTGGTCGCGCCCGACATAGGCGTTCGCGGCCGTGGCGGAAAGCCCGGGATTTTCGCATGTGCAAAACAAGCAGGCCGCCCGAAGGCGACCCACCCTCTCTCCTCCGTCATTGCGAGGAGCGGAGCGACGACTTGTCCGCCATAGCCCGAAGGGCGACGGCGGAAGCAATCCAGAGTCCCGACTGAGCCCCTGGATTGCGTCGCTTCGCTCGCAATGACGAAGAACCTAGATCACCGGATTCCACGGCGCCGGGATCAGCCGGTACTTGGCGCCGTCCTTCTCGACATAGCCCACCGAGGGGAACGAGAAGTGGAAGCCGATCACCTTGGCCTTCTCGGCGGCGACCATGTCGTAGAACTTGTGCCGCGTCGCTTGCGCCTGCGCCGCATCGGTGTCGAACATCACGTGCCAGTCGGGGTTGCGCAGGAACAGCTCCGGCACGTTGGTGACGTCGGACTGGATGAAGACCTTGGCATTGCCGGAGGCGACTGCGAACGAGGTGTGGCCCGGGGTGTGGCCCGGCGTGGCGAGCGCGGTGATGCCCGGCGCGACCTCCTTGTCCCACTCGTACTGCGTGACCTTGCTCTCCAGCCCGCCGAACACCTTCTTGAAATTGGCGAAGTTGCCCTTCATCAGCTCGGACGACGCCTTGGCGGCGTTCTCATCGCTGTTCCAGAACGCCCACTCCACAGCCGGAACCTTCAGCTCGGCATTCGGGAACGCCAGCGAGCCGTCGGCGAGCTTGAGGCCGTTGATGTGGTCGCCATGCATGTGGGAGAGCACGACGACGTCGATGGCTTTCGGATCGATGCCGGCCGCGGCGAGATTCTGCAGCGTGCGCCCGACCGCGCCCTTGCTGGCCTCGAACGCGCCTGCGCCGTTGCCGGTGTCGATCAGGATCAGCTTGGAGCCGGTGTTGATGAGCTGCGGATTGAAGGGAATGGTGATCATGCCCTTCGGCATGTAGGCGCTTTCCGCCGCCGCCAGCGCGTCGTCCTTGGGCGTGTTGACGACGAACTTGTCGGGCATCGGGAAGGTGCGTGCGCCGTCATTGACGGAGGTGCATTCGTAGTCGCCGACCTTGTAGCGATAGAAGCCGGGCGCCTGGGCGCCGGCGGGCGCGACCGCGGCGCGAGCCTGCGTGCCGGCCATCGACGGCAGGGTGCCCGCGGCGCCGGCCAGGGCCGCACCGGCCAGAAATCGACGGCGATCCAATTGGGTCATGACATCTCTCCTCAGTGCAATCAGCGGCAGACGCCGCCCCGAACCAAATCGGCGCGGATTGTCTCCGGCCGCGGGTCAAACGCAAGCCTGACCGCAATGCCGGAGGAGCGGCGTTACGTCACTTATCTTTGTTGGGGTCGATGAGGAATTTTTCGCCGGTGGCCCGTTTGGCGTAGACGGCAAGGTTGGCCGGATCGAGCGCCTCGGCGAGCGAAACCACCTTTGTGTAGTGGCTGGCGAAGGTCGTCTTGAGCTCGTCGACGACGCGCTGGCGCAGCCGCTCGGAATCCGCCTTGCCGATCTTCATCAGGAACGGGAACAGCAGCCAGCCGCCGACGCTCCAGGTCATGCCGAAGCCGCGCGTGATCTCGGTGGGGCGGGTGTCGAGGCCGCCATAGATGTAGACCTGCTTGTGCACGTTCGAGCCGTAGCGGCTGTAGGGATGCTTGCCGGACTTGTTGATCGCGGCTTCCATCGCATTGAGGATCTGGCCGGCGAGCTTGCCGCCACCGATGGCGTCGAACGCGATGGTCGCGCCGGTCTCGACCAGCGCCGCGGTCAGGTCGTCCATGAAAGTAGGCGACGTCGAATCGACGACGTATTTGGCGCCGATGCCGCGCAGGAGCTCGGCCTGGGCCGCGCTGCGCACGATGTTGACCAGCGGGATGCCGTCCTTGAGGCAGATCTTGTTGAGCATCTGCCCGAGATTGGAGGCGGCCGCGGTATGCACCAGCGCGGTATGTCCCTCGCGCCGCATCGTCTCGGTCATGCCGAGCGAGGTCAGCGGATTGACGAAGCAGGAGGCGCCCTCGGCCGCCGTGGTGCCGGCCGGCAGCGGCAGGCATTCGGAGAGCTTCAGGCAGCGGTACTGGCTATACATCGCGCCGCCGATCGCGGCCACGGTGCGGCCCATCAGCGCCTTGGCGGCCTCCGACGAGCCGGTCTTGACGACGGTGCCGGCACCCTCGTTGCCGACGGCCAAGGACTCGTCGAGCCGGCCGGCCATCGCCCGCATCCCCGCCTCCGGCACCTTGGCGGTGATCACGGGACGGTCCGTCGTACCGGACGCCGTGACCGTCGACAGGTCGGCCGCGCCGACGAGCAGCCCGAGATCGGACGGGTTGATCGGCGCCGCCTCGATCCGCACCACGACCTCGTCCGGCCCCGGCTCCGGGGTCGGCAGGTCGACGAGCGACAGCTCGAGCTCGCCGCTGCGCTTGATCAGGGTCCGCAGCTGCAGGCCAGTCTCGACACCCATGCGGGCCTCCCGTGTTGTTGTCGTTGCTCAGCGCCGGCTCAGGCCAGCGCCTTCAGCGCCGCCCTGCCCGCATATTTCGCCTGCGCGTCGAGCTCCTGCTCGATGCGCAGCAGCTGGTTGTACTTGGCGGTGCGGTCGGCGCGCGCCAGCGAGCCGGTCTTGATCTGCCCGCAATTGGTGGCGACCGCGAGATCGGCGATCGTCGAATCCTCGGTCTCGCCCGAGCGATGCGACATCACGGCGGTGTAGCCGGCCTTGTAGGCCATCTCGACCGCGGCCAGCGTCTCGGTGAGTGTGCCGATCTGGTTGACCTTGATCAGGATCGAGTTGGCGCGGCCGTTGCGGATGCCGTCGGCGAGGCGGTTGACGTTGGTCACGAACAAATCGTCGCCGACCAGCTGGCACTTGTGGCCGATCAGGTCGGTCAATTCCTTCCAGCCGTCCATGTCGTCCTCGGACATGCCGTCCTCGATCGAGCAGATCGGATAGCGCGCGACGAGGTCGGCGAGATATCTGGCCTGCTCGGAGCGCGAGCGGGACTTGTTCTCGCCCTCATAGACATACTTGCCGTCCTTGAAGAACTCGGTGGCGGCGCAGTCGAGCGCCAGCATGACGTCCTCGCCCGCGGTGTAGCCGGCCTTGCCGATCGCGCTCATGACGAAATCGAGGGCCGCATCCGCCGACGGCAGGTTCGGCGCGAAGCCGCCCTCGTCGCCGACATTGGTGTTGTGGCCGGCCTTCTTCAGCTCGCCCTTCAGGGTGTGGAAGATCTCCGAGCCGCAGCGCAGCGCCTCCGCGAAGCTCGGCGCGCCCACCGGCATGATCATGAATTCCTGGAAATCGATCGGATTGTCGGCATGGACGCCGCCATTGACGATGTTCATCATCGGCACCGGCAAGGTGCGCGCCGAGGTGCCGCCGACATAACGATACAGCGGCATGTCGTAGGAGATCGCGGCCGCCTTGGCGCAGGCCAGCGAGACGCCGAGAATGGCGTTGGCGCCGATCCGGCTCTTGTTCTCGGTGCCGTCGAGCTCGATCAGGATCTGGTCGATCTGGACCTGGTCGTGCGCCGACATGTCGCTCAGCGCTTCATAGATCTCGTCGTTGATCGCCTCGACCGCCTTCAGCACGCCCTTGCCGAGATAGCGGTGCTTGTCACCGTCGCGCAGTTCGACCGCCTCATGGGCGCCCGTGGAGGCGCCCGACGGCACGGCGGCGCGGCCGACCGAGCCGTCCTCCAGCACGACGTCGACCTCGACCGTGGGATTGCCGCGGCTGTCCAGGATTTCGCGGCCGATGATGTCGACGATGGCGGTCATGAGGTCCTCTTACGGGCTTCTGGGTGGGCTTTGCTGCGCCGCTTCTACCGCAAGCCCGCGAGGGCGAAAAGGCCAAGTCGGGCGGAAGTCGCGGCCAATTGACGTCACCGCCGGGGATCACGAAGCGGGTGACGCAGGGGGCGCAATTGGCTAAAGCGGCGCCAGCTCCGACGGACGGCACGACACATGGCGAAAACATCCACCCCATCCACGACATCGGCCGGCCTTCAGCTCGGCCGCGCGGTGACGGCCCCGGACAGCCCGGAGACCGCCAAGCTCGACCGCGTCCCGAATCCGCAGAAGGACACCGATTATCTGGCCCGCTTCACGGTGCCGGAATTCACCTCGCTATGCCCGGTAACGGGCCAACCCGACTTCGCCCATCTCGTCATCGACTACGCCCCCGGCCCGTGGCTGGTGGAGTCCAAGTCGCTGAAGCTGTATCTGGCGAGCTTCCGCAACCATGGCGCGTTCCACGAAGACTGCACGGTCGCCATCGGCAAGCGCCTCGCCGCCGAGATCAAGCCGAAATGGCTGCGCATCGGCGGCTACTGGTACCCCCGCGGCGGCATCCCGATCGACGTGTTCTGGCAGACGGGCAAGCTGCCGAAGGGGCTGTGGGTGCCCGACCAGGGCGTGGCGCCGTATCGCGGGCGGGGGTGAGGCGCGATCACAAATAACCTTCGAGCTTGAGCGCGGCTGCCTCTCCACCGTCATGGCCGGGCTCCGGTCCCGGCCATCCACGTGGTTCGTCATACGCGGAAGGACGTGTATGCCCGGGACGGAGCCCGGGCATGACGATGTGGAAACGGCGCGGCAAAAACTTAGACCATGAGATGCCATAGCCCTGGGGGATCAGGACCGATTACTTGGCTGCGCCTCAGTACACGTAGTAGCCGTCAAACTTCGCCTTGTAGGCCGATGGACACAGGACCTGAAACGTACTCAGCATCGCGTCCGTCCTCGCCGCCGTGCTGTTGTCGACGATCTGATCGTTGCGATGATCCTTCCAGTTGGTGCGGATCATCTTCTTGCCTTCGCCGCTCGACTGAGGCTCACCGGTGCCGACCAGCGAGAAGTTGCCGAACTCGGTATAGACCGTGTTCTTGGAACACATCGCTCGCCGCTTGAGCTGTTTGCCGGCGTTGAGATCCATGACCTGCTTGGCGCAGCGCGCCACCTCCGCCGGCTTGATGTCATCGGGCGGAGGCTCGCGCAGGCAGCTCTCGATCGCGTCGTCGAGCTCGATCCGGAACGTCACTGCCGCGGTATCGCTGTCAGGATCGGACAAGGTCAGGATGGTCGCATCGCCGCGATGCGAGCTGAGCAGGATCTTGGTCGGCGCCTTGTCCGCCGCGCGCGGGCTCTCGGACCGGGCCGACGGCTGCGCCAGCGCCTGATGAAAACTGCCCGCAAACATCGCGACAAACAGCAACACACGCCCTGCCCGCTTCACCGTCATTCTCTCCCCCAACCCACACCGAGAATGTTAGTAAGAACAAATCAGAAATAGACGTCGAAATTACCTTAAGGTTGCATTGGACGGCGGATGCTGCCGTAGCGGCGGGAACGTCTACCAGGATGGGTCTGCCATGATCGAGATCGCACGCTTCGATCAATGGCGGCTGCGTCGCGCCGATGAACGAGTGCTACTGCGCGAAATCGACGGTCCACGCACGATCGTCGGGTCACCCAGCAACCAATTTGGGCGGTCTGGCGATCGGGATCCTCCGAGAATCCGCCCCGGGCCGGAGCCTTGCAGCCCGTCGTATCACCGACGGAGGGTACCAAGTCGCTCTCCGCAGCATCCATGGTCATGCCGCCGTCAGCCATCCCTTCGCGCGCAGGGTCTCATAGGCAATGCCGATCTGGCGCGGCGAGAAGCGCTTCTTGCGATCGTTCCAGGCGTAGACCTTGGCCGCCGCCTCCTCGGCGCTGGCGGCCTTATCTTGCTTCACCACCCAATGGACGGTCGCTAGCAGTTCTAGCCCGAACGGCGTTTCAAACCCCTCGACCAGCTCGCCAACCCGATCGAAGCGCGCCCGGGTGCCGCCGTCGTCGCTCAGGAAGGCTTCTGCTTCCTTCACCGCGCCCGGAACCAGCTCGAGCTGCTTGTCCGGCGCATCTCCGCCGTCGTGATACCCGGACACGAGGTGGCCCTCGATCTTCGTCAGCACGTGACGCAGATTGTCGGCATACGGACCGTAATGATGCTTTATGTAGTTGAGCTTGAGTGGCTCACCTGCCTCCTGCATGAAGTACATCAGCTTCTGCACCTCGATCAACGTCACGAACGGGTCCATCAGCCCGCCGAGATAGCGGTGTATCAGACCGACCAGCGCGGCGCGGCCCGCAGTCATCTTCGGCACCTCGCGCGACCGGGTCTCGATGGGCGCGGCGGTGGGCTCATAGACGAGCACGCTCAGATCGTCGAGCTTATCCAATGCCGCGACGATCCGGGGCCGAACGTCGGCCCAGTTCAAGCCGCCAAGGCCGCTGCCGAGCGGCGGGATCGCAATCGAGCGGATGTGGCGCGTCTGGATCTCCTGGACCAACGCCTTCAGGCCGGACTCGATGTCCTCCATTCGGCTCTTTCCCTTCCAATGGCGCTTGGTCGGGAAGTTGATGATGAACTTCGGATTGGTCAGCGTCAGCGTCTCATGCACGAACATCCTGCCGGGCTGCACAAGTTCGCGTGCGCAGGCGGCCTCATAGGCCTTGAAGTTCTCCGGAAACGCGTTCTTGAACTGGAGCGCGATGCCGCGGCCCATGATGCCGACACAGTTCACCGTGTTGACAAGCGCCTCCACGTCCGCGCTGAAGATGTCTCCGGTCCGAAATTCGATCATGTCAAATTCCTAATAGTACCAATCGCTCATGATTTCGAGCGCCGGCCGGTGCGCCGCCCCCTGCATTGCGTTCGAGGTCCGTTGGGCAACACCTTGCGAATGAACGCCGATCCGACGAACCAGATGCCAGGGAAACGATCGTTGCAGCAAATATTCAGCTTGCTTCTGATCTCGGCACCTTGTCCACTGCCGTGCGGCGACGGCCGCCCAGTCGATTTCGTCTAGATCGTCTACACTCCGATAGAAATCGGCCGCTCCATGTGCCGCGTGATCGTCGAGAACGCCCACTGGCGTCCGTTTGCTTCTGCCCATTCGATGACTTCATGAAGATCGGCTTCGAGATGAACAATCGGCTGCTGCCCTCCCCGATATGCGAGCTCCGGGTGATTGGCGCAGTGAACGACGTATAGCATGATCGATCTTGGGCAGAAGTAGAATGGAACGCAATCGCCAACTCTAAGGTTGCTATGGCAGGTGACCGGGAGGCCCAGCCGCCGCTGCTTAATGCTCCCCATTCCGATCACAGTTCCGCCCTGCCGCTGAATCATGACCGAGTCCGACCATAGGCAGCCATCCGCCACAATCGACGCCAGGTTGTCGACGTGCACGATGTGATAGATTTTGGGCTGGGCCGGAACGGGCATGGTCAGGCGGCAACTTCCTCGTCCGCAACATCTTTGCTAGCGTTGTCCAGATCATCACCCTCCGCAAATTGTCGACAGGCGCATCCTCAACGATCTCGGGCACGCGTGCCGCCACGGCCCTAACGTCAGGTTTGGCGGATATGCGCTGCATGATTCCGACCTGCCGAATCGGCGCGACTTTTGGCGATTTTGGCCCCTGCATCAAGATCGGTCCATCGTCTCGAGTCGCCCGTCGGGCACGGTTTCGGTCAAGCGAAAGGCTCTTCCCATCGATTTCGACCACGAAACTGCCTGCGCTTGAAAACTGATTTTTGCTGCGCCTTCAAGCCGATCACCCCTGTCCAGACCTTCCACGAGAAACATTTTTCTTTCGCTTTATCAGAATCCGTGATTGATTGTCGCCATCCCGTCTCGATTAGAGGGGCGCTTCGCGGTCGTCACGGACGTTGAGGCGGGATGCGGTGGGTGTGTCGGGTCGCAGCGTGCTTGGTCATGCGGACGAACGATCCTGATGCGCCGGCGAAATCGTATGGTCCTGGCCTCCCGACGCTGAGGTCACGCTGGTGGTGATGATCCGCCGGTCACGGGGGCAAGACAGCCCGGTCCCCGGGGAGAGTACGTATAAGCCGCCCAACCATCGCGCGGGGAATGCCGGGATGTCTCGGCTGAACCTGTGGTACCTGCCGCCTGCATTTTTTTCCGCAGGCGGGCCATGGGGGCGGCCAGCTCCCGGCATTCCCCGTGCCCTCTTCTCAGGAAAAGGGCATGTCCAAAGGCAAAGCTCGGACGCAGATGCGCCGCGAGATGGCGGCGGTGTGTGTCCACGGCTCACGCAGCAAACAATGGGCATTGTGCTCTCGCCTGTCTCCACGTCGTCATGCCCGGGCTTGTCCCGGGCATCCACGTCCTTCTCAGCGCGCCGAACGACGTGGATGGCCGGGACAAGCCCGGCCATGACGGAGAAACAAATCAGCAGGCGTTCCTGCGGCTACGGCCCGGTGTCTTCAGATGCCACGAGCATGCGCCCGCACCGGAGACGACCTTCACATCGTTGCCGCATCCGCCGGCGGGCGCTGGCGCAGCAGCGCGGCGCAGGCGAAGCCGAGCGCGACCATGATCGCGGCGGCGATGAGCAGCGTCGGCTGCTTGCCGCCATGGACGAGGCCGAAGCCGTAGGCGATCGGGCCGACCGTCTGGCCCATGAAGAAGAAGAACGAGTGCAGCGACATCGCGGTCGCGCGTGCCCCGATCGACAGCTCGCTGGCAAACACCTGCAGGCAGCCGTGGATCATGTAGAAGCCCCAGCCCATCATCAGCATGCAGGCGAATTGCAGCTTCCAGCCGGGGCCGAAAGCGAGGGCTGCGAGCTGCAGCCCGACGAGAGCAGCGCCGACGATCATCATGCCCTTGACGCCGAGCCGCGGCAGGAAGTTCGACACCGTGGCGGTGTAGAACAGGCCGCCAACCGCGAAGCCGGCGATGACGATGCCGGCGATCGACAGCGAAGTTTCGCCGAGATCGAACAGCAGCGACGCGATGAACGGAAACAGCCCGAACACGCAGCAGCCCTCGACGAACACCGCCGAGTAGCAAAAGCGCGTATTCGGGTTGGAGAAGATGGTGCGGTAGCCCTTGCGGAGCGATGCAAGATCGGTGGTCGAGGTGTGCGTCACGCTGGCGCCGCGAAAGCCGGCGGCGACCGCGAAGGAGGCGATCAGCCCGAGCGCGCCGAGGATCGCGAGCACGCCGCGCCAGCCGATGAAATCGCCGATAATGCCGGACGCGGTGGCGCCGAGGAGATTGCCGGCCATCGAGCCCGCCAAGGTGCGGCCGATCGCGACCTGGCGCTTGTCGGGGGCGACGAGATCGCTGGTCAGCCCGAGCGCGACCGGAAACACGCCGCCGGAGGCGATGCCGGCGAGGATGCGCGAGGCGAACAGCAGCGGGAACGAAGTGGCGAGCGCGCCGAGGATGCTGGCGACGCCGAGCAGCGCGAGGCACATCGTCATCAGCCGCGCCTTGCCGAACAGGTCGGCGGCGGCGCCGATCGCGGGCTGGATCAGCGCGTAGATCAGCGCGTAACCGGCGGCGATGCCGGCGGCGGTGGCGATGCTGACCGAGAAATCCTCGGCGACATGCGGCAGCACCGGATCGAGCGCCCGCGTCGACAGCGCCGCCGAGAAGCCGGCCAGCGCAATGATGTTGACCGCTGGCGGAAAGCGCTGCTCGGATGGCTTGGCGACGGGCTGATGCATCAAAGCGTGTCGGTCGCCGGCGGCGCCTTGGCCAGCCGGTCGAACGCCATCAGCCGGCGCAGCAGGCCTTCGAACTCCGCGAGCGGCACCATGTTCGGTCCGTCGGAGGGCGCATGATCGGGATCGGGATGGGTCTCGATGAAGACGCCGGCGACGCCGACGGCGACGGCCGCCCGTGCGAGCACCGGCACGAACTCACGCTCGCCGCCCGACGAGGTCCCCTTCCCGCCCGGCTGCTGCACCGAATGCGTGGCATCGAAGATGACCGGCGCGCCGGTCGTGCGCGCCATGATCGGCAGCGACCGCATGTCGGAGACCAGCGTGTTGTAGCCGAACGAGACGCCGCGCTCGGTGACGAGCACGTTGCAATTGCCGGCGCCCGTGAGCTTGGCGACGACATTGGCCATGTCCCACGGCGCCAGGAACTGGCCCTTCTTGACGTTGACCACCTTGCCGGTCGCAGCCGCCGCCAGCAGCAGGTCGGTCTGCCGGCACAGGAAGGCCGGGATCTGCAGCACGTCGACGGCCTGCGCCACCTCGGCGCATTGGCCGGCATCGTGCACGTCGGTCAGCACCGGCAGGCCGAGCGAGGACCGGATCTCGGCGAAGATCGGCAACGACTGCGCGAGCCCGAGGCCGCGCGCCGCCGAACCGCTGCTGCGGTTGGCCTTGTCGAACGAGGTCTTGTAGACGAGGCCGACGTTCAGCCGGCCTGCGATCTCCTTCAGCGCCGAGGCAACTTCGAGCGCGTGCCCGCGGCTCTCGAGCTGGCAGGGGCCGGCAATCACGGCGAGCGGCAACTCATTGCCGAATTTGACGGAGCCGAGGCTGACGACCGGCGCGGCAGAGATCGAAGCGTTCACGACATCATCCTCATGGGGGCGCGCGACCATGGCCAATCCCGCTCGCCGGATCAACCCGGCGAAGCCCGGCGAATATCAGGGTTGCGGGGATGGCGCCCCACGGCCGTCACGACCGCGGACGCGCCCCGGATTTTGGCTAAGCAGCTACTTCAGCGCCGAGAAAGCCGTCGGCACCAGGAACTGGCTGGTGATGTTGGCGACGATCTGGCCGTCTTCCTCGCTCTTGGCGCGCGCCGCGATCCAGTCGGGATCGGCCATGAACTTGGTCCATTTGGTCTCGCGCTCGGCGAGCGACTCCCAGGCCAGGAAATAGGTCAGGTCCTGGTTGGATTCGCCGATCAGGGTGGTGAAGAAACCGACCGGGCGAACGCCGTGTTTTTCCCAGAGCTTCAAGGTCACGGTGTCGAAACGCTTCAGCAGCGCCGGCAGCCGGCCCGGAATGCAGCGATAGATGCGGCTCTCATAGATCATTGGTCACTCCCTGATCTGTTCTTCTCAACCAGGGAGCGTTGTCGCAACAATCGCTGCGGCCGTCAAAGGCGGAGTGGCCGCTGCATTTTGCGCGGCCCGGAACGACGTTCGCTCCTCACCCTGAGGAGCGCGCCCCTTGGCGCGCGTCTCGAAGGGCGAGGCCCCGCTGGGGCCTCATGGTTCGAGACGCGCCGCGAACGACGACCTTCCGTACCAATTGGCTTGATCGACGCGGCGCTCCTCACCATGAGGGTTTGGCGCCGAGCGCGTGGCTGCAGATTGGACATGGGCAGCATGTTCAGAAAGAGGGCTGATCGCGCGCCCCTCGCAGCCGGCTCACACCAGCCGGCTCTGCACCATCGCGGCCTGGATGAAGGACGCGAACAGCGGATGCGGCTCGAACGGACGCGACTTCAGCTCGGGATGGAACTGGACGCCGATGAACCAGGGATGGTCCTCGTATTCCACGATCTCCGGCAGCACGCCGTCCGGCGACAGGCCGGAGAACTTCAGGCCATGCTGCTCGAGCCGGTCCTTGTAGGCGGTGTTGACCTCGTAGCGGTGGCGATGCCGCTCGGAGATCTCGGTGGCGCCGCCATAGACCTCGGAGACGCGGCTGCCGCGCTTGAGCGCCGCGGGATAGGCGCCGAGCCGCATCGTGCCGCCGAGATCGCCGCTCTTGGAGCGCTTCTCCAGCTCGTTGCCGCGCAGCCATTCCGTCATCAGGCCGACCAGCGGCTCCGCCGTCGGACCGAACTCGGTCGAGTTCGCCGCGGAGATGCCGACGAGATTGCGCGCGGCCTCGATCACCGCCATCTGCATGCCGAAGCAGATGCCGAAATACGGCACGTCGCGTTCGCGTGCGAACTGCGCCGCGCGGATCTTGCCCTCGGCGCCGCGCTGGCCGAAGCCGCCGGGCACGAGGATGCCGTTGACGTGTTCGAGGAACGGCGCGGGGTCCTCGTTCTCGAACACCTCGCTCTCGATCCAGTCGAGCTTGACGCGCACCTTGTTGGCGATGCCGCCATGCGACAGCGCCTCGATCAGCGACTTGTAGGCGTCCTTCATGCCGGTGTACTTGCCGACGATCGCGATCGTCACATCGCCTTCCGGATTGCGGACGCGCTCGTTGATCGTGTGCCAGCTGGCGAGCGCCGGCGGCACCCGCGGCTCGATGCCGAACGCGGCCAGCACCTCGTCGTCGAGGCCGGCGGCGTGATAGGCCTCGGGCACGGCATAGATGTTGTCGACGTCGCGCGCCTCGATCACGGCGCTCTCGCGCACGTTGCAGAACAGGCCGAGCTTGCGCCGCTCCTCCTTCGGGATCTCGCGATCGGTGCGGCACAGCAGGATGTCCGGCTGGATGCCGATCGAGCGCAGCTCCTTCACCGAGTGCTGGGTCGGCTTGGTCTTCAACTCGCCCGCGCTGGGGATGTAGGGCAGCAGGGTCAGGTGAATGTAGATCGCGTGATCGCGCGGCAGTTCGCTCTTGAGCTGGCGGATCGCCTCGAAGAACGGCAGGCCCTCGATGTCGCCGACGGTGCCGCCGATCTCGACCAGCACGAAATCGTACTCGTCGTTGCCGGACAGCACGAAGTCCTTGATCGCATTGGTGACGTGCGGGACCACCTGGATGGTGGCGCCGAGATAGTCGCCGCGCCGCTCCTTGGTCAGGATGTCCTGGTAGATCCGGCCCGTCGTGATGTTGTCGGCCTTGGTCGCCGGACGGCCGGTGAAGCGTTCGTAATGGCCGAGATCGAGATCGGTCTCGGCACCGTCGTCGGTCACGAACACTTCGCCGTGCTGATACGGCGACATCGTGCCGGGATCGAGGTTGAGATAGGGGTCGAGCTTGCGAAGCCGGACCTTGTAGCCTCGGGCCTGCAGCAGCGCGCCTAACGCGGCTGAAGCCAGACCCTTTCCGAGCGAGGAAACCACGCCGCCGGTGATGAAGATGTACCGCGCCATGGGACCCTACCTTTAATGCCGAGCGCTCGATTCGCCAAAACGAATCGCCTGCAGCCCGCAACATCGTCGCGGGCCTGTGGGTTACGTCAAAATGTGAATGGTCTCAGCAACTTGAGACCGTCTCATGATGCAGGACGCAAATTTGCGCTCCTGCATGGCTTCCCCGCATTATTGCGATTGCGGGGCCTGCGGGCCGGCCGGCGCGGCCGGGCTCTGCTGCTCGTCGGCCTTCTTGAGCTGGTCGAGCACGCCGCCACCAGTCGGCGCCACCGGCGTCGCACTGCCGGACTGGGTCTGCCCCGGCAGGGTGCCGAGAATGGAGGTCGGCTTGCGATCGAGACCTGCCAGCCAGGTCAGCAGCAGGCTGGTGATGAAGAAGCCGACCGCCAGAATCGCAGTGGTCCGCGTCAGCAGATTTGCGGTGCCCCGGCTCGACATGAAGCCGGCGCCGCCGCCCATGCCGAGGCCGCCGCCTTCGGACTTCTGCAACAGCACCGCGCCGATCAGGACGGCGACGATCATGAGGTGGATGACGATCAAGACAGTCTGCATGGTGACCTTCCGTCACAAGCCCTCGCAGGCCCCGACCAGAGGCCGGGATCGCGAGCGCTTCGCGGGCTATTCGGAAATTTGCGCGGTGTTACACGATCATGTCGGGCAACGCCACCCCGCAGATAATCGCACCCGCGCTTCGCACAAGCGCCGATGAGGCGCCGCGCGCCAGGGCTTGCCGGACATCAAAAATTCTACTATTAGAGACGAATGGATCAAATAATAGACGATTTCAGCCAACGGCTCGCGCGCCGCCTGCTCCTGGAACGCGACGGCCGGGGCTGGTCCTTGGCCGACCTCGCCGAGCGGTCTGGAGTCTCCAAGGCCACGATCAGCAAGATCGAGCGCGCCGAGGTCAGCCCGACCGCGGTCGTCCTGGTCAAGCTCGCCAGCGCCTTCGATCTCACGCTGGCCGGCCTGATGCTGCGCGCCGAAGCCCAGTCGGAACGCCTGTCCAAGGCGGACGAGCAGCCGGTCTGGCGCGATCCCGAGACGGGTTACCTTCGGCGCCAGGTCTTTCTCAGGCCGGATCACCCGATCGAGGTCGTCACCGTCGAGATGCCGGCGGGCCGCAGCGTGACACTGCCGGCCTCGTCCTACATCCACATCCGCCAGCTGGTCTGGGTCCAGAGCGGGCGCCTGACCATCACCGAAGGCGTCGAACGTCACGAACTCGGCCCCGGGGACTGCCTCGGCTTCGGCCCGCCGATCGACACCACCTTTGCCAATGAGACCGACGCTCCCTGCGTCTACGTCGTCGCCCTCGCCCGGAGTTGAGAATGTCCCCACTGCGAATCGCCGCCCTTTCCGACACGCCGGCCATTCGGGCTGCCCTGCGCGCGATGCTGATCGAAACCGTGGCCCATGGCGGCTCGGTCAGCTTCATGCACCCGCTCAGCGTCGACGACGCGGACATGTTCTGGCGGGATTCGCTCGCCGCCGTCGGCCGCCACGAACGAATCGTCCTCGGCGCCTTCGACGATGACGATCTAGTCGCAACGGTGACGCTCCAGTTGAAGCTGCCGCCGAACCAGCCGCACCGCGCCGAGATCGCAAAAATGATGACGCGCGTCAGTCACCGCAACCGCGGCATCGCCACCGCGCTGCTGCGGGCCGCCGAGACCCTGGCGCGCCAAGAGCAGCGCACGATGCTGGTGCTGGACACCGCCGAGGATGGCGGCGCCTCACCGCTTTATGAGAGCCTCGGTTTCCAACTCTCCGGAATCATCCCGGACTATGCCTTGAAGCCGCATGGCGGCCTCACCGGCACGAAGATCTACTGGAAGCGGATCGGAGAACCAGGCTGAGCCCGCGCCTTCATGCGCGATGCTCGGATCGCCGCTCAACATCCTTTCGCAATTGCGAGAAAGTCAGCCGCCTTCAGGCTGGCGCCGCCGACCAGCGCGCCGTTCACGTTCGCGACGGCCATCAGTTCGGCGGCGTTGGACGGCTTCACCGAGCCGCCATACAGGATGCGCATCCGCGCCCCCTCGCCGTTGAAGCGCTCGATCAGCAGTGCCCTGATAAACGCATGAATCTGCTCGACATCCTGGGCGGTCGGCGTCAGGCCGGTGCCGATCGCCCAGACCGGCTCGTAGGCCACGATCAGGTTTGCGGCCCGCGACCCCTGCGGAAGGCTGAGATTGAGCTGGCCGCGCAGGATGTCCAGGGTCTGCCCGGCGTCGCGCTGCTGCTGGGTCTCGCCGACGCAGACGATCGCGACCAAACCGGCGCGCCAGACCGCTTCCGTCTTCTGGTGCACGACGATATCGCTTTCGCCGTGGTCGGCGCGCCGCTCGGAATGGCCGACGATGATGGCGCTTGCGCCCGCGTCTGCCAGCATCTCGGCCGAGACGTCTCCCGTGTGGGCCCCCGATGCTTTCGCGTGACAATCCTGGGCTCCGACCGCGACCGCCGTCGTGCCGCGCGCCTTCTCGGCGAAGGCCGCCAGCAGCGTCGCCGGCGGACATACCAGGAGGTCGGCCTGTCCCGCCACCTCGGCGGCCCCCGCCAGCATGGCGTCGAACTCGGCAGTCGAGGCCTTCAAACCGTTCATTTTCCAGTTGCCGGCAATCAGGGGCCGGATGCGGTCGGTCATGGCAGGATTCCAGCAAATGTTGTGACGGACATCGGCTAGCAGAGCGCCTTCCGAAGCACCAGTCCGGAGTGCCGATGCGCGCGACGTCTTCCCACCGCTTCAATCCGCCTCAGGGCCGAGGTTGCGACCGGGCGGCTGCCTCTTTATAAGCCGTTTCAACGCGGTGACGCCCTTTCGCAGAATCTGCTTCAAGGCGCGTCCTTTTCATCCCTTTATTCCTGCAGACAGACTGGACCCATGCTCCGAGGATTACGCAAGGCCTCATCAAACTGGCTCGGCAAGACCATCATGGCGGTGGTCATGGGCGTCTTGATCGTCAGCTTCGGCATCTGGGGCATCGCCGACATCTTCCGCGGCTTCGGGCAATCGACGGCGGCAACCGTCGGACGTACCGAGATCTCGATCAACGAGTTCCGCCAGATCTACACCGACCGGTTGCAGCAGATCGGCCGCCAGATCGGCCGCCCGCTCACCACCGAGCAGGCCCGCATGTTTGGTCTCGATCGCTCCGTGCTGCAGCAGACGATCGCGGAAGCTGCGCTCGACGAGCAGGCCCGCCGTCTCGGTCTCGGCCAGTCCGACGCGGAGACCATGCGGGTGATCCTCAGCGACCCCAATTTCAAGGGCCCGAACGGCGCGTTCGACCCGCAGCGCTTCCAGGCCATCATCCGCAATTTCGGCTTCACCGAGCAGCGCTATCTGGCCGACCAGCGGCGGCAGACGCTGCGGCGACAGATCACCGGCACCATCGCGGCCGGGCTGGAGCCCTCCAACGTGATGCTGGAGGCGCTGAGCCGCTTCCAGAACGAGCAGCGCTCGATCGACTACATCAAGCTCGACGCCGCGCAGGCCGGCACCATCGACGCGCCCTCGCCCGAGATTCTCGCATCGTATTTCGACGAGCATAAGGGGCAGTTCAAGGCGCCCGAATACCGCAAGATCTCGTTCGTCCTGGTGACGCCCGAGGAGATCGGCAAGTGGACCGACGTCTCGGACGAGGATGCCAGGAAGCTGTTCGACCAGCGCAAGGCGCTGATGGGCACTCCGGAGAAACGGCAGGTCCAGCAGATGACGTTCCCGAGCCTTGAAGAGGCGCAGGCGGCGCGGACGCGGATCGCAGCCGGCGAAGTGACGTTCGACGAGCTCGCCAAGGAGCGCAATCTCAACCCGGCCGACCTCGATCTCGGACTGGTGACGAAATCGGCCATTCTCGACCCCGCCGTCGCCGACATGGCCTTCTCGCTGCCGACCGGCGAGGTCAGCCAGCCGGTCAAGGGCGCGTTCAACGTGGCCCTGGTGAAGGTCAGCGCGATCCAGCCGGGCCAGGAGCCGGCGTTCGAGAACGTCGCGGCCGACATCAAGAAGGAGATCGCGGCCGACCGCGCCAAATCGCAGGTCGCCACGCTGCGGGACAAGATGGAAGACGAGCGCGGCGGAGGCGCGAGCGTCGCCGAGGCGGCCAAGAAGCTTGGCCTCAATGCCGTGACGCTCGAGGCGGTCGACCGTTCGGGCAAGCAGCCCGACGGCCAGCCCGTCCCGAACATTCCGCTCGGCCTCGACGTCGTTGCGCAGGCCTTCAACAGCGATGTCGGCGTCGACAATGAGCCGATCTCGTTCCGCGGCGGCTATGTCTGGTACGAGGTGCTCGGCATCACGCCGCCGCGCGACCGCACCCTCGACGAGGTCAAGGACCAGGTCGCGGCCAAGTGGCGCGACGACGAGGTGGCGGCCAGGCTGCGCGCCAAGGCCACCGAACTGGTCAAGAAGCTCAGCGAGGGCGGCAAGCTCGCCGACGAGGCGTCCTCGCTCGGCACCAAGGTAGAGACGGCGAGCACGTTCAAGCGTGACGCGACCCTGCCCGGCGTGCCCACCGGCGCCATCACGGCAGCGTTCCGCACGGCCAAGGACGGCGTCGGCCAGACCGAGGCCGATGGCGGCCGGCAATGGATCGTGTTCCGGGTCACCGACATCGTCGAGCCCAAGGTCGATCTGGCGTCCGAGGACATCAAGAAGCTGAAGGACCAGTTGCAGCGCGCGCTGGCCGACGAGCAAGGCACGTCGTATGTCCTGAAGCTCGAAAAGGATATCGGGACCACCATCAACGAAGCCGCCGTGGCGCAGGTGGTCGGCGGCGGCAGCAATCAATGACGGATCGCCAAGGGCACGCGTGATGAACGATCTGAAGTCGATCATTGGCAAGGTGGCGACGGGCGCGCCGCTGTCCCGCGAGGAGGCCGCGTCCGCGTTCGACAGCATGATGTCGGGTGAGGCCACGCCGTCGCAGATGGGCGCGCTGCTGATGGCGCTGCGCGTCCGCGGCGAGACGGTGGACGAGATCACCGGCGCCGTCAGCGTGATGCGCGCCAAGATGCTGCGCGTCGATGCCCCGGCGTCTGCCGTCGACATCGTCGGCACCGGCGGTGACGGCTCCGGCTCGGTCAACGTCTCGACCTGCGCCTCCTTCATCGTGGCCGGCGCCGGCGTGCCGGTCGCCAAGCACGGCAACCGCGCGCTGTCCTCGAGGTCGGGTGCGGCCGATGTGCTCGCCGCGCTCGGCGTCAAGATCGATCTCAAACCGGACCAGGTCGGTCGCTGCGTGCGCGAAGCCGGCATCGGCTTCATGTTCGCGCCGGCCCATCATCCGGCGATGAAGAACGTCGGCCCGACGCGCGTCGAGCTCGCCACCCGCACGATTTTCAATCTGCTTGGACCGCTGTCCAACCCCGCCGGCGTCAAGCGCCAGATGGTCGGCGTGTTCTCGCGGCAATGGGTCGAGCCGCTGGCGCAGGTGCTGAAGAACCTCGGCTCGGAAGCCGCCTGGGTCGTGCATGGCTCCGACGGGCTCGACGAGATCACCCTGACCGGGCCGACCTTCGTCGCGGCACTCGAGAACGGGCAGATCCGCACCTTCGAGGTTACACCGGAAGAGGCCGGGCTCGGGCGCTGCGAAAGCGACGGGCTGAAGGGCGGTGATGCCGCGGCCAACGCAGTGGCGCTGCAGAGCGTGCTGGACGGACTGCCGAGCCCCTATCGTGATGTCGCAGTGTTGAACGCCGCCGCGGCATTGGTGGTTGCGGGCCGCGCCAAGTCGCTTCAGGAAGGCGTAGCGATCGGCAAGGCTTCGCTCGACAGCGGCGCGGCTGCTGCGCGGCTGAAGCAGCTGATCGCCGTCTCCAACAGCTGATCCTCTGAGCGCGTCATGTCCGACATCCTGGCCAAGATCGAGACCTATAAGCGGGAGGAGATCGCGGCAGCCAAGCACGCGTGCCCGCTGTCGGAGCTCGAAGCCCGCGCGCGCGAGGCTTCGCCGCCGCGCGGCTTCGTTGCCGCAATCCGCGCCAAGCATGCGAATGGCGACTACGCGCTGATCGCGGAAGTGAAGAAGGCGTCGCCCTCGAAGGGTCTGATCCGGGCCGATTTCGATCCGCCGCAACTGGCGAAGGCCTATGAGGCCGGCGGAGCCGCCTGTCTGTCCGTGCTGACCGACACGCCGTCGTTCCAGGGCCATCTCGACTTCATGGTGGCGGCGCGGGCCGCGACCGCCCTGCCCGTGCTGCGCAAGGACTTCATGTTCGATACCTATCAGGTGGTCGAAGCCCGTGCTCATGGCGCCGATTGCATCCTGATCATCATGGCTGCGCTCGACGACGCGGCTGCCGCGGACATCGAAGCCGCTGCGCTCGCCCACGGCATGGACGTGCTGATCGAGATCCACGACCGCGCCGAGCTCGACCGCGCGTTGAAGCTGCGCTCGCCGATGATCGGCATCAACAATAGAAACTTGCGCACCTTCGAGACCACGCTGGCAACCTCCGAGACCCTGGCGCCGCTGGTGCCCAAGGAGCGCCTCCTGGTCGGTGAGAGCGGCATCTTCACGCCGGAAGATCTTGCGCGTTTGGCGCGCGTCGACATCCAGACCTTTCTCGTCGGCGAAAGCCTGATGCGGCAGGCCGACGTGGCAGCGGCGACGCGCACCCTGCTGGCGCGCAACGCCGGCCCGGCAAGCGCGGCTGAGTGACCCATGGCCGATATACCGCCTGACGGACCGTCTCTCACCCACATCGACGCCCGCGGTGAAGCCCGCATGGTCGACGTGTCGGACAAGACCGCAACGGAACGGATCGCGACGGCCGAAGGCCGTGTATTGATGAGCCCGGCGACGCTGGCGCTGATCGTGTCCGGCAATGCCAAGAAGGGCGACGTGCTGGGAACCGCCCGCATTGCCGGCATCATGGCGGCCAAGCGGACCTCGGACCTCATTCCCTTGTGCCACCCGCTGGCGCTCTCGAAGGTCACGGTGGACATCACCCCCGACGCCGCCCTGCCCGGCTGCATCGTCAGCGCAACGGTCAAGGTCAGCGGGCCGACAGGGGTCGAGATGGAGGCGCTCACCGCGGTGTCGGTCGCCTGCCTGACCATCTACGACATGATCAAGGCCGCCGAGCGCGGCGTGCGCATCGAGGGCATTCATCTCACTGAGAAAATCGGCGGCAAGTCGGGCCATTATCGCGCCTGACGGCATTTCATGGCCAATTACAACTTAAAATTAATCGTTCGCTAACTCATATTGCTAACCTCACCTCCATAGCGAATCTCTAGCAATCGGGGGTGGGAGGGACGTTGCAGACGATCCATCCCGACGCGCCAATGACCAGCGTATCCGGGACCAATGACGACAAAGGCCAGAGCAGCGAGTGCGGTCAGAGCTTCGACGGACCATAGAGGCCCGATCCGATGGCTCGTGGGTGGCGGCCTTGCGCTGATCGCAGCGATCACGATCGGCGCGACGATCATGGCCGACAGCTTCCGGCAGCGCGCCCTCGACGGCACGACACAGGAACTGGAGAACACCGTTCTCCTGCTGGCACGCCATTTCGATCAGCAGATCGACGACCTCATCTCGATCCAGCGCGAGATCGCCAGCTACGTCCGGAACAACCGCATCGAGACCAAAGCACGCTTCCGCGAGCAGATGGCAAGCGCGGAGGTCAACGACATGCTGAAGCGCAAGCTGAGCGCTCTGTCCTATGTCGGCGTGGCGAACATTTTCGACGACGACGGCAACATGATCAACTCCGCAACCGCGTGGCCGGTGCCGCAGGTCAATATCGCGGACCGCCCCTATTTCCGCCGCCTGAGGTCGGATCCGGCATCGCCCCCGATGCTGATCGAACCGATCGTAAGCCGGCTCAGCGGAACGTTCATCGCGGTCATCGCGCTGAAGCTGATCAGTCCGAGTGGAGAGTTTCTGGGCGTCATCAACCGCAGTCTCGAGCCCGCCAATGTCGAACGCTTCTTCGCATCCGTCGCGCTTGGCCCGGACGCGAGGATTTCGATGATGCATCGCAACGGGACCCTGCTGGCCCAGCATCCCCACCACGAGGCGATGATCGGCCGGAACTTTCGCGACGCGCCGATCTTCCGCCAGATCCTCGCGCAAGACGGTAACACCACCGGAATCTTCGACAGTCCCATCGACGGCGAGCATCGCATCGGCGCATCGCACCGGCTGACGAGCTATCCGCTCATCGTCACCGCAACGACCACGGTATCGGCGGCGCTGGCCAACTGGCGCGAGCAGATGCGCTTCCTGATCGCCATCGGGCTGACGTCGGTGCTGCTGATCGCCGGCATGCTCACCATCGTCGTGCGTCGGCTGATCAGCGACCACGAGGCCTCGAGCCGGCGCCTGACCCTGGAGAAGGAAAGGCTCGACAAGGCTGTCAACAACATGACCCAGGGCCTGCTGCTGTTCGACGCCTCGGAACGCCTGGTCATCAGCAACCAGCGCTACATCGACATGTACGGCCTCTCCACCGATGTCGTGAAGCCCGGCTGCACCTTCCGCGAGCTGATCGCTCACCGCAAGGCCTCGGGATCGCTCGCCGGCAACGAGGGGGAATATGCCGATGCCGTGCTGCGCGACGTCGGCCTCAAGAAGTCGCAGATCATCGAGACCCCAGACGGCCGCTCGATCCAGATCGTGAACGAGCCGATCGTCGGCGGCGGCTGGCTCGCCACTCATGAAGACATCACCGAGCGCAGGCGAGCAGAGCAGCAGATCACCCATCTCGCGCATTTTGATGCGCTGACCGAGCTGCCGAACCGCACCCTGTTCCACGAGCGCCTGCAGGAGGAAATGGCCCGTGTGTCCGACGGCCGGCAGATGGCGCTCCACTACATCGACATCGACGAGTTCAAGGGCGTCAACGACTCGCTTGGCCATCTGATCGGCGACGAACTGTTGAAGTCCGTCGCGAAGAGCCTGCAGGCCTGTGTCGGAAGCGCCGGCTTCGTCGCGCGGCTCGGCGGCGACGAATTCGCGGTCGTCCAGACCACGATCAAGAGCCGCGAGGACGTGAGTTGCCTGATCGACGACATGCTCGCGGCGATCCGCGCGCCCCGGGACTGCCTGGGGCATCAATTGACTGCCGATGCCTCGATCGGGGTCGCGCTCATTCCTCAGCACGGCACCGATCTCGATCAGATCATGAAGAATGCCGACCTGGCGATGTACGCCGCCAAGGCCGCGGGACGCCACACCTGGCGCTTCTTCGAGCCGGACATGGACGCCCAGGTCAAGGCCCGCCATCAGCTCGAGGTCGATCTGCGCCAGGCCATCGCCGACGATCGGCTGGAGGTCTACTACCAGCCTTGCCTCAGCCTGCAGGACGACCGCATCGTCGGCTGCGAGGCGCTGGTGCGCTGGAAGCACCCGGCGCGGGGCCACGTCTCGCCGGCCGAATTCATTCCGATCGCCGAGGACACAGGCCTGATCAATCAGCTCGGCGAGCGCGTTCTCCAAGTCGCCTGCGCCGAGGCCGCGACCTGGCCCGACGACATCCGGTTGGCCGTCAACGTCTCGCCAGTGCAGTTCAAGAGCGGCACCTTGGCGCTCAAGGTCGCCCACGCGCTCGCCGCCTCCGGCCTGTCACCGCACCGGCTGGAGCTGGAGATCACTGAGGCGGTGCTGATCCGCGATGACGATGCGCTCGACACCCTGCACGAGCTTCGCGCGCTCGGCGTCCGGATCGCGCTCGACGATTTCGGCACCGGCTATTCCAGCCTCAGCTATCTGCAACGGATCCCATTCGACAAGATCAAGATCGACCGCTGCTTCGTCAAGGACGTCACCGAAAGCGAAGGCTCCGCCGCCATCGTTCAGGCCGTCGTCAACATCGCCGCCATCCGCAACATGTCGACGACCGCCGAAGGCGTCGAGACCGAGGCGCAGCGCCAGGTGCTGAAGCGGCTCGGCTGCTCGGAGATGCAGGGCTATCTGTTCAGCCCTCCGAAGCCCGCGGCCGAGGTGAGGCAATTGTTCGCCGCGCACCGCGCCGAGGACGGCTCATCCGGCCGGCGCGCGCGTTTCGATGCGGCCTGACGCCGTTTCCGAACCGATAAATACCGTTGCAATTTGAGCCTTTTCCGCAAGCCAAATTCCAACCCTGTCATCCGATCGTACCGATCGTCGCTTGCAGTGCACCGCCGCGCCATGATCTATCTGAAACAGACGGACATACTCCGTGTCCGCCTGTACACGCTGGTCGAAAACCACGGCGGGACGGCCTCTCAGGGCCGCCCCGTCGGGTGTGAGCGTAAGGCGCGGCCGGAGCCGCATCCTGGACAACCATCACTGATCAGTTCGGCACCGCCGCCTTGGCGCGGACGTCGGCATTGACGGTGACGCCGCGCAACACGTTGAACGCCGCGTGCAGCGCCTTGTCGTCCTTCTCCTCCGGCGGGACGTAGGATTGCGAGCCGGTCTGCTCGGTGCCGTCCGCGGCCGAGAGATGGCCACGCATCCCCGCCTCACCCTTGAGGTCGCTGCGGTCCTTCAACTCATCCGGCACGTCCTGCTTGACCTCGATGTCCGGCGCGATGCCCTGCGCCTGGATCGAGCGGCCCGAGGGCGTGTAGTAGCGCGCCGTGGTCAGCGCCAGTGCGCCATTGCCGGCGCCGAGCGGAATGATGGTCTGCACCGAGCCCTTGCCGAACGACCGCGTACCGACCAGCGTCGCGCGCTTGTGATCGTGCAGCGCGCCCGCGACGATCTCCGACGCCGAGGCCGATCCGCCGTTGATCAACACCACGAGCGGCTTGCCCTTGGTGAGGTCGCCGCCGCGCGCCGTGAAACGCTGCGTCTCCTCGGGATTGCGGCCGCGCGTGGACACCACCTCGCCACGCGGCAGGAACGTGCTGGAAACCGACACCGCCTGGTCGAGCAGGCCGCCCGGATTGTTGCGCAGGTCGACCACGTAGCCGGCGAGCTTGTCCTGCGGAATCTCCTTGGAAATGCTGGAGATCGCCTTGCGGAGGGTCTCGGTGGTCTGCTCGTTGAACGAGGTGATGCGGATGTAGCCGATGTCGCCCCCCTCGGTATGATAGCGCACCGGACGCACGCGGATGATCTCGCGCGTCAGCAACACGTCGAGCGGCGCCTCCTTGCCCTTGCGGACGATCGTCAGCTTGGTCTTGGTATTGACGCCGCCCTTCATCTTGGCGACCGCCTGTTCGAGCGTCAGGCCCTGCACGGCATCGCCATCGATCTTGGCGATCAGATCGCCCGAGAGAATGCCGGCCTTCGAGGCCGGCGTATCGTCGATCGGCGCAACGACCTTGACGAGGCCGTCCTCCATGGTGACCTCGATTCCCAGCCCGCCGAATTCGCCCGACGTCGTCTCCTGCATGTCGCGCCAGGACTTGTCGTTCATGTAGCGCGAGTGCGGGTCGAGCGACGACACCATGCCGTTGATGGCGCCCTCGATCAGGGCGGGGTCGTTGGGCTTCTCGACGTAGTCGGCGCGAACGCGCTCGAACACCGCGCCGAACAGGTTGAGTTGCGAATAGGTGTCGGACATGCCGGCCGCCGCCTTGGCCTTGGCGACGAGTTGCGCGCCCTCGGGCCCCGTGACCATCACGGTCAGACAGACGCCGGTCATCGTGCCCGCCAAGAACAGCCAGTTTTTCCGCATTGCTTCGTTTCCCGAGGGTTTGTTTGGTGGCCGGCGGATCACATCGACCGAACGCATCGCCGGCAGGATCGGCGTACCAACTCACACCACATTTCCGGTTTCTTCAAGGCCGATATTCCCGCGGGCACACCGGAAGACAGCGCCATCAGCCGGCCCGCGCCGTCCATCGAAATGGACGTTCCGCGGCCGAAATCAAGATCGGCCCAAGAGCCCCCGTTCACGCCCGCCGCAATATCCGGTCTTTCACGGCCACCCCGTGATCACAGCTCAACGAGCCGTGTCCTCCGCGGCGAATCAGCGTGCCGTGCATGGCACCCGCCCGCGGCCGCGCAGGCCGGAATGGCTTGCGCATCGCCGGTCCGATGGGCGATGTTCGGCGAACAATAACAATTGATGCTGGGAGGCAGGCATGGATCAACAGACCCCGATCGAGCCCGGATGGCGCAACGTCGAGCTCGGCGCCAGCGACGAGAAGTTCCAAAACCTGCACGAATTCATCCGCAAGGCGCGGACGCAGCTCAACCAGAACGCCTGGGATTACGTCATCGGCGGCGCCGAAACCGAAACAACGCTGCGCCGGAACCGAATGGCGCTCGACGAGATCGCGTTCCGTCCGCGCGTGCTGCGTGACGTCTCCACGGTCGATGGCTCGGTCGAGATCTTCGGGCGAAGGCTGCGCCTGCCGGTGGTGCTCGCCCCGGTCGGCGCGCTGGAGATCTTCGATACCGCGGGCGCTGCCAGCGTGGCGCGCGGCGCCGGCCGGTTCGGGGCCGCGCACATGCTGAGCTCGGTCTCGGAGCCGGGACTCGAAAAGACCGCAGAAGCAGCGCCCGACGCGCTGCGCATCTTCCAGCTCTATGTCCGCGGCGACGACGCCTTCGTCGAGGACTACGTCCGCCGCGCCGTCGCCAGCTGCTACACCGCGTTCTGCCTGACCGTCGACACCGCCCATTACAGCCGGCGCGAACGCGACATCGCCAAGCGCTATGTGCGTGAGAGCCGGCTGCGCGCCACCGGCGGCGACCACCAGAAGGCGCTGAGCTGGCATACCGTGAAGCTCATCAAGGACAGGTTCGAGTTGCCGCTGATCATCAAGGGCATCGCGACCGCCGAGGACGCCCAGATCGCCGTCGATCACGGCGTCGACTGGATCTACGTCTCCAACCATGGCGGCCGCCAGCTCGACCATGGCCGAGGCGCCATGCATGTGCTGCCGGAGATCGTCGCGGCGGTGCAGGGCCGCGCCAAGGTCATGGTCGACGGCGGCTTCTGCCGCGGCACCGACATCGTCAAGGCGATCGCCTCCGGTGCCGACCTCGTCGGCATCGGCCGGCTGCAATGCTGGGCGCTGGCGGCGGCCGGCGAGGACGGCATCGTCCGCATGCTCGAGCTGCTGGAGGATGAGGTCATCCGCGCGCTCGGCCTGCTCGGCGTCACCTCCTTCGCCGAGCTGAACGCGTCGTATCTGCATCCCGCGACGGCCACCAACACGCCCGGCGTGTTCAGCGCGTTTCCGCTGGCCGACATCGAGCCCTACCGCTATTGAGGGGATCTTCATTCGGCTCTCCATCTGGCAAAGACGCGCGTCGCGATGCTCCCTTCCGATCTCCGCCCCGGCGCGGCCGACGCGCTGCTGTTCGATCTCGGCCGCGTCGTCATCGACATCGATTTCATCCAGGTCGTGTCGCGCTGGGCGGGTCATGCCGGCTGCGCGCCGGAGGCGATCGCGCAGCGCTTCGTGCGCGACGAGATCTATCACGGGCATGAGCGCGGCACAGTGTCCGATGCTGCGTTCTTCGCCAATCTGCGCACCCAGCTCGGCATCGACATCACCGATGAACAGTTTCTGGAGGGCTGGAACGCGATCTTCGTCGGCCCGATGCCCGGCATCGCGCCGCTGCTTGCCCATGCCGCGGAAAAGCTGCCGCTGTACGCATTCTCCAACACCAACCAGCCGCATATCGATCACTTCTCGCCGCGTTACGCCGACCTGCTCGGCCATTTCCGCGAGATCTTCCTGTCGTCGTCGATCGGCCTGCGCAAACCGGACGCCGAGGCCTATGATCACGTGGTGCAGGCCATCGGCGTCCCCGCCGAGCGCATCGTGTTCTTCGACGATCTCGCCGAGAACGTCGACGGCGCGCGCGCCAGCGGGCTGAAGGCGGTGCTGGTGCGCTCGACGGACGACGTGGCCGCAGCGCTGCAGGCGCTGGGGATCTGATTGCGTTTCGCCAGGCGCATCATGCCTGACGGCCTCGCATCAACGCGGGTCGGGCGCATCGCTTGCCTAGCCCGCGCCGTCGCCTCGCATGGCGGCCGTCGACATCACGAGTCCACCAGCCGCTTCGTCAAGGCGTCCCGCAAGCGCAACGCGAGTTCGGCCTTTCGATAGGGCTTTGTCAGCACGATGGCGTCGGCGGCGGCATGTCCCGACTCGGCCAGCGAATCCCGCGGATATCCGGAGGTGAAGATGACGGCCAAGCCCGGCCGGACTTGGCGCGCCAATTCGACCAGTTGCCATCCGCTGATGCCGCCCGGCATGACGATGTCGGTGAACAGCACATCGATGTCGTCATTGACCTTGATCTCCACCAGAGCATCGTTGCCGTTCTCGGCGGCCACGACCTTGTAGCCGAGACTTTCGACCGCACGGATCACCGACATCCGCACGAAAGGATCATCCTCCACGATCAGGATCGTTTCATGTCCATGCGGCACGGACGCGATCTCCTGCTCCGCGGCCACTCCTGCCGTTTCCGAAGCGACGAGCGGCAGATAGATCCGCACGGTCGTGCCCAATCCCGGCTCGCTGTACAAGGACACATGGCCGTTGGATTGCTTGGCAAAGCCGAACACCATGCTGAGGCCGAGACCACTGCCCTTTCCCACGTCCTTGGTGGTGAAGAACGGTTCGAACGCATGCGCGAGAACCTCGGGAGTCATGCCCGTACCGTTGTCGGTGACGGAGATCATGACGTATTCGCCGGGCGCGACATCCGGCTGCAGGCTCCGATAGTGATCGTCGAGAGACGTCACGTCGGCGGCAAGGACCAGGCAACCTCCGTCGGGCATCGCATCCTGCGCATTGACCGCAAGGTTCAGGACGGCCGCTTCGAGCTGACTATGATCGGCGAATGCCGGCGCCGGCTTCGGGTTGTCGACAACGACGATGCGGATGTTCTCGCGCAGGGTTCGCGACAACATCTTCTGCATCGAATCGAGAAGTGCCCGGCAGTCGATCGCGATCGGCCGCAACAGCTGCTTCCGGCTGAACGCCAGCAATCGCTGTGTCAGCGCCGCGCCCCGCTGGCCGGCCTGGGAAATATCGGCAGCGATCCGCCGCAGGTCGTCGCGGAGTTCGGGGTCTTCACAGAGGATTTCCGCGTTGGCGACGATCACCGTCAGCAGATTGTTGAAGTCGTGCGCAATGCCGCCGGAAAGCTGCCCGATGACCTCCATCTTCTGCGCCTGCCGAAGCTGCTCCTCGATCAGCTTGGCGGCGCTGACGTCGCGGGACGACGTCAGGCGGTAAATCACCGCGCCGGTCTCGTCCCGCTTGCTGGCGATGTCGATCTCGACGGCGAAACTCGTTCCGTCCTTGCGCAGATGCCGCGATTCGACGCTCACCTGTCCGCGCAAATCCGCCGTCGCAAACAGCTCGGGCAAGCGCGCGCGCTCCTCCTCTACATAGACGTCCGCGACGGCCATGCCCTTGGCGTCGTCGACGCCGATGCCACGCGCCCTCGCATAGGCCGGATTGACGAACCGAACGGTGCCGCTGCGCGGATCCGATATCTCGATGCCGATCGCCGCGCACTGGAATGCATCGGCCCACAGGCGCAATTCGTCAGCGACCCGCTCGCGCTCTTTCAGGATCGCCTGTTGCTGCTTGCTCGTCGCGAGTTCCTGGGTGAGCCTGATCTGGCGGGTGAGATCGCGAACGGTGGCGATGGCGAGTGTCTCCGTCTTGAGCTTGATCGCACCAATCTGGACGTCGACCGGAAACTCCGCGCCGCTTGCACGCCGGCCCCACAGATCCAGCCCAAGCCCCATCTGGCGCGGCTTGGGATCCTTCATGAAGTCGTGGCGGTGAGCGACATGCTGATCCCATAACCGCTCGGGCAAGAGGCTCTCGAGCTGCATTCCTATCAATTCGTCGCTCGTTCGGCCGAACATCGTTGCAGCCTGGCGGTTCGCGTTGACGATCCGTCCCTCCAAATCGACCAGCAGGAGCGAGTCGGGATTGGATTCGAAAACCGTACTCAGGGTCTCGTTCAGATTTTGCGAGTGAACGATGGCTGCCCGCATCGCACCGACGAAGATGACGTCGAGCGATCCAATCGCGGCGAACAGCAACAGCGCAACGCCCTGCCCTTCGTCGAGCTTGAACGAGAAAGCCGGAGGAATGATGAAGAACCACGCCGCCAGCACCGCGACGACGACTGCGAAAAATCCCGCGGCCATCCCGCAGATCAAGGTCGCCAGGAGGATCGCCGGTAGCAAGGTGATGAACTGGGTGCTCGGGAGCAGGTCGGCCCCCGTCATTCGGAGTGCGATCGCGACCGCGACCAGAAGGACGGCAAGGACATAGGCGTTGAAACTGCCGGGCTGCAGATGGCGCGGCCTCAAATAGAGCTTCTGTACGACCTCTTGCGGTAACCAGGGATCAAGTGTCGCAATGACGTGTCGCGGCATCGCATCGCCTTCCAATTTTGGCCTACCCCTTCCGCAACAACGCGAACCGCCCGTCATGACAATGGAAGCGGCCCTCCACAACCTACCGTTGTCATTATTGTTCCACAACGTGCGCCGCTTGCGCGGCATTGGATACCTCGCTGTGGGTCCATCACCGCCGCCCGCCGGCGGTCGAAAGGGAAAGCGGTCGTCGGGAGGCACGCGGCTGCGGGCGAAACTGCCCATTCTCTGGGCGAACGTATGTCGAGCCGCGCCTTTTGGCCCATTGCTGCGCGCTGCAAGACACGTTATCGGGGAACTACGACCGGCGACGACCCCGTTCAGAGGGCTCGGCCGGATCGAATGACCAGGGAGAAAACGGATGACGACGTCTCACGCGCTGCGGATGGCTGCGTTGCTTGCCGCCACCACGCTCAGCTTTACCGGTTCCGCCTTTGCCGACGACAAGGTCGTCAAGATCGGCGTGCTCAACGACATGTCGAGCCTCTATGCCGACATCGGAGGCCCCAATTCGGTTGCGGCCATCAACATGGCGGTCGAAGACTCGGGAATGAAGGCGAAGGGCTGGACCATCGAGGTCATCAGCGGCGACCACCAGAACAAGCCCGACGTCGGCGTCAACATCGGCCGGCAATGGATCGACACCCAGAAGGTCGACGTGATCATGGATACGCCGAACTCCGGCGTGGCGCTGGCGGTCTCCAATCTGGTCAAGGAGAAGAACATCGTCCTGATCAATTCCGGCGGTGCAAGCGCCGATCTCACCGGCAAGGCCTGCAACGCCAACACGATCTCCTACACCTACGACACCTACATGCTGGCGAACGGCACCGGCAAGGCGCTGACCAAGGCTGGCGGCGACAGCTGGTTCTTCCTGACCGCGGACTACGCCTTCGGCCACGCGTTGGAGCGCGACACCTCGGCGGTCGTCACCGCCAATGGCGGCAAGGTGCTCGGCTCGGTCAAGCACCCGCTCAACACCGCCGACTTCTCGTCGTTCCTGCTGCAGGCGCAGTCGTCCAAGGCGAAGGTCATCGGCCTTGCCAATGCCGGCGGCGACACCACCAACGCGATCAAGCAGGCCTCGGAATTCGGCATCGTCCAGGGCGGCCAGAAACTCGCCGCGCTGCTCCTGTTCGTCAACGACGTGCATGCGCTCGGGCTGAAGGTCGCGCAGGGCCTGACGTTCACGGAGTCGTTCTACTGGGACCTGAACGAGCAGACCCGTGCCTGGTCCAACCGCTTCGTCAAGCTGTCGCCGAAGGGCACGATGCCGTCGATGACGGTGGCCGGAAACTACGCCGGCACGCTGCACTACCTGAAGGCGCTGGAGGCGCTCGGTGGCAATCCGCATGACGGCGCCAAGGTCGTGGCCAAGATGAAGGAGATCCCGACCGAGGATCCGCTGTTCGGCAAGGGCCCGCTGCGCGCCGACGGCCGCCGCCTGATCCCGGCCTATCTGTTCGAGGTCAAGAAGCCGGAAGAGTCCAAATATCCGTGGGACTACTACAAGCTGATCGCGACCATCGCGCCGGAGGATGCCGCCAAGCCGCTCGAGGCGAGCGACTGCCCGCTGGTGAAGAAGTAATCGGCGAGCCATCGACCGTGAGACGGCGCGCCGCGCCGTCTCGAATTGGAAGCCCCGTGTTCCCCCTCCTCATCCTTCGAGAGGCGTCGCTCGCGCGCTGCGTCTCAGGATGAGGGTTTTGCATGGGACGCGCGAAGCGTCCGCACGGCGATCCCGAGCGCCACGATCAGCAACGCCGACGCCAGCAGGAACGGCGCGCCGGGCAGATGCAGCGGCGCGGCGCCACCGATGAAATAGGCGAAGGTCAGCGTGAACAGGAACGGGCCGGCGAGCTGGGCCATGCTCTGCACGCTCGACATCGCGCCCTGCAACTGGCCCTGGCGATCGGGCGGCACGAGCCGCGTCATCAGGGCCTGGATCGCCGCCCCCGACACGCCCCACAGCGCCATCGCGGGAATGCCGAGCCAGCTCAATGATCCCGTCGGCGCGAGGCCGAAGATCAGAAATCCCACCGTCCCCGCACACAGCCCCAGCGTCAGCGCGCCGCGCTCGCCGAGCGAGCGCACGATAAAGCCGACCGCCCCGCCCTGCACGATCATGGCGCAGACGCCGACCATCGCCAGCGTCAAGCCGACCGTGCGCGTGTCCCAGCCGTAGCGGTAGGTGGCGTAGAGCACGAAGGTCGAGGGCAGCACGACATGGGCGAGCTGGGCGATGAAATTGACCAGCGACAATCCCGCCAGTATGCGATCCGAGCGCAGCAATTGCAGCGCGCCGAGCGGGCTCGCCGCGCGCCAGCGGAACGGGCTGCGCCGCTCCGACGGCAGCGACTCCGGCAGCACCAGCCATCCGTACAGCGTATTGACGAAGCTGAGCCCGGCCGCCGCCCAGAACGGCAGCCGTGGATCGATGTCGCCGAGCAGGCCACCGGTGGCGGGCCCGAGCACGAAGCCGGCGCCGAAGGCCGCGCCGATGCGGCCGAACACCGCTGCGCGGCGGTCCGGCGGCGTGAGATCGGAGATGTAGGCGAACGCGGTCGAGATGCTGGCCGAGGTGACGCCGGAGATCAGCCGCCCGATGAACAGCCAGGCCAGCGACGGCGCCAGCGCCATCAGCACGTAGTCTGCGGCCAGCCCGAAATTCGACAGCAGGATCACCGGCCGGCGGCCGAACCGGTCCGACAGGCTGCCAAGCACCGGCGAGAACACGAACTGCATCAGCGCCCAGGCGGTGCCAAACAGGCCGAAGATGCGCGCCGCCTGCGCCGTGTCGTTGCCGACGAAGCTCTCGATCAGCTTCGGCAGGATCGGCATGATCAGCCCGAGCGCGAGCATGTCGAGCAGGATGGTGACGAAGATGAAAGCGACCGCGCCACGACGCGGCGCCGGCGGCGACGGCATGCCGTCGGATGTCGTGACGTTGGGTTCGACCATGGCCTGCCATCGGAAAGACCGCCTGCGGGGCCGCTGACGGGGGGGCCGACTTATACACGCACGGCCGAGGTCGGCAATCGCGGGGATCAGGAGGCTGCCGGCATCAGGCAACTCAGCACGCGGCGCTCCTCGGCGCCCCACGGCGGATGGTCGCATTCAGCTCGGCGCGGACCTGCGCGATCACATGCGCATAATCGCGGCGCTGGTCCTGCCGGAACAGGCGCATCGTCGGGTACCACGGGCTGTCCTCGCGATCGAGCAGCCAGCGATAGTCCGGCACGAAGGGCAGCAGGACCCAGGTCGGCCGACCGAGCGCGGCCGACAAATGCGCGACACTGGTGTCGACAGTGATCACGAGATCGAGGCAGGACACCAGCGCCGCGGTTTCGACGAAGTCGGTGAGATCCGTCGTCGGGTCGACCAGTTCGGGCCATTCCAGCAGCGCCGGCCTGTCCTCCGCGCGCGGGTCCTTTTGCAGGCTGACGAAGGTCGCGTCGGCATCGAGGATGCCGGCCATCGTCCGGAACGGCATCGAGCGGGCGCGATCCCGCGGATGCCGCGGATTGCCGGACCAGACCAAGCCGACCCGTAGACGATCATGCGGCCCGAGACGCTGCTCCCACGCGTCGACGCGGTCTCGCGGCGGTGCCGGCAGATAGGAGGTTTCGGCCGGGATGCTGTCGAGGCGGGTCTGGAAGACCAGCGGCAGGCTGGTCAAGGGACAATGGACATCATAGGGCGGCACCATCGCTGTCGATTTCGGCAGGCACTGCGCGACACCGGGAAGCGCGGAAAGCAGCGGCTGCAATTCATTCTGGACGAGCAGGATCACCCGCGCGCCGCGCGCCGCCAGCATCGGGACGTAGCGGGCGAACTGGATGACGTCGCCGAGACCTTCATCCGGGCACACCAGAATGGTCTTGCCGTCGACGGGCTCAATTCCCTGCCAAAGCCGCCCGGACAGCTTGGGATAGCCCTCCACGAGGACGGGAATTCGCCAGCGCGCGGCTTCACGGCCGGCCCAGCCCGCTTCGAAATCCCCGGTCAGCAAATGCAGCAGTGCCAGATTCCATGCGGCGCCGGCATCGTTGGCGTCGTCGGCGACCGCGCGCCGATAACCGGCGAGCGCCTGGTCGAAGCGGCCGAGCTGTTCGAGCGCGATCGCCTTGTTCTTCAAGGCGTGCTTGTCACCCAGGGCGAAGGCCCTGTCGTACGACAGCAACGCCTCGTCGTAGCGGCCGAGCGCCGACAGACAATTGCCCATTTGATTGCAGACGTCGGCATTCGCCGGATCGAGCAGACGGAGCCGTTCGAGGTCGCCGAAGGCCTCGGCATGGCGCGCGAGACCGAGCAGCGTCATCGCGCGCAGACCAAGCATGCGGATGTTGCCGGACTTCAGCTGCTCGCACCGATCGAGATGGACCAGCGCCTCCTCGAAACGGGCCGCCTGGTGCAGCAGAATCGCGGCGTTGCAGGCGGCGTCCCACGAGCCGGGATGGAGCTCGAGGGCACGCTGGAAGCTGAGAATCGCGTCGTCGTTGCGCCGCAGCTCGGCGAGAACCAGTCCGAGATTCTGCCACCGCTCCGCATTGCCAGGCTTGAGTTCGACGGCCTTTTCGACGGCCTTGAGCGCCTCCGCGCCGCGTCCCTGCTGCAGAAGCGCGGTTCCGAGCGTCGTGAGATAGAGCGGCTTGGGCTCGCGCCTGATGGCGCTGGCGAGCCATTCGACGGCATGGTCGAATTGCTTGCCATGGATGCACAGCAGACCCATCAGATGCAGCGTGTCGGCATGACCTGGGTCACGCGCCAGCAGCTGCTGGCAACACAGCTGGGCATCAAGGTGCCGGCCGGCCCGCATGTGCGCGACGGCAGCGTCATGGAGCTGCACCGGACCGTCGAGCGGCTGTCGACCGGCCGCGTTCCGAACCGGAACCTTCTGATCCTTGCGACCAGCCATCCAGCCACCTGAAGTTGCTTTTCAAGCAAGAACGTTATTTGATTCCTGTCCTGGCCGAAAGACTGCTGGCCCCGATATGATCACCAGCCTCTCGGTCGCGCCGAAGGATGATCTTACGAGCCACGCGCATCATGGTTCGGCGTCGTTAGGGCAGCGTGGCAAGATGAACTCCCGGAGAACAGCTTCGTCCTGAACGATCACCGCCGCCCAGTCGCGCCGTTCGCTCTGCCGCATTCCACCAGAAGCCTCGCGGCCTCCGGGATCGATCCGAGCAATTGTCCGAACGGTTGTCGCGTGACTCCGTGCAACATGGTTGGCACGAACACGCATGACCAAACTCGATATCTACGCCCAGACGGCAGCGACACCGACGCTTTCAACTCTCCGCATAGCGGCGTTCGAACGCCCAGACATCCTCGAAGCCGATGAGCTTGTTGAACTCCGCAAAGGAGAACATCGTGTCAGGCTTCGTCGTGGTGCCGTTGTCCCTGAGATCGGAATATGCTTCGTCGAGCGCCTTGGCGGTTGCCAGAAAGCCGGCCGCAGGGAAGATCGCCAACGAATATCCAATTTCGGCAAGCCGCTTTGCCGGCAGCATCGGCGTCCGCCCGCCATTGACCATGTTGGCGACGAGCGGCGTCCTGATGCGCCGGCCGATGTCGATCATCTCCGCTTCCGTCTCCGGCGACTCGATGAAGACGATGTCGGCCCCCGCCTCGGCATAGGCCTCTCCCCGCCGTAACGCCTCGTCGAGACCGAGCGATGTCCGCGCATCGGTCCGGGCGACGATGAGGAAGTCACGGCTGCTGCGGCTGTCGCTGGCCACCTTGATCTTGCGAACCATGTCCGCCATCGGCACGACGCGCCGGTTCGGCGTATGGCCGCACTTCTTGGGAAATTCCTGGTCCTCGATCTGGATTGCCGAAACGCCCGCAGCCTCATAGCCGCGCACGGTGTGCCGGACATTGAGGAGGCCGCCATAGCCCGTATCGGCGTCGGCGATCACAGGCGTCTTCGTCATGCGGCAGATGCAGCCGATGCGGTCGATCATCTCCGTGTAGGTCGCGAGCCCGGCGTCGGGCAGCCCGAGCGCGGAGGCGACCGTGCCGTAGCCGGTGACATACAACGCCTTGAAACCCATGCGATCCGCCATCAAGGCCGAGATGAGATCATAGACGCCCGGCGCGACAATGAACTCGCGGGCTTCGATCGATGCTTTGAGCGCGGGGGATGCCATGAAGACCTCGTTGCTTGACGTTGTGATGGAGTGAGATGATTTGCGGCACCGGCTATGCGGTACGACAGTTGTTAGGACGAATTTGGTGTGACAGAGTGGATCGTCACTGACGCGGAGCATGCATGAGCGAACTTGATATCTACGCCAAGCAGGGATTTGCCCAGACCGTCGGGCTGGGGGATCGCCCGGCCGTCGTTGTCGTCGACTTCATCAACGGCTTTACCGACCCCGATCATTTCGGCGGCGGCAACATCGACCCTGCAATCGAACGCACGGTCGAGTTGCTCGAACTGGCGCGGGCGCGCGGCCTTCCGATCGCTCATACGAGAGTGGTCTATGCCGACGATGGCAGCGATGCCGGCGCCTTCGCCAGGAAGGCCCCCGGTCTGCTGAAGCTGACCGAAACCAGTCCGCTCAGCCAGTTCGTCCCGCAATTGCAGCCGCGGCCGCGCGAACTGATCGTCAAGAAACGGCATGCATCGGCCTTCTTCGGCACTGACTTCGGCGCCTGGCTGACCTGGAACCGGATCGATACGCTGCTGGTGGCGGGATGCACGACGTCCGGATGCGTGCGCGCCACCGTCGTCGACAGCTCTGCTCACAATCTGCGGACCGTCGTGGTGACCGACTGCGTCGGCGACCGGGCAATCGCGCCGCATGAAGCCAACCTGTTCGACATGGGACAGAAATATGCGGACCTGATGCCTCTCGCGGATCTCCGCCAGCGTTTGACGTCGCATCATGCGGCGTCGCTGGCTGACGCGACGATCTGAGCGTCGCTACCGAGAATGACGTGACGCGCGGCCGCGATATGGCTGCGCATCACGGCTCCCGCCCATTCGCTGTCGCGCCGTTCGATCGCCGCAACGATCTCGCAATGGTGAGCCGCGCTACGCTGGAGATCCTCATCGTCGTAGCGGCTGAAGGTCTGCATGGTCAGCGGGATCTGGATGATGGTCTTCAGCAGCGGGCCCAATCGCTTCACGCCGGACGCGTCGTGCAGCAGCTGGTGGAACTCCGTATTCAATTCGGCGATCAGCTCCAGGTGATGCTCCTCCCGCTCGCGCGCGGCCGCGCTCATGCGCTCGGCAAGTTCGCGCAGCCGGACGAGCTGCTCCGGCGAACGCCTGATCGCGGCCTGCTCAGCGCCGAAGCTTTCCAGCACCATCCGGAGGCTGAACACCTCCTCGGCATCGGACCGTTCCCAACTCAGCACATAAGCGCCGCGGTTGGCGACGAAATCGACCAGCCCCTCGGCATGGAGCCGGCGTAAGGCTTCGCGGACCGGCGTACGGCTGACGCCGACGGCATCCGCAAGATCCTCCGCCTTCAGATGCGCGCCGCCGGGGTATTTGCCGCCCAGGATGCCGTCCCGGATCGCTGCATAGGCCCTCTCGACTGCTGCTGCCATTCGCCTGCCCGCTGCCTCGTGTGTGCGGCATTCGCGCCGATTCGGACTGTATATCGCGGCTCGTGCTGCTAGTAACGCTCCAGCAGCGGTCCCCAACCCGAGATTTTGTCGTCGATCCCGGACGCCCGCAGCGCGTGATGGTAGATCGCCGTATTGATCGCAATGACCGGCTTGCCGAGCCAGATTTCGGCGCGTGCGGCAAGAGCGGCCATGGCCAGGTTGGTACCGACCTGCACGATGGCCTCGACGTCCGGAGCGTTGACGGCGACGAGCGCATCGCGAAGGCGCGCCTCGCCGACATGGGCGATGGCCACCGGGCTTTCGCATTTCAATCCGAGGATCTTCGCGACTGCGAAGCCGGCCTCTTCGAAGAACCGGACCACATTGTCGTCGCCGACAGGAAAATACGGCGTGATCACCGCGATCCGCTTGACCCCGATCAGCCTCAGCACGGACTCGACCGCGTCCGAGCCGGTCGTGACCGCGATACCGCTATGTTGCTCCAGCTCCTGCTTGAGGCGCCGGGCTGCCGCATAGCCATCCCAGAACGACTCGGCGGAAATGCCGAGCACCAAGCGGTCCGGCTCCATCGACATGGCACTGTCGACGGCTTCGATCTGCGCCGCCGCGATCAGTTCGATCAGGCGGTTGAAGTCGTCATTGCTGCGCAACGCGATGTTCGGAATGCGGATCCGGCTGATATGGTTGGTGACGCCGACCGGGCGCATGCCGTCGAATTCAGGCTGCACCGACGTATTGGTCGACGGCACCAGAACCGCGAACTTCTTGCGCCATCCGAGCACATCGGTCATTCGGCTTCTCCTCGATCGTCAACAGATGAAAATGATGTCATGAGGCAGCATGGTGCTGTTGCGCTTGCGTTGGTGCAATCGTCGATGCCTTCGGCACCGCGGCCAGCAGCTTCTTCGTGTAGTCGTGGCGAGGCTCGCGCAGCACCTGCGCCGGAGTGCCCTGCTCCACGATGGCGCCGGCCTGCATCACCGCCACCTCGCTGCAGAGATGATGCACGAGCGCGAGATCATGGCTGATGAAGATCATCGTCAGCCCGAGACGCTGGCGCAGCGAGATCAAGAGACGCAGGATCTGCGCCTGCAGTGACACGTCCAGCGACGACACCGGCTCATCGGCGACGAGCAGCTCTGGCTGCATCGCGAGCGCCCGCGCGATGGCCACGCGCTGGCGCTGTCCGCCCGACAGCTGGTGCGGATAGCGCCGACGCATCTCGGCATCCAGTCCGACCATGCCGAGAAGCTCCGTAACTGCCGCAGCACGCTCCGGCTTCGGCCGGCCGGCGAGCGTCAGGCTTTCCTGCAACGTCTGCTGCACTGTCTTGCGCGGATTGAGCGATGCCGTCGAATCCTGGAACACCATCTGGAAGCGGCGACGAAACGGATGCAACGCGGCACCGCCGAGCGCGCTGATGTCGTGGCCGTCGAACAGGATGCGGCCCGAGCTCTGGTGCTCCAGCCGCATGATGATCTGAGCCAAAGTCGACTTGCCGCAACCGCTTTCACCGACGATGCCGAGCACCCCGCCGCGCGGGACCTTGAGGCTGACGCCCTTCACCGCATGCAACGGCTGCCGGACGCCGAGCAGCCGTGGCAGCAGCCTGCGCTCGAGCTCGAATGTCTTGCGGATGTCGACGAGTTCGAGCAGCGCCGTCATGCGGCCGCCTCCCAGCAGGCGACGCGGCCGGCAGCGATGAGCCGCGCCGGCGGGCGTTCCGCGCATTGCGCGATGCGCGCGCTGCAACGCGGAGCGAACGGGCATCCCGTCGTGAGCCGTCCAGGCACCGGGGCGGACCCTTCGATCGTATTGACGACGCCGGGCGGGTCGGACAGCCGCGGCACGCAGGCGAGCAGCGCACGCGTGTAGGGATGCGCTGGCGCTGTGAACAGCGCGTCGACCTTCGCCTCCTCCATCAGCATGCCGCCATAGAGCACGACGGCGCGGTCGCAGAGCTGGGCCATGAGGTCGAGATTGTGGGTGATGAACAGCACGGCAAGGCCGAGCTTGCGGCGGAGGTCGCCGAGCAGATCGACGATCTGGGCTTGCACGGTGACGTCGAGCGCAGTGGTCGGCTCGTCGGCGATCAGCAGCTTCGGCCGGCAGGCGATGGCCATCGCAATCAGGACGCGCTGACGCATGCCGCCGGAGAACTGGTGCGGATATTGCCGCAGGCGGGCCTCGGGATTGCGGATGCCGACCATGTCGAGCGCCTCGACCGCGATCCGCGTCGCCTCGGCGCGGCTCGCCTTGCGGTGCGCGGAGATCACGTTGGTCAGCTGCGCGCCGATGGTGAAGGCCGGGTTGAGCCCCGACATGGCGTCCTGGAACACCATCGAGATCGCGCCTCCGCGCAGGCGGCGCATGGCGGCCTCGCCGGCCTCGGTCAGATCCTGGCCATCGAAGATGATCCGTCCCTTGAGGATGCGGAGCGGCGACCGCAGCAATTGGAGGATCGCCAATGCGGTCTGGCTCTTGCCGGACCCGGACTCACCGACCAGGCCGACCGCCTCGCCGGCATCGAGCGACAGGCTCAAGCCGCGGACCAGCTCGATCATCCCGCCGTCAGCGGGATAGCCGATATGGAGATCGTCGAGCTCCAGCAGCGCCATCTCACGCCACCATCGAGAGGCTGGCGACGCTGCGCGGATCGAGCAGCTCGCGAAGTGCGTCACCGAGAAGATTGAAGCCGATCACGCTCAGCGAGATGGCAAGGCCCGGAAAGACGTAGGTCCACCACTCGCCGGAGAAGATGTATTTGCGCGCGTCGGCCAGCATGCCGCCCCAGCTCGGGTTCGGCGGCTCGACGCCGAGCCCGACGAAACTCAGGCTGGCTTCGACCACGATGCCGACCCCGATCAGCAAGGTCGCCTGCACGATCACCGGCGACAGGCAGTTCGGCAGCACGTCGCCGAACATGATCGAGAGCCGCGACGCGCCCTGCATCCGCCGCGCCCGGACATAATCCGCCTGCCCTTCCACCAGCGCGCCGCCATAGGTCACGCGCGCGAGCGGCGGAATGTAGAGGATGCCGACCAGCAGGATGATCTTGCTCTCGTTCGGCAGCAGCCAGGGGCCGACCGGCACCGGACCGACGCCGACGATGCCGACCACGGCAATCGCCCAGATCAGCATCGGGATCGCGGCGAGGCCATCGACCGTGCGCATCGCCGCCTGCTCCCAGAACCCTCTGACAACACCGGCGCTAACGCCGAGCGCAATGCCGCCCGTCAAGCCGATTGCAACGGCGAGCAAGCCGACCGTGAGCGAGGGCCGCGCGCCCCAGATGATGCGGCTGAGGATGTCGCGTCCGGTCTGATCGGTGCCCATCCAATGCAGCGCGCTCGGTGGCGCGAGCTTGCGGCTCAGATCGACGGCCAGCGGATCATAGGGCGCGATCCACGGCGCCAGCAGCGCGGTGGCGGCCGCCGCGAGCACGAGCGCGAGGCCGATGCGGCTTTCCAGGCGCCATCCCGCTCCGCTCATCGTGACAACCTCGGATCGAGCCAGGTGTAGAGCAGATCCGCCAGCGCATTGGCGGCGATGAAGACCGCCGTGATGACGAGCACGACGTTCTCGATCATCAGATAGTCGCGCCGGAAGATCGCACTGAGCAGCGCCCGCGACATGCCGGCGATGTTGAACACCTGCTCGACGATCAGCGACCAGCCGAACATGTAGCCGAACGACATCGCGGCGACGGTGACGACCGGCGGCAAGGCATTCTTCAGGACGTAGACCAGGATGCGGCGCCGCGGCAGTCCCATCGCCTGCGCCACCCGGACGTGGTCGGCCCTCAACACATCGGCCACGGCCGAGCGCGTCATCCGGCTGATGATGGCGACGTAGTAGATGCCGAGCGCAATCGCCGGCAAGGTCATCGACTGCAGATGCGCGACGATCCCGTCACGCCAGGGCACGTAGCCGCCGGCGGGAAACCAGCGCAGCGCCACCGCGCCCCATGCGATCAGCATCAGCCCCAGCCAGAAGCTCGGAATCGACACGCCGGCGACCGACAGCACCCGCGCCGCCTGGTCGATCGCCCGCCCCTCGTAGAGCGCCGAGAGCACGCCCAAGGGAATGGCCGTGGCGAGGGAGAACGCGAAGCCGAGCACGACGAGCTCGAAGGTGACCGGGAACGTATCGGCGATCTGGCTCGAAATGGGCGTGTCGTCGATCACGGAGTTGCCGAAATCGCCGCGCGCCACGCCGCCGATCCACGACGCGTATTGCTGCCACAGCGGCCGGTCGAGGCCGTGATCCCGGTCGAACTCGGCGACGTCAGCCTCGGAGGCATCGGCGCCGAGCACCACGCGCGCCGGAGATACCGGGATCGTATGCACGAGCACGAACAGCACCAGGCTGACGCCTGCCAGCGTGACGATCGCGCCCATGATGCGGTATGCGATGGCGATCACGATCCCGACCGATCAGCTCATCTTGACGTCGCGAGTCCAGATCGTGAGACCTGTATTCGGCACGAAGTCCTTGATCTCGGCGCGCCAGGCATTCGCGACGCCGACGAATCCGAGCCAGACGTTGGGACAGTCCTCGGCGAGGATCGCCTGCATCTTCTGGAATAGCGGGTCGAGATGCGCCGGATCCTGGTATTTGTAGCTCTCCTTGATAGCGTCATCGAGCGCCGCGCTGGTCCAGCCCGACGATTTCGACATGATCTGATCGGCCGTGTAGCAGATCTGCATGATGAAGGTCGGATCGCTCGGCCCCATCAGCGGCAGCGCCGAGGCGACCTGCGTGCCCGCCATGGCGCGCGACAGGATCTGCGGCATCTCCATGGCCGTGATCTTCATCTTGATGCCGACCTCGGCGAGCTGCGACTGGATCACGATCGCAGCTTCCGACTGGTCGAACAGATAGGGCGTCGACGGCACCAGCAGCTCGAACTCGGCATTCCCGGCGTATTTGGAGCGTGACAAATAATCCTTGGCCTTGGCCGGGTCGTATCCCACCGCCTTGTCGGCCTCGGCGTTGAAATAGGATACTGTGGTCGGCGCCGGCACCGCGCTCGGGTCCATCAGCCCATAGAACACCTCGCGGGCAATCTTCCGGCGATCGATGGCGCAGGAGACGGCCTTGCGGAAGTTCACGTCGTCGAACGGCGCCCGCTTGGTGTTGGTCTGCAGGAACCACATGCCGCCCACGGCGACCTTGCTGCCGGTCGCGATGCCCGGCACCGTCTTGAGCCGCTCGAACTCGTGCGGCGGCGGCGCGCTGATGATCTGCGCTTGGTTCGTCATCAAATAAGCGACGCGCGTGGCGTCCTCCGGCACGATCCTCGCGACCAGACGGTCCCATACGGGGACGCCCTTGCGCCAATATTTGTCGTGCCGCTTCAACTCGGCATAGTCGTTCTGCTTCCAGGCGACGAAGGCCCCCGGCCCCGTGCCCACGCCGACCGGCGCCGTCTTGAAGCCGTTGTCGCCGATCTTCTCGCGGCTGCCCTTGGGAAAGATCCCCATGAACTTGGTCATGTACTGAAACCAAGGCCGATAGGGCGATTTCATCTTGAACACGATCCGGGTCGGGCTTTCGATCACGATCTCCTGGATCGGCGCGAACAGCGAACGGCGGACCGATTTGTTCTTGGGGTCCAGCATGTATTCGTAGGAATATTTGACGTCCTCGGCGCTGAACAGCGAGCCGTCGTGAAACACGACGTCATCGCGCAGGTCGAACTTGAACACGGTCTGGTCGTCGGAAATCTCCGGCATGGCACGCGCCAGCGACGGCACGACTTTGCCGTCGAGGTCGATCTCAAGCAGGTTCTCGAACACGGCGTTGGTGATCGCCATCGCGTCATGATTGGAGATTTGGATCGGATCGAGCGTCGAGGGATTGTTGGGCAGCGCGATCGTCAGCGTCCTGTCCGCCGCCAGGGCCAGATCGGGATCGAACAGCGAGACGCCGGCGATGGTGGCGGCGCCACCGGCAAATGAACGGCGCGTCAGATGCATGAGGCCTCCTTGAGGGATGCTGGCAGGACGTTGGCGATGGCCGGCGCGCAGCGCACCAGCCGCCCATCGGGCGCGGCAAGCAGCGGCTGCGGCTGGTCGCTGCAGGACGGCCGCGCGACCGGGCAGCGACCGGCGAGATAGCAGCCGCGCGGCAAATCGATCGGGCTCGGAATTTCGCCGCTCAGCGCCTCGATGTCGGTCCGGTCGACACGGCGATGGCTGGGGTCGGCCACGAGATGCGCCGCCAGCAGCGCTTTCGAATAGGGATGCAACGGGCGGCGGAAGATCTGCTTGCGGCTGCCAATCTCGACGATCTGGCCGAGATACATCACGGCGACGCGATGGCTCATCTCCTCGACGGTGTTGAGGTCGTGCGAGATGAACACATAGGACACGCCGAGCCGCTCCTGCAGGCTGCGGAGCAGTCTGATGATCGCGAGCCGCGCCAGCGGCGTCAGCGCCGAGGTCGGCTCGTCCAGCACGATCAGGTCCGGTTCGACCGCGATGGCGCGCGCGATGTTGACCCTTTGCTGCGCTCCGGCGCTCATGGCGCGCGGCTTGAGCCGGGCCGTCTCTGGCGGCAGGCCGACAAGCTCCAGCAATTCGTTGATGCGCTTGACGTCCGCTTTTGGCTCGATCGCCTCGGCGAGGAGATCGGCAACCGTCCAGCGCGGATCGAGCGAGTCGAGCGGATCCTGGAAGACGATCTGCATCTTGCGCCGAAGCAGACGCAACTCGCGCGCCGAGGCGCGGCTGAGCGAGCGGCCGGCGAAATCGATCTCGCCGGCGTCCGGCTCGACCAGCCGCAGGATGGCCCGCCCGACCGTCGTCTTGCCCGAGCCGCTCTCGCCGACCAGGCCGAGCGTTTCGCCGCGGCCGACCGTGAAGCTGACGTCATCGACGGCCTGCACACGCTTGTCGCTGTCCCGCAGCGGAAACGTCTTGCGCAGACCGGTGATGCCGAGCAGCGGCGTGGCTGCGGCCGCGCTCACCGTCGTCTCCTTGCGACGCGCCAGGATCGAGCGGCTGTAGGCGTCGCGCGGCGCGGCGTAGAATGCTTTGGTCGGCGCGTCCTCGACCTTGCGTCCGTCCTGCAGCACGATCACGCGATCGCAGTAATTGGCGATGATGCCGAGATCCTGCGTCATCAGCAGCGCCGCCGATCCGGCGTTGCGCACCGAGCGCCACATCTCGTCGAGGAACTGCGCCTGGATCGTCACGTCGAGACCGCTGGTCGGCTCGTCCGCGACCACCAGCCGCGGCCCGGACCCGAGCGCCATCGCGATCAGCACCCGCTGCGCCATGCCGCCGCTGATCTCATGCGGATAGGCCTTGGCGCGCCGCTCCGGATCATTGAGGCCGAGATTGCGCAGCATCGTCACCGCATGCGCTTCGGCCTGCCGCGCAGACACCGCATGGTGCGAGCGATAGACGTCGGCGATCTGGCGACCGACCTGGTGCAGCGGGCTGAGCGCGCTGCGCGGATTCTGCACGATCAGTCCGATGTCACGGCCCCGCCACTCGCGGCGCTCGGCTTCATCGAGCGCGAGCAGATCGGTGCCCTGCATCATGATCTGGCCGCTCACGATGCGGCCGGAGCCGCGCGTCAGGCCGAGCAGCGCCAACGCAAGGGTCGACTTGCCGCTGCCGGAATCGCCGGTCAGGCCGACCACCTCGCCAGGCGCGATGGTCAGCGCGAAGTCCGAGATCGCCGCGCGCGCGCCGTAGGCAACCGTCAGCCCCTTGACGTCGATGACCGCGGTCTCATTCGGCATAGATGCGCTCCAGACCGTTGCCGAAGGCCGCATAGCCGAACACCGTCAGCGAGATCGCGAGACCCGGGAAGAGCGACGACCACCACTCGCCCTGGATCAGATCATTGGCGCTGGCGGCAATCATCAGCCCCCACTCCGGCGACGGCGGCCGCACGCCGGCGCCCACGAAGCTGAGGCCGGCGGTCATCAGAATGGCGAAACCGATCGTGACTGAGGCCTGAATCAGCGACGGCGCCAGCGCGTTGGGCAGCACGTGGCGCAGCGCGATGAACAGATCGCTCTTGCCGAGCGCGCGCGCCGCATCGACGAAGCCGCGGGCGCGCTGCGCCAGCACCTCCGCGCGGGTCAGGCGCACATAGATCGGTGTGTAGAGAAAGGCGAGCGTGACGATGATCGTGCTGTTGCTGCGGCCAGCCAGGGTCACCAGGATCATGCCGGTGATGAAGACCGGAAACGCCTGGATCAGGTCCGAGAGCCGCATGACAGTCGCAGCGATCCACGACCGCGCGAAGCCCGCGAGCAGCCCGAGCAGGCTGCCGATGATCAATGACGCGAGATTGGCGCCGACCGCGATCGCGACGTCGGTGCGTGGCGCGGCAATCACCCGCGAGAAGACATCGAGGCCGGTGCCGTCGGTGCCGAACCAGTGGATCGGCGGATGCGGCGCGCCGCGCAAGGCGCTCCACATCAATCCGGGAACGCTCGCAAGCTCCGGTGGGGGCTCGCTCACCTCCATCGTCGGCCGGCTCGGATCATAGGGCGCGAGCCAGGGGCCCGCCACCATCAGGACCAGCGACAACAGCACCAGCGCCGTTCCGAAGCCGAACAGCCACGATGGTCTTCGCTTTTCAGCGATGCGCTGGCCGATATCGGCCGTGTCGATCAACTCGGTCATGCCGCGAGCCTCGGATCGATCCAGGCATGCACGACGTCAAGCGCGAGATAGACGAACAGCGAGATCGCGGCGATCACCAGCACCACCGCCTGGATCGCCGGATAGTCGAACGCGAGCACGGAGCGCACGGCGTATTGGCCGATGCCGCCGAGCGAGAACACGGTCTCTATCAGCACCGCGCCGCCGAGAATATAGCCGTAGAGCACGCCGAGCAGCGTCAGCGCCGGAACCAGCGCATTCTTCAGCGCGACCAGCGCGATCCGCCACGGCGGCAGTCCGGAGGCGCGGGCATAGAGGATGTAGTCGGCGCCGAGCACGCGGACCATGTTCTGCCGGACCATCTTGATGATCGGGCCTGACAGCACGAACACCTTTGTGGCGATCGGCAGCGCCAGATGATGAAGCGCATCGCGCAGCGCCGCCATGTTGCCGGAGAGCAGCGAGTCGATGGTGATGAAGCCGGTGACCGCCGCCGGCGGCGTCATCATCGGATCGATCCGGCCGAGCGGCGCCGGCGCCCAGCCCAGCACGGCGAAGAACACGTAGATGAACAGCAGCCCCCACCAGAACTCCGGCTGCGAGCCGGCGAACAGGCTGTAGGTGAAGGTCGCGCTGTCAGCGACCCCGCCGGGGCGCAGCGCGCACAGCATGCCGAGAGGGACGGACAGCAGAAACGCGAGCACGAAGCTGATCGTGATCAGTTCGATGGTGACCGGCAGGACATTGCGGATGTCCTGCATCACAGGCGCGCCGCTCACCCAGGAGCGGCCGAAGTCGCCGCGCACGACGCCGGCCGCATAGCTCAGGAGCTGCTCGAGCACGGGCCTGTCCAGCCCGAGCGCGTGCTGGGACGACAGATACGCCTCGCGTGTCGCGTTCATGCCGACGAGCCGCGCGACCGGATCCGCCGGCAGCATGCGGATCGCGAAGAACACCACGAGCAGCAGTCCGACCAGCTGCAGCATGGCGACGGCCAACCGTCGGGCGACGAACGGGATCACGCGACCTGCTCCGTCAGTTCTGCAGCTGCAGATCGATGAAGTGGATCGAGTTCTCCGGGTGCCAGGTGACGCCGGACAGCTTGCTGGAGAATGCCCACTCCGTCTTGGTCTCGACCAGCGGCACCCAGGCGAGGTCCGTCTGCAGCCTCTCCTGGATCTGCGTCAGGATCTGGCGGCGCTTCGCGTCGTCGACCTCGCTCTTCGCCTCGGCGAACATCTTGTCGACGTCCGGGCTCGAATAATTGGCGAGATTGTTGACGCCACCCGCCGCCGTCGACACGAAGAACAGCATCGTCGCGTAGCCGACATCGGGACCCACAGGCTTTTCCTGGTCGGACAAGCCCATCGGCAGATCCTTCTTGACGATGCGGCGATCGCTCATCTGCGTCTGCGGCAAGGGATCGAGTTGGACCGGAAGCCCGATGTCCTTCAGCGACGATTGGATCACGGTCGCGATCGGCCCCAGCAGCGACTCCCGCTCGGCGACGAAGGCGAGCTTGAACGCGTCGGGGTATTTCTCCAGTCCCTTGCCCTCGGGATAGCCGGCTTCGGCCAGCAGCTGCTTGGCCTTCGCGAGGTCGGTGTCGTATTGCGTGGACGGCTTCACATAGGCATTCAGCGCCCGCGAGAAGTGACCGTCCATGTGCTGGGCCGCGCCGGAATAGCCGACATTGGTGATCTGCTGATACGGCATCGCATAGGCGATCGCCTGACGCAGCTTTGGGTTATCGAACGGCGGCGTCTTGAAGTTCAGATTCAGGATCAGAACCTCGTTGCCGAAGATGCCGGCAACCTTGACGCCGTTGGCCTTGCGCAGGCCATTGAACTCGCGCGCCGTCAGGCGCTGGGTCAACTGCGCGCTGCCGCTGCGTAGCGCCAGCGTCCGGTTCGAGCTCTGCGGGACCTTCTTGATCACCACGCGGTCAATGGCCGGCTTGCCGCGGTAATAGTTCGGGTTGGCAACCAGGACGAACTCGTCATCCTTGGTCCAGCGCTCCAGGCAGTAGGCTCCGAAGGATGGCACGTTCTGGGTGTTGACGTAGTCATGCGCCCAGGGGTCGGCCTCGGTGGCGTGCTTTTTCATCTCCTTGCTGTCATAGGGATAGGTCGAATAGATCGTCATCACCATCTGGAACAGGCGGTTCGGCGACGACTGCTTGATGCGGACGGTGTAGTCGTCGACCTTGGTGACCGCATCGCCCAGGCTCTTGTCCGCCCCCGGCTTGAAGACATCGCGCGTGAAGCCAGAGACCGAGGCAAGATTGGCGAGGAACCAGCCGATCGGCGCCTTGCCGCTGACCGATTTCGCGCGCGCGAAGGTGTAGAGCACGTCGTCCGCCGTGAACTCGTTGCCGGCGCAGCTCTTGACGCCCTTGCGCAGATGGAAGGTCCAGGTCAGGCTCGGCTCGTCGAACTCCCAGCTCTCGACCAGGCGCCCCTCATATTTGGAGTAGTCGAGCGTGCGGATGCCTTCGCTGTTGGCCGGGCCATAAGGGTAATAGATGTAGGGCTCGGACAGATTGATGAAGCCGGTCTGCGAGGTGTTGGTCGAGACCGACGGGCCGTCATAGTCCAGTCCGGCTGGGACGTCCTCGGCCAGGAACAACAGCTGGCTTTCGGCCACAGCCGGTGTTGCCGCGAGCGCCAGCATCGTCAGCCCAGCCCAGATCGTCCGCATCCCTCGTTCTCCTGTTCTCTTCATTCCCGGCTCATTGCATCAGCAGTCCGGTCAGCGCCCGGACGTCCTCGACGTCTTCGAGCCGATCGACCATGTCGATCAGCCGGTCACCGGCCTCTGGGTGCAGCGGCACCTGCGCGAACTCCAGACAGCGGCGGAACTTCGTCAGATGCTGATCGCGCGAAAGCCGCCGTGACGGATGCGCCAGCATCACCTCGCAGCGCCGGCGCAGCACCTCGCCGCTCTTCAGCGTCACCACGATCTCCTGCGGCACCAGCGCATTCGGATCCGGATTGTCGTCGGCTTCCATCGTGACGCGGCTGGCGATGTCATGGGTCGCGGCGTCCGTCAGCTCGGCGCCGCGATAATGCGCGAGATCGACCGTGCCGTGCAGCAGCGTCTTGGCCGCAATGAATTGCATGCACAGGCGCGCGTAGTTGGCATTCGGCGCCGGCACGTCCGGACGTCCGCAAAGCCGCTTGATCAAGGAGGGACCGATGACGCGCACGGAGTCGACGTCGGCGGCCGTGAAGCCGTGTTCGCGACGCAACGCGATCAGGCCCTCGATCCCACCGTGGGTGGCCCGTCCGGCCGGAAAAGGCTTGTGGCTGAGCTCGCTGACCAGCCAGTCGCGCCCGAGACCCTCCAAGGTCGGCTCCAGATCCCAGCGCCCCTCGAACAGCTTGAGATAGCCGAACGGTCCTTCGAACACATCGCGGGGACCAACGAGTCCGACCGCGGCGAGATCGCAGCTTTGCAGCGCGGCCCGTGCATTGAAGGCGATCTGCATCGGCAGCACGATGCTGCCCTCGACATGCGCCTGCATCGTGCCACTGGTCTGGCCATACTGAACGCCGAACGCATTGCAGGTGGCCTCGGCATCGAGGCCGGCAAGGCGCGCAACCGCTGCGGTCGCGCCAAATCCACCGGATGTAGCCGGCCGAAAGAACGTCAACGCTGAGCGGGAGGCGACGCCGAGACCGGCCGCGACGTCGATGCCGACCGCGACGGCGGCGATCAGCTCGCGCCCGGATACGCCGCCCCTTCGGTCCGCATAAGCGAGCGCAGCCGGAAGCAGGGTCGCCATCGGATGCAGCACGGCGCGCTCATGCACGCAGTCATATTCCTGGCAATGAACCTGAAATCCGTTGAGGAACGCCGCCATCGAGGCCGGCGCGCGCATACGGCGTCCCCAGACGACCGCCTCGCTCCCCTCGCCCCACCCAACTGAAGCCGCGGCGAGCTGATCGGCGCCGGCGGCCGACGAGCCCGCGATGCCGACCCCAATCGTATCGAGAATGAAAACCTTGGCCTGCGCGATCGCGTCAGAGGTCAACTGAGCAAAACGCGTCGCGACCACATGACGCGCGAAGCGCTCGGAGGCAACCAGCGCAGTGCTGCCGCTCATGCGACGCTCGGCGCGCAAGCACTTGGCGCGGAGACCGGCGCGCCAGGTGCGGGCCGAGACCGCCATTGGCGTAAGCCGACCAGTTGAAAGATCCGCCTCAAGACCAGCCCCCATCGCTGCCGTATGGCCGTCAGGCTAACACCGCCCCCGAAAAGATTGCATACACTTTTTCTGTGCAACGGCGTAGGCAACCTGCCCATTAGTACAGCAATCGCCGCGTTACGATCGCAAAACACCTATAGTAAAGCCATTTTATGAAACACGACGGATGATTGCTCGTGATGAGTAGTCGGAGGCATTGACGGACTCCAACAACAGTGCATACAATCTTGCACGGGTTACCGACAGCGACGTCGGTCCATCCACGACCAGGCCTCGCTGCCCGATCAGAGGATATTCAATGCCGGTCATCCGCACCCATGCCATGAGCTTCGACGCGTCTGTGCCGGTGCTCGTGGTTGGAGCCGGCGCAACCGGCATGACCGCCGCACTCGCCGCGGCCGATGCAGGCGCGGATGTCATGGTGCTCGAACGCGACGCGAGCCCGACCGGCACGACCAGCATGGCGCAGGGCTTCATCTGCGCGGCCGCGACGCGGGCACAGAAGGACAAGGGCGTCAGCGACAGCGCCGAGGCGATGTTTGCCGATATCATGACGAAGACGCGCGGACAGACCGATGAACGGCTGGCCCGAAGCATCGCCCGCGAGTCCGGCCCCACGATCGACTGGCTGATGGCCGATCATGATTTCCCCTTTGATGTCGAGCTCGCCTGGCGCACGGATTTCGGCCACTCGGTGCCGCGGCTGCACGGGCTGCCATCCCGCAGCGGAACGGAATTGCTCGGTCGCCTGATCCGCGCCGGCGAAGGACGGGTTTCGCTGACGACGAACGCGCATGTCGTCGACGTCTACGCCGACGACATGGATCGCGTGCTCGGTGTCGGTCTTCTGCGACCGGACGGCACCCGCGAAACCATCGGCTGCGCAGCATTGGTGCTGGCGACCTGCGGCTTCGGCGCCAATCGCGAGATGGTGCGACGCTTCATCCCGGAGATGGGCGACAGCCCCTATTTCGGTCATGAGGGCGATGACGGCGAAGGCATTCAATGGGGCATGCAGCTGGGCGCCGCGACCGCCGACATGACTGCGTTCCAGGGCTATGGCGCGCTCTCGATCGAATCCGGCGTGCTGGTCAACTACAATTTGATCATGGAAGGCGGCATCCAGATCAATCTGAAGGGCGAGCGGTTCTCCAACGAGCTGTTCGACATTTCCGGCCAATCGAAGCAGGTGCTGGCGCAGCCGAGCGGCATCGCCTGGGTGGTCTATGACGACCGGCTGCGACAAAGCAATTTACGCTGGCCGGAGTATCAGGCCCTCACCAAGCTCGGCATGGTCAAGTCGGCGCCGGATGCCGCCGGTCTTGCGCAACTGATCGGCGTTCCCGCGACGACGCTGCAGGCGACCCTCGCGCATGCCATCGCCTGCGCGAACGGCGATGCGGAGGATCCGTTCGGACGCGACTTCGGCCGAAATCCTCCGCTGAGCAGTGAGGGCCCCTACTTCGCGGCCAAGGTGACCGGCGCGTTGTTTCATACCCAGGGCGGCCTGGTCGTCGATGACACGGCCCGCGTGATGCGTGCCGACGGATCGCCGATGCCCAATCTGTTTGCCGGCGGCGGCACCGCGCGCAGTATTTCCGGCCCCGGCGTCTGGGGTTATCTCCCGGCCGCCGGCCTGTGCATGGCCGTGACGCTCGGGCGGCTGGCCGGCCAGGCCGCGGCCCGGCAAGCATAAAAAGCGTAACAAGCATCATAGGGAACAAGCGATGCGTGATGTCCTCGGATGGCGCAAGAAGTTCGGCGTGCTGGGACCGTCGACCAACACGGTGGTCCAGCCGGACTTCGAGGCGATGCGCCCTGCCGGCGTCACCAACCATTACAGCCGCATCTACACGCCGAATTCGCACGCCGTGAGCAATGAAACCTTCATGGCTGGTACGAGCATCATCTCCGACAACGTGGTCGATGCCGTGAAAAGCGTCATGACCTGCTCGCCGGACTATCTCGTCATGGGCATGTCGGCCATCACCTTCTATGGCGGCATCAAGGGCGCCGATGCATTCCAGGCCAAGGTGGAGCGCGAAAGCGGCGTCGGCATCAGCATCGGCTCGCACGCCTGCACGGCGGCGCTCAAGGCTTATGGCGCAGGCAAGCGCATCGCGTTCCTGACGCCGTATTATCCAGTCGCCAATGATCAGGTGCGGAACTATTTCACCGAGGCCGGCTACACGGTGGTGCGCGACATCTGCCTGAAATGCCCGAGCTGGACGGGGATCGCCGAGGTGCCGGAAGACAGGTTGCGCGACACGCTGATCGAGCTCAATGGCGACGATATCGACGCCATCCTTCAGGTCGGCACCAATCTCAGCATGATCCGGCTCGCCGCGATCGCCGAGTTCTGGCTCGACAAGCCGGTGATCGCGATCAACACCGCGACGTATTGGCACGCCCTGCGGCAGAACGGCATCACCGACAGGATATCCGGTCTCGGTCGCCTGCTGGAAGAGCATTGACCCATGACCCTCCCGGCCACGACGCCTCCCGATCGCGCGCCGTGGCGCATCTTCCGGCATCGCCAATATCTGGCATCGTGTTTGCTAGCAGACGATCAGTCGGCGAGGCGCTTGCCGGCGAGCCACTCGATCTCTTCCGCAACCAGGAGCGACTGCAATGGATCTCGGCGTCTTCATCCCGATCGGCAACAATGGCTGGCTGATCTCAACGGCATCCCCGCAGTACAAGCCGACCTTCGAGCTCAACAAGGAAATCGTCCAGCGCGCCGAAGCCTATAATTTCGAGTTCGCGCTCTCGATGATCAAGCTGCGCGGCTTCGGCGGCAAGAGCGAGTTCTGGGACTACAATCTCGAAAGCTTCACCCTGATGGCGGGCCTCGCCGCCGTCACCACCAAGATCAAGCTGTTCGCGTCGACCGCGGTGCTGACGCTGCCGCCGGCGATCGTCGCCCGCATGGCCACCACCATCGATTCGATATCCGGCGGACGCTTCGGCATCAACATCGTCTCGGGCTGGGCCAAGGCCGAATACGAGCAGATGGGTCTGTGGCCCGGCGACGACTATTTCGGCTACCGCTACGCCTACTCGACCGAATACGTCCAGGTCATGCAGGATCTCTGGACCACTGGCACCTCGGATCTCAAGGGCAAGCACTTCCAGATGTCCGACTGCCACATGAAGCCGATGCCGGAGCACAAGATCGAAATCGTCGCCGCCGGACAGAGCCCGACCGGAATGGCATTCGCGGCCCAATATGCCGACTACAATTTCGTGCTCGGCAGCGGCGTGAACACGCCGACCGCGCATGCCAAGACCAACACGCAGCTGCTCGAGGCCGTCGCCAAGTCGGGGCGCGACGTCGGCGCCTACGTCCTTTTCATGGTGATCGCCGACGAAACCGACGAGGCGGCGATGGCCAAGTGGCAGTCCTACAAGGACGGCGTCGACGTCGACGCGCTAGCCTGGATGGCCGATCAGGGATCGAAGGATCAGTCGGCCGCCGACTCCTCGACCGCCAAGACGATCAACCTGCCCGAGCAGGCCGTCAACTTCAACATGGGCACCATCGTCGGCTCCTATGCCACCGTTGCCAAGCTGCTCGACGAGGCCGCGATGGTGCCGGGCACCAAGGGCCTCATGCTGACCTTCGATGACTTCATCGCGGGCATCGATGCCTTCGGCAAGCACGTCCAGCCCTTGATGCAGTCACGCAGGGAACGCCTCGGTCGCGCGGCATGATCCGCATCCGTGGTGCGTCCCGGTTGCAACGCGCAGGCAGCGATCTTTCAAGTCGCTGCCGAGCCCTGCCCATGGCCAGCATCCATTGCGGAAGATATGGGCATGCAGATTGCGCAATGACATGGCGCGATTTCTTTGCGGTTCCGCATAGCGGCACAGCTCGCGAGTTCAACTACTAGCCAGAAGACAATGTTATGCGAACAACATCAGTTCGTTGTCAGTTGCTTTCACGCTCGTCGATACAACATCGAAATCGACTTGGCACAATGGTTGCGTGAGCAATCACATGTCCGGCTCAACGACATCGCGAATTCCTGTTCAGTGCCCCGCTGTTCGGTGTCCCGCCTTGGTCCGAGGCCATCGGCTTCATCGCAGACAGTTCGCGGTGTCGCTGCGGACGAGGAGTGCAGAATGCCATCGCCAGTCATGACGACAGAAGCGTCCAACGCGCGCGTCAGCGAGCTGGTCAACATGTCGATCGCCGAGCTCGGCCGGCAGATTCGCGCTGGCACGGTCTCGCCGGTGCGCGTTGCCGAGGCCTGTCTCGAACGCATCGACCGTCTCGATCCTCAGCTCGACAGCTTCATCACGGTCACGGCGGATCGTGCCCTGGCCGATGCGCACCGGGCTGAAAGCGAATTGGCCCGGGGCGTCGATCGCGGCCCGTTTCACGGCATTCCCTACGCCTTGAAGGACAACGTCGATACGGCCGGCATCCTTTCCAGCTCACACTCTAAGATCTTCGCCGACCGCGTGCCGACGCAGGATGCGACGATCGCCGCGAAGTTGCGCGAAGCGGGCGGCGTGCTGATCGGCAAGACCGCGACTTTCGAATTCGCGATCGGCGGCCCGTCCTGGGATCTGCCCTGGCCTCCGGCGCGCAACCCCTGGAACCGCAACTACCTGCCGGGCGGATCATCGTCCGGTTCCGGCGCCGCCGTCGGCGCCCGCTTCGTCCTTGGCGCGGTGGGAACGGACACCGGCGGTTCGATCCGCTGGCCGGCAGCCGTCTGTGGCATCACCGGCCTGAAGCCGACCTATGGTCGCGTCAGCCGCCACGGCGTCCACCCCAACACTTTTTCACTCGATCATTGCGGTCCGATGACCCGCACGGCGGAGGACTGCGCCATCATGCTCGGTGCCATCGCCGGACATGATCCGCGCGATCCCGGCTCGATCGACGAGCGGGTTCCCGACTATCGCGGCAGCCTGACGGGATCGATCCGGGGCCTGCGCATCGGGCTCGTGCGCCACTGGTATGAGGAGCACGGTCACCCCGAACTGATTGCGGCCATGGCGGACGCCGCGGAGGCGCTTCGCGCGCTCGGCGCCGATGTCCAGGAGATCGTGCTCGATGACCTGCAGGACTATGTCGACGCCAAGACCGTCATTTCGACCGCCGAACTGTTCGCGGTCCACGAGCAGGACATCAGGACACGGCCGCAGGATTTCGGACGGAAGCTGCGCATGCGCGTCATGCCCGGAGCGCTGCTGCGCGCCGAGGACTACGTCCAGGCCCTGCGCTGGCGCGCCGAGCTGGTCACCCGGCTGATGCAGGCGTTCGACAGGTTCGACGTGCTTGCAACCGCCGGCTGGTTTGCGCCGGCCGATCCGACCGATCCCAACGGCACGGATTTCTTCCGCAGCCGCCTGCTCGCAACCATGCCCTTCAGCCTGGCGGGCATCCCTGCCCTGGTCGTGCCCTGCGGTTTCAGCCGCTCCGGCCTGCCGCTCTCGCTGCAGGTCGGCGGCAGACCGTTCGACGAGGCCACCGTTCTCAACGTCGGCCACGCCTATCAGATGGCCACCGAATGGCATCTGAAGATGCCGCCACTCGAGCGAGCCGACACCCCGGAGAGTTGCTGATGACCGACAAGCCAGCTTCACGTGACGACATCGCGGTGATGGCGCGCCTTGCAGGCCTCGATCTACCCGCCGAGTTCTTCGAAGAGCTCGTCGAGGGCTACGCCACGCTGGAGCCGATGCTGTGGCGGCTGCGCCGCGGTCGCGACCGGGCTGACGAGCCCGCCCATGTCTTCGATCCGCGCAAATTCATGCCGAAGGCGAGCACATGAGCGCGGATCTCCGCCACCTCACGATCGCCGAAGGCGGGCGGCTGTTCCGCGCGCGAAAACTCTCGCCGGTCGAGTGGACGACAGCGCTGCTCGACGCCATCGCAGCCGTTGATCCGATCCTCAATGCCTTCATCACGGTCACCGCCGAGCGTGCGCTGTCCGAAGCGGCTGAGGCGGAAAGCGAGCTGTCGTCGGGGCTGGATCGCGGCCCGTTCCACGGCATCCCCTATGGCCTGAAGGACATCTACGACACCGCCGGCATCCGGACCACGGCTCATTCGAAGCTGCTCGAAGACCACATCCCCGTGGAGGATTGCGCGGTCCAGACCAGACTGCGCGCGGCCGGCGGCGTGCTGCTCGGCAAGCAGGCGACCTGGGAGTTCGCGCTCGGCGGCCCATCCTTCGACCTGCCCTGGCCGCCAGCCCGCAATCCATGGGATCTGGCGCGCTCACCAATGGGCTCGTCCAGCGGCGCGGGCGCAGCCATCGCCGCCGGCCTGTGTCCGGCTGCTACCGGCAGCGATACCGGCGGCTCGATCCGCATGCCCGCCACCGTGTGCGGGATTGCCGGACTGAAACCAACCTATGGCCTCGTCAGCCGCAGGGGCATCCAGCCGAACTCCTACTCCTTCGATCACGCCGGCCCGATGGCCTGGACCACGGAAGATTGCGCCATCATGCTCGATGCCATGATGGGCTTCGATCCGCGCGATCCCGGCTCGATCGACATCGCTCCAATCCGGCATGCCGCGGCCCTCGATCGCAGCGTGAACGGGCTGCGGGTCGGCGTCATCAGGCACTGGTACACCGAGGATCATGAAGCCGCCGCCGCAATCGTCACGGCAATGGATGCGAGCATCGCTCTCCTCGAAGATCTCGGCTGTGCCGTCAGCGATGTCCGCCTGCCGAGCCTGCGCGCGTTCAGCGACGCCAAGACGCCGATCACGGTCAGCGAACAATACGCACTGCACGAGGCCGATCTGAAGCGCCGGCCGCAGGATTTCGGCAGGAGCCTGCGCTACCGCATCCTGCCGGGCGCGCTCATTCGCGCCGAGGACTATGTGCAGGCCATGCGCTGGCGGAGCGAGCTGTGCGCGACCGTGTTCGACACCATGCGCGCGTTCGACGTTCTCATCACCGCCGGAAGCTTCGAGCCGGCTCCGCTGCTCGTCGACGAGCCGCCGAGCCTGTTCGGCGTGAAGGTGCCTTCCCTGACCTCGCCGTTCAATCTGACCGGGCAGCCGGCGTTGTCGGTCTGCAACGGGTTCGATGAAGCCGGCCTTCCGCTCGGCATGCAGATCGCCGGCCGGCCGTTCGAGGATGCGACGGTGCTCGCGCTCGGCCATGCCTTCGAGCAGGCCGCCGGCCTGCGCGCACGCCGGCCGCCCCTGTGCAGGACGCCGGACGCCGCGCGCGTGGCATGACGCAAGAACGGTGCGAGCAGCGCAAAGCTGCCGTGATTGGAGGAAGCGGGTCGAGCGGCACAGGCTGATGACATGGGAGCATTTGGTGCACACGAGACGTTCATTTCTGAAGATTCTTTCCACCGTATCGATGGCGACGGTCAGCCCATTTGGCGTCGGCGTCCTTCCCGCGCGCGCGCAAGGCAAGCCGAGCGTACTGCGCGTCGCGATGACAGCCGGCGACATCCCACTGACGACCGGCCAGCCGAGCCAGGGCGGCGAAGGCGTCCGCTTCATGGGGATCACGGTCTATGACGGGCTGACCCGCTACGACCTGTCGAGCGCTGACAAGGCATCGACCATCATTCCGGACCTGGCCGAAAGCTGGACGGTCAGTGACACCGACAAAAAGGTCTGGATTTTCAATCTGCGGAAGGGCGTCAAATTCCACGATGGGTCGGATTTCAATGCCGACTCCGTGCTGTGGAATTTCGACAAGCTGCTGACAAAGACCGCGCCGCAGTTCGATCAGGCACAGGCCAATCAGGGCGCGCAATATACCGGCACGCTGGCGAGCTGGAAGAAGATCGACGACTACACCGTCGAGATCACCACCAAGAAGCCCGACGCGGTGCTGCCCTACGTGCTCGCCTCGACCTTCATGTCGAGTCCAAAGCGCTGGGAAGAACTCGGACGCGACTGGGCCAAGGTCGCGGAGAAGCCTTCGGGCACCGGTCCCTGGATGCTGGACTCCTTCAAGCCGCGCGAGCGCGCCGAGCTGGTGCGCAACCCGAACCATTGGGACAAGAGCCGCATTCCCAAATGCGACCGGCTGGTGCTGCTGCCGATGCCGGACAGCAACACCCGTGTCGCCGCGTTGCTGTCGGGCCAGGTCGATTGGATCGAGGCGCCGCCGCCGGATGCGGTGCCGCGCATCAAGCAACAGAAGCTGCAGATCGTCACCAACGTCTATCCGCATGTCTGGCCGTATCAGCTCAGCTTCCTCGACGATTCGCCGTTCAAGGACATCCGCGTGCGCAAGGCCGCCAACCTCGCCATCGACCGCGAGGGCCTGTGCAAGATGCTGAGCGGGCTCGCCGTCCCGGCGAAAGGCATGGTCGATCCCAAACATCCATGGTTCGGCAAGCCGACGTTCGACATCAAGTATGATCCCGACGAGGCCATGAAGCTTCTGAAGGAGGCGGGCTACGGCCCGGACAAGCCGGTCAAGTGCAAGATGATCATCTCGCCTTCGGGATCGGGGCAGATGCAGCCGCTGCCGATGAACGAGTTCATCAAGGACAACTTCAAGGATGTCGGCATCGAGATGGAATTCGAGGTGATGGACTGGGAGGCCCTGCGCGCGCGGCGGCGCCTCGGCGCCGCGGCGCCCGAGAACAAGGGCCGCCATGGCATCAACAATTCATGGGCCTATTGGGACCCCGACATCGGCCTGATCGCGGCCTCCGCGTCTTTTTTGCCGGTGCCGTTCGGCTTCAACTGGGGCGGCTACAAGAACGACAAGGTCGATGCGCTCGCCACCAAGGCCAAGGAGACCTTCACCGCCGATGCGCAGAACAAGATCCTGGCGGAGTTGCATTCACTGATCGTCGATGACGCGATGTGGATCTGGGTGGTGCACGATCTCAACCCGCGCGCCATGCGCCCGAACGTGAAGGGCTTCATCCAGGCGCAGAGCTGGTTCCAGGACCTGACGCCGGTGAGTCTCGACTGAACCTGCAAGCGACATGCGACGCGGCGGCCAGCAACTCCGCCGCGTCCCTGACCGGGGCTTAGCCATGCTGATCTACATCCTGCGACGTATCCTCTACACCCTGCCGATCGCCATGGGCGTATCGCTCGTCTGCTTCGCCCTCGTCCATTTGGCACCGGGGGATCCCTTGAGCGCGATCACGCCGGAGGGCGCTTCGCCGCAGGTCGTCGAGGAGATCCGCCACGCCTACGGCTTCGATCGCTCGCTGCCGGTGCAGTACTTCAAATGGCTCGAACATGTCGCGACCGGCGACTTCGGCACTTCGATCATGACGCGGCGCACGGTCGTGAGCGAAGTGATGCCCGCCGTCGCCAACACGATGATCCTGGCGGCCGCCGCCGTGATCTTCGGCTTCGCCTTCGGCTGCATCGCCGGCGTCGTCGCCGGCTACACGGCCGGAACGGTGAAGGATCGGGCGGTCACCGGCATCGCCGTCGCCGGAGTCTCCATCCCGCATTATTGGCTCGGCATGGTGCTGATCGTGATCTTCGCGGTCAATCTCAATCTGCTGCCGGCGACCGGAATGGGCGAAGGCGGCTCCGGCGGTTTCGGCTGGGACTGGGCGAGCCTCTCCCATCTTATCCTGCCGGCGCTGACGCTCTCGGTCATTCCCGCCGGCATCATCGCGCGGGCCGTGCGCGGCACGGTCGCCGAGGTCCGCAAGCAGGACTTCGTCCAGACCCTGTACGCCAAGGGCCTGCCGGGCCGACGCGTGTTCGTGCACATCGTCAAGAACGCGATGCCGACTGTTCTGGCGATCATGGGGCTGCAGCTCGCGCAGCTTCTGGGCGGCTCGATCCTGGTCGAGACCGTGTTCTCCTGGCCCGGCACCGGCTTCCTGTTGAACAACGCGATCTTCACCCGCGACCTGCCGGTGCTGCAGGGCACGATCCTGGTGCTGTCGCTGTTCTTCGTGCTGATCAACCTGGTGGTCGATATCGCGCAGAGCACCTTCGATCCCCGTATCAAGCGGGCCTGAGGAAGCAGGATGACCGATCAGAGCCTTCATCTCGCCGTCGCCACATCCCGTCCGGCCAAAGGGCGTCGCCCGCCCTCGCGCAGCTACTGGCACAATGTCGTGCGACGGCTGGCGCGCGATCCCGTGACCATGGTCTGCTTCGTCCTGTTGCTGCTCATCATCCTGTCGGCGATCCTGGCGCCCTGGCTGGCGCCCTATGATCCCTACAAGACCAGCATGGCGCGGCGGCTGATCGCGCCGGGCCATGCCCGCTACTGGCTTGGAACCGACGAGCTCGGCCGCGACCTGCTGTCACGCCTGCTCTATGGCGGCCGGCTCTCTCTGTTCATGGGATTCACGCCGGTGATCCTCGCCACCATGATCGGCGGCGGCCTTGGTGTCATTGCCGGCTATGTCGGCGGTGCCCTCAACATGGCCATCATGCGCATCATCGACGTGTTCTACGCCTTTCCGTCGGTGCTGCTGGCAGTCGCCATCTCCGGAATTCTCGGCGCCGGCATGGTCAATGCGATCGTGTCGCTGGTGCTGGTGTTCGTGCCGCCGATCGCGCGCATCGCCGAGAGCGTGACGACACAGGTGCGGACCCAGGACTTCGTCGATGCCGCCCGCGCCACCGGCGCTTCCAACTGGCTGATCGTGAAGGATCACGTCATTCCCAACGTGACTGGCCCCATCCTGTCCTACGCATCGAGCCTGATCAGCGTCGCCATCGTCCTGGCCTCGGGCCTGTCGTTCCTGGGGCTTGGCGTCGTACCGCCGGAAGCCGAGTGGGGATCGATGCTCAACACGCTGCGCCAGTCCATCTACGTCGCGCCTCTCAATTCCATCCTGCCCGGCGTGATGATCTTCGTCACCTCGATGTGCCTCAACCTCATGAGCGACGGTCTGCGCAGCGCGATGGATGTCAAGCAATGAGCACGTCGAAACCGGCAATCAGCGTCATGACCATGGACGAAGATCCGCGCGACCGCGGCGGCCCCGCTCAGCCGATGCTGATCGTCGAGGGGTTGAAGAAGCATTTCCCCGTCCGCGGCGGACTGCTGGGAAAGGCAAAGGCTTGGGTCCAGGCCGTCGACGGCGTCGACTTCGCCGTGGCCAAGGGCGAGACGCTCGGCATCGTCGGCGAGTCCGGTTGCGGCAAGTCGACCACCGCACGTCTGTTGATGCATCTGATCGCGCCCGACGCCGGATCGATCGTGTTCGACGGCGAGGAAGTCGGCCCCGGCGTGCGCCAGCTCAGCCTGCGCGAGTTGCGTCACCAGATGCAGATGGTGTTCCAGGATTCTCATTCGTCGCTGAACCCGCGGCTGACCGTCCTGGAGTCGATCGTGTTTGGGCTGAAAGCCCGCGGCTTTGCGATGTCGGAAGGTCGGACGCGCGCCGCCAGCATGCTGCGGATGGTCGGGCTCGATCCCGAGACCTTCGCGCAACGTTATCCGCACGAGCTTTCGGGCGGTCAGCGTCAACGTGTCAACATTGCCCGCGCCCTGACCATGGGACCACGCCTCGTCATCCTCGACGAGGCCGTCTCGGCGCTCGACAAATCCGTCGAGGCCCAGGTGCTGAACCTGTTGCGCGAACTCAAGGCCAAGTTGGAGCTGACCTACATCTTCATCTCGCACGATCTCAATGTCGTGCAGTATGTCAGCGACCGCGTGCTGGTGATGTATCTCGGCCGCCCGGTCGAGATCGGTCCGGTCGACGCCATCTACGCCGCGCCCAAGCACCCGTATACGCGCGCGCTGCTGGCCTCGCGGCCGAGCCACGATCCGCGCCGGCGTGTCACCGTGCCGCCCCTGAGCGGTGACCCGCCCAACCCGATCAACCCGCCATCCGGCTGCAGGTTTCGCACCCGCTGCCCGTTTGCCGAGGCTGTCTGCGCGGCCAGCGAGCCGAGCCTGCTGCCGCGCGCGCCGATCGGAGCGACGAGGGGGCATCCGGTCGCGTGCCATATCCACGACGCCGCGTCCGGCCATAGCGGAGCCGGCAGGATCGCCGCGAGCGGCGCGCAGATTGGGAGGAGTGCATGACGATCGCCGCGGCCCCTTCTGCACCGTCGGCAACGGCCGTGCCGTTGCTTCAGGTCGACGATCTCGGCGTGCGCTTCTCGTCGCGCGATCTCGATATCAGCGTGGTGAACGGCGTGTCGTTCTCGCTCGATCGCGGCCAGGTGCTGTGTCTTCTCGGCGAATCCGGCTCCGGCAAGAGCGTGACCCTGCGCGCCCTGATGCGGCTGTTTCCGGAGACCGCTCGCCTGTCGGGCAGGATCGTCATCGATGGCGTCGATGTGCTGGCGCTGCCGCCGCACGAGATGCGCAAGGTCCGCGGTGGGCTGGTATCGATGATCTTCCAGGAGCCGATGACCGCCTTCGATCCCGTCTTCACCATCGGGACGCAGATCGCCGAGACCATCGTCCATCACGACGGCGTCTCCTATCGCGATGCCGGAAGGCGTGCGCTCGAATTGCTCGAACTCGTTCAGGTGCCGTCGGCAAAGCGCAGGCTCGCGGCCTATCCGCATGAGTTGTCCGGCGGCCTGCGCCAGCGCGCCATGATCGCCCTCGCACTCGCCTGCCGTCCCAAGCTGCTGCTGGCCGACGAACCGACCACCGCGCTCGATGCCACCGTGCAGATCCAGGTGCTGCTGCTGCTGCGCGAGCTTCAGCGTGAGCTCGGCATGGCAACCATCTTCGTCACGCATGATCTCGGCGTCGCCTGCGAGATCGCGGACCGGGTCGCCGTGATGTATGCCGGCCGCTTCGTCGAGACCGGCGCCATCGCCGACATCATGGACCATCCCAGCCACCCCTATACCCAGGGTCTGTTGCGCTCGACGGTCCATGGCGGCATGCGCGGCGAGGCCCTCGATCCCATCCCCGGCGCGCCGCCGGATCTGGCCGACCTGCCGCCGGGCTGCAGTTTCGCGCCGCGCTGCGCGGCGGCGCGGGAGGTCTGCGTCAGCGGCCCTCCGGATCTGTTTCCATCCGGCCCCGGCCAAGCTGCGCGCTGTCTGCAATATCAGCCGGGGCTGCGCTTCGACGCGACGCCCGCGCTCAAGGCGAGCTAGCGGCATGGACCAGCTGGTCACACAAGCGACCGACCGTGCGCGTCCGCTGTGGTCGCTCACGATCACCGAGGCGTCACATCGGATCGCCTCAAGGACCCTGTCGCCGGTCGATCTGGTCGAAGCCTTTCTCGGACGGATCGACGAGGTCGATGGACGCATCCACAGCTTCATCCACGTCGACGCGGCAGGCGCACGCCGGGCGGCGCGGCGCGCCGCCGACGAGTTGCGCCTGGGCCGTTGGCGCGGGCCGCTGCACGGCATCCCGTTCGGCATCAAGGACAACTACGATGCCGCGGGCCTGCCGGCTTCGGCCAACAGCCGCGCGCGACTGGGCCGCATCGCCGATCGGGACGCGACCATCGTCGCGCGCCTGAGGCGCGCCGGCGCCATCCTGCTCGGCAAGCTCAACAGCTGGGAATACGGCACCGGCAATGGCGGCGAATACCACGACACGCCGTTTCCGACGGCGCGCAACCCGTGGGACGTCGCGCGCTTTGCCGGCGGCTCTTCCACCGGTGCGGGCGCAGCGGTCGCGGCAGGCACCGTCATGTTCGCGCTCGGCTCCGATACCACGGGCTCGGTCCGATTGCCGGCGGCCGCCTGCGGTGTCCTGGGACTCAAGCCGACGCCCGGCCGTGTCAGCCGCGCCGGCATCCTGCCGAACTGCTATTCCCTCGACGTGGCCGGCAGCTTCACCTGGACTGCGGCCGATGCCGCGCTGGTGCTGACCGCGATTGCCGGCGAGGATGCCGACGATCCGACCACCGATGCCGTGGTGGTGCCGAACTACACCCGTGATCTCGGCACCGGCGTCGCCGGCATGCGCATCGCGGTGGTCGACAAGGTCGGACCTCTCATGCCCGAGCCGGATGCCCCGATGCGCGAGGCGTTGGCGGCTGGGCTCGACGTGCTGAAGAAGCTGGGCTGCATCCTGGTCGAGACCGAGCTGCCGGTCCCGGTCGCCGATTGCTACGCCGTCAGCCGCTTCATCGGACCGCCGGAGTCGGCGGCGATCCATGAAGCCGAATATCGCGACAGGCCCGAACAGCTCGGCTTCGCGCTGCGCGACAAGCTGCATTCGGGCTCGATGGTGCGGGCCGTCGACTACATCGCCGCGCAGCGCGGCCGCCGCGTCATCGCCGAGGTCATGGACGATTTCCTGAGCGGCTATGACGCACTGGTCACGTTCGGCGCGCATCACGTCGCACCGCGATTGGGCGTCGAGCCGGAGATGACGAATTTCACGGCGCACTCCGCGATGACGCCGTTCAATCTCTCGTCCCATCCCGCATTGGTGCAATGCACGGGCTTCGACCGCAGCGGATTGCCGCTGCATTGGCAGATCGTCGGCAACCGTTTCGACGAAGCCACTCTGCTGCGGCTCGCCGCCGCCTACGAGGCCGCCACCGATTGGCGGGCGACGCGCGCGCAACTGAACGGAACAGACACGTGAACAGAATGACGATGGACACAGTTTCCGATGCGAGGCCTTTGCATTTCCTGTCAGTCACGGAGGCGAGCCGTCTGATCCAGACGCGGGCGCTGTCGCCGATCGATTTGGTCGAGGCGTTCCTTGCGCGCATCGACGCCGTCGATGGCCGCATCCACAGCTACATCACGGTGCTGGCCGCGCGCGCACGCCGGGCGGCCGAACAGGCCGATGCAGAGATTGCCGCGGGCCGCTGGAAAGGCCCGCTCCACGGCATCCCCTTCGCGGTCAAGGACAACTACCACGTCGCCGGGGTTCCGACGACGGGCGGCTCACGGCTGATGGCAGACCATGTCGCCGACGACACCTCCACCATCGTCGGCAGGCTCGAACAGGCCGGCGCCATCCTGCTCGGCAAGCTCAACACCTGGGAGTACGGCACCGGCAACGGGCAGATCTATCACGACCTGCCTTACGAGGTGGCGCGCAACCCCTGGGACCTCGCGCGCTTCACCGGAGGATCCTCGACCGGCGCGGGTGCTGCGGTCGCGGCGGGCACGGCGATGTTCGCGCTCGGCTCCGACACTGGCGGGTCGATCCGCCTGCCCGCAGCGGCCTGCGGCCTGCAGGGGTTCAAGCCGACCTTCGGCCGCGTCAGCCGCGCCGGCTGCATCCCGAACTGCTGGTCGCTCGACCACACCGGCCCGCTGTGCTGGACCGTCGAGGACAGCGCCATCGTGCTGCAGGCGATCGCAGGTCACGACCGCCGCGACCCGACGAGCGCCAGGATCGAGGTGCCGGACTATCGGCAATTCCTGCATCAAGGCGTCAGGGGTCTCGTCATCGGCATCGTGCGCGATCTCGGCCCCGAGGGCGCTGCGCTCGACGCGGCCAATGCGACTGCGATCGAAGCCGCCGCCAAGGTGCTCGAGGCGCAAGGTGCCATCATCCGCGACGTCAGGCTGCCGGCGCCGCTGACGCATTACCGCGACGCTTCAAAGATCATCAACTGGTCGGAGTCGCTGTCGATCCACGAGCAGGATTTCACCGAGCGCCACCATTTGATGGGTCAGGCGCTGCGCGAGAAGATGATGTCGGGCTTCATGGTGCGCGCCGTCGACTACATCGCAGCCCTGCGGCTGCGCAAATCCCTCGCCAAGGCCACCGACGCGCTGGTTCGCTCCTGCGACGCGCTGCTGCTCGCCAACGCCTTCCATATCGCCCCACGCTTCGACGAGCCGGAGACCGTTCCGTTGTTCACCAGCGATACCGCGTGTTCGGTGTTCAACATGACCGGCCATCCGGCGCTTGCGGTGTGCACCGGCTTCGATCCCGCGGGCGTGCCGCTGAATGCCCAGATCGTCGGACGCTATTTCGACGAGACGACCATCCTGCGCGTGGCGCAGGCGTTCGAGCGCGCGACGCCGTGGCGGGATCGCCGTCCCCATCTTTGATCAGAACCGAGGACCCTATGAACGACGTCCCCCCAACCAGCATCGCCGAGATCGAGGCGTTCGCCCGCCGGCACGGCCTCACGACTTTGACACCGGAGCACCTTGCCCGCATGGCGGAGCTCGCCGACAAGGTCGCCGCGACCGCGCGTGCGCTGCCCCGCATGCCCTCCAAGGAGGACGAGCCGGCGCATGGTTTCCGGGTGCCGCAGTCATGAGCGCATCCGATTCATCGAGGCGCGAGCCTTGCTTTCTCACCGCAGCCGAGGCGGCCGCGGCGATCCGCGCCGGCACGCTGACCAGCGAGGCGCTGGTGCGGTCCTGCCTTGAGCGCATCGAGGCGCGCGATCCCATCGTCAAGGCCTGGCTTCATGTCGACAAGGCCAAGGCGATCGCAACCGCCCGCGAACGCGACAAATATCCGGATCATGGTCCGCTGCATGGCCTGCCCTTCGGCGTCAAGGACATGATCGACACCGCCGACATGCCGACCACCTACAATTCGAACTGCTATTGGCAGCATCGCCCGGCAAAGGACGCCGCCTGCGTCGCGGTCGCGCGCCATTCCGGTGCGGTGATCCTCGGCAAGACGGATACGGTCGAATTCGCCGCAGCCGGCCGTAAGGCCGCGACCCGCAACCCCTATCACCTCGGCCACACGCCGGGCGGATCGTCGTCGGGCTCGGGCGCGGCGGTCGGCGACTGGCAGGTCCCGCTGGCGTTCGGCACCCAGACCGGCGGCTCGCATATTCGTCCCGCATCCTTCAACGGTATCTACGGACTCAAGCCGACCTGGGGCGTCGTCAGCCGCGAAGGCGCCAAGCAATACTCCACCATGCTCGATACGATCGGCTGGTATGGCCGCTCGGTGGCCGATCTGTCGCTGGTGGCAAAGGCGTTCCACATCGCCGACATCGCGTGCGATGAGACGATCGATGTCAGCGGGCTCAAGGTCGCGCTGTGCAAGACGCCGTACTGGGACACGGCGGAAGCCGGCACCCACAAGGCGTTTCAGCTCGCGGCGGAGCGCCTGGTGAAGGCCGGCGCACGGGTCACCGATCTCACCCTCTCCACGTCGTTCGGCGGCATGTATGACGCGCAGACGACCGTGATGTTCGGCGAAGGCCGCGCATCGTTTCTCAGCGAGCATTTGGTGCACGGGCCTGCGCTGCATCAAGACTTCACCGACCGCGCGCTGAACAGCCGCAACATCACGCCCGCTGAGCTGGTCGCCGCCTATGATCTCGCCGCCGCCTGCCGCAAGGAGTTCGACAGCCTGTTCGGCGATATCGATGTCGTGCTGACGCCGGCCTCGACCGGCGAGGCTCCGGAGGGACTGCACACCACGGGCGATCACGTCTTCAACGCAATGTGGACGCTATTGCACGTGCCGTGCCTTGCGATCCCCTGCACCTTCGGTGCGAAGGGCCTGCCCGTCGGGATCCAGATCGTCGGCCCTCGCTTCTCCGACGCCAAGCTGATGCGCATCGCAGCCGCCATCGCTCCGCTCATCGACGTCGAGAGCAAGCACGTCACCGAGCGTGCGGCTTGATCCCCGCACGCGTTCCAAAGGACACGCCCAAGATGGACGAACTCGACACGATCCTGGCAAAGACCTTCGATCTGGACACCGAGGTCTACCACCGGCGCGGCTTCAAGCGCCGGGTCGGCTATGGCGCCAAACCGGCGCTGCTCGTCATCGACATGGCCAATGGCTGGACCCAGCCGGGCTCACCGTTTGCCTGCGACGGCATGAACAGCGTGATCCCGGCGATCCGCGAGCTGCTCGATGTGTTTCGCGACAAAAAGCTGCCGGTCGTCTTCACGTCGACGGCCTATGATGTGACCGAAGGGCCGAACACCGACATGGGCCTCTGGCATCTGAAAGTCCCGATCGAGACCATGAAGACGGGCAGTTGGGAGGCCGAGATCGATAGCCGCCTGCAGCCGGCGGATGGCGAATTCGTGCTGATCAAGAAGCGGGCCAGCGCGTTCCATGGCACGCACCTCTCCAGCATGCTGAAGGCCATGGGCGTCGACACCGTCATCGCCACCGGCGTCACGGCCTCCTGCTGCGTCCGTCATTCGGTGGAGGACGCCATCGCCGAGGGCTTCCGGCCCATCGTGCCGCGCGAATGCGTCGGCGATCGCGTTGCCGGCGTCGTCGCCTGGAACCTGTTCGACATCGACGCCAAGTTCGGCGACGTCGAACCGCTCGCCGACGTCCTGGCGCAGATCAAGGCGTAAGAATGTTCGAGACCCGAACCGGAAGCTTGGTCGGCGCCTTCATGCCGTCGCTAACGCTGCAGATGCAGCTCAACGAATTGCGATCACAAGTGCATCACACCGAGACCGACTCGCTCGTGATTGGTTTCGGGCAAGAACGCCGACTCGCCGTAAGCCGCCACGACCACCCAATGCGCATCGGCAAGGATGACAACCTTCACTTTCAGGCTGCTGTCGCCAGGCACGTTTGGGACCAGCCCGCTGAGGGCCTCGAGACCGGCATGAATCAGTGCGTGAGTCGGCCCTGATCGATCCTCGATCGTGCCATTCTTCAGAGCAGCATTGAGGATGCTCCGCGGGAACGTCTTGTTGATGTCAGTTTTGCGACCGCTCACCCAGGTTACAGAAAACTTGTAGCCTCCGTTGCTTGCGATCTGCGCCTTGAGCCTCGCTTCCTCTTCCTCCGACGACATGGCAAGGATCATCGCGACCTTGCCGATCCGATTGGCACTCAGCTCCAACTGCATCAGGCTCTTCCTCGTCAAGCGCGCAACGTCGCGGACACCGGGGCGTGCGACGACGCTACGGTCAACCCGCTCCGCACGACTCGCGGAAGCCTTCTAGCATATCTCGTTTTTAGGTCTGCATTTTGTGGATTGCTCCCGGTTTCTGAGCCTGGATCAATTCTCACTCCGAATTGGCCGACGACGCAGATGGACGGTCATGGCCTGCTCTCCCGCCGACCGCGCGAGCGCGATCCGCGCCTTGGGAAGTTCAAGACCTGGCATCTCAGAGCCTTGGTATCTCAGCGACATGGCATCTCAGAGCCTTGGCAAGGTGAGCATCCCCTCGACCCGCTGCACCACCACGACCACCAGCACGGCCTTGATCAGATCGCCCGGCACGAACGCCAGCGAGCCGAGCATCGCGGTGGTCACGTTGATATGGCTTGCCGCCGCCAGCCATAGAATACCGCCGAGATGGACCACCATGATGCCGCCGACGATATTGGCGGCGAGATAGGCGATGCCGCGCACGAGCGGCCGCTGCAATGTTTCCGCTTGGATCGCCAGGATACCGGTGCAATAGGCCGCGGGCACCCAGGCCAGCATATAGCCGGCGGTTGGTCCGGCGAAGACCGCGAGTCCGCCGCGCCCGCCCGCCAGCACGGGCAGACCGGCCGCGACGAGCGTTAAAAATGTCAGGCAGGCCAACGCGCCGCGTTTCGGACCAAACATCAGGCCCACCAGCATCACGCCGAGCGACTGCAGCGTGATCGGCACCGGCAACACACCGATTGCGATCGGCGGAATGGCTCCCAGCGACGCAATCACACCGGCGCCGAGACCGACAAGGGCAAGATCGCGTGTGCCGAAGCTGGCGGTTTGTGACATCATGGACCATCATCTCCTTTGTTTCCGGCGTCGAATTCGAGAATCAGGCCGACGCCAAGTGCCGGATCGCAATGGATTGCATCGGCCCGAACGCGAGTTCCGGCAACATTCGGACATCGAATTTCCGAACGTGGCGGCGGCCCTCGCAGGTCGATCGCGTCGGCCAGCTCCTGCGCACGCAAAATGATCTTCACGACCAACGGGACCGCCAGAGCCACGATCGAGCGGTCGAGGCCTCGGACGATCTGGGCTTCGCGGATTGCAGCGACCTCGTCCATGATCAACGGCACGAAGCGGATCGCCAATGTCAGCGTCAGGCCGGCCCGCTCAGCGTTGAGCAGCCCGATCCATTCCGCGGGTCGCAGCGCTGTCTCGATCGCGGCCGTCATCGCCGACACCGTCGAACTCGCCGCCACGGCGTGGGCGAGGCCAATGAGGATCAGCAAGCGCGCCATGTCGAGGACCGCCGATTCCGGGCCAAGGCTCGCGCACTCGAAAAGACCGATGCAACCGACGATGACCGTCGGACCCTTGAGACTGCTCCACAGGGCGCGCGCCGCGACGCCGGTCAAAAGCAGTGCAGCGCCCGCCAACGCCGCTCCGCCCGCAAGCATCAAGGGATCGTGGAAGAAAGCAAGACCGGCTCCCAATCCTGCAAGCACGGCGAGTTTCCACCCGACCGGAACAGCCGCAAGGGGTGCCGAAGCGATCCATCGTCCCACGGCCCCGGTCACCGACAAAGATCCCGATAGCGCGCGATCGCCTCAGCCGGTGTCGCATCGACGATGACCCGGCCGGCATCGATCACCAGCACACGATCGAAATCATCGATCAGTTCCAGATCGTGGGTCACGACGATCGCCTGCTCGGACATGCGGGCGAGCAACCGGCGAAAGCGGTTTCGATTGGCGAGATCGAGCTGCGAGGTCGGTTCGTCGAACAGGATCGTCCGCGGCGCACGCGTCAGCACGCCGGCCAGAGCGACCAGTTGACGCTCGCCTCCCGACAATTCGTGGCACCGCCGCGCAGCCAGATGCGCGATGCCAAGCCGAGCAAGACTGGCCTCGATGCGGGCAGCGGCCATCTCTTTCGAGAGTCCCCTCGCCTTCAGGCCGAAGGCGAGATCCTCCTGGACGATCGGATACACGATCTGATTGTCGGGCGTCTGAAACAGAAAGCCGGTGCGGTCACGGACTCCGGCGGCGTCGCGCCGCGGATCGAGGCCGCTGACCGTAATTTTTCCATGCGACGGGGCGATCAATCCAATCATCAGGCGCAGCAACGTCGATTTGCCGCAGCCGTTCTGACCGAGGATGCCCACACGGCGCTCGTCGATCCCGAAATCGACTCCTCGAAGAACCTCGTGACCGTTCCAGGTCAAAGACACGTCGGAAAACACGATCGCCTGCGGATCCACGTTCGGGAGCGGACTTCCTGGCACCGGCGCCGCCGCGGACGGACTTGCGACGTCACGGCGACCGATCGAAAGGATTCCCATGGCGGCCTCACAGAGCAACGGTCACTTTCAGCACGGGTGATGCAGTCGATCGGCCGCGGCGAACCCAATCCCCGCGGCCGATCTTCCTTGAGCGTGTCAGCCAAAGATGACCTTCATGACGAGGTACATCACCGACGGGCACACCAGACAGCCAAAGCCGGTGTAGAAGGTGGCCGTCAAAGCGCCATAGGGCACAAGACGGACGTCGGTGGCGGCAAGGCCCGCGGCCGTGCCGCTGGTGGTCCCCATCAGACCGCCATAGACCATGGCGGCCGCCGGATTGGTCAAGCCGAACGGCTTGGCCAGGAACGGCGTCAGGATCATCACCGCGATCGACTTCACGACGCCGGCGGCGATCGCCAGCGCGATCACATCCGAGGACGCTCCGATCGCCGAACCGGTCACCGGACCGACGATGAACGTGACCGCGCCAGCTCCGATCGTGGTGAGAGAGACGGTGTCACGATAGCCAAACCCGTAGGCAACCGCGACTCCCACGATGAATGCCAATGCGGTGCCGATGATCAGCGACAGGACGCCCGCAGCTCCGGCCTTCTTCAATTCCTCGAGTCGGACGCCATAGGCCGTGGAAACGATGCAGAAGTCGCGCAGCATCGCCCCGCCCATCAGCGCAAAGCCGGCAAACAGCGGGATGTCCGCGATGCCCTTCTTGCCGCCGGTCGTGATGCCGCCGTAATAGGCCACCGCCAGGCCGACGAGGATCGCCACCGCGGATCCGTGAATGCGGTTCTTGGTGATGTGCTTGGAGAACGCGTAGCACAGCCACGTCAGCAGACCGACGACGACGAACGCGAAGACCAGCTGACGCGTACCGAATAGTTCGTTGATAAAGTAGCTCATTTCGCTTTTCCTGATCAGGCCTTGGCAACCTTCGCGAGCGAAACCGGCTTGGACGCCGGAGCCGCCTCAGTCTCTTCGCCGAACGTCGACGTTGCTGCCCCCGCCCAAGCCGATAGCGGACGGATCAACGCAAAGCAGACGAACACCGACGCGATTCCGGCGATCGCGGCGATAAGACCGCCGGACAATGCGGCGGCCACGTTCTGGGTCGCGGCCATCGCGATCACGACCGGGATGTACATCGCGTTCCAGAACATGATGCCGTCTTCGGAAGCCTTCGGAAACCAGCCCTTCTTCTTCAACCAGGGGGTCACGAACACCAGCAGCAGCATGGCGAAGCCAACGCCGCCGATATCCCCCGAGATGTGAAGCATCATGCCAAGCCCGAGGCCGATCGACGTGCCGACGAACATGCAGAGCCCCAGGACCATCACACCATAGATGACCATTTCAAGTACTCCCCACTGAGTGCGGCCGATTCAACCCGTGCGTCGGTCACGATCTCAGGTATCGTTTCAAGATTCACGCCCGAGCCAACTCGTGCGCGGCGAAAGTCCGGCGGCCTGCGGCGCAGGCCGCCGGACAGGCTGTCATTCGACCACGGCGATCAGAGCGCCGGGCTTGACGCGGTCGCCCGCGGCGACCGCAATCGACTTCACCGTGCCGTCGACCGGGCACACCAACGGACTCTTCATTTTCATGGCTTCCAGTACGGCGATCGTCGTGCCCGCCTTGATCACGTCGCCGACGGCAACATCGATGGATTCGACCTTGCTGGGCATTTTCGCTTTGAGATCCATTTCAACTCTCCTTGCTTGTGATGAACTCGTCCGACGCGGACGAGCATTGGTATTGGTCCAGGGCGCGCACGACGGCGGCCTTGTCCAACAGCTGCAAGCCGTCGATACCGCGGCCGAGAACCGTGGTGGTGGACGACATGAGTTCGCTGAGCTTGATGCCGAGATCATTCGGCAGGGTCACTTCGACGTCGAATTTGCGCCGGTGTTGATCGCGCAGCTCGACGAGCCCGTCGTAGAGGCCGCGCAGCGCGGCGCAGTTCGCCGGGCGAACGACCGCATCGATGTCGGAGGACGGTTCCAGATAAGGAAGACCGGTGAGGACCTGCAACGCAGCGGAGCCGAACAGCCCGAGCGCGATGCCGTGCCTGTTGCACAGTGCACGAAGCCCAAGCAGCGCCGGCGCGCCTTCCGACGCGGTCGCCGGCAGCATTCTCGCCACATCGTAAGGCGAGTGCGCCCTCGCGATCCTGTCCGGCGGCAGCGCAAATGACGCGCGAACCCTCACCCCGTCATGGCGAAACGGAAATGACACGCCGAGCTGCACATGATCGCTCGGCAGCGGGCCTTTCGGCGCGCAGACAATTCCCGGCACGGCTTCGTCTGCAAACATCCGGCTGACCCGCGATTGCAGCGCCGGCAAGCGGAACGGTTCGGGCAACCCGCGACACACGATCTCCGCGGACCGAAGGCGCTCCTCCGGCGAGAACTCCACCATGGTGTGCCGTAGCCGCAGCATCACCGGCGACTCCCGTTGCGATAGCATCTGCATCTGCGTCATCTCCTGGACCATGGCGTTGCCGCGCACGACACTCACCGCTTCTTGTGCCAAACCGGATCGGTCTTGGAGTTCGACTGGACCTCGGCCTGGGCTTTGACCAGATCGTCGAAAGCCTGCGTCTTCGCGGGTCCTGTGATGAGAAGTTGTTGATCGTCGGCCTGCGCAGCGCCGATCCCAGGGACGAGCCGCAGCTCCGTGGCAGCACAGCCGGTCTGCAGCTTCTGCGAGACCTTCACCACGCGGCTCTTGATGCGCAGGATCGTGCGTGCAGCACGCTCCACCGTCTCACGCGAAGCGACAGTGGTCTTCTCGACCACGACCTCGTATTCCGGATAGGTGCGACGGCGGCGGTAGGTGATGATCTTTCCCGTGGGATCGCAGACATGCCCCGTTTCGGAGACCGGGAAGCTGTCGCCCATCGGCAGCCCTCCGACGACGAGCTCGCTGTAGCCATCGCCCGCCGGCGACGGCAGCAGCGACAGGTCGTCACGCACCGGCCTGCCGTCGAGCGTCAGCCAGCCGAATTCCTGACAACCATAGAGGTCGTGGACACGGTAGCCTTGCGGCGCCACCTCGGTCAGGAGATCGAGATCAAGCGGCGTTCCCGCCACCACGACCCGGCAGGACTCCGGCAGATCCGCGGTCAAGCCGAGCTGCTTGGCTTCCGCCAGGCTGGCGCGGATGAAGGAGGATTCCCCGAGCACGATGTCCGGGCGCGCGCGGCAGAACGCCGCGATGAACGCCGCACGGCTCGATCGCTCGAGGAAGAACCATTCGATGCCGCAGCGATTCAGTGCCTCCTTCGAGAACACGTTTACGAGCGGCGGATAGGTCACGAACATCCGGTCGCCCGGCTTGGCGCCGATCCCCGCCATGACCCGCCGGGTGGCTTCGCAGCGTGCTTCGATTTCGGTGTGAGCGACGCCGACGATGTTCTGAAAGGCCGACGATCCGGTGGTGAACGTCACGTAAGCCAGGTTGAAGGGGGTGTGGATCTCTTCGATCACATGCGCCGCCGTGGGGCCGGAGATGCCCTTCGCCGCGAGATCGCGGCGCGGCATTTCGGCAAAGGTGGGCGCCGTATCGAAGGCGTCGGCCGCAGCTTTGTAGAGATCGAGTGCTTGTGACATGATCCACTCCCCCTTCATCACTTACCCGGCCTGCGGCCGGTAACGCTCCTGCACAGCCGCGAACTCCGACTTCAGGCAGTCCAGGACGAGCGGCCGCACCCTGCGGCCACCGCGTGTCGCGCCGAGCTTGCCACGACCACGCGGACCGACCGCGCAGAGGCCTGCAGCCTTGGTCTGCCGGATTTCATCGACGTGCTTGATGATCGCGGCTCGCATCGCCGGAATTTCGGAGACGAGCTCCTCGACGCCGCCGAGCTGATAGAAGAACGACGGTCCGGCTGCGAACACCGGGTTGCTCTTGGACAGTTCCTCGAGCGTCTCGATGTCCTTCTTGATGATCCGCGATACCGACGTGATCGGCATCACGTGGATCATGGTCTGGAATTTGGCGTCCAATGACAGGATGCGATCGGCCTGCAACCCGTGACAGAGGAAGGCCCCGGAGATCGCGCGCCCGATCACCATGGCGACGATCGGATGACCGGCGAGGCGCGCCTCCGCGAGCGCAAGTTGATAGGCGCCGGTCGCCTTGTTCATCCCGAAGATCTCTTCGACCTTGCCGGGACCATTGCCGGGAGTGTCGACGATGAGGACGATCGCACGCTTCTCCGCCGCAGGCTTGCTCACATCGGCCTTGATGGTGGCATAGACGGCCTGCGCCATCTTGTAGCCCTCCTCCATGCCGATGATACCGGAGTACACGACGGGAAACTTCTCGTTGAAGGCCTCGGCGTCGGACGCGATGACCGTGACCAGCGCGCCATCGAGCTTGGCCTCGCCAACCACCGCGCCCGGACCGAACGTCGGGTCGCCAAACTGCATCGCTCCGACATTGTCCTGAACGAAGCTGTCCGCATCGACGATCAGATCGACCGCGGCGCGGCCTTTACCTAATAGAGTGTCCATGTTCGTCTCCTGATCACAGCGCCAAGCGCTTCACGGTCTTGCGGAAATCCGCGAGCGGGCCATCGGCAAGGCCGACGGGGTCGTTGTTGCCCGCATGGCGCCAGACATCGCGGGCGTCCGTCGGCGCGATCTCGACCGCGAGTGCCACCCCGCGCAGCTGTTTCTCCACCAGGGCTTCCGACCCGATGCGGCGCAGCGGCTCGAACTCCTCGATGGACAGCCTGGTCAACTCCGTCAGTTGGGCGCGGAACGACGCGACCGTGTCGTCGACCAGGAAATTGCAGTCGCCCATCACGTATTTGTGGCGGCCGCCGGTGGTGCGATAGACGAGCGCCCGGTTCGAACTGTCGAACTCGTCCTTGCCCATCTCTTGCTCGATCACTTCCGGACCGGTCAGGCCGAGTCGGCCGAACTCGCTCATGATGATCGCGTCGGTCGACGCAGCGACGAAGCCCATGCCGCCGAAGCAGCCGATGCGCGAACCGATCAAGGCAACGATCGGCACCTTGTGACGAGCTCGCTGAATCGCATCCATGACTTCGGCATGCGCCAGCAAGCCGGCATTGGCCTCGTGCAGGCGCACACCACCGGTCTCGAACGAGATCGCCACGATCGGCCTCTGCGAGGCCGGCAATTCCGGGAATTCTGCAATCAGCGTCTCGTAGAACTCGATCGCCTGATCGATAGTCCCGACCATCTTGGCGCCGCTGACTTCGCCGACCGAGCCGCCGATGAAGCGGCCTTCTTGCGATATCACGAACACCGGGCGCTTGCCGATGCGGCCGACGCCGACGACGACCCCGTCGTCAAACTCCACCGCTTCGCCGAGCGTGGCCAGATGCGGACTGTAGAGCCGGTCGATGGGCCCCACCAGTTCGACGAAGCTGCCTTCGTCGACCAGCCCGATGGCACGTTCGCGGGCGTTGCTCTCCAGGAAGGAGTTGGTCTGTATCTTGTTCCAGTTGGGCATGATGATCCTCGTTGATCAGGCCGACGCTTCGGCAAGCGCCTGACGCAGCCGCATGGCAACCACGGCCGGGGAGGCGTTGTTGTCGTTGATTTCGATGAGCGTGTCGGTGAGGCCCGACTCCACGGCGAAATGGGTGATGACCCGCCGCCACAGGTCGTTGAAGCCTCTCACCGGCGTCACGACGCGCACCTCGATCAGGCCCGCCTTGTCGATCGGCGAGAGCAGGACTTCGAGATCGCCGGAGCCGACGACGCCGTTGTGCACCGGGCCCGTGATACGCCGCGGCTTGCCCGTGGCATGGAGTTCGAATTCGATCGTTTGAAGAGACATGTCTTCCCCCTGATCACCAGTTGCGGAAACGTGTCGGCGGGTTGTAGAGCCCACCGGAAATGTCGACGAGGTCGCGCATCGAGCGCGCGGCGAGCAGGTCGCGATTGGCGCGAGCCCGATCGATTCCGAGATCTTCAGGTGTCTGGACGATCCTGTCTTCGCGCAGCTTCTTCGTTTCCGCCGGATCTGCCAGAAGCCCGATCTCGGTGTATCCGGCCACTGCGCGGATCGCCGCCATGCGGGTTTCCATGTTGGGCGCGCGGTTGAGGTAAGCGATGCCTTCCTCGGTGATGATGTGGGTAACGTCGTCGCCGTAGATCATGACAGGCGGCAGGTCGAGCTTGGCGTTCTCGGCAAGCTTCCAGGCGTCGAGCTTGTCGACAAAGCTCGGCGCGCGGGCTTCACCGAACGTTTCGACGCCCTGCACCACGAGGCGCTTGCCCCGCGGCATGTCGCCGATCGCGTCATGCATGTTCGGAACTTCCCTGCCGCATTTCAGCCAGCTGTCGGTGACGTGGCGGCGCCCCTTCGAGTCACAGCCCATGTTCGGTGCTCCGCCGAAACCGGCGACGCGGTTGGCCGTCGCGGTCGACGAGTTGCCGAACTTGTCGATCTGCAGCGTGCCGCCGATGAACATGTCGAGCGCGTAGTGACCGGCGGTCTGCGCGAATGCGCGATTGGAGCGCAGCGATCCATCGGGACCGGTGAAGAACACGTCTGAGCGGGCGCGGACGTATTCTTCCATGCCCAACTCGCCGCCGAAGCAGTGAATGGTGTCCACCCAGCCGGCTTCAATCGCCGGGATCATCGTCGGATGCGGGTTGAGCACCATGTGCGTGCAGCACTCGCCCTTCAGCCCCAATTCCTCGCCATAGGTCGGCAGGATCAGCTCGATGGCCGACGTCAGGAAGCCGATGCCGTGGTTGATCCGCTTGACCTTGTATTCGCCGTAGATGCCCTTGAGCGCCATCATCGCGAGCAGGATATGGTTGTCGGTCACCAGGCCGGGATCGCGCGTGAACAGCGGCTCGATGAAGAACGGCTTCGGGCTCTCGACGACGGCGTCCACCCAGCCGGCCGGGATGTCGACCCGCGGCAGCTTGTCGACAATCTTGTTGACCTGGGCAATGACGATGCCCTGACGGAACTTGGTGGCTTCGACGATGACCGGCGTGTCTTCGGTGTTGAAGCCGGTGTAGAGATTGCCCTCACGATCCGCCTCATAGGCGCAGATCAGCGAAACCCGCGGCGTCAGATCCAGGAAGTACCGGCCGAACAATTCGAGGTAGGTGTGAATTGCACCGAGCTCGATCTTTCCCTCGCGAATGAACTTGGCAACGCGCGCGGCCTGCGGCCCGCCGAATGCGAAATCGAGGCGTTTGGCGATGCCCTTCTCGAACATGTCCAGATGCGAGGCCAGCGGCACGCATGACTGCACCATGTGCAGATTGTTGATCTCCGCCGGATCGACCTGCAGCAGACAATCGGCGAGAAAGTCGGCCTGCTTCTGGTTGTTGCCCTCGATGTTGACGCGATCGAAGGATCGGATCACCGACTTCAGCAACGCGACGGTGTCTTCCTTCTTCACCTGCTTGCCGGGCCCGATGTAGCGGGCCGCAGCCTCCAGTCGCTGGCGCGTATCCAATGCCAGCGCGTTCCATTTGCGTTCAGTCTTCATGAGCTTACACCCGTGTGCTTGATGGAAATGTTGGTTGGGGCTCCCCGGCCGACGGGATGCCCGTGGCGATTTCGCCGGAGTGAACGAGGCGGGTGGCCCCCGTCTCGTCGAGAACGCGCAAAGCCCCATCGTCGGCCAGGCCGATGAGTCGGGCCGTGATCGGTTCGTCGCCGTCGGTGATCTGAACCAACTGGCCGAGCTGTTCGGCATGCCGCGTCCAGGCGCCCGCGAACGATGCCACGCCGACGCTTTCCCAAAGCGGCAGCCATGCGTTGAGAGCATCGAGGAAGCTGTCGAGGATCCCGATCGGATCGACCCGCCGGTTCGTCAACGTCGTGAGTGACGTCGCCGTCTCGCTCAGTTCGACTGGGAAGTCGGCCTGCCCGATTGCGACGTTCAGGCCGAACCCCAGCACGACGAAGTCCAGATCACCACTCGCTGAGGTATGAGCTTCAGCGAGAATGCCGCAGATCTTGCGGCCAGCGACCAGCAGGTCGTTCGGCCATTTGATACCCGCGGCAATTGCTGTTTGAACCGAGATGGCCTCCCACAGCGCCACGGCGCCGAGCAGCGTCAGTTGCGGGACCTCGTGGACAGGACGACTGGTCCGGATCAGCACGGAAACACAGAGGCTGCCGGAGGGCCTGGAAAACCAGGCCCGGGCACCTTTGCCGCGACCACGGGTCTGATGGTCGGCGACAAGGACCGTGCCATGGGCGGCGCCGGCCTTGCCGAGATCGATCAGACCCCGGTTCGTGCTGTCGATTTCGGCGACATGAAGAATGGTCCGACCAATGCCATTGGTCCTTTCGGCGGCACCGAGGCGGAGCGCGTTTGGGATGATGTCAGTGAATCGGACCATGACTTTTCTCCAGGTGTCGATCGGCGGGTCAGTGCGGCGCCACGAGCGAGATCGTGGAGGCGAAGATGCCGACCGCGATCGCAGAGACGATCACGCCGCAGATGTTGGCGCCCATCGCCACCGGGAAGATCATCGCGTACGGATTCTCCTCGGCCGCGATCTTCTGGGCGAGCTTGGCGGTCGTCGGCACGCAGGACACGCCGGCGATGCCCACCATCGGATTGAACACCTTCTTGCTGAGCAGATAGACGATCCACCCGCCAAGCAGGCCGCCGAGGCCGGAGATCAACAGCGCGGTCACGCCGAGCACCAGCAGGATGAGCACGCGACCGTCGAGCAGGGTCGAGGCTTCGCACAGCACGCCGAGCACCAGACCGAGGATCAAGGTCGACATGTAGGTGATCGTCTTCTCGAGCAGGTCCTGATAGACCTCGATCTGAGCTTCCTTGATCGCAACGCCGAGGAAGAATGACAGGATCAGCGGCGAGGCAACCGGCAGCAGGAGACACAGCAGCGCGGCTGCGACGATGGTGAAGGTGAACTTCGCCTTCTGCGACACGTCCGGGAATTCCATCTCCGAGTCCATGCCCCGATACTTCTTCGGGACCAGAAGCTTCATCAGATACGGATAGCCGGCGTAGGTCAGCGACAGATACAGATAGGCGATGATCGAGATCGGAACGAACAGGTTCTTGGCCAGCATCAGCGAGGCGAACAGCACCATCGGGCCGTCTGCGCCGCCGATCGAACCGACCGCCGCCGCCTCACCCGGCGTCAGGCCGCAGTAATAGCCGATCGCCAGAGTGGCGAAGGTGCCCATTTCCGCGAAGATGGCGCAGGTCATCGCCGCCCAGGGACGGGCGAGAATGAAGGAGATGTCCGACATCGCGCCGATGCCGAAGAACAACATGCAGGCCACGAGCGAGTTCGAGAACGCGAAATTGTAGACCGGCTGCAGGAAGTAGATCTGCATTTCGTTGACCAGCTTGACCGGGTCCGAGATCATCGGATCCAGCATCAACGTGCCGATATGATTGCCCTCGAGGAACATGACGCCGGCGTTGACGCACATCATGGCGACGCCCATCGGCACCATGATCAGCGGCTCCAGCGTTCGCTTGAAGCCGAGATAGGCCAGGAAGAACCCGGCGACCATCAGGAAGACGCGGGCAAAGGCGATCGATGGTTCTTGCACGAACATCGTCGCGATGCCCGGAAAGATCGTGAATAGTTGTTGAAGCATCTCGGTGGGTCCCGTTCGTTCAGGCGTTTTCGGTGGTGTCGGCGCCGCCGAGCAGCTTGCTCAGCGTGACGATGACCCCAATCACCGCATATGAGATCGCGGCGGTGAGCGCGTAGGCCATCAGCGAATAGACGATGACGTTCATTGATAGTCTCCAGTCATGTGAAGTGTTTCGAACGCGCGCGTGGCGGACGATGGGAAGGATCGCTGCTCGATGAGGTGGACGGCGACGGTCACCGCGAGCAGATCCGCGGCGCCGCCGGCGCTGATGCGACGGGCGACGCATTCAGCATCGAAAGCGTGGATCCGATCGATGCCGGCGCCGGTCAGCGCGCCGCCGAGGTCGCGGATACGCCGTGCTTCCCGCTGCACGAAAGCGAGCGCATCGGGCCCGCCGCGCCACAGCACCGTCGAGTCCTCCGCCTCGGCGATCAGGCTGATCAGCGTGTGAACAAGAGATCGATTGAGGCCGAGCCCGGCGTCGATGGCGGAGCGCAGCGTCGGCAAACCGTGAGCGGCGACCGTCGGAAACCCATCCTCGACCTCGCCGCGAATGCCGCGCGTGCCGCAGCGCGCATGGAGCTGTTCGCCAGCGGTTGTTGGAGCGCGCCGGCAATCGATCAGCTCACGCTGGACGATGCCGGCGGTGATGGCGGCCACCTCGGCAAAGATCTGGGCTGAGCCCGGCGCGGCGTCGTCGACCATCGCGCGCCCCGCAGCCGCCGCGGTAATGCCCAACGCAAACAGCGCACCGCGCTGAGTGTTGACCCCGTTCGAGGCCTGCATCAAGAGCGCGTCGTATTGCCGGCCGACCTCGCGAACCTGCGGCAGGACATCGATCGCCTCGCCGCGATGACCAAATCCGATCGACGCGCAGCGAACGAAGCACGGAGCGATGGCCGCAGAGGTCAGCATGAAGGTCTGCTGGTCCATATCGGCATGCGACCCCATCGCTCGCGGCGTCACGAGACCCGGCTTCGGATGAGCAGAAATTTCGAGAAGGATGCCGGTGAGGCAGGCGGACCCGACGGTCCAAGCATGCGAAGCAATCGCATCGCCGAAACATGGCGAGAAGTCTGCGGCGCGAAACGGAGAGCAGTCCATGACAACAATCCCGCCGAGCGGCGATTTCCAAGGCTCACGCCTCAGGAAACATCCGTTCGTGGCACGCCACCTTATCGGATCGTGCCGTCAGCAGAGCGCCATCACGGGGTCGCAGTCACTTGGCGAAACCTTCCACGACACGTACCCGATCACTTGGAGCTTCGGGTTGGCGGGAAGATGCGGAGTGGTCGATCACTAGTCGCTAGACTGACCTCCTCGACCCGGACAATCAGCCTGGGCTCGCTATGCCACCGCGATAAAACGAGGTCAATGTCGCCGAGGCTCACTACGCAATCATACGTAGGTCGGTCGAAATACATGCTTCTGTTTGATCTGGCGCAAACTCATCAAAGCATCGGACGACTATACTACAAGTTCGGCTGTCATGAGGCGGCTGAGGACATGATGACGGATCCGCTCTTTGTCACAGTGACGGTGGCTTACGATCCGGCCCGTCGGCAGCACGAATGGCAATGTTGCTGACCTATCTCTGAGCATCTCCGACATTTTTGATTTTCGGAATTAGTCACGGAGAAACGCGGTAAAAACGGGTCTGAACGAACAGAACCGCCGCCGACCGGCTCGCGCTGACTTCGCCCTTTTCACAATTTGAGATTGTCGCGACGTCACGTGGGCGGCTCACAGACACCGCCTTGATTCGTGGCGGCGGATCATCACCACGGCAACGTCGGCGCAATCAGACTCCAAACTGAGCCGCAGGCCAGAACGGCGAGCGCAGCGGCTCGAACTCGGACGGGATCAGTCCGTGAGCTGCGTCACTGACGTCTGACGTAGACGATTCCCCAGGCGAGCCCGAGCGTGGCGGCGATGGACGACCCGAGAAGGACGCCCTGTTTCGCCGCCTGCAGCAACTCTTGGCCGGAAAATGCGAGCATGGATGTGAAGAACGACATCGTGAACCCGACGCCCGCAAGAAGGCCGATCAGGCAAACGCCTCCCGGCGAAATACCAGGAGCGAGGCGGCACCAGCCGGTTCGCACCGCAAGCCAAGTGGCGCCGACGACCCCAACCGGCTTACCAACGACCAGGGCCAGCGCGATGCTCGTCATCAGCGGACGGCCATCCGCGGCGAGTTCTGCGCCGTTCAAACTGACACCTGCATTCGTCAACGCAAAGATCGGCATGACGCCGTAGGCCACCCAGGGGCGCATCGCCATCTGCACCCGCGACACCGGCGACAATATCTCGCGGTGAGCAACGCGAAGGTCGCGCAGATGCTGCTGCAATAGCTGCAAGTCCGACGCTTCGGCGACACCGCCACTTTGCAAATGCGCGATAGCTCTCGACGCAGACTCAAGGAGCGGCTCTCGCATCGCCCTTGCCCGGGCCGGCGTCATGAACGCAAGAACCACACCGGCAAGGGCCGGATGGATTCCAGCGATCAGAAACCCGATCCAGATCAGAACGCCTGATGTCACGTAGAGCAACGCAAAGCCGATGCTGATACGCCGAAGGCCAATCGCCGCGAGAATGCCGATCGAGGCAAGGCCGAAGCCGCCTAACTGGAGATCGGGGGTGTAGAAAACGGCGATGATCAGAACCCCGATGACGTCGTCGACTGTTGCCAGAGTGAGCAGGAACACGCGAACATTCACCGGAATCCTTCGTCCGAGCAGCGCGAGAACTCCGACAGCAAAGGCAATGTCCGTCGCGGTAGGCACTGCCCAGCCCTGCCGATGGGCGGGGTCGCTGTTCAGACTTAGATAGATGAGCGCTGGGATGACGACACCACCGATTGCGGCGATCATCGGCAGGATGGCCTGGTCGAAACGGCTCAGTGAGCCTTCATGAACTTCGCGCCGGATTTCCACGCCGACGACGAGGAAGAAGATCGTCATCAGCACGTCGTTGACCCAGAAATGCAGCGATCGGGAGAAAACATGATCTCCGAAGCCGACTGCGAAGGGCACGTTCCAAAACGCGTGATAGCCGTGGGCGAACGGTGAGTTGGCCCAGATCAACGCGGCTGCGGTCGCAACGAGCAACATGACACCGCTGACGGCCTCGCCGTGTAGTAGCCGACGCAGTCTCGTGAGGACCTTTTCCGTCAGCGGTCGGGCTTGCGACAGGTCGTCGAATGGTGGGCTCTCGGCCATCGTCACACGCTATCCGCGTGGCGGCCCGACCATCGCTCGACCTGTCACCGCAAAATGTAGTGAACACCCGAACGCCCTTATACCTCGTCGCGTCGGCGGTTCAAGCTCGGAGGTTCCGAGCAATGGGCAACGACAGGCTTGCTCTCGCCGAGAGACACGTTCCGAAACCATCACTCTGAACAGCACTATGTCCGCGCACAATTCGACGATGCGATCGGCGTAACGAACCTGCAATGGTTGCGAGACAAGGAAAGCTTGCGCGATAGTGCGTCCTTGCGCAGCAAACTCGTGGACCGCTGACGTCGATCCGAATCTTCAAGGAGCTGAACGACCGTCGCTACGACGGCATTTGCGATGCCGCGTCGCTACGGCAGACTGGAGTGTGAAGCGGCCGTTGCCTTGCAGGTAAACCGAAACGGCGACGCAACGGACTCCGTCAACACGCAGAAGCAGCGCGACGATCCATCCGCCAAGCCCGATCGGGTCCCCTGCCCGTCAGACCTTGCGCTGAACCGAAAACGGCAGAAAGTCGTTCGCCGCTCTAGGCCGCAACGTGATCGAGCCGGAGATGGACCACCCCAAAATGCCAGCGCACTGCATCGCAAAGACAGACCGGGAACCGCTCGGCATGAGTGGCATGGACGAATCGTGACGTCCGGTCAGAGCCACTCGCTGATGACATCCGACGGCCTTCCGATCGGAACGGCGCAGGACATCTACCGGACACGGGGTTTGGCAAAAAGCGTAGCATTCAGAGATGCTTACACGCGGGGGGTGGTGCGCTCGGAGGGCGGATATTTCTACCGCAAGTTCAATGGCCTGCCTCGCGAGCCAAATAAAAGGGTGCTTTTCAAACCGAGAATGTGCACTTGGACAAGGTCCAGCATTTTACTTGCCGCCGGCCCTCAATCCGAGATGACTTCCCTTGCATCGCTACGACTTGCCTGCTTTTCCTCCCCGACGGGCCGGACAGGATCACGAATCGTTCCGTTCCATGTCGAGAAATGAAAAGCCCATGGTGCGGGCGTGGTAATGCAGCCCGCCATCCTGGACGATCAGAAACATTGCACGACGATCGCCGTGATTATGATGGGAATGCGGCGCGCCCGGCGGCGTTACGAGCGTACCCCAGGCACTCCAGTCGCACCGATTCCCGTCAACCATCGAAAAGCAGGCATCGCCGCGCACGGCGAGTGTGATCGCCGCCGAATTGTGCCGGTGCGCACGCTGATGATCTGCCGCGGGCAAGGTATTCAGCGACAACGTCAGTGTCGGCATGATGTTGCGATTCGCTTCTAGACGATCGGACGAGAAGATCAACGCGAGCCCGGAGGTCGTCTCATTGGTGGTCATCTCGTCGATGATGCCGATCTGCCGTTCGATTTCCGCCGCCGGATAGTGCACCGGTTCGATCGGGCCCCCCGCCGGGGGATGCGGCAGGGCCGCGTCGAGCGCAAGTTGCGGCTCGTTGCTGACCAGCCAGAGCACGGCACGCTCACCCGCCGTGTGGATCGCAACGCTCCCGCCAGGCAGCAGGAAAATGTCGCCCGGCCCCCAGGTCAGCACCTCGCTATTGAAGGCGCTCGTTCCACGTCCGTCGATCACATACCAGATCGAACCGGTGGCCACGAAATCCGAGACAAGAGTTTCTCCCGCAGCGATGACCGCATAGCGCGCAAGCATCAGCGGCGTGGTGGCTGGAAAGGCACAGCCCATTGCTTCTGCCTGATCGCACACGATGAAGCCGGTCGGGGCGTCGGCTGCGAGTGCGCGCCGGGCTTCGTCGGCAAAGTCGCGGGCCGGCACGGGGGGCAGCTTGATATTGAAGGCGTTGCCGGAGTTGAAGAAGCGCGCACGGGCGCCGGCCGCATCGACCGGATTGCTCGCGCGCTGCGCGGGCAGATCGGCCATATCCTTCTTCTTGATCGCATGTCCCTCGATCACTGCCGCTTTCTCGCGGGCCAATTCCGCCATCTCGCTCTCCTCAAGCTTCGGGGGCACGGGATCATTGGGAAAGGGCAAGATCTCGCAGCACTTGCGCCAGGACAGACGCGCCGGCCGCGATATCAGCCGGCTCGGCCCATTCATGCTCGACATGGCTCACGCCGCCGCGGCATGGGATGAAGATCATCGCGGCGCGGCAGACCTTGGCGAGATGACGGGCGTCGTGGCCGGCGGCGGAAAGGATGGCCATGGCGGAGTGCCCCTGCTCCCGCGCGGCTTCCGCGATGCTGGCCCGCAGGCGCTCATCGAAGACGTTCGACGGCGCATCGACGAGCGGCTTCACCGTCACCGCGCACGGGGAGGTATTCTCAGCGCAAAGAGCTTTGATCCGCGCGCCGGCCGCATCGAGCACGGCATTGTCAGGGTGGCGCAGATCGATGCTGAAGCTGACAAGCGACGGCACCACTGACGGCGCGTTCGGCATGACCGTGACGCGGCCGATGGTGAATTTGATCTCGGCATCGATGGTGCCGATCTCGGCATGAAGGACGGTCGCCATCTTTGCAAAGGCCGCGAGCGCATCCCGTCGCTCAAACTGCGCCAGCGTGCCGGCATGGCCCTCGGCGCCCTCCACGACGACCTGAAAGGTCTTCTTGCCTTGAATGCCTGTGACGACGCCGATCGTGCGTCCGGCCGCTTCCAGCAATGGCCCCTGCTCGATATGCAATTCGAGATAAACCCCGGCCGCAAAGCCGAGCGGCTTGTGCGGCACATCGGGGAAAGCCTGATGAAGGCGATCGAGCGCCTCACCAACGGCGATGCCGTCGGCATCGCGCGCGGCGCGGATCGCATCCATGCCGCGCTCGCCTGTAAAGGCCTCCGAGCCCATCATTCCCGGAGCGAAACGCGAGCCCTCTTCGTTCATCCAGGCGACGACGATGAGGTCGCACGCGGGCGTCTCGCCCTGCTCGGCGAGCGACACGACCGCCTCCAGCGCCGCCATCACGCCGGCGGCGCCGTCAAACTTGCCGCCGGTCGGCTGGCTGTCGAGATGGCTGCCCAGGAGAAGCGGCGGCGCTGCGCGATTGCGGCCGGCCAGCGTCAGGAACAGGTTTCCCGCCGCATCCGTCGACGGCGTCAATCCCGCTTCAACCGCCCAGCCGATCACGCGGCGCCACGCCGCGATCTCGCCGTCGCTCAAGGCCTGACGGTTGACCCCGCCAGCCGGCGTCGCACCGATCTCGGCGAGCGACATCAGACGGGCCCAGAGCCGGTCGGCGTTGATCAGAGGTGGGCTCGTCATGGACTACGTCGTGCGCATGATCTGGCCCGGCAGCGCGCGGGGATCGCGTGGCAGCCAGCGTCCGGCCTCGACCTGCGCGATGAACTCGGCAAGCAACGCGTTGAACGCTGCCGGCTCTTCCAGATTGAGCGTGTGGCCCGTCTTGGGGAACACCGAGAGACCGCAAGCCGGAATGGTCTTCTTCAGGAAGATGCCGGGCTGCAAGCAGTGATCGTCCTCGTCGCCGACGACGACCAGCGTCGGCACCATCATCTTTTTCAGGCCGTCTTCGAGATCGTAGAAGGACGGACGCCGCGCCTGGACACCGCGCATGGTGTTTGCGGCGCCGCGATCGGAATGCGTGGCGAGGCGATCAGCGAATTCCTGCCAGCCGCGCGGATCCTTGTTTTGGAACTGGACCCGGCTCGCGCCGAGCGCATAGACTTTGGAAAACTCTTTCGCGCCCTGCTTCTCGAAATTGTCGGCGACTTCGAGCGATACGCCGCGAAAATACGCCTCGAATTCCTTCTCGCAGCCGTAACCCGCACCGGCGACCGTCAGCGACAGCGCGCGCTCCGGCGTCCGCAGGCCGAAATGCACCGTGCAGAAGCCGCCCATGGAAAGGCCGACGATGTGCGCCTTATCGATTCCGAGCGCGTCGAGTACGGCGACCGCATCATCAGCGGCGATCGCCTGCGAATAGGCCTCGACGCTGTCAGGCACGTCCGACGGCGGATAGCCGCGCGCGGCATAGCTGATGCAGCGGTGGCGCCGGCTGAAATAGCGCAGTTGCGGCTCCCAGCTCTCGTGATTGCCGCCGAATTCGTGGATGAAGAGGATCGGCGTCCCCGCGCCCGCTTCCTCCACGTGGAGCTTCACGCCGTCCTTCGCTGTGATCATCGTCATCGGTCTTGTTCCTAGAATTGCGGCTGCAGGTCGTTCAGCGTACGTGCCTGTGCGACCATCTCCGGCAACAACGTGCAGAGCTTTTCGACCCAGGCCTGCGGCACCGAGGTGCTGATCTTAACAAAGCGGTCGCCAAAACGCTGGGTGTGATAGGTGCCCTGACGGATCATGATGCCCTGGCGGCGATAGCACTCGACCAACGCCTCAGGGCGAATGCCGGCCGCGATGGTCTCCAGAACGAGGAAGTTGCCGTGCGAGGGCATGATCGGCAGCGCGAGGCCCTCGATACAAGCTGCCGCCTCCTGGATCATCGCCTTGTTGGACCGGTCGGTGCTGCGAACCTTCTTCATCCATTCGGCCTTGACCGATAGCCCCGCCTGCGCCGCGCGCTGAGCGATCACGCTCGCGCCGAGCACGCTGCTGGAGGTCTGCGCCAGTTCCTCGAACAGGTCAGGAGCCGCGACGAGCGCACCGATGCGCAAGCCCGCAAGACCAAGCCATTTCGAAAAGCTGGTCGAGACCACAGAGCCTTGTGGCGCGACATGAAGTGCCGGCGTGTGGCCGTCGGCGAAATCGCGATAGGTGCAGTCGTGCACCAGCAGCGCACCGCAATCGCGTGCGATCGCGGCGAAGCTTTCGATTTCTTCGCGGGTGTAGCGGATACCGAGCGGGTTGTTGGGATCGACGAGATAGATGATCGCGGTGCGCTCATCGACATTGGCCTTCAGTGCCTCGGGCGTCAGGCGATAATTGCAGGCAGGATCGTAGATCGGAATCTCGATCACTTCGGCGCCCTGCTGGCGCGCGAACAGGCACGGCCATTTCCAGGTCGGATCGGTCGTCACCAGCGTGGTGTCCGGCTTGCAGCGGGCGCGACAGATCATGGCGAGCGCGTTGACGCCGCCCTCGGTCACCAGCGCTTCCGCGCCTGGCGTGCCGAGGTCGGCGACGATCGCGGCGCGCAGCGCCTCGAAGCCGAGCGGCGGGGCATAGGCATTGAACTCGCCCGCCTCGATCGAGCGCAACATCGCCTCGCGTACGGCGGGATGGCTCTCGATATGATTGGTGTTCTGGCCGAGCCAATGGAGCCCTGGCGTCGCCGAGAGCTCGTCAAAATAGCGGTTGCGGACCAGCGCCGCGGATTGAGCCCCCGACATCGACACCTCAGATCACAGAGCCGCGCGCGGCGATGCCGCCGTCGATCGTCACCACCGTGCCAGTGATGTAGCCGGACCGCGGCGAGGACAGGAAGGCGACGAGGTCAGCGACCTCTTCCGACGTCGCCGGCCGCTTGCCCGGATATTTGTCGAACAGCTCCTCCCAGCGGCTTTCGTCGCCGAGCATGTCAATCGCCTTGCGCTTCATGATCTTGAGCATGCGGTCGGTGGCAACAGGCCCCGGATTGACCGCGACGACCCGCACACCATGGTCGAGACTGCGCCCGCCGAGCGCCTTGGTGAACGACATCAGCGCCGCATTGCCGGTCGAGCCGGCGATGTAGCTCGCATCCCAGTTCTCACCGGAATTGCCGATAATGTTGAGGATGACGCCGTCCCTGCCCTTCATGCGCGGATAATAGAGACGCGACAGGGTGATGTAGCCGAACACCTTGAGATCGAAACCGCGCCGCCAGGCGGCGTCGTCGAGGATCTCCAGCGAGCCGGCCGGGATGTCCCCAGCATTGTTGACGAGGATGTCGATATCGCCGACCTCGGCCGCAAGCTTCTCCATCGCAGCGGTGCTCGACAAATCGAGCGCATGAATCGTGATCTTCACGGCATGGCGGGCTTCGAGCTGCTTCTTGGCCTCCAGCATGGCCTCGCCGTTGCGGGCGGCGAGATGCAGATGACACCCCTCCGCGGCGAAGAGCTCGGCCACCGCCAGTCCAATTCCTTTCGACGCGCCAGTGATCAGGGCGGTCTTGTTCGTCAGCTTCAAGTCCACACGAGGCCTCCATTATGCACGCTCGATATACAATCAATAGCAATTTGCATACCAACAGCCGGACCGCTTCATTCGAAGGCGGCGAGGAAGTCCAGCAGATTGTCGCCGAGCAGGTTGACGTGGTCGCGCATGGCGCTGTGCGCCCGCTCCTGATCGTGCGCCAGGATCGCCTGCATGACCGCTTCGTGCTCGCGGACGGTGTCGGCGATCCGGTTCGGCATGCGCGTGACCCGGCGGCGGTAGGCAGCGACCTGATTGCGTAGCTTGCGGGTTTGATCGGCCAGGAAGACGTTGCGCGAGGCTTCATAGATCGCTTCGTGGAATTCCTGGTTGACGTCATAGAACACATCGATGTCGCCGGCTTCGCCTGCCACTATAAGCCGCTGGTGAATCTGGCCTATTTCGGCACCCCAGGCCTGCGAGACGCGCCGCGCTGCAAGCCTTGCGCAGAGCCCCTCCAGCTCCGCCATGACCTGAAACATCTCGATCAAGACCTGCGCCTTGATGCTGCGGACCGCCGCTCCCTGCCGTCCCCGCAGCTCGACCAGATTGTTGGCGGCCATCAGGCGGAACGCCTCCCGCACCGGCGTGCGCGAGACGCCAAAACGCTGGGCGATCTCCTGCTCGTCGAGCCGGCTGCCCGGCTCAAGATGCCCAGCCGCGATCCCCCCCTCGAGCTTCTGGCGCAAGCTCTCGGCGAGCGTCATGCCGGGGCTTGCGGAGAGGGTCTCGCGCCTATTTTTGACGCGCTTGCCTGCCCTATGTGCACCAATCTCCGTCATCATGTTTCTCCAATGCCAATATACGTATACATATTGGCGCCGATATTCCCGCGAATTCACCAGACCTCGCCCGGAGATGCTGGTCTATCCGGTCTTTTTGCTGTCGACCTCGCAAGTCTCATGCCTGATTTGCTGAGAAATTGCACTGGCACACGAGTTGCTACGAGATTTCGACGCTGCCCGCTTTCGTATGCGAATGGCCGCCGCCATTATACAAGGACATCCCGGTGCAGGCCGTCCGCCTCCCCGATCCCGGACCGACAATCGAAGCGGCTCAGGCCAAGCCTGGGCCGCTGCTCGAGCTACGCGCGATCAACAAGACCTTCGGCTCCGTCGCGGCGCTGTCAGGACTTCAGGCGAGCGTCGCTCCCGGCGAGTTCGTCACCGTCGTCGGCCCCAGCGGCTGCGGCAAGAGCACGCTGTTCAATATCGTCGCGGGCCTCGAAGAGCCCGACGCCGGCGGTATCCTGCGTTTCGAAGGCAACAGCTGCCACGCGGCCGACCTGCTCGGCCGCGTCTCCTTCATGCCGCAGCGCGACCTGCTGTTTCCCTGGCGCAACGTCGTCGACAACGCCATCCTCGCCCTCGAGGTCGAGGGCATGAAGCGCGACGAGGCGCGCGCCAAGGCACGGAAGATGCTGCCCGAGTTCGGCCTTGCCGGCTTCGAGAAGCAATATCCCAATCAATTGTCCGGCGGCATGCGCCAGCGCGTCGCCTTGATGCGCACCTTCCTGTTCGAGCGCGACCTGATGCTGCTGGACGAGCCTTTCGGCGCGCTCGATGCGCTGACGCGGGCGATGATGCAGCGCTGGCTGCTCGATGTCTGGCAGAAATACCGCCGCACCATCCTCTTCATCACCCACGACGTCGATGAAGCCATCTTCCTCGGCGACCGCGTCCTGGTGATGACCGCCCGTCCGGGCTCGGTGAAGCTCGAACAGGTCGTCGACCTCCCGCGGCCGCGCAAGCCCGAGATCGTCACCTCCCCCGAATTCGTACGCCTCAAGCGTACGCTGCTCGATGCGATCGAGGAAGAAAGCATGAAGTCGTTCCAGTCCTCGATCGCGCAGGAGAAGTCGCCGTGAACGCGATGTCAGGAAAAGAACCCCGCGGGATCGATCCGGCCGAATGGGATGCCCGTGTCAAACTCGCCGCCTGCTATCGCATGGTCGCAAAACTCGGCCTGGACGATCTGATCTACAATCACATCTCCCTGCGCGTGCCCGGCCACGACGATCAATTCCTGATCAACCCCTACGGCCTGCTGTTCGACGAGATCACAGCGTCGAGCCTCGTCAAGATCGACACCAAAGGCAACAAGCTCGACGACACGCCGCATGCGGTCAATGTCGCGGCCTTCGTCATCCATGCAGCGATCCACACCTCGAATCATGACGCGGCCTGCGTGCTGCACACCCACTCCGACGCGAGCGTCGCGGTCTCCGGACAGGAGAAGGGCCTGCTGCCACTCAGCCAGTTCGCGATGCGCTTCTACGAGCGGCAGGCGTTCCACGATTACGAAGGCGTTGCCATCGACCTCGACGAGCAGGTGCGCCTGGTACGCGATCTCGGCCCGCACAAGGTGATGCTGATGCGCAACCACGGCATCCTCACCACCGGCCGCACGCCGGGCGAGGCCTTCATGCTGCTCTATTATTTCGAGCGCGCCGCGCGGATCCAGCTCCAGTTGCAGGCTGCCGCCGCAGCCGGCGCCAGGCTGGTGATGCCGCCGCACGAGGTCTGCGAGAAGGCGGCCCGCCAGTTCTGGGAATTGCAGGGCGACATCCTCGTGCCCGGCGAACGCGAATGGCCGGCGCTGATGCGCCAGCTCGACCGTACCGATCCTTCCTATTGCAATTGATTTTCACCGTCTGGAGTAAGACCATGTTGAGCCGACGCCACGCCTTCTCCGTCCTCTCCGCCATCGCATTGGCGACCGGCTCGCTGGTCACGGCCGCGCCTGCCGCCGACTTGCAGAAGGCGAGCCTGCGCCTGAAATGGCTGCCGCAGGCGCAGTTCGCCGGCTTCTACGTCGCGGCCGCCAAGGGCTACTACAAGGCCGAGGGCATCGACCTCACCATCAATCCGGGCGGACCCAACCTGCTGACCGAAAACCTGGTCGCGACCGGCGCGGATACGTTCGGCCTGTCGGGCGGCACCGACAGTGTGTTCGCGGCCCGCGACAAGGGCCTGCCGATCGTCTGCATCGGCATCTCGCACCAGATCACGCCCTTCATCTTCGTCACCCGCAAGGACGGGCCGGTCAAGACGATCCAGGACTTCAAGGGCAAGACCGTCACCACCTGGTTCACCGGCGCCAATCACGTGCTGAACGGCATGCTCGCGAAGGAAGGCATCAAGCCGGATGAAATGAAGATCCAGCCGCAGCAGGTGTCGGTGACGCCCTTCGTCGACGGCGCCGTCGATGTGGTCACCGCGACCTATTACAACGAGTTCTATACGATCCAGTCGCGCATGCCGAAGGACAGCCTCAAGACCTTCGTCGCCGAGGATTATGGCATCACCTTCCCGCGCGACACGCTGATCGTGGCGGAAGCGACCGCCAAGGAGAAGCCGGAGCTGGTCAAAGCCTTCCTGCGTGCCTCGCTAAAGGGCTGGAAGGATGCGTTCTCCGATCCCAAGGGCGCCGTCGATACCGTGATGGCCGCAGCCCCGACGCTCGACCGCGCGCAGCAGGAGTTCATGCTGACCGAAGTCAAGCGCCTGATGACAGCCGGCGCGGCCGCGAAGAATGGCACGTTCTGGATCGATGGCGACACGGTGAAGACCGTCCACGACTTCTTCCTGAAATACGGCGTGATCTCCAAGCCGATCGATCTTGCCAGCGCCTATGACGCCAGCTTCATCCAGAGCATCCCGCAGGCGGACCGGCTGCCGTGAGCAGCCCTGCTGCGACATCGCTTGGGAGCGGCCGCGCAACCGCGCGGTCGATCGCGATGCCGGTTACACTGCGCAAGCTCATCCGGCTCCTGCTCGGTCTCGCCATCGCCGCCGTGATCTGGGAGGGCGCCGTGGTGCTGTTTGGCATCCGGCCCTATTACCTGCCGCGCCTCAGCACCATCCTGATGGCGATGGCGGCCACGCCCCGCGCCTATGTCGACGGCTTCCTGCGCACGCTGGCGGAGACGCTGATCGGCTTCGCTTCCGGCGGAGCCTTTGGCGTCCTCATGGGCGTCGTGTTCTTCCGCGTCCGTGCGCTGCGCGAGATGATCTTTCCGATCTTCGTGGTTTCGCAGACCATTCCAGTGATCGCCTTCGGCGCGCTGGTGGTGCTGTGGTTCGGCAATACGCTGCTCGCCAAGGCGATCATCGCATTCTACCTGACCTTCTTTCCGGTGACGGTGAACACCCTGCTGGGCCTCGAGAGCGTCGATCCCCGGCAGGTTGACCTGATGCGCAGCTTCGGCGCCTCGAACCGCCAGCTTCTGCTCCGCCTGCAGCTTCCGACCGCGCTGCCGCAGATCTTCGTGGCGCTACGGCTGGCCGCATCCTTGAGCCTCGTCGGCGCCATCGTCGGCGAATGGTTCGGCGACACCACCGGGCTCGGCGTGCTGCTGCTGCAAGCGATGTTCACCGAGAACGTCGTCGCTATCTGGGGCGCCCTGCTCGCGGCAGCCATGCTCGGCACCAGCTTCTATGCTGTCGTCGCTGCGGTAGAGCGGCGTCTCGTGTTCTGGAGCGCCGAGCAATGAGCCGCGCGCTTACCGCCCCCTCGCTCGCCGTCCAGCGCGGCATTCTCGGCGCGGTCCTTCTGATCGCATGTTGGGAAGGCGCAGCGCGCGGACTGCATCTGCCAGCCTATGTGCTCCCCGCGGTCAGCGACATCCTGCTTGGTCTCTGGTCCAAGCGCGCGATCCTCATTGACGCCGCCGGCTACACCCTGCTCGAAGCGCTGGCCGGCTACGGGCTCGGCTGCCTGATCGGCATCGGCCTTGCTGTCGCGATCGCCTTGCTGCCGGCGTTGCGTAGCGCGATCCTGCCGCTTGCAACCGCGATCAATTCGGTGCCGGTGGTCGGCTATTCGCCGCTGATCCTGCTTTGGTTCGGCATCGGCGTCAGCTCGAAGATCGTGATGGTGGCGATGGCGGTGAGCTTCACCGTCCTGCTGTCGATGCTGGCCGGTCTCGACCGGGTCGATCGCCGTGCCGTCGACCTCCTGAAAAGCTTTGGCGCGAGCCGCTTTGGCGTGCTGTGGCGGCTGCGGCTGCCGACCGCACTGCCGTTGTTGCTCGCCGGCATGCGCGTCTCGACGGTGCGCAGCGTGATCGTGGCGATCGTCACCGAGATGCTGGGCGCCCATGGAGGGCTCGGCTGGGTGATCTACCAGGCCGTTCTTCAAATCGACTTCGTCCAGGTGTGGTCGGCGATCTTCGTCGCCTCCGCCGCCAGCCTCGCCTTCTTCGGCCTGATCGGCATCCTCGAACGTAAAATCCTGTTCTGGACATGAAGCCAGGAAACCCGTCGGGAAAAAGCGCCATGAAACGACAGATGCATCTCGGCCTGTTCATCCTGGGTACCGGCAGCCATGTGGCGGGCTGGCGCTATCCCGGCGCGGTCGACAGCTTTCAGGATTTCGCCGCGATCCAGGAGATCGGCCGCACCGCCGAGCGCGGCAAGTTTGACCTGATCTTCATGGGCGACAATCTCTATGCCGATGCGGCCGCTCATCCCTCCTATACACTGCGACTCGAGCCCCTGACCATGCTGGCGGCGCTCGCGACCTCAACCAGCCATATTGGCTTGGGTGCCACCGTCTCCACCACCTACAGCGATCCATTTTCCGTCGCGCGCGTGTTCGCCTCGCTCGATCACATCTCCAAGGGTCGCGCCGCATGGAACGCCGTGACGACAGCCAACCCGGCCACCGCTGCAAATTTCGGCACCACCCATCCCGACCATGCCCGCCGCTACGAAATGGCTGGCGAGTTTCTCGATGTCGTCAAGGGCCTGTGGGATGGCTGGGCGGATGACGCCATCGTCGCCGACCGCGCCAGCGGCCTCTACATCGATCCGTCAAAGCTCCGCCCGATCGACCATGAAGGGGCGTTCTTCAAGGTGAAGGGCCCGCTGAACATCGGCCGCAGCCCGCAAGGCCGCCCCATCGTCCTCCAGGCCGGCGGCTCCGAGGCCGGGCAGGCGCTCGCCGCGCGCACCGCCGATATCGTATTTTCGGTGGTGCAGGACATCGATGAAGCCAAGGCCGGCTACGCCTCACTGAAGACGCGGCTGCCGTCATACGGGCGCAAGGCCGAGGACGTCACGGTGCTGCCGGGAGTGATGCCCGTCGTCGGCCGCACTGACAAGGAGGCCTTCGAGAAGCTCAACACCCTGCAGAGCTTTGTCAGCGGCAGCAACGCGCTCGCGATCCTATCCGACCGCTTCGGGCGCGACATGTCGGCTTACGATCTCGACGGGCCAATCCCCGACATCGCACCGTCAGACAGCTATCACAGCTTTGCCAGCGTCATGCTCGCCAAGGGCCGTCGCGAGAACATGACGCTACGCGATCTCTACAATCTCACCGCAGCCGCCCGTGGCCATTGGGTGCTGTGCGGATCGGCGGAGCGTATCGCCGATACGCTTCAGCTCTGGTTCGAGGAGTACGCCGCCGACGGTTTCAACGTCATGCCGCCCTACTTCCACGAAGGTTTTGAGAGTTTCGTCGATCTGGTGGTTCCGATACTCCAGGAACGCGGTCTTTTCCGCACTGACTACAGCGGCGCAACCTTGCGCGATCATCTCGGCCTGTTACGACCAAAAAACGCTCTCTTCCCAACCTAAGCGCCGCCTAGCATAGCGATCTATATCGCCGCTGAGGCGTTGTAAGGACGGGGCGTCTTGCTCCACCAGTCGACGACCGTCATGCCGGCCGCGAGAGCGGAGATCGTCTCGATGGCGACGTTTGCAGCGCCGTCTCTTGAACTCATCCGGCGGCAGCAGATAGGCGATAACGCTCGGATCGTGTAAAGAGAAGAAGACAGTCATGCGGACGCGAAAGCGCGCCAAAACGTTGGCCTTCGAGGCACGACCGACGAAGACGGCAGGCGTCGGCAAAAGGCATTCGCCGCGCCGGCACCGGCGCGCCGAACTCAAGAAGACCGCGATCCTCGATGCGTCCCCGACGCTGTTTTCCAGGCTTGGCCTGCACGGTACGACGCTCGACCAGATCGCCGAGACGGCCGACGTGTTGAAGACCAATCTGTTGTACTACTTCGCCTCGAAGGACGAACTCTATGCAGCCGTGCATCATCGGCTACTAGATGGCCGGTGGGCGTCGTTGCGGGAGCTCGGCGTGAACGATGATCCCGCCACCGCGATCGGCGACTATTTCAGGCGCAAGCTCGAATTCTCCCGCTGCCATCCGGACGCGGCGCGGCTGTTCTGCCTCGAGATCGTTCAGGGCGCGCCGCTGATCGGGACCCATCTGCGCACCATGGTGAAGGAACTGGTGAGCGAGCTCCGCCGAGTTGAAGGCGGCGCTTCCGGGTTCCATGCCTTCCGCACGGCGTTGTAGCCGAGCACCACATGCAGCTTCGGACCCGGGGGTCATGTCCCCGGCGTGGGGGAGTAACTCGGTGGAGCAAAGCCGTCCGCCCGCGCGCTCACCATCGCGCCGTAGCGGGTGGGGACACGATCATAACTTCAACACCCGGAGTTCTACCCGGCCCTACCGCCCGATCGCACGCCGCGCCTGCTCGATCCGAACACCTGACGCATCGATTGACGTCATCCGCCAGCCCTGAAATGTCAGTTTTCATCGACCAAGGAGCCTGCGCCACCTCAGACCTTGCTGAGCAGATAGGCCTTGCTTCCGCCGCCCTTGATCATAACACCGCCGCCCTGAAGGCCCGCGTCGACGGCCAGTGATGGCGGCGGGATCGCAACGGTCGCCGATCGCGCATTGGTTTGCTGGTCTCCAGCTGCGAGCGCACACCCGCGATGCTCTCTCGTGCTGCGGCCATCGTCCCGGTGGCGGTGTCGTTGCCGCAGCCCTTCTATACCGTGCCGGAGCAGTGCGTCATGGGGCCGCTGCCTCGCAGATGATGATCTTCGCCGAGCGTCAGCGCCGGCCCAAACTCCGGCGCAGATATCGCCCAAAGCTGCGGCGGTTCTCTACAAGCGCGCCCTCTCGCAGCGTGAACTGTCCCACGGACCAGACTATCGCGGACGGCGGCAACGCCAATCTGATGACCCCGGTGGGCTAGAGCGGCTATCGGCGCGGAGCCATGAGCCCGGGAGCAGATCCATACGGCCGATTGCATCCTCAGGCCCGGCTGACACACAGAGGCGCCCCATCGTGCTATCAAAATAGCAATTGTCGCTATTTTCGCGCGTTCAGATCCTTTGGCCCGCGCCGGAGGCCATTCGCCGGCCGGTGGAGGGAGACCGCCCTTTGCGCTGAGGCCCGCGAGCATGGACATTGGCTGCGATGATCGGTGGTTCTGGTCCGTGCCGCGCCGACAGTCCATCGACCTACGGACCAATTGCGCTGCGCGCTCCCTCAGAGCTTGTGAAACAATTCGATTTTCGCAGTTTTCGGGCAAGCTAAGTCGTTGATATGACTCATGCCGAAAACAGTCAAAATCGAAAGATTCACAGCCTCTCAGGGTGCAGGAGCGGGGCCTCAGAGAGCGGTCCTCAGGACAACGAGCACAGACAGCTGATCGCGCCTGTGACAACTCGCCACAGCCCGCCGTGAGCGACCTTTCAGCGGTGCGTAGCTCGTGACCGGGGAGACAGCGGGAGGAACTCCCATCGGTAGCCGAGCCTTTTGACCCAGTGAGCACATGAGCGCTGAAACGACTGGCCGCCGCGGCTTCGTTCAAGGACTGCATCGCTGCGGCCCGCCCTGCCCGATTCGCAAGCAAGCTTGAGACGTCGATGTTGCCCAGCAAATCCCAGAGCGACGCCCCGCAGCAAATCCGTCGTGCAACGCGTCGATCAGCTATCTGTCCGTCTCGTCCCGACGCGAACCAACAATCTTTGGTCGAATTTTAAACAGATGAACGTTTTCAGCACGGAAAAACTTTCCGGCTGCATACCACACATGCAACCTCAACGGGCTTTTGGCTTGCCGGGTCCGGTGATCACTCATATAGTTTTGATCCGTAGACGGCGGTGAGATCGAACTCGGTCTCCGATGATACGTCACTCCCCGCGCACAGCGAGATCAGACCAGTGCTGCAACGACGTCACTTTCTGACACTCCCGCTGTCTATGTTGTGTGTGCTACCAACTCTTGCCCATGCAGCCGCTCCGGTCGAAACAGCCAAGCTAAGAATAACCATTGGTGGAAAGGCGTTTCTGCAATACGCGCCGGTGACGATTGCAGAACGATTGGGCTTCTTCAAGGATGCGGGTCTCGATCCGGAAATTCTCGACGTGAGCGGTGGAGCCAAAGCGCTCCAGGCGCTCGTGGCGGGAAGCGCTGAACTCACAGCGGGGGCCTTCGATCACACCATTCAAATGCATGCGAAAGGCCAGCAGATCGTAGGACTCGTTCTGTTTGGCCGGCACCCAACGTTCGCGTTGGCACTGCGAAAAGAGCGGGCAGCGGACTATCGCGACCCAAGCAGTCTGAGAGGCATGACCATCGGGGTCACGGCGTTAGGCTCTCAGACCCAGTTCATGGTGGAGTATATCGCGCAGCAGGCAGGTGTCTCTCCGTCCGACATATCATTCGTCAGCGTTGGCGGTGGAACGGGCGCAGTTGCAGCGATCCGAAATGGGGCCGTTGATGCGGTTGTCACCGGGGAGCCAGCTCTCACGACATTGACAGCCGCCGGCGACGTCAAACTCGTCGCCGACACCCGCACCAACGACGGCACGATCGGAATATTTGGCGGCCTCTATCCTTCGGGGACAATCTACGCGCGATCGGACTTCATCGAGAGGAATCCTCGTACACTCGAGGCCTTCGCCCTTGCCATGGTGCGCGCGCTGCAATGGATCAATCGAGCGTCTGCTGAGGATATCGCCGACGCGTTGCCGGAGGAATGGGCGAAGCCCGATCGCGGTCTGTTTCTCGCTTCCATCCGGGGCACGAGAGACATGTTCTCGCCCGATGGCCGTTTCAGCGTCGAGGGTGCACGGATCGCACTTCACGTTCTGTCGACCGTTGATCCGCAATTGCGCGGTGTTCACGTCGATCTCGCTGCCACATATACCAATACGTTCGTCGACAAGGCTCTCCAGACGCTCGCGTCGAAATAACACGACGGGGAGCTGAGCCCAATGAATCCGCGCGCGATCCTGTGGCATTGAGAGTAGACTGTGGTGCCGCGACGTCCGCAGGATTTCGACGCGTCTGCTTCCGGCGTCAAAGGTAAGCGGCCGAAGACGCGTGCGGCAGATGAGCCGGCCCGTTCGAAGCGGCGGCCGACTGTCCTTGCGAGACGCCGCCGCGACATCCCGCTCCATCACCAGGTGTTCCTGGTTCTGCAGGACGAGATTGCCGAACGTCGCTATGCGCCGGGAGAAACGCTGCCGACCGAGGCGGATCTCGCAACGCTCTTCGGCGTTTCGCGCGTCACGGTTCGGGCAGCTCTGGACACGCTCAACGAGCTTGGTCTGATCGAACGCCGGCAAGGGGTCGGCACCTTCGTGCGAGAGCTGTCGAGGCCGCAGCCTCTCACCGTCCCCATGATGGATCTTGCTGCTCGCAATCGTGAGATCGTGCGTACGACAAGAGCTCACGTGGTCGAATTCGAGTTCAAGCCGGCCCCGCGGCACGTTCGCGATCATTTCCAGGCGGAGGCAGCCGACCTGTTCCAGCGAGCCGTTCGCATCCGCTTCATGAACGGCTGGCCAATCATGCAGGTTACGACCTACATTCCAGAATCGATCGGGCGCCAGTTTGGCCCGGAAGAGATGGAAGGAGGTTCGCTCTATGCGATCCTGCAGCGGTTCGGCATCACCTTCGCTTCCGGCGAGCAGACCGTGACGGCCGCTGCAGCGGATCCCATTGTCGCCGGGCGACTCAACGTACCGATCGGTGCACCGCTCTTGAAGATCGTACGGATCCATTTCGATGGCACCGGACGTCCGATACAGCATTTCGAGCTGCTGGCTCCGCCCGCAACCTATGAGCTGCGCATGCCCTTGAAGGATTTCTAGAATTGACCGGACGCCGCGAATCTCGAAGCGTACCCGTCCGCGCAGCGCCTGGACCGGCCGACGCGGGCGGGACGCGAAGACGCGCTCGGTGTCATCGTGCCGGCCTGCCCTGCCGGAGCGGCGCCACATTGGGGGTGTCACCCGCGATGCCCCGCAAACTGCCTGAATGCCACAGATGACAACCGAGCCAGTCCCTCCTGCCTTCCCTCGCTTCCAGTCGACGGTCCCGCACTACGTGGCAGGCCGGCCAAACTATGCGCCTGCGCTGATAAGAACGGTAGCTGATCATCTTCATCTGTCGAATGACCATCGGTTGATGGATCTCGGTTGTGGGCCCGGATGGCTCGGCATCGCATTCGCGCCCTTCGTCGGACAGGTCATTGGGATAGATCCGGAGCCGGCGATGCTCGAGGTTGCTCGGACCATCGCCGCTGCATCCAGCGTAGCGATCGAACTGGTCGAAGGCAGTTCATACAGTCTCGGACTGCATCTCGGCACCTTTCGCGCCGTGACGATCGGACGTGCCTTTCACTGGATGGACCGAACCGATACGCTGCGCAAACTCGACGACCTGATCGAACAGGACGGCGCCGTCATCCTGTTCAATGACGTTCGTCCCGACGTGCCGCAGAACGCCTGGTACAAGTCTTACACGGAGGTCGTTGACCGCTTCACCAACAGGAGTGTTGGCTTTGCACCCGAGCGCTTGCGCCATGAAACAGTCCTGCTCGCGTCGCGGTTCGACCAGCTCACCCGACTCGGCGTGATCGAGCAAAAATCCGTCCCTGTGGATCGTCTGATCGATCGAGCACTATCGATGTCGACCTCGTCGCCAGAACAGCTGGGCGAGCTTTCAGGCCAGCTCGCGCAGCAGATGACGGCAGAGATGCTGCCGTTCGCAAGCAACGGCAACGTCGTAGAAGTCATCGAGTCGCAGGCCCTGATCGCAAGGCGCCGTTGAGGACGTCCAGGGCTCGTCGTCGAGATCACGTCCCGTTGTCGCATCGGGCGCGCTGGTCAACAGCGAAGTGCCGCTGGCCATTCCTGCAGTCCTTGTCCCGGGAAAGCGAGCAACGTACACACCCGAAGAGCTAATTCAGCTTCACGCCAGCCACAGAGCAGGCGCATTCGATCAGCTGACGCACCGTTCGGGCATCCCAGTCGAGTCGTTCGGGAACGTCAGTCCAGTAATTCGAAAGCACGTATGCAGCATGGCGAGCTTTCACGCCCAGACCAACCACGGTCCGGGCCGGGATCGCCATGATGGCGCGTTCGATCGGGTCGAGCGAGCCCAAGACGGCTTCGATGCGCTCGATGGCAGGTGCACACGCGGCCACGACGCTTGATGGCTCATCGAAAGGAGCTGCGGCCGATTGCGCATCTTGTTGCTGGAGCATTGCGAGTTCGGCGGAGAGCGCCTCGAAGCTGCGGCCCAGCGCCACCAGGACGGCGTCTGGATCCCTTTCGATCGCTTGCTCATCCAGCACCAGCCCGCCCCGCTCGACGGTCGCCAAGATCCGCAAGGTTTCATCAAGAGACATCATCGATCTCCAAACCGAAAACGCCGGTCGGTGCGAGGCGGCCTCTGGCCGGCAAGTCGCAGGGAATCGACGCGCATCAGGGCAGACGTCGCCACCTCTCCTTCTCCGAAACAGACGATATCGCTCGGTCGTATCAACATCAATACAATATGTGTTTCAGGTCCGTAATCAATAAGTCCCAGACGCGGTGAAACTCGATCCGCGCTTGCATGTACGGTAACGCCGCGATTGCGCGTTACGACCAACGCCAACCTTCGACGCCATGACATTCGCAGCACCGGCTGTGGAGCAGTCGTACATAGCCGGCGAACTTAGATACTCTTGCCACGCAGGCGTATGCTTCGCGAGCTACCGACTTTGGTGGTCTCATAAATCGGAACTCCTGAGGCAGCTCAGAGACGTCCACCGCATTCGCCATCACGGACTTCGCTGGGTGACGGGTAACAGCTCCCAAGTCCACCAAAACTTGCCCTCCAGCTCGCCTTGGCGCGATGACCCCGCCAGGCCTCCGCCGCGTGAGCCTGGATCAGATGGCATCGCGCAATTGACCTTGAGCATTCGCGACATGATCAACCACGCCGCGAATAACCACGGCTCTCGCTGGTCCGCTTGCGGTTTGCCGATCGACGGAGCACGGGAAGTGTTCCTACATGCAATTGAAAGTCGTATCCCAATCAAGCCTGTTTCAGTTCCCATGCCGGCCGCCCGAGAATGAGCAAGCGACCGACGTGATGATCCGCTCGAGCGCCTCAACATTCAAGCACGCGTCGACCGCTCCTGCGCAGATGCCGACGCATTCGCTGGAGAACACCCGGCTCTGGGTTCGCCGAAGCCTCTTGCGGCATGACACATCCGAGCATCTGGAGGGCACAAAATTGACACTGTAGCCGCGTTTCGCCGCGGAAAGATCACCTTGCCCGGATACGATTAGGGTCCTGCGCCCCAAAACACTTACGGTCGCCGCAATCACAACCCCAGCGCTTCCGAGAACGCCGACCGCCAGCCGTTAAGATCGCTGGGCGGACCACCCGGACCTACCAAACGATATACCGTCCATAGCGAAGGTTATCCGGCCAAGGGCGACTCGCCGCTTGTCATCTGAGACGAGATCGCTGATCAAAATCAATACCACTGGTGCTGCACCGAGAAGCGTCGGCTCAGCTTCACTTCATTCTAGGCGTTTCCGGGCCAGGAGCACAACCTACCAACCTTGATAGGGGTACCGGTGCCCTTGTCTTTTCCGCGAGGCGCTCGCGGCACGCCTCCGAGCGCCCCCGGCAGCACCGCGCTGTATGAACTCCGACGTGCACGCAGCATGCCGAGCTGCCGGCGGAACGTAATCAAGAACGTCTGCAGCGTCCGTTGCATCGAACCGATGCGTTCGCCGCAGCGGCAATTGCGCCACTCTCTGTTCACAGGCAGCTGATTCTTGATGTTCGCACGCCTGCAAATGAACTCGTAAGAGGCACTCACGTCGACGCCTTGAACTTGCTCCGAGCGGCTAACATCGCAAGCAGGACTCCGCTCGGCCACGCTCGACGTCGGCGATGAGCCCCTTCGATGCATAGCGACCCGCTAGGCTACGGCCGCGATCGGCATAGGTTGCATCAAATTCTGACTCCTCGGCGCGCTGCACAGGGAGCGATCTCCGCCGCCTGGCTCGCGATTGGGTACTTCTGCGGTTCAGTCGAGACGCGAAGACCCTGGGGGCTGATCGACAGTCCACGTGGACGGCGGCACCATTCGCCAGCTCCATCAGCAGTTTGCAGGGATATGAGCAGACGCTCAATCGCAGGAGCAATCGGCCGGCGCAACAGTCTGCGCCTTGTACAATTTAATCTTTCGTGTGTCGTCCAGCGAGGGCGCACCGAATGACGAATCGCTTCGTGGGGACGCCTCGGAATATTCGCGCGGCGCCCAAGGACAGATTCGGATCCATCCGCCAGCGCAATCGCGCCCTATTTCATGCTGCCCAACATCAGCCCGTCGACGAACCAACGCTGAGCGGCAAGAAAAGCAATAACCAGCGGCGCCATGATGATTGCCGCGCCAGCCATGAGCGGACCATAGTCGGATCCCGCCTCCTCGTTGCGAAAAGTGATCACGCCGAGCGCCGGCGGCATCAGCTCTTCCGTGCGAACGGCGATCAAGGGCCAGAACAGATCGTTCCAATGGCTGCTGATAGACAGAATACTGAAGGCGATCACCGCCGGCCGGGCAAGCGGCAGCATGATGTGGAAGACAATGCCCAGCTCCGAATAGCCGTCCAGCCGCGCCGCGTGCATCAGATCATCTGAAATCGATTTGAAGAACTGTCTGAAGAGAAAAATGCCGAAGGGTGATACGACGAAGGGCAATACCAGCGCGGCATAGCTGTCCAAGATGCCGATTTTCCAGCACAGAACGAACAGCGGTAGAGCCACGACCTGATGTGGCAGCAAGAGGCCGACAAGAACGAGCCCAAACGTTGCACTTCGTCCCCAAAAATGCAGTTTCGCCAGGGCATAGGCGATCGGTGCGCAGACCACGATCTGACACAGCAATATTGTCGAGCATACCAAAACGCCGTTGGCGAGAAAGCGCGGCAACGGAGCGACCGCGATCGCTCGCGTGTAGTTCTCAATGGCATACCATTGTTCGGGCAGCAGAGTGAACGAGGCGCGAAATATCTCACCCGGCGGCTTGAGGGAAAGCGATACCATCCACACCACGGGGGCAAGCACCAGCGTGGCGGTGCTGACGAGCAGCGCGTGCCGCGCGATGCTGGCTGGCCATGACAGGCGTACCGCTCTCATTGATAGTGAACCCGCTTGTCGAGCGCGAACACTTGCAACATCGTCAGGGCCATCACAATTATCAGGAAGACGACGGACACTGCGGCACCATATCCTGTTTGAAGGTATTCGAAGCTCTCCACATAGAGCGTGTAGAGCAGCATCTCCGAAGCCTTGCCAGGACCGCCTTGGGTGAGAACCTTAATGATGTCGAAGACTTCAAAGGCTCTCAATGCGACCACCACCAGTGCAAACATGACAACTGGGCCGAGCAAGGGCAGCGTGACGGTCGCAAACCGTGACAATACGCCGTCGGCGCCGTCGACGTCAGCCGCATCATAGAGGTCGGAGGGAATCGTCTTCAGCCCCGCGAGAAAAAGCAGCATCGCGTAGCCGAGGTTCTTCCATACGAAGATTGCGCCCAGAACGGGCAACACCGTGCTCTCGTCTCGCAACCAGTTGGCACCTTGAATCCCGGCCGATCTCAGGACCTGGTTCAGGAGCCCTATCGTAGGGTGAAGCAGAGATTCCCATGCGAGTGCGGCTGCCGCCATCGTCGCCATGAAAGGAAGAAAGTGGACCGCACGATAGAGAGCACGAAGCCCCGTACCAGCCTCGATGAGCAGAGCCACGGCAAGCCCGAGTCCGACCGTCAAGGGGACGCAAACTGATATGAAGGCGAGCGTGTTGACCAGCGAATGCCAGAAATCGACATCATTCCAAAGGACCTGAAAATTTCTGAACCCGACGAAATTGAGACTTCTCGCCCCGAGCTGCCAATCGGTCGCGGCCATGGCAATAACGGCGAGTGCTGGGAGAATGAATAAAATCAAGAGGAGCAGGACTCCCGGTCCCGCCAGTATCGCCGCAGTGAACCACTCCCGCCTTCGCCGTCGCCTGATCGCAGCAGCGTGAGCCGGAGCGCGTCCGGGGAGCATGATCGTCATTCACCGCTCCCTGCAATCGATAGCTCGACCACATCGGGCTGTCGCCTTCGCAGCCTTCGCCCGGCGGCGTCAAAGACAAGCAGATTCTTGAACTCGGCCTGCAGTGCGACGCTGGCGCCGGGTACCAGACCAGGCCCGTCCTTGGGATGCATCCGGACGATGAGAGGACGCTGAGCGCCGGCAACGTCAACATAAACGTACCGATCGGCACCGAGATGCTCCACAAGCCGCACGCGGCCGGAAATTGCACCAGGAGTCCATTCGGCGCAGACGCAGAGAGCCTCCGGACGTAGTCCGACGGTGATGCCGTCGACACGTCCACCATCGGTGTGACAGCGGACCACAGCCTCAAGGCGCTCACCCAACGCATTGGCGGGCACAATATTGATCGACGGAGAGCCGACGAATGTCGCGACGCTGATGTGGTCGGGGTCGTCGTAAAGGACCTGCGGTGGTGCAGTCTGGATCAGCTCGCCACCGACCATCAAGGCGACCCTGTCCGACATGGTCATGGCTTCTGCCTGATCATGCGTGACATAGACGAAGGTAACGCCGAGCCTGGCGTGCAGCTCCTTGATCTCGGCGCGCATGGAGACGCGCAGCTTCGCGTCCAGGTTGGACAGGGGTTCATCCATCAAGAACACCGAAGGCTGCCGAACCATGGCGCGGCCGAGGGCGACGCGCTGGCGCTGTCCTCCCGAAAGTTGCCCGGGCTTGCGCGCGAGCAGCTGTTCGATACCGAGAGCAGCAGCAACCTTGCGCACCTCTGCAGCAATCCCGGCGCGCTTGGTCTTGGTTCCTGGAACGAAACGTCCGAGCAGAGGCAGCCGCTGTGTGGCGCTCAACCTGCTCATGACGAGCGGCACGGCCATATTCCGTTCGACGGTCATATGCGGATAGAGGGCATAGGACTGGAACACCATGGCGATGTCCCGTGCCTTGGGCGGCAGAGCATCGACGACGCGCCCCCCAATACGCACCAACCCTTCGTCCTGCAGCTCAAGACCGGCGATGATGCGCAGCAGCGTCGATTTTCCGCAGCCAGAAGGGCCAACGAGCGTCAGGAACTCCTCGTCGCGAACCTCGAGCGAAATGCGCTTGAGGATGTTGGCTGCGCCAAAGGCTTTGCTGATATTGTCGAGAGTGACTGCGGCCATGGCACAACCTTTCAGCTCGGCGGGATGTGCGACGCCGTCAACGGACGCCAGTCGATTGCGGACCCAACGCTCACTCCACCTGATCCAAAGGACAACCGCGCCATGGCTCGTCGGCATAGCGCGAATGAAAGCCCCGAGGATCCGTGTACCAATTTCCAAGATCCACGATGAGAAATGCGGTCGGCTCGATGAACTCTACGACGTGCCGGTCCCCCCTGAACGTATGCCGCAGAAGTCCGGGCCGTTTGATACCCGGCTCTCGATTGGGCCGGTCGTGACGAGCGAAGCGATTGGCAGCATCCATGACAAAGGCAGTGGACGGCGCCCACACCTGGCGCACAGCGCGCCATTGCTGCTCTTTCAATTCGTGCAGATGGCCGCAGAGGTATGTTGCTCCGTTCGCCGCGTGCAAGAGCTCGGCCCAACGATGCCGATGCTCGGGAAACATCGCACTCTGAGTGCGAGCGGTCTCCTCGGGTGCGGCCAGATAGAGCGGCTTGTGTGCGGCCACGATCAACCGACGCTGTCCGAGTGTGTCGATCGCGTGCGCCAGCAGAGCCTCTTGTTCCGCCTCCTCGTGCAGCCCGCTGCCCGGAAGCATGGAATTGAGCCCAAGCAGTCTGCTCGCGCCGATGTCCTTCATCCAATAGTCGGAACCGAACTGGGCACGAAAGGCAGAGGCGCGTTCGGCCGAGATCGTGATCTCACCGCCGCGCACATCAGGCAGGCTGTTTCCAATGTCATGATTACCGGGGACGAACAGGATCTCTCTGCCGAGCCGTTCGAGTTGCCGGCATGCGAAAGCAAGCTCGTCCGGATGGTGGGCTCCATCGAGTGACATGTCGCCGGTGCACAGGATGCAGTCGGCGGCGGTCGCCACGAGGACATCGCGAAGGACTTCGAAGTTGTGCTGGAAGAAGGGGCGCCTCTTGCTCAGATGCAGGTCCGAAATCTGAATGAGCGTGAAGGCTCGCTCCCCCGTATCGTCGCCGGCGGCGGCATCCATCATGCAGCCCCGATCAGACGGTTCACGTCGGCTGCCATCTGCTTCAGCGTCTGGCCGGCGCCCTGGCGCCCCGTCACGATAGCCTCAAGGTGATTGCGGATGGTATCGATAATCCGCACGGCGTTGGCGCCAGGAAAGGCGTACCAGCTGGTCATCACCGGAAGCTGGTCGACGCTGACCTTCTGATTGTGCGCCTCCTGGTAGAAGGCGCCGAGGAGCGACGGGTCCGTGATCGCCTTGCTGTTGCTCGGCATGTAGCCCGTGAGACGGGCCATGAACGCCTGGCTTTCCGGGCTGGTGCAGAACTGAAGATATTTCCAGGCTGCATCCGCCCGGCGCGGATCCTTCGCATGGATCACGCCAAGCGCGCCGCCGGCGGGCACTTTCCCGTTCGGACTCATGAGCGGAAACGGTGCGACACGCAGAGGGAATCTGCCCGCAATCTGCTGCTCGGCATAGGCGATGTTCGAACTGGAATCGGCCAAGATGCCGATGGTTCCCGCAGCAAGCGCCGGCCGGGCCTGGGCGGATTTCAGGTTCGGCATGCTGCTTCTGGCGAAGGCCTCGAGCTGCTCCAATGCCCAGAGCCCTTCAGGGCTGTCGAAAGCAGCCGTCTTCTCGTCATCGGACAGAACGCGCCCGCCGCGGCTGAAAAGCAGGGCCTGCCACATCCAGTTTCCCGTCACATCCCATTGAAAGTAGAAACCGGTGCGATTGGCGCTGGTCGCACTGATCTTCTGGCCGAGCGCGACGAGGTCCGGCCAGTCAGCCGGCAGCAGCGAGGGGTCCCCACCCACCTCGCGCACCAGAGCCTCATTGACGTAAAGAACGGGAGTCGAAATGAAAAATGGAATGCCGTAGATGTCGCCGCGCTGGCGAACGATGTCGAGCACCGCGGGCGCGTAACCCAGCAGGTCGGCGCCGCCAGCTGCCGTGATTCGTTGCGCAAGCGGTTGGGCGAGGTCTCGCTCGACCAGCAGGCGCAACAAATTCAATCCGTGAAAGCTCAGATCGGGCAGTTGACCGATCAATGCCGCCCGCAGGATCTGCTGCGAAATCTCTTCGTAGTTCTGTGCGGGATTGCGGAATTTGATCTTGATATCCGGATTGACGCGCATGAAGCGCTCGGCCAGCCCGAAATGGATTTCCCGGTTGTTGCCCACCGGAAATGGAAACATCACCTCCAGTGCGAGATCCTCGTTTGCATGCACTGAAGGAGCCGGAAGCGCTGCGGCCAGCGATCCGAGAAGCGCAGTTCGACGGCTGATCACTGGCATGTCGTTCGCCTTGTGTGCTACCGATACCAACACAAATCTGTCTAGACAGATTCAGTGACTGAGCGATGACAGGTACCGCTCGGCTGGTTGTGCAAGGCTGGCAGAGGCAGCAGATGAATGCTCTCCAGAGGCGAGAACAGATGCGGGATGCTGTCGGGCCACGCTGGCGGCAGGTCGAGCACACCTTGCTCGAGCAGATCTTGCGCGGCGCGTACCGCGGCCGCGACAGATTGCCGTCGGAGCATGAACTGGCGGCAATTTTCGACGTGAATCGTCACACGGTGCGCCAAGCCCTGGCTGCGCTGGTTGACCGTGGGGTGGTCATGAAACGCAAGGGTGGCGGGACATATCTCGTCTCCGGCGTCGTCGAATACCCGATCGGTGCTCGCACGCGGTTCAGCGCCAATCTCCTGCTGCAGAATCGCGAACCTGGCCACAAGCTCGTTGACCCCGACGTCGTTGCGGCTGAGCAGCACATCGCCCTTGCTCTTGGGCTGGCGCCCGGCGATCTCGTCAGCTCCATGACCACCGTCGGTGAGGCCGACGGCATCCCAATTTGCGTCGGCCAGCACTACATCCCCTTCGATCGCTTTCCCGGCTTCCTGGACGCCTACCGTGAAGAGCTATCGATGACGAAGGCCTTTGGACGCTTCAAAGTTGACGATTACCGGCGCACCCTGACGAGGGTGATGGCCGTGCTGCCCACCGACCATGACGCACGACTTCTGCAACAAGGACGGTACTCGCCAGTCCTTGCTGTTGAGAGCATCGATAGCGATTTGAGTGGCCGGCCGATAACGTTCCATATGAACCGCTTCTCAGGCGAACGTGTCCAATTGACTCTCGGCGACTTCTGACCTGGCTGCCACGACGTCAGCGGACATGCGCCACAACCAGATCGCACATCATCGGGACGTCGAACGTCGGCTTGGCTTCGTGCCGCTCGATGGTCGCGACAATTCGCCTCATGACCATCGCCGTCCCGAGCCGGGCCGCGATCGGAGAGGAGGACGAGCGCGACAGGAAGTATCGGACCAGATTTTCTGCGGTTGCCGGAAGCGCCCAGGCAAAGCCAAAGCGCTGGATCTCGCCGAAGCGACCGGAAGCTTCGATCTCAGCGGCGATATCAAGATCGCGATAGTGCCGTGAATAGTCCGGGTTCTCGGCCTCGATGAAGTCCTCGACGGCCATGAGAGCCTCGAATTCCTCCGTCCGGCGGTTGTTGTTGATGACGGCGAGCACCCCGTTCTGCGACAAGACGCGGCGCGCTTCACGGAGAAAGCGCGGCCTGTCGAACCAGTGAAATGCCTGCGCCACCGTGACCAGGCCTACGGAGTTTGCCTCGATCGGCAGAGCCTCAGCGGGCGCGATTATGACCTCGAGTCCCGCTGCACCCGCACGTGCAGCCATGTCGAGATTGGGCTCGACGGCCTGCACGGTCCAGCCCGGAAGGACATCAATGAGTGCACGCGTCGAAATTCCGGTACCTGCGCCGACATCGAGACAGCGTGGCGGAACATCACCTGCGGCGACAGCATGGGCGATGGCAGTGAGAACGTCAGGCGGATAAGTCGGCCGGCTGGCGTCGTAAAGGTCGGCGAGACCGTCAAATTTTCGCGTATGGTCCTGCATTGTCGACGAAGCTCCTCAAATTTCCCGGTGGAGAGATCAATACACGACAAATTCGACCGCCTTGTTCAGGAAGGCTTTCCACGCTCCCCTCGTTCTGCGGTCCGCAGATCACGGCTTTGCAATTCAATCGTGAGTTGACCATCGAGCGACGGCCGCAAGGCTCGTGGTCGTGAATGCACCGCGGAGACCGGGCCGGGATCGACACGGCCAGCATGGAGCATAGAAAGAAGTACCCTTCCAGAACTGCCCCGTCGACCGTTGCAGCGGCCGCATTGGCTGATGACACTCGCCTCGCTCTGCGCTTCTGCGCGATTTGCATATCTGGCACGTGCGCTTTGCAGGTCGGGAGCGTCGCCAGCACATCTTCAGTGCGAGGACGCGTTCAGCGCATACGCACGGCCGACGCGCCGGCCACTATCGATCGCCATCAACCACCTCCGACAATTTTTGGTCGCAGTTTTTGATCATTTTCGGCTCGCGCGTACACGACTTGCGCATCCTCGGCGAGCTTTTGCCTTGTCCGTGCGGATGATCGTTCGTGCGGTTCAAACCGATCGGATCGTGAAAAAAATCACTATCGGCACTTTCCTCTCAACGCTCGCTCGATCCGACCAGTGTCACAACGACGTCATTTTCGCAGCATTCCGCTATTGGCGTTGTTTGGCTCGGCGAACTCGCTGAACTCATCGCCGGCGCCTTTGACCACACGATTTCGGACGCTTGCCAAGGGCGACAGATCGTCAGGATTGTGCTGTTTGGCAGGCATCCGACGTTCGCAATGGCTCTGCGAAAGGAGAAGGCTGCGGAACATGGCGACCCAGGCAACCTGATGCCATCAACCGCTCGCCAGAGGGTTGCATCAAACATCCTCGCGCTGCATCGCGCGGCTATCAAGGGGTTGGTGCGACGTTCTCGACGAGTGACGCCCCGACAAGCCGGGCTGGTCTGGAGCCGATCGAACCGCAGGGAAGGATGAGGCGCCTGTAATGCACCCGCAACCTGTCATTTCGATGCGGGCGCCGGATGATCGCATCAACGTCATCGAAGAGCGGCTTCCCTGTACGAAACACATGGTCGTAGACGCCACGGACCCATTGACCGTAGTGATAGTCCGGCTGTTCCTCGAGCGGCAAGCCCGGCGCATGCTGTTGCCAAGTTCTGCCAAAGCTTTCAAAGCCCGAGCCAATCTCAGCGAAGATAAGTCGGCCGTCGACCGGCTCGATGATGGCGAAGCGCTGCAGCGAGTGTAGATCGAGGAGGCCCTTCAGTTCGGTATTGTCGCGGGCCCGATCACATTCCAGCCATCGCGTGAACAGGACCGCAAGAGGCTCAGCCTCTTTGGCAAGCGCAGTGATGGACAGCTCACGGCTTCTGAACACCGGCGATAGATGCAGGCCAGCTCGCGCGACCTCCTCCTCGATATAGGCCATCGCCTGGCTGGCCCTCGGGAACATCCGTTCGACAACTTCGTCGCCAGCTTTCACAACGATGATCCGTTCCACGGCCCTATCCGCGATGAAGTATAGTGCCGAAGCGATGCTGATTCCGCAGACGGTCCTCGGCCTGAGCCGGATCCGGGCCGACCGGCTGTCGATCATGGTGACAGCGACAAATCCCAGATTGTCGACCACATAGGACGAGAAATCGAAATCTGACACCGGGCATTGCAGGAATCTCCGCAAAACAGGCGAATGAGCATCCCAAGCCCGCCCATGATCGTCCAACAGGATGGTTGTCATCGGATCCATGCCATCTTGAATACGCGGCAGCGCGCCAGCGTCTCTGGCGCCCATTGATGTATCGTCATCGGATCAGACCCGCCAAATGGCTGATCCGGAGGCCGAACGAAGCAACCAGTTGAACGCATATCGGTCCGCGCGGCTACTACAAGCTTAGGTAGGGGCCGGCCCTCGCCCTGCCTCCAGGCACGCGACTTCCCCCGCCGGCGCAAGCGGACGCGGCAGGGCCGCGGTCCCCCTGGCCAGTACGAAACCGGGCCTGCTCGCCGGCAGTGCACGCCTGCGACGAGATCGCCTCCCTCGCTCTCCCCGCCGGAACATATGCGCCGATGTGACTACCAGAGTTAGTAATTGACCCCTGTATCGCAAAACTGTCAACTGGTGGTTGATGACAGACCCGCACGGGGAAGGGAGACCTTGCATGCTCACGCGACCGCAATCGATTCGTCATGCCGCAGATCATCGTCCGGAACTCGCCACTCGCGCCGCAGTGCTCCGCGAGCAGATCTGCTGCAATCGAGATCTCAGCTTTCTGATGGAGGCCCATGATGGGCTCTCGAGCGCCGTCGCCGAGCGCGCCGGCTTCAAGGGCCTGTGGGCATCCGGTCTGTCGATCGCCTGCTCTCTCGGCTATCGCGATGCAAGTGAGGCGTCCTGGACCCAGCTCATCGACGTCGTCGAACGCATGGTGGATTCGACTGATCTGCCGGTTCTCGTCGACGGTGACAGCGGCTTCGGCAATTTCAACAACGCGCGCATTCTGGCCCACAAGCTCCGTCAGCGGGGCGCCGCCGGTGTCGCCTTGGAAGACAAGCAATTTCCGAAGATGAACTCGTTCGTCGGCGATCGTCATCCGCTCGCCGCTGCCGGCGAATTCTCCGGGCGTCTGCGCGCCGTGAAGGATGCGGTCGGAGACGAACTCGTCCTCGTCGCCCGCATCGAGGCCTTGATCGCCGGCCATGGCATGGACGAGGCCCTTCACCGCGCTCACGCCTATGCGGACGCCGGAGCGGACGCCATTCTCATTCATTCCCGGAAGAGTACGGCGGACGAGATCTTCGCCTTCGCCAATGGTTGGCAGAACCGCCTCCCTGTCGTGATCGTCCCAACGAAATACTATCGGACCCCCGCGTCCGCTTTTCGTGCTGCCGGCATCTCGACCGTGATCTGGGCCAATCATTCGATGCGCGCAGCGACAAGCGCGATGCGCAATGTCTGCGAGCGCATCATCACCGAGCAGAGCATCGCCGGGATCGAGGCTGAGGTCGCGACCCTCGAGGACGTCTTCTCGCTGTTTCACTACGACGAGCTGGCGCGCGCCGAGGCCCGATACCTGCCCGCGAATGCCGCGCCAGGCCAGCCAGACTAACCGAACAACCCACGCCGTTCTCGTAAAGGATCAGACCCATGACCCTGACTGCACTCGCATCTCGCATCGACACACAGACCGATGTCTCACAGGTCGGCTGCCCCGACATTGCCCAGATCATCAAGTGGCGGGACAGCTCATACGCCGCCGACCTCTACATTGCAGCGGTTTCCTGGCTCGACCTGTTCACCTATCTGGACGGTCATCCCGTCTCTGAAGACGAACTGCGGGAGCATTTCTCGCTTCGTGACCGGCCGACACGTACAATGATCAGGCTCTTCGAATCCTGGGGCCTGATCGCCCGCGAGGGCGGAAAACTTCACGCCACCATCGAAGCCGTCCGATATCTCAGCAGCCGATCCGACGAGAATGTCGCCTCCTACATCGCCACGATGAAGTACAAGTCGTCGGTTCGCGAGCTGTACGACGTCCTGCGGAACGACGGCTCCGACACCTGGCATGTCGCGCGCGGCGACACGACCAGCTGGGACGATCTGATGCAGACGGATGAGTTCGCGGACCTCAACACGCGCGGCATGGAAGAGCGCGGCCGGATCTTTGCCCCGCATCTCGCTACCCTGCTCGATTGCAGCGGCGATACATCCATGCTCGACATCGGCGGCGGCTCCGGCGTCTATTCCGCTCATCTGCTGATGCGCTATCCTCGGCTATCCGCGACCATCTTCGAGCGCCCCCCGGTCGACGAGCTCGCGCGATCCTGTCTGATCGCGCGGGGTCTCTATCCCGACCGCGTCCGTATCGTCGCTGGCGACATGTTTGTCGACCCGCTGCCACGCGATGCAAGCCTTCATCTCTATTCCCACGTTCTTCACAATTGGGGACCCGAGAAGGTCCGCCTGCTGATGCGCAAGTCCCACGGCAGCCTCCAGCCCGGTGGCCGCATTGCTGTCTACAGCTGCCATCCCGACGATCGCGGCGGGCATCCGGCCCCGGCCGCCGAAGCAGAATATTCGGTGCTCCTGACCACGGGCTACGAAGGCTGCTGCTACAGCTTTGAAGACATGCGCGGGATGCTCGAACAGGCCGGCTTCGGGCAGGTCGAGTACCACAGATCGTTCTGCAATCGCAGCCTGATCGTGGCGAAGAAACTCAGTTGAGGCCACAGGACGTCGATTCATTGGGGGCGGCAGAGCCGCTCCCAATGCCCTTGTGCAGGAGCAAAAGACATGTCCGTGCCGACGAGCGTTCTCCTATCGAGATTGAGTGCAGCAGGCTACACGTTCTTCTCGGGCGTTCCGTGCTCGCACTTCGCTGACCTGTTTGAGAGGGCGGCCGAAAGCAGTGCGTTGACCGACGTACCCGCGGCCAACGAGGGCAGCGCGGTAGCGCTCGCCGCTGGCGCTGCGCTGTCCGGCCAGCGAGCCGTCGTCGCGCTGCAAAACTCCGGTCTTGGTCACGTCGTCAATCCACTCACCTCGTTGTTGATGGTCAACAGGATCCCGGTCCTGTTGCTGATCTCGGTGCGAGGGCATCCCGACGAGAGCGCAGATGAGCCGCAGCACATCTTCATGGGTGCCGCGACGAAGGCGATCCTGGATCAACTCGCCATCGACTGGGACGAGTTCGACGGAACGACGGGCGGACTGGATCGGCTTCTCATCTGCGCCGCTGAAGCGCATCGGCAGGAGGCACCTTTTGCTGTGCTGTTGCGAAAGGGCCAGCTCACGCCGAGCTCCGCGGGAGTGGCCCCCGACGCACCGCTCGATTACCCGCTCAGCGCGGCAGAGGCGATCGAACTGATCTGCCAGCGGCTCGATCCGACCACGCCGATCATCTCGACGACCGGATTCATCACGCGAGAGCTCTTCCGGGTCAACGATCGTCCCGAGAATTTCTACATGCAGGGTTCGCTCGGTCACTGCAGCGCATTGGCGGCGGGCCTCGCCATCGCCATGCCCAACCGTCCCGTGCTCGCACTGGATGGCGACGGCGGCGCGCTGATGCACATGGGCGTCATGTCCACGATTGGCCACACCAAACCCCAGAACCTCATCCATGTCGTGCTCGACAATGAAAGTTATGCATCCACCGGTGGACAGGCGTCGACGTCACGAAGCTCGTCCCTGGATCTTGTCGCATCCGCCTGCGGCTATCGCTCGTCGGTGCGTTGCGTCGAAGCCGGACACATCCTGACAGCAATGGAGCACTGTGCGAGGACGCAGGGCCCGCATTTCCTGCTCTGCAAGATCAATCGCTCCCATCCCGCAACGCTTCCGCGCGTGACCACCCGCCATACGCCTGTCGGGAACAAGCGTCGATTCCAGGACGCCATGGGGCGATCTGTTCTTGAAATGTCAGCTGCCGGCCAAAGGGGAGCGATGTGATGGCCCGCAAGCCGGCCGTTTCGGCAGCCCTCTGCCTGATCTTCGTGATCCTGATCTGGGGCATGAACTGGCTCGTCATAAAGGACGCGCTGCAGGTCGCGCCGCCCCTGTTCTTTACAGGACTGCGTCTTCTCGGCGGCGCGGCGGCGATCGCGGTGGCGCGCCTTGCCTTGGGGTATCAGCTCCGCATCGGCGATCGCGGACGGCTGAACCTGTTTGCCGTCGGCATGCTGCAGATGGCCTGCGGGCTTGGTCTGAGCCTGGTTGGGCTGCAATATCTCGACATCGGTCGAAGTGCTCTCATTTTCTATACAATGCCGCTCTGGCTTGCGATCATTGAATGGGTCTTTGACGGAAGGCGGCAGACCGGCTTCGAGCTTGCAGCGATCGCGAGCGGACTTGGCGGCATTGTGCTGCTGAGCGCGAACGGCATCGGGCCGACGGCCGCGCCAATGACTTTCGACAACGTGGAAGGCGTTGCCCTGCTGCTGATTGCTGCGATCTGCTGGGCTTTGGGGAGCTGGCTCGCCAACCGATCCCGCAGCCATGTCGACGTCTGGAGCCGGACCATATTCCAGCTCGCCACGTCGGGGATGGCAGTCATGATGGCCTCAGCCGCCATCGAACCGCACTTCGACGTCAAGTACCTTTCAGCTCTCGCCGTCCCGATCGCGTTCAACTGTATCGTTGCGACCGGCCTCGCATTTGTCGCCTGGTACTATGCGCTGGCCTCAATTCCGGCGCGGATCGCATCTCAGAGCCTTGTTCTCATTCCGGTCGTCGCACTGACGTCGGCGTTCATCCTGAAGGGGGAGGAGCTCACATTGCGAACGGTGCTTGCCTGCCTGCTGATCATCATGAGCGTCACGATCGTGATCTGGCAGCGCGAACAGCAATCTTCGCGCGGCAGGGTGGTCAGAGCGTCATTCAGCCCAATCGACGAGGCTGACAAGCCTCGAGCAAGCGTCAGCCGAAGCGGACTTTCAGTTGAGGGATCGACACATGCACGCCGTTGAGCCGGTCTACCAGCCGATGTTCCTGGCTGGAGCACCAGCAGACGCAGATCGCGTCATTGAAGTCAGGAATCCGTATTCCGGCGCGCTCGTTGGGACGGTCCCGCAGGCAGAGCCACGCCAAATACGGGCTGCGTTCGCGGCAGCCGCACGCTTCCGCCCGAAGCTGAGCCGCCGCGAAAGGGCGGAGATCCTGCTCGGGACTGCGCGTGCGATTGCAAGAGATCGAGACCGGCTCGCACAGCTCATAACTGCCGAGACCGGTCTCTGTCTGAGGGACTCCCTGCATGAAACCAGGCGCGCCTGCGACGTCTGGTCATTTGCCGCCCATGCGCTGATTCAAAATGATGGCGAGATCTACCCTGGAGACATCGGCGGAACCCCTCATCCGCGGCGCACTTTTACGATGCGCACCCCGCTTGCCGGGGCCATCGCGGCCATCACCCCCTTCAATCATCCGCTGAACCTGGTCAGCCACAAGCTGGCGCCGGCAATTGCGACCAACAACCGCGTGGTGCTCAAGCCATCGGAGCAGACGCCCCTGACGGCGCTCGCGCTGGGCGGCATTCTCCGTGAACAAGGCCTGCCAGGGGGCATGCTTTCGATCGTGACCGGAACGCCGCGCGATCTTGGAGATTGCGTGTTCACCGATGAGGACGCCGAGCTCGTGACGTTCACAGGGTCGGTTGGCGTCGGGCACCACATCGCGGAACGCGCAGGGTATCGGCGACTCGTCCTCGAACTGGGCGGGAACGATCCCTTCATCGTCCTTTCCGATGCCGACGTCGATCGCGCCGCGCATCTGGCCGTGCAGGGCGCGGTCAGACATTCCGGTCAACGCTGTACGGCCGTGAAGCGGGCGCTCGTCGTCGAGGAGCTCGCCGATCACTTCGCCGAGCGGGCCCTGCACCACATGCAGCAGCTCTCAACAGGCGACCCCGGCGACCCTTCCGTTGATCTCGGCACCGTCATCAGCGAAGACGCAGCCCAGTTGATTGAGAGGCGCGTTGCCGGAGCGGTCGCGGCGGGTGCCCGGCTCCTGCTCGGCGGTGAGCCTCGCGGCGCCTTCTATCCTCCCACCCTGCTCGATCATGTCTCGCCCGCTTGCGAGCTCGTTGCCGAGGAGACGTTCGGCCCGGTTCTGCCGATCATCCGATGCAACAATGATATCGACGAGATCATCACGACTGCGAACGCCACCAAGTTCGGACTATCCGCCGCCATCTGCTCGAACCGCCTCGATCACCTCACGAGGCTCATCGAGGGCCTCGCGGTCGGCTCCGTCAATGTGTGGGAAGTTCCCGGCTATCGCACCGAACTCACGCCGTTCGGCGGCATCAAGCAGTCCGGCCTGGGTCACAAGGAGGGTATCCTGGAGGCGATGCGCAGCTTCACGCAGGTGAAGACCTACTCTCTGCCCTGGCCGGTCTAGGGCCCTCGACCTGCATCGCCGGTTGGCCGCAGAGCGAGAATTCAAAGTCCATCGAGCCGCCGCGCCACGAACGAAGCGGCTCCGCCGGCAATGCGCACCTAGTCGATCAGCAGCTTCTCCGCCGCACTTTCGTCAGTCACGAGAACATGACAGAGCCCGGCCAGCAGCGCGGCGCGAATGATCGCGACCTTCTGAAGTCCGCCGGCTGCCAGAACCCGGTGCTTGATCCGATGAATGTGGTCCCAAGGCGGATTGATGGTCCGCCGCGACAGCGGATGATCCACCCGCTTGCCACTGCGATCGAGGTAGTGGCCGCAAATGTCTCCGACCGCGCCGGCCGCTCGCAGCGACGTCCAGGTCTTGCGCGAGATGACGTTGTATTCGAGCACCTTTGACTGCTCGGAAAGGTCAATCGCGCTCAAAAGTGCCATGTCCAGATTTGGCACCATGGCCAACACGGAGCGAACCGGCTCGCTGTCTACGATGAGGTCGCGGAAGGCCGCATCGTCGACGAACATGGGCGCGGTGAGATAATAACAGCGGGCTCCGAGTGCGCGTGCGATCATCGCGGCGTTGTCGTAAGGATTGATTGGCGCGCTTTCCGCCAATCCGCCGCAGAGCAGGACGACCTTGGTGTTCTGCCCCTGACGCGGCCTCAGGTTCTGGGCGGCAGCGTTGATCGTCCCTCCCCAGGTGATCCCAATCGAGCCGTCCGCCGGGAGCTGTTCAGCGACGTAGTTGGCAGCTGCGGCTCCCAGAAACGACCTGACGTCCGGGTCACTCATGGGGGTTGGAACCACGATAGCTTGCGTCAAGCCGTATCGCACAGCGAGCTCCGCCTCGAGTTTCGTTCGCTGACCGGCGGGATCGGTGATCGTGATCTGCACGAAGCCGCTTTCCCGCGCGAGCCCGAGGATCCGGTTGACCCGCTTCCGCGTCATGTTCAGCCGCTGCGATATCGCCTCCTGGGTCTGCCCTTCCTTGAAGTAGTACCAGCATATTCTGGCAACCAGGACCCGATCTTCCAGGATCGTATCGGCGTTGTCGGTCTCGCCGTCGCGCAGTTTCAGGTTTGAGGGGGTCACGTCACAGCCTGAGTCGGTTTGGGTCAGAACCCCTGTGTGCCCCGTGGCGCTCGCTACGACAACCACCATCCCGGACAGCTCAATTGTACCCATACCGTCACAAATGTGTCAGCGAGCCCGGTTATGCACCCCCCTACCAACATTGATAGGGGGCTGACCATGCGAAGCATTCTGCTGTCGGTTGCATTTCTCTCCGTCTCGATGAGTGCCGCATTGGCGGAATTCTCGGACGGCAAGGTCGTCATCGGCGTCATGGGGGATCAGAGCGGCGTCGTCGCCGACGTTGGTGGTCCCGGCTCGATTCTCGCGGCCCGGATGGCCGTTGCCGATTTCGGAGGAACCGTTGACGGCACCCCGATCGAGATCATCACGGCAGATCATCAGAACAAGCCGGACATCGCCTCCAGCATCGCCCGAGAATGGTTCGACCGGCGCGGCGTCGACGCCATCGTCGATCTGCCGCATTCGGGTGTGGTTTTCGGACTGATCCCGCTCGCCACCGACAAGAAGCGCTCGCTTCTGATATCCGGCGCAGCCTCCACCGACATCACGGGCCGCTATTGTTCGCCCTATGTCACGCACTGGACCGACGATACCTATGCGCTGGCGCGCGGCACTGCGGCGTCGCTGCTCGACCAGGGCTTGACGACGTGGTTCTTCCTCACCGCGGATTATTCCTTTGGCCATGATCTCGAGGGAGCGGCCCAACAGGTCGTGGACGAGCGCGGCGGAAAGGTGATCGGCAGCGCTCGCCATCCGCTCGGCACCGCCGACTTTTCCACGCTCCTGGTGAGGGCACGCAGCTCCTCCGCCGAGGTGATCGCGCTTGCCAGCGCCGGAGCCGACACCGTCAACGCCATCAAGCAAGCCGGCCAGTTCGGGATCGCGCGGGCCGGGCAAAAGCTGGCCGCGCTGCATGCCTTCGTGACCGATATCAACAGTATCGGTCTGGAGACGGCGCAGAACCTGATCATCAGCACCGGCTTCTACTGGAACGACAACGATGCGACGCGCTCATTCGCCCGGCGGTTCTTTGCCACCCACGGACGGATGCCGACGCGTGAGCAGGCCGGCGTCTATGTCAGCGTGCTGCACTATTTGAAGGCCGCACGGGCGGCGCACAGCGACGACGCCGCTTCCGTCAACGACCAGATGCGCCAGCTGCCGGTCGACCGCTTCGGCCGCGAAGCGCACATTCAGGCGAATGGACGAGTAACCTATGAGATCGGCGTCTATCGCGTGAAGGCGCCGGCCGAAAGCAAGGAGCCGTGGGACTTCTACGTCCGCACAGCCTCGGTTCCTGCGAGCGCGGCATTCCGTCCCGCATCGGCATCCGGCTGCAGCTCGCAAGCGGCCAGGGCGCAATAAACATGGCAGCCAGCGCCTCGCTCCAGGCTTTCGAAGATCCGAGAGCCGTCTCTGCCCCGCCGCCGACCGACCTCGTGCTGAAAGTTCGTGGTCTGACGGTTCAGTTCAAGGATTTCGTCGTCTTGAACGAGGTGTCGCTCGACCTTCGGGATGGCTGCATTCACGCGGTCATCGGCCCGAATGGAGCTGGCAAGTCGACCCTGTTCAACGCGATCAGCGGCTTCATCAAGCCCACCTGCGGCCAGATCGAATTGTTCGGACGCGACGTCACGGCCTGGCCTGCCAATCGGCTGGCCAGATTCGGGCTCGCACGATCCTTCCAGATCTGCGCTGTCTTTCCCGAATTGTCGGTCGAAGAGAACATGCTGGTGGCGCAGGCGCATGCCAGCCCGCCACTCCGGCTGTTGCGCCGTCGCGTCGGCGACGACCTCACTCCGCACAGCGAGACTCTCCTGGCACAGGCTGGCCTGACCTGCGACCGACGCAGGCAGGCGCGTGAACTCCCCTATGGGCGGCGGCGCCTGCTCGAAATTGCAACCACGCTCGCGCTCAAACCTCGCCTCCTGCTTCTCGACGAGCCGACGTCGGGGCTCGGGCGGGAAGACATCGGTCCAGTCGTCGAGATGATTGCCGACGCAGCGCAGGATTGCTGCGTCCTGCTGGTTGAACACAATCTCAAGGTCGTCGAACGGCTCGCGGACCACGTCACCGTCCTGGCGAACGGAGCCGTTCTGAGCGACGGATCCTATCAAGACGTTGCGCGCGACCACCGCGTCCGCGAAGCCTATCTCGGTGCAGTCGCTGATGCTTGATCCGGAACGACGAGAAACAAGCCTTCCTCTTGCGATATCCAATCTCAAGGCCTGGTATGGCGAGAGCCAGGCGCTGTTTGGGGTCGACGTCACCGTATCGGAGGGCGAGGTGGTCGTGTTGCTGGGCCGCAACGGGGCCGGCAAGAGCACCATCCTGCGCGCCATCATGGGCCTGTTGCAGCGGCAATCGGGGCATGTGCTGGTGCAGGGGCGCGAGGTGCGTTCGCTGCGTCCATCGGAGCGCGCGCATCTTGGTCTCGGTTACTGTCCGGAAGAGCGAGGGATCTTCGCGAGCCTGACCGTGGCCGAGAACATGGCGCTATCGCCCACGCTGGGCGGCATCGGCATGAGCGAAGATGAGATCTTCGAACTGTTCCCGAATCTGCGGTCGCGGACCCGCCATCTCGGCGGGCAGCTGAGCGGCGGCGAACAACAGATGCTGGCAATCGGGCGGATCCTGCGATCCGGTGCCCGAACTCTGCTGCTGGACGAGCCGACGGAGGGGCTGGCCCCCATCATCATCCGACAGATCGAACAGGCGATCAGCGTGCTCAAGCAGCGCGGCTACACCATCCTGCTGGTCGAACAGAACCTCGCTTTCGTGCTGGGCGTCGCTGACCGGGTTGTTGCAATCGAAAACGGATTGGTTGTCGACAATTGCCCGACCAGCGAGGCCGAGCGGATCGAAGCGCGCCTCTCCAAATACGTTGCTGTGTGAATCTGCATGTCGAGCCTCGTTCTCTCCTATCTCACCATCGGTCTGGTCAATGGATCCTTCTACGCCCTGCTCTGCCTCGGCCTCGCATTGATCTTCGGGCTCTTGAACATCCTCAACATGGCTCACGGCGCGCTCTACATGATGGGTGCATTTGCCGCCTGGGCGGCCGTTGCACGCCTTGGTCTTCCCTACCTGATGGGCCTGTGTGCGGCCGCCGTTCTGGTTGGATCGGCCGGGATGGTGCTGGAGCGGCTCTTGCTGCGGCGGACCTACGGTCTCGATCCGCTCTACGGATTCATGCTGAGCTTCGGGCTCGCAACCGCGATCCAGGGCGGATTTCAGGTCATTTTCGGCTCGAGCGGACTGCCTTTCACGACGCCCGTCTGGCTGTCGGACGTGGTCGATCTCGGCTATGCGGTGTTTCCCGTCTACCGGCTGTGGGTGGTGTTGGTCGCCCTTGCCGTTTGTCTCGGGGTGTGGATCGCGATCGCAAGAACCAAGGCTGGAGCGACGCTTCGGGCGGCCTCCGAGAACGCCTCGATGGCCGAAGCGCTGGGCGTGCCGATTCCTGTGGTGATGACGGCAACCTTTGGGCTGGGCGCGGCTCTCGCGGGCCTCGCCGGCGCTCTTGCGGCGCCGATCTATCAGGTGAGTCCGCTGATGGGCTCCAACGTCCTGCTCGTTGTCTTCGCCATCATTGTGATCGGCGGGATGGGCTCGCTCGGAGGGACGATCCTGGCGGCCTACTGCCTGGCGTTGCTCGAGAGCGCGACGCTGGCGGTGTTCCCGCAAGCGGCCGATGTCATGATCTTCGCTTTCATGTGCATCGTCCTGTCGGTCCGGCCACAGGGCCTGTTCGGCATCGAGGTGTTGCGTCATCATTCCTTTGCCGGCATTCCGCCGCCGCCCGCCGCCATGCTTGATGCACGGGCGGAACGAAAATACGAGCGCATCCTGATCGTCGTCATCATCGCAGCTGCACTCGCTGTCCCGCCGGCACTGCTCTACCCGATCTTCCTGGTCAAGATCTTCTGCTTTGCGATTCTTGCCGCGTCGTTCAACTTCCTGCTGGGGTTCGCCGGTGTCATGTCGTTCGGACAGGCGGCTCTCTACGGGACGGCCGCCTATGTCACCGCATATGCGCTGAAGCACTGGGCGATGTCCCCGGAGCTGGCCATGCTGGCCGGGATCACTGCCGCTGTTCTGCTCGGCGTCGTCATGGGAGCGCTGGCGATCCGGCGGCGTGGCATCTATCAAGCCATGATCACGCTGGCCGTCGCCCAGATGGTCTATTTCGTGTTCGTGCAGTCGAGCTTTACGCATGGCGAGGACGGGCTGCAGGCGGTGCCACGCGGTGTCCTGTTTGGTCTGATCGATCTGCGCAACGATCTCGCCGTCTATGCGCTCGCCGCGATCGCCTTCTGCTCCGTCCATTTCGGCATCAAGCGGCTGTTGTCGTCTCAGCTCGGGATGATGCTTGTCGCAGTCCGCGACGACGAGCGGCGCGCCTTGTCTCTCGGTCAGAACGCCTGGGGCCTCAAGCTGTTCGCCTTCGCGATCGCCGCCGGCTGTGCCGGCCTCGCCGGGTCACTGAGCGCGGTTGCCTTTCAGCTCGCGACGTTGTCCGGCGCACACTGGCACCTCTCCGGAGAGGCTGTTCTGATGTGCCTCATCGGCGGCCTCGGCACATTGAGCGGACCCTTGGTCGGCGCTGCGGTCCTGGTCACGATGCAGCACTTTCTTGCTCCCTTTGGTGCCTGGGTGCAGGTGCTCCAGGGCGTTGTCTTTGCGTTCTGCGTCCTGACCTTTCGGGACGGCATCGTTCCCCGGCGCGCGTTCGCGTGGCGTGCGCGCCTGCGTAGACCCGTCATGTCCGCATTCGCCGCCGAAACCCTCGAGGAGACAGGCAGATCATGACGAGCGCGGCCCCACTCACCCGACGTAAGCTGTGCGAGATGGACTGCGATCCTTCGCTGTTGACGGCGACCGCTGCAGCGTTGGCCATCCGCGACGGCCGCCTGTCTGCAACCGCACTGCTCGAGGCCTGCCTCGGCCGCATCGCCGCACGCGACGACGACGTCCGCGCCTTCAGTCACGTCGCGACGAACGTGGCGCGCGAGCAGGCGGCCCTCGCCGACAAGGCCCAATCGGAGGGCCGGCTCGCCGGACCGCTCCATGGCCTGCCCGTCGGCATCAAGGATGTCTTCGATACGATCGACATGCCATCAGAATATGGCAGCAGCCTGCTGCGCGACCGTCGCCCGGCGGCGGACGCCGCGGCGGTCGCGATCCTCAGGCGAGCCGGCGCCATCATCATTGGCAAGACGACGACGTCGGAGTTCGGCATGTATCATCCGAGCGCAACCCGCAATCCCAATGATCTTGGACGTTCGCCTGGCGTGTCTTCAGCCGGCTCAGCGGCGGCTGTGGTCGACCGAATGGTCCCTCTCGCACTCGGGACTCAGCACACCGCCTCGACAATCCTGCCGGCATCATTCTGCGGAGCGTATGCGTTCAAGCCATCGTTCGGCTCTACGAGCATGGAAGGCTCCAACATCCTGGTGCCTCGGCTTGCACAGATTGGCTATCTCGCAAGATCCATCCAGGATCTCTGCTTGTTTGCCGGCGCATTTGATCCCGTTGTCGACGGCGCCGCCGACCGGATCGGACACCCCCCAAGGCTCGCCGTGGTGCGCGGACCGGGATTCGAGCAGGTCGCAACGGACGCGGACGAGGCTTTAACCGCCTTCATTGATGCGTTGCCTGCCGCAGTCCACGAGCTGGATCTTCCGAGCGAGTTCGGCCATGCGATCGAGGTGGCTCTTGGCCTTTTGAACGCTCATCTGGCGGCCCGCTTCGGCGATCTCCCCCAGCATCTGTCTGCCAGGCTGTGTCCACCGCTGCAGGACGGCATCGCCGCGGGCCATGCGCTCAGCGCAAAACGTTACATCGAGTTGAACGCGACGGCCGATCGCCTGAACAGACTGAGCTCGGAGCTGTTCGCGCATCACGACGCGCTTGTGACGTTGTCGGCGCTGGGCGAGGCGACACGGCTCGATGAAGGTCCCGGCTCCGGGAGCCTCGCGATGCCCTGGAGCCTGTGCGGTCTGCCGGTCGTCTCACTGCCGCTGCTTTGCGGCGCACACGGCTTGCCGATCGGTCTCCAGCTCATTGGGCGTCATGGCTCTGACCGTGAGCTGCTTCAGAACGCAGCCTGGATTGCTCACACCTGCCGCCTGCCAACAGGGGTTGATCATTGATGCGATATTCATCCGCCACCGAGCCGACAACGAATTCCGACGCGCAAATCGAAGTGAACGGACGGGTCTACAATTGGCCGCGCGTTTCCACGGTCATCATCTGCTTCGACGGCTGCGCTCCAGACTATATTGCGGCTGCGAGCGCCGCGGGCATCATCCCTGCCCTCGATCGCATGCGGCGGGACGGCTTTGCGACCACGGCGCTCGCGGCGATGCCGACCTTCACCAATCCAAACAACGTGTCGATCGTCACCGGGGTCGCGCCCGCGCACCACGGGGTGTCGGGCAACTTCTACATCGATCGGACGAGCGGAGAGGAGGTGATGATGGTAGACGCATCACCGATGCGAGCGCCGACGATCCTGTCCGCCTTCTCCCGTGCCGGAGCCAAGGTGGCCGCCGTGACGGCCAAGGACAAGCTCCGCAAGGCGCTTGGCAAGGACCTCAAGGGAATCGTGTTCTCTGCCGAGAAGGCGGATTGCTGCAGCGAAGCCGAGCATGGCATTGCAGACGTGCCCGCGCGGATCGGCCGCTCCGTCCCTCATCAATATTCGGCGGACCTGTCGCTGTTCGTCCTGGACGCCGGTCTCAGGCTCTTGGCGGATCATCGCCCTGATCTGATCTATTTGTCGCTGTCCGACTACGTCCAGCACGCCCATGCGCCGCACGAGCCGGAGGCCCTGGCTTTCATGGCCGAGGTGGATCAGAGGCTCGGCGCACTGCTTGCCGAGGGCGCGCTCGTCGGGATCGTCGCCGACCACGGTATGAGTGATATGGCGCGCGCCGATGGGTCGCCCAATGTCATGTATCTCGGCGATCAGCTCGACGCAGCCCTTGGCCTCGGGCGGACGCGGGTGATCTGCCCCATCACCGACCCGTTCGTCCGCCATCACGGCGCGCTCGGCGGCTTCGTCCGGGTTCACCTGCTGGATCCAGTCCTGCGCGCGTCAGACGTCGTTTCGTTTCTTGCAGGGCTTCCCGGCGTCGGCCTCGCCTTGACCGGAGATGAAGCGGCCGCACGCTTCGAGCTGCCGCGCGACCGCGAGGGCGACGTCTGCGTGATTGGAGCAAAAGGAATCGCCCTGGGCGCCCGAGCGTGCGACCACGAGCTTTCCAACCTGGCGGGCGCAAGGCTGCGCTCGCATGGCGGCCTCGCCGAGCAGCGCGTCCCCTTCATCCTGTCTCATCGGCTTCGCGCGAGCCAGGGCACGCCCGCCGAGCGGACCTTACGCAATTTCGATATTTTCAGTGTCGCACTCAATGAGGTGGATCTTTGACCATGAAGCGGGTTGTCATCATCATCCTCGACGGACTTCGACGGGACCTCGTTTCGCCTGCGACCACGCCCCATCTCGCAGGTTTCGCCGCGCAGGCCGAATGGTTCGAAGACTACCGCACCGTCTTTCCGTCGTGCACACGCGTCGTGTCGGCGAGTGTTGCAACCGGATGCACGCCTGCAAGGCATGGACTGCAAGGCAACTCCGTGGCCTTGATCGAAGCCGGCAGGTTGGTGCTGCGCGACGCCGGAGATCCGCAGTTTCTGCAACACAAGCGCCGCGTCACTGGATCCTCACTGCAAGTGCCGACCCTGGCGGAACGCGTCAAGACCGTGGGGGGCCAGATCGTCTTCAGCAACGTGTCCCCCGGGGCTGCCTATGCTCATGATCCCGACGGGCATGGATTTGTCTATCACCGGGCCGGCTCGTTCGGACCTGGCCGCATCGAAGTCGCAGCCGGCGATCGATTGGACGTCACGCTGGATAGCCGCGGGGACGCCAGCATGACGGCGCGCTTCATCGATGACGTTCTGGTCAGGCGTCGCCCTGCCGTGGGCGTATTGTGGCTTGGCGAACCGGACCATATTCAACACAACGCACCGCTCGGTTCTCCTGACCATCTTGCCGTTCTGGCGGAGGCGGATCGTCGGGCCGCCGAGGTGATCGCAGCCGTCGAAAGACAGCGCGACCAGGGCGAGGACATCCTCCTTCTGATCGGATCGGATCACGGTCATCAAACGGTCGAGGACATCGTCGACATCGATGCAGCGCTGATCACCGCGGGTCTCAAAGCCAATCATGCATCTGACGAGATTCTGGCCATCTCGAACGGTACTTCGGCCTTGATCTATGTCGATTCCCAGCGCGGCCCCCCGCTGCAAAACGTGCGATCGTTTCTGGAACGCAGCGATTGGGCCGGACAGGTCTTCGGACCGGACGAGCTCGACCGTGTTGGACAAGCTCACACCGGCGGCCTTGCTTTTGCTGTTTCCATGCGCTCCAGCGATGTCCCCAACCGCTTTGGAATCCGCGGTTCGAGCCTCGCGGCCAAGCCTGCGCTTGGCAAGCCCGACCGACTTGGATGCGGACAGCATGGAGGGCTCGGAACCTACGAGCAGGCCCCATTCCTGATGGCATGGGGCAAAGGCTTCCGTCCGGGTCAGATCCGCACGTCGCCCGCACGCGTCACCGATATCGCGCCGACAGTGCTGTCCCATCTTGGGCTGGCCTGCACAGGAATGGACGGGGAGGCATTGCAGCAGGCGGCAGCCTTGCGTTCCGAAACGCGCGCCATGACGGCCTGACGCCCGCGCTGTACACGCATTGGCCCAGACGATGTCCAGCCAAAACGATCAAGCACCGGCAATGATCATCGCGCCTGCCGGGCCGATGGCTGCTGCCCGGTCCCCGGGCCGCCACACCCGTCGTGTGGACGGCTCGTGCCGAGAGAGCGTGGCCGCTGTGCCGATCAGAGCGCCGGGCTGTCAAAGAACGTCCGCCGGAGGCCGATGCGGCCAGCACTGAGATGATAGACATCTGCAAATCTGGCCTTCAGGGGATGTCCGTCCTTGTCCCGGCCCGTAAAGCTGCCCCAGCAGGCGATCTGCTCGCCATTGCTCAGCACCTGCTCGAGCAGGTGCTCTCCCGAGGCCACGATGCGCTCCTGACGATAGAACTGCATGATCGCCAGCTTGCCGACAAAGGGCTCATATCCGGGACGCTCATAGACGGCTCCGTCGTCCAGCAGGCTGGACAAGCCTGCCCAGTCCTGAGCGTCGATACACGCGAACAGACGCCTGACATATGCCTCGGCTTCCCGATGCCCCATTGACCCTTGCATGCCTACCTCCGCCATCGAAAGCCGGTTCCGCTCATATCGCAGCTGCGCGCGGATCCGATTGCTCACTCCAGCCTACGCTTATGGCGGCCTCCAGATCGGCCAGCATCTCCTGCACCGGCATCCAGACAAGACCACAGCGCATCGACCCGAGCGGAGATACGACCAGTTCGACGCTCGATCGCTCGATCCGGGTATAGCCGGTGCGATCTGCCATCCCTCCAGCAATCACGGCGTCGGCCATCATGCTGATCGTGAAATCCGTATTCCAGCGCGCATGAGCATAGGCACGCGAAATCCGGGGCATGATACGCGCCAACCCCCTGCCGCGAAAATCGGGCCGGTACCAGCCGGCGCCGGAAAATACGACCCTGCCCGATATCGTGGACGCCACCGGAGTGGCAATTGTACAACCGTCTCCGCGCGCCGAGGCGGCTGCCGGATTTGCGTAGAACATGCGAAGCGAGCTGGCTTCCTCGAACAAGGTCGTGTCCGTCCAGTCGTAGTACCGACCCGCCTGTGTCGCGACGACCTCTCCGTCCCTGTCTTTCCCGACCATGACGAAGGTGTTCTCAGCTGTCGCGCCGCCGAGGTCGGGCTGGAAAATCGGCACCAGCGGCCGCCAGCTGTCGGAATTTGCGCTGTTGATGCCGAGCAAATCCTGTAGGCTCGCAAAATAGACGCTGATGCCGCGCTCTCGGGCGGCGGTGTCGGCGGCAAGGAAGAAGCGTCCTAGGAGGCTGACCGGACCATGATCGATCTTCAGATTGGAAGGCACGCGTCCAGATTGAGGACAGCAATCCTGCATCGACATCCCTTGCCCCTTGCTACATCGCGCACATTGAACCATGGCCTGCGACGATCGCATTCGGTCTATCCTCTGTAGTTGTAGCGCGAATGACATAATTCTGGTTGATTGTTTCAAGCTGAGATTGATGCTTCATGGACAACCATCTTCGATATGGCATGAGGTAGTCGGACGTGGCGACTTCCAAACAGATCCCTGACCGGCACCCCGCAGCGTCCCGAAACCAAGGCAAGCGGCTCAGGAGGTCATCCAAGAAGCCCAACCATGTCGACCAGCATGTGGGAACGCGGTTGCGCCTGCGACGGAACCTGCTCGATCTCAGCCAGGATGACCTGGCAAGACGCCTCGGCGTGACAGCTCAACTCATTCAGAAGTATGAAGCGGGCGAGACCAGGATCAGCGCATCTCGGCTGTACGAGATCGCAAACCAGCTTGCCGTTCCGATCGCCTGGTTCTTTGACGAGATTGACGCCAAGGCGCGCGCCGCCGCGCCAGAGGCGTCTCACGACCCGACGGCGGACTTCAGTGAGCTTGTCACCAAACGCGAGTCTCGCCAACTGCTCGAGCTTTATTTCGGTATATCCGACGAGCGGATTCGCCGAAAGATGCTGCAGATGGCCGAGCTTCTCCGCTCGCGCGGCGACGAGTAATGCGCTTATGGAGCCGGCCCCGAAGCGGCTCGCGCATGGTTCCGTTTCATAGCGATCGCGCGACTGCGTCCCGGGCACTACCTGGATTGGTAGCTGTGCACAGGATGGATCTCATACTAGGCTTAAGAGAGGCCCGTGCGGCGGATGGCACTGTCGAAGGCTCGGGGCTCATGACACCGATTTCGCGTGCCGTTGAGATGAAAAACAACTCGCTTCGTTGCTGGCTGAAGCGACATTGCTGCTCGCAGCCATGGAGGCCGGCGCGCATCCGGACTTTGCAGAATTGCTCGATCTTTCAGACAGGACCGGGAGGAGACATATGGGAGGCGGCGCCGGACCGACGGACTTCTAATGACCGGCCGTTGTGCCACGCCCGGAATGGCGGCTATGGCTGCAATCATTTCGAGCTGCGCCAATGGCGCTCAGCTCGTGGTGACGCGTCTGGTCGTCCAGCACCACGACCCCCTGCTCGTCGCGCTGCTTCGCTGTACGATTGCCGCAGCGTGCCTCGCGCCACTTCTCTGGCGGGCGCGCTGGCCGCCAGCCCGCGACTGTGTGACGATCCTCGGGCTCGGCGCTGTGGTCGCCGGGCTCTGCCCATGGCTCCTGACAGCCGCCATGCGATACACCACCGCCTCGCGAGGAGCCCTCGTGATCTGCACGAGCCCCCTCCTCACCTTGACGTTCGCCGCGATCTTGGGCCATGAAAGATGCACCCTTTGGCGACTTGCGGGCTGTTGCTGCGCGCTTGTCGGAGTTGCGGTCGGCCTTTCAGGGCAACTCCTTTCCGGGACGCCACTTGCCATCAATCATGGTGATGCGCTGGTGCTTTTCACGACCATCCTGTTGGCTCTGTTCAACGTCTGCGCCGCTCGGATGCTGATGCGTCATCCCGCCCAAACCATCGTCCCCCTTGCCTGTTTCGGCGGCTGGATTGTGCTATTCGGATTGACCTGGGCGACCGGAGAGATGGGACGAATAGCGCTGTTTGCTGCCGGCGATTGGGGGGCGGTCCTGTTCTGTGGGTCCGTGGGAGGAGCCGGCGTGTTGCTGCTATGGTCGTGGGCGATCGAACAGGCGTCGGCAGCCAGAATCGCAATCTTTGTTACAGCGGCGCCGATCTCGGCCGGCGTATTCGGTTTCATCCTGCTTTCTGAAACCATATCGTCCCAACACGCCGCTGGAACAGCCCTCATTGTCGCCGGAATCTATCTCGTGTACCGAAACAAACCTCTGGCTGCCGGCCGAACCTGACGTAGCGCCGCTCCGGTCAGATCCGAGTGATCGCATCCACATTTCGCCAGCTGTTCTCGAGGTTGGAACCCAGCTCATTTGGGCCTCGAAATTCAATTCGAGGAATGGAGTCGAGAAGGGCCTTGGTATACGCATGTTGCGGTCTGCCGAACAGATCTGCGACCGCGGCCTGCTCAACGATGTGGCCTCCCTTCATGACCATGACGCGATCGCACATCAGGCGGACGATGTTGAGATCGTGGCTCACGAACAGATAGGACAGGCCCAAAGCCCGTTTCAGCCTGTCCAGCTGATTGAGCACCACCGCCTGCACGGAGACATCCAACGCCGAGGTCGGCTCGTCGAGCACGACCAGCGCAGGGTTCACGGAGATCGCGCGGCCAATGCCAATTCGAGCTTTCTGGCCACCGGAGAGCTGATGCGGGTACCTGCCGAGCAGCGCTTTCGGAAACTCGACCAGGTCGCAGATACTGTGGATGCGCGGTTCGAGATCAGACCTCTTCATCTGTTCGAGACGAAGCAGCGGGTCGGCAATGGCTTCAAACGCCGTCCGGCGCGGATCCAGGCTGCTGGCAGGATCTTGAAACACGATCTGAATCAGCCGCCGCTTGCCTGACCTCGCAAAGGACCTGGGATCGGCATCAGCGATCTCCTCACCATTGAGCCTGATCGATCCCGCCGAGGGCTTGATCAACTTGGCAATCAGCCGCGATGTCGTCGTCTTGCCCGACCCTGACTCGCCAACGAGTCCGACACATTCGCCCTGATGCACCTCGAAGCTGAGATCATCGACCGCGCGGAACGACGACGGCGCAATCTCGGCGCGGCCGCGCCAAGGCGCCATGAGCCGCGACAGCAGGCGGGGTGATTTCTGCAGCTCATAATCGTGCGTCAGTCCGTGGACGCTGAGAACCGGCACCGTTGCAGTGTCTCGCGTTCGTGTCCGTTCTGGCAGCGTCCGGACCAGACCGGAGACGTCTGGCTCACGGGGAGGAAGCAGATCCGTCAACTTGTCATGGCCCTGCGGTGTCGCACTCAACAGCTTTCGTGTATAGACGTGTTGCGGACGAATGAAGATCTGCTCGGTCGGCCCTTGCTCGACAACCCGGCCCCGCTCCATGATGATGACACGATCACAATATTGCGCCGCCAGCCCGAGATCATGGGTGATGAACATGGTGGACATCCCGCGCGAGCGGTTCAACTCCACCAGCAGCTCCATGATGGCTTTCTGGGTGGTGACGTCCAAGCCGGTGGTCGGCTCGTCGGCCAACAGCAATCGGGGTGTACACGCCAGCGCCATTGCAATCACGCTGCGCTGACACATTCCGCCGGACATTTCGAACGGATAGGCGTGGACACGACGCTCGGGGGCTTGAATGTGCACCGCGCGCAAGGCTTCGACAGCTTTCAGATCAGCGTCACGTCCCCGCAGCGGACTATGCGCCCTCAGAACGTCGCTGATCTGCGCGCCGACCGGCCTGATCGGATTGAGAGCCGTCTGCGGACTCTGAAAGACCATGGAAATCTCGCTTCCACGAATGGCCTTCAGCTCGGCCTCGGGCAATTCGAGCAGCGAACGGCCGAGATAAGTGATCGAACCTGATCGAACATGAGCCTGGCGCGGCAGCAACCCCAGGATCGAGTAGGCCGTAACAGACTTCCCGGACCCGCTTTCTCCGACGATGCCAACGATCTCCGCCGCTCCAATCTCGAGTGACACGTGATCGAGCGCCGGCACGCGTCCATGCGGCGTGTCGAAATCGACGGCCAGGCCTTCAATACGCATCAGAGGGGGATCGGATCTTTTCAGCATGACCTGCTCACTTGCAACGACTTCTATCGGCTACGGACGTCGAGGATGTCCCTCAAGGAATCACCCAGCAGATTGAAGGCAAACACCGCCAAAGCCAGCGCCAGGCCCGGAAAGACGACAAGCCACCAATTGCCAGCCATCGCCTGAGCTGCGCCGTCGGCGACCATGATCCCCCATTCCGCCGTCGGCGGCCGAATACCAAGGCCGATGAAGGACAGACTTGCTGCATTGAGGATTGCCCAGCCGAGATTGACGGACAGCTGGATCATGAGGTTGGGCATCACGTTCGGAAGCAGAACCCGCGCAATGATCCGCCCGTCACCGTTGCCGGCAGCGCGCGCTGCCTCGACAAAGAGCTGGCTGCTCAACACGCCCACCTCGACGCGCGCCAGACGCACATAGAACGGCAGATTGACGATCGCGGTGGCGAGGATCACGTTGCGCAAGTCGTTGCCGAGCGCTGCGACCAGCGCCATGGCCAGAACGAACAGCGGAAAGACCTGCAGCATCTCAGCGATACGGCTTGTCCAGAGATCGAAGGCACCGCCGAGATAGCCGGACAGGCCGCCAATGCTGACGCCGATGGCGAAGGAAGCCGTCACCGCACACACGGCGATGAAAAGGTCGAGGCGCGCCGATACGATCACTCGGCTCAGCACGTCTCGTCCCAGCTGATCGGTGCCGAACCAATGTGTCGGGCCTGGCGGCAGGCGCACATGGGCGAGATCGGTCGCATACGGATCGAATGGCGCCAGCATCGGTCCGAACGCGGCCAGCAGCACGAGTATGGTGACAGTCGCGACAGCTCCAACCGACAGCCAGCTGAGCGTGACGACCCGAAAGACATGTGAGACCAACGATGAAGACTGCATCATGCCCCCCTGCGTGCGCGTGGATCGGCAAGGCCATAAGCGACGTCGATCGCCAGATTGACGGTGACGAGAAGCAGGCCCATCAGCAGGACGAAGCCTTGCACGGGCGCATAGTCGGATGCGAGCAGCGCATTCAACGCGAAGCTGCCAATGCCCGGCCAGCCGAACACCCGTTCGACCAGAACATTCGAACCAAGCATCGTCGAGAACACGATCCCCATCGTCGTCAGAACCGGCAGCAGCGCGTTACGCAGTGCGTAGCGCATATAGACTGTGAAATCGCTGAGACCCATCGCGCGCGCGGTACGCACGAAATCGGAACTGAGCACGCCCAGCATGGCGGATCTCGTCATACGGGTCAGCGGCGACAGCACGAAAATCGCCATTGTGATGCAAGGCAGGACAAGCCTGCCGGCGGCCGATTGCAGCGCGTCCCAACGCGCGCTCAGGCTGCTGTCGATCAGGAGAAAGCCTGTCAGACGCGGCGGCGCGGAGATGAACATGTCGATTCTATCAATGGGTTCCGGCGCGATGCCGAGCCAGAGAAAGAACACATAAGTGAGGAGCAGTCCGGTGACGAAGGTCGGCATCGATACGCCGATGCTGCTGACGACGCGGGCAACGTGATCGACCGGGGAACCGCGCCATATCGCTGCTACGACGCCAAGAGGAATGGATATGGCGAGCGCCAGCAGGAGAGTCGCGACGGCGAGCTCCAGCGAGGCCGGCAGGCGCTCGCGCAACTCCGTCAGAACCGGACGCCCGGTCGTGAATGACATGCCGAGATCGGCCCGACCGATATCCTTCACATAGATCAGGAGCTGCTCGGGGATGGACCGGTCAAGGCCGAGCTTCTGACGAACATAGGCCGTCTCTTCCGCGGTTGGGACGGGGCCCGAGGCGAAGAAAGCCGCCGGATCACCGGGCAGAACGCGCATGATGAGGAACGTCGCCACGACCAGGGTACAGATCGCCGGCACCGCCGCGAGCAGGCGGCGCAAGAAGAAGGTCAACATCGCGGGCTCCAAGCTCTTCGACAAGGCTCTTCAGCATGACAGGATCAGGCGACCGCGGAACCCGCAGACGGCATCGGATGGGGGAGCACCTGCTCCTCGCCAAGAGGGTGGCGAGGAGCCGCCGGCGTTCTTCAATTTCTGGTCAACGACCGCACATCGGGAAGAGTATGAAACCAATACGCGTAGTTGCCGATGTCCTTGCCAATGACGACCTCCAGGGCTGCCTGGCGAAACATCAGGAGTGGAACATCTCGGTTCACGATCGCAATCATCTCGCGCATCGCAGCCTCATAGTCGGCATCACTGCCCGCTTCGTCAGCCTTCGCGAGCAACGGCTCCAGCGCGGGGTTGTTGTAGCCAGAGAAATTCGAACGCGTATTCCCGCGATAGAAGATGCGGATCCAATAGTCCGGCAGGTTCAGCCAGGCGACCTGATTCTCGAGATAGAACGGCATCTGCTTTGCTGTCTGCAGCTCGCCGAAGCGCGCCCCCGGCAGCTTCTCGATCGTCACGCGGACGCCGGCCCGGGCGAGATGATCCTTGAGCGCCACCGCAAGATTTTCAAAGTATTCTGCCTTGCAGGTGCATAGCGACAAGGTGGTTTCGAAGCCGTTCGGATATCCAGCCTCCGCGAGCAGCTTACGGGCGATCTCCGGATCATAGGTGAAAGCTTGTGGCTGCGGAAAGCTCGCGCCCTGGGCCTGCTCGGGCGAACCGAACAGCGGCTTGCCCCGATTGAGGAATACACTTCGAAAGATGTCGTCCTGCGGGACGGCATGGGCGATCGCTTGACGAACACGCACATCGTCGAACGGCTTGGTCTGCGTGCTCATAACCAGAAATTCGAACTGGTTCGGCATAGGAATCAGCAGGAGCTTGGCCTGCCCGCGCCGCTCGACGCCTTCGATGGCGTTCGGCGTCAGCCCGACCGCAATATCGGCTGCACGCCGCTCGACCAGCGCGACACGCGTCGTATCTTCAGGCACGGTCTGAAACACCGCCCACCGCATGGCCGGTTGTGGCGCGCCATGCCATTTGTCATTGCGCTGCAGGACAACCTGATCGGGCCGGTAGGTCATGACCTGATAGGCGCCGCTGCCTGCTTCATTTGCCTTCAGCCAGTCGGTTCCCCAAGGATCATTCGGGGTGAGATGAGCCTTCACCTGCCTGGCGTTGATGATCGGCGCGAACGGCGTACTCAGCGATAGCAGCAGATAGCGATTGGGCCGGGTGAGCGCGATCTCTACCGTCTTGGCGTCGATCGCCTTGATCTGATCTTCGCTGGCAAGCCCCCCCAGGTTGAGAACGAAGCGCGTGGTCGGCAGGCTGATGGCGCGTTGCAGCGACCATTTGACATCCTCGGCGGTGACTTGCGATCCGTCGTGGAAGGCAGCCGAGCCGCGAAGATGAAATCTGTAGACCTTGCCGTCCTCGGAAACGTCCCAGTTCTCCGCGATGTCGCCGCGCGGTTGATCCAGCCGATACTGCTGGACGCTGTCGCGTGGCTGATCCAGCGCGAATGTGACGAGCCGATCGTAGACGTGCCAGGAGACGCCCCAGGTGGATCGCTGCACGCCAGCGCCGGCAGGATCCAGCGAGCTGGTCTCGAACGGCCAGACGACCCGCGCGGATTCATTCCGGCTCTGCCCCCAGACCGGTGAGAACCCTAATGCGACCTGAACGGCGACGGCGGCCGCAATGATTGCGCGTCGTTTGCAGGCATAGGCTCTTGCCGTGAAAGGTCCCATTGGGCGATCTCCTCAAGGGTGCTCGTGGTGAAACGTGTCTTGCTTCGCTCGCGATGCGTCGCCTCGTAGTCGACGCGCGACAAGTCGGACGACAGCACGACCTGATAAATGGTCCGCGCCGCTTCCAGGCTGACGAGTTCGTCAACGACGTCACGACGCACTGCGTCCGGACTGCGCTCGACCGGATCGCCCCATCCGCCTCCGCCGGCCGACTCGATCGAAATCTCCATGGGGCCACAGCGCAAGGTCCCGTAGGCCGGCGTCTGAATGACGGAGCCATCCGCCGCGCGGCAGCGGATCGACGCGATGGCCCCGGCCTGGCCGCCCATCACCCCGCTCCCCGATGGCCGCCTGCTCGCCTCGTCGCGAAACGTTATTTCGGTGGGCACGAGCTGCCGGGCCTCGTAGTGGATGCCGGTCCCGCCACGCATCCGGCCAGCACCTCCCCCGTCGGTTCGAAATTCCTGGCGGCGGATCTCTACCGGGTAGGCGAGCTCCAGATCTTCGACATTCGGCAGCACCAGCCCGCCAAGGGTGTTGACCGTGCCGAGAACGTTGAAGCCGTCACGTTCCGCGACCGCCCCCGCAGCAGGATAGCCCAGCCAGTGATAGAGTACGAAGACGTTGCCTTGCGGGGTCGAACCGGCCGATACGGGGTGAAGCGACTTGCCCCACCCTGCGCAGCTGCGATCGGGCGCAGCACCCGACAAGGCCTGCCAGCAGGCCGTAATGATCTCATGCGCCGGATGCGTGGTCGTAAAGCCGACCGGGGCCGGCGACCTTGCGTTGACGATGGTGCCTTCGGGAGCAATGATCTGAATCGCCCGATAGGCGCCCTCGTTCCGGGGCAATGACTGGTCGAGAAAGGTCGCGACCGCCAGATAGACCGCCGACGAGGTATTCGCCAGCGGGCTGTTCTTGAACCCCGCGATCTGTGGCGAACACCCCGAAAAGTCGAACACCAGCCGTTCGCGCTCGACCGTCAGGGAAACCTCGATCCGGATATTGGCCGCAGCAAAGCAGTCATGGTCGCTAGCGTCGGCGCCGCAATATCGACCCGGTCGAAGCCGCTCGATCTCGGCGCGCATTCGACGCTCGGCATAGTCGAGCAGGTTTGGAAACAGCTCTTGCGCTTGTTTGCTGCCGAGGTCGCGGGCCAGTGCTGCGAGTCGTTCGGCACCAATCCGCGTCGATCCGAGCATGGCATGCAGATCGCCGACGAGCAGGTCGGGACAGCGCGTATTGGCGAGCAGCAAGCGCAGGATGTCGTCGCGGACGATCTCCTTTTGGGCGATCCGCAAGGGCGGGATTCGCACGCCTTCATGAAAGATCTCTCGCGCTGCCGCGTTGTAGGTGCCAGCGACACCTCCTCCGACGTCAGACTGATGCGCGCGGTTGCACGAGAAGCCGAACAGCTTGCCTTCGACGAAGACGGGCCGCATGACGGTCCAATCCGCCAGATGATTGTTGCCCGCCAGATAGGGGTCGTTGGACAGAAAAACATCGCCGTCGGCGATATCTCCGCCAAAAGCCTGCTTCAGAGCGCGTAACGCAAAGCCACCGCTTCCGGTATGAATGGGGATGCCGTCCGCCTGCGCGACCACGGCACCATCTGCGTCCCCTATGAAACATGAGAAGTCGTGGGATTGCGAGAAAATGGGACTGCGCGCGGTCTTCATCATCACCCATCCCATTTGCCGGGTGATATGATCGAGCTGCTTCTGCGTCAGAGCGAGCAGGACGGGATCCATGATGTTGCCCTTATTGAAGCTCGATGATGTAGTTGCCGCCGGATGTCACACGGAGCCGGTCACGCGCGCCCACCAGGATCGTGGTGGTGCTTTCCTCGACGATGGCAGGTCCGTCCAACAGCCTGTGGGGCGCAAGCGCGCTGCCCTTGAAGACCGGAACGTCTCTCCAGTCATGCTCGGCATCGACCCAGATTTCGCGGCGCTCCTCAGGATCAGCCACAGAGCGGCCGGCGAACTTCAAGGCTTGGGACTGCAGCCGCGCGAGAAGCCCGAACCCGCTGACCTTGATCGACACCACCTGATGACGGCCATCCGGCTGGGTATGACCGAACATGCGTCGATGCTCCGCTTCAAACCGCTCGATGATCGCGGCAATCGGCTCGTCGTCAGACACGGTGATCGGGATCGATGACTGCTGCCCAAAATATCGCAGATGCCATTGGGTGAGGAAGCGCCGGCGTTCGGGTCCGAAGCCTTCCGCTTCCAGCAGCGCTGCTGCCTGTGCGATCAGACGCACCGTCAGTCCGTCGAGGATGCCGCGATGTTGCTGCTCCAGGGCGATCGGAATGCTCCGCTGCAGATCGCAGCGCAGGTCGGTGTTGCACATTCCGAACGCGCATAATATTCCCGCCAGGCGAGGTATGAAGACGTTCTGGCAGCGCGCGAGGCGCGCAATGCTGCTCGCATGCAGCGCGCCGGCTCCGCCTCCGGCAACAAGGGTAAAGCGCTGCGGATCCAGCCCCTTCTCGATGCTGACATTTTCGACAGCGTGCAGCATCGTCTGCTCCGCCAGCCGAATGATGCCAACGGCCGCCTCGAAAGGCTGCAAGCCGAGCGGCTCGGCAATCTGCTTCCGGATGGCCTCTTCCGCCAGCCAGCGATTGAGCATGATCGCCCCGCCGCCCTGCGCGCCAGGCCGCAGCCTGCCGAGCAGCAGTTGCGCATCTGTCACGGTGGGATGCATGCCGCCACGCTCGTAGCAGGCCGGCCCCGGATTGGATCCCGCTCCGCGTGGACCGACACAGAGCAGCCCTCCGTCGTCCACGCTGGCGATCGAACCGCCGCCGGCACTGACGGTCGTGATTTCAACCGATGGCACCGAGACGCGCAGACGTTCGATATCCAGAAGATCGGTCATACCGATCTCGCCCGCATTGACCATCATCACGTCGCAGCTCGTACCCCCGACTTCGAGCGAGATCAGATGATCGGTGCCGGCCTCCGCCTGAAAATGGCTGAGAGCACCGGCAGCCGCGGCGGGACCGGACAGCAGCATCGCTACGGGGTGCCGAGCAATTTGGGCCACTGACACGACGCCGCCATTGCTCTGAACCACCAACAGCGCGCGCAGGCCCATGGCCCGGAGCTCGCGCTCGAGTCCATTGAGATAGGGCACGACGCGCGGCGCCACATAGGCATTGATGACCGAGGTTGAGGCTCGCTCGTATTCACCGACAACAGGCGCGAGTTCGCTCGATAGCGTCACCCACAGCTCCGGAGCATGCTCCGAGATGATGTCACGGCATCGCTGCTCATGATCGGAATTGCGATAGCTGTGGAGCAGGCAGACGGCGACGGACTCGACGCCGTACGAGCGCATCCGGTCGAGCGCGCGGCGGACAGACGCCGGATCCAGCGGGATGACCGCATTTCCCTCCGCATCCATGCGCTCGACGACAGAGAGTCGCCGGTGCCTCGGCACGATCGGATCTGGCCAGGGAGTACGATGATCCCAGGGATTGTCCCGCCAACCTCGTCTGATCTCGATGGTATCGCGAAATCCCTCGGTGCCGAGCAGACCGACGACCGATCCCGTTCTCTCCAGCAAAGTGTTGGTTGCGATTGTCGAGCCGTGCACGAACAGATCGGTACGCGACAACAACAGCTGAAGCGTCAGGCCAAGCTCGGAAGCTGCACGCCCCAGCGCTGCAACCACACCTTTGGCGGGATCAGACGGCATGCTCGGGGACTTGGTTGCATGCACCTGCCCCGCCCCATCGACGATGCTCACGTCGGTGAAGGTTCCACCGATATCGACACCGACGCGAAACCCGCCCCTCATTTCACTGTCCATAGTACCACCACCCTCTTTTTGATGTATCAGACAACAAATTTGTTATGTCAAGGGTATGTTTGGCGCGGCCAGCTAGAGACCTTGGTGGGTTGTGGCGCATCGTGAGTGCCCACGCACGAGAATGATGCACCAAATAGCCTCCTGGCGCTTGAAATCCGCCTCCAGTCCACTCAGAGTGCGGCCATGTTCTCAGACCTGACCGACGCCGCATCGAAATCGGCGGCCGAGATGCCCCTCGTGCCGATCGACCGCCAGACCAGCCTTGGCGAACTCGCCTACGCCTCACTCAAGGAGGCGATCGTGCGGGGTGAGTTTTCGGCTGGACAAAAACTCACGGTACGCGCCGTCGCGCAGGCCCTCGAGGTCAGCACGACCCCGGCGCGTGACGCCATCATGCGGCTGATCGGCGAGGGCGCGCTGGTCAATGCGGGTCCGAAGACCGTCATCGTTCCACCTTTGACGAAGGCCGCCCTGGATGAGGTGACCGCGATCCGCCTGGTGCTCGAGGCACTGGCGGCACGGACCGCTTCGGCGAACCTGCCGAAAGGGTCCGTCGACCAACTCAAGATGCTGCAAAATCAGATCAATTCGGCACTCGACGCAGGCAATTATTCTGCTGCCCTCAAGGCCAACAAGGCGTTTCATTTCCTGATCTATCAGAGCGCAAACATGCCGCGCCTGACTGCGATGATCGAATCGCTCTGGGTCCGCATCGGCCCCTCGCTGAACGACCTCTATCCGGAATTCGCGACCTCCAGAGTGGGCGTGAGCAATCACATGGAGGCGATTGCGGGCCTGGAGACTGGGGACGCAACCCGCGTTCAGGCCGCAATCGAAAAGGACATTCGGGACGGATACCGGCGGCTCGCGACACGCGTGGAATAGAGGACGTCTCCAACAATAAATTTGTTGCATCAAACATCAAACGCGCCTAGTCATGGCTCACTTCATTTGAGCGAGAGCCATGATGACCATCCAATCAGCCCTGCCTCAGGCTCCCGCCAGGCAGACCGGGCCTACCCAGGTGGGACCCAGATCCCAAGATGCCTTTCGGCGCGCGAGCTGCGTCTTTCCCGATGGCACGACCCGCGTCACCATCGAACGTGATCCGCTTCCCCGCTATGTAAGTCACGGGTCCGGGGCTTATGTCTTCGACGCCGACGGCCGAAGATTTCTCGACTTGAATGCCAACTTCACCACCCTGATCCACGGTCATGCCTTCGGTCCCGTCGTGTCTGCGCTCGAACGTCAATTGCGTGACGGAACGTGCTTTGCCAATCCGACCGAACGAGAGATCGAGCTTGCAGAACTGATCTGCGGGCGCGTCGCCGCCATCGAACGCATCCGCTTCTGCAACACCGGCACCGAAGCGGTGATGTTTGCGATCAAGGCGGCGCGCGCGTGGACCGGACGGCCGGCGATCGCCAAGATCGAGGGCGCCTATCACGGAGCGTATGACTGGGTCGAGGTGAGCCAGTCCAGCGGGCCCGGCAACTGGGGCGATGCAGCCGAGCCTCAATCCGTTTCCTACTACAAGGGGCAACCCACTTCGGTGTTGAAGGAAGTGGTACCGCTGCGTTTCAACGACGTGCAGGGAGCGGTGGAACGGATCGAGCACAACGCCGATTCGCTGGCCGCCATCGTCATCGATCCGATGCCGAGCCGCGCTGGCCTGATTGCACCGGATCCGGAATTTATCGCCGCCATTCAGTCGACCGCCCGAGCTCACGGCATCCTCATCATCAGCGACGAGGTGCTGAACTTCCGGCAGGGGCTTGCTGGAGCGTCTGCACGCTACGGTCTGGAGCCAGACCTCTATACGCTCGGCAAGATCATCGGCGGAGGCCTCCCGATCGGGGCGATTGCGGGGCGCGCGTCGGTGATGAGCATGTTCGACGCCGGCCAAAGCCGGCCGGCCGTCCCGCAAGGGGGAACATTCTCGGCCAATCCAATGTCGATGACCGCCGGCCTGGTCGCGATGCAGAACCTTGATCAGGCAGCCTTTGTCCATCTGGAGCGGCTTGGCGATCTGCTCCGGAGCCGCCTGAGGCAGGCAATCGAACGATGGCAAGTCGCCTTCTCGATCACAGGAGCCGCGTCACTGTTCCGTATTCACCCGAAGCGGCGGCCGCCGCGAGATTTTCGCGAGGCGTTCTGGTCGCCACGCGAAGCGGCCATCATGACGGAGATGACGCGTTACTTCGCGGCAGAGGGCATCATTCTGCCGAACGGCGCTGCCGCGTGCCTTTCGACCCCGATGGTGGACGGAGACGTCGATCTGGTCGGGCAGGTCTTTGAACATTTTCTGTCGGATGTGGCGCAGAGCTTCGAGTGGGATCAGCCATGAATCAGAACGAGAACATGACCGTCGCCGAGCGGATCGCGATGGCGCTGAAGCGCCACGGCGTCGACATCATCTTTGCCCAGAGCCTTCCTTCGGCCGTCATCCTTGCGGCAGAAGCGATCGGCATCAGACAAATTGCCTACCGCCAGGAGAACATGGGCGGCGCGATGGCAGATGGTTACGCCCGTGTTTCTGGGCGCATCGCCGTCGTCGCTGCACAGAATGGTCCCGCCGCAACACTTCTGGTGCCGCCGCTGGCCGAAGCTTACAAGGCCAGCATTCCGATTGTGGCGCTGGTTCAAGACGTGGAACGTCCCCAGCTGGACCGCAACGCGTTCCAGGATCTCGATCACATCGCGCTGTTTGCGCCTTGCGCCAAATCTGTTCGTCGCATGCTGACCGCAGATCGCGTCGACGACTATGTCGACGGCGCCTTCGTTGCCGCAGGAAGCGGACGTCCCGGACCGGCTGTTCTGCTGCTGCCCGCCGATCTCTTGCGCGAACGCGCCATCACGCCGCGACTGCAGCGGAACGCCAGCTACGGCCATTGGCCGATCGATCGGACTGGCCCGTCGAGAGACCTCGTCGAAGCCGCGGCCGACATGATTGCCACAGCGCGTTCGCCGGTGGTCGTGGCAGGTGGCGGCGCCGCGTCCAAAGGCGCTGCTGAAGCCCTGGCACGGCTGCAGACCATCGCTCACCTGCCCGTCTTCACGACCAATATGGGCAAAGGAAGCGTCGACGAGCAGCATCCGTTGTCATGTGGCGTGCTGGGCGCCTTGAACGGCCCCGGCTCCCTTGGGCGGCATATGCGCCCGCTGCTCGACGAGGCCGACGCCGTGCTCCTGGTAGGCTCGCGCACCAACCAGAACGGAACCGACAGCTGGCGACTGATTTCACCGAGCGCCAAGCTCATTCATATCGACATCGATCCGCAGGAAATCGGGCGCAACTACCAGGCGCTTCGCCTGGTCGGTGATGCCACCACGACGCTAGAGCTGCTGTGCTCGGCGACACAAGCCCGCGATCTCCGGATGCGGCAGCGACAACGGGCCGAGCTCGAGAGGCGCATCGCGGCGGCATGGCGTCAATTCGAGATCGACCGCGCCCCGATGAGGGAAACGAACAAGACCCCAATCCGTCCCGAACGGATCATGAAGGAACTTCAGAGTCACCTCACGCCCGAGACGGTCGTCGTCGCGGATGCGAGCTACGCCTCCATGTGGATCGTCGGCCAGTTGCGCAGTTTGCGGCCGGGGATGCGTTTCATCACACCGCGTGGACTTGCGGGGCTGGGCTGGGGCCTGCCTCTGGCGATGGGCGCCAAGCTGGCCGAACCTGAGCACCCGGTCGTCGCGGTGGTGGGTGACGGTGGATTTGCCCACAGCTGGGCCGAACTCGAAACCATGGTGCGCAGCAACATCGCCGTGGTCGTCATCGTGCTCAACAACGGAGTACTTGGCTATCAGAAGGATGCCGAAACTGCGAAGTTCGGCCGGTTCACCAGCGCTTGCCAGCTTGGCCCGGTGTCACATTCCGACATCGCACGGGCCTGCGGCTGCGCTGCGATTCGGGTCACCGTCCCCGCCGAGCTTGCAGCTGCGCTCGAGACCGCATTGGCCGCGCGGCAGCCCTGTTTGATCGATGTGATCAGCGCAGCTGATGCTCACCCGCCCTTGTCGCTCTACGATGGTACGCTCGACCGACCGGTGCAGATCGAGCCGGCGATGTGATCCGTCACGCGGCGAATTCACCACCGGTAATGTCGAGTGTTGCTCCGGTCAGGAACGCCGCGGCCGGAGAGCAGACGAGAAAGCCGACGAGTCCCGCAACCTCGTCGGCCGTTCCGAAGCGCCCCAGCGGGATCCGGCTCAATGCAGCACGGTTGACCTCGCTGTCTGCGGCCCCCGCCATATCGCTCAAGATGCGACCAGGGGCAACGCAGTTGACGGTGATGCCGAACGGAGCAAGGTCGCGGGCCGCCGCACGGGTGAGACCGACGAGGCCGGCCTTTGAGGCGGCATAATGCGGACCAGCGATATGCGGGACCGCCCGTCCTGCAAGCGAGCCGATGTTGACGATGCGCCCCATACGCCTGCGGATCATGGCCGGAGCGACCAGGCGGGTCAGCATGAAGGGTCCATTCAGGTTGACGGCGATGACGCTCTGCCATTCCTGCACCGACGTCTGCATCATCCAAGGAGCTGTTGGATCGCTGCGCTTGGGTGAGATGCCGGCGTTGTTCACCAGTATCGTCACATCATCCCATTGCCGGCGCACCCGATCAATGAACGCCGCCATCTTCTGTTCGCAGGTAACGTCGATCGCGTCAGCAATCAGCCGAGCTTGATCGCGACCGAGATGATCGAGCGCTCGGGCGACATGGTCCTCCTGTCTGGCCACGAACGCAACGCGGATGCCGCCTTCGAGAAGAAGTCGCACAATCGCCAAACCAATTCCACTGGCCCCCCCGGTGATCAGGGCCACCCTGTCGCGGTCTGCCGCGATCGATAGGGCCTGCGCTTGCGACATGATCAGACCGTCGCGACCGGCGTGACCGGAGACCCGACCGCGCCAGGCAGCCGCAACGGCGGTGCGGTCAGAAGAAAGCAACGCCGATCGTGACTTCTCAACCATCCCGCAAGCTCCGACAGGTACCAGAGCTCGCCCAATGCGATCCCGACCTTGAACAGGCAGAACTCGTGGAGCGGCAGCGTCGCGTGCCGATCGTGATGGTCAGGCCGCGCTGGCAGGGCCTCGACGCCGATGTTGTCCGAAATCAAAGCCGACAAGCCGGTGTCGTCGATCCATCGCAGCAGCTTCTGGTCACGGCCGTCGAGCTCCGGACAGCGCGCAGGATGCGCATCAGCAGGATCGAGAGCGCCGGAAGCCGCGAGGACCAGATCACCAAAGCCCGAATACAGGCACACGAGGTCGCCGCGTTCGACCTCCACCCTGTCAGCCTCGACGATCCGCATCAAATCGTCATAGCCGACCAGGTGCCGATCGCGTCCGAGGTGATGACACAGATCGATGAGAACGCCCCGCCCCTGGATACAGGCACGTGCCATGGTGTCGACGCCGAGTCGGAGCGTTCGTGCTGCTCCTGTCTCGGGATCTGGCGCCGCGACATCGCGTCCAGCGCGCCAACCGTTATAATAAAGCGGTATGGGAACGCCGTCGTCATCGACATCGAAGCTCTGACCAACATGAGCAAACGTGTCCCAATGGGTTGAATACTGCGTTGCGAGCGTCACCACGTCGTCGCTCACGATATCGGTCGCTCCTGGCTGCTCGTTGGCGAGCGGATAATTGTAGTTGAGTGCGCCGTCTTCGCCACGGGCAAGTGCGGACAATCTTGGCGGCTGTCGAAGTCGGTGGATGACGGTTCCGCCTGGCAGGTTGAGAGGAAGACTGAGACAGAATGTCAGCCCCTCTTGGACGCACCGCACCGCCCGCCTGCGGACGTCGGCAGTGAGATAGTTGAGCCGGCCGAGCTCGTCATCATCACCGAAGTCGCCCCAGTTCGAACCGATTGGCCGCCTTTGCCAGCGCCTAAACATGATCAGCCCCCGATTGAAAACGGCTCGCAGCCGCAGAGCCTGGCCCGGCGCTCGGTACGAGCGGCGGTGCCGGCAGATCGCGATTCGCCCCACTGGTGCGATACATTTCTCGGCAGTCGATCTCGGCGATCACTGCCCTCTCAGCTCCCGATCGATCGCGCCGGCCGATCGTCGCGACGATCTCGCCGAGCAGCATGGTCACTTCTCGGCGGGTGCCATGGTCCGCGCACTTGTGCGTGAAGGTTGGTCCGAATCGGCACCAGATTCGGTCGACGAACGTCGACAAGACACTCGGTTCGGACAAGCCGAGAAGAGCCATGCGCAAGGCCCAGACCGCCTTGGCAAACTGCACCGCCTGCCCGGCTTCGGCGGCCCTGCAGACGTCGGTATGGAGCAGCTTGAAACTGCGCCAATCGGCCTTGCGGTGGACCTCCGCAGCATTCGCAAATGCCAGGCCTTCGACGGCGACGCGCAGCCGGTGCAGCTCTTCCAGTTCGCCATCTCCAAGGATGGCCACGATGACACCGAGCTCGCGACTCTGCTGGACGGCATCTGCGGCCGCAAGGCGTGACAAGGCATCCCGGACAGGCGTTGGACTCGTCCCGAGCTGACGCGCCAGACCCCCCAAGGTCATCTGCTGACCCGGTCGGACCTCGCCCACGATCAGCATGTGTCGAAGCCGGCTGAATGTGCCCTCGGCGAGCGAAGGAGCCGGAGTGCGCCGGCTGCGCAGTATCGCCCGGCGCATGACGATCTGATCGTCGCCAGACGCATGTGGCAGCCCGCATGTGCTGCCGCGGCGAGCGCGGCCGGCGTTCGCAATGACATTCTGACGTTCTCGTCTCTGCATCGCCTGTCTCCAACGGCCCCACTGCAAGGCGTCGCCCCTGAGCCCCCGCGCTCGTGGCAATCAGGCCAACCCGGCCACTGTTTCGGGCTGACGCGATGCCGGAGGGCTCTTGGCCAGAATGCAGGCGCAGAGCCGTTCGACGTCTTCGACGTCGTGATCAGCCGTGAGGCAAACGCGGATACCCGCCTTGCCCTGGGCGACCGTTGGAAAAAAGGTGACGGATGTGTAGAAGCCGGCATCGAGGAATTCACGCGCCATGACGATGGCGGCCGCCTCGGTGCCGACCGTGATCATCCGGATCGGTAGCGAATTGCCGCTATCGGCAGTTGAAATCCGCCGATCGAAAAGATTGATACGCTGGGCTAGTCGCCGCTGCCGCTGGCCAAGTTCTGCCGACTGGTGAATTTGGCACGAGCCCAGAGCTGCCCCGACCGCCGCCAAATTGGCTGCGGCCGAGAATGCATGCGGGAGAGCATATCGCCGGAACAGAGCTTCCTGCTCAGCCGTCCCCAGCATCAGAACGCCGCCCGAGGCGCCGAATCCCTTGCCAAGCGAAGCAGCAATGATCGTGCGATCGCCGAGGTCGTCGCGAAACTGCGAGCGCGCGAAACCCTGGCCCTTGTCGCCGAACAGTGAAACCCCATGTGCGTCATCGATGTAGAGAAACAGTCCATATTGCTGCTGCAGCCTCAGCAGTTCCGGGATCGGCGCATGTCCCCCCATCGAGTAGACGCCGTCACAGACATAGGCGACGACCGGCTCGTCGCGGCACAGTTTCTCCAGCGCCGCAATGTCGTTGTGGGGAATGGTTTCGACCCGGGTCTCGTCGGCGACCACCGGCTTATGATAGGCGAGCGAAATATGGGCCAGGCGATCGAACGCCACGACCGGCTTGATCCCACCTGTCAGAAGGCCGGAGGCCAGGATCGGCATGGCGCCGAGATTGGCCAGCATCACCGTCGAAAATGCAATCACCCGAGCGGCGAAGATCTCGGACAGCGTTGCTTCCAATTCCGAGAGCAGGTCGAAGTTGAGACGGGTCCGAGCGCAAGACCAATGCAAGGAACGATGCGCTTCAATCGCGTCAATTGCGCCAGCCACGATCACGGGATGATTGTCGAGTCCGAGATAGGAGCATCGAACGAAGTCGATCGCCTGATGCCGGTTCCTAAGATCGCCAACGCCAAGCGCCACGGCGCGGCCGCGCAGCGAACGGCCATAGACGGCCATGAGACCGGCATCATGTGCCGCATCGAAATGCGACCGGCTCTCGTTGATCACATAGGCGGTGTTACGAAAGCGTCCCACCGGACGAGCGTTGTCAGACAATTCCGTCGCGTGTTGCATGATATCGCTTCCTCGTTCGCCAGAGGTGACCAACTTGTATTGATGCGCATACAATTAGCTCGGCCGACCGATCGCGCCGATTGCCATTCAGGCGCTTGCGGCTCGCTCTCTCATTGGTAGATCAAGAGCGCTTCGTTGTGCAGCTACCAACTTGGGTAGCGATCGGTGGCTCATCCGTCGTCAGATCGGGGATATTCTGGCACAAGGATTGCTGACGAGTGACAGACGTCACGGTCTAGTGAGTTCGGGCCGATCCGGCCGGTATGCGCAATCATGCCAGGAACGCGTGGCGCGGGGCGGCTGCCATGGCCGCGCCGAAGCGGCGTTCTGTCACCAATCAGACTGGCAGGGGCGGCGTCGCACTAGACGGTGGTGTGTCGATACGCACCGGCATGGATGAGCCGCATAGTCCGGAGTCCTCGAGGAGACCAAGCCTTATCGCCCTCACGACCGCGACCGTCCGGCTGTTCGTGCCAAGCTTTCTCATCGCCTTCTTGAGGTGAAAATTGATCGTGTTTTCGCTGACCTTGAGAATGATTCCGATATCCCAGGATGTTTTTCCCTCCGCCGTCCACTTCAGGCATTCGCGTTCGCGCGGCGAAAGCTCGATCGACTTGTTGCCCATCGCTGGCTGGGCAAGCTCACCAAATGCAACATGGAACTGACACGCCAAGGCGTGAAGGTGCTTGATATGCCGGACGGGGTCGGCATCATCGAAGCGGGATGCGAAGGATAGAACAGAGATGCGCCCCGATGGCCCAAACAGCGGCACGCTGACGCCGTGCTTGAGACCGGCTTCGCGGCTCTCATGAAGAACCAATCGTTCGCCATCTTGCAGCTGCTGCTCGAGCAGCTGATCCCACATGAACGGTCCCCTGTAGGACGCCGTTCGCCTGACGACCGGATCGATCTCGTGATACCTGCGCTCGAAATAGTGCTCTCGCCAATCGAGGGGAAAGTTGAGAGCGATGGCCGGCATCGGGTGCTCTGGCAGCCGTACCGTCTCTTCGTAGTTCAAGGCACCATAGGCCAGCTGGCCAAAGCCTTCATCGGCAGCAGAACCGATCAAGAGATCGAACAGGTCCGACAGCGACCGCGTGCGGTTTGCACAATCGATGAAGCTGAAGAGGTCCATTGCTACCTCACGGCAGACAAAGCTGCGCAAACTTCGCATCAGATGTGATCGTGAAAGAGAATCGGTCTCGGCGTCCCGATCGCCGACGGTCCGTTCTTGCCCCCTCGTCGGCCCCCACAAAGGCGAGAAGCAGGCGCTTGCTTGTCCAACCTTCAACCCCAACCTGAGGTAGACCATACCATCATACAGTCCCTCGTGCAATTGAGGATCACATGCGCCGATCCGTCGGAAGCCGTGACGTCATGTACATTCCACATCTTCCAGGATCGTTGCCCGGACGATCTGGCCGACTCCGTCGGTCAGGCCGCGCGGCAAAAGGCTACCAAATAGGCATTATTTGACCTCGCTCAACGTTCGAGGGATTGCGGGTATGCGTGACGGGCAGACCGCTCACACGCGAGGCATCTGCCATGGCGCACAACTGAAGCTTCGCAGCTATCCCACGCTGGCTCGTTCAATCGGCCACGGTCAGCCTTGCTAAAGTCAAAAACGCCACCCGATCACAACCCAGAATTGCGCCAAATTGTAGGTGATATTGAGGCACGATCGAACAGATGTCGTCGCCTGAAAAGGCGGCGATAGCTGTCGCCACTCTGGAGCGAAGCAGCTACTCAACTAGGTAGCTCCCCGGCTGACGCTGTGCCGATTAGTCTCTAGCTCTCTGTCATTTGGTTTACGGGAAGAGGCTCATGCGTACGCTTTCAATCAAGTGGGACACAGTCCATCGACATGGCGAGGCGTGGATTTCACACCACCGGCTGCGGTACCGGATGTTCGTCGAGCGCCAGGGGTGGACGGTCCCCCATTATCAGGACTTGGAATATGATGAGTTCGACACGCCGGCGGCAACCTATATCCTGGTTGTCGACGAGCACGAACAGGCTCTGGGCACAGCACGGCTCATTCCAACGGTGCGCCCTTACATGATCGAATCGTTGTGGCCCAACCTGGTGGATGGGCGACTGCCTCGTTCGGCGCAGATCTGGGAAGCGTCGCGATTCGGCTGCGATCGTACATTGAGCGCCGCCGGCCGGCGCAGTGTGGTGGGCCGGCTGATACAGGCCTGTCAGGAATTCGGCCTTGCCAACGGCATTACATCATATCTCGGCGTCATGCCGGTCTGGATCTTCCAGAATGTCATTGCAGCCCACGGCTGCCCGGTCCGGCCGCTCGGACCCACGCTTGCACTCCACGGCCACGACATCGAGGCCGCCTATATCGAGGTCTCGCCAGCGGTCCTGGACGCGGTTCGTGAACGTACGGGACTCCGGCAGGCGCTGCAGGACGCCGGGCCGCTCCAGCCGACACCACCCCCCCTGTCACCCGCACTGGCCATCAGCGGTCTGCCGGAGCCGGAGAAGACTTCAGCCTTGGGGACCGGGCTGGGTCCATTCGCCGAAATTGGATGACGCAGCGGTTCAGCGGCGGCGCTTCGATTTGGCAAAGACCCTGTCGGTGGCCATGAAACGCATCACCATCACCGCAGCCAGCCTGGCTGGATCAGGAGCCGGCTGACCGGCGTCTTGAGCCACAAGCTTCGCATAGGCCTGCAGATCCCGATGGACCGTTGCCGGCAGCTCGACCGTGAGCTTGACCGGCCTTTCATCGGGCAGTGCGGATATCTTGAGTTTCGTCATTTCCCGTCACCCCTGATACGGCTCGAGCACGAGATCGCGATTCACGATCACACGCACCGGAAACCCTGGCCGCACGGTCAAGGTCGGCTGGATGTTGGCTTGCTGACGGACGAGCGGTTGGCCGGTTTGGCTCATGGAGTTGCCGCCCCCCCGACGCAGCGCCTGGACGATCGCGGCGTTGTTCGTATTCAGATCGGCGCCTGCGTTGACCTCCCCGCCCACCGAGAGCAGCGTCGAGAGCAATGCCACGCCGACCAGTTGCCCCCAGTGATTGTCGACCTCGTCGGACAGACCGGAATAGCCGGCTGCGTCAGCTCCCTGCTGCCGTTCGAGTACGATCGAGCGGCCATTGGGCATGATCAACCTGGTCCAGACCAGGAGCACGCGCGATTGTCCGGTCGTCACCTGGCTGTCGTAGATCCCGATCAAGCGCGCTCCCTGCGGAACCAGCAGGACGCGTCCCGACGGAGAATCGAACACATTCTCGGTGACCTGTGCGGTGATCTGTCCCGGCAGATCGGAGCGAATCCCCGTGATCAGCGCGCCCGCAATGACGGTTCCAGCCTGGACTACATAGGCAGATGCCGGCCGGATGAGCCGGTCGGGGCTCGTCGTCCTGCGATCGACCGGTGCATTGACGAAGGCCTGCTTGCGGTCCTGGCCATTCTGGCTGACCCCGTCGTCCGGATTGGACACCGCCGCCGTGTGTTCACTGCTGTGAGCGAGGCTCGCCGCTGCCTCGGGTCCCCGAACGTTGATCGAGGCAAACAGCCGGCTGACGCGCGCGGCTTCCCGCTCCTGCTCCTGACGAAGCTGATCCTGGTCGGGCGTCGCCGCGAGGGCCTGCTGCTGCGCCGCCACGATCGGCCTGCCGAGATCGCCGGGCAGCGGCGGCCCGATGGCGGGAACATTCTTGGGAAGACCGGCATAGTCACGCGGCAGGGCCGATAGCCCGTCAGCGATGTCGTGATGCTCTGTCCTGTAGAGCTCGTTCACGCCGGCCTGTCTGGGCCCGTCGACCTGCAGTGCCCAGATGATGGTGCCCCCGATCACGAGCAACGCCAGTGCGCTGCCGCCGGCCAGGACACGGCGCGACAGCCGCGTGACCGGAGGCAGGTCTCCGCTCAGGCGCATGATCCTGGCGCGCCGCTCGGCCTTGTCCGCCACAGACGGCGCTTGCGAGGGCGGGGCCTCGTTCTCCTTGCTCGTCACAAGGAGGCTCCGTCGGTCCGGACAATCCTGACTTTGCGCTGTTCGTCGGCGCCGAGTCGCAGTTCGGCCGCGGCAAACAGTCGGTCGACGATCAGGGTGTTGCGGAAGGTGCGGTAATTGACGATTTCCAGCGCGCCATCGGAGCCGATGACGAACAATGGCGGCAACTCACCCTGCACGATGCCGGGGGCGAACTCGACATAGACCTTGCGACCATCGTCATAGGCATTGACGGGCCGCCACGGCGGGTCGTCGCCCTCGATGCGATAGCGGAAGCGCCGCAACGCTGGATTGGGCAGCTCCGGCCTCAGAGCGAGCTGGCGGGCTCTCGTCTCGGCATTCTGTGGATAGTACCAGGCCACGGCAGGCATATAGGGCTTGTCGCGGGCACGCAGCTCGAGCAGATAGGTTCGCCGGTCGGTGTTGACGACGAGATTGGTCTCGAGAGCCGCGCGCGTCGGCTTGACCAGGATGTGGACGCGGCGGGTCTCGCCCGCACCGCTCTCGGTGTCGCCAACGACCCAGCGAACCGTATCGCCTGCGGAAACCGGGCCCGATCCCGTGAGCTGCTCCCCCTCCTCGAGCATGATATCGGTGATCTGCCCGGGTGCCGCATAGATCTGGTAGAGCGCGCCGGGACTATAGGCGTAGATCTGCGTCGCGTTGAAGTAGCCCTTCTGTCGCGGTTCGACCCGGGCCGCGCTGTTGGCCGCCTCGACGCGGCCGAGCGGCTCGGCTTCTTCCGGGGCCCCCGCTTTGCCGCCGAGCGAGACGTGCCAAGGCGGCGGAAGGTGAATCGGCCGCGGCCTGTCATCCAGGCTGGCGGGCGGTGCCGGCAATGGTGGTGCTTCGCTGTCATAGCTGATCTTCGGTGGCTTCGTCGTCGCGCAGTTGCAGAGCGGCACCATGGCCGCGACTGCGATCAGCAATCGGGCGCGCAGAATAGGGATGATCGTCGTGCTCACTGCGACAGCTCCTTCGACCAGTTGATGGCATGGACGTAGATGCCGAGCGGATTCTTGCGGAGGCGATCCGCGTTGTCCGGCATGGCGAGTACGATCGTGACAATCGCGGCCCAGCGTTCGGTCGCGCTCAACGCGCCGTTCTCATAGCGCCGCTCGACCCAGGCGATCCGGAAGCTGTCGGGCGAGGCGCGGATGACGCTGGAGACCTCGACCGAGACCTGGATCTTGCCGAGCTTCGTGAAAGGATCGTTGGACCGGGCGTAGTCATTGAGCGCGGCGGCACCGCGGTCGGTGGTGAAGTCATAGGCGCGGAGCCAGTTCTGCCGAAGCACGATGCCGTCGGCCGGCAGGCCTCTGATGTCCTCGATGAAGCGGGCGAGATGGAAAGCAACCTGCGGATCGGTCGGCATGTAGTCGGCCACCGCCGGTGCCACACGCTGGACCTCCCCGAGATGGCCGACCTCGACCACCCACGGCGTCACCGTGCCGCGCGTCGATTGCCAGATCAGGGCGGAAGCAAAGCCGGCCGCGAGCCCGAGACAACCAAAGGCCACCAGCCGCCAGTTCTTGGCCTGGACCCGCGCCGATCCGATGCGCTCGTCCCAGATCTGGGCTGCCTTCTGATACGGCGTGACCGGCTCGGGCGTACGGCCATAGTGAACGGATGGGCGCTTGAACATGTCAGGACTTCCCCTCGGAGAGATCGACGGCGCCGCCGTGTCCACCGTGCTCGGCACTGCGCACGGCCTGGGTGGTCGTGGACACACCGCGGTGAATCGCTTGGGCCTTCACGCGCTGCGCCCAACGCGGTGAGGCGGCCGGGTTGCCGCCCTCTGCTCGACCTTGGCCTTCAGCTCCGCCGCCTTGGGCTGCGACCTTCTGGCGCAACGGGCTCGCGACGGAGGCTGCGTCCTCCGCGACGCTCCCGCCGCCGCGCAAGACGCCGGACACACCAGATCGAAGCGAGGCTGCGGCGCGCGTGGCCCCCGAGATGGCGCCACCAGCAAGGCCGGCGCCTCCTGCGGCGAGCCCGGCTCCGGCCACGAGGAGACCGCCGGCCGCCAGTGACGCACCAGCGGCACTGCCAGCGCCGAGTTGCGGACCGCCCGAGACCAGACCATTGGCAATGCCGGGTCCAAACAGTCCAAGGCCGAGCAAGGACAGCGACGCCAGCACCAGAGCCATCGCACTCTCGATCGTCGGCTGATCGGCGCCCGAGGCTCGCGTCACCTGTCCAAACAGCGTCGAGCCGATCCCGGAGGTCACGGCGAGCACCAGGACCTTGATGCCGGACGAGATCACATTGCCGAGCACACGTTCGGCGGCAAAGGCGGTCTTGCCGAACAGGCCGAACGGGATCAGCACGAAGCCGGCGAGCGTCGTCAGCTTGAATTCGATCAGGGTGACGAACAGCTGGACCGCCAGGATGAAGAAGGCGAGCAGCACGACCATCCATGCAAACAACAGGACTGCGATCTGGACGAAATTTTCGAAGAAGCTGACGTAGCCCAGGAGGTTCGAGATCGCCTGCAGGAGCGGGCGCCCGGCGTCCAGACCGACCTGGGCGATTCGGCCGGGCCGCAGGAATTCCGCCGTCGACAGCGCCGATCCAGACGCCTTCAGGCCAAGACCGGCAAAGCTCTCGAAGACGATCCTGGCGAGGCCGTTCCAATTGCCGATGAGATAGGCGAACACCCCGACGAACAGCGTCTTCTTGACCAGACGGGCGATGATTTCGTCTGCGCCGCCCCAGGCCCAGAACAGCGCCGCCAAAATGATGTCGATGGCCACCAGCGTCGACGCGAGATAGCTGACCTCGCCGCCAACAAGGCCGAAGCCGCTATCGATCGACCGGGTGAAGGTCTCGAGGAACTGGTCGATGATCCCCGTTCCCGCCATGGCGCAATCTCCTCAAGCCGCCGCCCATCAGTTCCAGCCTGTGCTGGACCAGATCAGGGATCGAGCGACGCTCGTTCTCAGTGAAACATCTGCACGTCCGAGGGCTGGTAGCCCTGCCCCGGCGCAATGAAACGCCGCAGCTGCTCGCGGCCCTGATCCTGGGCAGCCGCGCGTTGCGCCGTGTCGAGGCTCTGCGCCCTGCCCTGAGCGACCACGGCCGCTGTCAGATCGGCGAGCTGCTGCGCCTGCAGTGCCAGCATCTGGTTGCCCGCCTGGGTCACCTGCAGCGCACCGGTGGCACCCTGGCTTGCCGCGACCAGCTCGGCCGACTGGCTCCTGACGGTATCGAGATTGCCAACCACGCCCGCCTGGATCTTCAGCGCATCCTGCAGCGCCGCGACCGACGTCTGCCAGCGCGACTGGGCGTTGTTGACCAGGTCCTGGGCGGCCGCGCTGCCCGTCGCCGGCGCATAGGTCGTCGCAAAGGCGCGATCGATCTGCTGGACGTCGTAGGCCAGGCGCTGCGCCTGTTTGAGAAGATCCTGCGTACGCTGGATCGACTGCTGCAACTGCGCCAGCGAGGAGTATGGCAATCTCGCCAGGTTCTTTGCCTGGTTGATCAGCATCTGCGCCTGGTTCTGCAGCGACAGGATCTGATTGTTGATCTGCTGCAGCTCGCGTGCAGCGGTCAGCACGTTCTGAGCATAGTTGTTGGGGTCGAAGACGACGAGCTGAGCCGGCGCCGGCGCTGCCCCGGCCAGAAGCAGCACCGCGAATGACACGCCCCACCGGTGATTGCGGATCATCGGCGCATGTCCAGATTATCGAGGCTCGGAATGACGTCAGCTGCCCAGCCGACCTGGCGGTGCCGCAACCACGCCGCGGCAAAAGCCTCCTTGCCGGCACTGTTGAACACCTCCGAGATGGCGGCCTGATCGGCTTTGGACGATGCTGCCGCAAAGGCGAGCGCAACCTCGCCGAGACCGAGCTCGAACATGCGGTTGCCGCGGCGTGACTGGCAGTAATAGTCCCGCTTCGGGACCGCGCGACTGACGAGCTCGATCTGACGATCATTGAGACCGAAGCGGCGATAGATGCTCATGATCTGCGGCTCGAACGCGCGCTCATTCGGCAGCAGAATGCGGGTCGGGCAGCTCTCTATGATGGAAGGTGCGGTCGGCGAGCCGTCGATGTCGGACAGCGACTGCGTGGCGAATACGACCGAAGCGTTCTTCTTGCGCAGGGTCTTCAGCCACTCCCGAAGCTGACCGGCGAAACCGGCATCGTCCAGCGCCAGCCATCCCTCGTCGATGATCAGAAGCGTCGGACGGCCATCGAGCCGCCGGGCGATCCGGTGAAACAGATGGGCGAGCACGGCCGGCGCAGCAGCCGTTCCGATCAGCCCTTCGGTCTCGAAGGCCTGGACCGATCCATCGCCGAGCGCCTCGTGATCGGCATCGAGCAGCCGGCCATGTGCGCCATCGAGGCAATACGGCTTGAGCGCACGCTTGAGGCTGTTCGATTGCAGCAAGACCGAAAGACCAGTCAGCGTGCGTTCCGCCGGCGGTGCAGAGGCCAGCGAGCTCAGCGCCGACCACACATGCTCCTTCGCCTCCGGGGTGACCACGATCTTCTCGCGCGCCAGGAGGCTCGCGATCCACTCCGCGGCCCAGGCGCGCTCCGCCACATCCTCGATTCCGGCAAGGGGCTGCAGCGAAAGCGAGCTCTCGCTCTCCGTCGATAGCGCCCCGCCGAGGTCATGCCAATCGCCGCCCATGGCGAGCGCTGCAACCCGCATGGAGCCGCCGAAGTCGAAGGCAAAGATCTGCGCGCCGGGATAACGTCGGAACTGCAGCGCCATCAGCGCCAGCAGCACCGACTTGCCGGCGCCGGTTGGCCCGACCACCAGCGTATGGCCGACATCGCCGACATGGAGTGAGAAACGAAACGGCGTCGCTCCCTCGGTGCGGCCAAACAGCAGCGGCGGAGCCTTCAGGTGATGGTCGCGCGTCTCGCCGGCCCAGACCGCCGACAGCGGGACCATATGCGCAAGATTGAGGGTCGAGAGCGGCGGCTGACGGACATTGGCGTAGCCATGCCCCGGCAGGCTGCCGAGCCAGGCTTCGACGGCATTCACGCTCTCGGCCATGCAGGTGAAGTCGCGGCTCTGAATGACCTTCTCGACCAGGCGCAGCTTCTCGTCCGCCCTTGCCGTGTCCGGGTCCCAGACGGTCACGGTCGCCGTCACATGGGCCTCGCCGACGTCATCGGAGCCGAGCTCCTGCAGCGCCGCGTCGGCGTCGACGGCCTTGTTGTGGGCGTCGGTATCCACGAGGCTCGCCGCCTCGTTGGTCATGACCTCCTTCAGGATCGCGGCCATCGACTTGCGCTTGGCGAACCATTGCCGGCGGATCCGCGTCACGAGCTTCACCGCATCCTGCTTGTCCAGCATGATGGCGCGGGTCGACCACCGGTAGGCAAAGGCGAGCCGGTTCAGATCATCCAGGATCCCCGGCGTGGTGGCCGACGGAAACCCGATGATGGTGAGCACGCGCAAATGGACTGATCCGAGCATCGGCTCCAGCCCGCAAGTGAGCGGCTGATCGGCCAGCAGCCCATCCAGATGCATCGGGATCTCGGGGACACGGACGCGCTGACGCTGGGTCGAAATGGTCGAATGCAGATAACTCAGCACGGCCTCATCGCCGAGCCAGCCGCATTCCGGCATGAAGCCGGCAATCAACTGCAGAACGCGATCGGTGCGATCGATGAAGCCGCGCAGGATCTCCCGGCCATTGACGCCATCCGACTGCGGATGGCCCTCGTAGAGCACGCGTTCGGAACGCGCCACATCCTCGCGCGGAGGCAGGTACAGGAACGTCAGATAACAGCTCGATTCGTAGTGAGCGCCCTCCTCCTCGAACTGCGCCTTGCGTTCCGCATCGACCAGGGCGGATGCAGCATCCGGGAATGTGCCAGGCGGGTAGGCTCCCGCCGAATGACGCTGCGCCTCGACGAAAACGGCCCACCCGGATCCAAGCCGCCGCAGCGCATTGTTGAGACGCGCGGCAACCGCAACCAGCTCGGATTTGACCGAACTCTCGAGATCCGGTCCGCGAAACCGTGCCGTCCGCTGCAGCGAGCCGTCCTTGTTGAGCACGACGCCCTCATCCACCAGCGCCGCCCAGGGCAGGAAGTCCGCAAGGCGGATATTGGTGCGGCGATATTCGGCGAGATTGAACATGACGGGCCTCACTGACCGAGATGACCGGGAATGCGCAGGTGACGGCGCATGACGTCGACGAAGGATGGGTCGCGCTTCGTGGCCCACACCGCGACCATGTGACCGATGAACCAGAGCAGCAGGCCGAAGAACCAGAGCCGCAGGCCCAAGCCCAGCGCGGCCGACAGCGTGCCGTTCACGATCGCAACCGAACGCGGCGCGCCGCCCAACAATATCGGCTCGGTCAGTGACCGGTGGACCGGAGCGACGAAGCCTTTGACCTCCTCATCCATCAGATCACCACCCCGCCACCGAACGAGAAGAACGACAGGAAGAAGCTGGACGCAGCAAACGCGATGGAGAGCCCGAAGACGATCTGGATCAGCCGCCGGAAGCCGCCCGAGGTCTCGCCGAATGCCAGCGACAGCCCCGTCGTGATGATGATGATCACCGCGATGATCTTGGCGACCGGTCCCTCGACCGACAGCAGAATCTGATTGAGCGGCTGCTCCCATGGCATGTTCGAGCCAGCCGCGTGAGCAGGAGCGCCGGTCAGCAGCGCGAGCACTCCCCCTACCGCCAGACGTCCCGGTCGTGCTCTCATCTGCATCTTCATCAGTGATCTCCCAGCGGCGCGAGGATGTAGTCTCCGGATTCAGAACGCCCCTCGACACGCACGAGCTCGCTCAGGCGTCGCTCGGGGCCGCGCCCCGTCAGGACAGCGATGACATTGATCGTCTCGGCGATCAGAGCACGCGGCACGGTTACCACCGCCTCCTGGATCAGCTGCTCCAGCCGCCGCAGCGCACCGATTGCCGAGCCCGCGTGGATGGTCCCGATGCCACCGGGATGGCCAGTGCCCCAGGCCTTCAGGAGGTCGAGCGCCTCCGGACCGCGCACCTCGCCGATCGGAATGCGATCGGGGCGCAGGCGCAGCGACGAACGAACCAGATCGGATAACGACGCCACGCCGTCCTTGGTCCGAAGCGCGACCAGATTGGGCGCGCGGCACTGCAGCTCGCGGGTGTCCTCGATCAGCACCACGCGATCGCAGGTCTCGGCAACCACCGCCAGCAGCGCGTTCGTCAGCGTGGTCTTGCCGGTCGATGTCCCGCCGGCCACCAGGATGTTGCGGCGATCGAGGACAGCCTTTCGCAAGTCACGCGCCTGCGCTGAATTCACGATCCCGGCAGCCACGTAGTCGTCGAGCGCGAACACGGCGACTGCCGGCTTACGAATGGCAAAGGTCGGGGCAGCCACGACCGGCGGGAGCAGCCCCTCGAAGCGTTCGCCCGTGTCCGGCAATTCTGCGGACACGCGGGGCGCTCCCGCGTGGACCTCGAGCCCGACATGGTGGGCTACGAGACGAATGATCCGCTCACCATCGGCGGCGGGCATCGTCTCACCTGTGTCGGCCAAACCAGACGCGAGGCGATCAACCCAGAGCCGCCCATCCGGATTGAGCATGATCTCGGCCACGGCCGGATCCGCGAGATACCTGCGAACCGGCTCGCCAAAAGCGGTCCTCAGCATCCCCGCTCCGCGCGAGACTCGACCGAACTGCGCTGGCTGAGCGTGCATTGATCCCCCCGTTCGGCGAAGCACGCCGTTCGATGATCAAAGCGCTACGACCGCGTACGTGACAACGCGCCCGGGAGATCGATCGCGCGCCAGCGAAGAAACGGATGAGTTCGGCGGATCAAAGCAAGCTGCCCGCCAAACCAACAACGCGTCGGTTCAATCGCTTTCACGCGCCAAAGAACCATAGTGAAACGAAATCGGCGCGCCCGATTTCTCGGACGCGCCGACCGCCATGTCCTCGGCCTCAGTCCCTAAGCATGCCAAGCAGCTGCGATTGATGCCTGCAATGCTGGATCGTTCGGCGCCGTCTGGCTCCCGGCGTTGGTTGGATCGAAACCGGCATGGCTAGATGAATAGCTCGCCATCGCCTGAACCAACTGCGAGATCTGGCTGTCGATCTTGAGACCGCCGGCGGTGATTTCCTGCAATTCTCCGGCGGCCCCGGCAAACCAGTTGTCGACCATCACTCGCGTGCTGCTGCCGAGCACGTCGATCTCCAGATCGTTGCCGTTCTGGACGAACCAGAGGTTCTGATCGGTCAGGCTGCCGGTGAAATCCAGCTCGTTCCGAGACTGCACGTAGGACGGCAGATTGATCGTCGCCTGCCCCGTCGCCGTCGAGACCTGATAGACATTGTTCAGCTGTCCACCATTGGCGACCTCGGCGCCGGCTCCGAACTGGAAGATGTTCAGTCCGTAGTCGTTACCGACCAGGACCCCGCTCGAGGCGCTACCGACCCAGGTGAATGTCTTCACGGCGTCCGCGATCGCCGATCTGTTCCAGACCGATCCGTCTGCGAAGTTGATAGTCGTCAGTCCCTGAATCTGGCTTCCGTTACCCCAGAACTGGAAGTTGACCTTGAACGAATCTCCCGTGCCCGGAACCGACAGCAGCAGGGCGTCACCGGACCGGGTGAGTGTCACCTCGTACGGATTGATGTTCACCAGCCGCAGCGTGTCGTTCCGGTTGTAGCCGGAACCAGGATTGTTGAGCGTGTCGTGTCCATCTCCCTTTGCAAAGACGATGGTATCAGCGCCGTTCCCTGACACCCCCAGGGTGTCGTCTCCGGCACCGGCTACGACCGTCGCACCATCAGCAGGCAGGGTAATCGAATCGTTTCCGGGCGTGCCTCTGACCCAGGCATTCGCTGTGATTGCCGTCCGGTCCCAGATCGTGCCGTCTGAGAAAAGAACCTGCTCAATACCGTTGGTACCGTTGAACTGATTTGTGACCCGCAGCGTTTCGCCAGTTGCCTTGATTTGAACAATCAAGTCGTTGCTAGCGCGGCTGAAGACAACGTCGGATGCACCAAGTCCTGCGAGCTTTAGAACGTCCGTGCCGGCGTTGCTGCTCAGCTCGTTGATGGTATCGTTGCCCGATCCCATGCCGTAGACGTAGGTGTCGCTGCCGGCACCTCCCGCCAGCACATCATTGCCAGCCAGACCGTTGATGATGTCGTCATTCGCAGTCCCGTTCACCGTATCGTTGCCCGGCGTGCCATATATCGGACCAGCGGCCAGAATGTTGAGGATATCCTGCTGAGTCCAACTGACACCGTCCGAAAATGTAATGGCCTTGAGCGGTCCACCGTTGCCAAACTCGCGCTGGATCGTGACGCTCTTACCAGTCGCGAGCACTGTCAAAACGATGTCGGCCCCGCCATTCGGGCGCGATATCACGACACCGGTCGAGGCAATATCGGTGAACTGCAGCGTGCCCTTGAAGTTCTCGCTGTCGGAGACGATGTCGTTGCCGCCGGCCGACGAATATACATAGGTGTCGTTGCCGCCTAGGCCGGCCATGTACTTGTCACCGAGCCCGGCGATCAGCACGTCGTCCCGCCCGCCATAGCCCCAGATCGAGCCACCGACTGCAGCACTCTGGCTATCCAGCAGCATCTGCTGCAGCTGTGC